>CALDOX010000001.1:0-158716 GCA_937912005.1 uncultured Alphaproteobacteria bacterium
AACCGCGGAAAGATTGCCTAAACCCTCCCCGCGGTTTCTTTTTATTTGCGTAAAAATGCTTTAAATTCGACGGCGGTTCCCTGAAAATATCTCCGCCGACCGAGCGTTTGACAGATAAAAAAAGAGGGCTTTTCAGCCCTCCTTTAAAGCATTAGTCGGTTAACCCGCCAACTGAAGAATATCACACAATTTAACTGTGGCTTCTTGAGTATTAATTTTTTCCAACGCAGCCAATTCATTGGCCAAGCGATCCAAAGCCTGTTCATAAATCTGGCGTTCGCTGTAAGATTGATCAGACTGCGCCTGAGACCGATACAAATCACGCACAACTTCAGCAATTGAAACGGGATCGCCGGAATTAATCTTCGCTTCGTACTCTTGAGCGCGGCGGCTCCACATCGTGCGTTTTGCCTTCGACTTTCCACGCAACGTTTCTAAAGCCGTATCCATAATATTTCTATTAGACAGTTTTCTTAGTCCCGAATTTTTCGCTTTTGCCATCGGAACACGCAATGTCATACGATCTTTGTCAAAATGAACTGCTATCAGTTCTAATTCTTGTCCTGCAACGGTGTCTTTTGTGATACTCAAAACTTTACCGACGCCATGAGTCGGATAAACGACAAAATCACCTGTCGAAAAAGAAATTTCTTTCGCCATTCCTATATCCTGTGTGTCAAAAGTTCACGTTCTGCCGCAAAGCCGGTTTTTTCTGCCCTGCGCCAAACGTCATCAATCAAAGGCAGGCCCTGAACCGTTTTTTCCATTCCCGACCGCCCACGAAGAAATAATGTACCATAAAATCAGGATAAAAGGTAGTATTTAGTTATAAAAAATTAACAATTTTTTAATAAACATAACAAATTCCCTGCAAAAGAGCCTTTTACGACAACGGCAGATTATCCGGTATCAAACGCGTTTCCTGACCGTATAAAACGAAAACCCGCTGTCCGACCTCGAGTCGATTTTTCATCCCCTGAATAACGGTAATCATATTTCCGTCGGTCAATCGTACAATATATTGCAATGCCTGTTGTTCCTCGAGTTCTTTTTGCGTTAATCCGCCGACAAAAGCCCCCAACAAAGCTCCCCCGACGGAAGCCAACACGCTGCCGGAACCTCGGCCGATCGTCGAAGCCGCGACTCCTCCGGCCAATCCGCCCGTCAAAGCCCC
The DNA here is from genome assembly GCA_937912005.1 of uncultured Alphaproteobacteria bacterium. Taxonomy (GTDB): domain Bacteria; phylum Pseudomonadota; class Alphaproteobacteria; order CAAGCB01; family CAG-977; genus UBA11549. The sequence goes on from CALDOX010000001.1 coordinate 1,175, forward strand.
CGCCTGAGAATCCCCCTGTATTTGAACAGGACGGACAGAAATAATAACTCCTTGCCCGACACGATTGGCTTCACCGACTGAAGCCATCCGGTAAGAGTTATCATTAATATCTTCGGCACAGGAAACGATAAAAAAACAGAAGAAAGAAAGAAGAAGAACCGAATATTTCATTTGCCGCCTCATTTTTTTCTCTTTATTTTAGCCGGTTCGCCGGAAAAAACATCCTGACCATAAGCGAATAACAAAAATATCTGCAAAAAAAAGCGCCGACCTTAAAGATCGGCGCTTTTCCGTCAATAAAAAATTCAGGCGGATAAATCAGCTTTCAAATCGGAAAGCTTTTCATCTTTGTGCCCTTTCCAATTTTTAATTTCTCCGGCAATATCTTCATCCATACCGTTGCGTAAAATCGTTAAAGTCATATTTTCAATTTCAGCAACCAAACGACGCATCACATCCATCTGTTTGTCAGAAGGCATTTTCCCGTCTTTTGCTTCAATCAATCCGAACAGCGCTTCGGTATTATACGCCGCGGAAACGACCAAATACGCTTTAACGACATCCACGACGGGAGCGTTGCTTTCTCCGCGCATTTTGCCGATAAAGTTAATGCCGACGCGATTAATCAGATTATTTGCGATCACTGTCGCGCTGATTTCACGGTGCAAAGAATGCTTTTCAATATATTCCGGCCATTTTTGTCTTAATATTTCCGGGAAATAGAAGGGTAATATATTTTCCCGAACATATGTGTCATCCGGTAAATCGCTGTTTAAAACTTCTTCATACAAATACAGCTTTGCATATGCCATCAAAACAGCCAAAGCCGGACGTGTCAGCCCCAAACCCCGATTGAACCCTTCGTCCATTTCCGCATCCGTCGGCAAAGATTCCAGAGCTCTGTTCAGCCTGTCTTCTTTTTCCAAAACGTGCATCAACTTTTTATTGCCGGGAATGCTTTTTGCGCCGCGGTGCTGCATATATGACAGCACTTGCGTTTGCAGATAATTGTCACGCAAAACCAATCCCGCAACCTCATCCTGCATTGATTTCAACAAAACATTGCGTTCTTCCATCGTCATTTTTTTATCGGCGACGACAGCATTCAGCAGAATTTTAATGTTGACTTCATGGTCGGAACAATCAACGCCGCCGGAATTGTCAACAGCGTCCGTATTCAACCGTCCGCCGTTTAAAGCATATTCAATGCGCGCTTTTTGCGTCAATCCCAGATTGGCGCCTTCAGCGACGATTTTCGCCCTGATCTGCGGCGCATCAATACGGCAAGCCGCGTTAGCGCTGTCTTTGGCATCCATTTGAGATTCGACGGAAGATTTGACATACGTTCCGATTCCGCCGAAGTACATTAAATCAACCGGCGCGGATAAAATCGCTTTCATCAATTCATCCGGAGAAAGAACCGTCCGAGACAGCCCCAACGCCGCACAGGCCTCTTTTGAAATGGTGATCATTTCTTCCTTGCGGCTGTAAACGCCGCCGCCCGCAGACAAAACGGAACGGTCATAGTCCGCCCATCCCGCTTCCGCATCAAACAAACGTTTGCGTTCTTTATAAGAAGCGACGGGATCCGGATTCGGATCAATAAAAATCGAAGACGAGTTAAACGCGGCGATCAGCTTGCTGTGCTCCGAACACAACAAAGCATTTCCGAACACGTCGCCCGCCATACTGCCGACACCGACCATTGTGAAGTCTTCCGCCTGGCAATCGCGCCCCATTTCACGGAAATGACGTTTGACGCTTTCCCAAGACCCTTTCGCCGTAATCGCCATTCCTTTATGGCTGAAACCCGTTGAACCGCCGGAAGCGAAAGCATCCCCCAACCAAAAACCGTATTCGGCGGAAAGCGCGTTAGCTATATTGGAAAAGTCCGCCGTTCCTTTATCCGCGGCAACGACCAGATACGGATCATCGTCATCATAACGAACGACATCTTTCGGATGAACGACTTTACCGTCAATAATGTTATCCGTAATATCCAACAAACCCCGAATCAACGTTTTATACGCATTAATCGCATATTCCCGAATCTCTTCTTTTCCTTTCGGCGGATTTTTAGGGAAAAAGCCGCCTTTTGCTCCGACGGGGACAATCACAACATTTTTGACTTGCTGTGTTTTAACCAAGCTTAAAATTTCCGTTCTGAAATCTTCTTTTCTGTTTGACCAGCGAATACCGCCGCGCGCAATCTTGCCGAAACGCAGATGCACGGCATCCACATAAGGAGAATAAACAAAAATTTCCGCCATCGGTTTAGGTTTGGGCAAATGATGAATGTCTCCGGATTTCATTTTAAAAGAGACATATTCTTTTTCGCCCTGATAAAAATTCGTACGAATCATTGCCTTTAAAACAGAAAACACCGCTTTTAAAGCCGTATCTTTTGGAATCGAGGCATCAATTTCGCTTTCCAATTCCAAATAAGCTTTATCACCGGCTTTTGCGGGATTAAATTTTAAATCAAAATATTGCAAAAATTTTTCCGCAAACTCGGGATGATCCTGATACGCCTGCAAAACAGCCCGTTTTGTGGCAATCGTGGTTTGACGAATATAAGAAGCAAAAGCGCTTAATAAAAATTCTTGACGTGGTGAAAACATAGGCATTCTCTCTTTCTAAAAAAAATTTTTCATCAGAATATACTCGAGATTGTGAAACAACAAGCTTTTTTCGAATGCTGAAAACTCTTTTCTTTTGCATTCAAAACAGATACAAAAGAAACGCTGAAAAAAGGAACAAAATGGAAAACCGTTTTTTTTCACATTTACGAAAATACGGCACTTTAGCCGTTAAATATTCGTTTTTTCTGTTCAATCTGATTTTGTTAACCGGATTGGGCATAAAAACTGTCAGCTTATGGATCTCTGATACTTTTATTTTAACGGATACTCTGGCCGCTTTTCCCGAAGAACCGGAATTTTCCAATCCGAAAGCAGCAGAAAATCAATTCTGGCTGTCATTAAGCATGGAAACGCTTTTATTTATCATCGGCGGTTTTTTGTGTTACGAACTGTTAATCAAACAAAAAACTTTACGGCGCAGTCTGATCGCTCCGATTGCCATTGTTTTTTTATGGACCGCGGGAGAAAGTATCCCTTTGTTTTTTCCGGCCACGGAAAAAGTTCAGCAAATCAACGCATGCAAAGCTTTTAATATTTCATGGGATGTAAAAAATCACAGATGCCGTTTGATGGATTTGGAATTAAAACGCTTTGAACAGCTGAACAAGATAAAAAAACAAAAGGCTTCCCCCGTTAAACCGGCGGTCACTCTGATACCGCAGCTTCAAAATGATAAAACAGAAAAGAAAACGCCGGCATCTGTTGTAAAATCTCAACAAGAAAAAACTAAAACATCCGTTAATGCTGCCGTTAAAGGAAACAGACAACGCCCAAAATCAAAACAAATATCAGCAATAAAAACACAATCAAACGTTCAAACAAAAAAGAAAAAGAATAAATAAAAATATATAAATAACATATCATTAACTCCTTTTATCTTTTTTTGAGCTATGATACAATTTTAGAAATTATTGTTTTAAGGATCCGGAAATAATGAAAGCGACATATCGAACTCCCAACGCTTTTTTTGTTTCTCCTATCGGCAAACGATTACAAAAACAAATCGGTGCTTTTTTTGCAAAAGAAAATTTACGCGGATCATCTGCTGTTTTAATAGGTCCCGTTTTTCCTTTTTTAGCCGTTTTTGAACAAAACAATCCGAACATCCTTTTTGAAACGGAATACTTTATTGAAAATAACTTTTTTACGGCTCTTCCACCGCCTTTCAGCGTTGAAACCGTTTTTATCGCCGCTTTAAACGATTCCGTTTTAAATAATTGTTCTTTGCTTATTAAAGAAGCTTCCCGACTGCTCAAACCTCAGGGGCGATTATTTTTTCTGATAAAAAACAAAAGAAAAACATCATCTGTTGAAATTAATGAAATGCCGGATGCGGCACTTTCATCCTTTTATGAAGAACTGCAAAACTTTTGTTTTTTTATACAAAAGAAAAAAGGATTAATTTATTTTCCTTATACCATGCCTTTTTGGGAAAAAGCCGATCAAACAGCATTTTCTTTGTTGAATGGCGGCGGAAATTTTTCTTTGTTGTGCGCGACAAAAAACTTATTTGCCGTCTCTTCAACCGAAGATTACAGCTCGACCCGCATAACCAAAGCATCCGTTTTAACATCGCCGCGAATATAATAATTCGCTCTTTTGCCGACTTGCCGAAATCCATGACGCCGATATAAATTAATGGCATGTTCGTTATCAACCGCGACTTCCAAAAAGATTTCCCTGATCCCTTGCCGCGTTAAAAAATGAAAAGATTCTTCCATCAAATCGTCTGAAATATGTTTTCCCCTAAAATCCGGCAAAACACAAAAAGTCACAATATCCGCCTGCTGCGGACTGTATGCATATATCACAATGCCGACAGGTTTGTTTTCATCATACGCGATCAGACCGACCGCGCCGGGCATTAACAGCATTTGACGCATCATAGATTCATTCCATCCATGATCAAAGCATGCCTTGTGTATATCCGCATAGACTGGCGCAAAATCAGCGTTTTCAACCCTTATTTCCGACATAACGTTACCTCGGCTTCACGCAAATAAAGCGGTTCCGGATATTCCTTTTGCGGTGTTTTTTGTGCGCAAAACAAAGCTATTTCTGCGGCGGTAGGCATTGAAATGTTCAAAACGGAAATTTTTGTAATTGTTTCTTTCAATCGATCCGCAGCATTTCCGGCGAAAACATATCCGTTTAAACCGGCTAATTTATCTGCGGACACAACGGCCGGTTCCGCCTCAGGTTTTCCCGATTCAAAGCATTGTGCATAAAAATCGTCTCGTTTTGTTTCCAAGACAAGACATACTTTTTTAATATCCGGCTGCAGTCTGTTGATTTTCCATGCCAAAACATCCAACACGGAAACGCCGATCATCGGCAATCCCGCAGCCAAAGCTATTCCGTCCGCCGCAGCCAGCCCGACACGAACACCGGTAAACGATCCCGGTCCCGTCGTTACGGCAATCGCATCAATTTCTTTAAACGATTGCTTTGCCTTCATCAAAACATCCTGCACCATAGGAATCAAACGCTCCGCTTGTCCGCGCTCCATTTTTTCAACGATTTCGGAAACGATTTTTTCCCCGTTAAAAAAAGCCGCCGAACAAATACTGTGTGTGCAGTCAATCGCCAGAATGTTCATTTTTGAAATAATTACCTCTTTATCTTTTCAAGCAGCGCTTTCTGCACTTCTTTTTCTATTTGTTTTTCCATTTCTTCTTCATTTATGGGTTCTTCGTTCAGCCATGCCACTATTTGTTGTTCGCAAACGTATTCTAATATTTTTTCATACGTTTCGACAGAAACAAGGCTGTTCTCTTCCGAAGCAGAAATATTCTGCACCATTCCTTTTGGCGCGCTTTTAGCAAGAACAGAAGAAATTGAAGAAATTAATTTTTTTTCTCCGTCCTTGGTATCAACCGTTGTATTCTGCAAATAATATAACAATCGCTTTTTCCAGCTTTGCTCTTGCGTCGTTTCAGTTTCCTGCGGTTCCGCGTCAGAGTTTTCTTTGTTCTGCTCTTTTTTTTCAATAAAATCAAATTCCGGAAATTTTTTAAACATTTTGGCGGAACTGACGTAAGACAACGTTAAAATTTTGCTGGATTGAATAAGCTTCGGCGAAACAAATCCGGAAACAACGGCGACAACAACCAAAAGAACGCCTGCCCGCAAGCCGCCGAATATACCGCCTAAAGATCGATCCAATTTATTCAAACTACTGTTTTTGACCGCTGACACCAAAGAAGCCGTCACTATTTTCAGAACAATCCATGCGATAAACGTTCCTAAAAGGATCGCCGCGCCTCTCTGTATCGGTTCAAACGAAACAAACGTAAAAGCAGGCATAAAAATCGGCGCGAACACATATCCCAATATTCCGGAAAATACATAGACGACCAATCCTAAAATTTCAGCGCAAAAACCGAGGCTTAATCCGATTAAAATCGACAGCCCGATTAAAATCAAAAGAATCAAATCCGATTGTGCCATTTTTTATCGTCCGACAAATCAGTCCTCAAAGGAATCCTCTTCCCCGGCACTTTCTAAAAACAGCTTATCCAATTCCTCGCGTTCTTTCTTATTATAGCCTTGTTTTTCAGGATCCATCGGTTTTTCTTCCACTTGCGGATTGTTCAAAGATTCGAACAAATCATTTTTCTTTTCCGAACCAACCGACTTTTTTTCTTCTTTTTGAGCTGCTTTCTTGCTTTCTTTTTTAGCTTTCTTTTCAGAAGATGTATCCAATTTTTCAATCAATTCCTTCAGTTCATCGGATTTTGAGTCTTCTTTTTGAACCGGGTTGTCAAACAAGGATTCCGGCAAATGCCCTTTCACGCTTTCGGTCACGCGCTCCAAATAAGGAAAAGCTTTGCTTTTTTTCTGCATCTGTTCCAGATTTTTCGGCGCTAAAGTCATCACTAAAAAATAAATCAAAACCAAAATGACGACACCGCGCAAACCGCCGAAAATAAATCCCAAAAAATGATCTAACCGGTTAAGAACGCTTTTGCGCACCTTGCCCGTGATTTTTGAACAAACGATTGTCAAAATAATCAAAGTCACGATAGCGACAACCGTTAAAGATATCAAATTGGCGAATAGCGGACGATGAACATACTGTAAAACAAACGGTTCCAGATACGGCATCGCGTAAAAACCGGCCACACCGGCAACAATCCACGATCCGATTCCCAACATTTCACTGATAAAGCCGCGGAAAAAAGACAACACGGCTGAAGTCAGCAAAACCACCGCGATAAATATGTCAACACCGCAAATATTTTCCATGTTATGAATCCCGTTTATCCGACAAGCCGAACATATCCAATAACGTTTTCAAATGTCCGATTTCACTTGATCTTAAAACAGTATCCGCTTCTTTTACTGATTTTTTATTAACGTGACGCGGCGGAATCAAGGCGCGGGCGAATCCCAGTTTTGACGCCTCTTTCAGCCTCAGATCCGGTTGCGGCACGGCGCGGATCTCGCCCGAAAGCCCGACTTCGCCGAAAACGACCGCGTCCGCCGGCACGGGAATCTGCGATACGGAGGACAGCAACGCCGCCGCAACGGCCAGATCGGCCGCGGGTTCCGTAATTCTCAAACCGCCGGCCACATTCAGATAAATATCCTTTGACGACATCGGCAAACCGCATCTTGCTTCCAACACGGCAAGAACCATTCCCAAACGCGAAGAATCCCAGCCGACCACCGCGCGGCGCGGCGTTGTCCCCGCCGGCGCGACCAAAGCCTGAATCTCGACCAGCATCGGACGCGACCCTTCAATCCCCGCATAAACACAGCTGCCCGTAACGTTTCCCCGCCGTTCAGCCAAAAACAAGGCGGAAGGATTCGGAACTTCGACCAGTCCGCGTTCCGTCATTTCGAATACGCCGATTTCGTCCGTCGCGCCGAAACGGTTTTTCACGCCGCGCAAAATGCGGAAGTGGTGCCCTCTGTCGCCTTCGAAATAAAGCACCGTGTCAACCATATGTTCCAGAACGCGGGGGCCCGCCAAAGTGCCCTCTTTGGTCACATGGCTGACCAGAAACAGCGCAAAACCGCGCCGTTTTGCAAGCCTTATCAATTCATTGCCGCACGCTCTGACCTGTCCGACCGTTCCGGGGGCGGAATCCATCGTATCGACGAACATCGTTTGTATCGAATCGATCACGACGACGTCGGGCGCTTCCCCCGAATCCAAAGTGGCGACGATATCCCGCACATTCATCGCGGTCGCCAATTCGACATTCGCTTTTGCCAATCCCAACCTCGCGGCGCGCAAACGCACCTGATCGACGGATTCTTCACCGGAAATATAAACGCACCGCACCGGCGCGCCTTTGATATTGCAAACGGAGGACAAAGCCGCCGTCACCTGTAACAAAAGCGTCGATTTTCCTATCCCCGGATCGCCGCCGATCAGTAGCACCGACCCTGCGACGAGACCTCCGCCGCACACGCGGTCAAGCTCTTTAATGCCCGATTTCAGGCGGAAAGTCGTTTCCGGCACGCCGTCCAGACTGACAAAGTTGATCGTCCGTCCGCCTTTGCCGCCTGTCGCTTTCGGCGAAGCGGCCGCGGCCGTCTCCTCTTCGATGATCGTGTTCCATTCGCCGCACGATTCACATCGTCCCGCCCAGCGCGGATATACCGCGCCGCAGCTTTGACAGACAAATCTGGTCGCGTTCTTTGCCATTATCCCCGAATTTCCATTTGAATCGGCCCGTCCGCCCGACCGTTGATAAACTGTTCGACATAGGGATTTCCCGATTGATCAATGTCGGCGACGTCCCCGTACCAGATGATTTTGCCTTTATACAGCATGGCGACTTTATCGGCGATTTTGCGCACCGAAGACATATCATGCGTGATCGTGATGCCCGTCGCGCCCAAGTCTTTGACACAGGAACGGATCAAATCGTTGATGACGTCCGACATAATCGGGTCAAGCCCCGTCGTCGGTTCATCAAAGAAAATCAGCTCCGGATCGGCCGCGATCGCCCGCGCCAGCCCGACACGTTTTTTCATACCGCCCGACAGCTCGTCCGGAAACAGCGAAGCGACATCGGCACTCAGCCCGACTTGCGCCAATTTTTTTATTGCGATTTCCTTGGCTTCGGCGCGCTTCATCTTCTTGCCCTGAATCAAACCGAACGCCACGTTTTCCCAAATATTCAGACTGTCGAACAACGCCGCGCCCTGAAACAGCATTCCTGTCTGCGCGTTCACGCGTTCCAATTCTTTCGCATTCATCCCGACGATTTCCTCCCCGTCGATCCGTATCGAACCGGAATCGGGGGTCAGCAACCCCTGAATACACTTGATCGTCACGGATTTTCCCGTACCGGAGCCACCGATAATGACTAGGGATTCACCTTTTTTGACTTCCAGATTTACGCCGTCCAAAACGACTTTTTTCCCGAAAGCCTTATGCACGTCGGTCATTCTGACTTTGATTTCATCGCTCATGTCCGCCTCCTATTTGGAAAAGAACAATTCGGTCAGCATATAGTTGCTGATCAAAATCAGAATTGACGAAGAAACGACCGCATTTGTTGTCGCTTTGCCGACGCCTTCCGCGCCGCCTTTGGAATAAAAGCCGTTATAACATCCCATCAACGTAACGATAAAGCCGAACACCGCCGCCTTGGTCATACCGGAAACAATATCGACCGACTGCATAAAGTTCCATGTGTTGCGCAGATAGTTCGTCATATTGAAGTCCAGCTTGTAAATGCAAATCAAATAACCGCCGTAAATCCCGATCACGTCGCCGATCAACACCAGAACGGGCAACATGATAATGCCGGCCAGAATACGGGGAACGACCAGATATTTGAACGGATTGGTGGACAGCGTCGTCAACGCGTCGATCTGTTCCGTCACGCGCATCGTGCCCAGTTCCGCCGCCATCGCCGCGCCGACGCGGCCGGCGACCATCAAAGCGGCCAACACGGGCCCCAGCTCTCGAGTCACGGTCAATTCGACGACGGAAGCGACCACACCTTCGGAAGACAACGTCGATAATCCCGAATAGCTCTGCAAAGCGATGACCATACCGGAAAACATCGTTGTCAGAGCGACGACCGGCAGGGAATAAAAGCCGATTTCGACCATTTGGGAAAACAGCGTTCTGAAATAGAACGGCGGTCTGACGCAAAAAGACAAAGACTTCAACGTAAAAATCGTCAGCCGTCCGACCGAACGCAAAAAGTCCAAAAACACCCGCCCGACGGGAGCAAAAATATTCATTTGACCGCCTTTCAATCCAGATAAATGCGGAAAAACCGCCTGCTTAAATTCGTCAATACTTCATAGTCTATTGTTCCGGCTAAACTTGCAACGTCTTTTAACGGCAAATCCCGTCCGAAAATTTCGGCCGTCGGCGACATCTGCAATTCTTTCACGTCAATATCCGTCACATCAACGGTCGTCAAATCCATTGAAATGCGGCCGACAACCGGGGCTTTATGTCCCGCGATCAGCACATATCCCTTATTTGACAGACTGCGGGGATATCCGTCCCCGTATCCGATTCCCAGTGTCGCAACGCGAGACTTTTTTGTAAAGACGTGCGTTGCCCCGTATCCGATACTTTGTCCGGCGGAAACATCTTGAATTTGCAAAATTTTCGCTTCCAGAGAAACGGCCCCGTCATACAAGGCGATTCCCGGACGCACGATGTCCCTGTAGAACCGTTCGTCGTCCAAACGGCTGCCGTCCGTCGCGGACAGGCTTTCCTTAAAGTCGTTCGGCAGAATCCGGCGCAATTTTGCGCAGGCAACTTCAAACTTTTGAAGCTGTTCTTCATTCATTTTGTTGTCGGGAGTATCCGCACATGCCAGATGACTGACAACCAGTTTAACGTTCAGATATTTGCACTGCTGCGGATTCTTTTCTAAAGACTCGATCTGTCCCGCCGTCAATCCCAAACGGGTCATGCCCGTATCGACGTGCAAAGCGGCGGGCAGAACGATGTCCTCCTTATGCCCCAGATGATTCCAATCGGCGACCTGCCGAGGCGTGGACAACACGGGAATCAGATTATATTTCAGAAAATCCAACTCCGTATGCGGCAGAACACCGTGCAAAACGTAAATATCGGCATCGGGGGCGACTTCCCTTAAAGCGATCGCTTCAAAGACGTATGCCGTAAAGAACACACCGCAACTGGCTTTATACAAAGCCTTGCCGACTTGTTCCGCCCCTAAACCGTAGGCGTCCGTTTTCAGAACGGCCGCCACCTGCCGTTTATCGCCGACCTTGGTTTGCATTTGCCACCAGTTGTCGGCGATTTTGTTCAAGTCGACCGTTAAAAACGCCCCCGCCTGTTCCGGTGTCATCGGCTAAGCTCCCAACGCTTTTTCGATTTCGGCCAACACTTGCGCCGTTTTAGACGCGTCGGAACCGCCGGCCTGCGCCATATCGGGACGGCCGCCGCCGCCTTTTCCGCCGGCCGCCGCCGCGCCGATGCGCACCAGATCGACCGCATTGATCTTTGATGTAAGATCGTTCGTTACACCAACAACGACGGACACTTTTCCGTCCGCAACGCACGTCAAAGCGACGACGCCCGAACCGATCTGCTTTTTCATTTCGTCCGCCATGCCTTTTAATTCCTTGGCGGGAACATCTGTCAGCTCGCGGCCGATAAAGGAAACGCCGTTGATTTGTTTTGCCGCCTGTGCGCCGGAAGCGCCGCCGACCGCCAGTTTTTTACGCGTATCGGACAATTCGCGTTCCAACTTTTTGCGTTCGTCGATCACGCCCTGAACACGCGCCGGAATGTCCGCGACGGAGACTTTCAACATTTCCGCCGTCTGCGCCAATAAGTCATCGCGTTTTTGAGCATATTCCAACGCCGCCAGACCGGTCAGAGCCTCGATACGGCGGACGCCAGCCGCCAACGCGCTTTCGGAAACGATGCGGAAAGAGCCGATATCGCCCGTGCGTTTGACGTGCGTCCCGCCGCACAGTTCGACGGAAACGCGGTCTTCTCCGGTGCCCATCGACACAACGCGGACTTCGTCGCCGTATTTTTCGCCGAACAGAGCCATCGCGCCGTCTTTAACAGCCGTTTCGGGCGACATGATACGGGTCGTAACCTCCAAATTCTTTAAAATATTACGGTTGACTTCGTTTTCGACTTGCCGCAATTCCTCAAAAGTGATCTGACGCGGCTGGGAAAAGTCGAAACGCATACCGTCCGGACGCACCGAAGACCCTTTTTGCGTAACGTGCTCGCCCAAAATCTTGCGCAAAGCCGCCTGCAGCAAGTGCGTTACCGAATGATGACGCGCCGTCGCCGCCCGACGTTCCGCGTCAACGGTCATTAAAACGTTCTGCCCGACTTTCAAGGAACCTTTCTTCAACGTCCCCAGATGAATGAACAGGTCCCCGACTTTCTTTTGCGTGTCTTCGACTTCGAACAGGACGGAATCGGCAATTGCAACCGTTCCCGTATCGCCGACCTGACCGCCGGATTCTCCGTAGAACGGCGTCTGATTTACGATAAGAGCCGCCTTTTGTCCTTCGGCGACGGAATCGACGACTTTGCCGTCAACCAACAAAGAAACGATTTGCCCTTCGGCCTGCATCATATCATAGCCTAAGAACTCCGTTCCATGAACTTTTTCTTTGACCTCGAACCAGACGGCGTCGGTCGCCGCTTCGCCGGAACCGGCCCACGCCTTGCGCGCTTCGGCCTTTTGACGTTCCATCGCGGCTTCAAAGCCCTGCGTATCGACCGTCATATGCTTGCCGCGCAAAACGTCCTGCGTCAGATCCAACGGAAAACCGTACGTATCGTATAAACGGAAAGCGACTTCGCCCGACAACACGCCGTTTTCGGCCAACTTGCCCGTTTCAACGTCCAACAGCTTCAACCCGCGGCCCAACGTTTCTTTAAAGCGCGTTTCCTCCAGACGCAAAGTTTCGGTCATCAACGCTTCGGCGCGGATCAGTTCGGGGAACACGTCGCCCATATACCGCACCAAAGCCGGCACCAGCCGCCACATCAACGGTTCCTGACACCCCATCATATGCGCGTGGCGCATCGCACGGCGCATAATGCGGCGCAGAACATAGCCGCGCCCTTCGTTCGACGGCAGAACGCCGTCAGCGATCAGGAAGCAGGAGGAACGCAAATGGTCGGCGATAATCCTCAACGATGTTTTGAATTCGCCGTAGGGTTCGACTCCCGCCGTTCCCGCGGCCGCGTTGATCAGGCCCTTCAGCACGTCGGTTTCATAGTTGTCGTTCGTCCCGAGCATAACGGCCGCCATACGTTCCAACCCCATACCGGTATCGATGCACGGGTGGGGCAAATCGATCAAACGACCGTCCGCCAGCTGTTCGTTCTGCATGAACACGAGGTTCCAGATTTCGACGAACCGGTCGCCGTCTTCATCGGGAGACCCCGGAGGCCCGCCCTGAATATGTTCGCCGTGGTCATAGAAGATTTCGGAACACGGCCCGCAAGGTCCCGTGTCGCCCATCGACCAAAAATTGTCTTTCGTCGGAATGCGAATGATGCGTTCGTCGGGCAGTCCGGCGATTTTCTTCCACAGATTGAACGCTTCGTCGTCGGTATGATAGACCGTCGTCGTCAGTTTTTCTTTCGGCAGACCGAATTCTTTCGTTACCAGATTCCACGCGTAATAGATCGCCTTTTCCTTGAAATAGTCGCCGAAGCTCCAGTTCCCGAGCATTTCAAAGAACGTGTGGTGGCGCACGGTATAGCCGACGTTGTCCAAATCGTTGTGCTTTCCGCCGGCGCGCACGCATTTCTGGTCGGAAGCAGCACGGACATAAGGTCTTTTTTCCATTCCCGTAAAAATGTTTTTGAACTGCACCATGCCGGAATTGGTAAACATTAATGTCGGGTCGTTGTGCGGCACCAAAGAGCTGGACGGCACGATTTCATGATCGTTTTTGCGGAAATAATCCAAGAAAATGCGCCGAATTTCGCCGGTAGTCATCATAAGCTTTCTGTCCTGTAGTAAAAAAGTTAAACTCTGCTGGCTTGAGTTATAGCGCAATTTTCATCGGGAAACATCTTTTTTTACACTTTAAAGTAAAATATTTATACGAAGTGTTGACCTTGTTTTTCAAAAACCGTATTTAAAAGAAAGGCAGATAAAGGAAAAGACAATGGCTTTACTGAAAATTTTAGAGGTTCCGAACCCGCTTTTGAAAAAGAAATGCGAACCTGTCGCGGAAGTCACGGACAACCTGCGCGAACTGATGAACGATATGCTGGAAACGATGTACGACGCGCCGGGGGTCGGATTGGCCGCGCCGCAGGTTGGAATTTTAAAACGGATTGTCGTTATCGACGTTACGCGGGAAAACGAACCGAAACACCCGTATAAAATGGTGAATCCCGTCATCACCGCGCATTCCGAAACGACGGACATGCACGATGAAGGCTGCCTGTCCGTTCCCGAACAGTACGCCCCTGTTGAACGTTTTGAAACGGTAACGGTCGAATATACGGACGAAAACGGAAAAAAACAGACGCTTTCCGCCGACGGATTGCTGGCGATCTGCATCCAGCACGAATTGGAACATCTGGAAGGAAAACTGTTCATCGACCATCTGTCAAAGGTCAAACGCGATATGATCGTGCGCCGCGTGGAAAAGGAACGTCGCTGGAAAAACTCTCACACTGACGACGAGGAATAAATGAAAACCGTTTTTATGGGAACGCCCGATTTCGCTCTGGAAGCGTTAAAGGCTCTGCATCAACATCACGAAATCGTCTGCGTTTACACTCAACCGCCCAGACAGAGCGGCAGAGGGCATAAGCTAACCCCTTCGCCCGTTCAGCAGTACGCCGAAGAAAACGGGATTCCCGTCCGTTGTCCGCCGACGTTGAAACCGCAGGAGGAAAAAGACGCTTTTTGCGCTTTAAACGCGGACATCGCCGTCGTCGCTGCTTACGGGCTTTTACTGCCGAAAGTCTGTTTGGACGCGTTCAAATACGGCTGCGTCAACATTCACGGTTCGCTCTTGCCCCGTTGGCGGGGCGCCGCGCCGATTCAGCGGGCGATTATGGCGGGTGACAGGGAAACGGGCGTTACGCTGATGAAAATGGACGTCGGAATGGACACCGGCGATATGCTTTTGCAACGAAGCTTCCCGATTGAACGAAAAGACACCTCCGAAACCGTTTTCAATAAAATGGCGGCTTTGGGCGCCGAAACGATGCTTGAAGGACTGGAATTGATTGAACGGGGCAAACTGACCGCCATGCCTCAACCGGCCGACGGCGTTACACACGCGGCCAAAGTGATGAAGGAAGAAGGACTGATTTCCTTTGATATGCCGGCCAAGGAACTGGACTGCAAAATCAGAGGGCTTCTGCCGTGGCCGGGGGCTTGGTTTTTCTATAACGGGGAAAGGATTTCCGTTCTGGACGCCGATCCCGTGGAAAAGGATTTCAATCGTCCCGCCGGAACGGTTTGCGACGATTTGACGGTTGCCTGCAAGACAGGCGGGCTGAAACTGAACGTTTTGCGCCGCGACAGTAAAAAAGCGTTGCCTGCCTCTGAATTTTTGCGCGGTTTCGACATTCCGCAAGGGGCGTTTCTGAATGCCGCGTTATAAAATCACGATCGAATACGACGGCACGGATTACGCCGGTTGGCAACAGCAAAAAGACGCGCCCTCCATTCAGGAGGAACTGCAAAAAGCGGCGTTCAAATTCTTGGCCGAAGACGTTGTTATCACCGGCGCGGGGCGAACGGATGCCGGCGTTCACGCTTTAGGGCAGGTCGCGCATTTTGACACGGTAAAGACGCTTGAACCGTTCAAACTCTGTCAGGCGTTCAACGCGCATTTGCGCCCTCAACCGATTTCCGTTTTAAATGCCGAGATCGTTCCTGACGACTTTCACGCCCGTTTTGACGCGAAAAAACGCTTTTATGTGTACAAGATTTTGAACCGCCGTTCCCGTCCGGCCTTGTACGTCAACCGGATGTGGTGGGTTCATCAGCCTCTTAATGTCGAAAAAATGCAAGACGCGGCGCAAGTGTTGATCGGAAAACACGATTTTTCGACGTTTCGCGCCGCGGCCTGCCAAGCCAAATCACCGGTCAAAACGCTGGACGAAATCCGAATCGAACGTTACGGCGAGTTTATTTTCTTTTATTTCAGTGCGCGGTCTTTTTTGCACCATCAGGTTCGCAATATTGTCGGCACGTTGAAACTGGTCGGCGAGGGCGTCTGGACGAAACAAAACGTTATTGACGCCCTTGAAGCCAAAGACCGTAAAGCCGGCGGACCCACCGCCGCTGCGGAAGGCCTTTATTTTGAAAAAGTTTTCTATTGATTTTCCTTTGTTAGTGCTTTTAGCAAAAATTTTTGCTATCCTTAAATAAAGAATCTTTTAAATAGTTTCAACGATGGATCTGATCGCCTTTTTAAACCGACGCAAAACTTTGTTCAATTCCGGGGATACTGCCGGATTGAATGCTCTGGAACATGAAGCCCTGTTTTACATAAAAGAGTTTTTGAGCGATAAAATCTCTGCGGAAACAGATACAGCTCCTTTGTTTTATTCTTTTTTCAGAACATTTTCTCAAACTGAAAACACTCAGCTGAAAGATGCGTGTGAAAAAGCACTGCAAAAATTACACCCCTTTTTAAACCGCTTTGATGAGGAAAACAGACTAACCCGTTTGGATGACCTGAACAAAGAAACGGCGGAATACAATTTAACGGCTCTGTCCGCGTTTGAACGATTAAATCCTTTTGAATTAAAAGAAAAAGATCGACTGAAATTTCCTGTCTTTTCTGATTTGTTCCGGTTAGTCAACAACATAGAGATTACAGATTCAAATGGTCAAAACAATGCTTCGGCTCATGTTCAATTTATAGACACACTGATCGAATCCGCTCGACTGCAAACTTTTATGAAGCTTAGCATATATACGGATAAAATCACTGAAGATCTTTACCTTTCAGATTTACGTCAAAATATGGAAATCGGTTTAGTTTCTATGTTTATCACAGATCGTGTTCCAACAGATATGCCCGACGACAAAACAAAAGATCAATTGCTGTTAGAATATCAAAAATTGTTAAATTCGATATAAGGATCAGAAAACAATGGCAAAACTTTCATTAAAACAAGAAACCGTAGAAGCTTTTGCAGCCAACGCCACACAAAAAGCGGCTATGATACAGCGCCGTGTTTCGCAGAAAAAAAATGATGTCATTGAAGCTGTTCCTTTATTGAACAGGATGAAGGAAAAAATCTCTTCCTTTGATCAGAAAATGACTGATAAATTCGGTAAAAACTATACAAAAACCCGCAATATTTTAATGGGCATCGGCAAATTTTATATTGCAGGACAAATCGGCGGACCGGCATTGGTCGCTTTAGGAACGATTAATGCCGTCAAAGCTGTAAAGCCCTTAATAAAAGAAGCGGAAGAACAACGTAAAGAAGGAAAAGTATCCGGCCTGATTGATTATATGAAAAAAAATCCGAAAGATACGGCCAAAACCCTCCTTTCGGCTTCTTTAGGAGCAGCCGTCATTGCCTGCGGTTTAAACGGTGCTCTTACCGCAAAACAGGTTATGCGCGCAGGCGTTGCAGCATTAGTCGTCACGCCGGAAGTCCAAACATTGGCTTCCACGGCAAAACAATGGACGCATGGTAAAGCAACATTCAAAGATGTCGCCCGGGAAGCGGCAACCGTCAGTTTAAGTATGGGCGCTTTCGTTGCAGGCAGCAATTGGAGTCACGGCAGTACGGACAACAGCTTTTCAGATCATGGAACCGCATCTGTATCTTCTTCGGCGGATATGGAAATTTCCCACGACATCGCCGTTCCGATTTCCAAAGCGGATAAAAATCCTCTTCGCCCGAAGGCGGCAGGACTGCAGATGGCACTTTTAAAACAGGATTTTCAAAAAGAAACACTTTTAACCAAAACTGCTTTTCAGAAAAAAGCCTCGGACAAAAGCAAATAATTAAACAGCAAACTGACTGTTGTATAAATTGGCGTAAAATCCCTTCTTTGCCAACAATTCCTCGTGCTTTCCCTGTTCAATGATATGTCCGGAATCCATAACTAGAATCAAATCAGCCTTTCTGATTGTTGACAGGCGATGGGCGACGACAAAGCTTGTCCTGCCCTGCATCATTGCGTCGAACGCCTTCTGAATCCGCGCTTCCGTTCTGGTATCGACAGAGCTTGTCGCTTCATCCAAAATCAACATAGAAGGTAAAGACAGCATCGCCCGTGCAATGCACAGCAGCTGTTTTTGCCCCTGTGAGATATTTCCGCCGTCTTCGGTAATTTCTGTATCGTATCCATTCGGCAGCCGCTTGATAAAGCTGTCAGCGTGGGCAGCCACGGCGGCCGACACGATTTCATAGTCGGAAGCGTTCGGCTTGCCGTAAGCGATATTTTCCCGCACCGTTCCGGCTTTCAGCCAGGTATCCTGCAGCACCATTCCGAACGAAGACCGCAGACTGTCCCGCGTGATATTTTGCACATCATGACCGCAGACAATGATTTGCCCTTTGTTTACGTCATAGAACCGCATCAACAGGTTGATCAACGTCGTTTTGCCGCATCCCGTCGTGCCGACGATCGCTATTTTCTGTCCCGCCCGAACGGACAGGTTCACCCCTTCAATCAGCTTGACATCAGGCAGATAGGAAAAAGAAACATCTTTCACTTCGACGGAACCGTCCGCTTTGCCCACAACAACAGCGTCGGCAGCATCCGGCGTTTGCGGCGGCGTATCGATAACATCAAACAACCGCTTCGCTGAAGCCAGAGCGCTTTGAAGTTCGGCGATTACGCCTGAAATTTCGTTAAACGGCTTTGTGTATTGATTGGCGTAGCTTAAAAAGCAGGACAGCTGCCCGACAGTCAAAGCGCCGACAACAGCCGTTAAAGCGCCGACAATGCCGACAAGCGTATAGACAACGCCGTTCACAAATCGTGTACAGGGATTTGTCATCGAAGAAAAGAACAACGCTTTCACGCCGCATTTTTTCAATCGGCCATTGATTTCTTCAAAACGTGCAAATGCCTCCCCCTCATAACCGAAGGCCTTAACCAACTTCATATTTCCGATTGTTTCTTCAATTAAAGAAGTCATTTCGCCGCGTGTTTCGGATTGAATTTTAAAGAATTTAAACGACCGCCACGCAATAAAATTCGCAACCAGCAAAGACAACGGCGTAACGAACA
This sequence comes from uncultured Alphaproteobacteria bacterium, assembly GCA_937912005.1. GTDB lineage: Bacteria > Pseudomonadota > Alphaproteobacteria > CAAGCB01 > CAG-977 > UBA11549. The sequence goes on from CALDOX010000001.1 coordinate 19,998, forward strand.
CAACCAACAGCGTTATTTTTACGTTGATCACCAACATAAAACCAATCGTGCCGAAAATCGTCACTACTCCCGTGAACAACTGCGCAAAGCCCATTAACAATCCGTCAGCGATCTGTTCGGCATCAACGATCACACGACTCAAGATATCGCCGTGCGGCGTGGAATCAATAAATTTCAGCGGCACGTTTTGCAGCTTTTCAAAAGCTTTTTCCCGTATATCACGAACCGTTAAGTATGCGATTTTATTTGTGCAAAGCCCCATCAGCCATTGCGCAAAGGAGCCTCCCGCCGTCACTGCCGCAAAACGAACCAAAATGTGTTTCAAAAAAACAAAATCAACTGTTCCCTTGCCAATAATTCCGTCGATTGCCCGCCCTGTCAGCACAGGCGCATATAACGTCAGACAAACGCTGATAACGGCGAAAACCAAAGCTAAAACCAAATAAAACAAATGCGGTTTTGAAAAAGAAAGAAGACGCTTCAACAGCCCCGAATTTTTCATACGGCATCCTCCTTTTCCGATTGGGAAAGGCAAATTTCGTGATAAACCGAACAGTTGTTTATTAATTCTTCATGCGTTCCGATACCGACTGCTTTACCATCGTCCAAAACGACAATAAAGTCGGCATTCCTGATTGTTGATACACGCTGAGAAACAAGGAAAACGGTTATTCCCCGCGTTTCCTGTTTAATCGCCTTGCGCAGTTTTGCGTCCGTCGCAAAGTCCAACGCCGAAGCGCTGTCGTCCAAAATCAAAATTTCCGGCTTTCCCACCAAAGCGCGGGCGATTGTCAGGCGTTGGCGCTGTCCCCCGGAAAGATTTTTTCCGCCTTGTTCAATCATCGTATCCAACTGTCCGGACTTGGATTGAACAAAATCCTCTCCCTGCGCAATTTTCAACGCAGCCCATAACTCGTCATCCGAAGCGTCCTGTTTGCGCCAACGCAAATTATCACGAATCGTTCCTTTGAATAAAACGGCTTTTTGCGGAACAACACCGATTTTTTGACGCAGAGATGCAAAAGTAAAATTGCGTACATCCGTACCGTCGATCAGCACTTTTCCGCCTGTCGCATCATAGAAACGCGCGATCAAATTCACTAAAGTCGATTTTCCGGCGCCCGTCCCGCCGATGATGCCGACAGTCGCTCCTGCCGGAACATTAAAGGAAATATGGCTCAAAGCTTCGGCTTCCGATTTTTGATAGGAAAAAGAAACATTTTCAAAACCAACACGCGGCTTATCCGGATAGGGAACGACTGTTTCCGCTTTTTCCGTTACGGACGGCAACAGCTTAAAAACTTCGTTAATTCGCAGGGCGGAAGCGGAAGCTTTTGTAAATGCGATAATCAGATTCGCCAAAGCGATCAAAGCCAACAGGATTTGCGACATATAATTGACCAAAGCAATCACTTCGCCCTGACTTAAATTGCCTATATTCACCTGAATGCCGCCGCCCCAAATCAAAGAAATGATAGCGGCATTGACGACAATATAAGTAGCCGGATTCAGCAGAGCTGATATTTTCCCCGCAAAAATCTGCTCATTCATCAGAGTCGCGCATGTTTTGTTAAAATCTTCGATTTCATTTTTCTGTTTTGAAAATGCCCGTATCACGCGCACGCCGGCCAAATTTTCACGCGTCAGCAACGAAACCCGGTCTAAAACGGCTTGAATGCGGCGATAATACGGAATGGAACGGGCCATCACAAAATAAATCACCGCTCCGATCAACGGTGTGGCAATCAAAAAAATCACGGCCAGTTTGACATTGACACAAAACGCCATAATCACGGCGCCGACCACAATAAAAGGAGAACGCAAAAACAGACGCAAAACCAGATTGACACCGGATTGCGCCTGATTGATATCGCCTGTTAATCTGGTTATCAGAGACGGCGTTCCGATCTCATCAATTTCCGTATAAGACAACGAACAAACATGCTTAAACAAAGCCGTTCTCAACGCCGTTCCGAATCCCATAGACGCTTTGGCGGCAAAGTATTGCGCCGTTAAAGAGCAGATCAGCCCCGCCAACCCGAAAAAGATCATTACTCCGCCCATTTTATAAATATAAGCAGTATTATGATTTTTAATTCCCGTATCAATGATGGCGGCAGTAATCAAAGGCACTATCAATTCAAAACAGGCCTCTAAAAATTTAAACAAAGGCCCGATAACACACTCTTTTTTATACTCTTTTAAAAAACGAATCAGCTTGAACATTTCTTCATTCCGTTTGTATCAGCTTCTTCGTACACGTCAGAGAACATAAAAACAAGAAAAAAGCGGAGTTTCCTCCGCTCTGTTACTTTTAACGACCGCCGCGGGCTTTTAATACCGACTGCGCCAACACAACTTCTTTACCGGATTCTTTTACAGCGCGCGAACGGGAATGACCGGCGACCATTTTCATCACCTGCCCTAATTCGTCGGGATCTTTGACGGTGATTGTCGGGAAACACTTGTCGGATTTATCTGTGATACGATTCTTTTCCCCGTTCATCACATGAATAACAAACACGCGATCCAAAGCGCCTTTTTCCTGAAAATAATCACGAACGGCTTCAACCATATCGCGGTCAGTACCGTTTTTAGCCAGACTGTCGCCCATAACCAAAACAGGCCCGCCCTGTTCAAACGCCTTTTCCAGAAAACCGGATTTTTCCACACCGTTGCGTTTGCTTTGATTTTTGGAGCGGATTTCCATAGATCCCGTCGGTTCCACCGTATAGAACAATGCGCCGTTCGGATTTTCGGGGGCTTTGTCATTTTTCGACCCGTCCGGATTTTTGCCTTCCATTACATATTTCATCCGTTGATCGACAAAGGCGAACATCTCTTTGCCTTTTTCCGGCGACGACTCCATAAATTCCGCCAGATTCAAATAGCTCAGGTGTTTTTTGTACTCCGCCAGAATATGCCCGCGGGCTTCAGGCCAGCGTTCGAATATTTCTTCTTTCAGCGCCATAACGCTTTCACCGACATAGCGTTCGAATTTTTGTTCCTTAAAAGCATCTTCTTCGGAAGCGGAGCGGCGCAAAACCGTTGTTTCCCCGTTTTCGACCAGCAAACGACCGTGTCCCGCCACGGCGGAAGCATTTTCAAAATCCTTGACGCCGCCCAATAAATCATAGAAAGCGCCGTCGGGAACCTTTTCCCCCGTCACGTCATTCACACGAACGTCCGCCCAATGTCGGCCGGTTACGATATAAAAAGCGCTGCCGGACTTCGGCAGATCTGTCAAAGCGCGGCGGATATCCGGCTGCATATAGCACGTCGGCATGCCGGTTTCCGCTTCATTTTGAGCGGCATAAGCGGCGTTTCCTTCCAAACATGAAGTCTTGTCCAAATCAGTAAAAACACATACGGGCTTTTGATCGGCTTGTTTCAATAAACGCGTTAAGTTTTGGCGGGAAGAGGAATCCATTGCTGCGTCCTTTCAAATTTTGTCTAATTTTCTCACAAAAGACTCTTTTTATCAACGTTAAATTTTTTTTAAGTCCAAAGAGTCAGACTCGATTAAAACAGAACGGAGTCTTAATGACGCAAAATCATTCCAAAAGAACGGCCGCCGTCGCTTTGAATCATGATCCGCAAAAGGGCGGCATCCCGACCGTTGCCGCCAGCGGCTACGGTCATTTGGCCGAAAAAATTCTGGAATTGGCTTTTGCTTCGGGCATCAAAGTTCGGCAAGACGCCGATTTAGCTGAAATTTTAGCCGCATTGGATATGGACAGCGAAATCCCGCCGGAAGCTTTTGCCGCCGTAGCCGAAATTCTGTCTTATGTTTATGAATGCAACGTTTCCGTTGAAAAAGGATTTTCTCTCTTATGACGTATATGCAAATTCAAGCTGAAGTCGATAAAGCCGATGCCTTATTAAACACTGCCGCAGATTTAATAAACGGCGGCCATATCGTCAGCATTGCTTCTCTGAATGAAATTGTAAATAATATCTGCAGCTTGATCAAAGAAGAAGGATACGCTCATTGTCAGGCACTTAAACCCATTCTCATCCATTTATCGGATCAAATGGATCAAATTCGAATCGTTATGGAAAATCAATTGGAACTCTATATAACCGAAGGATAATCCCTATGGAACATGAAGCCTCTTTTTTATCCGCTTTGCTGGGACTTGTTTTTGTTCTGGGCATTATCTTTTTTATTTCTTATCTGTTTAAACGATTCGGATCGCATTTGATCACGGGAATGCCTGCCGTCGGAAAAAAATCAGAAATCAACATATTGGACATCCGCATTGTCGATCCTAAAAATCGGCTCGTTTTATTCCGCTGCCGCGATAAAGATTATTTGGTTTTGACCGGAGAAACCAATTGTGTCATAGACTCTTTTGCTGTTCCGGAAAATCAGGAGACCGTTCATGCCGACGCTTAAAAAAATTTTGTTTCCGATTTTACTGACTTTTCTAACGACTGTCCCTGCGTGGGCACAAAGCGTCAACATTGATCTGGGCGATTCCGGCGGATCGTCAACGGCGCGTATTGTTCAGCTGGTTTTACTGCTGACCGTCTTGTCCGTCGCCCCCAGTATTCTGGTTATGATCACATCCTTTACCCGAATCGCGATCGTTTTTTCCATCACGCGCCAAGCGCTCGGTACTTCACAAACGCCGTCCAATATGATTTTGGTTGCTCTGGCTTTGTTTATGACCGGCTTTATTATGACGCCGACTTTTGAAAAAGCATGGAATACCGGCATTTATCCGCTGATCGAGGAAAAAATAGAAACAAAAGCGGCCGTTGAACGCACGGTTCAGCCTTTTAAAGAATTTATGCTCAAAAACGTCAGACCGAAAGATTTACAGCTGTTTATGGACTTTTCCAAAACACCGCAAGTCGAAAAACCCGAAGATACTCCGTTAACCGCTTTGGTTCCCGCATTTATGATCAGTGAATTGCGGCGCGCTTTTGAAATCGGTTTTTTGATCTTTGTTCCCTTCCTTATTATTGATATGGTTGTCGCTTCCGTTCTGATGAGTATGGGAATGATGATGCTGCCGCCTTCAATGTTGTCCATGCCGTTTAAGCTGATCTTTTTTGTCGTGATCGACGGGTGGTATATGCTTGTCGGCAGTCTGGTTAAAAGCTTTGCGATTTAGCCCTAAAACGAATAAATAACCGAACCGGAAACCGTTTCTTTGATTAAACGAACGGTTTAATTTCGTTTGCGGCGTCAAACACCCGTTAATACCGATGCGGAATCTTCTTTACTGACAAGAAATCAAACAGCCTTTTTCCCATTAAAACTTATAATTTAATGTTGCGGAAAGATTTAAAGATTCTGTTTTCTTGGACAATCTGGTTCCCGCCCAAAAATGCACCTGCAAATTTTGGTTCAAATTTTTCTTAATCCCCAAACCGGCGTTGAAAAAGTCTTTATCCGTATCCGAAGACAAGGAAGAAAAGGCCGTTTTAGTCGTATCCGCCAAGAAATAAGCCGTATTCTGTACAGAATCTCCGCTTACGATTCGAGAATATCCGATATCGGCGGTAAGAACCATTTCAGAAAACGTATATCCCAATGTCATCCCCGGCGAAACACTGACAGATGTTTCACTTGATTCGCTGATTCCCAACGCCATAAAAGCGGAGCCTTTTTCCTCATAGGCATCCTGATGAAGATAATTCACGCTTGCTGCCAAATACGGCCGAACATAAAACGAGTAATCACGATACGGCATACGCATTAAATCATAGCCTACATTAATATCAAATTCCGCAGAATACCCGTTAAAATTCCCGATATTCTTTACATTCAATCCGGTCAGCTGTAAACGGCGGGTCGATTTATATGTTTGCAGGCCCCCCATTAATATTGTGTTCAACGTCAGTTTTCCGAATCTTGATCCCGTATAAAAACCGGCCCGATAATCTTTTATATAGACTTCACTTCGGCCTTGTTTCAACGAAGAGCTTGCCGCGCCGGCCGTCAATCCGATCAGAAGTTGTTCCGAAAATTCATAATCATAACCAAACATCGCCCCGATCGTTTTTGTGTTTATATCGTCTTGTTTCAAAGCAGAATTTCCGTTCTCTTTCGTCCAACCGCCCAAGAGCTGTCCCCAAACCTTTTGATTTAACGGCGCATTTCCGCCTGACCGCCCCCGATAATATCTTCCCCGATATTGCTGCATCGGAACATACGGCTGGCGCACAGAAGCCGCATCCCGCATCATCGTATTCGCGAACAAATGCGTATAAACCTGCGATGCCATTGTCTTTGTCAACGGCAGATGTTCCGCCGGCACCGGCTGCGCCTTTGAACGCAATACATTGATCTGTTCTTTCAAGCCATCGCGTGAATAATAATAAAAGCGCTTAAAATCCGACTGTCCTTTGTCAAAATACATTTGATCCAAAAGACGCACTATTTGTTGTTCTTGTGCGGAAAAAGAAACGTTTTGTTCAGAAATACGTAAAAAATTCACCCCCATATCTATTCTGTTGCTTTCTTGAATCGGTGTCACCGCAATAAAATCCGACAGCATGGTTTCCGTTTCAAAATTATTAAAGTTCAATAATGTATTAAAATTGATAACCGTATAAACCTGTCCTGTTTCGTAAGTCTTGTTTTCGTCCGGCACTGCAAACTTACCGCCGGTAATATTAAGAGTATCCACTTGCATAGCCACGGGATCATTGCCGGAGGAAGTCAAAACTATATTTCCTTGGGAATTAAGCGTTTGAATCGTCAAAGACGTTGCCACACCCCCTTGGCTGCTGCTGTTCACAGTACCGTTTATCGTTCCGAAACCCGATATAATGCCGTTGTTTTCAATTGATCCGGAGACACTAAGAGTTGCTTCTTGAGAAACAATCATATTTCCGGATGAAGCGATATCAAGTTCTCCCGAAAATTGGCTGTTTCCCGTAATAAAAACAGAACCTTGGTTATTCAATGTTCCGGTAAAACCGCCGTCTTTGTTAAACGAAACCACGTTTTTGTTTGTAAACGTACCGGAAGACGTGAAGTTTCCTTGAATCGGAACATCATTTAAAACCGCCCCCGTTACTGAAAATGTTCCCGCGTTAATAATGTCTCCTTCCGATGTTCCGTTTACTGCCGTTACCGTTCCCTGATTTGTTATCGTATTGTTCAAAGTACCGTCCGCGATTTGAAGAGTTCCGGCCGAATTAACCGTCACGGCTCCATTCATTGTGCCACCGATTAAAGCAAATGAACCACCGTTTACCGTTACGGCTCCAAGCATACTTCCGGATAAGGCCAAAGTTCCTTCTTCCACAAAAGACGTTCCGGAAAAGGTATTATTTCCCGACAAGATCAAAGATCCGGCCCCTTGTTTTTTCAAACCGACATTCTTATTAAAATACTCGGATTCTTCATCTGAAATAACTTTTTGTGAAATATTATGGCTCCAAGTGCTGTCATATTCTCCGGTATTTACGCTGTACAAAAACTGCTCCAGAGAAGAATCAAAATCGGATGCCGTCAATCTGTCCGCATCAAGATATTTCGGACCTTTAACCGCATCGCCCGCATTAAGCAATCCCTGACCGAACACGTCTTCAAATTTAACCTGATTGCACTGAGTTGTTCCGGAACATGAAAGCTCTTCGTCCGTCCATTCGTAAGTAACGCCCGCATCACTTAAAATAGTGGAAATTTCTGTGTTATTCAAAGCTCCGTCTATATCGGTAAAAAACAAAAAACGAGAATTTCCTTCACCATCGTTCTGAATCATATACGGACTAAGCGTTAAATCTTCTTTCTTAAACGCGGTTGAAAACAAAACATCGGCAATTTGTTTGCCGCCCATATACGGAAAAGCTTCCTGAACCAATGCCGCGGCGCCGGAAACAACCGGCGCGGCCATAGATGTTCCTTCCGAAAAATCATATTGATCGGCCGAATTATCTTCCGGATCGTAAGCAATCGTCGAATACATAGTCCCCGGCGCGGCAAGAGTCCATTTCTGCGCCCCTTGTGCCAAATTGCTATAGCCGCTTATAAAATTTTCATTATTCGGCATTTTTGAAGGATCATACGCCACAACACTGATCACATTATTTTTTAAAGAGGCATCCTTTGCAGGTATGCCTGCCGGAAAAACACTCGGCGATAAAGCCATTTCATTTCCTGCGGAAGCAATAATCAATTTATCTTTTGCCACAAGCTGCTGAGTAATACGCGCATAGTTTTTCGCTTCCTCATCCGAAATGCTGTCCTTAACCCAGCTGTTGTTAATGATCTTTACTCCATTATATTTATCATCCAACAATGTTGTCCAGGCCGTGTTCCATGGCATACATACGGAAACATCATCACACTCCTGGCCCACATATGTGGAAAACGGCAGAAGAGAAGCTCCATACGCAACGCCATGCATACCGACACCATTTTTGGCTGCCGCGATAATACCGGCCGTATGAGAGCCATGCTCGCTGTAATTTCGATTGTTTTCGGAAAGATACAGAGAACTCAGCTGATCTTTTAAATCATTATGAGTTGCCATCGTTCCACTGTCGATAATCGCAATGACAACGTCTTTTCCCGAAAAACCGCCGTAAGCCGTTCCATCACTCCCCGTATATGCATTATTCGCCCCGATTGAAGTGAAAGCTCCGGCGTTGTTCATATATTCTGTATTGTCCAGATAATCTCCCGAAGCAACATTTGTATATTCGGCAAACACCGGCATTATATATCCGCACAGAAAAAAAGCAGAGAGAAGCAGTTGTTTTTTCATCATCGACTCAAAATTAAAAATGTTTTTTTATTATCCTATCAAAAAGAATATAAAAACTTGTTAAAAAAGCTTTGTGATCATTTTTTGTTTTTGCTGTAAAAGCGCACATCCGTCTGTAAAAAAGACTTGATATGCCGAAACAAACGGTTTAAAAAAGCGATAATGTGGTCTCGTAGCTCAGCTGGATAGAGCAACAGCCTTCTAAGCTGTGGGTCCCGCGTTCGAATCGCGGCGAGATCACCAAAAAACTCCGGCATTTTTGTCGGAGTTTTTTTTGTGAGAAAATTCATCGCGAAAGAACGCGGGAAAAGCGTTCGGTGAGCTATTTTATGACAAAAACATATAAGACAGCTCAATAAAAACATTCATCACCGCACAAATATAAGTCATAAACAAATGTTATATTTGTTTACCGTCTGCTGCCGTTAAAATCAGGTGTTTTTAGTGGATATCTTAATCCGATAGTTATATGCTATTGTAGTTCTTTCAGAACTATTTTGCAAATAATCTTCAAAAATACGGATATTTGCGGATTTACTAAAAATCATCCGTTTATAAAGGAAAAACGATTATCGTGAAAAAAATATTTTCGCCATCTTCTTCCGCCGCCTCTTTAGCTCTGCTCCATGGAGACACGCATCATAGAAGACAAAATGGCACTCTGAAAAACGGCGAATTTATTTATTCTTATAATCCTGACGCCTATTACGGTTCCCATTCGGCGGTCAAAGGCGCTTTTAACATTTTTAAACGTCCTTATGAACCTCAAATTGCATGGCTGGGACTTGGATCAGGCGCAACGATCTGTTACGCACAGCCCGGAACGAAACATGATGTTTTTGAAATAGATAGTAATATTGTCGATATTTCAAAAAAACACAGATACTTAGAATATTGCGCGCCGGAAGCTGACATTAAAATCGGTGATGCGCGCATCGAAATTACCAAAGAAACGCCGAAAAAATACGATTTAATTGCCATTGATGTTTTCAGTTCTCATTTCATACCTGTGCATTTAACGACTAAAGAAGCGATTGAAACCTATCGTTCAAAGCTAAAAGAAGACGGTTTGATCTTTTTCCACATCAGTTCCAGAGCTTTTGATGTGGAACCCATTTTGGCCAGAATTGCCCAAGAGATAAAATATGGCCTTTATTGTTCACTTTTTACCGCCATACGACAGTAACTGCCCGATCTGCAACTTTCCTCAATGGGGAGTTTTAGCAAACAGTTATGAAAATAAAGAAATTAAAGCCCTGTTGTCCATGCTTGGTTGGCGGAAAGCTGAAATGAAAAAAGATACGCCGTTATGAACAGATGATTTTCACAATTTGTTGTCCGCCCTGCGTCATGGAAGCTTAGTCGTCATAAGCTCCCCGACGCCCGATTTGAACGTCCCGATTGACGTTCACGCACTCGATCAGTCCAAATGAGAACATCAGCGTCAGCATTACCGTTCCGCCATACGAAATCATCGGCAGCGGCACGCCGACAACCGGCAGCAGCCCCATAACCATGGCAATATTGATAAAAACGTACAGAAACAGATTCATTGTCAGGCCTAAAGCCAACAACCGCCCGAAAAAGCTTGAAGACCTGAAAGCAATCACATATCCGTAAAAAATCAGCGCCAAATAAAGCAGCAGTAAAGAAACAGAGCCGACAAGACCAAATTCCTCAGCCCAAACGGTAAAAATAAAATCCGTATGTTTTTCAGGCAAAAAATTCAGACGGCTTTGCGTTCCCTGCAAAAAGCCCTTGCCGAAAACTCCTCCCGATCCCAGTGTAATCTTAGATTGCAAAATGTGATATCCTTTTCCCAAAGGATCTCGTTCGGGGTCCAAAAAAGTAAAAACGCGCTCTTTTTGGTAATCATGCAAAAAACGCCAGCCGATCGGAATGGAAATCAATCCGACAGCACCTAAAGCGGCAAATTTCCACATTTGAACCCCGACTAAAAAGAATAAAGACAATGAAGCGGCCCCCATTAAAACAGCCGTTCCCAAATCAGGCTGTTTTAAAACCAAAACAACCGGCAGCAAAACCATAAAAGACGGAATGATCATATAAGAAATACTGGTAATTTCTTGTTGAGAACTGCCATGGAAATAGCGGGCAAGCGCTAAAATCAACGCAATTTTCATCAATTCGGACGGCTGAACCCTGATAATGCCCAAATTTAACCATCTTTGAGCCCCCATCGCGTCGTGACCGAAAAACTCAACGACAAAAAGCATAATTACCGCCGCAATATAAAAGAAATAGGCATATTTCAGCCAAAAACGCAAATCTATCATCGCAACGATAAACGCAACCGCACATCCCAACCAGAAACGCGAAAATTGTCTGCCGGCCCATTGGCTCCAATTTCCGTTTGCAGCCGCGTATAAAACAACAAATCCGGCGCTGGCGACCAAAAAGATTAAAAAGATATAACACCAGCTGAGATGCATAAATCGTTCTTTTATGCTCATATTTGCATTACGCATTCTGAAACGGGAAAGATCTGTCATGCTACACGCTCCCGACGGAAGTATTTTTTTTCGGATTCTTAGGAGGCTTGGAAGCCGGATCAAGCTTTAACGCCGCTTCCATAATCGCTTTGGCGATCGGTGCCGCCGTTTTCGCGCCGCCGCCGCCATGCTCGATCACAACGGCCAAAGCATACCGGGGATTATCGGTCGGTCCGAAAGAAACAAACAAAGCATGATTTCTTTCTTCCCATGGAATATCATCCTGACTGCGCACGCCCTGTTCACGTTCTTTCATAGAAATACGCTTGACCTGTGTCGTTCCCGTTTTTCCGGCGATTAATTTTCCGCCGATATTCAAACGAGCAGCTTTTCCTGTTCCCTCGGAAGCATTAACAACATCAAACATTCCTTCCCGCATTAACTGCAAATGCGTTTTGGAAATATTCAGATTTTCTCCATGACAAACCGAAGAATCCCTGTTTTCCGGAACTAAAATTGTCGGCTTGATCTTATAACCGTCATTTGCCAAAACAGCGGTCATTACAGCCAACTGAATCGGTGTCGTTAAAATATATCCTTGCCCGATCCCCGCATTATATGTATCACCCTGCAGCCATTGTTCGCCTAAAATGACTTCCTTCCAACGACGCGTCGGCATCAATCCCGCCTTTTCTCCGGGCAAATTAACACCCGTTGAAACACCCAATCCGAATCGCTTGGCCATTGCCGCAATTTTATCAATTCCCGTTCGTCGCGCGACTTCATAAAAATAAATGTCGCAGGAATGCATTAAAGCTTCTTTTAAATCAACATTCCCATGACCGCTTCCTTTCCAACAATGGAACCGATGAGAACCCATCATAATGTGACCGCCGCAAAAAACTTTGGTATCGGGACGAATGACTCCGGCTTCCAAAGCTGCCAACGCAACGATCATTTTAAATGTCGAACCGGGAGAATACAAACCGCCCAGCGCTTTATTCAGCAATGCATTTCTTTCATTCGTGGATATTTTTCTCCATTCTTCGGAAGTCAAACCACGATTGAATTTGTTCGGATCAAAACCGGGCGTTGAAACCAAAGCTAATATCTCTCCGGTATAAATATCCAATAAAACAGCGGCGCCGCTTTCATCCTTCATTTTTTTATAAGCGATGTTTTGGATTCGCATATCAATCGTCAACGGTAAAGTGGTTCCCGGCACGCCTTCATCGCGTTCAATTTCTCTGATCACGCGCCCGACGGCGTTGACTTCAACGCGTTGAGCGCCTTCCTTGCCGCATAACGCTGTGTTATATTCCAATTCTATTCCGGATTTGCCGACACGGAATCCCGGCAGTTTTAATAACGGATTACCGGAAGCAATTTCTTCTTCGGACACAGCGCCGACATAACCTAAAAGATGAGCGGAAGCTTCTTTAAACGGATAAAAACGACTCAACCCTTCATCAATGATAATTCCCGGTAAATCGGGTGCGTTCAGCTGAATTGCCGCCATTTGTTCCCACGTCAGATTTTCGCGGATCGTCACAGGAGTAAAATCACGCGACCGACGAACATCTTTACGGATTCTTTGAATTTCCCCGTCGGTTAACGGCAAGATTTTATTTAGGGCTTCCAACGTCGCGTTTAAATTTCCTTCCGTTTGTTCCGAAATAACCAGAACGCGAAAATTTTGGTTATTTTGTGCCATCGGCTGTCCGAAACGATCAAAAATCAATCCTCTGGGAGGAGCCACCAATCGTGTGCTGATTCTGTTTTCTTCCGCCAATGTTTTATATCTGTCGGCTTCCAAAACCTGCAAATAATACATACGGCTCAATAAAACGGACGATAAGAACAGCTGCCCTCCTGCCAGCATTGCGGCACGACGAGTTAATGTTTTTCCTTTATCGCCGTCTCGTGTAATCATTTTTCTTTATCCGACAAATAAACATGTAAACGAGCACAAGGCCATGAAACAACAGGATAACACATAATCAGCAGAATATAACTGATAAAAGCCGTTGAAACAGGCGTAAAAACGGCATAGTTAATTGAAACAAAAAGCCATTTAAGAAAATATGCTCCAAAAGAAAAAACAGCAAATCCGAACCAAACAAATATAAACGACTTGCCCAACAAGTATCTCTTTTGTGTCTGCAATATCAAATAAAACAAAGAAAATACAAGCGTATTAACGCCCAACGGCGTTCCGTCCAAAAAATCAAGGAACAATCCTGTCAGAAAAGCCGCAAAAACAGAAAAATCAAATGATCTGTAAACAGCCCAATAAAAAACGGGAATTAATGTCAAATATGGCCGGACTGTAGAATAACCGGGCAAATATGTCGGCGCTACCGAAAACAACAAAATGATAAAAGTCAGTATCTTCGGTGAATACTGTCGAAGCTTCAGCCCTAAGAAAGAATAAAACGGACGATTTGTTAAGGGGAAACTGCGCATTCTGAATCCGGCAATAAACCTGACAGTCCGTAATCAACGATACGAACTATTTCCAACCGGCTGCGATTGAAAAACGGACGCACCTTTACCAAACCGTCATCAATTGAAACGATTACACCGACCGGCAGACCGGCGGGATAAACGCCGGCCATTCCGGATGTAACAACTTTGTCGCCGACAGAAATTTTCGCATTTCCCGGCAAAGAAATCAGCTGCGGATATTCGGTATTGTCTCCGGATAAAATCGCCGGCGTATCCAACGGTTCTATTTTAACCGGCACGCGCGAGTTAATATCCGTAATCATTAAAATTCTGGCTGCGTTAATACCCACCGAAGCAATACGGCCAACCAAACCGTCACCTGTTAAAACGACATTTCCTTTGCCGATTTTTTGTTTTTGTCCGACAAACGCGATCAAAGACTGCGCAAAAGAATTACCCGTATCCGCTATCACCCGCGAAGAAACGGAAACTGCCTGAGGAGGAGGAATATAATTCAGAAGATCGGCTAAATAAGTATTTTCTTTACGAAGCTGTTCCGTATCCAGTTTAATTAGTGTTAATTCTTGATTTTCTTCCCGTAAACGAGCATTTTCCTGACGAATCGCAGCCAATTCATGCACATTTTGCATAAACCGGGAAGCAGCCTCCGCCGGTTTGGACAACAACGATAAAACGGGAGACGTAATGTCATTGAACAGAATCTGCGCTTTTTCAACTAAAATTGTATCGGCTTTTCCCAACAGCATCAGCCCGAAAGCCATTACTACCAGTACAATGACAGCAAAATGTCTTAATTTTGCTTTAATCTGATGTAACGACGCCGTATTGCCGGAATGCTGCTGTCCTACCATAAAATATTCCCCGCATTCAAAAGGGATTCGGCTTAGTACATTGTCGACAGAATGTTACGCAGTTTCTTGATCTCTTCCAGCGTATGTCCTGTTCCCATTGCAACGCAAGTCAACGGATCTTCGGCGATGGAAACCGGCAATCCCGTCGATTTGCGCAGAACGCGATCCAAATTTGTCAACAACGCGCCGCCGCCCGTTAAAACAATGCCTTTATCAACGATATCCGCCGCCAATTCGGGAGCCGTATGTTCCAAAGCGACTTTGACCGCTTCAACAATCTGACTGACCGGTTCGGCCAGACTTTCAGCGATTTGACGTTCGGAAATGGTCAATTCTTTGGGCACGCCGTTCATCAAGTCACGCCCTTTGATTTCCATTGTGCGACCTTCGCCCTGTTCCGGCGGACATGCGGAACCGATTGCTTTTTTAATGCGTTCGGCCGATCCTTCACCGACTAACAGATTGTGATTGCGACGAATATAAGAGATAATCGCTTCGTCCATTTTATCACCGCCGACACGAACGGAACGGGCAAAAACAATATCGCCCAAAGCCAAAACCGCGACTTCCGTCGTGCCGCCGCCGATATCGACAACCATTGAACCGGTCGGTTCCGTTACGGGCAAGCCCGCGCCGATCGCCGCCGCCATCGGTTCCTGAATCAGGTAAACCTTGCGCGCGCCGGCCGCTTCCGCCGATTCCTGAATAGCGCGCTGTTCCACTGCCGTTGATCCCGACGGGACGCAGATAATAATCATCGGAGAAACAAAAGAGCGGCGATTGTGCGCTTTGAAAATAAAGTGCTTAATCATTTCTTCTGCAACTTCAAAATCGGCGATCACACCATCGCGCAGCGGTCTGACCGCCCGAATGGAACCGGGGGTGCGCCCCAACATTTGTTTGGCTTCGTCGCCAACCGCCAAAACATGCTTTTTCCCTTTGGATTCGGCAATCGCAACAACGGAAGGTTCATTTAAAACGATACCGCGTCCTTTGACATAAACTAAAGTGTTTGCGGTTCCAAGGTCTATGGCCATATCTGCGGACAGCCAGCCGGTCAGCTTTGAAAGCATTGCGCCCCCTATTAATAATTAAACTTCGTTAGTAATATACCTCACTCATGCTTTAAACAAGCAAATATGCGGCAAATTTATGTTTAATTTACCCTAAAAAATGTAAAGCCTTAGTTAATATCGCAGGACTTTTCACATCGGAAACAATCATATCTGCAAAAAAACGATGTTTAAACCATGTCATCTGTCGTTTGGCATAGTTGCGCGTCATTTGACAAGCATGGTTGACCGCTTCGTCCTTTGACATTTCCTGATTTAATACCGATTTGATTTCCGCAACGCCGACCGCTTTCATAATCAGGCTGTCCAAAGGCGGATTTTTGGCCAGAAGCTCTTGAACTTCCTCAACAGCGCCATTTTTCATCATTTGTTCAAAACGTTTGTTGCAGCGTTTGTACAATTCTTCGCGCGGCAAGTCCGTTAAAAAACATAAATACTCCGCCTCTATTTCCTTTTGGAACGGAAGAGATTGCCAATATGTCACTGATTTTCCCGTTTCCGCCAATACTTCCGCCGCACGCAAAAGCCGCTGCGGATCGGTAAAAGTAAAAGAGGGATCTTTTTTTTGAAATTTTTTTAAAAAAGTTTCATATCCTTGTTTTTCAAATTGTTGACGAGTTGCAGTCCGCGTTTCTTCTTTAACCTGCGGCACGGGAGAAATGCCTTTAATCAGAGTTTGCAAATAAAAACCCGTCCCCCCGACAACGACGGGAACTTTGTTTTCCTGCCAAACCTGTCGGATTTCCCGCGCTGCCAACTGCACCCACCGGAAAACGGAACAATTTTCGTTCGGCTCCAAAAAACCGTATAAACGATGCGGAATGCCCTGTTGTTCTTCTTCCGACGGCCGCGCTGTTAACGTCGGCACGTCTTTATAGACTTGCATGCTGTCGGCGTTGATCACAATACCGTTTAATTCCTTTGCCAATACCAAAGCTAACGCCGACTTGCCGGACGCCGTCGCGCCGCCGATAACTATTGCTTTGTTTTTTGCGGAATTTGCGCTACAAAGAAGCTGTTCTTTTTTTTCACAGGAGTTTACCGTGGATACCATTCCTTTGTTTTGTCCTTTTAAAGCCGTCCGTCCTACACCGGAATTTGCCGCCGAAGTCGTTGCGCCGCCTTATGATGTCCTTGATACAAAAGAAGCGCGTCAAAAGGCAAGCGGAAAACCGTATTCGTTCCTGCATATTTCCAAAGCGGAAATTGATTTGCCGGAAAACACCGATCCTTATGATGCCGCCGTTTATGCCAAATCCGCCGAAAATTACCGAACCTTGCTGGACAAGGGAATTTTAACACAGGAAAACAAACCGTGCTACTATGTTTACCGCGCCGTCATGGGAGATCACACGCAAACCGGATTGGCCGTCGCGGCAAGCGTCGAAGCTTACGATGCCGGCCGTATCCGCCGTCACGAATTCACCCGCGTGGAAAAAGAAGACGACCGCGTGCGTCAGATTGACGCTTTGAACGCGCAAACAGGCCCTGCTTTACTGGCTTACCGCCAAATTCCGGAAGTGGACGCCGTTATAAAAAAAACAGTTTCCGCCGCGCCTTTGTATGATGTCACAGCCGATCACGGAATCCGCCATATGATTTGGAAAATCGACAACGACGCCGATATTGAAACGATCACGACCTCTTTTGCCAAACAGAAAATCATTTATATCGCGGACGGACATCATCGTTCCGCCGCCGCTTCCCGCATCGCAAAAGCACGGGCTAAAAGTAATCCGAACCATACGGGAACGGAGGAGTATAACTTCTTTTTAGCGGTCGCTTTTCCGATCGAAGAAATGAAAATTCTGGACTACAACCGCATTGTCAAAGATTTGAACGGTTTAACGCCCGACACTTTTTTAAAAGCTTTGGAAAAGGATTTCATCGTCACTTCCGTTTCCGGTATTGCCAAACCGGAACAAAAAAATACCTTCGGATTATATTTGGCCGGAAAATGGTATCTTTTAACTTTGAAAAACAAGCCGGAAACAACCGATCCGGTCAAATTGCTGGACGTTTCCCTGCTGTCAGATCTGGTACTGACGCCGATTTTAGGGATTCAAGACTTGCGCAAAGATAAACGGATCGACTTTGTCGGCGGCATGCGCGGTTTAAAAGAATTGAAAGACCGCGTTGACAATGACGGTTTCGCCGTCGCTTTTGCGCTGTATCCGACGCAAATGGAGGAACTGACGGCCGTAGCCGACACAGGACAGGTTATGCCGCCGAAATCTACTTGGTTTGAACCGAAACTGACGGACGGACTTCTGTCCAATCCGATATAAGAGAAGAGCGGGGCATTCCCCGCTTTTTTATCGAATGGGAATAATGACGCTCATCGGCTGGGTTGTATCCAAATCATGCGGCGGTTCCAATAACGGTTCAAGGCGGTAAGTGGATAACCCGTATTTGTCATAATCCAAATCATGCGGCGGTTCCAATAACGGTTCAAGATATTGAGCTATACACGAACGGACTTTTTCATCTATCGGCGTTCCTAAAATTTTGAACGTTTCTTTAAAACCGAACGAAGGCAATGTTCCGAACGGAGAAACCATAAAGGCAACTTCCCGTTTTTCAATTAATCCGCACTTTTTGAAATCATCGACATGAGCGTCAACTCTGATTTGCAATTCCCGCAGATAACGGCGGCGCATTTCCGGTTCTGTCACAAACAAAGCCGAAGCTTCGGCCGCGGAATAATTCAACGCATACCGCTGATAAAATTCCGTATCCGACAAATTAGCGGAAATCTGCCGTCCGGAATCCTTTTCAATAAAATGTGACAACAAATATAATAACTTGTCTTGTGCCGATCTGAAATCCGGCGCGTAATCTTTTAATGAAACCGTCGTTTTCCATAACGGCCGTTCTTCTTTGCCGGCTTGAATCGCCGCTAAAGAAATGTATTTTTCATATACTGACAGCCGATTATATTGAGTCACAGGCAAAACTGACGGTTCATCAATCGGATGATTGTATTCATATGTATCAATCGCGCTTTTAATCGAAACCTGTTTTTCTTCCCTGGCGCCGAATTCCAGCCTCAAAATCACAGCGGCGGGATTTTTCAAACGATATCCTTTTGCCTTCAATATCGGTTTAAGTTTTTCAAAAAACTGAAGATATTCGATATCATCTTTTGACATATTTTCATTTGCCAAATGGATGACGGCCGTTTTGACGGACGGCACTTTCCGCAAATAAGAATCCACAGAAATCGGAATATCTTTTTCAATCGGCAGTTGACAGCCGGCCGTTAAAAATAAAACGAAAAGAAAAAACTTTTTCATAGGCCTTACGCCAAAGAAACCAATCCTGTTTCTATCGCTTTCAACATTACAGCCACATCGCGCCATCCTGAAACGGGAATACCGTCGTCATCCAGCACATCAACGCCTTTTTCGCGGCAAAAGGCAATCATTTCCTTTTCATCGGCATCGAAGACGATCTGCCACAGGTCTTCAAATTCTTTTTGCGTGTAATCGGGAGCCGATCCGAACAGACGAACAGTCAAGCCATCCGTTTCGGCGACCAATTCATCTGTTGTCCCTTCGGCCAGTTCGGGTTTTTCGGGCAAATAATCTACAGCGCGGATAACGGTTTGTGTTTGCATTTTTTTCTCCTTGTGTTCATATTACTGATATGTAAGCACATTTTGATTTTTTCTGCAATAAAGGAAAGAGCATGATTCCCCGTTACAGCCGCCCTGAAATGAATGCCATCTGGTCGGATGACAACAAATTCAAAACCTGGTTTGAAATCGAAGCCTGCGCCTGCGAAGCGCTGGCAAAACTGGGACAAATTCCGCAATCCGCCGTTGACGATATCCGCGCCAAAGGCAAATTCGATAAAAACCGTATTGATGAAATCGAAGCGGAAGTCAAACATGATATTATCGCTTTTTTAACGAACGTCGGCGAAAACGTCGGTGAAAGCGCGCGCTATATGCATCAGGGCATGACTTCTTCGGATGTGTTGGACACGTCGTTCAATATGCGCTTAACGCAATCCGTTGATATTTTATTGAAAGATATGGATCGCCTGCTGGCCGCTTTAAAAAAGCGCGCCGAAGAACACAAATACACGCTTTGCATCGGGCGCAGTCACGGGATTCACGCCGAACCGACGACGTTCGGATTGAAGATGCTTGGCTTTTACGCCGAATTTCAACGCGATAGGGAACGTTTGGAAGCCGCCCGCAAAGAGGTTTCCACTTGTGCGATTTCCGGCGCGGTCGGCACATTTGCGACGATCGACCCGCGCGTGGAGCAGTATGTCGCCGAAAAATTAGGTTTGACGCCGGAACCCGTTTCAACGCAAGTTATTCCGCGCGACCGTTACGCCGCTTTGTTTGCCGCCGTCGGCATTACGGCGTCGTCCATTGAACGGCTGGCCGTTGAAATCCGCCATTTGCAGCGCACGGAAGTCCGCGAAGCCGAAGAATACTTCTCCGCCGGACAGAAAGGCTCCTCCGCCATGCCGCACAAACGCAACCCCGTGTTGTCCGAAAACCTGACGGGATTGGCGCGTTTATTGCGGTCTTATGTGATTCCGGCAATGGAAAACGTCGCTTTGTGGCACGAACGCGACATTTCGCACTCCTCGAATGAACGCATCATTGCGCCGGACGCGATGATCGGACTGGATTTCTGCTTGAACCGCTTGGCGGGCATTATTGAAAAGCTTCTGATCTATCCCGATAACATGATGAACAACCTGAACCGTCTGAAAGGATTGGTTTTCTCTCAGCGCGTAATGCTGGCAATGGTGGACAAAGGCTTGAAGCGCGAAGACGCTTACCGTCTGACACAGCGCAACGCGATGAAAGTCTGGGCGGGCGAAGGAACTTTTAAAGATTTGTTGGAAGCCGATGAAGAAGTGATGCAAACGCTTTCCAAAGAAGAGCTGGAATCCCTGTTCGACTTATCTTTTTACACGAAACAAATCGACTTTATCTTCAAGAAAGTCTGCTGTCCGTAGGGAAAAACGCTCTCCCGACAGGGAATTAAATCCTGTTAACGACACAAAAAAAACGTCGTCCGATTGGACGGAAGCAATGCCGTTGTTTGCCCGATTGATGCGGTTAATCTGAAACATATTGAAATTAAAGAGCAAAAAGAGCGGAAAGCGCATTTTCACTCTCTAATGATAAAAGGTTCCTTTTTTTGATGAAAAAAAACGATCGGAAGATGTAAGACATTCAGGCGTTTTTTTATTTTTTTCTTGATAATTAAGAACGTTAAAAAAGGAAGGTCTTTTTTTAATCAGTACAGACTTTATTTTTTCGACAAAGAAATTTTTATCCCTGTCCGGAGGACGTTTACCCCCTGCGGGCAACAGCTTGCGCCGCGATCTGCAAAAAAACGCGGGAACAAATCAGCTGTTGCGGACGCGCCGCAAATTTGCAGTCCCGTTCCGCCTGCGTCAGCAATTCCAACGCTCGGCCGACTTTGATCGTGTTCCATAGTTTCAGCTGACGCTTAAACTCATCCACACGCTTAAAATGCAGAAATAAAGCCGCTACCGCGGATTCCGTCGGTGTTCCTTCTTCTATCTTGGCCAATGTCAGATGAATCTTTTTAAAATGCGCCGAAGCTGAACGCAACAACCCGATCGCGCTCTGTCCTTCCGCAAACAAGCGGTCAAGCGTTTCATGCAATTCTTTCTGACGTCCGCCCGACAAAGCGTAAAGCATCTGGTCGATCGACAAAGCGGAAGCGTCGCCGATGCACGCCATCGCGTCGTCCATCGTAATCGTTTTTTCATTGCCCATATAAGCAAACAGCTTTGCCAGTTCCGAACGGGATTGAAGCCTGTCTGCCCCTAAATTATCGGCTATAAAATTAATCACGTCCGCAGAAGCGGTCATTTCCTGATCGGAAATGCTTTGAAATACAAAACGTTTTAAAGCCTCTCCTTCGTCCGAATAGCACGGAAAAACGGCCAAAGAAGCATCATTGGCAAACAAAGTCGGCAGGGAATCCTTCGTTTTCAATCCGCCCGCCGTAACGATAATCAGCGCATCGCCTTTATAAGATGGCAGAAATTCCTTTAAAACCGGCGTAAAATAGTTATCCGCCCCGCGCACGGTAATGACGCGCCGGCCGCCCATTAAGGAAAGCGCGTTTGCCTCGGCGGAAAGAAGCGCGGGATCTTCTTTGATCTTCGCAGGTGTCAGCTCAACCAGCCGGAACGGGTCTTTGTCTGCGACAACCGCTTTTGTCAGCCGTTCACGGCATTCTTCAACCAACCCTTCATCCTGTCCGTAAAACAAAATCGCTTTTAAAGACGGAGCCCCCGTCTTAAATAAATTATCCAAAGCGGTTTGAGTCAGTTTTGTCATTTGTTTTTTTCTTCTGCGGCCTTATGACTTTTCAAAAAAGCGGCCAAACGCAAAGAAATATCGTCGCCTATAATTTTAACCAAACGTTCTTTTACGGCCTTTTCAGCCACATCCGTCGCATATGGAGAACGCTGAACGTCATATCCGGCGCGATTTGTCACACTATCCGACAGCAATACTTCGTTTTCAGGATAAGAATAAAGTTTATAGGAAGCTGTCAATGTCATTAAATAGCGCGTTGCCAGATTGTCTTTGCGCACGGCCTGTTCGGAAATCGAAGCATCTGACAAACGAACGGCCAATCTGTAATGCGGCTCTTCCGGTTCGCCTGTCGGCGTTACTCTGTCCAATAGAGTCCGCCGCAAAATCTGTCCTGCCCTTTCGGGAATTTCGTCAATGAAAATAGAAGCCATCTCTTGCGTCAGCTGTTGACCGGAAACGGCGTCGTCCGTTCCCCGTCCGGAATAGAGCGGACGGAACCCGCAGGCCGAAACCTGCAGGAGTCCCAAACAAACGACAGCCGCTTTAAGCTGCCACGATATTGATGATTTTATTTTTAACAACAATCACCTTCCGAATGGTTTTGCCTTCCAGTTGCGCCTGAACGGTCGGCAGAGCCAAAGCCGCCGCTTTAACGGCTTCGTCGCCGCTGTCTTTGGCAATTTCAATCGTGCCGCGCATTTTTCCCATCACCTGAACGGCAATCGTTACCGTGTCGTCAGCCATCAAAGCTTTGTCCGCTTCAGGCCATTTTTCGGCCGTCAACAACGTGTCGTGTCCCAGATTGTGCCACATTTCTTCGGCGATATGCGGCGCGACCGGCGACATCAGACGCACCAGCGTTTCAAAAGCGAAACGGTAAGCGTATTTATCCCCGTCGTCCGCTATTTTCAATTCACCGATCGCGTTCGTCAGTTCGCGCATTCTGGCCAAAGCGACATTAAAGCGCAGTTTATCCAGATCTTCCGTGACCAAGGCCACCGTTTTATGCGCCAAACGCACCAACTTATCCGCCGCTGCGGACAGTTTTTCAGGCTTGGAAACCTCTGCGGGACAAGCCAACGCCATACGCCACAAGCGGTTCACATACCGCCACGCGCCGTCAATGCCGGCTTCCGTCCATTCCAAATCGCGTTCCGGCGGCGTGTCGGACAACATGAACACACGCGCCGCATCTGCTCCGTATGTCGATAAAATCGTTTCCGGATCTACCAGATTGTACTTGGATTTGCTCATCTTTTCCACGCGACCGACCGTTACGGGCGTTCCGTCGGAAATTTTCACCGCCGTGCCGTCCGGTTTCTTTTCGACTTCCGTCGGGAACAGCCAATCGCCGTTTTGGTCTTTATACGTTTCGTGACAGACCATCCCCTGCGTGAACAATCCTTTGAACGGTTCGTCAATGTCCAGATAGCCGCAGTCGCGCAAAGCCTTTGTAAAGAAGCGCGCATAAAGCAAATGCAGAACGGCGTGTTCAATGCCGCCGATATACTGGTCGACCGGCAGCCAATGGTTCGCCGCATTCTTTTTGAACCCGCAGTCCGTTTCGTGCGGCGACGCGTAACGCGCAAAATACCAAGAAGATTCAAAGAACGTATCAAACGTGTCCGTTTCACGCAAAGCGGGCTTGCCGCATACCGGACAAACCGTATGCTTCCACGTCGGGTGGCGTTCCAACGGATTGCCGCCGGACGCTTCGAACGTAACATCTTGAGGCAGCATCACCGGCAGATCCTTTTCGGGAACGGGAACGATACCGCAATGTTCGCAGTGAATCACGGGTATCGGACAGCCCCAGTACCGCTGACGGGAAATGCCCCAATCACGCAGACGGTATTGAACGGTCGCCTTACCTTTGCCGATTTCCTCCAGTTTCTTAATCATTGCGGGAATGGCGTCTTTTGTCGCCATACCGTCCAAAAAGGCGGAATTAACGGCGATACCGTCAGCAATATCATCAAAAGCGGTATTTTCAACAACCGGCGTTCCCTCTTTTTTATGCGCGACAACAACGCGCACCGGCAAACCGTATTTGCGCGCAAAGTCCAAGTCGCGCTGATCGTGCGCCGGACAAGCGAAAATCGCGCCCGTGCCGTATTCCATCAGCACAAAGTTCGCCACATACAGCGGCAGTTCCGGATTTCCACCCAACTTTTTAAATTCTTCGGGAAACGGATGCATCACTTTCAAGCCGGTGTAGAAACCTTTCTTTTCAGCGGCTTCGATCGTTGCGACGGAAGTCCCCAAAGCTTCGCATTCTTTAATGAATTTGGCCAATTCGGGGTTTGTTTTCGCCAATTCCTGCGCGATCGGGTGCCCTGCGGAAATCGCGCAGAAAGACGCGCCGAACAGCGTGTCGGCACGGGTCGTGAACACCGTCAGCGTCTTGTCCGTTCCGATGACGGGAAAATACATATAAGCCCCGTAAGACTTGCCGATCCAGTTTTCCTGCATCGTGCGGACTTTTTCGGGCCAACCGTCCATCGTTTTCAGGTTTTCCAACAGCTCATCGGCATAAGCCGTGATTTTCAAAAACCATTGCGACAGCTTGCGTTTTTCGACCGGAGCGCCCGTGCGCCACCCTTTGCCGTCAACAACTTGTTCGTTCGCCAGAACCGTCTGATCGACCGGATCCCAGTTCACCCAGGAATCTTTGCGGTAAGCCAGCCCTTTTTTCAAAAAGTCCAGAAACATTTTCTGTTCGTGGCGGTAATATTCGACTTCGCAGGTGGAAACTTCGCGGCTCCAATCAATGGAAAGTCCCATTTTTTTCATTTCCTCGCGCATATTGGCGATATTTTCGCGCGTCCACTTGGACGGATGGACGCCGTGTTTGATTGCCGCATTTTCCGCCGGAAGTCCGAAAGAATCCCACCCCATCGGATGTAATACGTTATACCCTTGCGCCAGTTTAAACCGAGCGATCACATCGCCCTGCGCATAGTTGCGCACATGCCCCATATGGATTTTTCCGGACGGATAAGGAAACATTTCCAAAGCATAGTATTTCGGTTTGGACGGATCGTCCTTCGCTTTAAAAATTTCCGCATTATCCCAAGCTTTCTGCCATTTTTCTTCGGTTGTACGGAAATTATATCTTTCTTCGCTCATAATCTGACTTTCAAACAAAGGGTTAATTGTTCAATGATTGGTTTACAATATCATTTTTTATTTTATCTGCAAGCGCTTCATCGTTTTTTTGGTTAACCCATTCGCCGTTTTTATTCTTTTGACGGCACAAAACCGTAATTTGAACGGTATCTCCCGTTTTTGCGGCATTAATTTTCAACTGTTCGGAAGCATTTTCAGGATTGGAAAACCATTCCGTCATAATAATCGAATCTTGATGTATTTCGCCAATCGGATAACGCGACAAAACGGGCAGGACGTTCACCCACAGCGGTTGTCTTGCAGGAACGGAAGCGGTTTGATTTTCAACGGATTCCGTTTTTTCCTCTTTTGTTTCTTCTTTCGGTTTATTAAGATTGAATGTCAGATATTTTTTATTAAAAATCGTGTCGTTCTTTTCCTCGGCCTCCCGAGCGGTCAGCATTTCATATTCGCCTTTTATTTTTTGCGGATATTTATATTTGACGTTTCCCGTTTCACAGGCCGTCATCAAAAAAATCGAAACAATAAAAAAAGTAAACTTTGACTTCCGCTTCATATTTTGTCCTTTCCCGAAAATGTATGCGGTATATCATAGCATGTTCAAAACGACAGCATAACAAAAATGACTATTGTTTTTTAAAAAGATATTGCCTTTTTTCCAGCTAATTTTTTATTTACAATTCCGGTAAAATATTTTACTGATTACTGGTTTTATAACTATCCCTTGAAACTATCTTAATGAAAAAAGCTGTTTTTTCCGCGGTCTTATTCTCTGCAGCCAGCCTCTTATCTTTTCCCGCTTCAGCTACGACCGAAACTTTCGATCTGCCGATTGAATTGCAACTCGGCGGTTTTATGACATGGTACGGCACATACGGCAATCAGCGCAAAATGACAACGACAAATACCGGCCGGATTGTCGGTGAATATAACAATTTCGACCTGATGGGAGATGCAGAAATTTATTTTTCAGGAAAAACAAAATTACAAAACGGCGTTAAAATCGGCGCATTAATTCAGTTGAAAGCGGGAACGGATTCCGATACCAACAATCATGTCATTGACGAAACATATATGACCGTCGATTCAAAAATCGGACGCATTATCATCGGTAACACCAAAAACGTTTCCAAAAAAATGTCAATTATCGCCCCGTCCGTCAGCTCTCTCGGCGTTCAGGAAACGGATTTCAGACGTATT
Source organism: uncultured Alphaproteobacteria bacterium (assembly GCA_937912005.1). Classification (GTDB taxonomy): domain Bacteria; phylum Pseudomonadota; class Alphaproteobacteria; order CAAGCB01; family CAG-977; genus UBA11549. The sequence goes on from CALDOX010000001.1 coordinate 46,236, forward strand.
CTGATTGTTCCGGCCGGATTTGCTTATAACAAAGCGACATATCCTCTGTTGGACAATATCTCGACAAAAATATCCTATATCACACCGACGTTTTCCGATTTGACTTTCGGCGTCAGTCTGATGCCAGGAAACAAAAACAAAGGAAAAGACAGTAATAACCTGTTAATTCCTGACGATGGCATTAAATTGTTCAAGTACGGTGTCGATGCCGCGGCATTATACGAACACGATTTCGACGGTTACAGCCTTTCCGCCAGCGCGACTTATACGGTCTATAAACCGAATTTGCAGGCGAACGCCATCCCCGGCAAAGAAAAAGACATCAAAGAATACGGCGGCGGTCTGAACATCGGAATCGGCAACTGGACGATCGGCGGTTCCTATCATTACACCAATATGTCTCAGGAAACAGCAGCGTTTTTAATTCCACGCGCCAACGTCGCCAAAGGCGCCGCCTGGGATGCGGGCGTCAAATTCACGGCGGGGCCGGTTGAAACCAGTGCCAACGTTTTGCAGTCCAGAGCCGACAGCTTGCTCGTCAACGGCAAAAAAGATATTTACACGCAATATCAGCTGTCCGGAAAGTATAATATCATAAAAGGCGTCAGCGCTTTTGCGGACTTGGGTTACATGTATTTCAGATCGGCTTCAAACAACCGCGCTTTAAGCAACAAAGGCCCCGTTGCCGCAGTCGGTATGAATTTGAATTTCTAAAAGGACTTTATAAATACTTTAGAAAATTTGCAAACGATATCACCCTTTATCCAGCTAATTTTCTATTTACAATTTTCATAGAATATATTTTACTAATCACTCGTTCCACAACTAAAAATCAGGAATATTTTAATGAAAAAGCATCTTTTTTCCGCGGTTTTGTTTTCTGCAGCCACCGCTTTGTCTTTTCCCGTCGCAGCCCAAACGAAGGCAACGGTTGAAGCTTTTGATCAGCCGATCGAGTTACAATTGGGCGGATATATGACATGGTACGGCACTTATGGCAACCAGCATAAAAATACTCAGACCGTCTCAGGCACTAATGTCGGCGAATATAATAACTTTGACCTGATGGGAAATGCAGAAATCTACTTTTCCGGCAAAACAAAATTACAAAACGGCGTTGAAATCGGCGCAATGGTTCAATTAAAAGCCGGAACGGATTCCGATACATCCAATCATGTGATTGACGAAACATATATGACGATTGATTCAAAAATCGGCCGGATTATTGCCGGAAACGTCAAAAACGTTTCCAACCAGATGTCCGTCACCGCTCCGTCGGTCAGCACCCTCGGCGAACAGGAAACCGACTTTACACGCGTTTTAGCCGTTCCCCGCCGCTTTTCTTATAACAAAGCGACATATGCTTTATTGGACGACATATCAACCAAACTTTCCTATATCACGCCAACGGTTTCGGATTTCACTTTCGGTATCAGTCTGATGCCCGGAAATAAAACCAAAGGCAAAGACAGCAATACGTTGCTCATTCCCAACGACGGAATCAAGCTGTTTAAATACGGAGCGGATGCCGCGGCATTGTATGAACACGATTTCGGCAAATTCAATCTTTCCGCCAGCGCGACTTACACGATTTACAAACCCAACCTGCATGCAAACGCAACACTTGTTCCCGCTGCCGCCTTTATAAAAGAAAAAAATATTAAAGAATATGGTGCGGGCGTAAATGTCGGCATCGGCAACTGGACGGTCGGCGGATCTTATCACTACACCAATATGTCTATGAACACGGCAGCCTTTATGAATCCGTATGCCAATGTCGCAAAAGGTGCCGCTTGGGATATCGGCGTCAAATATACGGCGGGCCCCTTTGAAACCAGCGCCACCGTTTTGCAGTCCAGAGCGGAAAGTATAAATGTCAACGGCAAAAAAGATATTTATACGCAATACCAACTTTCCGGAAAGTATAATATCATAAAAGGCATCAGCGCCTTTATGGACTTGGCCTATTTGAATTTTGATTCGGCATCCGCCAACAAAAGTTTAAGTAACAAAGGCCCCGCAGTCGCTATCGGTATGAATCTGAATTTCTAAGAAGAACGCGGCGATGAACACTCTAATAAATTTTCAGACGGTAACGGAGAAAATCGAACAAGCGGCGGCAGCCTGCGGACGATCGGAAAAAGATATTACATTGATTGCCGTTTCCAAAATGCACGAGGCAGAAGAAATTCTGCCTCTGCTGCAAGCGGGGCATCGTATTTTCGGTGAAAACCGCGTGCAGGAGGCTATGCACAAATTTCCGGCGCTGAAAGAACAATTTCCCGATCTGAAATTACATTTAATCGGTCCGCTGCAAACAAATAAAGTCCGCGCTGCGGTTTCTCTGTTTGACGTGATTGAATCCGTTGATCGGTTTGAACTGGCTGAAAAACTGGCGGTTGAAATGGAAAAACAAAGCAAAAACCTGCCCTGTTTCATTCAGGTCAATACCGGCGAAGAACCGCAAAAAAGCGGCATCACACCTCGTGAAACAATTTCTTTTGTTAAACAATGCCGTGATTTAGGACTAAACATCGTCGGATTAATGTGTATTCCTCCGGCTGATGACGAACCCGCTCCGCACTTCGCTTTTCTGAAAAAACTGGCACAGGAGGCGGGTGTAAAAGAACTGTCGATGGGAATGAGCGATGACTACGACCTTGCCGTTCAGCAGGGAGCAACGTTCGTCCGCGTCGGCACCGCTCTGTTCGGACAACGCGATTATTCAAAGAAATAAATCAAACCAGTTTTTCAAAACTGCCCGTTTGCCGCAGCGCTTCACTTAGAACGATTGCTCCGGCAATCGCCACATTAATCGAACGGGCGTTCTCGCGCATCGGAATCCGTAAACGCGCGTCAACAGCGTTATGCACATAATCCGGAACACCGGCGCTTTCACGACCTAACAACAAAATGTCATTTTTCTGAAAATCAAACGAAACATACGACTGCGCCCCTTTGGTCGTCAACAGAACAATCCGCCCCTGATGCTGATCGTAAAAATCCTGCCAGGAATTATGGCGCATACAGTCAACCATATTCAGATAATCCATTCCGGCACGGCGCATTTTCTGATCGTTAAAGACAAATCCGCACGGTTCGATAATATCAACCGACAGATCAAAACACGCCGCCAAACGCAGCAGTGTTCCCGTATTTTGCGGAATGTCCGGTTCAAACAGAGCCAAACGCATTTTAATTTGCCTTACACGTTAAACAGGAAATGACAAATATCGCCGTCCTGCATCACATATGTTTTGCCTTCAGAACGAAGCTTGCCCATTTCGCGTGCTTTTGCCTCGCTTTTACAAGCAATAAAGTCGTCATAGGAAATGATTTCCGCGCGGATAAATCCTTTTTCAAAATCGGAATGAATGACACCCGCCGCCTGCGGAGCCGTCATACCGTCTTTAATCGTCCACGCTTTGGATTCTTTCGGTCCCGTTGTAAAAAACGTTTTCAAATTTAACAACTTATAACCGGCCGCAATAACGCGGTTCAATCCGGTTTCCTCCAAACCGAGCGTTTCCAAAAATTCCTTTTGTTCCTGCGAGTCTTCCAGCAAAGCGACTTCGGATTCAATCGCGGCAGAAATCACGACCGCCTGATTGCCTTGCTTTTCCGCCATTTCAAAAACGCGCTTGGAAAATTCGTTTCCGGTGGCGGCAGCCCCCTCATCAACGTTGCAGACATATAAAACAGGTTTAGAAGTCAATAAAAACAACTGCTTATACAGTTTTTGCTTTTCTTCATCTTCAAAACGCACCGTTCTGGCCGGTTTTCCTTCCCGCAAAGCGTCCAGAACCGGCTGCATCACGGCGACCATTTCTTTGCCTTCTTTTTCGCCGGCACGGGCTTTCTTTTCAAACGGAACAATTCGACGTTCCAAGCCGTCCAAGTCCGCCAACATCAATTCCGTTTCGATCGTTTCCGCGTCGCGTACCGGATCAATCGAACCTTCAACGTGCGTGATATCGCTGTCTTCAAAACAACGCAAGACGTGGACAATCGCGTCCACTTCACGAATGGACGCCAAAAATTGGTTGCCGAGTCCTTCGCCTTTAGAGGCCCCTTTGACCAATCCGGCAATATCGACAAACTCCAACTGTGTATAGATCGTCTGCTTGGAATCCGATAATTCAGACAGGATTTTCAACCGCGGGTCGGGCACGGCGACACGACCGACGTTCGGTTCAATCGTGCAAAACGGATAATTTGCCGCTTGTGCCGCCATTGTTGAGGTCAAAGCGTTAAACAAAGTTGATTTGCCAACATTCGGCAATCCTACGATTCCGCAATTAAATCCCATTTCATTTTCCTTTTTTCTGCTGATATACCGCCAGTCTGGAAGTAAAATTCGCCGCGCCGCCCGTTAAAACGGCAGGAAAGACTTCTGTCATATCATCCAATAACGCGTTGATTTTTTCCCGATCTTCTTTCGGCAAATCGGAAATAATCCAATTGATCACTTGTTCCCCGTGCAACGGCCGTCCTACCCCTATTCTGATTCGCGTATAATCCGGCGAACAATGGCTGTCGATGCTTTTAATCCCGTTATGACCGCCAGCACCGCCGCCGACTTTGCTTTTCAATTTGCCGACGGGACAATCCATTTCATCATGAATAACGATGATGTTTTTAACCGGAATTTTATAAAAAGCCATCGCCGCCTGCACCGCTTCACCGGAATTGTTCATATAGGTTGACGGTTTAAGCAACAACACTTTGTTATTTTCAATTTCTCCTTCGGCGATCTCACCTTGAAATTTCTTACGCCAAGCGGAAAAAGAATAGCGGCGGAATAATTCATCCGCCGCCATAAATCCGATATTATGCCGGTTGTTTTTATATTCCGATCCCGGATTCCCAAGACCAACGACCAAAAACATCCGGCCTATCCTTTAAAATTACGCCTTTGCCGCAGTATCAGCAGCAACAGCAGTCGCTTCTGTTGCAGCAGCGGCAGCTTCAACCGGTTCTTCCATGGAAGACGGCGCAGCAATCGCGGCAATCGTCGTATCCATATCTTCAACGGGTTTAACACCGGCAGGGAATTTGACATCAGACATCTTCACGACATCGCCGATATTCAAACCGGTCAAATCGACAATCAGCTGTTCAGGAATGTCTTTCGGCTTACAAGAAACCTCGATCACACGATAAATCGCGTTCAAAGTGCCGCCTAACTTCAAGCCCGGGCAAGCCAATTCGTTTTCGTACATAACAGGAACTTCGATTTGCAGCTCCGCATTTGCGGACACACGCAGGAAGTCGATATGAATCGGGCGATCCGTCAACGGATGCACCTGAATATCCTGACAAATAGCGTGATATTTGTTTTTGCCGACTTCAATTTCGAACTGACGGGTCCAGAAACCTTTCTGACGCATTTGAGCGTCTAAATCCAAAGCGGAAATCGAGAACATCACGGGTTCTTTCTTTTCACCGTAGATAACACCGGGAATCAGACCTGCGCGACGTTCTGCGCGGGCTGCCCCCTTACCTGCCGTTGTGCGTTCATTAACGCGAATGGAAGTAATTTTTGCCATAGATTTTAATCCTTTAAAATAAAGAACGGTTCCGCCTCCAGGGGTGCCTGAACCGCCGTCTTTCCGCCCCATGCGAAAAGCTCTTGTTGTTTACACCTTTTTATAGGGAAAAGCAAGTATTCTTTAATCGGACTATCTTTCCCGAACAACTGTTATTTCATAATCGCCTCCGTATTTATAAAGCAAAATACAAGCCCGTCTTTGTCCGTCAATGACAACATTGTTTCTGTTTAAAGCGATAATTGATTTGGAAAGATCGTAACCGTTTTCGTTTATAGAAGTCTCCAGCTTGTTAAAATCGGAAAGATATTTTTCCAGCTCGCTTTCAGACGGCCGATTGTCTGAAGAAAAATGTTTGAGAATATAAGAGATATAAATATCTTTATCTCGTTTTTCCAAATACTTAAAAGGACTGACATCCCTTAATGCATATATTTTTCCTTTCCATATTCTGCGAATATCTTTCAGAGCAATTTTTACAAGCTCTGTTTCACCGAAAAGCAATGCGTCTTCCGGTAAAGTAATGTTTTGCATTTTAAGACGTTGTTTTAATTGTTCATGGTTTTGCCATTTGTACATTTCCCGAATCATATATTTGTAATTACGGACTTGAAATTTCATCCCTAAGACAGAGTAAATCTTCTGAAATTTGCTTTTCTGAACCGAAAAAAGTTTGTTAAAAAATTTTCCCATTTTCTGAACATTCCTTACGTTAAAGATAAACAAAACCTACCTTTTCAAAAGGTAGGCGGATGTTCAGAAACCGTATACACATTTACGGCTCGACCTATTGGGCAGACAGCCGTATTCAGCCGACATCCGCCCGTAAGCAGAAGCCGGCATAAAAATTAAAGTCGCTATGCGAGGCGACTATGTGTAAAAGGGTTTCTGACGCCCTGAACCCTGAAAAAGAGTTCCTTTTAAGGATAATAAAAAAAGCCGCTGTTTCCAACGGCTTTTTTTCAAAATCTGTTTTTTTTAATAAAACAAGCTGGTAATCGAACGTTCTTCACTGATGCGCAGGATAGATTCTCCGACCAGCTCAGCAACGGAAACGACACGAATGTTCTTAGCGTCTTTCACGGCTTGAGTCGGGGCGATCGTATCCGTAATTACCAGAGATTCCAACGGCGAATCCGTTACACGCTTAACCGCTTCACCAGATAAAACGCCATGCGTTACATAAGCATGAACAGAATTAGCGCCGGCGTTCTTTAAAGCCACGGCCGCATTGCAAAGTGTGCCGGCCGAATCGACAATATCGTCAACCAAAATGCAATCTTGTCCTTCTACATCGCCGATAATGTTCATCACTTCGGAAACACCGGCACGTTCACGGCGCTTATCAATAATCGCCAAATCCGCATTCAAACGTTTGGCGATCGCACGGGCACGGACAACACCGCCGACATCCGGAGAAACAATCATCGGCGTCTTATCACGGAAATGATACAGGATATCTTTCACGATAACGGGAGCCGCCGTCAAATTATCCAAAGGAATATCAAAAAAGCCCTGAATTTGTCCGGCATGCAAATCCATTGTGACAACCCTGTTCGCACCGGCCGACATAATCAGATTCGCCACCAGCTTGGCGGAAATCGGCGTGCGCGGAGCGGAGCGACGATCCTGACGGGCATAACCGAAATACGGAACGACGGCCGTGATCCGGCGGGCGGAAGACCGTTTAAACGTATCAAGCATAATCAAAAGTTCCATCAGATGATCGTTCACCGGAGAACTGGTCGGCTGAATAATAAAAACGTCCTGCCCGCGGACTGTTTCCTGCACTTCCACAAAAATCTCGTTATCCGCAAACCGACGCACCGAACATTTCGACAATGCCGTATCGAGATAACCGGTTACCGCTTGTGCAAACGGAAGATTACTGTTTCCTGAAAAAACTTTCATAACTTATCCTTTATCCTGATTAAAATAAAACTTCGTCCAACAATCCTATAACGGAAATCTGCCGACCGCAGCTTTCGCCTTTTTGCGACGAACGACGATAAGAAAAATACTCCTTTTCCAAAGCATAGGTATCTTCTCCGACCCATTCAGCCGCCCCGATACCCAAACGTTCCAGTTTAGCCAGAACATATCCGGGCAAATCGAATCTGTATTTTCCCGCATCGGCGGGAACAAAAAATAAAGAAGCTTTTGAATCTTCTTTTAAAAACTCATCTTTCATTTCCGCGTCAACTTCATAAGACTGCGGCGCAATACAGGGACCGATCAAAGCAACAATATTTTGCGTTTCGGCTCCCATATCAATCATTGTTTTAACCGTATTTTCCAATATGCCGCCGACCGCGCCGCGCCACCCCGCATGGGCAGCCGCAACGATTTCTTTTTCAGGATCAGCCATCAAAACCGGCGCACAGTCCGCTGTTTTAATACCTAAAAAAATATTCGGACAATTTGTTACCAAGGCGTCGCCGTACGGCGTTTTTTCAAAAGGATCATCCGTTGTGACCGGAATAACAATAGAAGAATGTGTCTGATGCAATACAAACAACTTTTCAACCGTACACCCCAAATTACCGGCAACCCGGCGCATATTTTCGCGCACTTTTGCCGGATCATCCCCGACTTTAACCGAACAATTCAAAGAAGAAAAATCCCCTTCAGACACACCGTTTTTACGCGAAAAAAAACGATAACGAATATTTTCCGGAAAATACAGAGATGTTTTCTTGATCAAAGATTATTCTCCTTATTATTAACCGCGGCTTCTTCTTGAGCCGCAATCGTTTTTTCAAGCTTCTGTTCCAGCTTTTTCTGTTTTATTTCAAATTTTTGCTGTTTGACTACCATCTTCAATCCGGCTTTTTCAAGAGCGCGTTCGAATTTTTCCTGCTTTACCTTGATTTTTTGTTCTAATTTTCGTTGACGATTCGTCAAGCGCTTCATCAACGTTTTTTGACACCTGCGAATATACCACAACGTCCACTTATACGCGCCCCAACTGCCGATAATAATCCACGGCACAGATCCGATCATCATCGCAAAGCCCCAATCTTTAATCAAAACCTCTCCCATAGCTTTCAGAGCTTCTATCATACCGTTTTCAGCCAAAACAGTTTTGATCAGATTATAAAACTTAGCGTATGTCGTCCGTTCGGCAAATTCGCCCATCATTATTTTGCCGGTAACATAAAACGTATAATAAAACGGAGGCATCGTAAAAACGTTGGTAATCCATGTCCATGCCAACCCAACCGGCAAACTGAAATCCCACTTGAAAAATCTTTTGGTAAACAGCCATGTCATAAAGACCAGATACATCTGAACGCCGACCAACGGCGTCATCGCCCAAGCCATACCGATCATCGCGCCGCGCGCCGTTACTTCAGGCGGATTTTTAGATCGAATCATAGGGGCTATCAGCTTCACGCGAACAAGTGAAACGATTGTTTTGAATACCCCTCTTTTCCTGAAGTTTATCGGCATAATTCCTCTTGCCAGAACATCCGTTATTCCTTTGTTATGAAATAACAGAGAAATATCCCATTGTCTAAGATTTTTTTGCCGCCCAAAGCATTATCCACAAACCGGCGATTAACATCGGTATCGTCAGCATTTGTCCCATCGTAACGCGCGCGAATAAAAATCCGATCTGCGCATCCGGTTCTCTGAAATTTTCAACGACACTGCGAATAATCGCATATCCTACTAAAAATAACCCCGATATAAACCCCGGACGAATCCGAATCCAAACGCTGGTCGTCCATAAAAAGTACAAAACACAAAATAAAAAGATCCCTTCAAAACCGGCTTCATATAATTGACTGGGATGACGCGGCAAAGGACCTCCGTTCGGAAAAATAATTGCCCATGGAACAGAAACGGTTACCCGACCGAACAATTCCGAATTAATAAAATTCGCCAAACGCCCGAAAAACAATCCGACCGGCACAACGCACGCCAAAATGTCCGTAAATTGAAAAAAGCCGACTTTCACACTGCGCGCATAGAAAAAAACGGCTGAAATCACACCGAGCAAACCGCCATGAAAAGACATTCCGCCTTTCCACAGGGCAAAAATCTGCATCGGATTTTCCAAATAATATCCGAAATTATAAAACAGAACATAGCCGATCCGACCGCCCGCAATCAATCCGACCGTAACCCAAAAAACAAGATCGTCTATCATCTTTTGCGTAACCGGACTCGGATACCGCCGCGCCATTCTGCGCATTAAAAACCAGCCCAACATAATTCCGGCTAAATATGCCAAAGAATACCATCGTATGCCGAAACTGCCGATATGAACAGCGACCGGATCAATATCCGGAAAATCAATTCCTTTATAAACCATATCGTTCTCCCGCTATCTGTACGGATCCGATTGCTCCAGATACCCTTGGATGTACTGTTTTACTCCGTCTTCCAAAGAGGTAAAAGGCTTTGTGTATCCGGCCGTTCTAAGCTTTTGAATATCGGCTTGCGTAAAGTATTGGTACTGTCCTTTGATTTCCGCCGGCAAATCCATAAAGTCCATTTCAGGCTCTTCGCCAACCGCTTCATAAACCGCTTTTAAAACATCGGCATATGTGTGCGCCTGCCCGGTGCCAATGTTAAATAAACCGCTGACTTCTTTATGTTCCAACAACCATAAAATCACGTCAACCGTATCCTTAATCCACATAAAATCACGCATCTGCTCGCCGTCTTTATACGTCGGATTATCCGATTTAAATAACGGAAACAGTTTACCGTTCTTTGCAGCGTTATAAATTCTTGGAATAACGCTTTGATGACGGGTATTGTGATATTCGTTCGGACCATACAGATTAAAACAGCGCAAGCCTATCCATTGCGGCGGAACGATTTCTCCGCGGTTAATCGTATCAACGATTTTGCGATCCAAAAACAACTTTGTCCACGCTTCCGCCGACAACGGCCGAAGTTTTGCCAACGCCTCGGCGGAATCGTCATCTTTAAATCCCAACGCCCCGTCTCCGTAAACACCGGCCGTCGAATCATAAACGAACGGTTTTTGATGTTCGGCACACCATGTCCACAGTCTGAATGTTAAATGAACTCGCTCCTCTATCAGCGAATCCACATCATTTTCATCAATAAATCCCGTATAATTGATATGAATGACAGCATCCACGCTGTCAGCATGACGATCCAAATACTCAAACAGTTTTTCAGGAAAAACAATTTCTCTTAAAGAACGCTTGGCGATATTGCGCCATCTGTTGTCTGTTTGGAAACGGTCAACAATAGTGATCTCGCCCATTTCCCGCTCTTCCAAGCCGGCCGCCAGATTAGATCCCAGAAAGCCCGCACCGCCTGTAATGATATACATATCAGCCTCATTAGCTTTTTCACTTTATTCTTTTATATGTCAAAACAGGTTGTTTCCTCAAATGTTTTTCTTTAAAAAAAACGCCCGTCGTCCTATTTTATAAAGGAGTTTTATCAAAATCAGAGGAATAATTATGCATCAAGACACTTCTCTTTTGCTGATCGGCTGCGGAAAAATGGGCGGTTCCGTTTTGAACGGACTTTTAAAAAACGGTTTTTCGGTTCAAAACATCAGAGTGGCTGAACCGAACGAAACCGTTCGCGGCACTTTAGCTCAAAAAGGTATTATTTCAGCTGCCGACGTTTCAGAATTAAAAAATTTCCGGCCGGATATCGTTTTTTTAGCGGTCAAACCATTTTTAATCGAACAGGTTATTGACAGTGTTAAACCTTTTACCGACAACGGTGCTGCCGTTCTTTCCATTATTGCCGGACGGCAAATCGGCTGGTTTAAAGAAAAACTGGGAAAAAATACCGTTATTTTCAGAGCTATGCCGAACACACCCGCCGCTGTCGGCAAAGGCATTACCGGTGTCACATCATGCGGCTTGGCAAACGACCGGCAAAAGCAAATTGTACAGACTGTTCTGAAATCCTGCGGTGAAGTCGTTTGGCTTGACGGAGAAGATCAGATTGATGCCGTGACAGCCGTTTCCGGAAGCGGCCCCGCTTATGTGTTTTATTTAACGGAAGCATTGACTCAAGCAGCAAAAACATTGGGATTGTCTGATGAAAACGCAGAAAAATTAGCCAAAGCAACCGTTATCGGAGCAGCCGGATTAATGGCGGAAAGTATCGAAACGCCAACCGTTTTAAGACAAAACGTCACGACACCGAACGGAACAACGGCAGCGGCGTCGGAGATATTGATGAATCCGCAGACAGGTTTTGAACCGTTATTAACTCAGGCCGTCAAAGCCGCTGAAAAACGATCGAAAGAATTAGCCAAAGCATAAAAAAAGCCCGATAAATCGGGCTTTTTTCTAAACAGTTGTATCTATATGCTTTTCTTCAACATTTTGCCCCGGCAGCGGTCCGCCTTTCGTTACAATCACCACCGCTTCACGCAGGACGCGGTCACCCCCGATCATATAGCCTTTCTGCCATTCCTGAATAATCGTCCCCGCCGGTTTTGTCGGATCGTCAACTTCCTGAACAACTTTATGCAGATTCGGATCAAAAACGCGGCCGATACTTTCAATCGGTGTAATGTTGTTTTTTTCCAGCGCGGAATTCAGATCTTTTTGTGTTAATTCCAATCCGATCAACAAATTTTTGATTAAATCGCTCTGCTCTTCTTTTTCCGTTTCGGGAATACTGGCCATCGCACGAGACAAATTATCATTTACAGGCAAAAGATCCTGCGCAAAAGAGGAAACAGCAAATTTAGAACGCTTTTCCAACTCTTGCTGCGTTCGCCGGCGCAGATTTTCCATTTCCGCATGCGCCCTCATATATAAATCTTTATATTTGTCAATTTCAGCCTGAAGCTGAGCGATTTCATCCTTTTGCGATTCTTCGGCCGAAACATCCTGCTCCGAAACCTCTTGATCCGAACAATTTGTTTCCTGATCCAATTCGTCGTTTTCCGCTTCATGTTTATGATGATGTGTCATCTTCCTACCCTATCAGTTTACTTACAACTTGTGACGTATAGTTTACCAGAGGAATAATTCTGGCGTAATTCATTCTTGTCGGCCCGATAATCCCCATAGCGCCTATAATTTTTTCATTACTGTTGCGATACGGCGCCATGATCATCGAACAGCCCGACAAAGCAAACAATTCGTTTTCCGACCCGATATAAATTTGTATTCCCTCCGCTTTTTCAGTCAAATCAAGCAGCTTTGTCATACTCTCCTGCGTTTCCAGAATATTAAAAAGAGTCCGGATTCTTTCCAAATCCTCGGCCGCCTGAATGTTTTCCAGTAAATTAGCCTGTCCTTTGACAATTAGAAAGCCTTTTTTATCGCCGCTCCACGCCGCCAAACCTTCGGCAACCAAACGCGAAGAAGCCGCATCCAGCTGCGCTTTATGCGAATCCATTTCGGTTAAAATTTCAGAACGCGCTTCCTCTAATGTTTTGCCTTGCAAACGGGCATTTAAATAATTTGTCGCTTCTGTCAGCGCCGCCGGAAGCGTTCCTGCGGGAATAGAAATCAATCTGTTTTCGACAATACCGTCTGCCGTAACCATAACAACCAAAGCGCGCCCAGATCCCAAATACACAAATTCAATATGCTTTAACGGCGCTTCCGTTTTCGGCGCGACAACCAAACCGGCACATTTTGACAATCCCGAAAGCATTGTTGTCGCTTGGGTCAGCATTGTTTCCATATTCACGCCCGTCGTACGGCAATGCGCTTCTATAGCGTGGCGTTCTTCCTTTTCCAAAGAACCGATTTCCAAGAATCCGTCTATAAATAATTTCAATCCGCGCTCTGTCGGAATCCGTCCCGCGGAAGTATGAGGCGAAAATAATAATCCGGCTTCTTCCAAATCCGCCATCACATTGCGAATTGTCGCCGGAGAAAGCGAAAAGTTCAACAGTTGAGAAATCGTTTTTGATCCGACTGGTTCTCCCGTTTCCAGATATGCGTCAACGACCGATTTAAAAATATCTCGGAAACGATTGTTTAATTCAAATAAAGTTGATACTTGTTTATTCATAGTTGACAAATGTAGTAATCAGAATATCAAACGTCAACAGAACAAATAAGATATTTTTACAAGGATTCGAAAAAATGGAAAGACCTTCAAAAAGACAGCCCGACGAACTGCGTAAAGTCACAATTGAACCGAACGTCAATAAACACGCCGAAGGTTCCTGCCTGATCAAATGCGGCGATACGCATGTGATCTGCACGGCAACCGTCGAAGACAAAGTGCCGATGTGGATGCGCAACACCGGTCGCGGTTGGGTAACGGCCGAATACGGTATGATTCCCCGAGCCACCGGCACGCGCACCGACCGCGAAGCCAAAAAAGGACAGTCCGGCCGCACACAGGAAATTCAAAGACTGATCGGACGGGCTTTGCGTTCAGTTGTTGATCTGAAAGCTTTGGGAGAAATCTGCATTAAAATCGACTGCGATGTCATTCAAGCCGACGGCGGCACGAGAACGGCTTCGATCACTGGCGGTTACGTTGCTTTACATTTGGCTTTGCAAAAATTGCGCGAACATCGCCGGTTCTACACATTGCCTCTGTTCGACACGGTTTCCGCCATTTCCTGCGGTATTTACGAAGGCACGCCCGTTTTGGACTTGGATTATACGGAAGATTCCAACGCGCAAACCGACTCAAACTTTGTTATCACGGGAAAAGGCGGTATCGTGGAAATTCAAGGAACAGCCGAACGCACGCCGTTCACACCGGACGAATTTAAGCGACTGTACGAGCTGGCCTGCAAAGGAACAAACGAATTAAGCAAACTTCAGCATGAGGTTTTAGGGGAATAACATGCACAAACTGATTGAAAAACGAATCGTTCTGGCCACGCATAACGCCGGAAAAGTCAAAGAAATGCAAGCGATTTTAGCTCCTTTCGGCATTGAAGTTTTATCCGCCGGCGATCTGAATTTGACCGAACCTGACGAAAACGGCCGGACTTTCATTGAAAATGCCCGCATTAAAGCTCTTACCGCCGCCAGAGAAGCCAACCTACCGGCTTTGGGGGACGATTCCGGATTATGCGTCCACGCGCTGAACAACCGCCCCGGTATTTACAGCGCACGCTATAACGAACCGAAAAAAAACGGTTTTATGTATGCCATGCAAAAATTAAATGAAGAACTCGGCGAAAAAACCGACAGATCGGCACATTTTTCCTGCGCTCTGGTCCTCGCATGGCCAAACGGCGACACGGAAGAATTTGAAGGAAAAGTTAATGGCTCTCTGCAGTGGCCGGTCAAAGGAACAAACGGTTTCGGATACGACCCTATGTTTGTCCCCGACGGTTACGACCTTTCTTTTGCCGAACTGCCGGCTGAAGTTAAAAATAAAATCAGTCACAGAGCGCGCGCTTTAAAAATGTTTACGGATAATTGTCTGTGACGGGATTCGGCGTTTATATTCATTGGCCGTTTTGTCGGTCAAAATGTCCGTACTGCGATTTTGTCAGTTTGCCGGAAAAAAATTTCGATTTCCGCGCATGGGCGGATGCTTATGCCAAAAATTTAAAATATTATGCCGAACAAACGCCGGGAAAAACCGTTACAAGCATATTTTTCGGCGGAGGTACCCCTTCCTTAATGAGCAATGAACTCGTTTCTTTCGTTATCGAAACGATCAGAACCTTATGGCCAGTCACCGAAGATGTCGAAATATCTATGGAAGTCAATCCATGCTCGATCAATCGGGAAAAGATGCTATTATTCAGACAAAGCGGCATCAATCGCTTATCTGTCGGCGTTCAATCTCTTAACAACAAATCATTAAAACTATTAGGTCGTCTGCATACGGCGGAACAGGCTTTAGATACCTTAAAAACGGCTCGGGAAATTTTTCCGCGTTTATCCGCCGACTTTATTTATGCCTTGCCGAATCAGTCTTTAAACGACTGGAAAAGTGAACTTTTAAGTATTTTAGAGCTGAATTTAAAGCACTTGTCTCTTTATCAGTTGACAATAGAAGAAGGAACTTTTTTTTACAAAAAAGGGATTCAGCCGACAGAAGAAAATTTGGCTGCGGATATGTTTGAATTAACCGATCAACTGACTTACCAAGCCGGTATAGAACGATATGAAGTTTCAAATCATGCCATTCACGGAGAAGAGTGTCTTCACAATCTGTTGTATTGGAATGGGGGAGAATGGATCGGAATCGGCCCTGCCGCTCATGGGCGTTTTACGAACGAAAAAATTTTTTACGCTACCGTTCAAAGCAGCGATCCGAATGAATGGCTTTTAAATCAAAAAAATGAAAAAATTGTTTTGACACCAAAAGAAAAGGCTCAGGAGCTTATCTTTATGGGACTCAGAACGTGCGATGGCATCGACAGAAAACGATTTTTTAATCAAATAGGTATGTCGCCGGAACATTTTATGTACACCGATACCTTGCAGGATTATCAAACAGACGGTTTTTTAATCAATGACTCAAAAAGCATACGATTAACGCCCAAAGGGTTGATCCTGTTAAATGCGTTATGCCGAACTTTATTGAAATAACGGATGAAAGTCTTCTGTCGAAAACTCTTCTTTAGGTTTTGCGATTTCTTCCGCCGCCGGTGCTTCTTCTGTCGTCGGCAATGTAATCAAATCGGGTGAATGACGAAAATCTTTAATATAAACATCCGGAGCAAAAAGAGGAACCGTTTCAAAAACTTCTGCCGCCGGAGACAACGTTACCGTTCCTTTTTTCTCAACACCCAACACTTGCAAACCACGTTCCGACAGCCCGTTCGGCAATAAACGAAACAGACCGTCAACGCCTTTAAATCCCGAAACGGTTGTCAAATTACTAAAAGAAAAGCTTCCGTTTTCCGCCAAAATAGCCGCCAAAGCCACAGCATCATACGCCTGCGACGCTATGCGAGGCGGTTTATCCCCATAAATTTCTTTATAACGATCGGCAAAAACCGCAAAACCTTCCGAAGGCAAATGCGAAAACCATCCGCCGATTAAAGCCGGCTCACGTGCCGGCTTGGAATCCGCCCACTGAGAAGTCCCTAAGATTTTGATCTCCGAAGGAACATCATAATAAGAGAAAAGCGCTCCGAAAGAACGCAGACGACTGCCTTCTTCCGCCACAAGAATTGCGTCGAATTCAAACGGATCCCGAACTAATTCCTGATCCTTTAAGGTATCTATTATTGCCTGCAGCTGTTCCAAAGACACCTTTTTTTCTTCATATCCTCCGGTTTCATCATTTTTGATCAATATCGTTTTCCCTAACGCGACCTGATCTTTTTCCTTTTCCAAACGTTTTACTTCGTCGTCTCGCTCCGTTTCCAAATCTTCCATTAATTTAGGCATAACGGAAGCGACCGCCGACTGTAAATCCTCCGTTTTCGGATCATAAAAAGCGGCTTTTGTGATCATACCGCCGCAAGTGTCAACGGCTGTTTTAGCCGCCATGGAAATAATATCTCCAACCGCGTTATCCTGAGACAAAACAGCGAAACGCTTATATCCTTTATCACATGCAAATTTGACGATATGTTCCACCTGCTGCGATGTCAGCGTGCTGATCGTATAAATTCCATCCCCTAAATTCACAGGATCGGAAGAAAAAGTAATTACTCCGATTTCCGCAGAATGCGTTGACGGGCGAATGGCTCGTACAGATTTTGCAAAAACCGGACCGATAATTAACTCCACTCCTTGACTGATCGCTAATTCAGAAGCTTTTCTGGCTCCTTCAGGAGTTCCTTCCGTATCGTAAAATTGCAAAATCAGCCGCTGACTGCCGATATCAAACAAAGACATCATCGCGGCATTACGCAAAGCTTCACCTAATTTTGCCGAATTGCCGGTTAACGGCAATAATACGCCTACCCTCACCATTTCCGTCGAAACAACAGCATGTTCAGCTTTCTCGCCTTTTTCGGCAATATTCGCTTCCGCTATATGAAAAGCGCTCTTATCCACCCGTTTGGAAAACAACGGAATTTTACCGGCACAAGACGACAATAAAACAGCACAAATGAAAAAAACAAAAAATTTACGGATAATGTGATGCAAGGAATTGCTCCTGATTTTAAAACGTGTTTAGATACAATTTAACTGTTTTTGCAATGGAGTGCAAATGTCTGAGACCTGTTTTATCAAAGGATTATACCTTGTGGCAACCCCTATCGGCAATTTGGGAGATATTTCTTCCCGCGCCATAGAAGTTTTAACCGCAGCCGATACGATCGCTTGCGAAGATACAAGAAATACTCAAAAACTGTTAAACCTCTTGGGAATTAAAAAAAAGAGATTAACCGCCTATCACGAATATAATGCAGACAAAGCGAGACCTTATATATTGGAACGGTTACGAAACGGTGAAATGATCGCCTTGGTTTCAGACGCGGGAACGCCACTTGTCAGCGACCCAGGATACCGTTTGGTTCAAGATTGCATCAGCCAAAATATTTATGTAACCGCCATTCCCGGAGCTTCTGCCGTTTTAACAGCTTTGCAGCTGTCGGGATTACCCAGTCATCGTTTTTTATTTGAAGGATTTTTACCCCCGAAAACAACAGCCAGAAAAAAGGAACTCGCTTTATTGGCCGAGGTTCCCGCGACATTAATTTTTTATGAGTCTCCACAACGATTAGAAGAAACATTAAATGATATGCTTTTTGTATTAGGAAATCGTTACGCCGCCGTTGTTCGTGAACTGACAAAAAAATTCGAACAGACAATCAGAGGTACTTTTTCCGAATTATTGGCCTATTATCAAAAAAATAATCCCCCAAAAGGAGAAATCGTCATTGTTGTTTCACCTGCGGAACAAAAAAAGGAATCTCTTGATGAAATTAGGAACCAATTAACGGAAGCGTTAAAAAAAATGAGCGTGAAAGAAGCGGTTTCCTTGATTTCTCAATCAACAAGCGAATCCAGAAAAACTATTTATCAAATGGCTGTTGAAATAAAAAATGCATCAAAATAAAAAAGAAACAGGAAAACAAGCCAGAATCGATGGTTATAAGGCAGAAAATTTTGCTGTTTTATTTTTAAAACTAAAAGGATATAAAATTTTAGAACGCAATTTCAAACCGCCCAAAGGAACCGGTGCGGGAGAAATAGATATTATTGCTGAAAAACATAATACCATCATATTTATTGAGGTTAAAAAACGGAAGTCCCTGTCATCCGCCGCCGAAGCCATTAATGAACAGGTGCAATCCAGACGTATCAAAGGAGCTCAATATTTTTTAATGACTCATCCCGCTTTAATTAATAAAGAAATGCGTTTTGATGTTATTCTGTTATCTCCCGGACATTTTCCGGAACATATTAAAAACGCATTCACGGAGTCTTAATACATCACAAAATGTTGTTAATTATGCATCCGCGAAACCGATGATTTATTTTTCTACACACATTTTAAAACTAAATATTTTCTTCTTCCGGCAAACTGATAACATCTTCATTCAATTCATTTGAAAAAGAATCATCAAAAATAATTTCTCCTATATCCTCATCTTCTGCCTGAATAACATCTTCTTCATCCAGCAACGTTTCCGAAGAAGCGGAAGTATTTTCATGATTATCCAAACGAGCACTGAGTTTACGAATCAATGTATCCAATTGTTCCAGAGTCTCATAAGAGATAATCAATTCTCCGCCAACCGCTTTTGGTTTGATCAAGACTTCAACGCCTAAAATCCGGGCTAAATTTTCCGCTAAAGAATCACATTCTTCCTGCTTATCCGATTTTTTGGCCGTTACGCGTTTTTTCTTGGCTACACTACCCTGCACCAATTTTTCCGTTTGGCGAACATTTAAACCTTTATCTATAACCGTTTCAGCTAACGCTTCCGGATCTTTAGCAGTTAACAAAGCGCGCGCATGTCCGGCGGTTAAATGCCCCTGTTCCAAAAAAACTTTGACCTTTTCCGGCAAACTGAGCAATCGCATTGTATTGGCAACGTGACTGCGGCTTTTTCCGACTGCTAAAGCCAACTCTTCCTGTGTATTGGAAAATTCTTCCATAAGGCGACGATAGCCCTCAGCTTCTTCCAGCGCATTTAAATCCTGTCGCTGCAAGTTTTCAATCAAGGCAACTTCCAAAGCTTCTTTATCTGTTAAATCCTTAATTAAAACAGGAACTTCTTTTAAACCAGCCAATTGAGAAGCACGCCAACGCCGTTCTCCTCCAACAATTTCATATTTATCAGAAAAACCGTTTTTTAAGCGAACGATCAAGGGCTGCAAAACGCCTTTGATACGAATGGATTCGACTAAATCGTTAATAGCTTCCTGATTAAAAACGTGGCGCGGCTGAAAAGGGCTTGGTTCCAAATCAGACAACGGTATCGTTTTGATACCCTGAGTATCTTTTTCGGATTCTTCGTCTCCTAATAAAGCGTTTAATCCTCGGCCCAGATTTTTAGAACTCATTTTTTGCCTCCTGTTTTAAAACTTCCTTAGCCAAATTAATATAAGCCTGTGCTCCTTTGCTTTTAAAATCATACAGCAAAATCGGTTTTCCATGTGAAGGAGCCTCCGAAACACGAACATTGCGGGGAATAACCGATTTATAAACTTTGTTTCCGAAATAATTGCACACGTCTTGAGCGACGACTTCCGACAATCCCGTACGACCATCATACATCGTCAATAAAATTCCCTGTAATTCCAAAGCCGGATTAAAATTCTTTTTTACCCGATCAATCGTTTTCATCAAATCCGCCACTCCTTCCAACGCCAAATATTCGCATTGAACGGGAACAATAACGGATTTGGAAGCAACCAAAGCATTAACGGTCAGCATACCGACAGCCGGCGGACAATCAATAAAAACGTAATCATACGTCAGCCATTCTTTTTCAATCGCTTTTTTCAAGAAAAATTGCGGATTGTCCCGATGAGACAATTCAAAATCCGCGCCGGCCAAATCTTTGGAAGAAGCGACAACAGATAAATTCGGGATTTTCGTCCACACAATCGCCGAAGAAATTTTTTCTTCTCCCATCAAAACCTGATACATGTTTTTAGGAGCATTCCGACGATCCAATCCGAAACTGACTGTTGCATTCCCTTGCGGATCCAAATCCAACACCAACACCTTTTTATTAACGGCTGCCAAAGCCGTTGCCAAATTAACGGTTGTCGTTGTTTTTCCGACGCCGCCTTTTTGATTGGAAATAGAAATTACTTTCGGCTGTTGATCTACCTTCATTTTTTTCTCACCTCTGACAGCAAAAGAATAGTTCCTTCATCACTGGAAATACTTTGTATTTTTTCGATATGACAGCTGTATTTTTTTAATGCCTTTGTTATTTCTTCCTGCGCTTTAGCTCCTTTCATAAACAGACAACGCGTTTTCGGCTTAAAAAAAGGAAAAGCGTATTTCATCAACTTATCCAGCGGAGCTAACGCCCTGGCAGTAACAACATCGGCTTCAAACATTTTCATTTGTTCAATCCGCTCATTATGAACCACAGCTTTTAGATCACACGCTTCTATTACTTTATTCAAAAATTCAGCTTTTTTTCCTTCGCTTTCCGTCAAATGAAAATCATATTTTTTTTCTGTATCCATCGCAGCCAATACCAGTGCCGGAAAACCGGCGCCGCTGCCCAAATCCACAATGATCCGATCAGACGAAAACAATTTTTGAAACAACTGTGCAGAATCAAGAATATGCCGTGTCCATACCATCGGAAGTGTTGAAGCCCCGACCAAATTCATTTTTTCCTGTTCGGTTTCCAACAACTCAACATATCTGTCAAGCTTTTCAATAACCGGCTGTGATAGTTTAAGTCTCTCAACAACTCGATCACGATTTGTCGTAATCATTTTTATCCCTTTTGTTTCATATGAAACATTTTTCATATTTTTTTAAAATAACTTTTATTCTCCGATAAATTCAAGAAAAAAATTTTTTATTTTATGTTTCATTCTGTATTTTTTCACTGTTTCACGTGAAACATTAAAACAAAGGGATATCAAATTTAAAACTGCATAACTGAAGTAATTTTGATTCAAGTATTTATTATTCGTTTCGGAACAGAAACGATTTGTATAAACTTCAAAACAAGTAAAAAATAAACCGAGCAGAGAGAATAAAAAAACTCAGCTCGGTTAAAAATTTTTTTCATTTAAATTTTACAGAATAAATTTGGATAAATCAGAGGTCTTTGTCAGAGTTCCTACTTTTTCCAATACTTTTTCTTTGGTGATGATTTCGGTTTCTCCTTGTCGTTCAGCAGCAGTAAAGGAAATGTCCTCTAACAGTTTTTCCAAGATCGTATGAAGACGACGAGCACCGATATTTTCAACGTTTTCATTGACTTCTGCCGCCAAAGCCGCAATTTCCCTGATTGCTTCGTCTTCAAATTCCAATGTGAAATTTTCGGTCTTCAGCAATTCTTTGTATTGCAAAATCAGATTGGCTTCCGGTTCGCACAGGATTTTGTAAAAGTCCTCTTTCGTCAGAGGCTTCAATTCAACGCGAATCGGCAGACGGCCTTGTAATTCCGGCAATAAATCAGATGGTTTGGAAATGTGGAAAGCGCCTGAAGTGATAAACAAGATATGGTCGGTTTTGACCATTCCGTGCTTTGTCGTTACCGTCGTCCCCTCTATCAGCGGAAGCAAGTCGCGCTGAACGCCTTCGCGGGACACATCGGGATTCTTGCCTTCACTGCGGCCGCAAATCTTGTCAAACTCGTCAATAAAGACAATACCGTTGTTTTCAACATTGGCGATCGCTTCCTGAATCACTTTATCCTGTTCGATCAGATTGTCGCTTTCTTCCGTTACCAGAACGTCATAGGAATCCTTGACGGTCATTTTCTTTTTGCGGAAAGACATTCCTTTGCCGCCCAACAGATCGCCTAAGCTGATCATACCCATTTGCGCCCCCGGCATCCCCGGAATGTCAAACGTCGGCATGGAATTGTTTGGCGCTTCCTGCACTTCGATTTCGATTTCCTTATCATCAAGAGAGCCTTCCCGTAACATTTTGCGGAATTTCTGACGCGTTTCTTCCGTCGCGTTCAACCCGACCAGAGCGTCAAGAACACGTTTTTCGGCGGCTTCTTCGGCTTTGACGTGGACACCCTTACGCATTTTTTTGCGTGTCATCGTAATTGAGATTTCCAGCAAATCACGAATAATGCTTTCGACATCGCGCCCGACATAACCGATTTCAGTAAACTTTGTCGCTTCCGTTTTAATAAAAGGAGCCTGCGCCAACTTAGCCAGGCGTCGGGCGATTTCCGTTTTTCCGACGCCGGTCGGCCCGATCATTAAAATGTTTTTGGGAACAACTTCCTCTTTCAAAGTGGCGGGAAGCTGCTGTCTGCGCCACCGGTTGCGCAAAGCGACGGCGACGGCGCGCTTGGCTTCGGTTTGCCCGACGATATGCCTGTCCAGTTCGGAAACGATTTCACGCGGAGAAAAAAACGTACTCATAGCTTTTCCATAACAATGTTGTGATTGGTGTAGATGCAAATATCTGCGGCGATATTCATCGATTTTTGGACAATGTCTTCGGCGGACAATTCCGTGTCGATCAATGCCAAAGCCGCCGCCTGCGCGTAAGAACCGCCCGACCCTATGCCGATCAGGCCGTGCTGCGGTTCCAGAACGTCACCGTTTCCGGTCAGAACGAGCGTTGTTTCTTTGTCCGCCACGATCATCATCGCTTCCAGCTTTCTTAAATAGCGGTCGGTGCGCCAGTCTTTCGCCAATTCGACGCAAGCGCGGGTCAGCTGACCGGAAAACTTTTCGATTTTTTCCTCCAACCGTTCAAACAGCGTGAAAGCGTCCGCGGTCGCTCCGGCGAATCCGGCGATGATAGAGCCGTTGCCCAACCGGCGCACTTTGCGCGCGTTGCTTTTCAAGACCGTGTTGCCGAAAGTCACTTGCCCGTCCCCCGCAATGACGACGGAATCGTTTTTGCGAACGCACAGGATTGTCGTTCCTCTTAAAGACGGCGTTTGATTGTCCATGTTGCCTCCTCGGTAAATCTGCGTTAGATTGATTTAAAACAGATTTTTACCAAAAGGAAGAAAAAAAGCAATGCGGCAAGCTCAAATAGAACGAAATACTACGGAAACGCAAATCTCCGTTTCCTTGAATTTGGACGGACAGGGCAAATACGACATTCAGACCGGATGCGGTTTTTTCGATCATATGCTGGAACAGCTTTCGCGACACGGCCTGATTGATCTGACCGTCAAAGCGACAGGGGATTTGCACGTTGACGCGCATCATTTGATCGAAGACACAGGCATCGCACTAGGCAAAGCTCTTGCGCAGGCTCTGGGCGACAAGAAAGGCTTGAACAGATACGGTTCGGCGTGCATTCCGATGGATGAAACGCTGACCCGCTGTGTCATTGATTTAAGCGGCCGGACGGCGTTTGTCTGGCACGTCAAATTTCCGACGGAGAAAGTAGGGGAATTGGACACCGAAGTTTTCAAAGAATTTTTCGCCGCCGTCGCCGACAACCTGAAAGCGGCCATTCATATTGAAAACCTTTACGGCGACAATTCGCATCATATAGCGGAATCCTGCTTTAAAGCTTTTGCCAGAGCGTTGCGGCACGCGACCGAAATCGACCCTAGAGCGGCAAACATCACCCCGAGCACGAAAGGAGCTTTATAAATGAAATATGTTTTGGGCATCATCATTGCGGCCGTCGTCATCGGCGGCATAGGCGGTTTGTTCCATCTTTACCGCGTTTCGGCAAAAAACAAAAAGGAAATGGCGCAATACGAAAACAAATCCGCCGAAGTCAAGAACGACCTCGGCAAAGTTCTGGTCGTCTATTATTCGCTGACGGGACACACGAAAGACATTGCGGAAAAAATTGCCGCGAAAACGAATGCGGACACGTTTGAAATCAAAACAAAAGAAGCTTATCCGACCGGTGCGAAACTCTACACGACATCGAAAAAGGAAATCAAAAACAAACAGTATCCGGCTGTGAAAGCTTTACCGAACGTCGCCGATTACGATGTGATTTTTGTCGGCGCGCCGGTATGGTGGTACACGATGGCTCCGCCTCTTTTCTCCGTTTTGGAACAGGTCGATTTTCAAGGTAAAAAAGTCGTTCCGTTTTCGACACAAGGTAGTAATACCGGCAAATTCTTTGAAGACTTCGCCGCCACCGCGAAAAACGCGACTATTTTACAGCGTGCGGATTTTAACAACATGGATAAGAAATACGACAAACAGGTCGAAGCCAAAATCGCCGATTGGATCAACAAATTGTAATGAAAAAAGCCGGAGCAATTCTCCGGCTTTTTTAGTTTTATTTCACATGTTTGAGTTTCAGAACGGTTCTTGGAGCACCGAATATTGCTTCGTAAGAAAAGGTGCCTATATATTCGAATAAACCGCTTATTTTATCGCCATCAACCTTTTCTCTATCATTTGCATTTCCGGTAACAAAATAAGGTCCTCCCGTAGTCTTGTCGTAACAATATCCGTATTCACATGTTCGCCCTTTTGTATAAACCAACATTCCGTTGGAAGTAGCTTGAGAGATATGAAATGTTTCTTCAAACAAGCAGTCTTTTTTTCTTTCTGTTTCAAAATCATAATAATAATCAAGATAACTGTTTGTCACAATATACTCATTTCCGGTCTTTCTTTTTATTGCCTTAAACGGTTTGCAATACGGTTTACCGTATTTTTTTATAACATCATTATTTTTTTTTAGTCGCTTCTTGTTCGGCCGTATGTTTCTTCTCGGCTTCTTTTTTAGCCTTCTTTTCAGCGGCTTCTCTAGCTTTCTTTTCAGCCGTTTTTTTTGCTTTTTCAAAAGCTTTTTTTACAATAGGTAATTCCTTATCAAGAACAGATTTTTCAATAACCACATCGTAATGTTCCATGTTGTCGGCCACATGCCAAACACATCTGCAACCGCCCGGTATCAAAGCAGCACGAAATTGATTTTCAGAAGTTATGGTCTGTTCCATTTTTAACTGTGAGAAAAAAAATTCTCTTATTCTTGGTTCATCTTCGGAATAAAGTACAGCACCTGTTTCTAAGTCTCTTAAACGTATATAATTCCAATCCGTTACTTCGACTTCAAAAGGACCTTCTACCGTGCAGGTGTAGCCTTTTCCTCCAACGATATAAAACCGTTTGCCATTAACGGCGGAATAAATTCTTTCGTATTCTCTTTCCCGAAAGGTAGGCGAAGAAGAAAAACATCCCGATACGGTCAAAATAGCAGAAAACAAAAATAGATATTTTTTCATTTTACTTCCTCAACAAAAAGTGAACTCTTCCGTCTATTTCTGTTTTTTCAAAAAGATGAGGATAATTTTTAGCACGAGCACCTATTTGATTGGACGGTATGGGTTCTCCGTCTCCACGTGTGTATAGATTGCTTTTGTTGATTTCGTCGGCTAATTCCCGAGCTGTCATCGGTTTGTTGTTTTCTTCTAAAACCAACTGCATTGCTTCGTGTAATTTCATTTTTTCCTCTTATGTTTTTTCTATTAGTCCGATATAAAAAAATATCATTTTTTATATTATAATATGTATATCTGATTAGTAAATCTAAAAATACACATTTTAATATGTTGTCAGAATCCACATTAAAATAGGAAACTGTCAGCTATGGATAAAAATGAAATTTTAAAAGACGTCGGCCGGAAAATAGCTCTTTTCAGAAAGCAAAAAGGGCTGAATCAGTTTGATCTGGCTGCTGAATCCGGAAAAATGGTCAATACGATATCCAATATCGAACGCGGCTTGGCGGATCCGAGATTATCGACATTACTGGCAATTATGGACGCTTTACAAATTTCCTTTGCGGATTTAACCGAAAAACGCAAATACGCCAAGGCATTAAATACCACTCTCATTCACATTATTGATCGTTTGCAGAATTGCGATGAAAAAACCCTATCTTTGATTACCAAACAAATCGACATCGCTTTAGAACTAAAAAAGTCAAATTGATATATTTTAAAATGTTTCATATGAAACAAGGGCTGAATAACCCGCCCTTGTTTTTTCAGGTCGGTCCCGGTTTCTACGCTTTGATAACCGTCTCCTGCTACGTTTGTGAATATCCTCAAAATATAGAGATTTATGATAAAATAGGTAATTTGTTGTAAATTAAAAAAAATATATACTTCTTATATCAACGACGAAAGGAATATAAAATGCAAAAAAAATTCAAACAATGTGATGTAGAAGATTATATCTTGTACCAAATTAACGGATTGCAAGAAATTTTTATGCAATTTGATTATCCTCATTTTTCAAAATCTCTGAATAAGATAAAAGAAAAATTTATTCAGAAATCGGAAACACTCTCCGACATATCGAAAAAATAATTCTGTTACTTCCGATGCTGCAATAAAGAGATATTTTTTTATTCTTATATAGAGCTATAAAATCTTTTTCATCAAGCAACATCGGGACAATTAATTTGAGGGAGGATTTTTAGAAAATTCTCCTTCTTTATTAAAATTCTTAAGAAAAGACAGCACAGATTTCATCATAACAACGTTTTTCGTTTTCATATTATACATTACATCAAAATCTTTTTTAATGCTTATAAAAACATTATCCAACCTAAAGACAGAAGGATCAAAATCTCCGCACCATTCCGGTAAAATACCAACAGCATCTCCATTCTGAATAACTCTAAATACGATAGAGGTTTCGTCTGCCGTTATATTTAAATGTTTAGCCGTTTTAATGATATAAGAGATTTCCTTGTGTTGAAAATCGCTATGGCGCATACAAAGGAAATGATTTTCTAATAAGTCATTCAAATTTTCAGGTTTTCCATATCTTTGAATATATTTATTCGACAGATAAAAATGACTTTGAATTTCCGTTTTATATAAAGATCGCGTGCGTGATAAATTAGAACCGTTTGAGGAAATAATAAGATCCATTTGATCTAAATTCACCTTTTCGCCAGAAAAAATTTTTGTAATTTTTCAAAAAAATAGCTTCCGATATAATCCTCTTCGGAATATACGGAAAGACAACCCGTCATTTTTGTGCTATGACCATATTCAACAAATAAGACTTCAAGCAACTTTATAATTTTTTCTGTTGTTTCATTTACTTTCACAGCCTCTTCTAATGGATATACTCCTTTTGAAGACCTTGAAATTAATTTTGTATGCAACCGACTTTCAAGAGATGTAATTAATTTAGATAAATTAGTCGATTTCAATCCGTTTTTTTCAGCTGCAGTGCTGATTTTTCCTGCATCAATTACTTCTTTTAATGCTATTAGTTCTTTTAAAAATTGAATTTTACTTTTTATCGTC
This sequence comes from uncultured Alphaproteobacteria bacterium, assembly GCA_937912005.1. Taxonomy (GTDB): domain Bacteria; phylum Pseudomonadota; class Alphaproteobacteria; order CAAGCB01; family CAG-977; genus UBA11549. The sequence continues at coordinate 74,025 of CALDOX010000001.1, forward strand.
GGCATTTTTTTCCTTTTCAGCTGTTTTTCCAAATTTCAACCGGCATCCCCTCTCTATCATATTGAATTTTCAAATGATCGAGAAAAGCTTCTGACAAAAAGCCGATTTTCCACTTTTAAAGAAATATTTTCAATGAATCATTTTCTTTATCTCCCGGTAAAATTATCCCGATTTTTAAACAAATCTCAACAGAAATCTTACTGATATAACGCCATTAAAATTCGGACAATTAAATTGCTGTAATAAGAAAGCCTGTATCAGATTATGCTATTTTTTTTGTTTTTTATTTGCGCAAATACATCATCAGAATACAAGAAAAATACTTAAACTGTTTCATATGAAATAAGAGCGATTTTTCCAAAAGAAAAACCGCCCCGACTCCAAATGTTAAACTCAAATCAATCCCAATTACTGCGCTTTGACAACAGCCGCCGTCCGCGTATTAACGTTCAGCCGTATAAAAATACCGGAAATATGCAGTTTAATTGTTGAAACGGACAATCCCATCGCGTGAGCAATCTGTTTGTTTAAGAGTCCCTTTCTCAAATGTCCTAACACTTCTTTTTGTTTAGAAGTTAAACGAAATCCGTTATAATCAAGATCATTATCCGATGTTTCTTTTTTACCCATTTTTTCAAGCCTCCTAATATACAATCAAAAGTAGTATATCTAATTTAATATACATTTTTAGATATATACTACCGGACGGCTGTTGTCTATATGGTCTTTTGATTAGTCTTCAATCATACGAAAAAAGCCCCTTTCGGGGCTTTTCTTAACTGAGCTCTTTTCCTAAAGCATCTATATGCAAAATAGCGTCTTTAAACTTGTCCGCGCTCAGATCGTAACCTTCGACGTGCCAGCCGGGGACCTTTGTCGCTTTATCAATCAAAGCGGGCAGGTCGGCTTCGGTCAATCCGATTTCCTTTAGCGTCGTCGGCAGTCCCGTTTTTTTATAAAATTTCAGCACACGGTCGCGCAAAGCCGTCTGACCATCGTATTCCAACAGTGCCAGAACGCCGTAAGCGACCAGAAATCCGTGCAGATACTTGTGCGACACGGGAAAAATCGTCGCGCCGTAATAAAAACAGTGCGCCAGATTCGTGTTGTAGTAAAATTCAGGGCAAACCGTCATATTGCTGACCAGTCCCGTGGAAATGATGATGCAGAGGGCGACTTCCTGCAACGCTTCGGAGGTTTTCTTATTTTCACAGGACTTCATCGCCTCTTCGCCGAACTGCAGCAACGGTTCTGAACACGCGCCGCATAAACACTTGCCAACCAATAAATTCTGGTCAAGCTTCACATTTCTCAATGCCAGAGCGACTTCCGGTTCTTTGCTCAAAGCGTCGCCGATACCTGCCTGCAAGTATTTGATCGGAGCTTCGGCGATGATCTGATCGTTGATGAACACGCAAACGGGCGGATGTGAACTGTAAAAATTGTTTTTGAAACTGCCGTCGGCGTTATACATGATCGCCAGAGCGGTGCATGGCGCGCAGTTCGAGGAAATCGTCGGAAACGTGAACAAAGGCTTTCCCAACCGTTCCGCCGTCACTTTGCAGGTATCGCAACACTTGCCGCCGCCCATAGCCAGAATCATATCGGCTTTTTGAACGGTTTCGTCGGTCGTCAACATATCAACGTTTTCATAAGTAGAATCCCCGCCGAACCAAACCTGTCCCAGAACATCGATGCCGTCCAGTTCTTTCGTCAGCTGTTCCGCGGCCGCGGCCATCGCTTTTTTTCCGCCGATGATTACCGCCGTTTTACCGTATTTTTTCAAAATGACGGACGCTTTTTGATAAACGTCAGCCCCGATCATATAATCCGGCAAAGCCACAAAAGAACGCTTCATTGTTTTCATTCCTTCCGCATAAATTGAAATAATGTGTTTTTTATAGATTTTCCAAGGCGGAAAGTCAACCAAAGGACAAAATCCGGCTTGATAAAAAACATGTATCGGTTTACGTTTTGAAAAACATTTTGATTTTCGGGAAAAACTGTTTTGAAACACTTTCATTTTATCTCTGTTTTACTGTTGGCGGCGTGCGTCCAATCGACTTATTCCGACAGCGCGCCGTCATGGGTCAATTCTTTGCGTGGCGGCAATTCCACGTTGAAAGTTACCAGCGGCGACAAAATTTTGTTCCGCTCGAATTATAAAAGCGACAAAATTTCAGATCGCGAAGAGCTGTGCAATCTGTCCGTGGAGCAAAACGAAAAATTCATTCGTAAAAGTTATCCGCATTCGCAAACCATACCGATGACGGTGGAATTGCGCTATTACGATCCTAAAATCAAAGATTGTTCTACGACGATCAGCGTTCCGCGCTCTTTCACGGACGGGGAAAACGATTCCGATAAAAAAATAGTCGGCGTTCAGGGAAAAAACACGGGGATCCTGAACCTGACGACCGTTCCGACCGCACAGGCCGACGTTTATATCGACGATATGCCCTTTTCCCAAAGCAATTCCAATATCAAAATCGCTTTAACGGCCGGAAAGCACACATTGACAATCGATCATCGCAATTATGAAAAATTCGAACAGAAAATCACCATTCCCGCCAAAGGGGAATATCCCGTTTCCGTCAAACTTGTTCCGGCAAAAATCAATGTAACGATCGACGTTTTGAACAGCGACGTCAAAGCCGACGTTTTTTTAAACGATCTTTACAAAGGGAAAACGCCTCTGACCGTTTCCGCCGAAATCAATCAGGACAACGTTTTTACATTGAAACACGACGAATTTCTGGAAAATTCCGTTACATTGAAATCATCTGACATGCGGCGCGGCGACAATGTCAAACTGAACAACATCGCTTTGACGGAAAAGCCGTCCTATGTCAGTTTCACGACCGATCCTGTCGGCGCTGAGGTTTTTATCGACAGTAAGAAAGCCGGTATCACGCCGCTTGAAAAATATGAGATTTCGCGCGGTTTTCATCGTTACGAAGTGTTTAAAAACGGTTTTTTCACGGCTAAAGGGGAAATCAACGCCGTCGGCGGACGGTCCGTTTCCAAAAATCTGCGCCTGACCCGCGACAAGGATTTGCAGTTCACCCTTCTTGAAACGCAGGCGCCCGCTCAACCGGACAAAGTCGTTTCCTCGGCGAAGAAAAAAGAAGCCGTCGAAATCGTGATGCGCGACAAATATCACACTTACGAATTCAGGGAACTTCCCGTTACGTTGCCTTTGATGCCGAACGCCGCCACACGCGAAGACATCATTATGGCTTTGATGCGCTGGGATTATCCCGATCAGTTGATCCGCGCGTCCGCTTCTTACAATAAAAAAGGCGAATTTTTCGTCAAGATCTCTTTAGACGACGAAGCTTACGAACAAACGGTTTATGACAAGCTGAATACGATTTTAAAGAAAATCCCCTCCAAATCAAGCGCTTGCTTTGTTAAAGAAGAACGCGTCTGGACGGGTAAATATGATAGTAACAATTATAAAATCTATGAAAACAAAGTGACTAAAAACTGTCGGGAAGGGGTCGAATTGGCCAAATCTGTCGCTTCTTCGAGAACAAAAAATTTCAGTATTCAATTTTTAATGGATAAACCGTATAAATCCATATCGAACACACTGAATAGAAAAATTAAAATCGTCGCCGAACCGGAAAACGGAAATAAACGGATTTTTACCATTCCCTTTGAAATCCAAAAGTTTGAATACGGCAAAAAAATCGTCTTTAAGCCGATTTTAAAATTTAATAAAGAAAAAAACATTTCTATTATCAAAAAAACAAAAAACAGTATTTTACTGATGGTCAGAATAAATCCGAACAACATCAAAAACATAAAATTGACGGTTGAAAAAGAATAGGATGATAAGATGAAAAATATTTTTCTGTTTTTAATTCCGGTTTTATTTTTAAACGGTTGCGCCACACCGTCCGGAGAACATATTTTCATTGATTCCAACGTATCCGCCGACGTTTACACCGGCGATAAAAAAATAGGGGAAACACCGTTTTACGAAGTTTTAACAGGCAAAGAAATCGAACATCTTTCCATTCGCAAAAAAGGCTACAAAACAGTTATTTTGAAAACGGCATCCGTCAGAATGAACAAACATTACACTTTAGGCGGATTGTTCGCCGTTACTCAAATGCCGTTTTCCAGCACGACAGGCTGTGAAAAAATCCCGATGTCCGTAATAAACAAGGAACAGGAAGACCTTTGTCTGGTCAATAGCGGATACGTTTTAATGACAACCGTTTACGGAATGGGTATTACAACGGTTTTGACGGACACGTTTTATTGGCCTTCATACGCGTTTGAATACGAAGATAACGAATATTACGTTGAAATGGTTCCCGACGGCAAAAACAAATTTTCCGAAGCGGATAAACAATATTTGAAACGCAATATCTTTGTTCTGGCGAACTTTGAAATGCTGCGTTCCGGCAATAAAGAATACACAGAAGCCCTGCGCACTTTATCCGCCAATAAAGAAATTCCGTCCGCCGCCGAATACGCCCGCGTAACGGATTATCTTCGCGTTATCAATAAAAAAGCGTATGAAAATTAACCTAACCATTTTTTCAAAACGCGTGTTGCCGGTAATTCAATTGTATGGTGAATAATAAAGCTTAAAAGTAAAATAAGGAAAATACATATAATAAAAAAATCAGATGGATAAGAGAAAGAAGAAGGTAAAATTTTAAAATATTTTAAAATAGAAAATGTAACAGGCTGATGCGATAAGTAAATAGCCAATATATATTTACTTATTTTTGAAAAAACAGGCTTTTCAAAAAAACAAGATATATATCCTTTTCTTATAACAAATAAATAAATAAGCATTCCAAAACTTATTATTAATAATAAAGGATTATCCGGAAATATTTTTTTATTCAACATACCAACACATGAAAAAATCAAAAGAAAACCTTCCGCAATCGTATATTGCCAAGGTTTAAATAAATTCCGTTCAGGTATTCTATTTAAATAAAACAAACCGATAAAAAATCCTAATCCTATATTTGCCACGCCGTGCATCAGTCCCTGCGTTATCATATAGCCTATGTTTTCTTTATCGCCTAATCCCGGCAATCTGTCTCCCCATTGAAAACGAGCAAGAGCAACATAAGAAAAAAACGTCAAAACAGCCATAATAATGTAAACTGTTTCTTTGCGTTGAGTTTTTAGTAAATAAAAATAAAATGACGTAACCCAAAATATAACGGATAAATACCAAGCCGCAATAGTATAGGTATTTCCAAAAAGTCCCGTACTTCCTAAGAAAAACCAGTCACCCGTCATAGTTGAAAAATTAATATCGGTTTGAAAAACACCGCATATAACAGAACAAAAAACAATAAGCGGAGTAAAGCGAATTATTTTCTTTTTCATAAAATCGCATATTGACGATGTATTCTTATATGTCAAACAAAATAAAAATCCGCTTAAAATAAAAAAGAATTCTACGCTATATCTTCCAAATGAAAAAAAATTAAAAGCACCTAACATATGAAAAAACAAAATAATGAATGTAAACACAATTCGTAAAAACTCGATATTCATATATTTAGGCGGTTTAGGATCGTCTTTCGGAAAACCGTATTTTAAGGAATATGTTAAAAACCATCCTAAATAATATCCCAATCCCCCCAGAACAATCAAATTATACCAATTTGTTATATGGATTCTGTTATTTAAAAATTTACCCGTATATTCGTTTTGAGCGTTTAAAGCGACGGTTTGATTTTTCCAACCGCGAAACTGCACATTTTTTATTTCTGTTTTTTCCGGAAGGTCAATTTTAAAATAATAAAGCGTTTGTCCTTTAATATGAAAAAAAGCTTTGCCGTCCTGTTCGGTTTTCTTTTTTACGGATATTAATTTGCTCTCGGCTTTTTTCCGGTATTGCAATACAACTTCCGTTTTTGGTTTTAAATCCGTTGAAACTGTTATTGTTCCTTTATGGCTGAACCATAAACCTGTTGTTGATGCCAAAACCATCAATGCCGTTAAAACAGCAAAAATCTTTTCTTTCATAAATAATCCCCCGTAAACCGCTTTTCAGCGATGTTCGGCAGCTCTGTCCGGAAAGTGCTAGGAGTTCATCGCATCGAAAAAGTCGTGATTGTTTTTCGACTGTTTCAGCTTTTCCATCAAAAATTCCATTGCATCCGCGGGGCCCATCGGCATCAAAACGCGGCGCAATACCCACATTTTGGACAGCATATCCTTGCCGACAAGTAATTCTTCCTTGCGTGTGCCGGACTTTGTGATATCGATCGCGGGGAAAATGCGTTTATCGGACACTTTGCGGTCCAGAATGATTTCAGAGTTGCCGGTACCTTTGAATTCTTCGAAAATCACTTCGTCCATACGGGATCCCGTATCAATCAAAGCGGTGGCGATAATCGTCAAAGAACCGCCTTCCTCGATATTTCTGGCCGCGCCGAAAAAGCGTTTCGGTTTCTGCAAAGCATTCGCGTCAACACCGCCCGTCAGAACTTTACCAGAACTGGGCACAACCGTATTGTAAGCGCGCGCTAATCGGGTGATCGAGTCAAGCAGGATGACAACATCACGCTTGTGTTCAACCAATCTCTTGGCCTTTTCAATGACCATTTCAGCAACCTGAACGTGACGGGAAGCCGGTTCGTCAAAGGTCGAACTGATGACTTCACCTTGAATCGTGCGGCTCATTTCCGTAACTTCTTCGGGGCGTTCGTCAATCAACAGAACGATCAGATAGATTTCCGGATTGTTTTGCGTGATTGCGTGCGCGATATTTTGCAGCATCACGGTTTTACCGGTTCTGGGCGGCGCGACGATCATACCGCGTTGACCTTTGCCCTGCGGACAAATCAAGTCAATGATTCTGGACGTCATATTTTTATTGTCCAAATCGTTTTCCATTTTGATTTTTTCGTTCGGGTGCAGCGGCGTTAAGTTATCAAAGTTGATGCGGTAACGCACGTTTTCCGGATCGGCAAAATTGATTTTTGAAATCTTGGAAAGAGCAAAGTATTTTTCGCCGTCTTTCGGAGCGCGAAGTTCCCCTTCAACCGTGTCGCCCGTTCTCAGACCGAACTTTTTGACCTGACTGGGGGAAACATAAATATCATCCGGTCCCGGCAAATAATTGGATTCCGGAGAACGCAAAAAACCGAAACCGTCTTGCAACACTTCGATAACGCCTTCGTCCTGAAGGGTTTCTTCGCTGTTTGCCAGTTGTTTCAGAATGGCAAAGGTCAAGTCCTGTGTTCTTAACGTCGAAGCGTTTTCAACGCCTAATTCTTCCGCCATATTTAACAACTCGGCAGGAGATTTCTTTTTCAGATTCTTTAAATGCATATATGATCGTCTTTATGTTATGATTGGAAAACGGCCGAATATCGCCGAAGAGAAGAGAATTTTGTTTTATCTTTTTTGGTGTTGCCGGTCAAGTCGAAAAAATCACTTCAATAAATTATATAAAAAGGATGTTGTTTTTATTTGTTTCTGTGCATAAGTCGGATGCTTTTTTATCAACAGGTTTTCAACAGAAATGATCACAGCACCACTGTTTCGGAAAAATAAAAGAATAAAAAATTAAAAAAAATGATTTTGCTGCGAGTCGCTTCAGTTTGTGGATAACGGGGATAAGTGTTTATCCTTCTTATTATCAAACAAATAAAAATTTTTATACACATCTGCATAAAAAACGGGACATAATGGCATAAAGGGGATAAAAATAAATCAGATGTCGTTTTATCAGACTTATGCACAGGAGTGTTGAAAAATGTTGATATTAGCTTCTAAAAGCAAAAGCAGGCAGGATCTTTTAGACGCTGCGGGCGTTGAATTTGAAAGCATTCCCTCCGGTATTGACGAGGAAGCGATCAGAACGGAAATGCGCGCCGCAGGTCAGAACAGCAAGCAAACGAGTCTGAAACTGGCAACCGAAAAAGCGATGGCCGTTTCTAAAAAATATCCGAAAGCTTATGTGATCGGCGCGGATCAGATTTTGGATATGAAAGGCGAGTGGTTTTCAAAACCGGCCGATTTAAGTATGGCGCACAAGAATCTTAAAAAACTGCGTGATAAAACACACTTGCTTGTCAACGGCACGGCGGTCGTCAAAAACGGCAAGCTGATTTGGTTTGATAATTCCGTCGTTAAAGTGACAATGCGCGATTTTTCCGACAATTTCCTTGACGACTATCTGGCGGAAGCGGGCGAAGACGTTTGTTATTCCGTTGGCGCTTACTATATGGAGGATTTAGGCGCTCAACTGGTCAAGTCGTTTGAAGGCGATTATTTTTCAATTCTCGGATTGCCGTTGTTGCCGCTGTTGGAATGTTTGCGTCAATGCGGAGAACTGCAAAAATGACCTTGAAAAAGGCCGGTGTTGTCGGTTTTCCCGTTCATCATTCCAAATCTCCGATCATTCATAATTATTGGCTGAAAAAGTACGGTATTCCGGCGCGGTACGACACTTATGAAGTCAAGCCGGAGGAATTGGGGGATTTTGTTTTTTCTTTAAAAGAAAAAGGGGTTTCGGGCATCAACGTTACCGTACCTCATAAAGTTGCCGTGATGAAACTGATGGACAGCCTGTCGGATGCGGCAAAAAAAGCCGGCGCCGTCAACACCGTTATTGTCGGAAAAGACGGAACGCTGTTCGGTCACAACACGGACGGTTTAGGCTTTTTGGCCAATGTTCAGGAAAAAAAGAAAGATTTTGACGTTAAGCAAAAGCCCGTCGTCATTCTTGGAACGGGCGGGGCGGCCAGAGGCGTTTGCGCGGCTTTGATTTTAGCCGGCGCGCCGGAAATCAGACTGGTTTACAGAACAAGGGAAAAAGCCGAAAACCTTGCGTCTTCCGTCGGCGGAAACTTCCGTTTGATCGAATGGAGTAAAAAGGAAGAAGCATTGAAAGGGGCGGGATTGCTTGCCAACGCGACGACGCTCGGAATGAACGGATTTGATCCGTTGGAAATCGATCTGTCCGGTTTGGATACGTCGGCGATCGTTGCGGATTTGGTTTATTCTCCTTTGAAGACGGAATTGTTGAAACAGGCGGAAAAAAAAGGACATGTGACGGCGGACGGGCTTGGCATGCTGCTGCATCAGGCATGTCCGGCCTTTCAGGCTTGGTTTGACGTTATGCCGGAAATCACACCGGAATTGAGAGAACTGGTTTTGAAATGACAAACAGTGTCGTCATCGGAATAACGGGAAATATGGGAGCGGGAAAATCGACTGCTGTCAAAATGATTCGTGAAATGGTTGTTCCTGTGTTCGAAGCCGATAAAGCTGTACATATCCTGATGCGCGACAATCGGGAGATGAAAGCGCTGTTTTACCGGAAATTTCCGGAAAGCATCGTCAATGATGAAATAAACAGGACCGTTTTATCTGCTTTGATCAAAGACGGAAAACTTGACGTTCGCCAACTGGAACAAATGATTTATCCGTTTTTGGAACAAGAGCTGCAAAACTTTTTTATGCGCCACAACCGCGAACCGGTCGTTGTTTTGGACGTGCCTTTGTTGTTTGAAGCGGGCTGGGACACATTCTGCGATGAAATCATTGTCGTATCTGCTCCGATTGAAGTGCTTAAACAACGTGTTTTCGAACGTCCCGGTATGACGGAGGAAAAATACAACGCTTTGACCGCTCGTCAGATGCCCGATGAGGAAAAACGGCAAAAAGCCGATTATGTAATTGAAACGCAATACGGAACAGAACCCGTTCGGCAGCGGCTGATTGAAATTATGGATGAAATCAAATGAGAGAAATTGTTTTAGATACGGAAACGACGGGACTGGATCCTTATTCGGGGCATAAGTTGGTGTCTATCGGCTGTGTCGAGCTGGAAAATCATATGCCGACCGGCAAGACGTATTATCAGCTGATCAATCCGGAACGCGATGTGCCGGAAGAAGTCGTTAAAGTTCACGGGCTAACGAACGAAATTCTGGACAAGGAACCGCCGTTCCGCGACATTGTCGATGATTTTCTGGCGTTTATAGGAACAGATCCTTTGGTCATTCATAACGCCGAATTCGATATGAAATTCATCAACGCGGAATTGTCGTGGATTAAACGCGACCCCATTCCGATGGACAGAGCAATCGATACTTTGCTGATTGCCAAGCGGAAATTTCCGGGATCCCGTGTCAATCTGGACGAGCTTTGCCGACGGTTCGGCATTGACAATACAAAACGTACCAAACATGGGGCTTTGTTGGACTCCGAGCTGTTGGCCGAAGTGTATCTGGAGCTTTTGGGAGGGCGGGAGCCCGGATTTGTTCTCGGCATGAAAAAAGAGGAAAGCGTGTTGGAAATCAAGGCGCGTTCGACCGAAAACGTTAAAAAGCCCCGTAAAGAACCGCGTCCTGCCGTTTTTTTGGAAGGGGAAGCGGAAAATCACGAGGCTTTTTTAAAAAAATTAAAAGATCCGATGTGGCTCAGTTAACCGTAGCGGCGTCTTTTTCTTTTTTTAATTCTTCCAACCGCTTGTGATACAAACCGACAAAATCAATCGGATTGATCATCAACGGCGGGAATCCGCTTTCACGCGTCAAATCGGCGATAATATTGCGTGCAAACGGAAATAACAGCCGCGGAATTTCAATCAGCAAAATCGGTTCGATATGTTCCGGCGCAACCTGAACGGTCGCGATACAGCCGTATTCTACTTCACACAAAAAAGCTACCTTGTCTTCTGCTTTGGCTTCCGTTTTAATTTTCAAAGCGACCTGATAAACCGTATCCTGAACTTTACCTGCTTGTACGTCAACGTTAACGTTGATTTCCGGATTGGTTTTCAGTTCAGTAAAAATTTGGGGAACGTGAGGGGCTTCGAAAGAAATATCTTTGACAAATTGTGCATTAATCGCAATAGCAACCTGCTGCTGTTCATTATTTTCGGTAGTATTTTCGCTCATTTAATGTATTCTCCTGGATTAAAAATCTGCTATACTCTATCCTAATTAAATCAGGAAAGAAAGAAAGAAGGTTAAAAATTATGTCACAACAGTTTCAATTTTTGGATATCGTCTTTTTGGGAATAATTGTTTTGCTGTTAATCAATCGTTTGCGCAGTGTTTTGGGAACGCGTCCTTCTTCCGATAATTCCGTTAAAAGCGAACCGGAACAATCTGCAAAAGTTCTTGATATTTCCGAATACAGGACATTGGAAAGTGCGACCGGTTCAAAAATGGAGCAGGATATTGCCGCCAGCGCGGAATTTGAAGAAGATTCCGAGGTTGTTCAGAATTTGAAAAAAATTAAAGAGGCTTTTCCTTCTTTCGATTTAGTCGATTTTATGCAAAAAGCGCCGCGGGCGTTTGAATACATTGCTTTGGCTTTTGCCGGCGGAGACAAGGATAGTCTGAAACCGCTGTTAAGCGAAAATATTTACAAAAGCTTTGAAAAAGCAATTGATAAGCGTAAGGAACATAATGAAACAGCCGAATTTAGTTTGATCGGATTTAAATCCATTAAGCTGACGGATGCCAAAATGTTTGGCAGCGAAGTGGAATTAACCGTTGAATTTGAAACCGAACAGACGAATATTGTTAAAAATGCCGACGGAGAGGTCATTATCGGCGATCCGACGTATATCGAAACGGTGACCGATATTTGGACGTTAAAAAAGAATATGCGTTCGGCCGATCCTGCTTGGGTTTTGACCGCAACACACAGTAAATAAATTTATTTGATGAAACGTACCGTTATTGTTTGCTGCGCCGTTTTAATCGCCGGCTTGTCGTTTTATTTCAGAAAAACGTCCGAGCAGCCTGTCCGTTCTGTTTCTTTTTTGCCGAAGACATTTAAAAACGTGCAGCTTTCCGCAATTAATTTCAGTCAATTAAACGGATTTGAAAAAGACAATGTTTTGGAAGCGTTGCTGGCTTTGCGCAAATCTTGTTTTGTTTTGCAAAAAAAAGATAAAAGCTGGCAGTCCGTTTGCAAAGGGCTCGGTAAATCTTTTCAATCCGATGCCGCGCTGAGGGCGTTTTTGAAAAAAAATTTGCAGCCTTTTTTGGTAAATAACGGACAAAAAGGTTTATTTACAGGTTATTATGAACCGGAAATAGAAGGATCTTTGGTTAAAACAAAAGAATATGACACGCCGGTTTACGGACTTCCGCAGGATATTGTTCGAATTGATTTGGGGAAATTTAATTCAAAATATAAAGGCGAAGTCTTGTTCGGCAAACTGGAAGGAAAAGAAATAGCGCCCTATTTGACGCGAAAAGAAATAGAAACAGGAAAGGTAAAGTTTCCTGCGGATATTATCGCTTGGGTCAAAGAACCTGTCGATTTGTTTATTCTGCAAATTCAGGGGTCCGGAATTTTAAAATTGCCTGACGGCAATAAAATAGGAATAGGCTATGATGGCAATAACGGCCATGCTTTTACCGGAATCGGAAGCGTTATGGCAAAAAAAGGATTATTGAAAAAAGGCGTTTATACGATGTCGGAAATCAGGGATTGGCTGATCGCTAACCCTCAACAGGCTCAAAACATGATGCATGAAAATAAACGTTATATCTTTTTTAAAAAATTGAACAAACCGGGAGCAATAGGAGCAATGGGCCTTCCTTTAACAACAGGCAGAAGTTTAGCCGTTGATCCGGCTTATATTCCTTTAGGCAGTTTTTTATGGCTGCAGACAGATCATAATAAAACGTCGTTGAATCGTCTGATGACGGCGCAGGACACCGGCAGCGCAATCAAAGGCGCCGTTCGGGGGGATTTTTTTTGGGGGACCGGAAAACAAGCTTTGAAAGAAGCCGGGAGTATGAGGAGCCAGGGAACCTATTTTTTACTGTTGCCGAAAGGGGCATATCAAAATGAATAAATTTTCCATACAACCGCCGACGCGGGAAGACATGGTCGTTTTTCAGGGCCTTCAGCGCGCTTTGGTCGAAAGAAAGGCTTTTATCAGAGTTGATTTTAAAAAACTGAACAAATTTAAATCCCCGTTTTTCAACCCGTGGGAAAATGTGTTGCCGTTGTTGTTTATTTTAATTATTTCTTTGCTGCTGATGATCTTTCGCAATTTGATTATAGGAACAACGGCGCTGTTGGTTTTATGTGTCGTATATGCTCTTTCAATGCCTTATTTTTTAGAACCGTTTATGCAAAACCGTGTCACAAAGCGCATTGTTCCCAGAATAGAAAAATTTTTAATTGCCTGGCGATACGGCGGGATTTCCATTGTACTGACGGCTGATTCCAAGTATTCCTGTCAGGCGCCTTTAGGAAATTGGCAGTATTTCACACGAACTTATTTTTCGGATTTGATTCCGCAGGATATGATAGAAGATGAAGAAAAAAATGCCTGAAGACAACGACGATCAGGCTTTATGGAAAGCGGTAACTGAAACAGTCAAGCCTTTAAATTCAAAGACGCCTGCCAAAAAAGCGGAATATGTTTCTTTGCGTAAAAAACTGACGGTTGATGTTCATCCGTCCCGCCACAGTCCCGATTTCGACTATACGGTTTGCGATCCTTTGACCGAAGGCGATCTGCACGCGATGGATAAAAAAACGGGGCAGCGTTTCAAAAGCGGCGCGATGCCAATCGACGCGCGGTTGGATATGCATGGCTATACGTTGGAAAAAGGTTTTGAAGTGCTGAAGAATTTTATTCACGATCAAAGCCGCCGGAACGCCAGATGTCTGCTGATAATCACCGGAAAGGGCGGTATGCTCGGCCGCGGCGTTTTAAAAGCCGAAATGCCGGTCTGGATGAATTCGGCGGAAATACGAAGCCTGATTTTGTCTTATACGACGGCTCAACCGAAAGACGGCGGCGACGGGGCTTTTTATGTTCTTTTAAAACGGAACAGAACGTGATAAGACAGGTTCGACAAAGGTTTTAAGGGATTACAAAATGAGTGCCACGATTTTTGCGCCGGCGACGGCTTTGGGAAAAGCGGGAGTGGCCGTTGTGCGCATTTCCGGTCCGCAGGCTTTGCAGGCGGTTCACCTGATGACGCCGATTCAAAATCCCGTTCCGCGGAAGGCGGTTTTGTCTGAAATTCATACACTTGACGGTGTTCAGATCGACGAAGCTCTGGTTATATTTTTTCCGACGCCGAACAGCTTTACGGGCGAGGACGTGGTCGAATTTCAAACGCACGGCGGACGGGCGATTACGGCGATATTGTTGGCTGAATTGGCAAAGATAGACGGTTTCAGACCGGCGGAACGCGGCGAATTCACCAGACGCGCGGTTGAAAACGGAAAAATGGATCTGACGGCCGCCGAAGGGTTGGCCGATTTGGTCGATGCCGAAACGGAACAACAAAGACGGCAGGCTTTACGTCAGATGAACGGGGCTTTGGCCGGAATTTATGAACGTTGGCACGCGGAGCTGATGCACGTTCTGGCATGGATGGAAGCGTACATCGATTTTCCGGAAGAGGAAATTCCCGAAAGCGTTTCCGCCGAAGTCCGCGGAAAAATAACGGCTTTGAAAGAAGAGATCGAAAAACATCTGAACGATGGACGACGCGGGGAAAGATTGCGCGACGGGCTTCAAATCGCAATCATCGGCGCGCCGAACGCGGGCAAGTCCAGTTTGATGAACCGTTTGGCGCAACGTGATGTGGCTATCGTCTCTTCCACGGCGGGAACGACGCGCGACGTGATAGAGGTGCGGTTGGACATCAACGGCTATCCGGTGATCGTCGCGGATACCGCGGGACTGCGCGACACGGCGGAGGAAATCGAAGCCGAAGGCGTGCGTCGCGCCAAAGCCAGAGCGGAAGAGGCCGACCTCGTCTTGTGGCTGACGGACGCAAATGCGGCAAAGGACGAAACGGAAACGCTCGGACTGAATCCTGAAAAAATCATTCCGATTATGAACAAAGCCGATCAGGTTCCGGCGCAAAACGACGGCAATTTCTGGATTTCCGCCAAAACGGGGCAGGGGCTTGACGCTTTGTTGAAAAAAATCGGAAAGTATGTCGAAGACACGCTTTCAATGCGTGAAGAACCGTCTTTAACCCGTTTGCGCCACCGCAAAGCGTTGGAGGAATGCGTCGGATTTTTAAATTCCTCTTTAAACGCGCCAGAAATAGAGTTAATGACGGAAGACCTGCGTATGGCGATGCGTTCTTTGGGGAAAATCACCGGTCAGGTGCAGGTGGAAGAATTGCTTGATGTTATTTTTAAAGATTTTTGCATAGGAAAATGATGACGGATACGTTTGATGTGATTGTTGTCGGCGGCGGACACGCCGGTTGTGAAGCGGCGGCGGCGGCGGCGCGTATGGGCGCGAAAACGGCTTTGGTAACGCATAAGATTTCCACGCTGGGGGAAATGTCGTGCAATCCGGCGATCGGCGGATTGGGAAAAGGCCATCTGGTGCGTGAAATCGACGCTTTGGACGGTGTGATGGGACGTGTCGCCGACAAAGCCGGAATCCAATTCCGTATGTTGAACAGTTCTAAAGGTCCGGCCGTTCAGGGATTGCGCACGCAGGCGGACAGAAAGCTTTACCGGCAAGCCATGCAGGCGGAACTGCTGAATTATGAAAACCTGACCGTCATCGAAGCCGCCGTCGAAGGCCTGATGTACCGCGAAAATCCGGCACAAGTAACAGGCATTGTTACATCGGATGGAACGCAATACGCGGCGGGGGCTGTCGTCCTGACGGCCGGAACGTTTCTGCACGGACTGATGCACGTCGGGGAAACAAAGACGGTCGGCGGCCGTGTCGGCGAAATTTCCTGTGAACATTTGTCCGATTTTCTGTTGCGTCTGGGATTGCGTGTCGGCCGGTTGAAAACGGGAACTCCGGCAAGATTGGACGGCAAAACGATCAATTATGATATATTACAGCGGCAGGAAGGGGACGCCGATCCCGAACCGTTCTCTTTTCTGGACGATAAAATCACGACGCCGCAGATCGCTTGCTATATCACGGCAACAAATGCGAAAACGCATGAAATCATTCGCGCCAATATGCACCGCGCGCCTCTGTTTTCGGGACAAATCAAAGGAGTCGGCCCGCGTTACTGCCCCAGTATCGAAGACAAACTGGTCAAATTCGCCGACAGGGATTCCCATCACGTTTTTCTGGAACCGGAAGGGTTGGACGACGATACGGTTTATCCGAACGGCATTTCCACCTCTTTGCCCGCCGATGTGCAGGACGCGATGATCCATTCGATCAAAGGCTTGGAAAACGTGCGGATCATTCGCCCGGGATATGCGATTGAGTATGACTATGTCGATCCTTTGGAAATGCGGACGACTTTGGAAACGAAAAAAGTATCCGGCTTGTTCATCGCAGGGCAGCTGAACGGCACGACCGGATACGAGGAAGCCGCCGCTCTGGGGCTTTTGGCGGGCATTAATGCCGCTTTGAAGGCAGGCGGTTCGGACAGGGAATTTACGCTTGACCGCGCGGACGCTTATTTGGGCGTGATGATCGATGATCTGACGACCAAAGGTGTGGATGAACCGTATCGCATGTTCACATCGCGCGCGGAATACAGGCTTCTGTTGCGTTCGGACAACGCGGATATGCGCCTGACGCCGAAAGGCATTGATATCGGCTGTGTCGGCGCAAAACATCGGAAGGCTTTTGAAGAAAAAGCCGAAGCGTTGAAAATTGCGCGTGAAAAACTGAACGGTATCGGCGGGACTCCGCGTGAATTGGAAAAGCTCGGTTTTGAAGTGAATAAAGACGGTTCTCACCGTAACGGTTTTGATTTGCTGGCTTACGAACAAATCGACTGGGAAAAGCTGTCCGCCGTCTGGCCGGAATTGAAAGACACGCGCGCCGATGTCGTCGAACAGCTGGAAATCGAAGCAAGATACCGCGGTTATCTGCAACGGCAGGAATCGGATATTGCCGCATTCCGTAAAGATGAGGCGTTGAAGATTCCCAAAGACATCGATTATAAAAAAATCGGCGGTTTATCGAACGAAGTGATTATGAAGCTGTCCAAAGTTCGCCCCGAAACACTGGGCGCGGCATCTCGTATTTCAGGCATTACGCCCGCGGCGGTAACGGCGGTTCTGGGCTATATCAAATCAGCTAAAGGTTAAACGTTTTTATCGCACATAAAACGTTTGATCTGGGCGTTGATAAAATTTCTCAGCCATTCCAGATCTTCTTTGGACAATCCGCGCCCGATATGAGTCGTTTGCCCGTCTGCGCCGATAACAAGCGTATATTTTGAATCATAGCTGTTATGGACAACATAGATATATTCCAACTGTTCCGGTTTAATCAAAAAGCCGATTGACGGAAAGAAAAGCCATTTTGATTTGATGCGGATTCCCTGAGAAGAAACTATAATTCTTTTGCGTCTGAAAAAAAGAGCCAGCGGCACGGCAATAAACAATATCAATCCTGCGAACAATAAAGGCAAATATGATAACGGAAGTCTGAAAACAAAACTGAAAAAGACGATTGCAAAAAAGGTTGAAAAGCACAATATTCCGGAAAAAACAGAAAAAGCGCTGTCACGAATTTGCGGATCAATTTGGCAGTTTTCCGAATCTTCTATAATTTTAAAAGACTGCGGAATTTTATAAAGATTATGGTCGGATACTTCGATTTTCCCTTCTGAAATTAAATCGGGCAAGGCTTTCTGGATATTCTGTAATTCAATTTCTATAATACCGTCCGCCGTATTAAAAATAGCCGGCATTTCAAGCTGTCTTACCAATTCTTCCCATTTTTGAGAAATGTTTTCGCCATTTTTGGTAATGTAAAGCGGAATGGTTTTTGTTTCGTTGGGATGTTGTAAATCAATGATATGCTGCGTAAAAGAAGTTAGCCCCAGAACGTTAACGACGCGCGTACGATAACGCACGCCGATATATTCGTTCAGAGAATCGGCCATTCTTTTACTGTGTTCAAACGGTTTTTGGATAACAACCGCGGCAAACTTGTGACCGATAAAAAAATCACGGCCGTAAGAAAGCAGCATTAATCGGGTTACAATTAAAAAAAGTCCTAATGCAACGAACAGCCAGGCAGCCGAAAAAGAACTGGCGACGTTGGAAGAGTCCGAAGATTCTATTTTGGAAAACAAGGAATTGTCAACCGTACCGAAATCGCCCAAAAAGCCCAATGCGATCAGAATGATTCCCAACAGAATACCAAGATAAATGTTTCGTTTGGATACACGATCTTTTGCCTGAGTCGGACGGCGGGAAACATCAAATTCCAAAAAAGACGACAGCGGGCGCAATCGTCTGGTTTCAATGGCTTCTTCATTATCAGACAGGCTTTCCAGCTCGTCTAAATTTGTGTTTTCCAGTAATTCGTCCTGAACCATTCCGTTCCTCAAAACAATGTTTTTTTACATTTATGACAAATTCGGCTTTGCTCTGCAAGAGCAATATACTATAAATAGAAGAGGAAAAAAATATTTTTTCGTAACGGATACTTTATGGAAACAGCTCTTACTTCGACGACAGGCCTTATTCCGATGATGCTCAGTTTGGTGGGCGTATTGGTCGCGCTGCAATATTTAAAAGGGATGTCCGATTTTTCCGACGCCATTCGATTTATTTTTTGGGGATTTGTTTTTGTCTTTTTATCAAAAATACTGATTTTCTGTTCCCGTTCCATAGGGGTGGAATATTATTATTTTGCATCATTAATGCTGCACTTGTTGTCGGCTGTTTTGTTGACTGCGGGAGCTGCAAGCATCAGAGGAAGCAAGTTTTTCAGCCGAACGGTTGTTATTTTTTTAAGTTTGCTTGCCGGAGTGTGGAGCTGGTATGTCGTTATTATTACGCGTGACGGCAGTTCTCTGACGTTTTCTTTAGCCGCTTCAGTCGTGGGATATGCTTTTTTATCAGCTTCTTTATGGCGCAAAAAGATGCTGCGCAACTCTATCGGTTTTGTTATTACAGGCTGGTTCTGCGTTTTTTTGGCGTTGTATAATTTATTGATATTGATGTCATGGGGACAAAGTCTTGTATCTCCGGCCTTTGAAACATTTTTGTATATCGCGATTATGTGCGGTTGGATTTTGATTTCCAACAATTTGATGGCGCATCAATTTGATACGCTGGAGCAGGAAGCGGAAGAAAATAAAGAGCGTCTGCGTTTGATGATTCAAATGTCGCCTTTCCCGATTATCATTTCCAGATTGAAAGACGATCAACTGATGATGATTAATAATAAAGCGGGCGCTTTATTCGGATTGGATGTCAAGCATCCGGGCAACTTTAAAACAGTGGATTATTTTGCGGAGCCTGAAAAAAGAACGGAATTACTGGCTAAATTGGAAAAACATCCGGTAGTTGACGATTTCGAATTTTTGGTTAAACCGCGCAAAGGCGAACCGTTCTGGCTTTTGCTGTCAGCGCGGGTGATCGACTTTGAATATGAAATCGCTTTGTATATGGCGTTTCAGGATATTACAGATCGTAAGAAGAAAGAATTGCAGCTGTTTGATCAGGCAACACGCGATCCTTTGACAAAATGTTATAACCGTCGCCAATTTGACGAATTGGCAAAGAAGGAAATTCAACGTTCCCGTCGTTATCATCATCCGTTCTGTCTGTTTATGATCGACGCCGACCACTTTAAAAATGTCAATGATACGCACGGCCATGCGGTCGGCGACTTGGTATTGCAGGCTTTGGCCGATTGTTGCCGCAGAACGCTGCGCGAATCTGATATTGTGGCGCGTTTCGGCGGGGAAGAGTTTGTTATTCTGCTGCCTGAGTCAACCATTGAAAACGCTTTTCGTGTGGCGGAACGCCTGAGAATCAAAATTTCTAAACTGGTTGTGAAAAACGAACAGGATCAAAACGTTCAGTTTACGGTCAGTATCGGCTTGGTTTCTTCAACGGTGACGGATGATATTCCGGAAATGTTGAAAATGGCGGACGAGTCTTTGTATGTTGCAAAAGAAAACGGCAGAAATCAGGTCGTCGTTTATGAAGCAACGGGCCCGAATAAAGATTTGCCGCGTCCGGAAGGCGAAGATATCGAAAAAGTCAAAGCCGAACCGTTGTATTACTTTAAACCTTCCTCTGCGCCGGTTATTATGAACAGAACCGATGAAGAACCTGTCGAAACCGGTGTCGTCGGGTTAAGCGGAGATGCGCCGGCAGAAGAAATGTATCTTGACGATGACGAGGAAGAAAATGAAACTTCAAAAGGCGTTTCTTTGAATTCTTTGTATGATGAGGAAGAGGATTCGGGATTTATACCGACATCTAAACCGGTAGCTCCGCCGATTGCCGTAGCTCCGCCCGTATTTGATGAGGAAGCTGAGCTGCCGCAGGATATTGATACGGGTTTTTCGGATGAAGAGCTGCAGGGATTGCCTGTGGAAAATGAAGCATTATCGTTTGAAGAAAACCAATATTCCGCAGATGAAGATATATTGCCGCCGGAAGAAGAATTGCCGGTTGAAGAAGCGTCGTCTGAATTTGATCAGACAGAACAAGGTGCGGAAGAAAACGATTTGCCGTTGGAAGACGAACCGCTTCCGCCGGAAGAGAACGTGTCGGCGGCAGATTTACCGTTGCCGGAAGAAGATAATGAATTGCCGCTTGATGACGAAGAAACATTTTCCGGTCAATCGGTTTCCGCGTCCGATAATGAGTTTTTGGAACCGGTACCGCCGGCGGTTGCCGAATATACGGAATCTGAAGAGGATATCCCGCCGCTTTCGATTGATGATAATAAAGAAGAATTATCTGAATCGGAAACAGAAAATTTTGCTCCTCCGTCTCCGACTGTTTCACCTGTTCCGGTAAAAATGCCGCAGCCTCCTCAGCCGCCGCCGGTAGGTATTCCTATGGCAAAAGCACCGATAATTAAAATGCCGGTTTTGGCTAAAATGCCGCCGGGAATGATTAAGGTTCCTAAAATGCCCGGTGTTGTGCGGGTTAAGATTCCCAAATCGATACACCAGGGAGAAGCGCCTGTTCCTCCCAAGCCGCCCGGTCAGCAATAAAAAAACGCCGCAATGGTTCTTGCGGCGTTTTTTTAGGTTCGTTTTTACTCAAGCTGTTTGTGAACGCATATTGTTGACGAATCCGGCTAAGCCGTTTTGACGCTGGCGTTTTAAACGTTCGGCCTGAATAATGGAGCGGACGTTTTTGACGCTTTCCTCAAAATCGATATTAACAATTACATAGTCGTATTCGTTCCAATGACTCATTTCCGCGGCGGCGGTTGCCATACGCTGGCGAACGATTTCTTCGGAATCTTGCGCGCGCGAAAACAGACGGCGTTCCAATTCGGCCATAGACGGAGGCAGGATAAAGACGCTGACAAGATCTTCCCGCGCATTTTCGGCAATTTGCTGTGTGCCCTGCCATTCAATATCAAACAGAATGTCTTTTCCGTCTTCCAACGCTTTGCGGACGGGTTCACGCGGCGTTCCGTAGCAGTTGCCGCAGAATTTGGCATGCTCTAAAAATTCATTGCGTTGAACCATGCCTTCAAAAGCGGGCATGTCAACGAAGAAATAATCTTTACCGTTAATTTCGCCGGGACGAGGGGGACGCGTTGTCACGGAAACGGAAAGGGACATATTTTCTTCCGTTTCAAGAATACGATGAGCGATGGCCGTTTTTCCGGCACCGGACGGCGACGATAAAACCAACATAAATCCTCTGCGTTTAATGGAATCTGACATGCAACCCTCCTATTCAATATTTTGGATTTGTTCTCTTAATTGGTCAATAACGGATTTTAAAGCCATTCCCGTTCTGGTTAATTCGATGTCCATAGATTTGGAACAAAGCGTATTGGCTTCCCGATTAAATTCCTGACACAAAAAATCCAATTTTCTGCCAATCGGGCCCTTTTCTTCAAACAGTTCGCGTGCCGTGTGAACATGAGCCGCTAAACGATCCAACTCTTCGCGCACATCCGCTCTGAGCATGCAAGCGGTGACTTCCTGCATAAAGCGTTCTTCGGACAATTCTGTGTCTTCTTTAAGCAGATCCAACCCTTCTTTGAGTTTTTTCTTAATTCGTTCGGGTTGAACCGCGGCCAGATTTTTAGCTTCGATTACGAGCCGTTCGATTTGGTTAACCTGATCATTCAGACAGACGGCGATTTTGGCTCCTTCGGCTAAACGGGCCTTTTTTAACGATTCGGCGGCTTCTTCTAAAGAAGAAAGGAATAAAGCCGTTATTTCTGAACGATCTGCCGGCGGCTTAGAATCGATTTCCGCTACGCCGCGCACATTCATCAAACCGTCAATGCGGGCCGGTTCCAAAGCGGGAAATTTTTTCTGCAGCTGTTCGGATAAAGAGCATAATTCTTCCAAAAAGGCATAATTGATTTGAGGCTTTTGATCCGCCTGATCAAGCGTTATATCCAATGAAACGGAAAAACTGCCGCGAGTGAAAAAGGAACGTAAACAATCGCGAATCTTTTGTTCCAATTCTTCGTACCCTTGCGGATAGCGGCATCGTATTTCCAGTCCTTTGTTGTTAATGCTGCGCAGCGTCCATGTCCAGGAAGCGCCGTTTTGTCCTGAAAAGGAACTGAATCCCGTCATACTTTCCATGCTAAAGCCTCTTTATTTATTAAGTCGTTTGCATTACCTTAC
The DNA here is from genome assembly GCA_937912005.1 of uncultured Alphaproteobacteria bacterium. Lineage (GTDB taxonomy): Bacteria > Pseudomonadota > Alphaproteobacteria > CAAGCB01 > CAG-977 > UBA11549. The sequence goes on from CALDOX010000001.1 coordinate 96,557, forward strand.
ATAAAACTATTCAAAACGGGAATTTAAAAATGAAAAATCCGCATCATATTTTAATCACGGGAGCTTCCAGCGGGATAGGAGAAGCTTTGGCTTTATACTATGCTCAAAAAAACGTCACGTTGTTTTTATGCGGGCAGAATATAAATCGTTTGGGAGATGTGGCTCAGCGCTGCCGTGAAAAAAGAGCGGAAGTTTTTGCGGAAAAGATTGATGTGACGGATGCGGCCGCAATGGAAAATTGGATAAACCGATGCGATAAAATAGCAGAATTGGATTTGGTTGTTGCCAATGCGGGCGTTTCCGCCGGTCCGGGGAAAAATGGCGAATCCGTTGAAGTGACGCGGAAGATTTTTGCCGTCAATGTCGGCGGTGTTTTAAATACGGTTTTGCCCGCTTTGGAAAAAATGAAAAAACGCGGCAAAGGACAAATCGCTGTGTTGAGTTCGTTGGCCGGATACAGGGGATTGCCTTCGGCGCCGGCGTATTCGGGATCCAAAAATGCCGTGCGCGCTTGGGGCGAAGCTTTGCGGGGTCATTTGAAACCGCAGGGAATCGAAGTTAATGTCATTTGTCCGGGATTTGTTGTTTCGCGCATTACGGAAAAAAATAAATTTCCTATGCCTTTTTTAATGCCGGCGGATAATGCCGCCATTATTATTGCCGAAGGTTTAAGAAAAAACAAAGGACGGATTACTTTTCCGCCCCTGTTGGCTTTCAGCGCCTGGCTGATGAGCTGTTTGCCTTCCGGCATCGCTGAATTTATTTTAACGAAACTGCCTAATAAAGGATCCGATTAATCCAGTAAACGTCCCCACGGGAAAACACGGCGCAGATCTTTGTAATCATCTGTCATTTGGTTAAAAGCTTCATTCAATTCGTTGCCGAATACGTCAAAATCTATGCGGTCTTCAATTTCAAATTCATCCAACAGAGAAAGCAATAAATATTCCGCAAAAATTCGCGCGGCAGAAGTTTTTGAAACAAATCCCAAAATCCTGAATTCAGTCAACAGAATTTGTTTGTAATCTTTTAAATTTTCCAGTGATTTCAATTTATTGGCCAAAAGAGGATCCAAATCTTTTCTGACATGCAATGCCGTGTCAACCATAGCGTTAACGCGCAGGGCGCGCTCATCTTCTTCGGATAAATCGCTTTCGTCAGATTTTTCCATTAAATCAATTAATGTTTCTTCATACATATCCATAAATTCCTGACGAACAGGATCTGTGACGGGAGTTTGTGCGTTCATGTTTCAACCTTTAAAAAAATAATTATGAAAAGCATAACATCTTTAAATAAAAGATACAAAGCTAAAAAAGCTGTTATTGAAAGCCGGTCGGCTGACGACACAAGCGGTTAATCGCATCCATCGCGTTGTTAAAGCCTTTCAATGAAAAAACATCATGTGTTTCAACACCTTCTATCGTTAATCCGCGAACGGTAACCCGGACGGCTTTATTCATTGCTTTGGCGATGTCATCGTCGGTTTTCAGGTTTTTGGCCCAGGCGGTATCTTCACTGGTAAACAGGTTTGCTTTAACGTTTCCGACCCGGAATTGTACTTCGGAGCGGGGCATATAGGTATAGCCGGCAACAAATGTCAAAACGTCAAACATTTGTTCATTCGGGCGGTGAGAAACAATTAAAAACACATCTCCGCGGCGGGTGTATTCTCCCGTCGATTTTAAAGGCTGTGAGGAAACGAAGCAGACTTTGTCTTTTTTATCTTTAAAAATATATGCGTTCCAATCGTCAAAAACACCAATATGGTCGACTTTTTTAGCATCTATCAAATTTTGAGCGCTGCAGGGAACGGAAAACAGCATCAAAAAAAAGAACAAAAACTTTTTCATGCCATATTCTCCTTTTAATTTTTATTCAAGACACCGGTAATTTTACTCAGATCAGGTTTAACAAATAATGAAGCATACAATTCAATCCAGAAATCAACCGTGTTTTTCAGGGATGTTTCTTTATTCAGATTTTCGGGAATGTTTTGCGCTTCCGGAGCCAACAGTGCCGAAAAAGAAAGGCGCCTGGGCAGTTTTTGTCGGATTTCTTCGTTGCGGCAGATGACTTTTTTACTGTCCGCCAGCATTAAAGAGGCATAACGGGAGAATTTTTCATTTTCCTGAACCAAAGTTACAAAGGGGACGCGATTCATTTTGGATGTGTTTCCCCAACATAAAAGAGACAACACATCAGGACAATGCATCACATTGATTTGATGGGATTTGAAATAAAAAAAGGAAAAAATGGCGGAACGAATTAATTTGAACAGAACGGTTAAATAAAAATCCCGGGAACCGACAGGTGCCGCGAATGCGACTTCCTCATAAGAAAGGCCCGCTTTTTTCAAAGCATCCGAAGTCCGCCCGGGTTTATCAACCGTAATCAGTAAATCGACAGCGCGTTTTTGTTTTAATCGAGAAAGGATTTCAATGAAATTCAAAGTGTTTTCCGAAAAGCTGTCTTCCATAAAAGGGTATAAGACCGTTAATTTCATGCTTTTTTCTCCTTTTTTCTTAATCGAGCCGCGTAAAATCCGTCGCAGCCGCCGCTGGTTTCATAAAAGAAGGGAAGAATCAGCAGATCTCCGTCTTTTGTGATCATTTCTTTCGGAACCTCGGAAGGTTCCAAGGGAATTCGTTCAACCAATCCGGATCGGACAGCTTTATCAATAAGTCCGCGCCCTTCTTCAGGCAAAATCGAACAAACGCAGTAAACCATTTCCGCGTCATCCGTCATCATTTGGACGGCCGTTTCCAATAATTGCTTTTGAGTTATTTGCAGTCTGGAAATATCTTGAAGCGTGCGATGCCACACGACATCAGGATGACGGCGCAAAGTTCCGGTTGCCGAACATGGGGCGTCCAATAAAACAATGTCGAATTTTTCATTTTTGTTCCATTCGCGCATATCCGTGCAGATTGTTTTGGCGGAAAAATGAAGACGGTCGAGATTTTCTTTCAATCGTTTGATTCTGTTTTCTGAAATGTCGATAGCGGTAACTTCGGCTCCGGCTAAAATCATTTGAGCCGTTTTTCCGCCTGGCGCAGCGCAAATATCAGCCGCTTTTTTGCCTTTTAAAGAATGAAACAGCCGCGCGGGCACAGCGGCGGATAAATCCTGTATCCACCAAGCTCCCTCTTCATATCCGGGAAGTTGGGGAACGGAAGCTTGTTTTTCCCTTCTCAGAGAGCCTGTCGGCATTAAAATCGCTTCCAATCGATCAGACCATATTTCCGAATCGGCTTTTATGCTGAAATCCAAAGGCGCTTCCCGTAATCCGGTATTCGCTATTTTTTCGGCATTCTGCTGTCCGTATTCCTTAACCCATTTTTCAAACAGCCATGTGGGAATGTTAAGTCTTGCCGTATTCTGTTTTTCAGCGATTTTTTTTCCTTCTTTGGCAATCCTGCGCAGGACGGCATTGGCTAATCCCGAAAATCCGCTGTATTTTCTGCTGTTTTTAATCAGGGAAACGCCCGTTGAAACGGCTGCATGTGCCGGAGTATCCAAAAAAACAAGCTGTGCTGCACTGATTCTGAGAACGTCAAAAACGTAAGCGGTTTTTTCCGGCAGGGGTTTTTTCAGAAATCGGAAAAGAATATCGTCAATCTGTCCCAACCGACGCAATAAAGTCGTAACCAAAAGACGGACAAATGTCCGATCTCTGTTTTCTAAAGGTTCCTTTTTTTCCTGATAATTCATACAGGCCGCATATTCTTCTTCCAACCCTTTGCCATGTCTGAAAACGGCGTCAAAAATTCCGACAGCTAAATGACGCGTCAGTAAATCAGGATTGTTCATCGTTCTGTTTTCCTTTTTTTTCTTCCTTTTTTTTCTCATAAGTTCCTTTTAAAAAGGAAACAGCCGAAACAGTTTCCGTAATGCCTGTCTGTGCGGTTTCTTTCGCGCCTTTAACCAGATCTATAATGCCCGTTTTGTTGTCAGAAATCATAATATTCAGATACATTTTGAGGAACAACAGTACGGTCAAAAGGATCATTTGAAACTGTAAGTCACTGATAATTAAGATAAAAATCGTTATATCTGTTAAAAGATTATAACGAAGAACCACACGGATGACTGTTGCTTTATATGGCGTTCTGTTCATTAAATTTTCGAAAAAGAACAAAGGCTCTTTTTGTCTTTTGAGCAAGTTGGAGAAAAAGCGAAAAAGAACAACAACAAGTTCAAAGATAATATATCCGATCAGCAAAAAACTCATTCCCCAATTTTTTGTAGGAAGTGCAAAAAAAGCGAATCCCGTCAACAACAGACAAAAAATATTCCGTACGGCATTTTGTATCGGCAATTTATAATGGAGAACGCAATAAAACGGGGTCAGCATCAGCATGATAGGAAACAACACGCCGATAACCTGCAATAAAGAAACGGGAGAGTAGCTCAAAAAGAAAAGTATCGGCAATACCGCGAATCCCATATGCAGAGATTGAATGACGACAATTCCTTCAAACCGGTCGGCCAATATGCAGAAAAACTTGTAACAGATAAACCATCCTAATCCGGTCAGGGCTTGGACGGCTTCCGGAGGCAAAGAAGTTTTGAATGGCAGACTGTCTTTCGGCAGTATAAAAACGAATCCCAGAATGCCGGCCAATTCTAAAAGAGAGCTTAAAACGGTTCCGCCTTTTAATTTATTTAAAAGACCGGATATAATGAACAGGAGAACTAATCCTAAGAAATATAAAAATTTTATTTCATAAAACCAAGTTTTGTCTTCTGAAAAGCAAAACAAAGCGCCATAGCCGATTAAAAGGCTGATCGCTTGAATGAGGTAGGCGTATTTTAAAGTTGGAACGACGTGTTCGTTATAAATATGTTCATTTAATCGGCTTTGATAAAACAAAAAATAGCCATATAACGCGATAATGTTGAAAAACAGCAGGCATGCTGTAAAAATAAGATAAAAGGTGATTGTCATTGATGACTCCGTTTTTCAGATTATCCGCAAAAAAATTAACAAACCTCTATAATCTGCAAAGATAACACAGTATACAGCAATTTTCTTTTGTTTTTGAAATATATTCCGTCCTTTCCGAAAAAAAAGAAAATCCGGCTTTTTCGAAGGCGCTTAAAGAAGCACGGTTTCCTTTGCGAATATCGGCGGTCAAAAGGGTGACGTTTTTCGCTTTCATATAATGTTGTAAAGAAATCAGAGCTTCCGTTCCTATTCCTTCCCCGCGCCGATGCGGAGAAATATTGATCATCACTTCAATTGCGGTTTGATCGGGATATTCGGAAAGAGAAGTCGGTTCAAACCGGATAAAACCGACCGGTTCGCCGCCTTCAACAACAAAAACGGGATCAAACGGCGGATTTTCGAAGTAACCCGCATTATATTCCAGCCAGAACGAATCCCAGCTTTTAGGCAAAGCAATATAAGAAGAAGCGATTGTTGCCGGATCATTGCGCCACGCAAAAACAATGCGGGCGTCTTCTTTTTTATTTTGGCACGGCTGCAGAGTAATCATTGTTCTAACCTATCCTTTCGTGCTAAAATCCAGTTTAAATGATTAAAGGAAATAAGCAATATGTTCAGAGTATTGTACAGTGTTCTTTTGCCGTTTATACTGCCGTTCGTATTCTATTGGATATATCGGCGGCGGCGCGGTATGAAACAGGAATTTTATCCCGTACAGACACTAACGGCGGCGGGATTGGGGCTCGTTTTGGTTTTTTTATTTATGTTTTCCATACCGGATAAAGCGCCTGCCGACAGTGCCTATGTACCGCCTAAATTTGAAAACGGGCAGATTGTTCCGGCAACGCTGCAGACCAGGAATTAAAATCCGTCTGTTTGATTTGAAGTCTGACCGATCCAATCGCCGAAGCGGGTGAACTGGCCTTCGAAAGATAAGTCGATCGTTCCTAAAGAACCATGACGCTGTTTAGCTATAATCAATTCAGCTTTTTTTTCTAAATCAACCAAGGATTTTTCCCATTTCCGCATACGGTCATTGAATTTATCGTCAGTTTCGTTTTGCTTTTGAACAGGCATATTGCTTTTTAAGTAGTAATGTTCCCGAAAAACGAACATAACGATATCCGCGTCTTGTTCGATAGAACCGGAATCACGCAGGTCTGAAAGAAGCGGACGTTTGTCATCCCGTTGTTCTACCGCGCGGTTCAACTGGGAAAGAACCAGAACGGGAACATTTAAATCTTTGGCCATGATTTTTAGCAGACGAGTCGTTTCCGTTAAACCGCGCACCATATCTCCTTTGTAGGCGGAGGTTGACATATCGATTAACTGCAAATAGTCAATGACAACCAATCCCAATCCTTTGTTTTGATCGCGCTTCAGGCGGCGGCAGCGGTTGTGAATGGCGGCAACGGTCAATCCCGGCGTATCGTCAACATATAAAGGAACTTTTTCCCGTTCGCCGACAAAAGTGACAATGCGTCGAAATTCGTCATCGGTAATTTTACCGCTGCGCAGTTTTTCGGAAGAAATCTGCGTTTCCATCGAAAGGATACGGCTGGCTAATTGGGAAGAAGACATTTCCAAAGAAAAGAAAGCGACTCCGCGGCGCTCTTTAACACTTTCCATAAAGCTTCGTGCCGTGTTAAAAGCCAGACAAGTAGCAAAAGCCGTTTTTCCCATACCGGGACGCCCGGCCAGAATGATTAAATCTGAATTGTGCAGCCCGCTCATTTTCTTGTCTAAATCGCGGAATCCTGTCGGAACGCCGGAAAGACCATCCGGATTTTTTCGGGCTTCCGCGACTTCCTGTATGACTTCGTCCAAAGCGCTATGGAATGGTTTGGGGCCGCCGTCGATCTGCCCTTCTGTTCCCAATTCATACAATTTCTTTTCCGCCTGCGACATTTGGAGCTCGGCGTCGTTGTCTAAATTTACGGCATAAGCGCCATTGACAATATCTGTGCCGATATTGATCAGCTGGCGGCGCAAATAGCGATCAAAGATCAGTTTGCCGTAATCTTCGGCATTAATAATTGTGACGGCAGCTGCGGCTAAATCCATTAAATATTTAATGCCGCCGACCTCGTCCAGCAATCCGTCATTTGCCAAATATCCTTTTAAAGTGACGGGATCGGCCGTGTGTCCGCGCGAATGCAGCGTACAGATCGCCTGATAAATGGCGGCATGAACCGGGCTGGCAAAGTGAAAGGGTTTTAAAAATTCGGATACTTTTTCCAAAGCATGATTGTTGGCCAGAATCGCGCCCAGCAAAGCTTGTTCGGCTTCAATATTGCGCGGCGGCAGGCGGGCGGGGATTTCTTCTGCTGAGGTCATAATCGGTATCCTTTGTGATAAAATGACGGCGGGAGGTTTGTTTGAAATCCCCCCGCCCTCGTTCTGTGACAGTTTAAAGATTAAGCTTCGGCTGCGGCCGCTTCTTCAACAACAGCAACTTCCGCAGCAGCTTTGGCGGCGGCTTTGGCAGCAGCCTTAGCATTGCGTTCGGCTTCTTCGGCAGAACGGGCAACCATAACGTTGACCATACGGCTGACATCCGGATGCAAAACGATGCGGACGCTGAATGAACCGATTTCTTTCAGCGGCTGATCCAAAACAACCTGACGGCGTTCAATGGTGTAACCGGCTTCGCGAATCGCATCGCGAACGTCACGCCCTGTCACCGATCCGTACAATTGTCCTGTTTCGGCAGCCTGACGAATGATTACCAGATTCAAACCTTCCATTTTGGCGGCGATCTGTTCGGCTTCTTCTTTGCGTTTCAGATTGGCGGCTTCCAGCTGAACTTTGCGCGTTTCAAACAAAGCTAAATTTTCTTTGTTTGAACGCAAAGCCTTCGCCTGAGGCAGCAGGTAATTGCGGGCAAATCCGGGTTTTACCTTGACGATATCGCCCATTTGTCCGAGCTTTTCAATGCGTTCCAGCAAAATAACTTCCATAATCCTACTCCTTCCTTAGTCCATGACATAAGGCAGCAGACCCAGAAAACGGGCGCGCTTGATCGCTTTGGCCAATTCGCGCTGTTTCTTGACGGAAACGGCGGTAATGCGGCTGGGAACAATCTTGCCGCGTTCGGAAATGAAGCGCTGCAACAACTTAATATCTTTATAATCGATTTTCGGGGCGTCCTTGGCCGCGAACGGACAAGCCTTGCGGCGGCGGAAGAACGGACGGCGTGCTACTGTAGCCATTAGAATTCCTCGCTTTCATCTTCAATATCAAACTTGTCATCAAATTTTCTGGCACGGCTTCTGATATCTTTTCCTTTATAAGACATCATCGCGGACGGGCCGTCTTCCAATTCGTCAACGCGGACGGACAGGTAACGGATCACATCTTCATCAAAACGCATTTGGCGTTCCAATTCCATGATCGCTTTTGCCGGAGCGTCAATATTGAACAGGACATAGTGTCCTTTGCGGTTTTTCTTCATACGGTAAGCCAGAGAACGCAATCCCCAGTTTTCCTTTTTTGTCACTTTGCCGCCGTTGGCCGTGATCACGCCTTCAAAGCGTTCGATCAAAGCGTCAACCTGAGAAGCGGCAATATCCTGACGTGCGATAAACACGTTTTCATATAAAGCCATTAAAATTCTCCTTTTGGCTTCTCTCAACTTCAAAAAAACAACAATCCCCCATGGACGGCCGCTTCGAAGCATAGCCGGTCCGTTATGCCGGCAAGGAGTAAACGGAAGCTGAACTATACTCAATCTTTATCTTAAATGCAAGAAAATGATTCCGAGATTGACAAAACCGACTCTTTCATTTTAAATCGGAAACCCTAAAGTTAATTTTTTCAGAAGGACTTATAAAATGAGCAAACCCAGAGTCGTTTTAGCCTATTCCGGCGGATTGGATACGTCGGTCATTTTAAGATGGCTGATCAACAAAGGCTTTGACGTTATTACCTATACGGCTGACGTCGGACAAGACGATGATTTTAAAGCGATTGAAGAAAAAGCGTTGAAATGCGGTGCAATTAAGGCTTATGTGCTTGATTTAAAACGCGAATTCGTCACGGACTATATTTATCCCAGCTTTAAAGCCGCGGCGATTTACGAGGACCGCTATCTGTTGGGCACGTCGATTGCGCGTCCCGTTATCATCAAGCACCATGTTCGTATTGCTGCGGAAGAAGGTGCGGAATATATCGCGCACGGCGCAACTGGCAAAGGAAACGATCAGGTTCGCTTTGAATTGGGAGCTTATGCGTTAAATCCGGCGATCAAGATTATTTCTCCGTGGAAAGATCCCGAATTTTTGAATGAATTCCAGGGGCGTCCGGACATGCTGGCCTATGCCGAAAAATATGGCATCGAAATCAAAAAGCATGCGGGAAAAGCGTACAGCGAAGACGACAACCTGCTGCATATCAGTCACGAATCCGGCATTTTGGAAGATCCGGATACGGAATGTCCGCAAAGCGTTTATTCCAAATCCGTTTCTCCGCAGGAAGCGCCGGATAAGACAACGAAAATCGCCTTGTCTTTTGAAAAAGGGATTCCTGTAAAGCTGGAAAATCTTTCCGATGGCACGGTTGTGACAGATCCTTTGGATTTATTCGTATATTTGGATAAATTAGGCAGCGAAAACGGTATCGGACGGCTGGATATGGTTGAAAACCGTTTCGTCGGCATCAAGTCTCGCGGTGTGTACGAAACGCCGGGGGGAACGATTTTACATGCGGCACATATCGATTTGATGGGTTTGTGCGTCGATCGCGAAGTTTATCGCCTGAACCAGCAATTCGGCATTAAAATCGCTGATTTGATTTACAACGGTTTCTGGTTCTCGCCGGAAATGGAAGTGCTGATGAAATCCGTTGATGTTTGCCAGCAGAACGTCAACGGCCGTGTTGTTGTCGAATTGTACAAAGGCAACGTTTATCCGGTGGCGCGTTCCAGTGAAACGACTCCATACGACGCAAATATTGCTTCTATGGACATTCACGGCGGATTTAACCAGATGGATTCCTGGGGCTTTATTAAAATCAATGCCGTTCGCTTGACGGGCGATTACAGAATGAAACATCAGAAAAAATGAGCAAAGTCAATCAAATGTGGGGCGGGCGTTTTGACCTGCCCCCGTCTGAGTTAATGCAGGAAATCAATGCCTCTTTGCCATACGACAGACGTTTGTATGCGCAGGATATACGCGGATCGAAAGCGCATGCGGCGATGTTGGCGAAGCAGGGGATTTTGACTTCCGAAGAAGAAAAGAAAATACAGGAAGGACTGTCTTTGATTTTAAAGGAAATCCAAGACGGTCGTTTTGAATTCCGCCGCGAATTGGAAGACATTCATATGGCTGTCGAAGCCAGATTAAAAGAACTGATCGGCGAAACGGGCGGAAAACTGCACACGGCGAGATCGCGCAACGATCAGGTTGCCGTCGATATGAAGTTGTTTGTGCGGGAAGAATGCGAAAAAGCGATAGCTTTATTAAAGGATTTACGGCGTGTGTTGAAAAAGCGGGCGGCGGAAAATGTTGAAACGATTATGCCCGGTTTTACGCATCTACAAGTGGCGCAGCCTGTTTCTTTCGGTTTTTATCTGCACGCCTATTATGAAATGTTCGGGCGCGATATCAGACGGTTCGAAAATGCTTTTGACGTGATGGCCGAATGTCCGTTGGGTGCGGCGGCTCTGGCCGGAACGCCGTACGATACGGACCGTTTCTTTACGGCGGAAAAGCTTGGCTTTAAAGCGCCGACCAAGAACGCTTTGGACAGTGTATCCGATCGTGATTTTGTGTTGGAATATTTGTCCTGCGTGTCAATCTGCGCAATGCACCTGTCCCGTTTGGCCGAAGAAATGGTCGTATTTTCTTCTCAACCGTTCGGATTTGTGAAAATGCCGCAGGAATACACTTCGGGCAGCTCGATCATGCCGCAAAAGTGCAATCCTGATGCAGCTGAGTTGCTGCGCGCAAAAACGGGACGGATTTATGGCAGTCTGACGACTTTATTGACCGTTATGAAAGGACTTCCTCTGGCCTATTCCAAAGATATGCAGGAAGATAAAGAGTGTTTGTTTGACGCATGCGATACGTTGGCATTGGAATTAAAAGTGATGACGGCAGTCGTCAACGAACTGACGGTACACGCGGACAATATGCGCAAAGCTTTGGAAAACGGGTTCCCGACGGCAACCGATTTAGCTGATTGGCTGGTAAAAAAAGCCGGCGTTCCTTTCCGTGAAGCGCATCATATTACAGGACTGATCGTCAAGTTTGCCGAACAAAAAGGATTGCGGCTGATGGACATTCCTTTGGCGGAAATGCAAAAAATTTGTCCGCAAATTGCGCAAGACGTTTACGCTGTTCTGAATGTCGAAGCATCATTAAACGCTCGGAAAAGCTATGGCGGAACGGCGCCGGATCAACTTCGGCAGAGATTGGCGGAAGAAGTTTAGCCTTTTTTTGTGAAAAAATAGAGAAAATTTTGTCAAAAAAAAGCTTTTCCTTTTGAAAAAGTTTTTATATGATAAAGGGAATGTTTTATCATTAGTGATGGTGACGCAATGGTTGAAATGGCGGGCAGCGGCATTGAGCTAAAAGGTTTATCTTTAAAACGGGAAACGTTGGAACAATTTTTGTCTTTGACGGCGCGCGGCGTTATGAACGTTAAGGAACGCCTGAAGCAAAAGGAAAATAAGATTGTTCAGTCTGTTCCTGTTTTGAAAAAGCTGAGCGAAAAATGGCATGCTTTTGATTCCAAAATGGAAATGAAGCATGGGCAGGTTTATACTAAAATTCGCGACAGCGCCAAAAATATTGCCCGTACCGTTTTAGCAGCTAAAGCTTTCGGTTTGCCGGGGGTTGTCGGCATGTGCGCTTATAAAACATGCGAAAAGGCGATGTCTTTATTGGAACCGGCGCAAAGAGCAAAAGAAAACGGCGAAACGAACAGCGTTTTGGATTACCTGAAGGAAAATAAGGAAGAAAGCCGTTTTACAACGGTTTCCGGTGCTATCAGTATTTGCACGGCGGCTTGTGATGTGGCGGGAGCGCCTTTGGTTAAAGGGGCGTTTCGTGTCGGAAAAGCCTCATGGTTAATTGCTCCGGAAGTTAAGCAGTTGGCTGAGACAACCGGTAAATGGCTGCGCGGCGAAGAATCTTTTGTTGAGGTTAAGCGTGATGCCGCTGTAATGGGGATAACATTCGGCACATATTTTGTTTCCGGTGTTCCGATGACGCATGGATCGGGAAAACCGAAAGAAACGGATGAAGCTAAACTGGAAAAAGCTAGACGGGCTGAAAGAGAAGATCCAAAGGCTGAAAAAATAAAAGTCGTTCTAAACAAAGGGCAGGAATATGCCAATCAGGTGCGTGATTTAATTAATAAAGGCATCGGCAATCCTGGCGGAATGGTGACGCTTTATGATATAAAGAGTAAAAAAGGAGGCCGCTGAGCCTTCTTTTTTTATTTGTTTTCAGCAAATGATTTCTTATACTGACAACAATTTTTTCAAACGCGGAGAACAAATATGGATTTTGCGGAAAAAACGGAACAGGAGCTGATAGCTGAATATGTGTCCGCTAAAGAATCAAACGATACACAGCAAATTGAAGCTTTGCAAAACGAAGCGCTTGCTCGTTTGACGGCTTACTTGGCAGGGGAACTTCCTGTTGCGGAAGACGAATCGCCGTTATTTTTCAGTTTTGTCAGAATTTTTTCCAAAACGGATAACGTTGATTTAAACCTGTCGGCCAAAAAGGCAGAGGCAAAAATTACACCGTTTTTGAAGGCATTTGATAAAACAATCGGGCTTGACCGCTTGGCTGATTTGTCTGCTGAAAAAATCGAAAAAAACATTGCTGCTTTGGAAGATTTCGATACGATAGACCCGTTTGAAACTCAGGATGGCAAATCGCTTTATCCGCAGTTTGAAAATGCGCGGAAAGTGATTGACGCCGTTGTTTTGATGGATGATGATCTGCCAGTGGAACAGCAGGAACAGGAATCCGAAACGTTTAAGGAAACAATTGTTGAAACGGCAAAACTGAAAGCGTATATGCGCTTGTGCGTTTATGGCGAAGAATTGACGCAAAAACTGTATTTGGATCAACTGCAGTTTGAAATCGAAAAAGCATTGGTCACGCTGTTTATGATGGAACAAACGACGGAATTGATTCAAGATCAAACCGACATTGAAGGCGTTCAAAAAGCCTTTGATAAGTTGGTGGAAGCCCTTTAAAAAAAAGCCCCGTTTTCGGGGCTTTTTTGTAAAGCGAAACCTACGCGCTTGGCGCATGGGTATCTATTGCTTAATTGACCGCGTTCATCATAAAGTCCGTTACGCGTTGTGAAAACGCCGCGGGGTCGTTGATCGGTTCGCCTTCGATGATTTTGGCCTGGTCGAACAACACCTGCACCAACGCTTTGTTCGTGTCGTCCGTATCGCCCGCCGCGACTTTCGCCGCCAGCTTTTTGATCAGCGGGTGGCGCGGGTTGATGTCGAAATAACGGTTGCTGACATACAAAGACGGCTGATTGTGCTGACGCATCAGGCGTTCCAGATGAATGGACGCTTCGCCGTCGCCGGTCGAAAGCGCGACGGGGCTTTTTGTCAGACGTTCCGTTGTGCGGACTTCCTTGACTTCGTCGCCGACGATTTCCTTCATAAATTTTTTCAAGGCTTCCAATTCCTTTTCATCGGCTTTTTCGATTTTATCGGATTGGTCGGTGATTAACAACGTTTCCAGTTCCTGCGCGCCGGCGTTGACGGATTTGATCGGCTTTTCCTTGTATTGAGTCAGGTTCTGCGGCCAGAATTCGTCGATCGGATCGGTCAGCAGAAGTACTTCGATTCCGCGGGAAGCAAAGCCTTCCAGCTGTGGGTTGTTGCGCAAAACGCCCAGATTGTCGCCCGTGATGTAGTAAATGCTCTTCTGTCCATCTTTCATACGGGAAATGTAATCCGCCAACGTCGTCAAACCATCGCCGTTCGTCGAATAAAAACGGCACAGTTCGGCGATTTCCTCGCGGTTCGAGAAGTCTTCGAAAATGCCTTCTTTCAGCACGGCGCCGAAAGCGTCCCAGAATGTCAGATATTCTTTTTCGTTTTCACTGCGTTTTTTCAGTTCGTTTAAAATGCGGCGGACGACGCCCGTCTTGATCTTTGCCAGAACGGGGGTCTTTTGCAACATTTCACGCGACACATTCAAAGGCAGTTCCTTCGTGTCGATGACGCCCTGCACGAAACGCAGGTAGTTCGGCAGCATATCGGGAACCTGGTCGGTGATGAAAACGCGGTTGATATACAGCTTGATTTGCGCGTTGCGGTTGGGTTGGAAGATGTCGAACGGCGTTTTTGTCGGAATGTACATCAAAGCCGTGTATTCGATCGTGCCTTCTGCCTTGTAGTGCAGAATGTCCCACGGGTCGTCGAAAGCGTGCGAGATATGGCGGTAAAAGTCCTTGTATTGCGCTTCGGTGATGTCGGCTTTGTTGCGCGTCCACAAAGCGCTGGCCAGATTGATCGTTTCCGTTTCGCCCATATAGTGCATGATCACGGGGAAGGAAATGTGGTCGGAGAACTGCCGAACGATGCGGCGGACTTCGGCGGCTTCGGCGTAGTTGTAAGAGGATTCTTTCAGATACAGCGTGATTTTCGTGCCGCGGGCGACGTCTTTTTCTTCCGTGATCGTGAAAGATCCTTTGCCGGTGGACGTCCACAGCCAGCCTTCTTCCTCTCCGGCTTTGCGGGAACGGACTTCAACCTTGTCGGCCACCATGAACGCCGAATAAAAACCGACGCCGAACTGCCCGATGATCGTCGCGTCTTTTTGTTTGTCGCCTGTCAGATTGTTCAGAAACTCGGCGGAACCGGAACGACCGATGGAGCCTAAATCCTTGATTAAGTCCTGCTTGTTCATTCCGATGCCGTTATCGGAAATCGTCAGGGTGTGCGCGTCCTTGTCGGGCGTGATGTGGATTTGGAATTCCCCGTCTCCTTTGGCGATGTCCGGTTTCATGATCGCGGCGTAGCGCAGCTTGTCGCACGCATCCGAAGCGTTCGACACCAATTCGCGCAGGAAAATGTCCGTATCCGAATAAAGCGCGTTGACGACGATATCCAAAACCTTGCCGACTTCGGCTTGAAATTGCATTTTTTCTTCTGACATAGTATAACCTCCCGTAAACGAAGTTTTAGTTAGGTTCTTATACGTCGGATTTCAACCCTTTTAAAGAAAGATTTTTTATGGCGGATTCTGTGATAACGGCGGTGCTGGGGCCCACAAACACGGGCAAGACGTATCTGGCGATCGAAAAGATGATGACGCATAAAACCGGCATGATCGGTTTCCCTTTGCGTCTGCTTGCCCGCGAGAATTACGATAAAATCGTCCGCCTTAAAGGGGCAAACAATGTTGCTCTGATTACGGGGGAGGAAAAAATCCTGCCCGAAAATCCGTCTTACTATGTCTGCACGGTCGAAGCGATGCCTTTGGAACAGCCGGTCGATTTTTTGGCTGTTGACGAAATTCAGATGGCGGCGGACGTTGAACGCGGCCATATCTTTACGGACAGACTGCTTTACGCCAGAGGGATGAGGGAAACGATGTTTCTCGGCGCGGAAACGATCAAGCCGCTGTTAAAGCAGCTGATTCCCGAAACCGTCATCGAAACGCGGCCGCGGTTTTCCAAACTGACCTATACGGGAATCAAGAAAATCACCCGCCTGCCGGCAAGGTCGGCGATCATCGGCTTTTCCGTGCAGGACGTTTACGCTCTGGCGGAACTGATCCGGCGGCAAAAGGGCGGCGCGGCGGTCGTGATGGGGGCTTTGAGTCCGCGCACCCGAAACGCGCAGGTCGATATGTTCCAGTCGGGCGAAGTCGATTATCTGGTCGCGACGGATGCGATCGGTATGGGATTGAATATGGACATCGGGCACGTTTGTTTTACGTCTTTAAGAAAATTCGACGGACGGAGGATGCGGGCGTTGTCGGCGGCTGAACTGGCGCAAATCGCGGGACGCGCGGGGCGGTATATGACGGACGGCACGTTCGGCGCGGCGGCGGAAGCCTCGGCGATGACGCAGGACGTGATTGACAGAATCGAAGAACACCGTTTTGAAAACCTGCCGAATCTGTTCTGGCGCAATCACGATCTGAAAACGACGTCTTTGGACGCCCTTGTTTACAGTCTGAACGTCCGACCGACGCAAGCGGGGTTGATTACGGCCAGAAAAGCCGAAGACCAGCAGGTTTTGGAAGTGCTGATGCAGGATTCGGGCATTGAAAAACTGGCGAATCACTCTTCCCGCGTAAAACTTTTATGGGACATCTGCCAGATTCCGGACTTTCGCAAAGTTTCCCCGCAGGCACACGCGAAACTGGCGGGACAGCTGTTCCGTATGATACTGGACAAGGGGAAAATCGATCAGGATTGGTTTGCTAAACAAGTCAAAACGCTGGATAATACGAACGGCGATATCGATGTTGTTACGGGACGTATTGCAGGAATCAGAATTTGGACGTATATTGCCCAAAGAAAAGAATGGATCGACCGGTCGTCGCACTGGCGGGACATAACTAGGGCTGTCGAGGACAGGCTTTCGGACGCTTTGCACTTAAAGCTTTCCCAACGGTTCGTGGATAAACGCACATCTGTTTTGGTTAAGGGTATGAAAACACAAGTGGATTTAGAAGCTCAAATCGGTGAAGACGGCACGGTTGCCGTCGAAGGACAAACAATCGGAAAACTGGAAGGGCTGCGCTTTATGCCTGATACCGGCAACGGCAGGTTTGCCGACCGCGTTCTGATAAATGCGGCGGACAAGGCTTTGCAGGCGGAATTTCAAACCAGAATCGCGGAAATCCTCAATCCCGAAAAGGACGATCTGACGTTGGAAAACGATGCGCGTATTTTGTGGAAAGGGCAGGCTTTGGGCAAAGTCGTCAAAGGGCGCGACATTCTGCACCCCGCTGTTTCCTTAACCGTTCAGGAAAATATTGACCAGTCTTATATTGATCAGCTGAAAACCCGCTTGAACGGTTGGTTGGAAGTTTACCTGAACAATAAAATCATGCCGTTGTTTAAAGCGTTGCGAACGATCGACGAGGAAGGCGCGTCCGGTTCCGTGCGCGGCATTCTGTACCAAGCGGCCGACCAGTTGGGAACGATCAGGCGCGAAAAAGTGCTGGAACTCGTCAAAGGCTTGAATGAAGCGGATAAAAAGATTCTGGCGAAAACCGGCGTGCGTATGGGGTATGAATATATTTTCTTCCCGATGCTGTTGAAACCGGCGGCTCAGCGCGTTTGCGCCATTTTATGGAAGATCTGGAACGAAAAAACGCAATATGCGACCGGTTTTGCGATTGACGGTAAAATGTCCTTTGCCGTTGAAAAAGGAATCCCTTGGGCTTTATATCTGGTGCAAGGCTATGTTTTGGCCGGAACGCGGGCAATTCGCGTCGATGTAATGGAGAGATTTACATCAAAACTGCGCGAAATCACACGTCAGGACAAAGGAAAACCGCAAGTCCTGCCGTTGGAGCTGTTGTCGATTGCCGGACTGAAACGCGATGAAGCGGCGGAAGTATTCGGTTTCTTGGGCTTTAATGTAACGAAGGAAACGCAAACCGTTACGGTCGGCGAAGAAACGAAGGAAACGGAAACGCTGATGATTCAGCCAAAATTCAAAAAGCACAAAAAAGCGCCGAAAGAAGAAAAGATTGACGAAACGTCTCCTTTTGCGGCGTTGGCTTCTTTGAAGAAGAAATAATGGGCGCGTCCCAAAGAATCGACAAATGGCTGTATTTCACGCGCTTTGCGAAAACGCGGATGGTGGCGCAGGAATTGATCGAAGGGGGACACGTTGCCGTCAACGATGAAAAAGTCCTGAAATGCAGTCGGGATATCAAAATCGGCGATGAATTGGAAATTTTGCGCGGTACGATGAAGTTTTTCGTCCGCGTAACGGGCTTTGTCGAAAAACGGGTCGGCGCGCCGGTCGCGAAAACGCTTTACGAGCAGACGAAAGAGCCGGAAAATTTGGCTCCGCCGCCGAAAAAAGCGTTCGAATACCGCGCCGCCGGCTCCGGCCGCCCGACCAAACGCGACAGACGGGCGTTAAACAGATTGAAGGGGAAGTTTTAACCTTTCAAACTTTTTGCTCTTTGAGCCATAAAAGTAAGTTTTTTAACACAAGCTTTTGCTGTGCCGTAATGAATGATTTCATAAAGGAAAAATCAATTTCATTTGAAGCTGTAACAGGAAGATGCACTGTTAGTTTTGCCGCTGTTTTTCGATTAAATTTATTAGCGTAATCAAAACGTCCTGCCGCACTTTTTTTAAACAATGACACAAAATATAATAAAGATTTTTCACTCCATTTATCTGAATGAAGCGGATATAAACCTTGAACATGCGGATATCCTATAAAATCAGTTGGTTGATAAAAAATACCGTCTGATGTTGTTGTATCGCTGTATGTGATTATATTCCCTTTTTCTGTCGGAGAAAGACTACTATAACCAATAACACCGTTGTTTAAACTTGAATTGGAAATGACGGGTGTTTTTCCGTACTCTTTAAATAAGTAAAAATTAGTTAGTTTATATGCTTTCGTAGGATGTATATTAAATAAATCGCCTATTTTAAATTCTTTGAATAATGGAGATTCTTTCTTAAAATCACTATGTGCATCTTTATTATTTGATAGCTTTTCTGAAGTAGTTGTTTTAAGAAAGCTTTCAAATAATCCTTCTTCCTTTAAAATTGTTGATACTTTCCACGATAAATAATCCGCTACCGTTTTTCTGAAATCCGCTTCGGTTGGGATGGTATCGATTTTTTTATGTTGCGCATATGTCCAATCATTTCCGTTTAAGGTGATTGTGTCTTTAATGACACAGTTGTCAAAATAGTGCGTTGTTTGTTTACGGTTCAAAACGATATCGACGATTTCCCGATAACGGCCGCGGGCGTTGCCGGTATCTTTCAAATTAACGTCTGCGCTTGCTTTTTTCTTGTTTTGCCTTGTATAGCCGTCGTTTGAAAAATCAATAAAAGTGACCAAACCGTCAACATTATGCGGTTTTCCGACGTCAAAAACATAAATTGCCGTCTGAACCCCCGCTTTGCCGCAGAAAATATCGCTCATATGAATTGACGCGATAAGAGAGTTGTTTTTCAGAATCTCTTTTGTGTATGGCAGACCGTTTCCGCTTCCCGCATTTTCCTGTATCAGAATCGCCGCTCGTCCGTGTGTCATTTTTCCTAACGCCTTTTCGACGAAGACAAAACCTTTCCCGTCAGCGGAATAGGGAGGATTTAACAGGAATACATCGGCGGGAAACGGTTCGTCTTTTTTAGTCCCCTGTTCATATTTGCCGTTAAAATCTTTCAGAGAATCTTTGTGCAGAATATTGCACGAACCGTCTCCCATCAGAATCATGTTTAAAACCGCTAGCATATAAATATCGGCACGCACCTCAACACCCAGAAGTTGGAAATATTTAATGCACGCGATTTTTTCCTGTAGTTTTTGAGGACTGTTGATACTTTTTTCGGCATCGCCGATCATTTGCTTCATCGCTGAAATCAGAAAGCCTGCACTTCCCGTCGCATAATTCCAGACATAACTGTCTTTGTTGACTTGACACAATTTAGCCATCAATTCGCAAACATAACGCGGCGTTAAAACAACATCGTTTTTCTCGCCGTCCGGAATATCAACCCATTCGTTTAAAACGTTAAAAAGTCTGCCCGTAAAATCCAGATGACGCGCCGAAGTGAAAATCGGCATAATATCGTTTTTAATAACGGTATAGACTGTTTTGATCGCACTTTCCCCGTTTATCGGCATATAAATTCGGGAATAAATAAAAACCTGCGATAAATCGGAAACAATCAAATCCTTTTTCTCTTTAGGAAGATTTTTTTCACTTAAAAAATCGGCAATTTTATTGATGACAAGCTTGCCATCATTGGAATAATTTCCCGTTTCGCCTTTTAAATCCGTTATTTCCAACGGCGAAACCCGATTCTCAACCCCCAATGCAGCCATAATCAATCCCGCAACCAGTTGGACACGAGAACCGACGGAGATTTTTAATTCATCATGCATTTTTTGGTTTAACGCCTTTAATTTGATTTCGATCTGATTTTCGAAATCTTTGGCACGGCTTTCTTTTTCCTCGTCCGTTAAAGAAAGCACATCAACTTTTTTGATAAAATTTTCAAAATTGTTTTGATTCAAAAAGCTCAAGCCACTGTAATCATCTACTTTTTTAGGAATACAAAAGTTATCTGCGGAAACATAATAAACGCCTAATTCCGTTTTAATCCCGCCGGCATCTTCATATCCGTTAAAACCAATCGCGATGACTTCTTTATAGGATTGCGTGTGTTTTATAATCGCGTCTGCATAATGTAGGGCTCCATTGACAGCGTACTTTTGAATGTTTGAAGATTTGGAATTGTCGATTTCGCCTGTTTCGGTTGTTTTAATCAAATATCCTTGTTTCCCCTTAACTTCAATCATAACGGGAATTTTTCGATTTGTTTTTGTCGTCAAAAACAACTTGATATCAGGATAATTATTTCCTTTTCCCCCGTTTTTGGACGGAGCCTTTTTTAAAGCCTCATCAATTTCGGGATTGATACTTTCTGTTTTTGTATAGGTTTTGCAGTCTTTCAGTTGCGCTTTGGCGATGTCTTCGATTTTTTCTTCAATGCTTTTCATCAGTTTCTTTTCCCGGACTAAAAAAGTCGCCTGATGAAGGCGACCGGAAGTTGGAAACTACTCTAATGAAATAGTGCGACATATTGACATATACCAAAAACGCTGCGGATTAACTAGTATACCGCAGTGTTTTGCTTATGCTTATTCTGTCGCCTTCCGGTCGTTAAACCAGAAGGCGTGCAAAATTTTCGTCTTCGCACAAGACGCATCAGAGGGGTTTCCACACCCCGGAACATTCATCAGATGTTCCGAAAGAAAGTATAAAGAGAACTTGTTATTTAGTGGTTAATGGAAAAATTTTAACTTTTCGCGTTGTCTAAAAAGATAAGGTCTTTTTCGATCAGTTTGTAAAAGTCGGCATCAATCTTATGAAAATCGCAGAAATTAACGATATACGGCAAGCGGCTGTCATCGCATTTTTGTTTGATTTCTTCCAATGTTTCAAAGGGCATAGGCTCTTTGCCGCAAATCAGGATATCCAGATCGGACGTTTTTTCAAATCCGCCTTTGACGCGGGAACCGTAGCAGGCAAATCGAAACTCCCGCTGATACGGTTCAAAAATGTTTTTTAGAATATTCAGTTCATCCGAAGTGATGCCGATCATTGACGACCTGCGGCTTTTTTGAAGGACGCAACCAAGATTTCTGCATCGGCGATAAATCGGGGAATGACGGTTAAAACGGAACGCGATTTTTCGATATTGTATTCGTGTGCCGTTTCGTTGCGTTTGATATAATACTCTTTCCAATTTTCCCAGTTGCCGATCATATTATAGCTGCTCATCAGCCGGAAAATGTCGTTGACGGTCAATTCCTCGTCCGACTTTCCGTATGTCAGTTTTAAGTATTTTTTCATCAGCTTCCAAGCCGTTTCCAAAGTATATTCGTATCTTTGAATACAGGAATCAGCGATAATGGAGGTCAGCGTTTCGTCTCTGTTATTTTGGTAGACTGTCCACGCTTTGCGCAAAGTCTGCAAAAATTTTTCCAAAGCGTCCGTTTTAAGTTCTGCCGTCATAAGAAGCCCTCAATATTTTTAATGCAGATATATTAGTGTATCATTGTCTTTTTGCCAAGAAGACATAAGCACGTAAATTTTATTTTTTTTCTTTCAAATTTTTTAACGCTTCAAAATTATTTGAAATAACAGTGCCGACCGTAGGACATTTCTCCAACATCGGGCAAGCGCCGCAGGTTTCAACGCTTTTTTTCATCGCGCATTGGCGAATGGCGCACAGGCTTTCGCAATAAACCGTTTTGACGCCGTTCGCGCGGCAGCCTTGGCAGTTAATTTGTTCGGGCAGAATGGGAACGTTGTTCAGTTCCGACCATAATTTGGCCGTTTTTTCCCGTAGAGCTTGGTCGTTGTTGACTGTTGCCAGATATGCGTCGCATTTTTCGCAGTCCAATCCGCAATAAGCGATCATTTTTTCCATTATTAAATCCTTTTGAGCTTTTTCTTTGAAAAATAAATTCTTAAAGGCTGAATGTAAATCCGATAAATACAAAATTTAACCTTTTGGCGATTTGATGTTGAAAATCCGCGAAAAGTGTTTATATTTTCTAAGTCATACAAATTTTTGAGGAGATTAAATATGCCTTCAGTCGTTAATGATTCTTGTGTCAAGTGTCTGACCTGTGTCGAAGCTTGTCCGGTTGGCGCGTTCGTCGAATTGGAAACGCAAGTTGTTGTTAATCCCGAAACCTGCATTGATTGCGGCGTGTGCATTTCCGAATGCCCGCAGGGTGCAATCGCTTCCGATGGCGACGCCGATGAAAAATGGGTGAAGTTCAACGCCGAAAAAGCGGCTGCTGCCGGCTAAGCCGTTTTCGAAACCATTAAAAAGCCCTTCAAATGAAGGGCTTTTCTATTTTATGTGCTTACTCAAACTTTGTTTCTTTAATTTTTCTATCCGTCGCAAAGTCGGATGTACGTTGTACCGTACTGTTAAAACTTTCCAAAAACGAATCAAAGAAACCGTTGCTATACAGGAAATAACCGGCTCCGCCGAGTAAAACAATTAAAACAACAAAGGCTTTCATAATCATTCTCCAAAAACAAAACGTTCTTTTTTAATATTTTTTTTCGCTGAGGCTGTCAACACGAATAAAAATCAAAAAAAATATACTTTGAAGTAGGTGTGGTATAAGAACAATCGTTGGCGTCAAGGACAAGGCCTGCAGCGGCTGCGCAGACGATACATAAAAACGGTCGCAGCCTGTGAGTTTCTTTATAAAGGAATTAAAAAAACGCCCTCTGAATTTCCGGAGAGCGTTTCTGTATTGAAAAAATAAAAATTCAAAGGTAAAAACTTTAAAAACGGTTTTTATTTTTAAAAACGGGAAAAGGGCTGATTGATGAACTATATCGGAAGCAAAAAAACGTTGATTCCGTTTTTAAAAGAAACAATTTTGAAAATAATTTCGCCGGATTCCCATGTTTTTTGCGATTTGTTTGCCGGTACGGGAACGGTCGGAAGCTGTTTTAAAAGAGAAGGTTTCAAAGTTATTTCCAACGATTTGCAGTATTATTCTTTCGTTTTAAACAGAAACTATGTCGGCAATCATAAGGCGCTGGAATTTAACGGACTGACGGCAGAAATAGAACAGGCGGCAAAAAACGTATCGAACGATCAGATGAGGTTGTTCGGCGATAAATCGAAAAAAGAGTATGTAATTGAATATCTGAACAATTTAAAGGGCGAGGAAGGTTTCGTATATTCAAATTATACGTTGTCCGGCACAAGAGGGCAGCAATTTGAAAGAAATTATTATTCCGAAGACAATGCGAAAAAGTGCGATGCCGTTCGGATGAAAATCGAAGAATGGAAAGAAGAAAAGCGAATTACGGAAGACGAATATTTCTTTCTTTTGGCGTCTTTGCTGGAAGCGATAGACAGTGTGGCGAATACGGCTTCCGTTTACGGCGCTTTTTTGAAAAAGCTGAAAAACTCAGCTGCCAGAGCGATGAAAATTGTTCCGGCCGATTTTTCGATTACGGATGAAGAACATTGTGTTTATAACAAAGACGCCAACGAGCTGATCAGGGAAATTTCATGCGATATTTTGTATCTTGATCCGCCGTATAACGAGCGTCAGTATTCTGCAAACTATCATATTTTGGAAACGATCGCCAAATATGACGATCCCGTTATCAAAGGAAAAACAGGTCTGCGCGATTATAAAGACCAAAAATCAAAATACTGCTCAAAAGCCGATGTAAAAAGGGCTTTTGAGGAGCTGATTCAAAACGCCAAAGCAAAATATATTTTTTTAAGCTATAACAACGAAGGTTTGTTAAGCATTGATGACGTGAAGGAAATTTTTTCCAGAAAAGGAACTTACGGAACAGCAACGCAGGCGTATAACCGCTTTAAAGCTGATTCATCCAGAAAATACAGTGCGGATAAAACGGTGGAATATTTACATTACTGCATTTGTAAATAATGTTCCGGACAGCGTTTTATATTTCCATTCCCGAAGTGCGGGCAGCGCCTGCCGCGCCGTGTTGCGCGACTTTTTTAGCCGCTTCATAGGCATCCAGCTGGCGGGTCATTGCTTCGGGAAACCAGGAAGCGGCGGCGGAAACTTTTTCCGAGGATGTGTTCGGCAGATTCGGACGTTTATATCCGAAACCTTCGGAGCTGACCTGTTCGCGGATAGCTTCCGGATTGATAGCGGGTTTTTGTGCTAAGGTTGTATTTGTTTCATTAATCGCTTTTGTTTTTGCCTGCTGTTTCATTTCTTCGATCCGAAGCTGTTTAGCCTGATCCGCTGCGCTGGCGGTCAAAGGCTGAGCCACACCGAATTTTGTTTGGTTGTTTCTGAAACGGGCAGCGTTGTCCATAGAGAAAACTTTTGCGTTTCCCGGACCTTTCAATGTTTTTGTTTCTTGAGCGGCTTCGCGTGCTTTGGCTTTTTCTTCGGACATATTATAAGGAGATTCTTTGCCGAAAAGCCTATTTGTTTTTTTGGAAAAAGTCGTGCGTTCCAGCTGTTCATTCAAACGTGTTCCCGGTTTTGAAGCGGTGTCCGCGCTGACAACAAAAGGCGTCAAATCAACAACGTCCGCCAAAGCGGAAGGTATTTCCTGCACGTTTTGTTCCTGCGCGGCTAAAGAAACGGGTGGGGTAATAGGAGAGTGAACGGCGGCGATTTTCTCGGGTTCGGAAACGGGCGTTTCTTTTAATTGCTGCGCAAAAGACGGACGATTTTCCGAACGCGGCGTTTCCGCTTTGATGTTTTGGGCGGTTTCTGATTGAAAAGTAATGCCGTCTTGCCAAACAGACAGATCAACAGTAAAATCCATATATAACATAAGCGCCTCCATTTTTTCTTTTTTAAGATGCAATGTTCGTGCCATTTATCGAAGAAAGTTTTTTAAGGAAACAGCTATGCGTCGGATTTTGATTTATTCTTTACAGGAAAAACCCAGACAAGCTTTGGCGGGAGAGATCCGCGCGCTAAATATTGCCGATGAAGTCGATGAAACGGCTTCTTTTGAAGAAATAAAGACGTTGACGGAACAGGAAAGTTTTTCCGCGTTTATCATTGACGAAGCGTTGCTGGAACAGATCCGACTGTTGACGGATTTGCTGACAAAAGTTCCTGTTTTTTATTTGGCCGGACAGCCGTTTACGCCGGAAAACGGCCAATATGTCCAAAAGCCGTTCCGTTTGTCCGTATTTTTGACGGCTCTGATTGCCGCGATAGCTCAATTTGAACAAAGCGATCATGCATGCGTTTTCTTAAACGGGTGGAAGTTCAATTTCGCCGGAAAAATTCTGAACCGTGAAAATGAAGAAATTAAGTTGACCGATAAGGAAGCGGCATTGCTGAATTATTTGTATAATCAGCCGGAGCCGGTCGATAAGGAAACGCTTCTGCGTGAAATCTGGGGATACGGCGAGGGCATTTCCACGCATACGTTGGAAACTCATATTTATCGTTTGCGGCAAAAACTGGAAACGACGGGTATTACGTTTTCCGCAGCTAATGGCGAAGGTTATCGATTGGTTTTTGAAGAACCTATTTAATATAATTATCGCGCATTTTCCGCAGACGGCGGGCTTTTTCCGTCGGCGTTTCATCCATATCGCGGTCGCGGATGCGGACTTTTAACGCGTCAAAAGCATCGCCGATCGGAATAAAGCCGTCGCGGCTGTCTATTAAGCTTTTTCCCGCATGAGCCAATCCGATCGCGTTCCCGTTATCATCTACCAGGATACCGCCCAGAGTGACACTTTGTACGTTTGTGTTTGTTAAAATGTCAACACCGGTATTGCTGAAACGATAACCGGCCACTTTGCCGTGTTCCATCGCTCCTTCATATCCGCCGCGCATCGGCGTGCCGATCGCGTAGAATTTTTCACCGACGGCCGGCAAATCCAACCGTAGCGGAATGGGCCAGTTATATTCGTCAAATTCGCTGGGCGGCATATACAATAAAGCGACGTCTTTGTCTTTGTTGACGCGCAAAACCATAGAAGGCACGATGCGTCCGTCTAAAAATTCGGTTTTGACATATGTCGTTTTCTTGGCAATTTCATAATTGGTCAAAACCAAGGAAGGAGAAATAATTAAACCGGATCCGACTTCTTCTTCATTTGTAACGGCAACAACGCTTGAACGAATGCGGTAAATGCGAATTGGCGACAAATAGCGGAACGGTTTTTGGTTGTCGATTGTAATCCAACCGTCTACGGGTGAAACGGCAAAACCGAACTTATTGTTTTCTTTTTCCAAATCGGATGAAAGGGTGAACTCTTCCAAAAACCGGCCCAACGGTACGGTACGCAGAACCTGACCGAAAACTCCTTTGGTTAAAGGCGGCTCTGTTAATAAACGGGCAAAGATGCCGCTTCCATCGCCTTTATCTCTTAAACCGCGTCCCGCAATGCCTGATCCGACGGAGTCGTCCAAATCTTGTTCTGTTTGTGGTTCTTCCGCTAAAGGAACACCCGATAACTCTTTGCGCATCGCCTGCAGACGTTCCAGTTCTTCCGGAGTCAGTGCTTCTCCGTCGGCAAAGCGACGCTCCAGCTCCCGCAGTTCCCGCATATCGCCGTCGCCCTTTTCCATTTCTTCGGTTAAAGAACGGCCGCCCAGATCCATTTTTTCGAGATTGTCCTGCAAATGTTCGCGATCTATATAGAATTTCATTCGTTTGCGGCGATAGGAAGACTGCAGTCTTTTATACTTTTTATGTTCATAAACCAAGGCATCAAATTCCGCTTTGGCTTTCCTCAGCTCTTCAGGATTGGGAACCGTACGCATCGTTTCCAGGAATCCCGGCATGCCGATCAGACGAATCAAAGCGTCCGCAAACGCTTTTTCAATCAGGCGCACTTCGCCGTCACGAACGGGCGTTTGAATTTCCGCATAACCGCGCGTTGTGTCTTCCCAATACAATTTGCGGTTAAAAGGCGTCATCACGCGCCAAAGCACCTGAATTTCCGAAGATCCGCTGCGTAATTGTGAATATGTCCTGGTGCGCCAATCATACTGATCGCAAACGTTGATAAATAAATCTTTGATTTCTGCGGTAATAACGTAGCCGGGCAGCAAATCCGGTCTTTCCGCGCTGATTGAATAGGGAAAATAAGGATTGTCTTTGCGGACAATGACGGGAAACAGTTCGTTCAGCTCTTCAAAGAACACGTTGTCAAATTTTATGTCGCGGCGCATAGCGCGGCCTTCGTTTAAAACGACGTTTTTTTCGGCTCTTTTGCAGCCGAACAATTTGAAATTATAACGACCGATATCTTTACCCCATTCTTCCGCCGTTCTGTTGCGGTTGATTTTAAAATCGACGTATTCCAATTTTATCGGAGCCAGTTTCGGATCAAAAGTAAACAGCCGTTCCGCTAATTCGGTTGCCGCATCACCGTAAACGGGCGTCGCGTGATCACCGTCAATGACGACGGTTGTTTTTTCAATGGCAGAAACGGTTTCAGGCATCTGACACAGGCAGAAAATCAATGTGAATAAGAAAAAATGTTTCAATTTCATCAGATACCTTTATTATTGATTCAGTCTATTTTACATAATCAGAAAAAAATTAAAAAAGGTTTAGTTTTTAAAGGATTTTGTCATGTATTTGCTGCCGGCGATAGATTTGAAGGAAGGACGCTGCGTCCGTTTGAAACAAGGCGATATGAACCAGTCTACGGTTTTTAACGATTCTCCCGCGAATCAAGCTGAAGCGTTTATGAAAGAAGGAACCGAATGGATTCACGTCGTCGATTTGGACGGCGCTTTTGCCGGAAAGCCGGTCAATATATCGGCTGTGGAAGAAATTTTAAAAGCAGCTGATGTAAAAATCGAACTGGGTGGCGGCATCCGATCGCTTGATACGATCAGACTGTGGTTGGAAAAAGGTGTCGCGCGCGTCATTTTGGGAACGGCGGCTTTGCGCAATCCGGAACTGGTCAAACAAGCCTGCCGCGAATTTCCGAATAAAATTGCTGTTGGTATCGACGCCAAAGACGGCTTTGTTGCCGTGGAAGGGTGGGCGGAAACTTCAACAATCAAAGATATAGATTTGGCGCGTCGGTTTGAATCGGTTGGAGTCAGCGCGATTATTTATACGAACGTGGCGCGGGACGGCGTTTTGGAAGGGCCTGATTTGGAAGCGACTTTAAATTTGGCAAAGTCCGTTTCGATTCCGGTGATCGTATCGGGCGGCGTTTCTTCTTTGGACGATATTAAAGCCTGTCAAAAGATCGGAATTTTTGAAGGCGTTATTGCCGGCCGCGCGATTTACGAAGGACGCTTTACGGTATCGGAAGCAATTTCAGCATTGAAAGGGGAATAGATGACGGCGGAAGTTTTAGAACGTTTGTTCCATACGATTGAAAGCCGCAGAGACGCGGATCCGCAAACTTCGTACACGGCGAAGTTGTTTTCAAAAGGGACGCAGCGGATTGCGCAAAAGGTCGGCGAAGAAGCGGTTGAAACGGTGATTGCGGCGGTTGCCAAAGATAAAGAACACGTCGTTTCGGAAAGCGCCGATTTGCTTTATCATTTATGCGTATTATGGGCGGACGCGGGCGTTTGTCCCACAGACGTTTTTCAGACATTGGAAAAAAGAGAGGGCGTTTCCGGCATAGCGGAAAAAAACGCCAGACCGAAGGAGTGAAAAATGAAAGTTTATGATGAAAATAATGTTTTTGCCAAAATGTTGAAAGGGGATATTCCCGTCAATAAAATTTACGAAGACGAATACGCGATCGCTTTTGCGGACATTCATCCGAAAGCGCCGGTTCATCTGTTGGTGATTCCGAAAGGCGCTTATACGGATTTTTCCGATTTTACCGCTAAAGCTTCCGCAGATGAGGTTTCCGGTTTTTTCAAAGCGGTCGGAAAAGTGGCCGAAAAGCAGGGACTATCCGAAAACGGCTATCGCCTGGTAATGAATACGGGACGCGACGGCGGGCAGGAAGTGCCGCATTTGCACGTTCATATTCTGGCGGGCAAAAAATTAGCTTTTTAGAAAAAAACTCCCCTTGAAAAAGGGGAGTTTTTAATATGAAGAACAATCGCGTTATTGCTTTTCAAAAACGCTTTTCGGCTGTTGGCAAATCGGACAGACATAGTCTTCCGGCAATTTTTCAAACGGAATATCGCCGTCATAAACATAACCGCAAACAGAGCAAACCCATTTTTCGGCAGTCGGCTTGACAGCCGGTTTTTCTTCGACTTTTTCAAATTCTTCCGGCCCGACGCCGCAGACGGGACAGACGTAATCCGCCGGCAATTCATCGCCTTCGTATTCATAACCGCAAACTTTGCATACCCATTTTGTCATCTTTTTTCCTCCTGTTTCGTTTGTGATTGAGCATTTTCCAGATTTGAAAGCTTCCATGACTTTCGGCTTCCATGTTTCCTGATAAGTTGTATAGCTTAACGCTTTTGTATCGCCGTCAACGGCTTCGATAATATCGCAGAAAAACAACGTATGCGTTGAAAGTTCTTTGACTTCAGTGACGCGACAGCGCAGATAAGCCGCCGCATGGTCTAAAACCGGCAGACCGTTCATAAAATGATGCGGCACTTTTTCCCATTTTTCGGCTGCCCGGCAGGATTGAAAGCCGAAATTGGCAATGATGAATGGATCCGTTGTTTCGGATAAAACGGACAGCGTGAATTCTTTTGTTTCCCGGATACATTCGTTTGTTTTGGTGCATTTATTGCAAGAAATCACCAAAGCCGGCGGTTCAACGGTTGTCTGCATAACCGCATCAACAACACAGCCGCCGAATTTTTCCCCGTTTTTAACGCCGATGACGTAAAGGCCGTAAGTTAATTTAAAAAAAGCTTTTGTATCCATAATATCCTCTGGATGAAAAAAGGGTTCAGGCTAAAATTCCAATCGTATTTTCAACAAAACGGCGTCTGTACGCAAGTCGGATTTTTCATTAAACTTTTTGATGTCTTTGGAAGATTGGATGTGTTTGTATTCCAAGCCTAAATTGATAATGCCGATACCGTATTCCACGCCAAGCATCCCTTGATAAACAGGCGTTGTTTTGCTTTTGACGGAGGCATATCCGGCTCCTGCGCCCGCATAGAGGCCGATTACCGGAATACGGGCGAAGGCATTTACAAAAGCGGCGTCTGTCGTCATATGGCTGTCTGCTTTTTTCATTTTTGTCCTGTTGTGCAATCCTTCGATTTCAACGCGTACGATCGGGAAAGCATATCCGACGGATGCGGATAACAGTGAGGAATTGTCATATTTAAAATCAGCGTTTCCGAATGTTGTTTTACTGTCGTTATTAAAGCTCCATCCGAAACCGCCGGAAACATACATACCGGCCTGAGCCGTTGACGTTAAAAGTAAAAAAGCCAGGATTAAAAAAAAGTTTTTCATGAAAAACACTCCGTTTTATAAAAGACGTTTTTCAGTTTAATCCCAAAACATCAGACATTGTATATAAATTTTTGGCTTTTCCCTGTCCCCATAAAGCGGCGCGGATGGCTCCGTCCGCAAATATTTCCCGGGAGGACGCTTTATGAGTCAATTCGATGCGTTCGCCCAATCCGGCAAAAACAACCGTGTGATCACCGACTACGTCTCCGCCGCGCAAAGCCGCAAAGCCGATTTCTCCCGTCGGACGGACGCCCGTATTGCCATGACGTTCATAACGGGCTGTGTCATTTAAAGTTGTCTGCCGTCCTTCGGCGGCGGCTTTTCCCAAACCTAACGCCGTTCCGGAAGGAGCGTCCGCTTTGTTGCGGTGATGCATTTCAACGATTTCAATATCATAAGACGGATCCAAAATTGCGGCGGCTTTTTTGACTAAGGAAAACAACAAATTGACGCCGACGCTCATATTCGGGGAAGCGATAATCACCGTTTTTTCAGCGCATTTTTTCAGAAAATCCATTTGTTCCGCCGTCAATCCCGTCGTGCCGGTGACTAAAATTTTACCCGTTTCGGCGGCGATTTTCGCATGTTCGATCGTTGCGGCGGGCGCGGTGAAGTCAATTACGGCATCACTGGCTTCAAACAGTTCAAACGGATAAGCCGTCACAGTTAAATTCAACGGCCGCACACCGATGATTTCACCGATATCACGGCCGATAAAGCCGCTTTCCCGACGTTCCGAACCGCCGGATAATTCACATTCTTTGTTTGTTAAAATGCGGTTGAGCAGCATTTTGCCCATTCTGCCCGCGCAGCCCGTTACGCCTATTTTCATTTTAATCAACCTTTCCTGTTTATGCGCTTATTTCAGCAAGTCTTTGATTTTTTCAAAAAATCCGTTGGATTCCGGACTGCTTTCTTCTTCAAATTGTTTCAGCAGTTCTTTTTGTTTTGCCGTCAGTTTTGTCGGCGTTTCGACTTTGAACCGCACGAACAAATCGCCCAACCCTTTGCTTTGCAGAACGGACATACCTTTCTTGCGTAAGCGGACTTCGTCGCCGGATTGCGTTCCCGCGCTGATCGTGACTTTTTCTTTTGTGCCGTCGATGCAGGGGATTTCAATCGTTCCGCCCAAAGCCGCCGTAACCATAGAAACGGGAATGTCGCAATACAAATCCGTCGCTTCCCGTTTAAACAAAGCGTGCGGTTTGACGTGTACGAAAATATATAAATCGCCGTTCGGGCCGCCGTTCAAACCGGCTTCGCCCTGTCCGGCCAACCGCATCCTGTTTTCGGAATCAATGCCGGCCGGAATATTGACTTCCAACACTTTCTTTTGAGAAACTTTGCCGGTTCCTTTGCATTTTTTGCAAGGATTTTTAATGACTTTTCCCGTGCCGTGACAAGTCGGGCACATTCTTTCTTCAATGAAAAAGCCGGATTGCCGACGCACGCGTCCCGAACCGTGACACATGTCGCAAGTTTCCGCTTTCGATCCTTTTTCGGCGCCTGTTCCGTCGCATTCGTCGCAGCGAACGGCTGTTTGAATTTCAATTTCTTTTTTCAGGCCGGTATAGGCTTCTTCCAAAGAAATTTCCAAATCATAGCGAATATCCGCGCCACGCTGTCCCTGCTGGGAAGTTCTTCCCCGTCCGGCGGCCGCTCCCATAAATTCGCTGAAAATATCGTCAAAGATACCGCCAAAGCCGCCTGCGCTGCCAAAGCCGAAATTAAATCCGCCGAATCCGCCTCCAAACCCGCCGGTTCCGCCGCCCTGAGCAAACGCCGCATGACCGTATTGATCATAAGCGGCGCGTTTTTGGCCGTCTTTCAGGACTTCATAAGCTTCGGTTACTTCTTTGAATTTCAGTTCGGCCTCTTTATCTCCGGGGTTGCGGTCGGGGTGGTATTTCATTGCCAAAGAACGGTATGCTTTTTTAATTTCAACGTCTGAAGCTTCTTTGGTGACGCCTAAAAGCTCATAATAATCCTGTTTAGCCATATTCGTAAAAGCCTTATCCTAAGTATGCAAAAACCGTCCGGAGGGGAATTTTTCCTCTCCGAACGGTTATATATCAGAAAAGATTAGTCTTTTTTGACTTCTTCAAAATCAGCATCAACAACGCCTTCATCAGGTTTTGCTTCGGCGGATGCCGATGCATCAGCTTCCGGCTGCGATCCGGCGGAAGCGCCGGCCTGCTGCGCTTTATACAACGCCTCGCCGATCTTCATGGAAGACTGCATCAACGCTTCGGATTTCGCATTGATCGTCGCGACATCGCCTGATTCCAGAACGTCCTGCAACGCTTTAATATCAGCTTCGACTTTTTCTTTGTCGGAAGCGGAAACTTTATCGCCTAAGTCCTTGAGGTTCTTTTCCGTTGTGTGAATCAATGTTTCAGCTTTATTTTTCGCTTCGACGGCTTCTTTTTTCTTTTTATCTTCGGAAGCATGAGCCTCGGCATCTTTGACCATTTTGTCAATATCGGCTTCGCTCAATCCGCCGGAAGACTGAATCCGGATTGTCTGTTCTTTTCCGGTCGCTTTGTCTTTGGCGGAAACGTTCACAATGCCGTTTGCGTCAATATCGAAAGTGACTTCAATCTGCGGCATGCCGCGCGGCGCGGCCGGAATACCCACCAAATCAAATTGACCGAGCAGTTTATTATCCGCCGTCATTTCGCGTTCGCCCTGGAACACACGAATCGTCACGGCTGTCTGTCCGTCTTCAGCGGTTGAGAAGACTTGAGATTTACGCGTCGGAATCGTCGTGTTGCGGTCGATCAAACGGGTGAACACGCCGCCAAGCGTTTCAATACCCAAAGATAACGGCGTAACGTCCAGCAGCAGAACGTCTTTCACGTCGCCTTTCAAAACGCCGCCCTGAATCGCCGCGCCCAAAGCGACGACTTCATCGGGGTTTACACCTTTGTGCGGTTCGCGGCCAAAGAATTCTTTGACGATTTCCTGAACTTTAGGCATACGGGTCATACCGCCGACCAAGATGACTTCGTCAATGTCGGAAGCTTTTAAGCCGGCGTCTTTTAACGCTTTTTCGCACGGAACTTTGGTGCGTTCCAACAAATCTTCAACCAGAGATTCCATTTTCGCGCGCGTCAGCTTGACGTTTAAATGCTTCGGTCCGCTCGCGTCCGCCGTAATGAACGGCAGGTTGATTTCCGTTTGCTGTGCGGAAGACAATTCGATTTTGGCTTTTTCGGCGCCTTCTTTCAAACGCTGCAGAGCCAATTTATCCTGCCGCAGATCGATGCCTTGTTCTTTCTGAAATTCATCGGCCAGATAGTTGATAATGCGCGCGTCAAAGTCTTCGCCACCCAGGAATGTATCGCCGTTTGTGGATTTTACTTCAAAAACGCCGTCGCCGATTTCCAGAATGGACACGTCGAACGTGCCGCCGCCCAAGTCGTAAACCACAATCGTACCGCTGGCTTTTTTATCCAAACCGTAAGCCAAAGCTGCCGCAGTCGGTTCGTTGATGATGCGCAGAACTTCCAAACCGGCGATTTTGCCCGCGTCTTTCGTCGCCTGACGCTGAGAGTCGTCAAAGTAAGCCGGAACCGTGATGACGGCCTGCGTAACGGGTTCACCTAAGTAAGCTTCGGCGTCTTCTTTTAATTTCTGCAGAATAAAAGCGGAAACCTGACTGGGAGCGTATTTTTTATCGTGCGCTTCTACCCAGGCATCGCCGTTTTCGCCGGAAATAATATGATACGGCACTAACGTTTTGGCTTTTTCAACCTGCTTATCCGTAAAACGACGACCGATCAGACGTTTAATTGCAAAAAACGTTCCTTCCGGATTGGTAACAGCTTGGCGTTTGGCCGACTGTCCGACCAGCCTTTCTCCGTTTTGCGTGAATGCGACCATTGACGGAGTTGTGCGGGCGCCTTCTGCGTTTTCGATCACGCGGGCGTCTTTGCCGTCCATAATGGCGAAACAAGAATTTGTTGTTCCTAAGTCAATTCCTATAACTTTTCCCATAAAAAAGACCTCTTTTCGTTTTAAATTTTGCCGGTTCCGGCTTTTTGTCGCTGTCTATATAGGCGCGTTGTTCCGTTTTCGCAAGCGGCGAAAACAATTTTTTTACAAAAAATTTTTTAAGGGACTTTTTTATCGGCATCGGGTATGATGCTTTAGAATGTTTTTTTATGTGCGGGATGCCGGAAATGAAAGAAAAAATTCGTCAGACAATCCAAAGTGTTAAAGAAAAAATATCAAAGGAATATTTTCCTTCGGCAAAAACGCGGGTCGTGCGGCTTTATGATGCGGGACGCGTTTTTTTTAAAAAAGGGAAAGAGCGTTTGCCCGAATGGAAAAACAAGGCGGCTGCTTTTGTTTTGAAATGGTGGCATCTGGCGGTAGGCGCTCTGTTCGCCTTTTTGGTGCTGTATTATCCGACGGGAGCTTTTTTGACGCATCATATTGATGTTAATCCGGATTTTTCTTCTTCTCGTTCGGATGATCCTGCGCTGCCGGGGACAATGTCCGCTTTAATCGGGCGGGAAATCACAACTCATACGTTTACGCCGAATAAACCTTTTTTTTATCCGGCCGCCGTATTGGATGACATGCCCGCTTTTCAGACAGGGATAATGACGGGTATCCTAAACACTGTTCGTATTTTAAGTGTTGTTAACGCGCAGTCGGAAATGCTGACGGATGCGGCGGAACGTCTGACGTATCCGATGGATATATGGCATATCGAAAATTGGAAGCCGGCCGTTTCCTCCGTTAAAAAATACAAAAAAGCACAAAATTTGTTGTCGGCGTATCAAAAAAATGCAGCGGAAGGGAAGGAAGCATACAATCGTTCTGCGGAGGCTATGCGTTCCATTGTGGAACAAATAATACAGGATACGGAATATATGACGGATCTTTTGGATTCCACCGTGCGTTCCGGCGCTAAAAAAGTATGGTATCTTAAGGCGGATGACCGGTTTTATGCGGTTAAAGGATGGGCGTATGTTTATCTTTTGGTTCTGCGCGATTTGAAAAAGGATTTTGCGGATGTATTCGCCAATGAAAAGCTGGAACAATATCGTCGCAATGCGGAATCGTTTTTGCGGCAGGCGGTTCTTTTGCGTCCCGTTTTCGTCGCGAACGGTTCTCCGGAATCTCAAATGGTGCCGAATCATTTGCTGAACGTTGGATTTTATTTATCCAGAGCCGTTTTGGAACTGAAAGAACTGGAAAATACAATGCAGGACGAAAATGAATAAAAAGGCGCTTTATCTTCTGATTGCTGTCATTTTTTTCTCCGCTGTGGCGGGAATCGGTTATTATCTGTATTTCAGAAACGATTTGCCGGCTGTTTGGGAAACAGAAGAAGGCTTGTTTGTTTCGGCGGCAAAAACGGATCAGCTTCAGCGGTATTTCAAAAAAATCGGTTATAATATGCTGCCTCATCTGAAAGAAAAAAGGCCGTTGCCGCGTCTTTTCGTTCAATCTGTCCCGAAAGATTTTAACAAAGAAAAATATGATGATGTTCGTCCGGCGCTGTTTTTTGAAATGATGACGCCGATTATTTTAAAAGCAAACGAAGTGTTGGCATCGGAACGTGAGCAAGTGCTTTCGCTGCGCAAAGAATTTGATGAAAACGGTGATTTGACCCCCGAATCCATGGAAGAATTAAATAAATGGATTACACGCTACGATGTTAAGCCTTCGGATGACATAGATACTTTGTTCAACATCTTAATTCCCCGCGTGGACGGTGTGACGCCGACTTTGCTGCTGACAATGGCCGCGGAGGATTCAGGTTTCGGAACCAGCCGTTATGCACGGGAATACAATGCGGTTTTTAATCAAAGGGATTGGAACGGCAACGGGGCGATTCCGGATGAAAAGCAAAAAGAGGGTCCGCAATACCGCATTAAAATATTTCCGTCCTTGTATGAGGCGGTTGTAAGTCAAATTCATTACCTGAATACAAACGGCTATTTTGAAAATTATAGAATGGCACGGGCAAAATACAGACGGTCTCGTAATTTGATGCGAGGGTATTCTGTAGCCCATTTATTAATAAATTTCCCCTATCGTCCGATGAAATATCCTGATATTATCAAACACTTAATATTGCAGTATGAAATAACGCCGTTGGATTCACAAATTTTGGAATCTGTGAAAACGACGACAGAATAATTTTTTAGGACGATTGATGTCAGCAAAAGTTATTTTAAAAAAAAATCCGGATCGTTCGGCGGAAATTTCTTTTTCCGGAATATGGAAATTGAATGCGCCCGCAGAAAATAATGCGACGGTTCTCGCGGCATTCAAAAATCCTGATTTTGATCGTCTGCTGTTGAATGGTCGGGATATTGCGCAATGGGACAGTCGATTAACGGCGTTTGTAGTTCATCTTGCCGGAATATGCAAAGAGAAAAATATTTCCTATTATTTTAAGGATTTCCCGCAGGGCGCAGAGGCGCAGGTCGTTTTGGCGCTTGCTGTTCCGGAACATACGAATCCTGTTCAAACGGTTTATCGGGAGTCTTTTTTAACAGTTTTGGGAAATGTTGTTTTGCGGTTTTGGGAAAAAACCAAAAGTGTAAGTCGTTTTTCCCGTCAAATATATGAATCGTTTAAACGTCTTGTGTCCCGCCGCGCGGTCGTGCGTAGAAAAGATATTTGGCTTGAAATGCAGCATGCCGGAGCTGAAGCGTTCGGAATAGTTTCTTTGATTTGTTTTCTGGTCGGGCTGATTTTGGCTTTTGTCGGTTCGATCCAGTTGAAATTGTTCGGCGCTCAAATTTATGTGTCAAGCCTTGTTGCCATTGCCGTTACCCGTGTGATGGGCGCTATTATGAGCGGTGTGATTATGGCCGGTCGAACCGGGGCGTCTTATGCGGCGACGTTGGGATCAATGCAGGTGAACGAAGAAGTTGATGCGTTGAAAACGATGGGGATTTCTCCGTTTGAGTTTCTGGTGCTGCCTCGCGTGTTGGCTTTGTCTTTGATGATGCCGTTATTGGTTGTTTACGCGGATTTGATGGGGATATTAGGCGGCGCTTTTGTCGGGCTTTTTATGTTGGGATTGTCGCCGGAAGACTATATCCGTATGACGATGAAAGCGTTATTGATGCGCAATATTATCATCGGCATTGTTCATGGCGCCGTTTACGGTGTGATTATTGCTGTTTGCGGATGCTATCAGGGAATTAATTGCGGTCGGAACGCTTCTGCCGTCGGAACGGCAACAACTTCCGCCGTGGTCTATTCAATCGTCTGGATGACGATCGCGACGGCTTTTCTGACGTTTATTTTCAGCGTATGCGGAGTGTAAAATGACGGAAGCTTTTTTGGAAATTTCCGATTTTACGGTCGCGTATGATGAAAATGTCATTATGCATGATGTCAGCTTTACCGTGAATAAAGAAGACGTTTTTATCATTATGGGCGGCAGCGGCTGCGGCAAAAGTACGCTTTTATCCGTTTTAACGGGTTTAAAACAACCGGCAAAAGGAACGGAAACATTTGCCGGAAAGCCTTTTTGGGGAAAAGGCGCAACAAAAGAAAATCGGGACGCTTTGATGCGAAAAGCCGGGATTCTATATCAAAGCGGCGCTTTATGGTCGTCTATGACGTTGGCGGAAAATGTAGCGTTGCCTCTGGAGCAGTACACCGATTTATCGACTGAGGAAATAGAAGAAATTGTCGCTTTGAAACTGGATTTGGTCGGTTTGGGCGGATTCCAAAATTATTATCCGGCGGAAATCAGCGGCGGTATGAAAAAACGGGCGGGTTTGGCACGGGCACTGGCTTTGGATCCCGAAATCGTTTTTTTTGACGAACCTTCGGCAGGATTGGATCCGATCAGTTCTAAAAATCTGGACGATTTGATTTTACAGGTTAAAGATAATCTGCATACGACGATCGTTATGGTTACGCATGAGCTTCCTTCAATTTTTGCGGTCGGCACGAATTCGATTTATCTGGACGCATCATCGAAAACGATTATTGCCCGAGGCGATCCGAAAGAATTATTAAAAAATCCGCCGAACGAAACATTGAAGCATTTCTTAACTCGCGGAGAAAAATAAGGAAAACGGTATGGTTCAAAAACAAGCAAATCCCAAATTAATCGGTTCTTTTATTTTAGCGGCTTTTTTTATTTTTATCGCTGTTTTTTTTATGATAAACAAAAACCGTTTTTTTTCACATTCGATTAAGTATGTCCTTTATTTTCAGGGATCCATTAAAGGATTAAATGTCGGGTCTCCGGTTGTTTTCAATGGTGTTCCGATCGGTCGGGTTATCAGTATTTCTTTGATTACCAATATCGAAACCATGGAAATCCAGACGCCGGTTTATATCGAAACAAACCAGAACAGTTTTGTTGTGACGAATACGCATGGCCGGTCTAAAAATGAGGTAAAGAAGTTTACGGACAAAATGATCGAAAAGGGATTGCGGGCAAAGCTGGAAAATCAAAGTCTGTTGACCGGGCAGATGATCGTTGCTATGGGCTTTTATCCCGATACGCCGGTTGTTTTGCAGGAAAAGCAGACCAAAATTCTTGAAATTCCGACATTGCCCTCTACCAGTCAGGAAGTACTGAAAACATTTCAAAAATTGCCGCTGCAGGAAACATTCGCAAATTTGAATCGGGTCTTAACCGAAACAATGCGCTTGGTTCAAACGGTCAATTCCGATTCTCCGAAAGTGATGAAGAATATAGTCGAAATTTCTTCAAATTTGGCCGATGTTTCCGAAAAAGCGGAAAAAGCGTTAAATTCATTCAATGAAGATTCAAGGACAATGATGGATTTAAATAAAATGCTGCGCGATTTCAGTTCGGCAGCTCAATCTTTACGGAACTGGGCGGATTATCTGGAACGCCATCCCGAAGCGTTGTTAAGAGGAAAAGGGGGTATTCGATGAAAAAATTTTTCGGTTTAACAGTGATTCTTTCTTTGTTGACAAGCGCTTGTGGTTTTTCAAGGCCGTCAACGTTTTATGTTTTGGACAGCAATGATCTGCCGGAACAAAGCATAACGCTGACCGATGCGAATAAAATGCTGATCGGGATTGAACCGGTTTTTCTTCCGACATACCTGGATAAGCCTCAGATTATCATTCGACAGCCGGATTCCGTAACATTGACGGCTTCGGAATTTAACCGTTGGGCCGAACTGTTGTCTGATGTCTTCCCGCGCGTTTTGGCTGACGCCATTTCCAAAAACATGGGATATCCGGCCGCTAAACAGATCAATCTGAACAGAGATTTGTTCCCTTATCGTTTATATGTTGAAATTTTACGGTTTGATGCCGCTTTCGGAAAAGACGCTTTATTGGATACATGGTGGACAATTATGACAAACTCTGGCAATGTTATATACAGAACGCGTTCGGTTTTGATTGAACCGACCGGGGATGATTATGACAGCGTCGTTCAATCCGAACAAAAGCTGCTGCAAAAATTGGGGCAGGTCATTGCCGAGTATGCGAAAAAAAATTTGGAAAAAGGAAAAAATAAATGACGGGATTAAAACAAGGATTTGAACAGTCCGTTCCTGTTTGCAAAGCAGATGAGTTAAAACAAAATTTAAACCCGCCGTTTGAAATAGTCGGCGACGAAAACACGCAGCTTCGCATTACGGCGATGATTAATCAGATCGTTGAATCCGATACGGGGCGCCGAATGCTCGAGATTGCCAGCAAAGCCGGATATAAACTTGGCATGGAGTTCGGGTTCGGCTGTAACGGCGGATGCAATAAGGAAAAGAAAAATATTGTTTTAAATCCGGTCAGTCGGGACGATGTACTGGTTGGCGTTTTGATTCATGAATGCCGCCATGCCGGTCAGTTTGAACGCGGCGAATACGATGCCAGCGATGATAAAAGGCCGCGCAACGAAACGATTAAAACGAATGTGATGCGTACCCGCGCGGTTGAAGCCGATGCCCAGGCAACGGCAATTCAGGTTTTGGGTGAAATGATGGAAAAGGGCAACGAACAGCCTTTGTTTGCTTTTTGCCGTCAGCCGGACAATCAAGCGATCGGCAAGGCTTTTGAACGCGCTTTATATGAAGAAAATGCTTTGGAAAACGGGAAAGCCCGGACGGCGGCTTTTTTGGCGTGGTATGAAAATGAACCGGTCAAAAAAGCTTATGATGAGGCTTATCAGGTCGAAATGATGACGAGACGCGAAGCGCGCGGCGACAATAGAACGGATACATACGCTGTTTCTCAGCCGGCCGCAAAAATAGTGAAAGATTTGTGTTTAAACAATGACGGCAGCTGCTATTTTTCGGAAGATCCCAAGGTATTGGAAAGCGGGCATTATGTTGCGGTTCATAGAGAAACTGCCGAAAAAATCGGCGCATTGATCAGTCGGGCTCCGGCGGCAAAGAAAAGCGCGGAAAACATTCCGCCGTTTCATCAGTCCGTTCGGGACACTTTATCCGTGAAAATGATGCGGACGGCATTGGCAAAAAAGGAACGTTGATAAAAAAGCCTCTTGAACAGAGGCTTTTTTCAGGTTGCTTATTTTAAGCAAATATGTTTTGCGGCGTCTTCGTCAGAGGACAATCGGCGCAATGTTTCGCAGTATTCGCACCATTCATCCATAGCGTTGGTTAATAACTGCTCAATAAAATCATTTAATCCGACACCTGTTTCGTTGGCCTGTTTTTCCAAAAAAGAGTAAAGCGGCGCGTCTATTTTTAAAGAAAGTTTCTTTTGAGCAGGAAATGCGGCTGTCATAACATTTGTCCTTGAATTAACTCGGTTTTAAGTTCTTCAGACCTATGGTTTAATTCTGTTCTAAGTTTGTTAACAAATAGTAACTCCATATCAGAAGATGACCAAAAAGACAAAAAAAACGGACAAAAAGCGCAGACAATCCGCCGAGTCGGAAAAAAAACCGAAAGATCGGGAAAAGAATCGGATTTTAAAAGGAATCGGAAACTTTTTTCCGTTTTGGATGCGTCCGTATCTGCTTAGAATCGGAGCGGGTATTGTCGGAACGTTTTTTTTATATATCGGTTATTGCGCCGCAACGCTGCCGGATATTGAAAAAGCGATTAAAGCATCACGGGCGCCGCAGATTACAATTCTGGCTTCTGACGGAGAAGAAATCGCTTCTTACGGTTCGCAGCATGGCCGTCCGATTGAATTAAAACGTCTTCCGGCTTATGTGCCGCAGGCTGTGATAGCGACCGAAGATAGGCGTTTTTATTCTCATTTCGGCGTGGATTTTCGTTCCGTTCTTCGGGCGGTTACGGTCAATTTGATAAAACGGCGCAAAGCGCAGGGAGCCAGCACGCTGACACAGCAAGTGGCAAAAAACTTATTTCTTTCTTCCGAAAAAACGCTGCGTCGTAAGGTACAGGAATTGCTTCTTTCTTTTTGGCTGGAACATAAACTGACAAAAGATCAGATTTTGACGATCTATTTGAATCGTGTTTATTTCGGCGCGGGAACTTACGGAATTGAGGCCGCGGCGCAAAAATATTACGGCGTGAGAGCCCGGCGTTTGAGTTTATATCAATCCGCCGTCCTGGCCGGTTTGCTGAAAGCGCCGACCCGTTATAATCCGCTGACGCATCCGGATCGTGCCAATCAACGGGCGCAGCAGGTCTTGATTAATATGGTCAAAGCCGGCTTCGTGTCGGCAAAAGACGCTTTGAATGCAGCCGAAACGGGAGCAAAAGCCGGCATTGTCCGAGATAAATCCGTTTTTTATTTTACGGATTGGATCGCCGACGAAGCAGAGGCTTATTTGGGCAAAGTCAATCAGGATATTGTCGTTAAAACGACTCTTGTTCCGCAAATGCAAACGATTCTGGACGATAAGATTCAGCAAAGTTTGGCTTCCGAAGAAGCTAAAATGAAAAAAGTATCGCAAGCCGCCGGAATTATTATGGATTCCAGCGGAGCCGTTTTGGCAATGAACGGCGGCAAGGATTATCGCCAAAGTCAATTCAACCGCGCTGTTGAAGCCAAACGTCAGATCGGTTCGACAATCAAGCCTTTTGTATATTTGACCGCTTTTGAAAAAGGAGCTTCCGCAGACGATGTGGTTGAAGACCAACCGATTTATTTAAACGGATGGAATCCGAAAAATTTTAACGGGAAATATTATGGCCGCATTTCTTTGCATGATGCTTTGGTTCATTCGGTGAATACGGTAGCCGTGGCAACGGCAATTAAAACAGGCGTCCGTTCCGTTTTAAAAACAGCGCGGCGTTTCGGTATTGTCGGTTCGGATTGTGAAGCCAACGGCGCGATCGCTTTGGGGGTTTGTCAGACACGCTTGATTGACGCTGTTTCCGCTTATGCCTCTTTATTGAACGGAGGATTCGCCGTAACGCCTTACGGAATTTCTGAAATTACGGGCAAAGACGGCAAAGTTTTTTATTCCAGAACAGACGGCGGGCGGGCAAGGCTTGTTCATCCGCGCTATGTGGCGGCGTTGGATTCCGTTTTGATTGATGTTATTCAAAGAGGAACCGGCAAAAAAGCTAATCCCACTGTTTTGGCAAAAGGGAAAACGGGAACGACGCAAAACTATCGTGACGCGTGGTTCGTCGGTTACACGCAGGATATTGCCGCCGGGATCTGGGTCGGCAATGATGATGAAACGCCGATGGATAAAGTTACGGGCGGCAGTTTGCCGGCCGAGATATGGGGCGCAGTTGTTCACGATATTTCTTTGCCGCCGGAAGAAGAAGATTAATTTGGTTTATAAACCGGGTATCTGCCGGCTAAAACATCGTCGATTGAAGATAAATCTTCGCCGAA
This sequence comes from uncultured Alphaproteobacteria bacterium, assembly GCA_937912005.1. Classification (GTDB taxonomy): domain Bacteria; phylum Pseudomonadota; class Alphaproteobacteria; order CAAGCB01; family CAG-977; genus UBA11549. The sequence continues at coordinate 139,862 of CALDOX010000001.1, forward strand.
CAGACTGCGGTAAATCCAATAATTAGCGGCGACTTTTTTTACAAAACCGCGAGTTTCCCGGGACGGAATGGCTTCAACAAACATAATCGGATCGTTTCGGAAATCTTCGCGCTTTTTCCATTTAACCGTGTTGCGCGGTCCGCAATTATAGGAAGCGATCATCATCAGCAAATTACCGTCAATCGCCGGATAATTCAAAAGCGTTTTTATCAGCTCCTGACCGATCATTAAATTGTAAGGAATTTTATGCAGTCGGCTGAGTTGATAGGGCTGCTTTAATTTGCGGGCCATCAGTTTGGCCGTAGCGGGCATCAGCTGCATAACGCCGCGGGCGCCGGCTTTACTGAACGCTTTATTTTTAAAACAGGATTCCTGACGAACAAACGCGTAAACAAGGGATTTATCTGTTTGCCAGCCATTAATAGGCGTCCAATTCGGATAAGGATAAAGAGCGTTGTCTCCGTCAGGTGTTTCCACTTGGCCGGATAACGCGGCTAATCGGACGCTTAGGTCCGGATATTCGACAATAGATTCCGTGTAAGCCAGCAGTTGTTTTCTTAAACTTTTTTTCTCGGCATAGAGTTTAATCAGCTCTTTTTCAGCAAATTCCATTTGTCCGATTTGCACTAAAGCAACAGCGCGCCGTCCGGCTGGTTCTGCTAAAATAACTTTCATATCAGGCTTTTCCAAATCGGAATTTTTCCATGAATGATTTATCGGCCAGCCGAGAGCTCTTTGCGCTAAAATTCCGTAAAACGAATTTGGGGAAGCTGCCGCGGCCTGTCGTAAGTAAAAAGATACATCCTTGTATTTTTCTGTTTTCAGCAGTACGCGGGTTGTCCAAAAAGCTGCCGCCGCTTGTTGTGTCGGAATGGCTTTCGGGTGGACGGTCAGCGTTTTAAATGCTTTTTCCGCTTCTTCCCACTTTTGCAGACGGAAAGCAGTCAGTCCGGCAACCCAATATGCTGTCGGGTTTCGCGATTCCGCGCGTTTCAAAGGTTCTTGAATCGTTTCCCATGCTTTTTGATCCTGTCGGTCGATGAAATAAGCGAAAGCCAGCGCCGTTAAAGAATCATCGCGGTCTTTTTGCGACAAATATTTTTTGACCAATCTGTCGTTTAAATGCAATTTGGCAGCCAAAGTCTTTCCGTTTCGAATGGCTGAAGAAAAGTATAACATAGCTTTGCGCACGTCTTTTTTATATTTTTCCGGAACATAGAAAGCCCGTTTGAAGAAAACCAGATCTATCGGATCGGATATTCGTGTGGAAGTACAGGCGCCGGCTGTTATATGTGCCGCCGGGTCGGATGGTTTTTTAGAAGGCAGAGGCGCTTTTTTTTCGACGGCCAGGGTGTAAACAGATTCGGCAATTGGCAGATCGGCATATTTTTTCAGCCAGTCTCCCAACTGCTTTTTGGTCGGCTGCGCATTTTCCGCCAGATAAATCTGTGCTAAAGCGTATCCTTTCAGAATATCGTTATCCGCTGTTTTCAATAAAATTTCCGCTTGTGAAATATCGCCGTTATCCAAGTCTGAAAAGATTTGAGAATATAATTCCTTGTCCGAAGGAGACAATACTTCCGCATCGGATGAAAGACTTTGCGGCGGAATTAACCGTATGGTTTCTTCCGCATAACCGGAAAAAACAGGCAAAACCGAACCTGCGAAAACAATCATCGCGAAAAACAGGCGGAACACGAGAATTTGCCTTGATTATTTTACAACAAGATATTTTGCGCAGTCTTGATCGGTCAAAGGACCGAATTTACATTTTGTAACGCCTATCTTGGGCTTTATGCGGGACATTGCCGGGCATTTGGGCGAATAAAAGGCATGGTTGATAACAGTTGATGCATTTGGCGCAAGTTTTGTGACTCCGGCTGCAGAAATCATATCCAGGAGCGTATAAGAAAGGCTTAATGAGGTAATAGCCGTATCCGTTCGATTTTGGATAACAACCTTCCAGTCACAATTCATCGTTTTTCCCGTTCGATCCCGGTAAGCAAAATCAGCGATGTAAAACCAAATTTCTCCTTTGGGCGGGGGAGGCGGAGGAACATTTTGTGCCGCTTGGTTCGTGCCCGTCGCCGATCCTTTTTTTCCTTCCAAAGCGTCAAACGACGGCAATTCATCATCATCGGAGGAGGCTGTTTCAGGCGCTTGAGGCCGAGGGCGGAAAACGGCTTGAGTCGGTTTTGCCTGCGCAGTCGGAGCTGTAGTGTTGGAATTTGTTGTATAGGATGTTTTGGCTTTTGGGACAGAATTTCCCGTATAGGGATTCCCTTGCTTTGCTTGAGACGTCGGAGCGGCAGACGGCTTGGCGGCAGGTTGAGCTGTTTGTGCCGTGTTTTGAGTATATCCCGAAGACGAAGCCGCCGATTTTGAGGTATATTGGGCTTTGGCCGGAACGGATATTCCGATAAAAACGGCGAAAAGTAGAATTAAACGACCTGGACACATATCAAGCTCCTCCGAAAATAAGGAAATTTATTTATTCCAGTTTACCTTAAATTATCCTTTTTTACAGTATAAAAAAAATATTTTATGCATAGAATCGGGAGAGGATTATGAAGAAGTATTTCTTTTGCGGTATCGGCGGCAGCGGAATGAGCCCGTTGGCATTGACGCTGAAAAATAAAGGACTGAATATCAGCGGTTCGGACAGAGCGCGTGACGCGGGATTTTATGTCGATAAATTTAAAATGTTGGAAAATCAGGGAGTTCGTTTGTTCGCGCAGGACGGAAGCGGGGTGGATGAACAAACGGACGCTTTAATTGTTTCTTCCGCGGTGGAAGAAACGATTCCCGATGTGATTAAAGCCCGAGAATTGAACATTCCCGTTTATACTCGCGCTCAAATATTAGCTGATTTTTTGCATGAACATAACGGTATTGCTGTCGGCGGCACCAGCGGAAAAACAACCACTGCCGGTATGATCGGACATATTTTGAAAGAAGCCGGCGTTGATCCCAGTGTGATTAATGGCGGAGTGATGTTAAATTATGCCGATTCTTTAGGCGTGGGCAGCGCTATTGTCGGGCAGGGGGCTTTTTGTGTGATTGAAGCTGATGAAAGTGACGGATCCATAGAGCTGTATCATCCGGCGGTTTCGATCGTTACTTCTCTTTCTTTGGATCACAAACCGATTGAAGAATTAAAAATATTATTCGGCGATTTTGTGGAACGGGCAAGCGTCGGAGCCGTTTTGAATGCGGATAATGCGGATACGGCGGCATTAAAAAACAGAAATTCGAATGTGCTTTCTTTTTCCGTTCAAGGCAAAGAGGCTGATTTAAAAGCAATCGATATTGTGCCGGAAGAAAACGGCGTTCATTTTAAATTAGACGGAGAACAAGTCTTTTTGCCCGTTATCGGCAGACATAATGTGGCCAATGCCCTGGCGGCGATCGCTGCGGTTGAACTGATCGGAATCACGCGGATGCAAGCGATACAGGCGCTGTCAACATTTAAAGGAATACATCGGCGCCTGGAAAAGGTCGGCGTAACAAAAAAGGGCATTACGGTTATTGATGATTTTGCTCATAATCCCGAAAAAATAGCCGCTTCCTTAGCTGCTTTGAAAGAATATGACGGACGATTGATTGTTGTTTATCAGCCGCACGGGTTCAAGCCGACAAAAATGCTGCGCGCCGGTATCGTTGAAGCGTTTGATCGTTTGCTCAGTTTGGATGATACTTTAATTATGCAGGAAATTTATTATGCCGGCGGAACGGCGCAGAAAGACATTTCCGCTGCGGATTTGGTCAAAGATTTGGAAAAAACCGGCAAAAGAGTCCATTTTATTCCCAACCGCAAAAAAATTACGGCTTTGATAAAAGGATTGGCTAAGAAAGGAGACAGAATCGTCATTATGGGAGCGCGGGATGAAACTTTAAGCGATTTTGCACATAACATTTACGAGGCTGTTTCATGAAAACGATCGGAGTATTGACGTCTTCCAGTTCCGTACCGCGAAAAGATTTGGCTGAAGGTATGGAATATTGGAAAAAACAGGGCTATACGGTTAAAGAATCATCACATCTGTATGAAAAAAGACGCTTTATTGCCGGTTCCGATGAAGAAAGAGCGGAAGACTTGCATACTTTTTTTTCGGATGATGAAATTGATCTCATAATCGAAGCGGGCGGCGGAGACGGTTCTTCCCGTTTGTTAAGAAAAATTGACTACGATTTAATTTCCCGTCACAAAAAACCGTTTGTCGGACTAAGCGATATAACGGCGTTGCAATTGGCGTTATTGGCAAAAGCGAATTTGATTTCTTTTACGGGATATTTGATGAAGTCGAGATTCGGACGAGCGATTGTCCCTTATACGGAACAGTCGCTGCGGGATTGTTTGGCCGGAAAAGATCAGGTCGTTTCGGGACTTGAAACAGACGATCGGGGAAAAACGATCAAAGGGCGTCTGATCGGCGGTTGTTTAACGCTGGTCGCAAATGTATTGGGTACGCCGTATTTTCCCGATCCGACAGGAAGTATTTTAATTTTGGAAGATGTGTCCGAAGAACCGTATGCGATTGACAGAATGCTGACCCAGTTGGAAAATGCCGGCGTTTTTGATCGGGCGGCCGCTGTCGTTTTCGGCGTGTTTCGTGACTGCAAGTCAAAAAATCCAGAGGATGGAACAATAGACGATGTTTTAAACGAATGGAAGACGCGTATTAAAATTCCCGTTTTTTCAGGGCTTCCCTACGGGCATCAGGCGGGCTCTCTCGTTTGGCCGATCGGAGGAACAGGAATTTTGGAATCGGAACAACTGCTGATTAAAGGAGTATGTTTTAATGATTGAACTGCTTGCTCCCGCCGGCCAGATTGAATCGGGATATGCGGCTTTTTCTTATGGCGCAGATGCTGTTTATTTAGGGTTGACGCGTTTTTCTGCTCGTGCCGAGGCCGAAAATTTTACGCCGGAAGCTCTTGTCGGATTTGTCCGTTACGCGCACGGTTTAAAGAAAAGGGTTTTAGTTGCGGTTAATACGGTTTTTTTTGAAGACGAAAAAGCAGATTTGATCGAAACATTGCAAAGTGTCCGCACAGCCGAAGCCGACGGGGTCATTGTTCAGGACTTGGGAACGGCGCGGCTGATTAAAAAATATTTTCCGGAGCTGCGTCTGCACGCCAGTACCCAACTTGCCGTTCATAATCGTGACGGTGTGGAATTTTTGCGGGATATGGGGTTTAAGCGCGTCGTATTGGCGCGGGAACTGACGCTTGAAGAAATTAAGGATATTTGCCGTGTGCCCGGAATTGAAAAAGAGGTCTTTATTCATGGGGCGTTGTGTTATTGCTACAGCGGACTGTGTCTGTTTTCCTCGATTTATGCGGGACGCAGTGCGAACAGAGGCAAATGTGTCTATCCGTGTCGCGAAAACTTTTATATTGAAGGGCGGAACAAACACGTTTTTTCAATGAAGGATATGGCGCAAAACGAAAATGTTTTGTTGCTTGAACAGGCCGGCGTCAACGCTTTGAAAATTGAAGGACGCAAAAAAAGTCCGTTATATGTGGCGGCGGTGACCGATTATTACCGTTCGATTTTGGACGGAGAAAAAAACAAAGCGGTTTTGCAGGAAAAACGCAATAAGATCAGCTGCATTTTCAGTCGTCCGACGACGGAATTTTTTCTGAAAAACCGTAAAAATTATAATGTGGTTGATACGGATATTGTCGGACACAGAGGGCTTGCCTTAGGGCAAGTCAAGGCATGCACAGTTCATGGCGGCAATCGGTTCATCAGTTTTAAAACTGCGGCGGCGGTCGGCCGATATGACGGAATTCAAATCGATTTGCCCAAAGAAGAACGTCCGTTCGGCTTTTCGGCGGAAACGCTTCGAATAAACGGAAAAAATGTTTTTGAAGCCGGAGCCGGGCAAACAATAGAAATTGCTTTGCCGGAAAATGCGCCGTTTATTCCTGTCGGCGCAGCGGTTTATTTGTCGTCTTCCAATGCGGTTAAAAGTGCCTTCCCTTATTCTAAACCTAAAGAAACGGAACCATTTATCGGAAAAATAAATGTAACGGTTGAAATTGAGGATCATCGCATTACGGCTTCCGCTATAGGGCAAACCGTGTCCGCGGAGGGAGATTTTTCATTGGCAAAATCTGTCGATACGGTTGAGAATGCTGTTAAAAAAGCGTTTGAAAAAACAGGCGGAACAGGGTTGTTTTTGGAATCTGTAAAAATTCGGAATCCGAATAAATTATTTGTTCCTTTGTCGGTTTTAAATGATTTGCGCCGCCGTTTGTATGAACATGCGGGACAATCGTTGTTAAAATCAGGCATAGAACAAAAAACGACGGAAAAGGAATTTATTTTAAAGCGCGAAGCTGTCGGGACAACGCAGACAAAACCCGAGAAAACGTTAAGCGTTAAAACGGATGACGAAGCTTTTTTCAAAACATTGATTGAATCAAAAGACATACCGCTTGATGAAGTCGTTTTTTTGCTTTCGCCGAAAACGGATTTAAATGTGTTTGATCTGAAAGAGTCTGGTAAAATCAGGTTTGCTTTGCCGACTGTGGCGCGGTCATGGGAAATATCGGCTTTAAAGCAAAAAATTGAAATGTTGACGGCAGCCGGATTTCAAAAATTTGAAATTGCCAATGTTTGGGGATTAAACGCGCTGAAAAATAAAAAAGTCGATTTTTCTTGTGATTGGCCGGTTTACGTCGCAAATCTGTCCGCAGCGCACGCTGTTTTGGAAACGGGAGCGTCTTCTTTTATCGTGTCGCCCGAAACGCCCGAACCCGATGAATTGTTTAAAGCTTTTCCGTTTCAGGCAACAGCCCTGATTTATCAGGATCCTCCTTTGTTTATTTCCGAAGTCTGCCCGTATGCGGCATTGGAAAGCAAGTGTCGGCAATGCGGCGGAAACCGTTCAGAGCTTGTTGCTTCACGCTATGGTACGTTTGTTTCCGTGATGAAAAATTGCCGCCATTTTTTGCTGGGCGAGAATCCGCGAATAAAAAAACGGGAAATGCTCTCGGAAGGGGCCTGTCGGCTGCGCGCGGAGTTTTTATATCGCCTTGAAAAACCGGAAGAGCGGCTGAATACATTGAAGAGGCTGATAAAAATGTAAGTTTTATTTGAATTTTTTTGCTTCTTGTTTTAAAATAATTAACCGTTTCAGCAGAAACGCGCCATTCAAAGAAAAGGAAAAGCGTAAGAAAAATGCAAAAATCTCCTGTACAGCCTAATGATGTCTATCAAAAAGCCAGCGGTTTGTCTTCCAAGTGGTTGGTGGAACGGATTATTGAATTTCCCGATTTGCCGCTGCATGTCCGTTTGAATGAACAAGGCGGTAATGAAAGAACGGTTACCGTCGCTTTATCGGCTTTGTTGGATCCGCGTCAATGGAAACTGGTTAAAACGGCTGAACCGCAGGAAGAAGAACCTGTTTCGGAAAAACAAACAGAAGTTTAAAAGTCGTTTTTTGTTACCAATAATAAAGCGGATATTCTGCTTCCGCACGATAGTATGAGCCGTCGCCGTCCGTTCGTGGATGGCTGGAATATAACGTAAAATGATCTATGTGAAATTCGTCTGAACGGAACAGATTGTTATATTCCAAGAACTTGTGCACGTCTTCAACGCTTGAGCCGTTCAGCTTGGCCAAAGTGCAGTGGGCGTGAAATTTGTGTTTATCCGGTGGCAGGCGGTTTCGGGAAACAATGCTTTCAATTTTGTCATGCAAAAAATCAAGCGCCTGGTAATTGCAAACGCCTGCCCATAAATGCCGCATCTGCATACCGTTGGCAAAAAAGCCGACTTGCGCCATCTGCAAATCAAAAGCCGGAGCGCGCATTTGCATAAAATCATCATGCAGATCGTTTGCGATATCCTCATCAATATTGCCGATAAAACGTAAAGTAATATGCAAATTATCACGTTCCACCCATTTGGCGTTCGGAACGCCGCCGCGCAAAGAATAGAGCTGGTCTTTGATGTTTTCGGGCAGTTCAATGCCGGCAAAAAGGCGTATCATAAACGTTGTCTCCCTGCTGTTTTGTTTGAGATTCAGAATAAAATAAAAGATTTAAAAAATTCTTGCGGTAATCAGGAATGTAAAAGTTTATGGATAAGAAACGGAGATGTGTCCGGAAAACGTTTCGTAAACGGTGCGTTTTTTTTACAGCCGGAGCGCGTTTTGACATAGATGAAATCATTTTTATAACAAATCGTTCAAGTAGAACTGGCTAAAAAGGAGTTGGGGGACAAGTTCCATATAAAGGTTACCTGCGCCCCCATTTGGAAATTCAGGATGATGCGGATCCGGATCGTTTTGCAAAGTTGAGAGTGATCGCAAATTATACGCCTTGGTGGCACGCCGGAGACAAGGATATGGCGGTACCTTTGCTCGGTGAGGAAGGCGCCTTGAAGCTGTTCCGCTGCAAAACGCTTTGGGACAGCGGCGCTCTTGTAACCTGGTCCAGCGACAACATCGTCTATATGGATTTCGGAACATGGCCCCTCTACCCCGGTATGGAAATCGGAATGACCCGCCGTATTACCGAAAAGACAAAACTTCCTGAATTCTACAGAACCGACACGGTGTTTCCTTCTGCCAACGAAAGAATAGGCATTGAAGAAATGATTCTCGGATATACGATCAACGGAGCCAAACAGCTTGGCATTGAAGCCTCTAAGGGCTCCAACAAACCGCAGGAAGTGTATTTTGGCGGCAAGAGGATAAAAAAATAACGCCGGAATATTGTGAACGGATGTAATTTTTGGGGCAGCCTGCAAAGTTCAGGCTGCCCCTTTAATATACCGGTATGTTCAAACCCTGTCGTATTATAAACTCTCATATTTCTTCTCTTCGCTGTTCATGGCTGTTCCCCTTGCTTCGGGAACAGTCTGATCGTCCAAATTTAAATGGGGCGTCACAATGTTTTAAACGATCGGTTGACTTTTTCTTTTCTTTTAAGGAGAATAGAAAAAGCAAAAGAATGAGGATTTTATGAGTGATGAGTCATTCATTACGTTTGAAAACGAAAAGCAAATAAAAGAGTCTTTGGAACGTTGGCAGGCTTCCGCGCTGGTGGATGCCGTTAAAGATCTGAAAGATTGCCAAAAACTGCGTCAAGCGGTAAAGGCTTTGGAAAAAACAAAATCTTCCGAGCTGTTAAAAGACAAGGATAATCCCGAAAAATGGTTGGAATTGTATCGGGCGCATCAGGTGCTGGACCAAAAAGCGATGGCTATGGGTGAAAAAGAGCAGCCATGGACGCACGAACAGTTTTTGTTTGACGCTTTATTATCCGCTGTCGTGCGCGGCGTGATGCATGAAAATCTGGATATAGATCCAGAGGAAGACGGACTGGATTTAAATGCGATCCTGGCGGAAATGGATGATCCGGCGGATTTTTTTGATGAGGAAATCGAAAAGGACGAAGTTTTTCAGGAAGCTTTGGAATCCGCTTCCGCCAACGATATGTTCAAAGTGCATTCCCGTCTGGCGCATATTTTAACCAAATGCAACAATGCATATACTTTAAAAAGATCGGATTATGTGGTTGAAACGGTCAAAATGCCGATGATGGGATTTCTGGGGAAAAGTCTTTTCCCGGTTTTCGGCAATGCGGTTAAAAAGGTGCAGTCCAAAACACCTAGCGGTAAAGGCCGCGGCGATTGGATTGATACGCCGACCTGTTTTATATTGGCCCGCACAAATGATTTGTTGCAGGAAGCCAAAGGCCGTCTGTCGGGATATGCCGAAAAAAAAGAGGAAGCGGAAGCCGCTCGTATCAGAAGAAAGAAAATCTGGTATAAAATAAAAAGAGTTTTCCGTAAAAGGTAATCTTTTCAAGAAGTTACTTTTTAAACCATTTGGATAACAACAGCATCGGTTTTTGCAGAAAACGCGGCGCGTGAGTCACATACATAAAGCGTATGGCGATTAACGGAATGTTCATATCAATGCAAAACATAATCCGATGATGCCCCTGATAAATTGTGTCTTTGACGCCGAATGATCTGCAAAGCATAAGTTCTATCGGAAATTTGTCATCGTAACCGTTTGTTTCCAGAGAATTTTTTAAATCGTTATATTGCTTTTGGCGCTGTTCTTCGGACAGCGGCCATTTTGCATAGCGATAGGCGTTTTCTTTTGTTCTTTTTCCGCGTTCCAGTCCCATTTCCCGGATTTTTTTCGGGTCAATATGATAAACGTTTGTGCCGAAAGAATGAAAACGATTGCGGAAAGCTCTGCAAAAAGGAGCCAACAAATCCCATGCGGGACGATTGCGGAAAAAAGCAACGTGCGTTTGTACCGTCGTCTGTCCTTCGGCTTTTAATTTTTCAAGCGTTTTTCGTCCCTGGTAAAGTTTGTCGGGAATATTTTTCTCTTTGCTGCCGATTAACAAAACGACATCGTATTCTTTGATCGTTTTTGCGTCCGGAGCGACATCGGGCAAACAAAGCAGATCATCAATCAGTAAAGGATATGCCGTTGATGAAATACAAGTATATAAACACATGATTGTCTGTTCCCGATTAGAATTTGTTAATGTTTTAACGGTTGTGTGAAAAATATTCAACTCTTTAAATATTAAAAACGATGATGAAGTATCAGATAAAGCGCTATTTTATGGCGCAGTTTCAATCCGCGGTAAGAAATCAAATGCTCTTTGTGCAGCTGTTGAATTTCTTTTGCCGCATGGTCGTACAGCGCTTTCGAGTCAGCAGATTTTTTGACCCGTGTCATAATCATTTTAACCCGACCGTTTGAAATATATTTCTTTGTGTCTTCGGTTTTATTCGGGCAATTTTTCCGCGCGTATTCCGAAACGGATCGAATAACCTGAATATAACTGTCCGTTTTTTCATTCGTCCATTCCGAACGCATTGTCGAACCGTCACCTTTGAAATAATAATAAAGCGGCGCCGTTATTTGAGCGTAAGAGTTGGTTTTGTTCATTATTTCAAACGTCCATGGGACATCTTCAAAATAAATGCCTTCAATAAAAAACAGATCTTGTATGATGTTTCTGCGATATAAACGGCCCCAAACCGTTGTCGCAACGCTGCGTTTTGTCATTAAGGCTTTTAAAGGATCGCTGTATATTTTTGTTTTATAGCTTGATATATCGGCAAAATCAGGGGTGTAAAGGTCTTTGGTGTTGAAAGCCGAACAGCCGACAAGATCGCAATTCGTTTCCCGCATTGTTTTTACTAACAATTCCAACATTCGCGGGTGAATGTAATCGTCTGCGTCGATAAAAGTGACCGCCTCTCCCTGAGCCTGCTTTAATGCCGCGTTTCTGGCTGCCGCCTGTTTGCCTTCGTTTGATCGGGTTATTTTTTTGAATCGTTTATCTTCTTTGGCAAAATCGTCTATGATTTTTTCCGAAGCGTCCGTTGATCCGTTGTTGACACACCAACATTCAAAATCCTGATAGGTCTGCGAAGCAATGCTGTTTAAACAACCGGTCAAATATTTTTCCGCATTGTAAATCGGGATAATAATGCTGATTTTCATGGTTATTTTCCGATGCCTGAAAAATCAAATTTCAGTTTTCGTTCGTTTTGGGGCAGAAACAGTGTTTCGTAAAGCATGTCGTGCAGATTCATATACGCCAAAGCTTTTTCATAATTTTCCTGCATGGCGGGCAAGCGATTCATATAATCGGCTTCGGAGCATTGTTTTAATACGTCTTCGATATGTTCCGCTTGTTTTTCATCAATCCGGATGATGCCGTCCGGATTAAACAGACGGTCTATTTTACGCGCCCCCAAATAGATCGGGACGTTCATTGTGAGAAAAGCCGAAATTAGTCGTTCCGTGAAAAAATAATCCGATATTTGATTTTCCAATGCGATTGAATATCGATAATCTTTTAGCGTTTCTATCATTTTGACGGGTTTCCCGCCGTCAAACGTTCCGAAGGTATCGGCTAAGCCTTCTTTTTTGCATTTCCAGGCAATATCCAACCGTAAAAAATGCAAAGGACAGTTTTTTTTGTGCGAAGACAGGATAGAAACGTTCTTTGTCTTTTTTTGCCAAAGATCCGTTGCGGTTTCCTCTACCCAGGACGAAGCGCATCCGGGAAAGAAAACGGCGTTATCCAGTTTATCCAACAACTGTTCGTCATAAGTTAAAATCGCTTTAAATTCTTTTGTCAGCTCTTTGTTGTTTTCAATGCTTGTGTAGTCAATCAGCTGTTTGCTGCGCGGTTCAAGAAGCCATCCATATTTTATGTCGGGTGTTCCGACGGTTTCTTTAATGGATTTGCCGGTATAAAAATGCGTTTTTAAACCATAGTTAAAGCGATCCCACAGAAAGTAGGTCGGAAAAGTTCCATACGGAGAATGCGAAAAATGACGGTCGCGTAAAAAAAAGACTTCCATTTTTCTGCCTTCGCGGTTGTAAATTTCCGGATATTCGGAGGGCAGATAAATCCCGTTGTTATAATACGGAGCCGGAATTTCCAAGCGCTTTTTGCCGCGAATACGGTCAAGGGCCGTTTGAATGAACTTTATTTTCATCAGGAATCCTTTTCTTGCAGTTTGATCGTGTTTTTATAAGACAGAAGAGGGATTTTTTCGAACAAATAAATTTTTGTGCGGTATCCTTTCCTGCGGATTGTTATAATCGGCAGAAAATGAAACAAACGCACGCGAATCGTATTTTCCGCCGTCAACATAAAAATGCTGTGCAGAACAGGGTTGTCATGGGCTGCAAATGATTGAATTTCATAGGTACAGCGCTCCATTCTGGCGGCTTGCGTCTTTGATGTGTTTGTTTTATGCCAGCGGTATAAAAATAAAACTTCGGGGATATTGTAAAAGTCGGTTAAAGGAATCAATCGGCAGAATAAAGCGTAATCTTCCGAAGGGGAAAATTTCGGTTCGTATCGGAGGTTGTTGCGTTTTAAAACGTCGCTGCGAATCATACAAGCCGAGTGAGATATGGCGCATGAACGCATCAAAGCCAGCTTGATATCATCGCTGTTTGTCGGATTGCGCGTGACTTGATTGCTGGGGATTTTTTTTACTTTGCAGCCGATGACGCCGACATTCGGATGGTTATCCAGATAATCAACCTGTTTTTCAAAACGGGTCGGTAAAGAAATGTCGTCGTGATCCATAATAGCCAAGTATTCGCCGGCCGCCAGATCCAACAATTTGTTGCGCGTTAAAGAGATGCCCAAATTGCGCTCGTTTACATAATAGCGGATTCTGTTGTCAGTATAAGACTTGACTGTTTTTTCAACATTCGGGTCGGTGGAAGCGTCATTGAGAATAATAAATTCAAAATCCGTGAACGTCTGCGACAAAACGCTTTCCATAGCGGCACGCAGGTAGGCTTCGTTTGTGTTGTAAACGGGAAACAGAACGGAAACTTTTGGCATGAAAAAATCCTGTCGGCAAAAATTTAGGGTATGGTAAAGAAAACCTTTGAACGTATCTTTGTTCCCATTATTATAACGTTGCGGCGCGTTTATCAACTTTTCTTTTCCGGCATAGAATTTTCCTTGACCTGTCAGGGATTCGGAAGTATTTTTCTTCACGAAGTTTTAACGTTTAAACACTTTTATACTCGAGTTTAAAATGGCGAACAAATCAGGAAACGATTTTCAGTCACTTATCCTTAAATTGCATGCGTATTGGGCGGAAAAAGGCTGTGTTATTCTTCAGCCTTACGATATGGAGGTCGGCGCGGGAACATTTCACCCGGCGACCATTCTGCGCGCTTTGGGCCCCGAACATTGGAAAGCAGCCTATGTTCAGCCGTCCCGGCGTCCCGTTGACGGTCGTTACGGCGACAACCCGAACCGCCTGCAACACTATTACCAATATCAGGCGATTTTAAAGCCGTCCCCCGAAAACGTTCAGGAGCTGTATCTGGACAGTTTGAAAGTATTGGGCATTGATCCGGCGCATCACGATATCCGTTTTGTCGAAGACGACTGGGAAAGTCCGACGCTCGGCGCGTGGGGCTTGGGCTGGGAAGTTTGGTGCGACGGCATGGAAGTATCGCAGTTCACTTATTTTCAGCAGGTCGGCGGATTTGAATGTTCTCCGGTTTGCGCGGAACTGACTTACGGATTGGAACGTCTGGCGATGTACATTCAGGGCGTTGAAAATGTCTATGACTTGGATTTCAACGGCGAAGGCGTGACCTACGGTGATGTGTTTCACCAAAACGAAGTCGAATATTCCAAATACAATTTCGAATGCGCGAACACGGAAATGCTGCTGCAGCACTTTAAGGACGCTGAAAAGGAATGTCAGGCTTTGCTAAAGGACGGGATTCCTTTGCCGGCTTACGATCAGTGCATTAAGGCTTCCCACCTGTTCAACCTGTTGGACGCCCGCGGCGTTATCAGCGTGACGGAACGCGCCGCCTATATCGGGCGGGTGCGTGCTTTGGCAAAAGGGTGCTGTGAAGGCTGGCTGAAAAGCCGCGGCCATTTGGCGGAAGGTTAGAAAATGAGCGAATTTTTCTTAGAATTGTTCAGTGAAGAAATCCCCGCGCGCATGCAGGCGGACGCCGCGGCGCACATTAAAGAGTTTATGACCAAAACGCTCGGCGAAAACAAACTGGAGTTCAGCGAGGCTGTTTCTTTCGCCGCCAGCCGCCGTTTAGGGTTGTGCGTCAAAGGGTTGCCGGCGGCTCAGGCTGATTTGGTCGAAGAACGCAAAGGGCCGTCCGTAACGGCGCCCGAACAGGCGTTGAACGGCTTTTTAAAATCCGTCGGTCTGACGAAAGAGCAGCTGGAAACGCGCGAAACGCAGAAAGGTACGTTTTATTTTGCTTCATTGTCGCATAAAGGCCGCCCGACGGCCGAAGTGCTGCAGGAAGCTGTCGCCTCTCTTTTGGCAACTTTCCCGTGGCCGAAATCGATGCGTTGGGCGGAACATAAAGAACACTGGGTGCGTCCTTTGCACGCGATCGTCTGTCTGTTCGACGGCGCTGTCGTTCCGGTAACTTTCGCCGGTGTAACTTCGGGAGATACAACGTACGGACACCGTTTTTTGGCGCCGGCTGCAATTCAGGTCAAAGACTTTGCGGATTATCAGAAAAAAATCCGCGACGCATTCGTGATCATTGATCCGGAAGAACGCAAAAAAATCATTTCCGAACAGGCGCACGCTCTGGCTAAAGAAGCCGGTTATAAGCTGTTGG
The DNA here is from genome assembly GCA_937912005.1 of uncultured Alphaproteobacteria bacterium. Lineage (GTDB taxonomy): Bacteria > Pseudomonadota > Alphaproteobacteria > CAAGCB01 > CAG-977 > UBA11549. Next base: position 155,014 of record CALDOX010000001.1, read on the forward strand.
AAGATCAGGGGCTGTTGAATGAAGTTGCCGGACTGGCGGAATATCCGGTGCCTTTGATGGGTAAAATCGACGACGAATTTATGTCCGTGCCGCAGGAAGTGTTGATCACGTCGATGCGGACGAACCAGAAATATTTCTGCATGACGGATGAAAACGGCAAAATGGCGCCGCGATTCATCGTGGTAGCGAATATGAAAGCGGCTGACGGCGGTAAGGAAATCGTCGCCGGAAACGAACGCGTTCTGCGCGCTCGTCTGTCCGACGCCCGCTTCTTCTGGGACGAAGACAGAAAAACGACTCTGGCATCCAAAGCGGACAAGCTACAGTCCCGCGTATTCCACGCTAAACTCGGGTCCGTGGCCGACAAAGTCGAACGGATGCGTCGTTTGCTGCCGGAATTGCTGAAATATATTCCCGATGCCGACACCAAAGACGCCGATCGCGCCGCTTTGTTGTGCAAAGCGGATTTGTCAACCGGTATGGTCGGCGAATTTCCCGAACTGCAGGGGATAATGGGACGCTATTATGCTCTTCATGACGGCGAGGACAAAGCGGTTGCTGATGCCGTGGCGGAACACTATTCTCCGTTGGGACCAAAGGACGTTTGTCCGTCCGCGCCCGTCAGCGTGGCGGTCGCTTTGGCAGACAAAATTGATACATTGGTCGGATTCTGGCTGATTGACCAAAAACCGACCGGATCAAAAGACCCCTTTGCGCTGCGCCGTGCGGCGTTGGGTGTTGTGCGGCTGATTTTGGAAAACAAGATCAATCTGCCGATTTTTCAGATTTTGAACGCTTCCCGTGCCGTTTATGGCGATTCGGCTCAGACGGCGATCAGAGAGGCGATGACTAAATCCGAAAAAAGAAACGAAAACGAGGAACCGACCGTTTTGGTAAATTGGTCTGTGCGCCAAATGGTGTCTTTGATGAACTTTATCGCTGAAAGATTAAAAGTTCTGATGAAAGACAAGGGAGTGCGTCACGATTATATCGCGGCAGTATATGGCTTGACTCAAAACGACAATTTTGAATCGGTCGATTTGTGCCGCGTTATCGCGCGGGTCGGCGCTTTGACGAAATTCCTTTCGACCGAAGACGGTGCGGATTTGCTGACGGCGTATCGCCGCGCGGCGAATATCGTCAGGATCGAAGAAGGGAAAGATAAATGTTTGTATGCTTCGGCGGCTGAAAAAACGCTGTTTAAGCTGCCGGAAGAAGGATCTTTGTTTGACGCGCTGGAACAGGTTGTGTTAAACAGTTCAAAGAAGATTGCTTCGGATGATTTTGAAGGGGCGATGGAAGACTTGGCTAAACTGCGGGTTCCCGTTGACGCTTTCTTTGAAAAAGTCCAAGTGAATTGTGACGATGGTCAGCTTCGTGCCAACCGGCTGCGCATACTGTCGATGATAGTCGGCGCGATGGGCGGTATTGCTGATTTTTCTGTAATTGAAGGGTAAGGAGATATCTGACTACCATGACAAAATGGGTTTATAAATTCGGAAATGGAAAAGCCGAAGGTAACGCGTCTGACAGAAACTTGTTGGGCGGTAAAGGCGCTAACTTGGCGGAAATGAGCTCAATCGGGATTCCCGTTCCTCCGGGCTTCACGATTTCAACCGAAGTCTGCACGTATTATTATGCAAACGGCAAAACATTTCCCGCTGATTTGGAAGAACAAGTCAAAGAAGGTGTCGCACACTGCGAAGCGATTGTCGGCCGTAAATTCGCCGATCCGGAAAATCCTTTGTTGTTTTCCGTGCGTTCCGGCGCCCGCATTTCCATGCCGGGCATGATGGACACTGTTCTGAACCTGGGCTTGAATGACGAAACCGTTAAAGGTTTAGCCAAATCTTCCGGTGACGAACGTTTTGCGTACGACTCTTATCGTCGTTTCATCCAGATGTATTCTGACGTCGTTCTGGGCGTGAAGCATGAAAACTTCGAACATGCTCTGACCGGCTTGAAAGACAAGAAAGGCTACAAGTCTGATACCGATCTGACGGTTGACGATCTGAAAGAACTGATCGCCGAATACAAAAAAATCGGTGAAAAATTCGGCAAGCCCGTTCCGCAGGATCCGAAGGAACAACTCTGGGGCGGCATCGGCGCCGTGTTCATGAGCTGGATGGTTGATCGCGCGATCTACTATCGTAAATTAAATGATATCCCCGAAGATTGGGGTACGGCCGTGAACGTCCAGACGATGGTGTTCGGCAATGCCGGCGATGATTCCGCAACGGGCGTTTGCTTCTCCCGCGACCCGTCCACGGGCAAGAACGCTTTCTACGGCGAATTTTTGATTAAGGCTCAGGGTGAAGACGTGGTGGCCGGTATCCGCACACCGCAGCAGATTTCCAAGGAAGGCAAGAAGGAACGCGGTTCCGACCTGCCCTGCATGGAAGAAGCGATGCCCGAATTGTACAAACAGTTGTGCGACATTCGTGAAACGTTGGAAAAGCATTATCACGATATGCAGGATATGGAATTCACGATTCAAAACGGCAAACTGTACATGTTGCAGACCCGTAACGGCAAGCGCACCGCCGCCGCCGCCGTCAAAATGGCGGTCGATATGGTCCACGAAGGCCTGATCGACAAGAAAACGGCGATTTTGCGCGTCGAACCGAAACAGCTGGACGATTTGCTGCACCCGACGTTGGATCCGGACGCCAAAAAAGCGGCCATCAAAGAAGGTCGTCTGTTGACGACGGCTTTGAACGCCTCTCCCGGCGCGGCCGTCGGCGCTATCGTGTTTTCGGCCGATGACGCCGAAAAACAGGCGGCCGAAGGCAAAAAGGTCGTGTTGGTCCGTTTGGAAACCTCGCCGGAAGACATCCACGGCATGCATTCGTCGCAGGGCATTCTGACGGCCCGCGGCGGTATGACGTCGCACGCCGCCGTCGTCGCCCGCGGCATGGGCAAACCCGCCGTTTGCGGCGCGTCGGAAATCAAAGTCGACGCCGCGGCCAAAACCCTGACCGTCAAAGGCGTCGTTTTGAAAGAAGGCGACATCATTTCTCTGGACGGTTCGACGGGCGAAGTCATCAAAGGCGCCATCGCGTTGAAAGACGCGGAACTGACCGGCGATTTCGGCATTTTCATGGGCTGGGCGGACGAAATCCGCACGTTGAAGGTCCGCACGAACGCCGACACGCCGCGCGACGCCCGCAAGGCGCGCGAGCTCGGCGCGGAGGGCATCGGCCTCTGCCGCACGGAGCACATGTTCTTCTCGCAGTCGCGCATCGCGGCGTTCCGCGAGATGATCTGCGCCGACACGGTCGAGGAGCGGCGCCTCGCGCTCTCCAAGATCCTGCCGTACCAGCAGGACGACTTCGAGCAGCTCTTCGAGGCGCTCGAGGGCAAGCCCGTCACGATCCGCTTCCTCGATCCGCCGCTGCACGAGTTCGTGCCGCACACGGAGGACGAGATCGCGCTTCTCGCGAAGACGATGCACAAGCCGATCTCCAAGATCAAGGACATCATCGACTCGCTCCACGAGTTCAACCCGATGATGGGCCACCGCGGGTGCCGCCTGTGCGTGACGTATCCGGAAATCGCCGTGATGCAGACGAAGGCTGTGATCCGTGCGGCGATCAACGTCCAGCGCAAGCACAAGGGCTGGAGCGTGAAGCCGGAGATCATGATCCCGCTCACGGGCGACATCAAGGAGTTCAAGTTCGTGAAGGACATCGTCGTCAAGGTC
>CALDOX010000002.1:0-143505 GCA_937912005.1 uncultured Alphaproteobacteria bacterium
TAAAGCAGCAAAGCAATAAAAAGTATTAATATCTTTTTCATGGGGTTCCCTCCTTAATAAAAACTCCAATAATTAAAGTTTATTAAATTAATTTATTAAAACTAAAAAATATAAAAGTATGTATTTAAAAAATCTTTGTTCTTTATTTATTAAGTTGAGTGTTTCTGTTTTTTTTAATTTTTTATATGTAATGCTTTAATACATTATTTAAATGATTCAAAACAAAACCCCTTCAATTTAACAAAATTGAAGGGGCTGTTTTTTTTAATTGGTTTATTTGCACAAATTTTGTTTTATTAATTTGTCATACAATTCCTTGGATTGTTTTTGTTCTTCTGCAGAAAACGGCAGAGAGATTGAAATTTTCTGCTCTTTTTCTTTATCCGGGTCAACGGGCAATAATTTCGTCAAATCTGTTTTCGAAACGTTGCAGATTTTGCTGTGATCGGTCGTTTTGCCGTTGATTTCTATCGTGTTTTTGAACGTTATCGTGCAAACATCATCCTTAAAAGCCGAAGAAAGTCCTTTGGATATTTTAACGTCGCCGAAAGAAGAGCTTTCCGAACCGGCTTCGTGAGTCTTATCGCCGAAAACGCAGGCTTTTGCTGAAGCCAGTAATCCGATCGTCGAATATTCGGGAACGTATTTTGCAGCGGTCGGGTTTTCGGCAAAAGAATAAAAGTCCATCCATGTTTCGACTTTTTGAGCTTGCGTTTTACTTAAAGAAAGCTCAAACGGCGGCATTTTGATTTGGCAGTACCCTTTTTTAACGCCGGTTATTTCGGCGGTCATCGCTGAAAAGACGATGTTTTTTTCCGCTTTGGCCGGGCGGCAGACCTTCAAACTTTCGACAAAATCCGCCGGCAAAGCAAACGTTTTGCGTTGCAGCCGTTTCATCTGTTCATCGGAAAAATCAATTTTTTTCTTTTCGCAGGCCGTGTCGGAAATTTTTCTCCACGCGATGTTCAATTTTGTGTCGGTAACGGTCGTTTCCATCGGCTTTTTTTCCGTTGTTCTGTCGGATTTGGAATAGGTTATGTAAGTCGTAAACGTTTCCGTAACCTGATCCGTTGATGGGTTCGTCATCGCATCATAAATTTCTGTCAGCTGTTCGGGCGAAACGGAGCAAACCTGATCGGAAACGACAATGTCGTCCATTTGGCTGACAATCGAAAAATCGCAGAAGCTTTTGTCGTTTTTGCCTTTGATGCGGACGAAAGTCGATATGTCGTCCAGTCCGAAAAATTTCGTAACCGTTTTTAAAATCGGGTTGGTCGCGCTGAAATCTTCTTCGTAAGGCGTGCAGTTTTTTGCGGAATTCTTTAAATCTTCCGTAAAATGATATAACGGCGCGATTTGAGCGTTTGCATTAAAAGTAAATAAGGAAATAACAGGCAGAAGAAACAGACGTTTTTTCATTTTTTATCCTTTTTTCCTGTGTAAACGGTTTTTCAGTTCTTTTAAGTTTACACCGCCGGACAATAAAACGGAAATAATAAATATAATACCGCCGAAAGCGATCAGTGCAGTCAAAATGCCGAAGCGCATGATTTGCGTTCCGTGAATCCAATCGGGAAAATAAACAGCGGCTTGTTTGTTGGCGAAAATGACGGCAATAGTCATCAGAACGGAAGAAAACAGAATGGAAGCGCTGCGTTTTTTAAAGGTGCGGTCCGTATGATGCAGAGCCTGTTTTTTGATGCGGCAGATGTATTGCAGCACGTTGATCCAGGCAACGATTCCCGTTGCCAGCGCGATGCCGACATAGCCGAATTTCGGCAGAAAAGCCGCGCACAGCAGAATATACAGTCCCAACGCCCAAGCTGCTATCCGAACCGGGGTCGTCGTGTCGCCTCTGGCATAAAAAACGGGGGCCAGCGTTTTCGTCAGAATGTAAGCCGGCAGCCCCGCCGCATAGGCGCAGAGGGCGACGGCGGTGTTGACGCTGTCCGTGTTTGTAAATTCACCGCGTTCGAACAGAACGGAAATGACCGGATAGCTGAGTGCCATCAGTCCCGCCATAGACGGCACGGACATCAATAAAGCAAACTCTAATGCGCGGTTTAAGCTGTTTTGCGCCTGTTCCGTTTCTCCGGCCTTCAGTTGACGGGACAGAATCGGCAGCAAAGCCGTGCCGATCGCGGCGCCGATGATTCCGACCGGCAGCTGGTACAGGCGGTTTGCGTAATACAGCCATGAAATCGCGCCGGTGGACAGGAATGATACAAACAGCGTATCCAAAAACAGATTGATCTGATAAATGCCGGAACCGAATACGCCAGGGATAATGCGCTTCATCAGCAGTTTCAATTCTTGAGATTTGTGTTTAAAAAAAGCGATCGGCCTCTGTAATCCCAGCGGCAAACCCGCGCGGTGCGTGTGCCAGATCAGCCACAGCAGCTGAAAGAGGCCTGCCAATGTAACGCCTGCGGATAACGCGTAGCCGTAGTTGCCGCCGAATAAAGGCGTTAAAGCAAACAGCGACGCGATCATCGTCAGGTTTAATAAAACGGGCGTTAAAGCGGCTGCGGCAAAGTATCCCATTGAATTCAGCATGCCGCTTTGCAAAGAGTTCAAAGACACTAACAACAGATAGGGAAATGTGATGCGCGCCATGATGACGGCCGCGTCAAACTTGGCCGTATCTTCGATAAAACCGGGGGCTTGGACGATGATAAACAGCGGCATCGTGATTTCCGCTATCGCCGAAAACAGAAGCACAATATAAAACAGCGCCGAAAAGGCTTCTTCCGCGAACAGGCGGGCGGATTCTTTGCCTTTTGTTTCCAGCTGTTCCGAAAACAATGGCACAAAAGCGACGTTGAACGCGCCTTCGGCGAACAGGCTTCTGAATAAGTTCGGCAGTTTAAACGCGACGAAAAAAGCGTCCGCGATCATGCCCGCGCCTAAAAAGTTCGCAATCAACAGGTCGCGGACAAAACCCAAAACGCGGCTGACCATTGTCCAACCGCCGACGGTTAAAATCGATTTAATGACTGAAAGAGGTGCTGCCATTGAGAGTATCCAATAAAGCTGTTTTTATTTTTTGTATTTCCGGTTCGTCCGTGATTTTGCGTCCGGCAGCGTCTTTGACATAGAAAACGTCAACGACGCGCGAACCGTAAGTATAAATGTGCGCGGAAACAATATTCAAGTTGAGTTTTGTCATCGTATGCGTGACCGCGTGCAGAAAACCCGTATAGTCCGTTCCGTTGACTTCGATCAGCGAACAGGAATCGGACGCTTGATTGTTGATAAAAACGCGCGGCGGACTCCAAAGAACGGACAGGGATTTGTTTCGCTTTTTGCTTAATTTTTCTTCGATTGCCTTCGTGTCCGACGTTTTGATTCCGTTTTGCAGACGCGAGATTTTCTTTTCCGAATCGACGGGCTTCTTTTCGTTGAGCATATTCGTTTCCTGAATTAAAAACGTATCAAGCGCCATACCGTTGTCCAAAGTCGCAATCTGCGCTTCGATGACGGAAATGTCTTCGGTCGCCATTGTGCCGGTGATGTCGGCAAACAATCCGTCACGGTCGGGAGCCAGCACGATAAATTCCGTCACGCCGCGTTCGGGATCGGGCGTGACCGCAAACGCGTATTCTTTCAGCCCGGCTTTTTCTGCCAAAGCTTTTTGCGCGGGTGTCAAGCTGCGCGCGCGGCTGTCAATGCCCTGCATTTTTTCCAAAGCGAACGTGAACAGTTCTTTTAAAAGCTTGTCTTTGAAAGAGTTCCAAACATTCGGGCCAACGGCTTTAATATCCGCGACGGTCAAAGCGCAGAGCAGCTTCAGCCGTTCGGGAGATTGAACGACGGCGACAAAGTCTTCAATCGTTTTCGGATCGAAAATGTCGCGGCGGAAAGCGGTCTGGCTCATAATCAGGTGGTTCGCGATCAGCCAAACGACAGTTTCCGCATCATCCTTTGCAACGCCAAGATCGGACAAGATTTTTTCCGCAAGCACGGCGCCTTTCTGCGCATGATCTCCGCCGCGTCCCTTGCCGATGTCGTGCAACAAAGTGCCAAGATATAAGGCCAATCGGGACTGCGGCATCATATCCGGCGGCGTTTCGGACAGAGAACCGATCGCTTTGAACGTGTGTTCGTCCGTCGTATAAACGTGATACATATCGAATTGAACCTGCGCGACGATGTTTTGAAATTCGGGAATCAACCGTCCCAAAACACCGCATTCGGTCATTTGCCGCAAAGATGTTTCGGGATTGTCAGACAGCAGGATGTCAAAAAACAGCTGTCTTGCTTCGGGCGTTTTGCGGATGTTCCGAATCAATTTGGCATTGTCGGAAATCAGCTGTAAGGTCTGCGGATTGATGGATGAATGCAGTCTTTGTTTCAGTTCAAACGCCTGCAAAAGAGCCAACGGCGTTTCATTGAAACGCAGATGCTCTTTAAAAGCAATGCGGTCGTTGATCAGATAAAAATTATCTTCAGGCAGAAAAGTCAGTTTGGGTTCGCCGTTCAACGCGTCTTTGATGGCGACGGTAATCTGATTGGACAACTCGCCTACCGTTTTGCAAATCAGATAGTAGTGCTTCATAAACCGTTCGGCGGCGGATTGCCCCGTTCGGTCGCCATAACCCATTTGTTCGGCGATTTTTGTTTGCGCATCAAACGTCAGAATGTCGCCGGCGCGTCCGGAAATCATATGCAGATGACAGCGCACGGTCGCCAGGAAACGGTGCGCTTTTAAAAACTTTTGGCAGGCGGCGCGGTTTAAAATGCCCAGATCGATCAGGTCGGGCATTTCAGTAATGCCGAACAAATACTTGGCAAGCCAGAACAACAAATGCAGATCACGCAGGCCGCCGCGCCCTTCTTTGACGTTCGGTTCCAGCATATACTTGGACAATCCCATACGACGGTAACGGGCGGAACGTTCTTCAAATTTGCTTTCCGCAAAGGCACGTCCGCTGCCGTTGGTCCGCAGTTTTTCATAGCGAAAACAAAAATCGTCAAACAGATGAAAGCTTCCCCAGACCAATCGGCTTTCCAGCATATTGGTGCGGATTGTCATATCCGCCGTTGCCTGCGTGACGCAGTCGGCGGGCGTACGGACGGCTGCGCCGACTTTCAGCCCCGTATCCCATAAAGCGGAAGTCACAAACGAAACAATTTCTTCGGCATTGTCTTTTTCCGCGTCGTTCAATAAAAACAAAATGTCGATGTCGGAGTAGGGGGCAAGCTCTTTGCGTCCGTAACCGCCGACGGCGACCAGTGCCGTTTCGGGCAGATTTTGTCCTTGAAAAACGGTTTCGTAAACGAACGTCATCAGCTCGGATAAAGTGTCGTCCAAAGCGTCCGCGTGGGAAAACATCGCTTCCAATCCGCTGCTTTGCGGCGTGTTCAGCGCCATTCCCATATCGACCAGAATTTCATCCCGACGCCGTTTCAAAACGGCGACGACGGCTTTCTTTTTATCGTCGGATGTATCGGCGGCGTTCCATGCCTGTTCCAGATCGTAACGCAAAGTCATCCGTTTTGCTCCGACAGCTGTTTCAATTTATAAAGAGCATCCAAAGCCTGTCTGGGCGTCAGTTCGTCGGGGGCTATTTTTTTCAGTTCTTCCAAAACGGGAGAAAGTTTCGCCGTTTCCGGAACGGCTTCTTTCTGTTCGGCGGCGGCTTTCTTTTGCACCAAAGCGAACAGGGGCAGATCGTTCATAAAATTGATTTCATAAGATCCCTGCTTTTCCATTTCCGCCAGAACCTGCTTCGCCCGCGCGATCACGGCGGGAGGCAGACCCGCCAGCCGGCCGACGTGAATCCCGTAAGATCTGTCTGCCGTGCCTTTGACGACTTCGTGCAGGAAAACGACATTGTTTTTCCATTCTTTGACGCGCATCGTGTAAAGCGACAGATGCGGCAGGACTTCCGCCAGAGCGGTCAGTTCGTGATAGTGCGTCGCGAACAGGGCGCGGGACTTGTTGATTTCGTGCAGATGCTCCACGACCGCCCACGCGATCGACAGACCGTCAAACGTCGCCGTGCCGCGTCCGATCTCGTCCAGAATGACCAGAGACTTTTCGGTGGATTGGTTCAAAATCGCCGCCGTTTCGATCATTTCCACCATAAAAGTTGACCGCCCGCGCGCCAGATCGTCCGCTGCGCCGACACGGGAAAACAATTTATCCACAATACCGATTTTTGCCGATTTTGCCGGAACATAGCAGCCGGACTGCGCCAGAACGGCGATCAGCGCGTTTTGCCGTAAAAAGGTGCTTTTGCCCGCCATATTCGGCCCGGTCATCAGCCACAGCCGCCCGTCTTTCGTTTCAGGATTGCCCAAGTGGCAGTCGTTCGTTACAAAATCGGATTCATGCGACGCTTTCATCGTCTGTTCGACAACGGGATGGCGGCCTTTTTCAATATCGAACGCCAAACTGTCTTCCAGAACGGGGCGGCAGTATTCGTGTTCTTCCGCCGTTTCCGCCAGACTTGATGCAACGTCCAAAATCGCCAGCACCTGCGCGTCCTGTGCGATCAGGTCGGCTTTACGCATCACTTGAGCCACCAGATCGGAAAACAGTTCCAATTCCAAAGTCAGTGCCCGTTCCGCCGCGCCTTTCAGCTTGTTTTCCAATTCCGACAGCTCGACCGTCGTAAAGCGGACGGCGTTCGACATCGTTTGCCGGTGCATGAAAATCGATTTGCCTTGCCGCGCGTCTTCCAACATTTGCGACGCGTTTTTGGCAGTCACTTCGATATAATAGCCCAGGATATTGTTGTGTGCGATTTTCAGATTCGAAACGCCCGCGATTTCCGCATATTTGACTTGCAGACCGAGCATCATTTGTCTGCTTTGGTCGCGCAGCTGTTTCAATTCATCCAGTTCGGCGGAATACATCGGTGCAATAAAGCCGCCGTCGCGTGCCAGCAAGGGCAGGTCGTCGGCCAGAGCTTTGGTTAACGTGTCGGTCAGTTCTTCCGGATTCTTCAGGTTTTTTAAACAGTTTTCCACTGCGGGCGGCATGCCCAAATCGGAATGAAGGGCTTCTTTTAAATCGGGAATTTGCTTTAGCGTGTCGCGAATAATCGCCAGATCCCGAGGCCCTCCGCGTCCCAAAGAAAGTCTGGCCAAAGCGCGTTCCATATCGGGGCATTCGGAAAGTCTGTCGCGCACGGTCGCGCGAATCAGGGGATTTTTAATGAAAAACTCTATCCGGTCCAGCCGTTGGTTGATCGTGTAAATGTCGGTCAGCGGCGAAGACAGATATTGCGATAAAAGTCGTGCGCCCGCGCCGGTGATCGTCTTGTCGATGCTGGAATACAGAGTTGGGCCTTTTTCGGCGGAAAGGGAATGGAACAGCTCCAGATTCCGGCGCGTTGCGGCGTCAATTTCCATCAGTCGGCCGGACGTGTAGTGTTTTAACGGATTCAAGCGGGGCAGTTGTCCTTTTTGCGTCAGCTCGATATAATCAACCAAAGCCCCTGCCGCGCCCAGTTCGCTTTTGTTGAAACGTCCGAACGCATCCAACGTCTGTACGTTAAAAAACTTTTCCAACCGTTTTTTTCCGTTTTCGGCGGAAAAACGCACGGCGGGAAGCGGCGTCAGCAACCGTTTGAATTCGTTGAACGTTTCAAAAAAATCCGGTGTCTGCAGCAGTTTGTCCGACACGATGATTTCTTTGGGTTCCAACCGTGAAATGCCGGCGGCCAGAGCGGCCGGTTTTTGCGATGCGAGCGTCTGAACGGCAAAATTCCCCGTTGACACATCCGCCCACGCCATACCGATGCCGTCGCCCGTAACCGTCAGCGACATCAGATAGTTGCAGGCTCTGGGTTCCAGAATATTGTCTTCCGTCAACGTTCCCGGTGTAATCAGACGAATCACGTCACGTTTGACCAAAGCGTTTGTTCCGCGGGTTTTGCGGGCTTCCGCCGGATCCTCCATCTGTTCGCAGATCGCGACTTTGAAGCCTTTTCGAATCAGGCGGGACAGATAAATTTCGTGCGAATGAACGGGAACGCCGCACATCGGAATGTCAATGCCTTTTTCCCGTCCGCGTTTGGTCAACGCGATATCCAACGCCGCCGAAGCCGTTATCGCGTCGTCAAAAAACATTTCATAAAAATCACCCATGCGGTAAAACAGCAAATAGCCTTCATGCCGGCGCTTGATGTCAAAGTACTGTTCCATCATCGGCGTATGTTTTTGATTGCCGTTCGCTTCCGTCTGATTTGTTTGATTCATAGCGTTTCACTTCTTAACTCGTTTGTGTTAGGGTGTAATATATCCGTTTTTAACCAATCAATAAAGAATTGAAATACAATGACAGAAAACAAAAATTCATTAGAGCAGGATTCGTTAACTCTTCACGCTTCCGGTCGTCCGGGAAAAATCGAAATCATTCCGACCAAGCCATTGAATACGAAAAGGGATTTAGCTTTGGCATATTCTCCGGGGGTGGCGGCGCCATGTCTGGAAATCGAAAAAAATCCGGACGAAGCGTTCCGCTACACCGCGAAAGGCAATCTGGTCGCCGTGATCTCCAACGGCACGGCCGTTTTGGGATTGGGCAGCATCGGTTCTTTGGCCTCCAAGCCGGTGATGGAAGGAAAATCCGTTTTGTTTAAAAAATTCGCCGATGTTGATTCGATCGATATCGAAATCAATTCGCTTGATCCGGATAAAGTCGTTGAAGCGGCGGCGCTGATCGGCGATACGTTCGGCGGCATCAATCTGGAAGACATCAAAGCTCCGGAATGTTTCTACATTGAACGCGAATTGAAAAAAAAACTGAACATTCCTGTTTTCCACGACGACCAGCACGGCACGGCGGTTGTCGTTGCCGCGGGGCTTGTCAACGGATTGGAGCTGACCGGCAAGAAAATCGAAGAAATAAAACTGGTCGTCAACGGCGCGGGGGCGGCGGCGGTTGCCTGCGCGTCTTTGTTGCGGGAATTGGGTGTTAAGAATATCGTTATGTGCGATTCCAAAGGCGTTATTTTCAAAGGCCGCACGGCGGGAATGAATCCGTTTAAAGAATCTTTTGCCGCCGAAACGGATGCGCGCACTCTGGCCGAAGCCGTCAACGGCGCGGACGTGTTTCTGGGCTTGTCCGTCAAAGGGGCGTTGACGCCGGAAATGGTCAAAACAATGAATAAACAGCCGCTGATTTACGCCTTGGCAAATCCGAATCCGGAAATCACGCCGGAAGAAGCTTTTTCTGTGGCGCCGGACGCAATCGTCGCGACGGGACGGTCGGATTATCCTAATCAGGTCAACAACGTTTTGGGCTTTCCTTATATTTTCCGCGGCGCGTTGGATGTCAGAGCGTCGCAGATCAATGAGAAGATGAAGCTCGCGGCAGCGCATGCTTTGGCGGAGTTGGCTCGGGCGGACGGGCTTTCAAAAGACAAAATCATCCCGTCGCCGTTTGACGATCGCTTGATCGAAACCGTTCCGGTCGCGGTAGCCAAAGCCGCCTGTGAAACGGGGGTAGCTCAAAAGCCTGTCGAAGACTGGGATGCTTATCGTATGCAGCTGAAATCCCGAGTGAAAAGAGGATAAAAAATGGCTATTCGCGATTCCGATAAAGAGGACGTTCCTTATTTCTTTATAGAGCGTGTTTTAACGGTTTCTCTGCCGTCGGCCCTGATGTTGCTGATCCTTGTCATGTCCAAATATATTCAGCCGGATGTGGCGATTGTCGGGTTCGGGATGGTCGTTTGTTTGAATATCGTTTTGGCAATGCCGTTTTTGATGAAATTAAAGAATTTGACCCAATACGTTCATCAATTGGCGCAGGAAGAGGAGGTTCCGGAAGTTCCTGTTTTTGGCAAACAGGATGAGGAATCTATTCGAATCGTTGCCGCTATTAACCAAATGCGCAATGTTTGGACAACACGCACGGAACATTTGGAAGCGCAGACGCTTTCCGATGCGGCGGTGCTGGACAGTTTGCCGGATCCTTTGCTGATGTTGGACAATGATGGAATCGTGATCGGAGCAAATTTGGCGGCACGCGAATTGTTCGGCTTCAATGTGCGCGGTCAATCTTTAAGAATATTGGTGGAATCTCAGTATTTGCCGCAGGCATTAGATCGTATTTTGCAGGAACAGACGCGCAAAGAAAGTCTGGAAATTTATTTTAAGCAAAAAATTTTTAATGCAAAAATCGAACGTTTGCCTGCCGAGGCAAAAGCCGGCGCAGTTGCCGTTTTAGCTTTGTATGATATGACGGCCAGAAAGCAGTTTGAGCAGATGCAGTCGGATTTTATTGCCAATGCCAGTCATGAGCTGCGCACGCCTTTATCGGTGTTGTCGGGATTTATTGAAACGCTGCAGGGAATGGCAAAAGAAGATGAGGAAGCCAGAGATCGTTTTTTAAATATTATGCAGGTGCAGGCGGGGCGTATGTCCAATTTGATCGAAAGTCTGCTTTGTTTGTCGCGCCTGCAGATGAATGAAAAGCAAGAGCTTTCGGAACAGGTGAAAATTCCTGAAATTTTGCCGGTTATTAAGCAGATGTTGGATGCCAAAGCCGCAAAAACAGATATGACGATTGTTTTGAAACCATGTGCACAGTCGGGCAAAATTTTAGGCAATGTCAACGAACTTAATCAAGTGTTTCAAAATCTGACGGATAATGCGCTGAAATATGGCAAACAGGGCGGAACAGTTACGGTATCCTGTCGTGTTTTGCCTAATGATAATATCCTTGACAGGAATGTTTCCGAAATTTATGCCGTTTCCGTTCACAATACGGGCGAACCGATCGCACCGGAAAACCTTCCGCATTTGTTTGAACGTTTTTATCGTGTGGCGGAAACAAAAAATAAGGCGGACGGAACCGGTTTAGGACTGTCAATCGTCGAACAGATCGTCAAGCATCATAACGGGAGAATCAAAGTGGAAAGCTCAAATGAAACCGGAACGATCTTTACGGTGTATCTGCCGATGCATCCGCTTGATTCTTCTGCGGAAACTTCCGATTCAGAAATCCCAGAACAATCAGTCCCGGCAGACTCAGAGCAGCCGTAATCATAAAGAAAACGGGCCAGCTTGTATGGTCGGCCAGCCATCCGCTGGTTGACGATAACAAGTCGCGCGGCAAAGCCATCAGAGAGCTGAGCAGAGCGTATTGTGTCGCGGTGTAGGCGGCATTGCATAAAAACGACATATACGCGACAAAAGCCGAAGTCGCCATAGCGGAAGTCAGATTGTCCGAAACAACGGAAATCATCAGCCACGTCATACTGTTCCCCTGCGTTGCCAGATAAGCAAAAGGCAGGTTGCTGAATCCCTGCAAAATGCCGCAAATCAGCAGACTGCGCATAATTCCCCAACGGACAACGACGATTCCGCCCAAGAATCCGCCCAAAAGAGTGGCGATAATGCCATACAGTTTTACAACCGTCGCAATCTGTGCATAGGTGAAACCCATTTCCATATAAAACGGCGATGTCATTGTGCCGAGTGTCGTTTCACACAGCTTGTAAAGCATAATGAACAGAATGATCAGGTACCATCCCGGACGGGAAATAAAATCTTTAATCGGAGCGACGACGGCCGTTTTAAAAAAGTTTTCATGCGTGTTGATTTCTTTTTTGATCAGAGGCTCTTTGACAATTAAAATGGTGACAATGCCGATCAGTCCTGACAGAGCCAGAACGGTATAGACGCTTTCCCATGACATCACTTCAGCCATATAGAGTGCACCCGCGCCGGCAGCCAGCATGCCGATCCTATAGCCGAATACAAAACACCCCGACGCCGCTCCTTGATCCTGAGGGGCAAAATCCTCTACGCGGAAGGCGTCCAATACAATGTCCTGCGAAGCGGAAAAGAAGGCGACGGCAATGGCGCAAATTCCTGTCAGCATCGGATTGACAGCCGGATTTGTGCGGACAAGAGCCAATAAACTGATCATCAAACAAATTTGAAACAGAACCGCCCAGGAACGCCGTTGTCCCAAAGCATCTGTCAAAACGGGAATTTTGCACCGGTCGACATAAGGCGCCCATAAAAACTTAAAGCTGTACGGAAAGCGCGTTAAGGAAAACAGCGCGATGTCCGTTTTGGAAACGCCTTTGCTGGTCAGCCAGTAGGCCAGAGTGGACAGCAGCAAAATCAAAGGCAGACCGCTGAAAAAACCTAAAACGGCCATCACAATCATTTTCGGGTTGCGGTATACGCCGATCGAGGCTTTCCAACTGTTCATTTATTCCTCATCCATCTGCGCCCGTTTGTTCGCGTCGCGTTTGCGCAGGTTGGTGTCCAAGATCGCTTTGCGCAGACGGAACGTTTTCGGCGTAACTTCGACCAATTCGTCTTCCTGAATGTAGGCCAAAGCTTCTTCCAGACTCATCTTGATCGGCGGAATCAGCTGAATGTTTTCGTCTTTCGCCGCCGCGCGGATATTTGTCAGATGCTTTGTTTTGATCGGGTTCACTTCGATGTCGTTCGACTTTGTGTGTTCGCCGACGATCATTCCTTCATAGACGGCGTCCCCCGGATCAATAAACATCGGGCCTCTGTCTTCCAGTTTCCACAAAGCGTAAGCGACGGCGACGCCGTTGTCGGTCGATACCAAAACCCCGGTTCTTCTGCTCGGAATGGCGCCTTTATAAGGCTGATAGCTGTGGAACAGTTTGTTCATCACGCCCGTGCCGCAAGTGTCCGTCAGGAACTGCGAATGATAGCCGATCAGGCTTCGGGACGGGACAAGGAAGGTAATGCGGGTCTTGTTGCCGCCGGACGGATGCATATCCGTCATTTCAGCGCGGCGTTCGCCCAGTTTTTCGCAAACGGTGCCGACATATTGGTCGTCCACGTCGACAATGACTTCCTCGATCGGTTCCAGTTTTTTGCCGGAAACGGGGTCAACCTGCATCAAAACGCGCGGGCGGCTGATCGACAGTTCGAATCCTTCGCGGCGCATCTGCTCGATCAGGATGCCCAGCTGCAATTCGCCGCGGCCGGCGACTTCAAAAGCGTCGGTCGATTCCGTGCGGGAAACGCGCAAAGCCACGTTGCCTTCCGCTTCCTTCTGCAATCTGTCCCAAATTACGCGGGACGTTACTTTATCGCCCTCTTTGCCGGCCAGAGGCGAGGTGTTGATGGAAAAAGTCATTGCCAAAGTCGGCGGGTCGATCGGCTGAGCGGCAATCGGAGCCGTTACGGATTGATCGCATAACGTATCCGCCACGGTCGCTTTGGTCAATCCGGCCAGAGCGACGATATCGCCGGCGAACGCTTCTTCCAATCCGGTTCGTTTTAATCCTCTGAAAGCCAGAATTTTGCTAACGCGCGCGGTTTCGATCGTTTTGCCGTCCCGTCCGATCGCTTTGATCATCGAATTGACTTTAATCGAGCCGGAATGAATCTTTCCGGTCAGGATGCGCCCGA
Source organism: uncultured Alphaproteobacteria bacterium (assembly GCA_937912005.1). Lineage (GTDB taxonomy): Bacteria > Pseudomonadota > Alphaproteobacteria > CAAGCB01 > CAG-977 > UBA11549. The sequence goes on from CALDOX010000002.1 coordinate 13,372, forward strand.
CGAACGGATCGTTTTCGATCGCTGTGACCAATAAAGAAAAGGGGCCATGCGGGTCGCACTTGGGCGGCGGAACGTAGTCCATGATCAAATCGAATAACGGAGCGATGGAATCTCTGGGGTCTTTGTCCAGATCTTTGACCGCCCATCCCTCGCGGCCGGAAGCGTACAGCACCGGAAAGTCCAGCTGTTCGTCCGTTGCATCCAAAGAAGCAAACAAATCAAAGACTTCTTCGTAAACTTCCTGCGGACGGGCATCAGGGCGATCGACTTTGTTGATAACAACGATCGGCTTCAATCCGACTTTCAGCGCTTTGCTGACAACAAACTTTGTTTGCGGCAAAGGGCCTTCCGCCGCGTCAACCAAAACGATCGCCGAATCAACCATATCCAGAATGCGTTCGACTTCGCCGCCGAAATCAGCATGCCCCGGCGTGTCAACAATGTTGAAGCGCGCACCTTTCCATTCGACGGAAGTGCATTTGGCTAAAATCGTGATGCCGCGTTCGCGTTCCAGATCATTGGAATCCAAAGCGCGTTCGGCAACGACCTGATTGTCGCGGAACGTGCCGCTTTGGCGCAGCATAGTATCGACCAGAGTTGTTTTGCCGTGGTCAACGTGGGCAATAATCGCAATATTACGCATCGGAAGTCTTCTTTGTTTAAAACAGAAATTTGTGTATGTATGCTTTTTAAGGATTATTGTTCTTTTTGTCAATTCCAGACCGAGTCAATGCGTAGCATTTTTTTATGTGCCGTTCGGCAGTTTTTGTATATACTGAAGAAAGGTTTTAATTTAAGAAGGAGGCTTTATGTCTTATCTGCCGGTTATTGCTTTATTTTCCGTTTTGACTTTTCCGTGTTTGGCGGAAACTGTTCAGGAACAGTTTTCCCGTATGGATTTAAACAAAGACGCTTTTTTGTCCGAGCATGAGTTTATCCAAGGCATGAAAAAGCCGAAGGCGGGTATTCCATACACGGAAGAAGCTGCGGAAATGGAAGAAATGTCGGAAGCGGAAAAACAAAAGCTTGTTGACACGGCCGTAACCGAAGCAAAAAAAATACTGCCGTTTAAAGTAGATCAGGCGACAACCTGGACGGAAGTCTATGGCCAAAAAAACGAGATTCATTATGTTTACCGCATTGAAATGGATCTTGGCACTATACCCGAAGCGCAAACCGATTTGATGCGGCCGGTAATGGAAGCGCAAATTTGTCCGAAAGTCGAACCCGCTATGTGCGGCGTGGCCAATGATACTCTGTTGAAAAACGGGATTTCTCTGATTACGCATTACAACGATAAAAGCGGAAAACTCTTGGCAGAATGCCGTTTTACGCAGGAAAATTGTCTGTAATATTTATCCTACCTTTTTGGCGATCAGTTCGCTTAAAGACGTTTCCGGCCGTGCGCCGTAGTGAGAAATAATTTCCGCCGCGGCCAAAGCACCCATTTGCAGACATTCCGGAACAGTTCTGTCTTTCGCAAAACCCGTCAGGAAGCCGGCCGCAAACAAATCGCCGGCACCGGTCGTGTCAATGACTTTTCTGATCGGTTCCGCGGGAATTTCGTGGCGCTTTTCGCCGCAAATCGCCACAGCGCCTTTGGCGCCGCGCGTGACAACGACAATATCGCACAGATCTTTGCATTTTTTGAAAGCGTCTTCCGGATCCGTTGTATCAAACAAAGCTTTGATTTCGTCTTCATTGCAAAACAAGATGTCAACACCGCTTTTAATCAGCTGCAAAAAGCTGTCGCGGTGACGGTTGACGCAAAACGGATCGGACAAGGACAGCGAAACTTTTCGTCCGTGTTTGTGCGCCAGTTCGACGGCGTATGCCAAAGCGTCTTTCGCTTCAGGTCTGTCCCATAAATATCCTTCCATATAAACGATTTTTGCCTGACGGATCAGATCTTCGTCAATGTCTTTGCGGGACAGTTTGGAACAAGCCCCCAGATAGGTGTTCATCGTTCTTTGCGCATCGGGGGAAACAATGACCATACAGCGTGCTGTCGGTTTTTCGTTTTCCAGGCACGGAGTCGTGAAATAAACGCCGGATTCCGTGATATCTTTTCTGAAAACATCGCCTAATTTGTCATCGGCGACTTTGCCGATAAAAGCAGGTTTTCCGCCTAAAGCCGCAATGCCGACCGCCGTATTTGCCGCCGATCCTCCGGAACATTCGACACCGTTCTGCGCAATGTGATGATAAATCGTTTCCGCCAAAGACGCGTCTATCAGCGTCATCATTCCTTTAGGCATGTTATGTTCTGTTAAAAACTCATCGTCCATATTGGCCAATACGTCAACCATGGCATTACCGATGGCAACGACATCAAAACGGGTCAGAGCGTTCATCTAAAACCTCCGTATGGGGTTAATGTGCAAATGCAGTATAAAGAAACTTACAATTCAAGCAAGACTCTGTTACAAAAATAGAGAAACTTTTTTTGGAAAGAAGAGATGTTTTCAGAATTAAAAAAGGCGTTTAAGGACGTTTTTTCAAACAAAATCAGAGGGTTGATAGTCGGGGCCGTTCTGTTGGCTCTGGTTGTTTTCGCTGTGTTGTTTTCGGGGTTTTCCTATGCGTTGTCATTTTTACCTTTGTCCGATATGCCAAAAGTACAAAAAATAGCGGAAGCCTTTGGATATATTGTGTTTTTCATTATGTCTCTGATGCTTTTTCCTTCCGTGGTCACTTTCGTTTCCGGATTCTTTATCGACTCGGTGGTGGACCGCATGTCCGCTCAAAACAACATTCACAGACTGCGGAATGTGCCGTTGTCCGAAAGTTTGATTGTTTCGGGAGCTGTTGCCGTTAAAGGAATCATTTTATCGTCATTTTTAATTCCCGCAACGATGATTTTAGGTTTGATTCCCTTTGTGAATTTTTTGCCGGTTGTTTTATATTACATTTTGAACGGACGGTTATTGGCGCGGGAATATTTTTTTGCCGTTGCTTTGCGCTATATGGAAAAACAGAAAGCGGAAGACCTTTTTAACCGTTATCATATATATTGGGCCAGGGCGGGGATTATGATTGCGGTGTTAATGACTGTTCCGATAGTAAATGCGATATCGCCTTTAGTCGCTATGGCTTTTATGCAAAGATTGTTTTTAATCAAGAATCCGGATCGGGAATCGATATGAAAAAAAGGTTGTTTCTAAGTTTTGTTTTTTGTCTGACGGCAGCGGGCTGCGTTTCGGAAAACGGTTCAAATAGGACGCCCTCAAACGGGGCCGAGCATATACCGGCGTCCAAGCCGGAGGTCGTTATTCGTTCGGGACGAAGGGATCCTTTGTTGAAAGCCGATTATGTTTTGGAAATTCTGGGGCGTCCGGCGGTCAGACGATACGAAAAGCCGTCTGAAGTCTGGGCTTATCCGCAGGAAGGATGTGTTCTGTTTGTTTATATGGCGGATCAGGATGACGGGACAAAGCTTGTCCGGCATATGGAAATCGGTACGCCGACATTTAAAGCAAAGGAAAAAGATTCTTTGCCGTGTCTGAAAGAAGCGTCAAAGTTAAGATGAAAAAAGCCTCCTTATCGGAGGCTTTTGAATTACATTTGTTCGTTAATCCAGGCGGACAGTTTCGATTTTGTAATCGCGCCGGAATGCGTGGCGACCGCTTCTCCGCCTTTAAACATAATCAGCGTCGGGATGCCGCGAACGCCGAAGCTTGTCGGCGTTTCGGGGGATTCGTCAATGTTCATTTTGACGACTTTCAGCTTTGTTTCCCCGATTTCTTTGGAAACTTCCTCCAAAACGGGCAACAGCTGACGGCACGGGGAACACCATTCGGCATAAAAGTCAACCAGAACGGGAACGTCGGAACTTTTGACTTCTGCGGCGAATTCGTTGTCTTTGATTATTTTCATCGGTGTCTTCCTTTCTGTAAAAATATCTTGTCTATATATAGGGTCGTTTTTTTTCGCGGTCAATACTCCGTTGTATCACAAACGAGGGATGTGATTTCGACCAGTTTCGGGGCTTCCGTCCACAACAGAAAGCATCTGACCGTTTTGTCAGGCCAGATTTTTTCCATAACCGCTTTGTAGGCCGCCATCTGCCGGATATAAGCGACGGGCGTTCGTTCAACCGAATCCGGAACGGAACGTCCCGTTTTATAGTCGATCAGGCGGACTTCCGTTTCCGATACGGAAACGCGGTCGATTTGCCCATTGATGACGCTGTCGCCGACAACGCCGGATACGGGAACTTCCGCCAGCGAGGACGGCGTGAAAATGTCCGCCGCAGAGGAACCGTCCATCAAATCAAGGACGGAAGCGATGATTTTTCCCCGCTCGGTTTCGTCTGCTTCCGGCATTTGTAAAGCGGCCAGTTTTCCGGCGGCGGCCGGTCTGTCCTTTACGGCGTAGTTTGGCAGGATTTCCAACAAAGCGTGAACCAATCGTCCCCGTTTCATCGCTTTGATCCGTCCTTGCGTCAGGGGCGACAAAGCCGCCGGTTCCCCGACATCGGGACGCGACGGGGCCAGAGGGCGGGGCGGTGTCGGTTCGGCGGGGGCGGGTTGAGTAATCCAGTCCGGCAGGGGGACGGCTTCGTGTGCGGCAAAGGATTGTTCCTTTTGTTTCGGCGGGACTTCCTGTGCGGAAGTCAGCCGCAAAACGGGTTCGTCGAACAGGTCTGTTTTTATTTTCTGCGTGCGGTTTTCCAATCCGCCTTTGACCAGATCGTACCAGTTGCCGTCGGTCGATTTCTTTTTGTCCCATCCCGTTACGTACAACCTGTCCGCCGCGCGGGTCAAGGCGACATAAAGCAGGCGGTTGTATTCGCGTTTGTTTTTTTCCTTTTGTTTTTCAATGTCTTCGCGGATCGGATCGGTGCGCCATTCGGCTTTCGGCGACCAGAAAAACAGTTCGTCGTCCGCATCGTCTTTTTCCCGAATCCAGAACGTTTTTGGCGAAAAGAACGTCATTTGCCGCGTGTCGGGCAAAAACACGACGGGCGCCTGCAATCCTTTTGCCGCGTGAACGGTCATAATGCGCACGACGTCTCCGGATTGTTCGGGGTCGCGTTTGATTTCGATTTCGTTCCGGCGCAGGCTGTTCAGAAAGTTTTGCAAAGACGGCGGTTCGGTTTGGTCGTGTTGCAACGCCAAAGACAAAAACTCGTCCAAGGCGTCCAGCGCCTGAACACCCAGACGGGATACGAACGCCTTTTGTCTGCCGAGCGGTCCCAGAATGTAGGAATACAGTTCATAGGGGCGCATCTTGTCAACTTTGGAAAGCAAATCTTTGATAAACAGATACGCTTTGCCGAGAGGCGTTTCGGGCTTGTCTTCGTAAGTCCTCAGCCGGTCGAACAAGCTTGTTTCCCCGCGCCCATGCGCCAAAGCGAACAGATCTTTGTCGGACACGCCGTCAAGCGGTATGTTCAGGCGGCCGGCTTTTTCCAAATCCTGCGCGGACAGGTCGTCGGCGGCCGTTCCGCATAAAGGCGAACGCAAAACGGTCGCCAGAGACAGGTCGTCCTGCGGCAGCAAAAGCACATCCCCCAAAGCCATCAAATCCTTGACGGCGATGTGCGATGTGATTTTCAGCCGGTCAACGCCCGCGACGGAAACGCCTTTGGTTTTCAGTTCCCGCGCCAAATCGGACAGGAATTCGTTGCGCCGGCGGACCAGAATCAAAATATCGCCCGCCCGTATCGGGCGCCCTTCGGATTCCAGCATTTCTCCGGAAGAAATCATATCGGCGATTTTTTGCGCGATTTTAACCGCCAGCCGCGCGGACGACGTTTGCGAATACACGCGTTCGACCGGTTTTGTGAACGTTTTTTCCGTATCGTTTTCCAACGTTTTTTCGGTCGGCCACAGTTCGACCAGTCCGGCCTGCCCCTTGCGCCACGAAATGTGCGTAACGTTTTCATCCCCGTCCGCGACGCCGTTTCGGGCGGGCTGTGTTTGCAAAACGAAGTTGACCGCGTCAATCACGGCGGGAACGGAGCGGAAGGAAATATACATCGGCACGTCATTCCATTTTTTTTCTGCGGTTTCGACCTTTTCTTTAAAAAAGAGCCGCATTTTTTCAAATTCTTCCGGAACGGCGCCCTGAAAGCTGAAAATCGACTGCTTTTTATCGCCGACGGCAAACAGCGTCCGGTTCGTTTGCCGCAGGCCTTCTCCCGCAAAAAACTCGTTTGCCAGAGCCTTGATGATCGCCCATTGGTCGTGGCTGGTATCCTGCGCTTCGTCAACCAGAATATGGTCGATGCCGCCGTCCAGTTTGAACAGCACCCACGCCGCCGCGCCCGAACCGTTCAGCAAAGTTTTCGTCGCGGCGATCAGGTCGTCATAGTCCATCATTCCCCGATCGTTTTTCAACGCTGTGTAGCGGTTTAAAATCGCCGAACCGATACGGAACAGAGCCAAAGACACCCGCAGGTTTTCAACGTTTTCCAAACGCTTGACTAAAATCAGGGCTTTGTCCGCCTCCTGTTGCAGGGCGGGCAGGGCGTCTTCGGATTCTTTGCACGCCAGAGCCGAACGGACGGTGTTGCTTTTTGTCAGGAAAGCCAATAAATAGCCGTTCAAAAGGGTGATTCTGTCCTCTTCGTCGGCCGCCAGAAACGGATAAATGCCGTCGGCGGTTTTGTTGTCCGTTTTTTTGGAAGAAGTGCTTAAAATGTTCGCCGCCGCTTTCAATCCGTTCCGCCTTTCGTCGCTTAAACGGCAAAATTCCTTTTTCAAAGATTCCGCCGTGCAGCCCGTCGGCAAGTCCAGCCTTTTTTCATAGGCGGCAATCATTTCCGTTTCAGAGGAAAAGCGCGCGTTGATCCGCTTTAAATCGGACAGGTGCGCCGTCATTTCCGTTAAAACGTCCAGAAAGCCGTCTTCGGTCGCAACGCCCGTTACCGTTTCCAAATCGGATTCATAGGCGGAATCGCTCAAAACCGTGCTTTGCGCGCGGGCGATCAGCTCTTTCGCGCCCAGCTCGTCCAGAATGTCGAACTGGGGCGAAACGCCGGCTTCCAACGGAAAGCGTTTCAGCAACGACTGGCAAAATCCGTGCAGAGTCGTTACTTTCAAACCGCCCGCCGTATCCAGCAGTCGGGCGAACAGGCGGCGGGCTTTGGCGATTTTCTTGGCGTCCGGAGACGTGCCGGCCAGCTTGGTTAATTCCTCCGCCAGCTCCGGTTCTTCCATAGATGCCCATTTTGCCAGACGATCGGCGATTCTGTTCGCCATTTCCGCCGCGGCCGTGCGCGTGAACGTCAGGCAGAGAATCTTTTCGGGCGGCGTTCCCGTCAGCAACAGGTTTAACACGCGGTCGGACAGCACTTTCGTCTTGCCAGAACCGGCGGAGGCTGCCACCCATGCGGACGCGGCGGGATCGGCGGCTTTGCGTTGCAAATCGTTCGGATCGGTCAAAGCCATTATTCGTCCTCCTCGTATTCTTCGGATGAATCGGCCGTCGCCCATTCGTCAAACCGCGCCAGATGGTCGTAATCGTTATACTTCAGGGAAACGCTGGTGTCCGGCGTCGCCAGATAAGGCGTCCGTTCGTCGTCATAGGCGTTGATCAGGTCTTTCAGCCGTTCTAAAATTTTGTCCGCCAGAGAGTCCGGCGTTTCCGTTTCGTCTTTTTTCTTCAGCAACGTTTTGACCGTTCCGCCGTCCCGAGCGCCGCGAAGCTTCCAATATTCCAAAGCGGACGTGTTTGTGTTTTCAACGCCTTCAAAGCCGCCGCGCGCTAAAATGGCGGCTTCCAACGGCAGTTGAGGGGAATAGCCCGCGACGACCTCTTTTTCCTTGGGGACCAGTCCGGTTTTGTAGTCGATAATGTGAACGGTACCGTCTTTCATTATGTCGATTCTGTCCGCGCGGCCGTACAGCTTGAACAAGCCGCCTTTGGTTTTAAACAAAATCGCGCCGTCCCGTTCGCACCGGATTTCGGCGATATCGCCGATGCGTTCTTTCTGGCGTTCGACGAACCAGTGCAAAGCGGCGGTCAGTCGCGGTTTCCAGAATGCGGCCGCCGTCTTGGAAAAATTCAGTTCTCTGAACAGCTTTAAGCCGATTTCCTGAATTTCATTCTCCGCGTCCGCGGGCAGAGATGACGGATGTTTTTTGCAAAAGTCCTCGACCGTTTTATGCACGATCGTGCCGTAGTCGGCGATATCGACTTCCTGTTCCAAATCATCAAGCTTTTTCAGGCCTAAAATGTAACGCGCGTAAATCGAATAGGGATCGCGCATCAGCGTTTCGACCATCGTAACGGAAAGTTTCCTCGGCCGCGCGGAAAGCGGAGGAGTCGGCGCGGGAGGCTTGAACGACAGAACGGCGGCGGGCGTGTCGATTTGTTCCATCCAGGCTTGTTGAACCCCTTTCGGAAAACTCAATCCGGAAATCGCCAGAACGGTTTCCAACCGCATCAGCCAGCGCGACGGAACGGTCGGTGTCCCCCCGTCTTTCAGCGATCGGGTGATGATCAGTTTTTTAGCGCAAAATCCCTGCGTGAAATCGTGCGCCGCAAGCGCTATTTTCCTTTCGGGAGACGACAGGCCGCACTGTTCCCGCATCGGGCGGGACATCCACGGGTCGGCGTCGGGGGCTTTCGGCCAGACGCCTTCGTTCAGTCCGCCCAAAATCAGAACGTCAGGCTGAATCAATCGCGCTTCCATCGTTCCCAAAATATCCAGCCGCGGGTGCATACCGTATTTCGGACGCACGGTTACGCCTTTGAACAAAGCGGTCAGCATCGACAGATATTCGGCGGGGGTCAGTTCCCCGATCAGGGGGGCTTGCTCCTTCAGTTCCGTCAGAAAAGTCGCCGCCGCTTCGCCCGCGTCCCCGCTCCACAATCTTTCGGCTCCCGTCCGGTCGAAGCTTTCGGCTAGACGTTCGGCGGCACTCAGATGCGCGTCCAACAGCGTTTCAAACGGGTAAACGTCCGCGGACGTCATCAGCGCGGAAAAATCCCCCAGACGGGATTCCAAATCCGAAACGAACGGTTTCAGATCGTCCTTGACGGCGGCTTTCAGCCCTTCAAAGCCGTCGCCGGGGCGTTTGCCGCGCAAAGCCGTTATTTCCAGTTTGCGGACGGCCGTTCTGAACGGGGCAAATTCCTGTCCGCCCAACGCCAGAGGATGTTTTAAACAGCTCAACAATGCCGTAGGGGGCCAGTTGTTCAGTGCGGCTTCTCCCAACAATAAAAGAAAAGCCCCCGGTTCCGTCAGCGTCAGATTCGTTCCGGCGGAATCGTCCATTGTGATCCCCCAACGATTCATTTCCGCGGCGACCCGTCTGGCTAAAGTGCGGTTCGGGGTGATCAGCGCGGCGGTTTTTCCCGCCGTTTCCAACGTTTCGCGTAAAATCAAAGCGATGGCGAGAGCTTCTTCGCGCACGGTGGCGCAGTCGATCTTTTCAATGTCTTCGATCGCTTTTTCCGTAAACGGTTCGGCCGTTCGCCAATGTTCCGTCGTCTGGGCGGGACGCATCGCTTCGCTGATCAGACGCAGGCGTTCCGTGCGTTCGGGCGGCTGATCGCCGAACGGCAGGACGTCGGCGCGGGTGATCCCCATTTTATCCAACAGCTTTTTCAGATTGTATTGCGGATGGGACGGTTCGCACGCGTTGAAACTTTCTTCGTCCGCGACCATATCCAGTCCCGGCAGAACGACTTGCCCGTTTTCCATCGAGGCGATCGCGTCCAACAGTTCCGCCGTCGCGGGTTGGGAACCAGTCGAACCGGCGGCGATCACGGGAAAATCGGGCGGCGTTTCACGCCAGATTCGCGCCTGCGCCTTGAACAGGCGGACACGGCGGTCGGCGGTGTCGATGACATTTTCTTCCGCTAAAATCGTCGGCCAGAACGTTACGACGATATCCAGAAAATTTAAAATTTCCTGCCAGTGTTGAGCCAGTTCCGTCGGCACAAGCTCTTTGAGGCGGTCGAACGGCATTTCCTCGATATAGGCTTCGTCCAGAAAAGCGGCGAGCGCGTCGGCCAGATACAACGCTTTTTCGGCGTTATAGTCGCTCTTTTTCCGAATTAACTGCGCCAACAACAGCCGGCGCCGCAAAGGGGAGATCGCGGCGGGCAGGTCGGGGATTTCGTTTAAAAGACACAGCCGTCCTTGTGTTTCTTCGCCTTCAATGGCTGAAAAGGGAATCAGACGGGGAAGCATCAGCGGCTTTCCGTCGCTTTGGCGCAGAAAAGCTTCCCGAACGGTTTTGCACGCGCGTTTGGTCGGCAGAAAAATCACCGTGCGCGCTAATTCGGAGGGCGATTCCTTGTGCCGTTTCAACAGTTCCGCCGCCAATGTGTCGGCAAAGGAAAATACGGGCGCGATCGTGTAAACGTGTTTTCCCGCCATTGTTTCCTACTCTTTCAAACGTTGCTCCGCCAAAGCCAGAGCCTCGGGCGTACCGACGTGGTACCAGTCGCCGACGCCGACAACCGCCGCCAGACGGCCGGCTTTTTCAGCTTTGTCATATAAAAGGTTCAATGAAAACTTGCCGTCCGGCGCGTCGTCAAAAATCCGCGGATGAAGAATTTGCGCCCCCGCATAGACGTAAGGGGCTGACTCTTCTTCGGGCCGGCGCCGGCGCGGTCTTCCGTTTTCCAGATAATAATCGCCTTTTCCGTCGTGGCCGAACACCCGTTCTTTCGGCCATAAAAGCAAAAGAATATCGTCTTCCGTTTCGTCGAAAGATTGCGCCATATCGGCCAAAGACGGGCGTTCCTCCGTCCATAAGGGGTCGGAATTGATGACGAAAAACGGCTTTTCGCCCAATAACGGCAGGGCTTTTTTGACGCCGCCTCCGGTTTCCAAAGCTTCCTCCTCTTCGGAAAAAGTCAGGGAAATGTCAGCGCGTTTCGATAAATCGGCTTTGATCATATCGCCCAGATAGCAGACGTTGACAACGCCTTGCGTGATTCCATAGGCAACGATCTTATCTACAATCCGGTCGATCAGAGGGCGGTCTCTAACCTTTATCAACGGCTTCGGCAATTCATCGGTCAGGGAGCGCATACGCGTCCCGCGTCCCGCCGCCAGAATCATGGCTCTTTCTATTTCAACAGGCATGGCGGAATCCTTCTGTAATCCGCAGGAATATTTTTGTCGAACCAGATTTTCAATTTGCCTAAAGCGGGGTGTTCCAAAGCGCGCTCCAATAACCGCCATAACCGGGGCAGATGCGTCAGGTAACGAGGCTTTTTATCGCGCACACACAAGCGCACGAAAATACCCAACACTTTGATATGACGCTGAGCCGCCAAAACTGCCCAGGACGCCAGAAAATCGTCCTTATTTTCAATCTTTGCGCCCAATCCGTCGATATAACGGTTGCGCATATCTTCCAGTAATTGCGGGGCAATGTCGCGGCGCGCGTCTTCCATCAGCGACATGATATCGTAAGTGATCGTGCCATGCAAAGCATCCTGAAAATCCAACAGACCGCATGCTTTGACGCCTTCGCGTCCGTCCAGACGCATCAGGTTGTCAACGTGGTAATCTCTTAACACCAATGTTTTCGGCACGTTATTGGCGATCGGGTAAAGCTCTTCCCACAGCAGGATGAAATCGTCAACAATGTCTTTGTCCGTTTCTTTGCCGAACGCGGCGGGCATGAACCAATCGGGAAACAGCATCACTTCCTTTTTCAACGCTTCGTCGTCGTAAAGGGGCAGGTCGTCGGGGACGACGTCCGTTTCATCGCGCTTATGCATATCGATCAGCAAGTCGGTCGCCAGTTCGTAAAGCTTTCTTTCGTCTTCGCCTTGTTTCAACAGGCGCGTATAAGTCGAATCGCCCAAATCTTCCAACAAAACAAATCCGTTTTCTTCGTCCTGCGCATAGACGTGCGGCGCGCTGTAGCTCAGTTCTTCCAACTTTTTATCGATTGTCAGAAACGGACGAACGTCTTCCATCGGGGGCGGGGCGTCCATTAGCACCATCGTTTCCGCACCGCGGATCAGGCGGTCGTAGTGCCTGAAAGACGCATCGGCGGCCAGCAGTTTTCTGTCCGCGTCGTCCCAATGATTTTCTTTTAAAAACGCGTTTAAAAGATCTAAACGTTCAGACATGCTTTTATGTTCTCCATTCGTTGAATCCAATCGGATCCGTTGGCGGTGATCGTGATGTTCCTTTTGTCGGGCTGTTCTGCGGGGGCTTCCAGATGAACGATTAATCTGTCTCGCGGCAACAGGTTTCCGGCGCGTTCCGGCCATTCGATCAACGATACGCCGTCGCTCAACGCTTCTTCAAATCCGGTTTCATAGATTTCTTGCGCCGATTTTAAGCGGTATAAATCGAAATGCCAAACCGTCAGGTCTTCGCCGTCGCGATATCCGTCGTATATCTGCACCAGAGTAAACGTCGGGCTGGGAACGTCTTCGTCTTCGTTTGTCAGCGCGCGCACAAACGCTTTGGCAAAAACGGTTTTACCTGCGCCTAAATCGCCCGATAAAGCAATCACATCCCCTGTGCGTGCGTATCGGGCCAAAACGGAAGCCAATATCTGTACCTCGTGTTGAGAGAAAGACGCTAAAATAAAAGAATCAGAGGTAGTCAAGAAGACTTTTTCCTTTTTTCTTTGATCTTCTGGGAATGTTGATTTTAGGAGGTTTTCTTTCTTTCATTTGCTGCTGCTGAGCCATCCATTCCCATGGCATTTGAAAACGGCCTTCCCACATGCCCTTTTGTCCTTCCTGTGCCTTTTGCTGATAAGGCAGGTAAATGGGCGTAACGGCGGGTAAAGCTATTGCCCAGCCGGCTTCTACAAGAGCGGCGCCTATATCAAACGTACCGACGGAGCAGGCGGCCATTAATTCGTTTTGAGCATTGATATTCATAACGCGGCAGGTCACATCATCACCGCTGACAAAATCTTTTAGTTTGCGCGCGGAAACATAACCGCAGTCATAGGTATGCCCCCCGCTGTCCAGGCATTTTTGGTCAATCAGCGGAGACGCCAAGCCATATAAACGAATCGTATGCTGTCCCATCCGGAACACATCGCCGCTGACGATCGAAGTGATTTTTCCGGTGACAACGGCGGGAGGCGTTTGCGGCGTTTGCTGCTGCATTGCTCCCGGCGGCAGTCCGACAAGGGGAATTTGCTGTTCTTGTGTGTTGACGACGGCTTGATAAGGCTGCAGCATCTGTTGATCTGCGGTTTCCGGAGAATCTTCGTCCTCTTCTTCGTGTGAATCGGAGTTTGCTAATTTTGAAGTGAGTTCGGAAGAAAGATTATTAATGATATCCGATCCGGAAAGAAAAAAGAACAGGACGCCGACAATGACGGCCATTAAAACAAACGTCGTCATGCATCCTAAAAAACGCCACAGCCCCTTTGCTAAAAAGAAAAAGCAAAGAATGCCGATTAGAATTGCTCCCATACCGACAGCCATATCCGATCCGGATCCGTTTTGAAAACACATACTGCCGATATAAGAGGAGGCCAATCCGATGACAAGAAGAGTTAAACGTAAAAACACGTCAGATCCTTTTCGTTTAAATCAATTAGATATTCCCATTAAAAATAAAGCAGCGGATAAAGTCAAGAATCCGCTGCTAGTTTTTTTATATTCTGCCGTTAATGTTGGTTGCGCTGATCTTCGCGCCGACGCTTGATCTGTTCGGCAAGAACCTGATCTTTGACCTGTTCTTTCTTTTGGACTTTTTGGATATTTCTTTCCACAGAATGACGAGTAATAGATCTCTTGCTTCTTCCGCTCAATTCTTTCATTAATTGCGCCTTGGATTTTCTGTCTTTTTTATTGTCGCTGTTTTCGATATCTCTTTGAATGACCTGAACTTCTTTTTCGATCTTTTCTTCCTTTTTATTTTCCTTCCCTTTTACTTTTAAGTCGGATGTTATGTCTTTTCCTTGGATCAACAACAGCCGTTCCATAAAGGAAGTTGGACGTTTTTCTTTGTCTTTGTTTTTTTCGAGGCCTTTATCCAGGCTTCTTTTTTTCTTTTTGGTTTTCAGAGAAGCGTCTTTTTGAATTTTCTTTTCTGTCTGCCCGACGATTTTATTTGATTTTTCAGCTTTTTCTTTAGCTTCTTTGGACAGTTTATTGCCGGTCGTTTTTTCAATAACTTTTTCTACGGCGCGCTTGTTTTGAATGCCGTCACGAATCCGGGACTCGTCTCTTTCGCGCTGTTTTTTGGCGATATTTTCCTGTTCGGATTGACGATTCTGTTCAATTTTTTCCGCATATAAACGGTTTTCATCCTGTTTTGCCTCTCTTTTTGAACGATAAGCAACATCCTGATTTACCGTTGTATTATCAAAAACGCCTTTTTCCCGCTTTTGATGGTTTTTAGGCTGCTGCCATCCCACGAGATCATTTTCGATCATTTGAATACGTCTTCTTTTTCTTTCTTCCATAACAGTTATCCCTTATTCAGAAAAGCTGAATTTTTAACGTTTATAATTTGATTATAAAGGAAAGAAAAAAAAAGAAAAGAATTTTTAGAAAAATTGACAAAAAATATTTTTCTTTCTTTGAAAAGCTTAGTGAATCGGCAGATAAACCTGTGTTTTCTTTGTTCCTTTTTTGTCCGAAACGGCCAAAGTTCCCCCATGCATTTCAATGAAATTACGGATCAGGGCAAAGGCAAAGCCGTTTTGTGCGGCAAAATTAATGGTGTCAGAATCGTTTTTGACATTTAATGATTGTTCTTCAATCGTGATGATCAGGTTTTTGTCTTCCGTTTGAACAGACAAAGACAGAATGCCGTCTTTAAAGGCCGATGAAACGGCGTTGTTCATCAGATAAAACAGAACCTGTTTCAGACGCTTTTGATCGGCAATCAACGGCGGCAGATCTTTTTGGTATGTCAGTTCAAGAGTGATGTTTTTATTTTTTGCTTGTTCCCGAATGATTTTCAGAATGCCGTTTAATAAGGTTTGAATATCAACGGAACTGAGCTCCAGCACGGCGGATCCTGTTTCAATTAAAGCCAGATCCGTCATATCTTTGAACAAAACGGTCAATTCCGCGCTGGCATCGGAAATTGTTTGCAGAAAAGCTTTTTGCTGCTTGCTGATATGGTTGTTTGTTCTGTTTGTCAATCTTCGGGACGATTCGGTTAAAGCGAAAAGCTGCGGCGTAATTTCCCGGGAAATTTGTTCCAGAAAGGAAGCGCGCAGTTTTTCCGCCTGGATCGTAGTTTCTTTGAAACGGCTCAGCAATGTTTCCTTTTCTTCGACAAGAGAGGATTGTTTTTCTTCTTCCGTAACATCCAGAAATGAAACGAATATTCCTCCGTCCGGCAAACCGACCGCCATAAATTCCAGCACTTTTCCGTCAGGACGCAAAATTTGGAAAATTTCTCCGGCATGCGCGGTAATCACGCCGAGCAGCTGCTCTTTTAACGCTTCCCAATTATTCTCGTTTTCAAAAAAAACGCGCAGTTTTTCCAAGACATCGATGACGGACATTGATGCATGGTTGAATTCGGGATCGGTGATTTGCCATAAATTTAAAAAAGCGGTATTGGCTAAGCGCAGCTTACCGTTTCGGCCGAAAAGCAGAATGGCTTCGCGCAGATGATTAATAACCGTGAACTGCGTTTCGTTTAAAACGGTTACGGATCGTTCCATCGTCAAATGGCCGGTAACGTCTTCATAGGTAATCAACAGTCCTCCCAGCGGATGAGGAGTCAGCATTCGGCGTAAAGTAATGCCCGAAGGTAAATGCAGAATATCCTCCGTTGCCGATACAAGAGAGGTGAAATATTTAATTTCACGGGTTTTATAAGCATTGAAATCGCGGTTTTCAGGCAGGCGGCGTTTTTCGCGCATCATATCCAAAACATGCGAATAAGTCGGGGAGCCGTCCAATTCTTCTTCTTCCAAATCCCATAACTTCATAAAAGAGGTATTATAAAATTGCAGGCGCATCTCCGCGTCAAAAACAGCGATAGCGGTTTTCAGGTGTTCTAAAACGCCGTTGTGGGAAGCGATGTGGCGCTGCAGACTGTTTTGTAATTCCTGTTCCTGCGTGACATCGCGGACAAATCCGATCGTTTTATTTTTCGAAAGAATCTGGGAAGGCAGCGGCGTTTCCGAAGCCTCCACCCAGCGGCGTTTGCCTTCCATTACGACAAATTCGCGCGTTTTTCTTTCTTTTCCTGCGGCTCGGGCGGCGGCGGCCAATACTTTTGCTTCGCGGGGCGATTTTTCATAAACCAATTCGCTTCCGAGCAAAAGCGCATGTTCCGCCGAATCCGCATGAACGGCTTTTGCATAGGCGGGATTGCATAAGATCAGCTGCAAATTTTCATTGCGCAGCCAAATGGGAAAGGGCAAGGCGTTAAAGGCTTGACGAAATAAATCGTTTTCTTTTTCCAATTCCTGCGTTTTTTTTGTCAGGGAAAGAAGCTTTTCTGTCGTTTCGGTTATTTCCCGGATCCACAAAGCGTCAATAATATTATTATAACGAGCCGTGCGCGTTCTGAAACCGGCCGCCTGAAAACGGCGCATATTCGTTTTGTACTGAAGCTCCAAAGTAAAAGGGGTTTCCCGCATGCGAAGCGCGTTCAGCGCGGCGCTTAACAGCTCGGCGCTTTCAGGGGAAAAATGCTCCAATAAAGTGTCAAACGACGCCTCCGTTCCGTCGGCCAGTTCCATCATAACGGCCAGGCGGCGGGAGCAATAAGTTTCACGGATAAAACCGACGGGATCGTAGTGCCATAAATAATATCCGTCAGGAAAGCTTTCGAGTGTTTCTTCCCTTTGGTTAAGCTTTTCTTCGGTTTCCGTCAGACGGTGGTGCAGACGAAGCAGCAGGCAGAAAGCAGCGCCACAGAAAGAAATAACGGTTAAGCATAAAAAAATCAGCGTTTTCGGATAAAAGAACGCCGAAATGATCATCTTTTCAAGAATAGCATCAAATGTCCCTGTCATAATTTCAAGATAACGCGCCTGATTCGAAACGGCAAAATAAAAATGAAAACGTGTTCCAAAAGGGATATGTTTTTTTTATTGATTTTGTCCGATAAAATAGAGATTATCTGGAAAATGTTGATTTTTTTATTAAAAGGAAATTTTTGATGGTGAAAAATAGAAGGTCTTCACGCGGCAGAACCGCGGACGGTTCACCTAATCCGATCGATGTTTTTGTCGGGGCTCGGGTAAAAATGCGCCGCACTTTGCTGGGGATGAGCCAGGAAAAGCTCGGTGAAGCAATCGGTCTGACGTTTCAGCAGGTCCAAAAATACGAACGCGGTCTGAATCGTATCAGTGCAAGCCGTCTGTTTGATATAAGCAAGGTTTTGGAAGTGCCTATCGGTTTCTTTTTTGAAGAAATGGATGAACAGGTGGCGGAATTGTCGCCGCGTATGTTGGCCGGCGCTTCCGAATTGGCCGAAGAACCGGTTTTGTTTAACTATGATCCCATGACAAAGCGCGAAACGTTGGAGTTGGTTCGCTGCTATTATATGATTCCTGATCGTCGTTTGGCGAAAAAAGTGTTGGATCTGATTAAAACGATGGCTTCTCCCGTTGAGGAAGAAGAGCAGGAAGATTAAAATCTTTCGGTTTAAGCAAAAATGCGGTTCCTGAATAAGAATCGCATTTTTTTATGGGGATAAAGATAAATATTAAGATTCCTGTTTTCAAAAAGAGCTTTCTCCTTTATATCTAAAGATGCAGTTATTTTTTGGACATGAGGAGTACATTATTATGAGGAAAAATTACCTCTTTACCAGCGAATCTGTTTCCGAGGGACACCCTGACAAGGTTTGCGACAGTATTTCGGACACTTTATTGGATTTGTTTTTGACACACGATCCGCAGGCGCGTTCCGCGGTTGAAACAATGGCTTCAACGGATCGGGTAATTATTTGCGGTGAAGCCCGTTTGCCGGAAACCGTTAATAAACAAATGATGGAAGAGGCTGTTCGGCGTTGTATCAAAGACATAGGTTATGAACAAAAAGGATTTGATTGGCAAACGGTTGATATTCAGAATTTTATTCATAAACAATCATCAGATATTGCCCGCGGTGTTGACGAAAACGAAAATAAAGAGGAAGGCGCCGGCGATCAGGGGATTATTTTCGGCTATGCGACAAATGAAATGGACGGGACGGAATATTCTCCGGCAACATTGTATCTGTCGCACGCTATTTTAAAGGAATTGTCGCGGTTGCGTCATACGGGCGAAATCAAGTGGCTGCGTTCCGATGCGAAAAGCCAGGTGACGCTGCGCTACGAAAACGGCAGACCGGTTGATGTGGATACGGTTGTTGTGTCGACTCAGCACACGGAAGACGTGCCGTATGAAGAAATTCGCGAAACGGTGCGCGGCGTTGTCAACAAGCTTTTGCCGAACGGCTGGGAAGTTAATGACAGGAAGTTTTATGTCAATCCGACGGGGCGCTTTGTGATCGGTGGTCCGGACGGCGATACGGGTTTGACCGGACGCAAGATCATTGTTGACACCTACGGCGGCGCGATTGCGCATGGCGGCGGTGCTTTTTCAGGGAAAGACCCGACCAAGGTTGATCGTTCCGCGGCGTATGCAACGCGTTATCTGGCCAAAAACATCGTTGCGGCCGGTTTGGCGGACAAAGCGATGATTCAGTTGGCGTATGCGATCGGCGTAGCCAAGCCTTTGGCTGTTTACCTCGACACGTTCGGCACCTGCAAGGTTGACGAGGATAAATTGGAAAAAATTCTGCCGGAAGTTATGGATTTGACGCCGCGCGGCATCCGCACACATTTACAGTTGAACCGTCCGATTTATCTGCCGACGTCGCGTTACGGTCATTTCGGTCGTACGCCCGGCGCAGACGGCGCTTTCCCGTGGGAAAAGACGGATTTGGCGGACAAATTGAAAGCGGTTTTTTAAAATGAAACAAAATGAGACGGCGGATTATCGTTTTTACGGACGGCGGAAAGGCAAAAAGCTGAAACCTTCGCGTGAAGTGCTGCTTGAGGCTTTTTTGCCGAAAGTTCGTTTGCCGGACATAACCGACAAAAGAAACGTTGATCCGTCCTCTTGTTTTTCTTTGCCTGTGAAATCCGTTTGGCTTGAAATCGGTTTCGGCGGCGGAGAGCATTTGGCCGAGCAATCCCGCCGCTATCCGGAAACGGGGTTCATCGGAGCGGAAGTTTTCTTAAACGGCGTAACCAGTTTGCTGACGCATTTAACGGGAATGGAATGCCGCGGCGATGTGGACGAAAATATCGGTTTGGCGGAAGGGCGCGTCGATAACGTTCGCGTATATAATGAGGATGTGCGCGATATTCTGCCATGCTTTAAAGCGGGATCATTTGAACGGATTTATGTTCTTTTCCCTGATCCATGGCCGAAAAAACGACATGCGGACAGACGTTTTATCGGCCCTAAAAATCTGCCTGTTTTGGCACGGCTGTTAAAATCGGGCGGGGAGCTGCGCGTGGCGAGCGACGATATGAATTATATCCGGTGGTCTTTGCAGCATTTGATGAATTCGCCGGATTTTGAATGGACGGCGCGCACGGCGGACGATTGGCGCAAACCGCCGGCGGATTGGGTGAACACCCGCTATGAAATGAAAGCGCTCGCCAAAGGGAAAAAGCCCGTGTATTTAATCTTTAAACGGAAGTAAAACATGCAGGTTTCGGTTAAAACAACACAACATCAACGTGAATTTTTTATTAAAGGTGATTTTACCGCACAAGACGAAAAGCGCTTTTTTGACGTGTTTGTGCAGATACGTACCATGACGGAAGCGCAGCTGGCATTTAATCTGGCAAAGTGTACCTTTATGGATTCCGCGGCAATGGGAATGCTGATCGTTGCTTGTGAAGAGGCGGCAAAGCGCAATATTTCGCGCATGCTTCATCAGGTGCCGCCGGATTTGGAAAAAGTTTTGCGTTCCGCCGGATTGGATCGCTTTTATGCTTTTCAATAAATTTGATAAAAAAAGCTTGCCTGTACGAACGGGCTTTGGTATGTATGAAACATACATTCTTATAGTTTCTATGAGGGTGGGCTTAAAAAGCCCGCTTTTTTTTATGGTAAGAACCGGAGGAAAAATGGCTTTGAACGAAACGTTGAACGAATTGATCGAACCGATTTGCGATGAAATGGGCTATGATTTGGTCCGTTTGCAGCTGCAGGGCGGCAATTCGCGCAAAGTGCTGCAAATTATGGCGGAACGCAAAGACCGCAAAGCGATGACGGTTGATGACTGCGCCGATTTGAGCCGTGCGATTTCTCCGGTATTGGATGAAAAGGATCCGATCGAAGACAATTATACGTTGGAGGTCAGTTCTCCCGGAATTGACCGTCCTTTGATTAAATTGGACGATTTCGATCGGTTCAAAGGGTTTGAAGCTAAAGTCGAGGCTCTTTCTTTGATTAACGGCAGAAAACGGTTTTCCGGCCGGCTGCAGGGAATTGACGGAAGCGATGTCGTCCTTCTTTTTGAAGGCGATGACGTTCGGATTCCTTTTGATCAGATCGCAAAAGCCAAATTGGTCTTAACGGACGAATTGTTAGCGGCTTTCGCTTCGCAGGACGATGAGGAATAAAAGGAAAAAACAGATGGAAAATACGGCAGCTTTACCGCGTCCCGAACTGTTGCAGGTGGCAGATGCGGTCGCTCGTGACAAGGGCATAGACAGAGATGAAGTTCTGGGTGCTATGGAATTTGCCATTCAAAAGGCGGGACGTTCCAAGTACGGCCAGGAGCACGATATTCGCGCGACGATCAGCCGCAAAGACGGCGCGATCACGATGGCGCGTTATATCGAAGTCGTTCCCGACGACGCGGAAATTGAAAATGAAGCCGCGCAGATCACGGAAACGAAAGCGCGCAAAAAGGATAAATCTCTGAAAGCCGGCGATTTTATTATTGATCCTCTGCCGCCGATCGATTTCGGCCGTATTGCGGCACAGACGGCTAAACAGGTTATTGTGCAGAAAGTCCGTGATGCCGAACGTGTTCGTCAATACAACGAATATAAAGATAAAATCGGTGAAATTGTTAATGGTGTCGTCAAACGCGTCGAATCCGGCAGCATTATCGTTGATATGGGACGCGCCGAAGCGGTTTTGCGCTGGGATGAGCTGATTCCCCGCGAACAGTTCCGCAACGGCGACAGAATACGCGCTTATTTGATGGATGTCCGTCAGGAACCGAGAGGGCCTCAGATTTTTCTGTCCCGCACGCATCCTCAATTTATGGCGAAGCTGTTTACGCAGGAAGTGCCGGAAATTTATGACGGCGTGATCGAAATCAAGGCTGTCGCCCGTGATCCGGGATCCAGAGCTAAAATGGCGGTTGTCGCTTCCGATTCTTCGATTGATCCGGTCGGCGCTTGTGTCGGTATGCGCGGCGTTCGTGTTCAGGCGGTCGTGACCGAATTGCAGGGAGAAAAGGTCGATATCATTCAATGGTCGTCCGATCCGGCGACGTTTATTGTGAATGCGTTGGCGCCGGCCGAAGTCGTCAAGGTCGTTTTGGATGAAGAAGCTCACAGAATGGAAGTCGTTGTTCCCGATGATCAGCTGTCTTTGGCAATCGGTCGTCGCGGTCAAAATGTTCGACTGGCTTCTCAGCTGACCGGCTGGTACATTGACATTCTGACGGAAGCGGAAGAATCCGAACGGCGGCAGAGCGAAGTCAAAGTGCGCACGCAGTTGTTTATGGATGCATTGGATGTGGATGACGTGATCGCGCATTTGTTGGTCGGTGAAGGCTTTACCTCCGTCGGGGAAATCGCTTTTGTGCCGCTGACGGAAATTTCTTCTATTGAAGGCTTTGACGAAGATATCGCGACGGAGTTGCAGAATCGTGCGAAGGCTTATGTCGAAAAGCAAAATGCCGAATTTGCCGTTCGCAGCAAAGAGCTGGGCGTTGATGCCAGTCTGATCGGTCATGAAGGCCTGGATCAGGGAATGATCGTCAAATTGGCGGAAAAAGGCGTTAAAACGTTGGATGATTTTGCTGATTTAGCCAGTGATGAATTGCTGGAAATTTTAGGCGAAAACGCGATGACGGCTCACGATGCGGACGCTTTGATTATGAAAGCGCGCGAAAAATTGGGTTGGTTTGCTGATGACGGCAAAGAAGCCTAAAAAACAAAAGAAATGCTGGCGGGGGAGACCTTCCCCCGACGGCTTGTCCCGCAAACACGAAGAAACGGTCAGGCGGTGCATCGTTACGCGTGAAACGTTGGCGATGGAAAAAATGATCCGTTTTTGTGTTTCGCCGGACGGCGTCCTTGTTCCCGATCTGGCGCATAAATTGCCGGGACGGGGAATATGGGTGACCGCGGACAGGGAAATCGTCGAAACGGCTTGTCAAAAGAACTTGTTCACAAAAGCCGCCAGACGCAAAGTGACTTATCCGGAAAATATAGACGAACTGATCTCGGCGCTGTTCGTCAAGCGGCTGCAAAATCTGCTGGGTGTGGCTAAAAAAGCCGGACTGGTAACGGCGGGTTTTGAAAAAGTCGCGGAAGCTCTGCGCGGCGGACGGGTTTTATGTTTGCTTGAAGCGGTTGATGCGGCCGCGGACGGCAAAGAGAAGCTGAAGCGTTTATGTCCTGACAATGTTCCCGTCATTCAGATTTTGACGGCAGACCTGGCGGCGCAGGCTCTCGGCACGGGCGTTTGTATGCATGCGGCGTTGAAATTCGGCGGCATAAGTGATTTATTTGTTGCGGAAGCCGGGCGTTTTGCGGCATATTGCAAAAATGAATTTTTCTAAGGTGTAAAAAGGCTGATTGATTTATGACAGACTCGAACGATAAAAAAGAAAAAGCTCCTCTTACTCTTTCCCGCCCTAAGCTGGAATTGAAAAAACCGGTTGATGCCGGTCGTGTGCATCAAAATTTGGGGACGGGACGCTCGCGATCCGTTCAGGTTGAAGTGCGCAAAAAACGCTCTTTCGTAACGGACGCGCAGGGCAATATTCAAGGCGTGAAGGAAAATGAGACAAGCTCTGTCGAAGTTCTGGACAGCGAAAAAGCGCGTCGCTTGAAAGTGCTGAAAGACGCAATAAAAGAAGACGAAGAAAATCGTATCAAGGCGGAAGAAGAGGCTAAAATTCGCGCTATCGAGGAAGAAAAACGCAAGGCGGAAGAAGCTAAGCGCCGCGCTGAAGAAGAAGCTGAACGCAAACGCCGTGAAGCGGAAGAGGCGGTCGTTCAAAAAACCGAAAAAGCCGCACCTGCCGTAACGGTAAAAAAAGAAGATCGTAAAAAGCCTGCGGAAAAACGTTCCGCTCCCGTTCAGCATCAGCAGCCGACAATGTCTCCGGAAGATGCGGAAGCCGCTGAAAATCACCGCCTGAAAAACAGTTATAAACGCCGTGAGTTCCATGATGATGAAATGCGCGGCAATCATTCCAGACGCGGCAGCGGCGGTGAGGAAAAGTGGCGCGGCGGACGTATGAATATGTCGGCTTTGATGCGCGGTGACGATGAAGAAGGACGCGGGCGTTCTCTGGCTTCCATTAAGCGCGCCCGTGAAAAAGAACGTCAAAAAATGTCGGGTTCCGTCAAGCCGGCCGAAAAAGTTTACCGCGAAGTTATTATTCCCGAAACGATTACAGTTCAGGAATTGGCTTCCCGTATGTCCGAACGCGGTGCCGACGTTGTCAAACAGCTGATGAAAATGGGCGTGATGGCGACGATTACGCAAACGATTGATGCCGATATCGCGCAGATCATCGTTGAAGAAATGGGACACAAGGCCAAACGCGTCAACGAAGCCGATGTGGAAGACAATCTGCGCGATGCGCCGGACGCCGATGAGGATAAGTTGCCTCGTCCGCCCGTTGTAACGGTTATGGGACACGTTGACCATGGCAAAACGTCTTTGCTGGATAACCTGCGTTCAACCGATGTCGCGGCGCATGAAGCCGGCGGTATCACGCAGCATATCGGCGCGTATCAGATTACTTTGGAAAACGGACAGAAAGTCACCTTTATTGACACGCCGGGGCACGCTGCCTTTACGGAAATGCGCGCCCGCGGAGCTAAGGTAACGGATATTGTTGTTTTGGTTGTTGCGGCTAATGACGGCATTATGCCGCAGACGATTGAAGCGATCACGCACGCAAAAGCGGCGGGCGTTCCGATCGTTGTCGCGATCAACAAAATCGACGTTCCGGGGGCCAATCCCGAAAAAGTCCGTACGGATTTATTGTCGCATGAAGTCGTTGTCGAAAGCATGGGCGGCGATGTGTTGGCAGTCGAGGTTTCCGCTAAGAAGCGCATTAATCTGGACAAGTTGGTTGAAGCGATTTTGCTGCAGGCTGAAATTCTGGATTTGAAAGCCAATCCGAACCATATGGCGGAAGGCGCGATTATTGAAGCCAAAATGGAAAAAGGGCGGGGATCCGTGGCAACCGTTTTGGTTCAGCGCGGCACATTGCATCAAGGCGATATTTTTGTGGCCGGTAAAGATTGGGGACGTGTCCGCGCGATGGTTGACGAACACGGTCAGCGTGTAACGGAAGCCGGCCCGTCTTTCCCTGTCGAAGTGTTGGGCTTCCAGTCCACGCCGTCAGCCGGTGACGACTTTATCGTCGTCAACGACGAAGACCGCGCCCGCGAAGTGGCCGCCTATCGTCAGCGCAAGGAACGCGAAGCGCTGCAGGTTCGTTCAACCCGTTCGGCAATGGAACAGATGTTTGATAAGATCAAGTCCGGAGAAGCTAAAGAATTGCCGGTTGTGATCAAAGCGGATGTTCAGGGCTCCGTCGAAGCGTTGACAGCAACGCTGAACAAAATTTCCACGGACAAGGCTAAAGTCCGCATTCTGCATGCGGCGGTCGGTGCGATCAATGAATCCGACGTGACGCTGGCCAAAGCTTCCAGCGCGCTGATTATCGGCTTTAACGTCCGCGCGAATACGCTTGCCCGTACGGCGGCAAAGCGCGACGGCATAGAGATCCGTTATCATTCCATTATTTACAATGTGGCGGATGATATTCATGCGGCTTTGGAAGGTATGCTGGCGCCCGAACTGCACGAAAAGATTTTGGGCTATGCGAAGATTCGTCAGGTTTACAATATCTCCAAGGTGGGCAAGGTTGCCGGCTGTATGGTCAAGGAAGGCTTGATGAAGCGCGGCGCACATGTCCGTTTGCTGAGGTCGAATGTTGTCTATCATGACGGTATGATGGCACAGCTGAAACGTTTCAAGGACGATGTCAAGGAAGTTCGGGAAGGCTACGAATGCGGTATGAGTTTTGAAAACTTCAATGATATTCAGGTTGATGATACGGTCGAATGTTATGAAATCGAAGAAGTCGCCGCCAAGCTTGAAGACGTGCAGCTGTAAGAATTTAAGGAGGACTGCTTATGCGCTCTGATCCCAGACCGGTGACACAGCGTCAACTGCGTGTGGCGGAACAAATCCGCCATATTTTGGCAGAATGTTTTCAGCGCGGCAATGTACCGAAAGATTTTCTGGGCTGTCCGCCCGTTTCCGTGATGGAAGTCAAGGTGTCGCCTGATTTTTCGTATTGCAAAGCGTATATTTCCGTTTTGGCGATAGAGCAAAGCTCCGCAGCGGATTTGGCCAAGGCTTTGAACAAACAGTCCGGTTTTTTCCGCAAAATTCTGGGGACGAAAATCCGCTTGCGCTTAACGCCGGAAATCCGTTTTTTTGCGGATGGCGCGCAGGCCGAAGCGGATAGGATCGACGCTTTGCTGGCTTCTGAAAAGGTTCAGCGGGATTTAATTGTTTCTGAACAGGAGATTGAAGAAAAAGCTGATGATTAAAGCTGTTTTCTTTGATATGGATGGAACCCTGATCACATTCGATACGCACACAATGCCGGAATCGACACAGCGGGCGTTGGAGATTTTGCGCCAAAAAGGGATAAAACTTTTTATCGCGACCGGACGAGCGCCCCAAAGCGTCGATTTTATGAAAAAGTATTTCGATTTTGACGGCTTAATCACGTTTAACGGGCAATATTGTTTTGATAAATCAGAAATTTTATATAATGCGCCTCTGCCGTTTGAAACGGTTTTATCCGTATTGCCATATTTGAAAGAAAAACAAATTGCATCGAGTTTTGAAACGATCGGCGCGAATTTTTTCAATCTGGTAAATGACAGAGTGCGCGAATTAATCCGGTTGGTCGGGGTTGACGAACCGGAACCGCAGACGGCAGATATATCGCAGCTGAAACAAGATGTTTATCAGATGACAGCTTTCGTAAAGCCTGAAGAGGAAGCGGAGCTTGTCGCTCATTTGCCGGGATGCAGGGCGGTGCGGTGGTATCCGACTTTTGTGAATGTGATTGCGGAAAACGGCGGCAAGCATGTCGGTATCGCAAAGGTTTGTGAAAAGTACGGCATCAAACGTGAAGAAATCATGGCTTTCGGCGACGGCGGAAATGACGTTGATATGCTGGAATATGCCGGTATCGGCGTAGCGATGGGGAATGCCGGCAAAACGGCCAAAGCCGCCGCGGATTATATTTCTACTGCTGTAGATAATGATGGTATTTTTAATGCGCTGAAGCATTTTTCTGTGATTTAAAATTGTTTTTTTACATTTTGTTTCTTGTTTTTTTTGAAAAATATATTTGAAATATTTTGATATAAAAATTTATTGTATTTTTTCTAAAAATTATGTAATTACCTTATAAATAAAGGGTGTTTGCCGAAGAAACAGCCTATTGAAATATCGGATAGCGGAGGTGACTTTGATTGCCGCACAGGATTTGAAGCAAGTATTGACAGGCAGTGATCAGGCTGGTGAAAATCCGGAATATGATCAGTATTATTTGGGTTTAGAAGGTTTAATCGTAGCCGATGAAGAAGCCGGAAAAGAACCGAATTACCGTCAGTTGGAAAAAGATTGTCTGGAACTGTGGAAGACAACCCGTGATCTGCGTGTGGCAGTTTATTTGTGCGTGGCGGAAACCGAACTGAACGAGTTGGAAGGTTTCGCCGAAGGATTGGATGTTATCGGTTGGCTGATTGCGGAGATGTGGGAGTCCTTTTATCCCCGTTTGGATCCGGAAGATGACAACGACCCGCTGGAACGGCTGAACATTATGGCAATGTTGTCGCCTTTGCCGGGCGCGTTCAACGATCCCGTCATGTTTCTGTCGAAACTGCGTGCCGTCCGTTTGATGCCGGAGTTGCCGTACACGATGCGGGACGTGATGATTTCCAATGGGGAGATCGAAAGCGAAACACCGGTGGATTCCAAACTGATCGCTGCCGAAATGATGAGTCTGCCGGTTGAAAAAATTCAGGCGCGCGCAGCCCTTTTGGATAAAATTCAGGAAAATATCGAAAGCATCTGCACTGTTATGAACGAAAAAATGGAAGGCGGATATTCCTTGAATATGTCAGCTTTGCAGAAGGAATTAAAACGTTTTCAGACGTTCTATTCCCGTTTTACGAATGCTTTTACGGAACAGACTTCCGATGTTTCTTCCGAAGAAACGGAAAATGAAGACGCGCCGACCGCGGCGGCAATTCGGCTGGTAATTAAAAACAATTTCAGCGATTTGGCTTCGATTCGGGCGACGACTCGCGCGGAAGCTTTATTGCTTTTAAAAAAGGGGGCTGAATACTTCCGTTCGGAAGAGCCGACCAGTCCCGTTCCCTATCTGATTGAACGCGCATTGCGTCTGTCCGAAATGAATTTTATGGATTTGTTGGCGGATATCGCTCCCGACGCTTTGTCGCGCGGACGGGATATTCTGGGAGTTCGTCCGGATGAAAATGACGGCGGATCAATTGAATAACAGTGTTAACTAAATAAAGGTGGAAAAAATGGCTTCTAACAGTGGTCAGAAATTTATCGGTAAAAACAGAGCGCCGCGCGTTCAGGTCGAATATGATGTTGAACTGTACGGGGCGGAAAAGAAAGTCAATTTGCCGTTCGTCATGGGTGTGATGTCCGATTTGTCGGGCAAACCCGCCGAACCGCTTCCCAAGCTGGAAGACCGCAAAATGATGGAAATCGATGCGGACAACTTTGACGATCGTTTGAAAAGCGTCAAACCGCGCGTCGCGTTTAACGTCCCGAACGTGATGACGGGCGAAGGAAATCTGGCGGTCGATATGACGTTTGAAAGCATGGATGATTTTTCGCCGGCGGCCGTCGCTTCGAAAGTCGACGGATTGAAGGATTTGTTGAAGGCTCGTCAGGAATTGGCGAACCTGCTGTCCTATATGGACGGTAAGTCCGGCGCCGAAGAATTGCTGAACAAGATTTTGGAAGATCCGGCTTTGATGAAGGCCTTGTCTCAGAAAGCCAAGGAAAAGGAAGCGGCGGAAGCTCCCGCGGCGGATGCCGAAAAAGCGGATAAGTAATTTAACGGGAAGGTATTTGTCAATGGCAAACGAAGCACAACAGCAAATTGATTCTTTGAGCGCCGAAACGCTCGAAATGTCCGATTTCGAAAAGCTTTTGAATCAGGAATTCAAACCGAAATCGGAAGAAGCCAACTCCGCTGTTCAGAACGCGGTGAAAACGTTGGTCGGTCAGGCTTTGGAAAATACGGCTCTGGTGTCCGACAACTCGATCAAGACGATCGAAGGCATCATTGCGGAACTGGACAAGAAGATTTCCGAACAGGTCAACCTGATTATGCACCATCAGGACTTTTCAAAACTGGAAGGCGCATGGCGCGGTCTGAACTATCTGGTCAACAACACGCAGACGAACGAAACGCTGAAGATCCGCGTGATGAACGCATCCAAGCAGGAAGTCGCCAAGAGCCTTAAGAAATTCAAAGGCACGGCTTGGGATCAGAGCCCTCTGTTCAAAAAGCTGTATGAAGACGAATACGGCACGGCGGGTGGTGAACCGTACGGATGCCTGATCGGCGACTATTATTTCAATCACACCGCTCCGGATCTGGAAGTTCTGAAGGGAATGGCGCAGATTGCGGCGGCTTCTCACATGCCGTTCATTTCCGCGGCCGATCCGTCCATTATGAACATGGACTCCTGGCAGGAATTGGCGAATCCGCGCGATATCACCAAGATCTTCAGCACACCGGAATACGCCGCTTGGCGTTCCTTCCGCGAATCGGACGACAGCCGCTATGTCGCTTTGGCGATGCCGCGCGTGTTGAGCCGTATGCCCTACGGTGCCAAGACGAATCCGGTCGAAGAATTCAACTTTGAAGAAGACACGGGCGCCGGCTCCAGTGATAAGTACAACTGGATGAACGCCGCTTACGCGATGGGCGTGAACATCAACCGTTCGTTCTCGAATTACGGCTGGTGCGCGAACATCCGCGGTGTGGAATCCGGCGGTGCCGTCGAAGGTCTGCCGACCCACACGTTCCCGACCGATGACGGCGGCGTGGCGATGAAGTGCCCGACCGAAGTCGCGATCACCGACCGCCGCGAAGCGGAATTGTCCGCGAACGGTTTCCTGCCGTTGATTCACTGGAAGAATACGGACTACGCCGTTTTCCTGGGCGGTCAGACGGTCAACAAGCCGAAGGAATACGATTCTCCGGACGCGACGGCGAATGCCGCTTTGTCCGCCCGTTTGCCGTATATCTTCGCGACGAGCCGTTTCGCACACTATCTGAAATGCATCGTCCGCGACAAGATCGGTTCCTTTAAGGAAAAAGCGGATATGCAGCGTTGGCTGGGCGATTGGATTTCCAACTATGTGACCAGCGATCCGAACGCGTCCGAGGAAGTCAAAGCGAAATATCCGTTGGCTGAAGCCAAGGTTGAGGTCGATTCGGTTGAAGGTCAGCCCGGATACTATTCGGCTAAATTCTATTTGCGTCCGCACTATCAGTTGGAAGGTCTGACCACGTCTTTGCGCTTGGTCACGAAAGTCCCGAGCGGCGCGAAATAAAGTTTTTTAGGGCTTTTTTCTTTTTCATAATAAAAAGCCCGCTTTAAATCACATAAATTATTTGAGGAGAAAAAATATGGCGGTTGATTTCTTTTTGAAATTGGATGGTATTGATGGACAGTCCGCTGATAAAGGACACGCAAACTGGATTGAAGTGTTCTCGCTCGCTCACGGCGCAATGCAGAATGTAACGATGCAGCGCGGAGCTGATGTCGCCGGTCGCGGTCAGTTCATTCCGTTAACATTCACGCACGCTGTCGACAAGGCAACACCGAAGCTTCAGCAGTTCTGCATGAACGGCCAGAAGATCGCCAAAGGCGAATTCGCCGTCTGCCGTGCAATTGCCGGCGTTCAGGTTCCCGTCTATGAAATCAAGATGGAAAACGTCAAGGTTGCCAAAGCCGAAGTCAAAACGATTGAACACGAAGACACTTTTGAACTCATTGAAGAAGTCGAATTGGTTGTCGGTAAACTGACCTGGAAAGTTACCCCGATTAAGCCGGATAATACGAAAGACGGCGCGATCGAAACGGCTTTCGACCAGATCGCCAACGCTTAATCGTTCAAGCGATAAAAGGGGGGGGGAAGCCGTGTTTTGCGGCTTTCCTCTTACGTCTTTTTTTCAGGGGTGATTTATGGATAAGGAAGCTTTCAAATCCAAAGAGGACGCCAAATACTGGCCGTGTTTGCTGCGCCGTCTGACGGATTTCGCCCCCGATGAAAAAAAAGAAAATTATTCGTTGGGCATTACGGTCAAACAACTGAAAAAGGATATTTTCGATAATATCGAAATGCTTTTGAATTCCCGTTCCCATCCGCAGGAAAACGATTTGGGAAAAAAGGAAGAGTTGGCGGATTCCGTTTTGGCATTCGGTTTGGCGGATTTTTGCGGAAAAGTCTGTTCGCAGGACGACAGGGAGGAAATCCGTGAGCATATCCGTCATCAGCTGCAGATCTTTGAACCGCGCCTGAAGCCGGATTCGATCGAGGTAACGTTGGCGGAAAACGACAAAGAAATCAAATCCGTTTTGGAATTTCAGATTTCAGGATTGATTGATGTTCCGGAATTAAGCGAAGAAATCGTTTTTATATCCCGTTTGGATTTGGAAACGGGAAATTCGTATTTGAGGAATTATCAGGGATAAAGCGGAGGGAAACATATGGATTTTTTGGATTATTATCGGGAAAATCTTGGATATCTGCGCACGTTGGGCGCGGAATTCGCCGATGAATTTCCAAAAATAGCCTCGCGGCTGAATATGTCTTCTTTTGATTGTCGGGATCCGTATGTGGAACGTCTGCTGGAAGGAACAGCATTTCTGGCGGCACGCGTCGAAAAAAAACTGGACGACGGGCATAAACGGCTGTTGGAATCCGTTCTGAACTCCGTGGCGCCGGACGCGTTGTATCCGATTGCTTCGGGTGCCGTCATCGAAACGGGAATCGACCTTGAAAACGACAAGGTCAGGCAGGGGTTTGTTTTGCCGGTCAATTCCGCTTTCGACGCTTTTATTCCGTCGATCAATACGCCGTGCCGTTTTACGTCCGTCTGGGAAACGGAGCTTTCACCGTTAAAGGTGACGGACGCGCAGTATGTTACACGCGATGTTTCCCGTTTCAATACGGGAAAAGCTCATGCCGCGGCGCTGAAACTGACGTTTGAAATGACAAACGCCCGTCCGCTGTCGGATTTGAACATTCCCGACCTGATTTTGTTTTTAAATCTGCCGGACGCCATGTCTTCCGTGTTGATGAACCAGTTGCAAACGGAAACGGAACAGGTTTATTTTTCGACGGATTCCGAAAATTTCACACCGTTGCCCGACGTCAGATTCGATATGCCGGCCGCATCGATACGGACGGTGTTCGACTGTGTTCGGGAAAATCTGCGCGGATTGCATATTTTACAAAGCTTTTTATCTTATCCGGCCTTTTTCAAATTCGTTTCCCTTAAAAACATAGCCGGCGCTTTCGCATCAAAAGAAAATCAATTCGAATTGCTGATTACCTTCAGCCGCCGCGAAGCGGAGTTGGTCAACGAAATCACGCCTCAGACGGTTAAAACGAATTGTCTGCCCGTTTTGAATCTGTTCAAAAAGCGTTCCGACAGAGCTTTTCTGGACAAGGACGCTTACGAATTTCAAATCGTCGCCGACAGAACGGCGCCCCGCGATTATGAAGTTTACGATATTCGCCGGTTGGAATTTTTCAACGAACGCAACGAAACCTTGTTTACAGCGGCGAACTTTTATGAAGAAGGAGAGATGGACACCGGAAACGACAAAAGGAACTTTTTCTGCCGGCATCGGGAAAAAAGCCTGTTCGACCGCAAAGCGACGCAGCGAAGCTCTTACACGGGGACGGAGGTTTTCGTTTCCCTGACGGAACGGGGGGGCGATTTGTTCGACGCGTCCCAGTTTTCCGCCGATTTGATTTGCACGAACAGGGATTTGCCATTGCTTTTGACGGAACAATCGTCTTTGATGGCTTCGGAATCCGCCGTGCAGACGGCTTCGTTCATTATGATGCCGACCCGTCCGGGGTATCCTTTGATTATGACGGGCAGTTCGTCAGATTGGGCAAAAGTGGCCCATATCGGATTTAATTTGTCGGGAATGTTTTGGCAGGAAGGCGGCTTTCCTTTGGAAATTCTGAAAACGCTGTTGGGCAATTACGCCATTCGGTCCGCCGAAGAAACGGAACGGATGATCGGCGGTATCGTTTCATTGACCGGTCAGCCCGAAACATTCAGATTCATCAGGGACGGCGTCGTCTTTTTCGAACCGGGGTGGCACGTTTCATGCGTTTTGAACGAACAGGCCTTCGCCGGAACGGGCGTTTACATTTTCGCCGTGGTGTTAAAAGAGCTTTTCAGGTCTTTCACGCCGCTTAATTCTTTATTGGAGATTGAGTTCTCTACGCAGCAATCGGGACACATTGTAACATGGAAGACGTTGGAAAATTAGTCAGACAGGCTTCCCGTCGGCTGCGCAACGGGACGGGGGCTCCGGATTTTTTCGAACTGGTCAGACGGATCGGACACGGCCGGCCGGATTTTCCGCGTTTGGGCAAAGCTGCGCGTCCGACGCAGGAAAACGTGCGTTTCGGACAGACTCCTTATCTGCATTTCCCGCCGACCGAAATTTCGGAAATCCGGCAGGGGAACGGAAACGCCGAAGCGTTGATTATGACGTATTTCTTCGGGCTTTTAGGGGTGAACGGCCCGATGCCTTTGGAATTTACGGACTATGTTTTCCAACGTTCGCACAACTATTACGACCAGACGTGGCGGCGCTTTCTGGACATTATCAACCACCGTTTTCTGACTTTGTTTTATCGGGCGTGGGCGGAAAACGAGCAGGCAGTTTCGTTCGACCGTCCCGATGACGATAAAATCACCGACATCATTCGCAGTCTGGCCGGTGCCGCGCCGGATATGAAAACTTCCGATACCGCTTTTCCGCATCTGATGGCAAACTATGCCAACCACTTCGGCCGGCCGGTCAAAAGCCGCACTTCGCTGGAGGAGATTTTACGCAGGATTATGAACGTCGGTATAAAGGTCAAAGATTTTGTCGTTTCTTCTTACGACATTCCGAAAGGCGCACGGTGTCTTCTGGGGCGTCGGGATACGAGCGTTTTGGGAAAGAACGTTCAGCTCGGCCGCACTTATATGAGCGTTACGCGCGAATTTTCGGTCGAAACGGAACCTCTTCCCTTTTCCGAAAGCCGGAAATGGATGCCGGGGAACAAGGGATTCGATTTGATCAATAAAGTGATCACGTCTTATCTGGACAGGCCGTTGGAATATTCGCTGACGTTCGTCGTCATCGGAAACACCGTTCCAAAAGTCGTTTTCGGAGGGGCGGACGAAGGCGTCGGACTGGGGCGGGGGTTGCTTTTGGGGCGGCCGAAAGACGACGGAAATATTAAAATAACAATCAGAGCTTCAAGAATTTACACCAAACATCATAAAGCTTCTTTCAAACAGCAGGAGAAAAATCTATGGCAAAACTGAAACGTGTGCAGCTTTTTTCAAAATTGGATCAGGCGGCCTACAAAGCGATCGAAAGCGCGACGATTTTATGCAAAACGCGCGGCAATCCGTATGTGGAGTTGGCGCATTGGGTCAATCAGATCCTGATGAGTGAAAATACGGACTGGCACGCCGCAATCAAGCATTTCGCCCTGGACGAAGCCAAAATCGCCAAAGATATGACGCGCGCGTTGGATGCCCTGCCGCGGGGAGCCAGCTCCATCAGCGATTTTTCCGCGACGATTCAGCAAGCTGTTCAGGAAGCGTGGATGACCGCCTCTTTGGTTTTCGGGGAAAGCGCGATCCGTACGGGGCATTTGCTCTGCGCGTTGAAGCAGTCGCCCGAACTGGCGCGCCTGTTGCACGATATGAGCGGCGAATTCATCCGCATCAACGGCGATTTGTTGGTCGAACAATTCAAAGACATCGTTTCCGGTTCCGGTGAAACGTCCGTCGTCGCACCTGCGGGCTCCGGCGCCGCGACCGGTCAGGCCGGACAGATGATGAGTTCGGCGGCAATGGGAAAAGGCGAGGCGTTGAAGCTTTATACCGTCGATATGACCGCGCAGGCCAAGGAAGGCAAAAGCGATCCGGTCGTCGGGCGCGACGCGGAAATCCGTAAAATCATCGACATTTTGATGCGCCGCCGTCAGAACAACCCGATTTTGACCGGTGATGCCGGCGTCGGTAAAACCGCCGTCGTCGAAGGTTTCGCGCAAAGATTGGCGGCCGGCGATGTTCCCGACTGCTTGAAAGGAACAATCCTGCGTTCTTTGGATATTGGTCTGTTGCAGGCGGGCGCGAGTATGAAAGGCGAATTTGAAAACCGTTTGAAACAGGTGATCGAGGAAGTTCAGACGTCCGACACGCCGATCATTCTGTTTATCGACGAAGCGCATACGCTGATCGGCGCCGGCGGCGCGGCGGGACAAAACGATGCCGCGAATCTGTTGAAACCGGCTTTGGCGCGCGGCAAACTGCGCTGCATCGCGGCGACGACCTGGGCTGAATATGTCAAATACTTTGAAAAAGATCCTGCCCTGACCCGCCGTTTCCAGAACATTCTGGTCGACGAACCGGACGACGACAAGGCGACGCAGATGATGCGCGGTATGATCGGCGCTTTGGAAAAGCATCATAACGTTCTGGTGTTGGACGAAGCTTTGTCTTCCGCCGTGAAGCTGTCCCGCCGCTATATTCCGGCGCGTCAGTTGCCCGACAAGGCCGTCAGTATTCTGGACACGGCCTGCGCCCGCGTGGCGTTGAGCCAGAATTCAGATCCGGCGGAACTGGAATTTTGCAAACGCAAGATTTCGGCTCTGGAACTGGAAAAGGAAATTCTGAACCGCGAGGAAAGCGAAGGATGCGACCAT
Source organism: uncultured Alphaproteobacteria bacterium (assembly GCA_937912005.1). GTDB lineage: Bacteria > Pseudomonadota > Alphaproteobacteria > CAAGCB01 > CAG-977 > UBA11549. Next base: position 48,570 of record CALDOX010000002.1, read on the forward strand.
AAGGAAAAATTGGCGGAACTGGATGCCGAACTGGCGAAACAGAACGAAAAGAAGACCGCTTTGGAAGACCGTCTGGCCAAAGAAAAAGCCGTCGTCGCCGAATGCGCGAAACTGCGCGATTCTTTGCGCGAAGAAGGCGCTTCCACCGACAAGATCCGCGAGGAACTGGTTGCCAAACAAAAGGAACTGGCCGACTTGCAGGGTGACGATCCCCTTGTTCTGCCGCAGGTTGATACGCAGGCTGTTTCGACGATTATTTCCGAATGGACGGGTATTCCTCTGGGGCGTATGGTCAAGAACGAAATCCAGTCCGTTCTGAACCTCGGCGACGAAATGAACAAACGCGTCATCGGACAAAGACACGGGCTCGACCTGATCGCCAAGCGCGTGATGACGGCTCGAGCTTCTCTGGCCGATCCGAACCGCCCGATCGCGGTCATCATGCTGGCGGGCCCCAGTGGCGTCGGAAAAACGGAAACGGCTCTGGCTCTGGCGGAACAGATGTACGGCAGCGAACAGAACATCGTTACGATCAATATGAGCGAATTTCAGGAATCGCATACCGTTTCCACGCTGAAAGGCGCCCCTCCGGGATACGTCGGTTACGGTGAAGGCGGCGTTTTGACCGAAGCCGTCCGCCGCAAACCGTACAGCGTCGTCCTGTTGGACGAAGTGGAAAAAGCGCACCCCGACGTACACGAAATCTTTTTCCAGGTCTTTGACAAGGGGCAAATGGAAGACGGCGCGGGTCGTCTGATCAACTTCCGCAACACGGTCATTTTGCTGACGACCAACGTCGGCGACAACGCAATCTGCGATCTGTGCGAAGACGAAGACAATCTGCCGAGTATGGAAACATTGGAAGAAGCCGTCCGTCCCGCGATGATGAAAGTATTCCCCGCGGCTTTGCTGGGACGCATTTCCATCGTTCCGTATTATCCGTTGGGTAAGAAGGCTCTGTACAACATCATCGACCTGAAACTGGCGAAAGTTGTCAAACGCGTCAAGGAAAACTACAAGGCCGAACTGACCTATACGGACAACGTGCGCAACGAAATCATCCGCCGGTGCAACAACGCGGCGTCCGGCGCGCGTTTGATCGACGCTATCATCAACAACGACCTGTTACCCGAAATCAGCGCGGCGTTTCTGCGCAACACGATGGAAGGCCACACGCTGAAAAAAGCGGTTGTTGACGCAAAAGACGAACAATTTACATACGAGTTTGAAAACAAGGAGGAATAGCTATGCCCACACCTGTTGCAACAATAGCGAACCTGACGGCGACCGGTGATGTCATCGTCGGCCCCGGCGGGATAACCACAATGGTCAAGGGGTTGCCGGTCGCCTGTATGGGCGATGCGGTGGCCGGTCCGATGTGCGTCGGCGCGGTTACGATGACGACCGCGATCAACAAATTGGCGAAAGGCCGTCCGATTGCCAATCTGGGTTCGATGGTCACGGGGATTTCCCCGCCGGCCATGGGGGCGCCGATTGCGACGGCCGTCGCGGTTTGCCCGAATGTCAATGAAATCGTTTAAGGAATAAAAAATATGTCAGTGGCTGTGAATGAAATGCTGAATATCAAATTTGCCGGCGGGAAGTTTGATGATTTTTATGTGTATGATGTCGTTTTGAACGAAGCGATTTCGGAACTTTACGAAGCCGATGTCATCGTTTTGTCGGATAAGGCGTACACATACGAACAGTTGTCCGAAGCGTTGTTTTTGAATGTAACGCTTTCGCTTACGCAAAGGTTGTCCAAGGCGACGCAGAAACGCACGCGTTGGTTCAGCGGGATCGTTACGGCCATCGAGCATACGGGGGTTTTCTATTCGTCGGACAAGACGGATTGCTTTTCTTACCGCGTGCATATCGAACCGGCGATGTCCAAGCTCAAACGCATAACCCGCAAAGCGTCTTACAGCCGTAAAACGCCGTTGGACGTTTTGACGGAAGTTTTCGCGGAACAGGAGCTTCAGGCGAATTTTTCGGAAGAACTTGTTTCCCGCCATCCGTTTAACGCGTTCGGCATTTACGAACAAGACAACGAATCGAATTATGATTTTGTAAAACGATTGACCGCCTTGTACGGTTTGAGCTTTTCGTTCAAACACGCGAAAGCTGCTTCCAACGGTTTGGGCACCGCCGATTTGTATTTTTCGGCCGGTGAACGTTATCCGGACTGGGCGGATGTCGTTTATTCCGACGGCCGTTCCGTTCCGTCCGTATCTCAGTTCGATTTCCGCACGGAAAACGGCGCAAACGATTTGTGGCGTATGGACGGCTGGCAGATGAAACGGATTGACGGCTATGACGGCGTGATGTTGCAGGAAACGTATCCGAATTCCAATGTCGGTTCCTATGACTGGAAAGTCGGAAAAACGGAAAACAAAGACAAACGCAGGATCTATTCGTCTCATTTCCACGGCTATACGCGCGATACCGACAAAAAATCCGTCGATGATGACGTAGCTTTGATTTTACAGGCTAAATACCGCTCTTTCCAACTGGAAAAAGATGTTTGGACGGGAAGCGGCGACAATTTGCTGTTGATGCCGTGCCGGATGTTTTCTCTGACGCATTTTTACGGCGCCAAAAACACACAGGCCGTTTCGGCGATGATAACGCGGTCGCAGACGCACTGCCGCGCGAAATGGCCGGCGGCTTTGGCTGTCTCTCCGGATGCGGCCGGAAACGAAGAAATTACGGAAGTTTCTTTTTCGGCGATGAATTACGGTTCTTCGTCCGACCGGCGTTTTTGTCCGAAATGTGTCGTTCAGCAAAGGGGTGAAGTATGATCTTACAGGAAATGATCGTTACGAATGCCGAAGGAAAAACTGAAACTTCAGATGGCACCAGCCTGTTGGGGCGGATGATCCAAAGCGAAGATATGTATTCCTTTTACGCGATCAAACGGGTGAACGAGCCCGCCTTGACGCCTGCGACGGATCAGATGGCGGCGAAAGTCAAAATCATGATGCCTTTGGGCGGTGAACTGAACGGAATGTATCGTTTCCCGCGCGTCGGCGAAAAGGTTGTTGTCGCGATCGAAGGGACTTCCCACTATTTGATGGGATATCTGCCGACGGCGGAAATGCCGTTTGCCGACAAGGACGACAAGGACAAGGAAAAAACGGAAGTCTTCAATAAGGAAGCTCAAGTGCTTCGCTATAAAAAAACGGGAGATAATAAAGCGGATACGCCTTATTCTGAAATCGGCTTTTATTCCGAAACGACCGAATGGAAGGAGGCCGCCGGTTCGTCTAATTCCAAAATCGACGACAAATCGGAACTGCCGATCATCGACAAGATCAAGCTGACTTCCACGGGCGATATCGAATCCAAGGCGCAGAATTTGAATGAAATCAGCGCGCAAAGAATTTCCCTGCAATCAAAATTTCTGTCTTCGGATAATATAAAAGACAACTCTCTGAACGAGAGGAACACGGATTATGCGGAGATCGGCAAGGGGGACGTCTGCATTTCCGCAGACCGCCGCATCATTCTGGATGCGCGCGAAGGCGTTTTGCTGAAATGCGGACCGGCGACAGTAGCCTTGTCTCCGTCGGGATTGGACTTATCCAGCGGAAAACTGGGCGAAAAAGACGAAGGTTTCGGACCTTTCGATGCGGGATTGAGTTTATCGTCAAACGGCAGTGTTACAATGCAGGGACGTAATTTCATGGCGACGTTTGACCGCGGCGTGAACTGGTTTGACGGGTTCGGGGCGTGCTGGTCGATGATGATGGGGAGAACGTCCTTTTCGGGGTCCGCCGTGAACATTGAAGCGTCAACAACGTTAAGCGCGATTTTCAACGCCAGCGTCGGCGTCGTCAATCTGATCAATCAGATTGCGTCTGTTTTCACCGCGAAGAAAGGAATGTCCGAAGTCGCCAACCAAACGTATTATATGAGCTTTTTCGCCGACAAGATCGGGTCGTTCTTTACGGAAACGGCAGGGGAGATCACGCCGAAGAAAACGGTCGATTATGTTACTATTGCGATGGACATTGTCTATAATGTTTTTGATTCGGTTCGCACCGTTTTCGAACGCAAGCGTTTGGCCGAATACGCCGTTCATTATGATACGTCCAGCAAAAAGTACTACAATGACGACAAGCGTTTCGACACTTGGGCCGGATGCACGATCGTCGATGTAACGCTACAGACGACTTTGCTGGCCATTCTGTTGGGCGAATCCGTCGATTCCGTCATTCACAAGGCTGGCATTTCTTTGACGCCGCACGCCGGTATCAAGCTTGATTCCAAAACGTATGAACAGGCGAACATTTCAAATCAATCGTTGCAGGAAGCCGCCGCCGGCGTGGGCGAGGACGCGGCGGATGGCTTGGGCAAAAAAGTTTTGAATGCCGTCAAAAAATACGGCCCGGATATGCTTCAGACAGCGTCCAAGGTGGCGATGTTTGAAGTGAAAGAGTTCGCAACGTACAAGCTGGACAGCGCAACACAGCAGGCTTTGAAGGAATTGTAAGATGTCATTATCAGAAGAAGATATGAAAGATATAGAAACGGCGATGGAACCGATTTTATCTTCGGCGGTAACCGGTATCGTAGTGGCCGCTATCGCATCGGAAGTTAAAAAGCTGACGACGACAAATTATCAGGAAAGCGATCTGACCGGCACCAGAACCATGCGTCCTACCGAAGACGAAGTAACCGTCAGCAAATCGGAAGCGTCGGCATCCGAAACGGAAGGCTCTGTTGCCAAGGACAGCGTTTCGGCGCAGGAAGGCAGTGTGAAAGCCGATGAAACCGAAGCTTTGGCCCTGACGGCGGACGCAACGGCGACGGAAGCCGGCGTACAGGCAATCCGTACGAAAGCGGGGGCATCCGATATCGAAGTCAAAGAATTGAAAATAACCTAAGGAAATAAACAAATGTCTGATAAATTGAACTGGATGAACAGACACTTTGTTCTGTTAAGACATAAAACGCTTCAAGACGTGTGCAAAATTGAAAATTATAAAATCCGTCCGGATATCCAATCGTTTTTTGACAACAAAACGGATGCGGAGGAAATCGTTTGGGATTTCGCAGATGCGGGACGTTGGAAATGCGCGTGCGAACTGATGGCATATATGGCGCATCGCCGCGCTGCCGTGTGGTGGGGGTATCAGTGCGTTCTGTCTTTGATTGAGGAATTGAATCAAGTTCCCGCCAAAGACCGCGATATCGATTCTATCGCGGCATCGTTCAAGCCGACCGTTCCCGACTTCGCCAAGGTCGAGCCGGCCAAACCGAGCCCCGAACAGGTTCAGGAGGCTAAAGCCGCTTTGGAAAAGATGCAAAAGGAAGTCGCCTCTCTGCGCGAATTGGCGAATCCCGCCGTTTTAAGCGAATTTGAAGAAGCGTTGGATCACGCGTTCAATTTGTTCAAGGAAAAATTCGGGATGACGCCTCTTGAATTGGTGAAAAAGGCTGTGGAAAAAGAAAAGGCCCCGATGGCTGTCGATCCCGATTCTCCGATTTTCAAGGCGGCGGATGATATTAAAGCGCAGCTGCAGACGGTGCGTAAGGAAACGTTGGACACAATTCACGCGGTCATTCCGCCGAAAGTGCCGGCGCACGCAAAGAAAGTGCGGGACAACGCGATGCAGGCAGTCTATCGTTGGGTCGTCGCGCCTGACGGAGTCAATTCCAAGAAAGCGTTGGACATCGGCAACGAATGTTCGGATACGCCGGCAGGTTTGCTTTCCCTGACCGCATTCTGGGCGGGCGGAGATTTGATGCCCGAAACGGAACAGGTTATTGCGCCGCCCGCGGGATTGGCGGCAAACGGTTTGTGCCAGGTGTTGCTGATGTGCGCTTTGCACAAAGGCGGCACGCGCAAGCTGAAAGAACGCTACGAACATTACTTCAATCTGGGCGTTGAAGTGTTGACAGGACAGAATAACTGGGAGAAAACCATAGTTAAAAAAGATAACGGATGGGGAATGGCGGATGCCGATAACAAAAAACGGATCAACAGGGAATACGGCGAAGCGGTAGCTCCTGTCGAAAGCCGTTCGTTCACGCCTGTTCAATCGGTCGAAAAAAAGGATGAAGCGCCGAATACAACGGCAAACGAGCGGAACCCCGCTCCTGTCGTTTATAAACGTTGGAAACCGGAAACGGAGGATGAAAAATGATATTACAGGAAATGGTCGTTACGAATGCCGAAGGAAAAACTGAAACTTCAGATGGCACCAGCCTGTTGGGGCGGATGATCCAAAGCGAAGATATGTATTCCTTTTACGCGATCAAACGGGTGAACGAGCCCGCCTTGACGCCTGCGACGGATCAGATGGCGGCGAAAGTCAAAATCATGATGCCGTTGGGCGGCGAGCTGAACGGAATGTACCGTTTTCCGCGAGTTGGTGAAAAAGTATTGGTCGCTGTTCAAGGGACGGTGCATTATTTGATGGGATACCTGCCCGCGGCGGAAACTCCGTTTTCCCCGAAAGAAGGCGATAAGGAAAAGACGGAGGTCTTCGACAAGGAAGCGCAGGTGATGCGCTATAAAAAGACAGGCGATAACACGTCGGAGGACGGATATTCGGAAATCGGGTTTTATTCCGAAACGACCGAATGGAAAGAAAAGGAGGGAAAATCCAATTCCAAAACGGACGAGGACACGAAATTGCCGATTGTGGATAAAATCAAATTGTCTTCCACGGGCGACATCGAAACGCGCGCGCAGAATTACAACGAAGTGGCGGCAAAACGTATCGGTTTCTTTGCGGGTTACAACAAGGATCTGGAAGACAGAAAAGCCAAACAAAAAAAGAATTTGAAATCCGATGACAAAACCGGTCTTGATTTGACCGCGTTTCCTATTTTGCCTTCGGATACGGCGGATCAGGAACCCTCTTTCTTTTCGGGCGACATTCAGATGCGCGCTAAAAAACGCATCGTCCTGAAAGCGGAAGACACGATTGAAATCATCGCGGGGCCTTCGATCATCCGTTTGGATGCAACGGGGATTTCTCTGATTTCGCGGAAAACGTCCGTTTCTTCCGTGAACGCATGGGATTCGTCGATAACCGTTTCCGCTCGTGACGGATTGAAAATGTTCGGAACGAAAGTCGGCATTGATGCGGCGTACAGATTTTCACTCGGCGAATCGTTCGGCGGAAGCATCATGAGTCTGGGCGGCGTTTTGCGTATTACCGCCGCCGATATAAGATTAAGAACGATGTGCAAAGTGGCGTATGTCATCAAAGGCGTTTCGGCGTCCGCCTCCTTTGCGACAAACGTTGCTTCGATGTCGGTGGGGCTTGCGCAGGAAAACGGACACGGGACACAGGCCGGTGCGATAAAAAACAGTATTCCTTCGTATTTTTCACTCGGCGCGGGGGTGGCCGGAACGGTTGTCGGTGCGAACTGGGGATTTAATTCGATGCCGGATATTGAGGATGCCGCTGGTGATATGATTGTCATAATGGACTTCATTATCACCGCTGTCGGTTTGGTGAATATGATGCTGGACAAACTTATTCTGTCAAAAACGGATAAGAGTAACGGCGGTCGTTCGGGATTGAATATGGCAACGGCGGTCGTGGAATACGGTTTGATGTTGGTGCAGTTCATTAAATTCAATACCGCGCATCAAAACTGGTTGCACGCGGGGTCCATTCTGATGAGCTTCAAGGGCGATCTGGATATCAGCGCGAATAAAACGTGTCTGACATCGATTACGGATGTGAGAGCCAATTCGCCGACCGCAGGGTTGGACGTAACGAAACTTTCGTCCGTCTGGACCGCTTTTAAAGGACAGGATTGGTGGAAAATCGTTTTGGAAAGTGTCGGCGCGGTGGCTGTTCTCGCCGGCGGAGGTACCGGTGCGTTGTTCGGATATAAACACTCGTCTTCCGTCAACGAGGAAATACGCAAGGAATTGGAGGCTTTATAATGGGTGCAAATGAAGAAATTCAGGAATCATCTTCAAAAGTCGCGGCAAGAGCCGGTCTGACCATAGACGCGGAAACGCAAAAAGGCATTCAGGATATCGTTCGGCCTTTGATTACGTCGGTCGCCGTATCGGTCGCCGTGGGAATGGCTATGGCGGTGATTTCCAAGTTGGTCGTTACGAACATTAAAGAAAGCGACGTGACCGGTGATAAAAACTTGAAACCGACGGAGGCTGAAACAGCTGTCAGTAAATCCGAAGCGGCGGCAAGCGAAACGGAAGGCAAATTGTCCAAAGACGGCGTATCGGCGCAGGACGGCAGTATCACGGCCGCCGAAACCGAAGCGAAAGCTTCGGCCGGTGAAGCGACAGCGGCGGAATCCGGCGCGCAGGCCTTGCGCACGAAGGCGGGCGCGTCCGATATCGAAGCCAAAGCGTTGAAAATAACCTAAGGGATAAAAGAATATGTCTGATAAATTAGAATGGATGAACAGGCACTTTGTCCTGTTAAGACACAAATCTTTGGACGATGTGTGCAAAATCGAAGGGTATAAAATCCGTCCGGATATTCAGTCGTTCTTTGACGGCAAAACGGATGCGGAGGAAATCGTTTGGAACTTTGCGGACGCGGGGCGTTGGAAATGCGCGTGCGAATTGTTGGCGTATATAGCGCACCGCCGTGCGGCGGTATGGTGGGCGTATCAATGCCTGCTGTCTTTGAACGAAGAATTGGAAATCGTTCCAGCTGAAGACCGCGATATCGATTCCATTGCGACCTCTTTTGAACCGACCGTTCCCGACTTCGCCAAAGTCGAACCGCCCGAACCCGATCCCGCGCAGGTCGCGAATATGGAGGCTAAAATAGCAGAAATGCAGTCGGAATATCAACAAATGCGGGCAATGGTCGATCCCGAAATGCTCAAGTTGGTCGAAGACGGAATGGAAATCGTCTATAAGGAGTTTGAAACAGTCCACGGCATTCATCCGTTGAAGGTGTTGGATTTATTGACGGAAAAGTTGCCGCAGGATCAAAATCCAATTGACCGCGATTCCCCGATTTTCAAAGCGGCGGACGAAATCAAATCCAAATTGATGCAGGTGCGTCAGGAAACGTTGGACACGATTCACGCGGTCATTCCGCCGAAGGTTCCCGCACACGAAAAGAAAGTGCGCGACGACGCGTTGCAGGCGGTGTACCGCTGGATTGTTTCCCCCGACGAAGTCAACGCGAAAAAGGCTTTGGACATCGGCAACGAATGTCCGGACACGCCGGCGGGACTGCTTTCTTTCTGCGCATTCTGGGCGGGCGGCAACCTGATGCCCGAAGGTGAGCAGGTCGTTCCGACTCCGGCGGGCTTGGCGGCAAACGGCATCAGTCAGGTGCTGTTGATGTGCGCTTTGCACAAAGGCGGTACGCGCAAGCTGAAAGAGCGCTATGAACATTACTTCAATCTGGGCGTTGAAGTGATGACCGGCGAAAACAACTGGGAGGAAAGCGTTATCGCAGGCGAAGCGCCGCACGACGCCGAATCTTCCGAATCAACTAAAACAATTGAAAAAAATGCCGATACGAGTAAAATAACGCCGGCCGAAACGAAATCGACCTCCGTCGTGTATAAACGTTGGAAACCGGAATAAAGGAAAAAATGATGAATAGAATCGCAAAGACCGTCTTTTTTACCGCCTTTTGCCTGTTGTCGTCCGGATGCGCAACCCGTATGACGGTAAAGGCGGGTTTGTCGGAAAACATCAAAGACTTTTATTCGATTTATCCCAGTATCGAAATCGATATCGCCGCCGTAACGGAGGAAGAGGCCGAAGACCTGAAAAAAACGGATGTCGACGGCTATTTTGCCGTCGGAAACGCCAAACGCGACAGTTTGTCGCCGTACACGATGACATTTTCCGCGGAACAGACAAAGCCGCAAACGATGAAGTACAACGTGTACAACTGGAACAAGTGGCTGGATAAAAAGCCCGAAAAGATCGCCGTCATCGTCAATATGCCGCGCGCGGCGGCCGAAGGCGAAAAAGGCAAGGACGCCCGAGTCCTGATTATGGATATGTCAAGCGGCTTTATGCATCATAAAGAACTTTATGTGGAAGCTAAACCCGGCAGCATCGTCAGAATCAAAAACGAACCGACCGATCCCGAACAAAAAAGAAGGGAAACCGAAAAGATAAGAAAGAAAGAAGAGGAAAAAGCCGCTAAACGGGAACGGGAAGCCAAAAAAAGAGAAATGAAAGAAAAAAGGGCCGCTGAAAAGGAAGCGACAAAAGAAAAGAAAGCCGCTTTAAAAAGAGAGGCGGATAAAAAGAAAGCCGAAGATAAAAAAATGGCACAGAAAAGAAATGCCGCCAGAAAAAAAGCGGCCGAAAAAAACAAAGCCGCCGCAAAAAAATCAACTTCTGAAAACAAAGGACAATAACGATGCGCTTTGACGAGATTTTGCATTGGACGGACGGTTTGTTCTTACAGCCGCATCATTTGCAGTATTTGCAGCGTTCGATTTATAAATATGGTCGCAAAAACAGAATGACTTATATGCCGTTCCCGTACGGTCTGATCGATTTCGAAGTCGATGTGGACGCTTTGTCTTCTTTGCGCGTGATCATTAAACATTTTTCCGCCGTTATGCCGGATGGGACCGAAATCAGTATGCCGGGGAACGTTGTTTTGGCTCCGCTGGATCTGTCCGCCACGTTGAAGGAACACCCCGAAGACATTACGGTCTATCTGGCCATACCGCTTTGGTCGGATTACGACGCTAACCAGTCCGAAAGCGGGTCTTCCGTTTCAAAACGTTTGTTTTCGACGGCGGAGCGCACCCTGCGCGACGAAAATACGGGCGACAACGAAATTTCCGTCGTTACCAGACGGATGAACGCGCGGTTGATCACGCAATTCGACGATCAGACGGATATGCAGATCCTGCCGGTTCTGAAGTTGACGGCCGTATCCAATCAGGGAGCGGAAAAAGAACTGAGCGTCGATGAAAAATTCATTCCGCCCTTTATGGTGATAACGCCGGACTGCGCTTTGAGCAAAATGGCTTCGGACGTTTTGTATAAAACGGCGCGTTGTCGGGACAAGTTGTTGAACGATTTGACGGTCGCCCAGTTCAAACCCGAAGCTTTTTCGGGAATCAACGCCTATAATATGATGCAGCTGCGCGTGTTGAACCTGTACGAAAACAGGCTGTCCTGCCTGTTGGCGACGAAAAACCTGACGCCGTTCGATTTGTATATGGAACTGCGGTCGTTTCTGGCGGAATTGAGAAGTTTGCACCCGATGAACGAAATCGGCGAAATCGGAATGTATGATCATTCGGACTGCGCCCGCCAGTTCAATGACATCATCAACGATATTTATTCCATGATTATGGCCGAAGGCGGCGCGAGATACCTTCGTTTGGAATTCAAGCCGGACGGCGATTATCTGTACGCCGCTTTGACGACGGACAGCATTGTCAAGGCCAAGGAATACTATCTGGCCGTGCAGTGCGCCGCCGAAGAACGTCAAATCATTTCCGCGTTGGAAAAAGGCGATACGTTCAAGCTGATTAATCCGGCCGCCAAGATGATGCGCGCCCGCGGTGTCAAGCTGACGGAAATGCGATATCCGCCGCGATTCCTGCCGACCTTGAACGATACGCTGTGGTTCAAATTGCAGGTGTCGGAAACGCCGGCAACATGGCGGGACATTCAGACGGAAAAAGGCATTCTGATTGACTATGCGCAGAATTTGTTCCCCGATTTGAACGTTTCGTTGTTCGTTACGGTCGTCAACGGAAATTAAGGAGGGCGGAAGATGAACAATTTAGAAAAAATATGCCGTCCCGTTTTGACATGTGTTTGCGATTACTGGCAATATATTCACGCGGGCAATCAGCCCGATAAAGACGTTTTCCAGCGCCGCATCAACGCTTTGATGGCGGAAGCCAAGGAAAACGCTTCCAAAACGCCGGCTTTGGAACGCGAATTCGCCCGTATGGAAAAGCCGTTGGTGTTTTTCGTCGACTATATGGTCAAGGAAGGCGGATTCCCGTTTGCCGGAGAATGGCGCGAAATGGCGCGCAAATATAACGAACTGTCCGGCGACGAAAAGTTTTTCGATTTGCTGTCGGACGCTTTGGACGATCCGGATTCTTCGGACAGTCTGGAAGTTTTCTATACGATGATGGGATTGGGCTTCGATGGGATCTACAGCGACGATCCGGCTTATGTGGAGCGCCGTATGAAAGTCTGCGCTTCGCGCTTTTCGCAATCGAAATTCGATGTGTCGAACGAAATGTTGACGCCGATCGATACCGAAAAACACGGAAAATCGGTCGAAAAGAAAGTCGGTTTCTTTAAATCCGTCAAATTCGTTTTGACGCTGTGCGCGATTTTTATGACGGTCGCTTACATCATCAATGTATCGGTGTTCTGGAACGCGACGGAAGATTTCAGGCACGCTTTGACTGCCGCCGTCGAAAATTCCATTCCGAAAAAGGTTCGGGCATCCGCCGGAGCGACGGAGCGGACGGTTTCGACAGAAAAGGATAAAGGCAAAAGCGGAGTAACGGAAAATGAATGATATGATGAATGGCTCTCTTCCTTCGGTGGACGCTTCGGCCGTATCCGCAGTACCGACATGGCTGTACTGGGTTATCGGTATTCTGGTCGTTCTGGCCGTTATCTTTTTTCTGATTTTGCCTCTGTACCGTAAATTCCGGCGCAAGCGTCTGAAAGTCAAGGAAACGACCGAAATCAAAAAAGATTTGATGATCTGGCACCATCTGGCGCAGTTGGTGCGCGGCGGAACGGAACATCAAAAAGCGAAACAGGCCTTGTCCGGTCAGATCATCACGATCAACAACGCATTCAAACAAGGCGTGCAAATGCTCGTCGCGCATAACCGGAAACGGTATGAACTGCCATGGTTCGCTTTGTTGGGCGAACCGTTTTCGGGCAAATCGTCCCTGTTGCGCAACAGCGAACTGGAAATGATCACCTCTGCTGAAGAAGAGGCAATCGGAGAAGATGAAAAGAAAGAGATTCCCCTGCGTTTGTGGTTGGGCGCGAAAGCGGTCGTGTGCGATGTCAACGGTAAAGTGTTCTTCGACCGTTGGCTGAACGGCAGCAGCGCGGAATGGAGCTATATTTGCCGTCTGTTGCGACGCAAGCGGTTCAAACGGCCTTTGGACGGCATTATCATCACCATTCCGGCGGACGCTTTGCTGGCGGACGATGAAACGCTGACCCAGCAAAAAGCCGTTTTGATCACGACTGAAATCGGACAGCTTCTGCATACCGTGGGAATGAACCTGCCGTGTTATGTCGTCATCACCAAGACCGATATGATCAACGGTTTCGACGAATACGTCATGGGCATCAATGAAGAACTGCGTTCGCAGATTTTCGGCTGGGTCAACGAAAACGGTCTTTACAAAGAGGAAGCTTTTAAACAGTTCTGGGAAGATTTGATCGCCCGACTGCATGCCGGCTGTGAAAAAAGCATGCTGTCCAGAAACGTGGCGACAAAGCTGTCGACGTTGTCAAACAGAATGGAAGTTACCGGAAAAATTTATCTGTTTCCAGAAAACTTCAACGAGCTTTACAAAAATTTGTCCGTTTACCTGCGGGCGCTGTTCGGCGAAGGAAATTTCCACGGCGCGGACAACGTTACTTTGGAAGGCGTGTTCTTTACGTCCGCCAAGGATGGAGATGTGACGCTCAGCCCGTCGTTTGCGCGGTTGTGCGATAAAAAAGTTGACGAAGCGCCCATCCCGCGCGAACCCAATCCCCGTTCCCGTCCGTTTTTCATCAGGGATATGCTGAATAAATTCGTTTTCTGCCATTCGGGGAACGCGTTTTTCACCGTTCGGGAGAAAATCAAGAGGAATATTCCGAAATATCTGCTGTGTCTGGCAATGACCGTCGTCGGATCCATCTGGCTTTCCGCGGCGTATTTCCAACGGGAGGAGCTGAACGAAGCTCTGTCCACGCAGTCGGAGTTCTATACGGTTCTGGCCGAAATGCTGGGCAGGGGGAATGTTTTCGCTTCGCCGTTGATCAAAAGGGATGAGGACGGAAAATACGAATTGAATTCCGATCCGATCGTGAATGAAAGTGTTTCCCGCTTGCAGTACTTTTTTGAATTGTTTGCCGACAGGGAAACGCCGAACGAGGCTCCGTTCGGTTTCCAGACGGCATCTTTGGCCGTGTTCGGCGAAAAGAACATGGGCTATGCGGACAAAGCGTTCATCTTTAACCAGATGGTCGGGATAATGGTCCGGACACCGGTCATTCACGCCGTCGGCGACAAACTGACCGCTTCGGGAACGGATTCCGAGCTGACTCAAATCAAACGCGATGCCATAGATTCTTTTACTGTGCTGAATATGGTGAAAGATGAAAACTACGCTTCCGTCATGATGTCCGGACAGTTCAATTTGAAAACGATGCTGGCTTATCTTTTGCCCAGCCTTTCGAACGATATGAGCAATTTGGTAACGTCCTTTTTACCGCGTTACGATAAAAAATACACGAATACGATGGATCCGTTGTACATCCATTCCGAAGATTTCATCGAAGCGCAGGAAACCGGTCTGAAAGCCATCGTGGAAGCGTGGAAAAAACTGAACGCCTATCCGGGATCCGTCTATGCGAAAATCAGAAAAGTCATCCGGTTGTCCGCCCGAATCAAACAACGGGATGAGGAAATGGCGGATTTGATGAAACAGTCCGGCCGTATTTTAGACAGCCACAAATTGAAGGCCGCTTTGGATCAATGGAAGGCTTTGTTAAAGCAACAAAATGAAGATATGGAACAGATGAACCTTCTGCTGGCTCAGGTTCGGGAATCCATGCCGGCCCATCTGGTCGGGAAGGATACCGCCGAAAAGAAAGACGTCAAGCTGAAGGATCAATCATTCCTATACGGGAATGTTCCCGTGTCGCTGATGTTGCGTTATTACAGCCGTCAGTATGAAGGAATGTTGCGGAACGACTTTGATTTCGCGGATGAACGCGCCGGTCAGTTTATGACGGCGAACTGGGATCCTTACGAATGGCGCAAAACGATCAGAAGCATTGAAAAAAGCTCGTTGCAGGCGTTGTCGGCGGAACTCAGCGACTTGCATAAAAATATCGACGAACTGCAAAACGTGCCTCTGTATCATTGGCAGTTGATAGAAAAACAAGGGGCTTCCGGATATTTGTACGATATTTTGAACGGCTTTTATACCGAAGCGCTGAAATTGAAGTCTTTGAGTCAGGAGGAAATCGAGAAAAACGATTTCAAAACGAACTGGATGAAAACGCAACAGACGATCAAGGAAAATCTGGATCGTTACGATGCGGTCGTCAAACCGTTCGCCGGAAACGACCAAATAGCCCAGGCGGCGGCAGGCATCAGAAAAATGATGCTGTTGCAGGCGCAGGCAGACAGGTACGCCGTTTTGCATAACGAAATAGAGCGGCTGCCGGCGGATAAAACGGAGATGGAAGCTTATGTCTCCGCGAATGCGCTTCAGGAAAAGCTGTTCGATTTTTCGACCGAACTGGCGCAGGAAACGTTCGGCGATTTTTCCTATGACCTCCGCTTCAGCCCGAAAACGGTCAAACAGATGGTGGAAAACGTTTTTGTCGTCGCCGGATCGTTTTTGAAAAATAAAAAAGACGTTTCGACGGCTTTTCTGAACGATTGCGAACACTATGAGGAAAAGCTCGCGGTGTTTGACGCTTATCTGGGAAGTTTTATTGAATACTGGGGAACGTATCCGGATCGCGTTTACAAGGAAGCGGCTTCCTGGGAAGCGTTCAGGAAACAATCGGGAAAGATGAAGGCGTTTAAAATCAATTCGCTGTTGCAGTCCGTTTACGCGCAAAGTCTGGAAGTGCTGAAAAGTATTGACGATACGGCCATTTCCGAAGAATTGAAAAAAGCCAAATCGAAATATATCGCCCTTTTGAGCGACAGAATCAGTATGCTGACGCCGCTATATACGGATGTCGCCCAGAAAATGATGAATTCTTGGGCCGAAATGCCCGATAGCGCGGAAGAAGCGTGGAAACGGCTGATTTCTTTGACGGACAAGGAATTGAAAACCACTCTGTTCCGGTTGAAAACGGACGGAGAACGCGGTCAGGTTGCGTGGTGGGACAATTATACGGCCAATGGCGTGGCGTTGTTGAAACGGGAAAACGAAAACGCTTTGAAAAAAACTTTGGCAGACGCTGAAGAAGAGGGCGGCAAGTCCGGCGAGGCTAAAAAGAAAAAGCGTTACACCCTTCTTGACGATATGAGCGCCTTCCCGTTGTGCCGCAACTGCAACACGGGACGGACGCTGACGCCGGATCAGATGCGGAAACTTGTCTCGCTGCTGAAAAACGTAGTGGCGGAAAAACCGGCCGAAGATGCCAAAAATCAGGAACCGGCGCTGTTTGACAAACAGCTGTCGCTGTTCCCCGATCAGGACTCTTCGGATTGGGCGGCAAACGTGCTGAAAATCGCGTCCGCGCTGACGAATGAAAAAACGCCGCTGGTTTGGACGTTGTATCAGGCGCCGATGGAAACACAGACGGGAATGCTGTCGGGCAAAGAAATTTCCGCCGTCAACCGTTTCCGGTATGTGGAAGTGAAAACGGACGCTGCGAAAACGGCAAAGCGGTTCGGCACTTCTTCCGAAAAGGAAACGATGATCGGACAAGGCCGCGCCGCAAACTCGATTACATTGCGCTTTTATAAATCCTCGGCAGATAAAACGCCGGAAGCCCAAATCCGTCTGGGCGATTTCTGGTCCGTATTCAGAATTTATCTGAAGGACGGAGGATTTGTCGACGCGCAGACGAACAGGCTGTATGTGCCTTTGACCGTCAAAGACCAGTCGGGTGCGAAATTCGTTTATCTGGTAGGCGTGAAACTGAATGTTCCGCTCTTAAAGCCTGACGAATGGCCGACAAAGAAAAACCGGCAGGCGGCTTTTGCTTCGATTAAAACCGCTTCCGCGGAGGAGTAAAAAAATGAAGAGGCGGCGGTAAACGCCGCCTCTTCGGATTTTAAAGGCAGGAAAATGAAACAGCCCCGAACGACATTGAAAGAACTGACCGCGCGTTACAGGTCTGTTCTGCTGAAATGCGCTTTGATCAATCTGATGTTGTGTTCCGCGGCGGGCGCGGCTTCAATAGACGTGACTGACAGTGTGGGGAATCGTTATCTCGGCTCTTTTGGCGTTCCTTTGAAGATTTATGACAGCGACACTTCCATAGGAACGTATTACGCCGCTGCTTCGGATTTAATGGGGAATGCGACGATTAGCGGCGTTACGGCGACATTAAACAACAATTCACATGTCGGTAGCGGGAATTTGTCGTGGACGCAATCAACGGGAAAGTATTCGGAAATCGAATTTAATACGCTGTTGACGGAAACAGAAATGAAAGATTCCAGAGATCGTATAAAAACCGTTTTATCGGCAATGAATGACGGCGCCAAAAACTATGACGCTTTGCCGGCAGGCATAAAAGAAGCGTTGCAGGTGTCTTATGGCGGAGGGATCACTTGTGCAGAATATTTGCAGACGACGTGGGGAAACGGATCATCAGCGGATATAAACAGTATCGGAACCGCTTTATATTATCCGGCCAGTGAATCCGGAGCGTATGCTGAATTTAACTCTGATATGAAAACGGGAAGCAAATGGATAGCGTCCGTTTCCATTACAAATTCGACTCTGACGCTGAACGGCACATCCGCCATCGTCAACAGAACGCAATCCTATGAACTGGAAAAAGGGAATATTTCAATCAGCGGGTCAACCATTATCACAACGGGTGCAAACTCTTTTGAAACATATACGGGAACGGGCGGGAATGTTTCGTTGACCGGAGGATCATCCCTGCAAGTCAACAGCGGTTCGACTCTGACGATTCAATCAAAAGAAAATATCGTTTCTTTGACGGATTCCAACCTGACTTTGAACGGGACGATCACGGGCAATGTATCGTTGGGCGGAACGGTGGCTTTAAGCGGAACGGGAACGATCAGCGGCAACCTGAACACGTCGGATTCGTCCGTTTTGGATATGAAAAATTCGGCTATTGATTCGATTACCGTCGGAACGATGACGGGCGGAGCAGGCTCTTCCATCAAGTTGGACGTGAACGCGGTCGCCGGCACCATCGATCATTTGACAGCGACTTATTTTACGGGAACGATCACAATCAGTGATTTGAATTTTCTTTCTGACGAACGGAGTTTTACTCTGACCGTGTTGAACGGCGATGCATCGGGGGCGGTGCTGGCTTTGTCTTCGGATGTCAGTTCCGCCTACAATTCGGGCGGAAGTACGGTTGAATGGCGCAATAATCTGACTGCGGCCGCAAACTGGGAAACGGCATTCACCAAAACAAAATACACGATTGATACGTCAAGGACATTAACGGTTCAGGATAATAAAAAGCTTGTCTTCACCGTTACCAACGGAGCTGAAACGCAGGGAGAAACGGTTTCCTTGGGGGATACGTTGGCTTTGCTGAACACGATGGACAGCGCCACCCGAACGCTGACTAACAGCACGTCTGCCGCAAACTATACCGTAATGGCGGATTTGGGGACAACGGCCGCAGGAACGTTCACGATCAACGGGGCTAAATCGGATTCAAGCGCGGCGACGATCAATATGGACGGCCATACGGGATTTTCGGTCGCAAGCGGCGCAACGCTGAATTTGCAAAATATCGTTTTTAGTGGCAACACTGCCGCGGACGGTTCCGTCCTGACCGTTTCGGGCGGAGCGGCGGAACTTTCAAACGTTACGATCGGAAATGCCGTGTCCGTAACTTCCGGCATTTTGACATTAAGCGGCGGAAACTCTTTAGGCGGATTGGCTAACGCGGGTACGGTTACTCTGACGGGAAACAACGCCGTCGGCGCGATGAGCGGCGCGGGAACGTTGACAAACAACGGAAATCTGACGCTGACCGGCGCGACAAACGGGCAAATCATCGGCGGAACGGGCAGGACGTTTATCGACGCAAATTTGACGACAGATGCGACGATCAATCAGGCGATTACGATTAACGGCGATAAAACGCTGACGGCAAACGCGGATAAAATCGGCGGGGCGGTTACAAACGGCGGAACGCTTGCTTTAACAGGCGGAACGCTGACAAAAAGCGTATCGGGCGGGGCCGTTCAGATTAACGGCAATGTCGCATCGAATGTTTCTTTGGATAACGTAACGATTTCTGCGGGAAATAAATTAACTGTCGGAGCCGCAAATATCGGAACCGGACTGATAAATAACGGGACGCTTGCTTTAACGGACGGAACGTTGACCAAAGCCGTTTCAGGAACGATTCATATCGACGGAACCGTAACGTCAAACGTTTTATTGTTGAATACGACAATCAACAGCGAAAAACAGTTGACGATCGGCGCGGGGAACGTCGGCGCGGGATTGGTGAACAACGGAACGCTTGTTTTGACGGACGGAGCGTTAAGCAAAGCTTTATCGGGAAGCGGAACGGTTCAGATTAACGGAGACGTTACGTCAAACGTCGCCTTGTCGAAGACGACGATCAACAGCGGCAAAACGTTGACGATATCGGCAAACAATATTGGCGCAAATCTGACGAACAACGGGACGCTCGCTTTATCGGGCGGGACGTTGGGCGCATCTGTTTCCGGCACGGGAAAGATTGAAATCGCCGGAGATGTAACTTCCAACGTTTTAATGGAAAATGCGACGATTACTTTCGGCAATACATTGACAATCGGGGCAAGCAACATCGGCGCGAACCTGACGAATAACGGAACTGTTTCTGTTACCGGAGGAACGCTTTCAAACGCTTTGTCCGGCTCCGTTTCCGTTGCCGGCACAGTTCTTTTTGGAGCGGGGGCTGATTTAAGCGGCGCGCAGATCGATTTGACGAACGGAACGCTTGATATCGGTGAAAACGTTTTATCCGTCAATACCGTAACGGGCGGAACCGTTTCTTTAACGTTGAAAGAAACGGCGGAATCTTCTGCGTTGATTACGGCGGCCTCCGCGAATAATGTAACGGTTGCACCGGATATGTCCCGCGTGTCTCGCAAAGCTGTTCAGCATTATATTTTGACATCAACGGATACCGGATATTCTTTAATTTTAAACAACACGGGCCGGTACGCCGTTTCAAAGACGCCGTTTGAAAAATCTCAAGCCGCTTCTATGACGCATTTTGACGTTTCTTCGTGGACGGGCGGAGATTTGTATGTTATGCGAATCAGTTCCGTAGCCTTGATTGCGTATCAGGATTTGATAGAAGCGGGATATTCTTTGACGCCGAATGAAACGAACGCTGTTTCGGTTATGGCTGACGATGTAACGGAGCTTTTGCCCGCCGGATATCAAGGCGCTGTTGATATCGTGAACGGCAGACTTGAAACAGCCGTGGCGGAACGGAACTATGCGCAGATGTTACAGGCTTTCCGTGAGGTGGGGGAAGAAGCTTCTCCGGCCGTTGTTCAAACGGCGCAGTCGAATGCTGTGGCGGTGATGTCCGTTGTCGCAAACCGTTTGAACGGTTCTGCGGCGGCTGTATCCGGAACGGGGCGTTCCGGCGGGGATTACACGGTCGGCGCTTCTTCCGTTTGGGCGCAGGGAATGTTGAATGCGGCGGAATTAAACGGGACAAACGGCTTTAAATCCGATACGGCAGGTTTTGCGGCGGGTTTTGAATACAATATCAACGATTCTTACAAAGCGGGAATCGGTTACGCGTTTTCCTCTACGGATATTAAAACGGGGCGGAGCAAAACAAGCGTCGATACGCATACGGGCTTCGTTTACGGCGAATACGCTCCGGACGCTTTCTTTGTCAACGGTGTGTTAAGTTACGGTCGTTCGGCGTATGACGAGAAAACAAAAATGCTCGGGCTGAAAAGCGATTTTAAGACGGATGCGTTCGCCGTTCAGATGATGTCCGGATATGTATTGAAAGATTTTACGCCGGAAGCCGGACTGCGCTATATCAATGTTCGCGAAAAAGCATATACAAATGCTTTGGGCGCAAGAACGGCCGACAAAAATTTGCAAACGTGGACTGCTGTTGCGGGGGTGAAAACAGCGAAAGAGTTCCGCTTGGAAACAGGAATGCTGACTGCGCATGGAAAAGCGGCGCTGACATACGATTTGCGGCGCGGCAATCCGGACAGGACGGTTGTTTTGGCAAACGGTTCGTCTTATGTTGCTCAGGAAGAAAAAATGAAACGCTTCGGTTTGGAAGCCGGCGCAGGCATTTCATATAGGCTGGACGGAAAAACGGAGTTGAGTGTTTCTTATGAAGGAAGATTCAAAAAACACTATGTTGATCATACGGGAATGCTTAGTATCAAATACGCTTTTTGATTGATTTTGGAAAATCCGTAAAGGAAAGATATGGGACGAAAACGCAAAGGAGATCCGGTCAACGGATGGGTGGTTCTGGACAAGCCGGCCGGATTGGGATCAACGGCAGCCGTGTCGATCGTCCGTCGTCTGTTCAACGCGCAGAAAGCGGGACATGCGGGAACGCTTGACCCCGCCGCTTCGGGTGTTCTGCCGATCGCTTTGGGGGAAGCGACAAAAACGATTCCTTATGTTATGGACGGGGAAAAGACGTACGCTTTCACCGTTCGATTCGGACAGGCGACGGATACGGATGACGCGGAAGGAGAAGTTATCGCCGAAACGGACGTTTTGCCGGATAAAGAATCCGTTTTAAAGATTTTGCCGTCTTTTGTCGGAGAAATCGAGCAGGTTCCGCCGAAGTTTTCCGCCATTCATATTAACGGACAGAGGGCGTATGATCTGGCTCGCACCAAACAGGAGATTGAATTGCGGCCGCGGCGGATTCGGATTGACGATTTGCGTCTGATTGAACCGTTCACCCCTTTAAACGCCAGCTTTCAAGTCGATTGCGGCAAAGGGACGTATGTGCGCTCTTTGGCACGGGATATAGCTGAAAAGCTGCATTCTTTGGGGCATGTAACGTCTTTGCGCCGGTTAAAATGTGCAAAATTTTTTATCGGAAATGCTTTTTCACTGGAATATCTTGAATCATTAGAGCATAGTTCTTATTGGACAGAAGTGCTTTTGCCCGTTGAAACCGTGCTGGACGACATCCCCGCACTGGCTCTCACACAGGCACAGGCCGCAAAGCTGTCAAACGGCAACTTTCTGCCGGCGGGCGATTTTGAATCCGTGCCGACAGGCGATGTTTTTCAGGCCAGGCTTGAAAACCGTTTGGTCGCTTTGGTCCGCGTGCAGGACGGAATGATCCGCCCCGTGCGTTTGATTAACCGATAACTCTATTATGGGAGAATACGATGTCGATTACAGCAGAACGTAAACAGGAATTGATCAAAGAATATGCGATTAAGGAAGGCGATACCGGTTCGCCGGAAGTTCAGGTTGCCATTTTGTCCGAACGCATTAAAAATCTGACGGAACACTTAAAAGATCATGACAAGGATTTCCATTCCCGCCGCGGTCTTTTGATTATGGTCGGTCAACGCCGCCGTTTGTTGGATTACCTGAAAGGGAAAGATACTTTCCGTTACGAAAGCTTGATAGCCCGTTTGGGACTGCGCCGTTAAAGCGCATAGAGATTTCTGTGAAGCCCTTCTTTTGAGGTCAAAAGAGGGGCTTCATTAGAAAAGGAATATTTGTTTGTTGGCTCTTTTTGAATCGTCAAAAAGAGGTTGGAGAAGAAAGTAAGTAAGAATGTCTATGTTTAAAGAATTCCGCAGGGAAATTGAATGGGGCGGCCGTCCGCTGTCTATCGAAACCGGAAAAATCGGCCGTCAGGCGGACGCTTCCGTGATTGTAACGTATGGTGAAACTGTTGTGCATTGCGCCGTGTGCGCTGCCAAAACCGTTCCCGAAGGAATGGAAGAAGATTTTTTGCCGCTGACCGTGAATTATCAGGAAAAGGCTTATGCGGCGGGCCGCATCCCGGGCGGATTTTTCCGTCGTGAAGGGCGTCCGGCCGAACACGAAATTTTAGCGGCGCGTCTGATCGACCGTCCGATCCGTCCGTTGTTTGCAAAAGGCTATTGCAATGATACGCAGGTCACCTGCACGGTGCTGAGTCACGATATGGAAAACGATCCCGACATCGTTGCGATGATTTCCGCTTCCGCCGCTTTGGCGTTGTCAGGTCTGCCGTTCTTAGGACCTATCGGCGCGGCGCGCATCGGTTATAAAAACGGCGAATACGTTTTGAATCCGACGGTTTCCGAACGCGGTTCTTCCGAGTTGGATCTGGTTGTCGCCGGTACGTCTCAGGGCGTGCTGATGGTTGAGTCTGAAGCGCATGAACTGCCCGAAGACGTGATGTTGGGCGCCGTGATGTTCGGTCATGAAAAAATGCAGGCCGTCATTGATATGATCAACGGATTGAAATCCGAAGCCGGTAAAGAACCTTGGCCGATGCCGCAAGCCGCTCCGGAATACAAAATTGTTTATGATAAATTTATGGAAGCTTACGGCGATGAACTGCGCGAAGCTTATAAGATCACGGACAAGCTGGAACGTCAGAACGCTGTTGCCGACATTCGCGAAGCCGCGAAGATCAGCGTTGCCGAAAATGAAGCCGAAGCCGCCGTTGTCGCGCGCGTGTTTCATGAAATGGAATACCACACGGTGCGCGATGCGATTTTGGAAACAGGAATCCGTATTGACGGACGCGATACAAAGACGGTTCGTCCGATTACCGCCGAAGTCGCCGTATTGCCGCGCGCTCACGGTTCCGCTTTGTTCACCCGCGGCGAAACGCAGGCGCTGGTTGTCGCGACGTTGGGAACAGATCAGGACGAACAGATTGTTGACGCTTTGACGGGCGAATATCATCAGTCATTTATGCTGCACTATAATTTCCCGCCGTATTCCGTCGGTGAAACGGGACGCATCGGTTCTCCGGGGCGTCGTGAAATCGGTCATGGAAAACTGGCGTGGCGCGCGATTCATCCGATGCTGCCGTCCAAAGAGGAATTCCCGTATTCAATTCGCGTTGTTTCCGAAATTATGGAATCGAACGGTTCGTCTTCCATGGCGACGGTTTGCGGTTCCTGCCTGGCGTTGATGGACGCGGGCGTTCCGATGAAAGCTCCGGTTGCCGGTATCGCTATGGGCCTGATTAAGGAAGAAGACGGCCGCTTTGCCGTTTTGACCGACATCTTGGGTGATGAAGACCACTTGGGTGATATGGACTTTAAAGTGGCCGGAACGAAAGACGGCGTAACTTCTTTGCAGATGGACATCAAAATCACGTCCATTACAAAGGAAATTATGGAAATCGCGTTGAAACAGGCCAAGGAAGGCCGCCTGCACATTCTGGGCAAGATGGCAGAAGCGATCGAAGCGCCGCGTGACGCCGTTTCCGAAAACGCGCCGCGTATTACCACCTTGCAGATCAACAAAGACAAAATCCGCGATGTGATCGGCACGGGCGGCAAAGTGATTCGCGAAATCACGGAAACAACGGGATGTAAGATCGATATCGACGAATCCGGTTTGATCAAGATCGCTTCGTTCTCTGAAGCTTCCGGATTAGCCGCGTTAAATTGGATCAAAGGCATCGTTTCCGAACCGGAAGTCGGCGAAATTTACGACGGTAAAGTCGTGAAAGTCGTTGAATTTGGCGCGTTCGTTAATTTCTTGGGCGCAAAGGACGGCTTGGTTCACATTTCCGAACTGGCGCCGAAACGCGTGGGCAAAGTCACCGATGTTGTCAATGAAGGCGACAGCGTGAAAGTCAAATGTATTGCCATTGACAATCGCGGCAAGGTCAAATTGTCCATGAAACGCGTCAATCAGGAAACGGGCGAAGACCTGGATAACCAGGAACAGCCTGCCGAACAATCCGAACAGGCGGAATAATTTTTTAAGAAGGAGCGTTAGCCGTGAAAGCTTTAAAATCATTGCTTATTTCCGGACGCGAAGTCCTGCCTCTGATTGAAGGAGGAAAGGGCGTAGCCGTCAGCACCTGCAAAACGGCGGGCGCCTGGGCGGCGGAAAATGCCGTCGGAACGATTTCCGGCGTGTTGCCGGACGTTGTTGATGAAAACGGGGATATTATCCCTATGGAAATAAAATCGAAAACGCGCCGCGAACGCTTTGAGGAACAGATTCGTCATTCGATTGAAGGAATTATTTCTCAGGCGAAAATCGCTCATGAAATCGCATGCGGCAAAGGGCGTATTCATATCAATGTTCTTTGGGAACAAGGCGGAGCTCAGCAGATTATTACTGAAGCTCTGGCCGGAGCCAAAGGACTGATTGACGGCGTGACTTGCGGCGCGGGAATGCCATACAAGCTGGCGGAAATCGCTTCTTCTTTTAAAACGTTCTACTATCCGATCGTTTCGTCGGGACGGGCGTTCAAAGCTTTGTGGGCGCGCGCTTACAAATCTTACGCTGATTTTCTGGGGGGCGTCGTTTTTGAAGACCCGTGGAAAGCGGGCGGTCATATCGGATTATCCAACGGCGACGATCCCAATGCGCCGCAAAATCCGTATGAACGTCTGGTCGATTTGCGTCGGTCTATGTCGGCGGTCGGTTTGGAAAACACGCCGATTATTATTGCTGGCGGCGTTTGGTATTTACGCGAATTTCAGGATTTTATCAATAATCCCGAATTGGGGCCGACGGCTTTTCAGGTCGGAACGCGCGCTTTGTTGACCAAAGAAAGCCCTGTCGCAAAGACGTGGCAGAAAGCATTATTGGCTTTGAAAAAAGGCGAAATCGCTTTGCAGCGGTTTTCTCCGACCGGGTTTATGTCTTCGGCGATTAAGAATCGTTTTTTGACGGATTTATTCGACCGTTCCGCAACGGCAATGCCCTATAAAGACGAACCGGAGGGCGATTTTCAAATTCCGGTGACGGTTGGTGTAAACAAAGTTTATATCACGGCGGCCGATCAGGAACGGGCAAACGGCTATATCGGAGCCGGACGCACGATTCCGCAGCGCACGAACGACGGTCAGATCGTTTTCATTACTCCGAAAGATCAGAACGCTATTCAAAAAGCCCGCGCGAACTGTTTGGGATGTATTTCCCATTGTTTGTTTTCCGGTTTTTGCCAAACGTCGGAAAATTTGTCAACGGGGAAAACCCCGGATCCCCGGTATTTTTGTATTTCAGATACTTTATATAAAGCTGCGCACGGGGCATCGACGGATGACGAATTGATTTTTGTCGGGGACAACGCGACACGTTTTTCAACCGATCCGTTGTTTAAGGACGGGTATTTGCCGACGGTAAAAGAATTTATCGCCCGTCTGCTGACAGGGGAATAAAACAAATAAAAAAAGGAACCGAAAGGTTCCTTTTTTTTGTAATTAGAAAACCACGCGCTAGGCGCGTGGTTCAGAAAAGCTTATAGCTATGCGCAGAAAAAACTCCTTTTCTACAATACAGGAGGTCTGGTGAACCAACGAGCGTTGAAGTCAAAGGAGTAATCATAATGAAAGATATGCATACGCTATCACATTCGACATGGAATTGTAAATATCATGTGGTATTTGCCCCGAAGTATCGCCGCAAAGTGTTTTATGGGGAAAAGCGATACGAAATAGGCAAAATGCTAAGAAAATTATGTAAATGGAAAGGAGTAAATGTTCTGGAAGCGGAAGCGTGTCCGGATCATATACATATGTTGGTCGAAATACCGCCGAAGATAAGTGTCGCCGGATTTATGGGCTTTCTGAAAGGGAAAAGCAGTCTGCTGATTTATGAACAATGGAGTAATATCAGATACAAATACCGGAGCAGAGAATTCTGGTGCAAAGGGTATTATGTGGATACGGTCGGAAAAAATACAAAGAAGATAACCGAATATATTCAACATCAATTGGAAGAAGATGCCGCATCAGATCAGCTGACGCTGGACATATCAGACCCGTTTACGGGTAGTAAGTAACAAATTGCTCGCACCGGACCAAACAAAACGCCGTTTAGGCGTAGCCAGTAGCATGAGGGCTATGCCCGTCAAGGAAGAACCCCGCGTTTTACGCGGGGGTCTCTTTTTTTGTCTGTATCGAATGCGTGGGGATCTGCCGCGACAGCATTCCGAAAATCATCGACCGTTATTTTTTGACAACAGTTTTGGCATGATCGTCCGCGTGACTTTATATGCCTTTTTAAATTCTTCTTTTTGCACCATGCGATAATGCGCCCGTTTCTTTTTATCGACTTCTTTAATAACATAAGCGCCGCCTTTGTCGGCGATTTGCGGGGAGGCGGCGGGACCTTGGAAAGAAAGGCCTTCCGCGACATAAAGAGCGTTCGCGGGAACCTGTTTCTTTTCAAACACAACTATTTTGCCGGATTTAATGTTTTCCGGTTTGGGGGCGTCTTTTAAATTTGAAACAAATTCCATATCCGTATTCCATAAATCGGCTTTTCCGGAATCGGTCACGACGTTTTCTTTTATATATTTGATAAAATCCCGGATTCCTTCCGCCGTTTCTAAAATGTTCGGGTTCTTTTTCAAACATTTTGAAATTTTTTCCCGGCGGCCGGGACCGTCATAAAGAATTAAACAGCCGTCTTTCTGCTTTAAAAACTGGACAGAATTGTCTTTCGGATTAAAAAAAGTAATTCCGGCGTCCGTTTTATTTTCCCCGTTCCAATCCGTATACTCGCAAAGCTTGGCGCCGCTGAATCCGAAAACCGGAATAATAATCCGTTTCAGGTCGCTGGGGGTTACTTCTAACGTTTGTTCCGTATAGAAACGCCGGATAATTTCATTTGTGGCATTTTTATTTGTTGTAACCATTGGGAACCTTCTTGCTTTGATTCAAGCTTAGCAGGATTTTTATCTGTTTCAAACGACTATGTTTGAGGGACAGGCTTTTTATGACAAGTTTTTATTCGAACTCTTCGTTCGGATAAACGCCCCAAAGTATGTTTTTGGGAATCCAGCCTTGAAAATGTCCGAATTCGACTTTGCACAGGGAAATATTTTTCGGACAAGACATTAAACGACCGACAGCCCCGTTTTCAACTTTGGCTAAAGGAAGCGCTTCTTTATTGGCTGCGCGCAAAAGCAGCGTGTCTTGCGTAACGCGAACCGTGCGGCGGCCGGACAACATCGGTTGATAAATCCATCCTTCCCGCCCGTTGAAGTCTTTGATTTTGCGCCATGTTTCAAATTCTGCGGTTATTTCAACAGGCAAATCGCTTTTTAAATACACCCATTCGACGGGATAACGAAACCCCGGCCCCGTACGCAGATTAACTTGATTTGATCGTAAAGAAACGAATCGCGGAATAGGAAGGCCTGTTTGCGCTTGTGCGGGAGAGGCCGTCAAAAAAGCCAATAAAAATAAAAAGAACAGCATGTTTAAACGCCGGTCGATCCGAAACCGCCGGTTCCTCTCTGGGTTGTGTTTAAGTTTGTCAGTTCCTGCCATTCGGCTTGAAAAACGGGGGTGATAACCATTTGGGCAATTCTCATGCCGCGTTTGAGCAGAAATACCTTTTCGCTGGCATTATACAATACGACGAAAATTTCACCGCGATAGTCGGAATCGATTGTTCCCGGAGAATTTAAAACGATTATGCCGTCTGCCAGCGCCAATCCGGAGCGGGATCTGATCTGCGCTTCAAAACCGAAAGGAATGGCCATACTTATTCCCGTCGGAATTTTTTCCCAGGAACGCGGAGCTATGGTCATAGACCCGGCAATCGCCGCATACAAATCCATTCCCGCAGAATTTGCGGTGGCATAGGAAGGCAGCGGCAAATTTCCTGCGGCTGTGTTGCGAATCACGGGAATCTGTATTTTTTTCATAGTTCAGACTTTCTTTTTTATGGATTTTTAATTTGAATGGCTTTATAACGATACAATAAATTTATTAACGTAATCTTGCGTGTAAGGAACGGGACTGTGTTGCGTAAAGTTGTTTTCGGAATAGTGTTTGCTTTAGCCTCAGCTTCTCAAGCGTTTGCTTTCGGTCTGACCGTTGATCAAATGTATCGCAACGTGCTTGGCGCGGAACAGGTAAAAGGTTCGTCGTCCGAAGGGCCGTTGTTGGCATTTAAAAAAGTTGATTCAAAGCCGGAAGCGATTTGGCAGGAAAAGAAAGCTTATTTTGAAAAACATACGCAAAAACCGGCCGATTTTGAAACGGAAAGCCAATGGAGCGATATTGTCGTTTCTGTGAAAAAAGGTCGGGTTTCTCCGTTTGATTTGGCGGAAATCCGCCGCCAGTCGGAACGTGAAAATGCCGAAGCGATTGAATTGTTGGCATGGATGTACGCTACGGGAACGGGATTGCGGCAGGATCTGCAAAAGTCATACACTTATTATTTACAGGCGGCTCATATGGGCGTTCCTTCAGCTTATGACAACGTTCGCGCCGTTTATCGGGCAATGAGCCCCGATCAGAGAGCTTCTTTACCCGCTTTTTAAGCAGTTATTTTTGTAAAAGCAGCCAGGCAATAATCGAAACGCCGATAACAAGCGGCAAAATAAAATGCCGGAACCGCCATGGAGTCGGCTTGTGTCGGGGTTCCAAAGTCTGATTGAAAAGCATATCCGACAACCTTTGCGGATCTTTTTGAAAGGCGGGAATTTTCTTTCCCTGAATTTCCAATCGCTCTGTTTGATGCGGTTCAAATAAAAAAGCCCGTCTGAATTCTTGCGCTGTATTTGTGACGGTCGGTCTTTTTTTGAGGGTTAAAAACAGAGAAAGCTCTTCTTTCGCGGCATCCCAGGGGGCTTTTGTTTGCAGTTCAGAAGCGCATAAATCTTCTGTTTCTTTCAGAACATGCACAATAAAACGGATAAAAAACGGTAAGAGCGAACCGTTTTGCAGGAAAGAATCAAGCAAATGATTCGCTTGTTGAGCCAGAGAAAGCGTTTTTATTTCATGTTCCGTTTCTTTTAAGAAAGTTTCCGTGCCGGGAGGACAAAAACAGTCTGACGTTTCTAAAACCTTGAGCGCGGTGGAATATTTTTTTGAAAGAAACGCTTCCGTAAAACTGAAAATCGCTCTGTGTTCCTGAGCGGACAATGAAACGCGATGACAGGCCCGGATAAAGTATAATCGCCCTTGATCGTCACAGCGGCATGCCGCGCCGGAAGGGCAAACGATCAGACCGTCGCGCAGAATCATAGCGGTAATCGTTCGCGCAAGACTTTCTGCCGTCTTTTTCCGATCCGGTGATTCCCGCAAAGAAAACAGTGGCGGCAATTTTTCCAATGCCAGTTTTTGTTTGTTTGTTTGTTTCCAATCGGGCAAAGCAAAATAAATATGTTCGTCTTCGTAAAAAGCGTCGTTCAAACGTTCCAAGGCGGCGGCTTCCAATCTGAAATCCAGTGCATCGTTTAATTGTCGCTCAAAATGTCGGGCCGGTTGTACGGAAGCTTTTTCGTGCAGGATTAAAGCATAAAAAAGTTTTATTAAAGCCGTGGCCCGATTTTGGTCTTCCACGCGGATTTCATCAGGAAAGGCAGGTAAAAAACGCAAAGATCGGATGAATGCATCGGAAAGTGTTTTCTTGACTAAATCAGGATAAAGAGCCAGACAAACGGCAAGAATTTGTTCGGGCAAACCGTAATGCATCAGAAAAGAGGTCAGGCGTTTTTCCTGTTCCTCGGGCAAATCGGAAACGATCTTTCGTCCTGATCGCTGTGTCAAAAGCTGCAGGGGCAGCCCCTTTAAAACCGACTGCAGCCGAAATTCGGCTAAACGGCGGCTGAGAGCGCAAAGAGCGTGTGCATGCAACGGGCTGCTAAGTAAAAACACGGAAAAGCCTTTCAGATTAAAGAGTTTTTATGATAGCGGATATTTTGGTCACAAACAGTATTTTTCTGGTGAGAAATTAAAAAAAATGATATAAACAGAAAACATGAAAAAATTTTTGTTGATTTTATCCGGTCTTTTTCTTTTCTCCGCTTCCTGCAGCGCGGGGCAGGCCGCCTTTATGTCCGGATTTGAAGATTTGCCGCTGATGGACGGATTGAAACAGGCTGAAGATACTGCGGTTTCTTTTGATACACCGTCGGGCAGAATCATTGAAGCGTACGCGCAAAGCAATACGATCAGCAAACAAAAAATAACGGATTTTTATAATAAAACATTGCCGCAGTTGGGGTGGAGCCGTGTATCCGGAAAGGGAAAGGCCGCTTCCGTTTCTTATACGCGGGAAGGCGAAGTGCTGACGATTTCCGTTGATGACGGAACGCCGGCTTCCGTCCGTTTTGAATTGATGACACGGGAAAAGGATTAAAATATGGATTTTGAAACAATTACGGTTGAAAACAGCGGGGCTGTCGGTTTGATTACGTTGAACCGTCCGGCCTCTATGAACGCGGTATGTGCCGCAATGCTGTACGAGTTGGCCCAAGCCGTGCGCGCATTCGATGCGGAAAAAGCAATTCGCGTCATTGTCTTGAAAGGGACGGAGGATTTTTTCGCCGCCGGAACGGATATGTCGGAATTTATTGCGGTGCAGGATACGGCGGACGGCGAATTGTACGGCAGCAGTGCGGACGCGATCGCTTCCTGTTCGAAACCGATTATAGCTGCGGTGGCGGGATACGCTTTTGGCGGCGGTTTGGAATTGGTGCTGTTGAGCGATATCGTTATCGCGGCGGAAAGCGCCAGATTCGGTTTCCCTGAAATTACGTTGGGCGTTTTGCCGCAGTTGGGCGGCGTGTCGTTGCTGACAAATCGCGTCGGACGGGCTAAAGCAGCGGATCTGTTGTTGACAGGTCGTCATATTTCCGCCGAAGAAGCGTTGGCTTGCGGGCTTGTTTCGCGCGTTGTGGATTCGGCAGATCTGCTTAACGAGACGGAAGAAACGGCTGAACGTATCGCGGCTATGCCCGCTGTCGGCGTTCGTTTGGTCAAACAGGCGATTTTAAATGCGTGTGGTTCTTCTTTGAAAAATGAGGAAACGATCGCGCGGTTGTCGTTGATGTCTGCCGATGCCAAGGAAGGATTGCGGGCATTGACGGAAAATCGTGCGCCAAAGTTTGAACATAAGTAGTTTATCCCTTGACTTTTGCGTTTGTTTGATTGTATAAAACCTACCTTAGTTCTTTTTTAGGAAACAGGATAAAAAAATGGCTAATCATCTTTCGTCAAAACAGCGTATTCGTCGCAACGCTCGCCGTGCAGCATTTAATGCCGCCAGAAAATCCCGCGTTCATACGTTTACGAAAAAACTTGAAACCGCTTTGACCAGCGGTGATAAGGCTGCGGCAACGCAGGCTTTTCGTACGGCCGAATCGGAAATTATGCGCGCTGTTTCAAAAGGCGTTTTTCACAAAAACACCGCTGCTCGCAAGGTTTCTCGTTTGGCCGCGCGCGTTAAGGCTATGGGCTAACGCCGGCTGATTTGTAAAACCTCTGCCCGACTTTAAAATCGGGGACTGTTTTATAAAAAGCTTATGGAATTAAAGCAGACTGTAGAAATACAGTCTGCTTTTTATTGTTGTTGGTATTTTTTTATAAAATTGTTTATCTTAACAGATGAAGCCACAACATCTTGAGTCAAGAGATTTTATTTTCTTTTTTCTTTCCGGCAAGGCTTGCCTTTCGCTTTATCTGCCCCTATTATTTGCCGGCCGGGTTAAGGCGGAACTATACTTTTTGGAATGGATAAATGGCGCGGGAAAAACAGGATTCGATTATTTCACAAACGGCGGCTGTCGAAGCGCGTTTGCGCGAATCGTTAGGGGATTCCGTTTACGATACATGGTTGAAATCTTTGTCGGTCGGCGGATTGACGGACGGAAAGCTGACGTTGTTTTTGCCGACAAATTTCTTTTGCAGTTATATCGCGCGCAATTTTGCCGATGAAATCACGCAGGCTTGGCAAAGCGAAAATCCCGAGGTCCGTCAAATTAAATTTGAAGCGGGCAGTCCTTCTTTCAGTGAATCTGCGGCCGTGCCGACCGAAGAACCGGAAAAAACGGATAAACCCGTTCCTTCCGTTGAATTGATGGAAACGGAAAAAGATGTTTTGTCTGCCGCATTGGATCCGCGTTTTACATTTGACAATTTTGTTGTCGGCGCGCCGAACGAGTTCGCTTATGCCGCGGCCAGACGCGTTGCAGAATCAAGTACGCCGTCGTTTAATCCGCTTTATTTGTATTCCGGAGCGGGATTGGGCAAAACACATTTGATGCATTCGATCGCGTGGTATATCCGCGAACACGATCCGTCTCGCCGTGTGGTGTATTTGTCGGCCGAAAAGTTTATGTATCTGTTTATTCGGGCGATTCGCTACAAAGATACGTTGGCGTTTAAAGAAGAGCTGCGTAAAGTTGATGTGCTGATGATTGACGATGTGCAGTTTTTAATCGGAAAAGACAGTACGCAGGAAGAGTTCTTTTATACGTTTAATGCTTTGGTCGGCAGCGGAAAACAGATTGTTTTGTCTGCGGACAAGCCGCCCGTAAATTTAGAAGGGATAGAAGAACGCCTGAAAACGCGTTTGGGGTCCGGATTGGTTGCCGATATTCATCAGACGACATTTGAGCTGCGCATAGGCATTTTGGAAAGCAAGGCGCAGAATTTAGGTGTTTATGTGCCGCAGGAGGTTATTTCCTTTTTAGCGGAAAAAATTACTTCCAGCGTTCGCGAATTGGAAGGCGCTTTGCTACGGGTGGCGGCGCATGTTCAGCTGATGGGCGGCGAAGTGACGTTGGAACGCACATGCGATATTCTGCGCGATGTTTTAAGCGTTTTGGATCGTCGGATCACGATTGAGGAAATTCAGCGCAAGGTTGCGGAACATTACAATATTCGCGTGGCAGAAATGACATCCAAGCGGCGCGATCGTCCGGTGGCACGTCCGCGTCAGATCGCGATGTTCCTTTCAAAGGAATTGACGACAAAATCGTTGCCCGATATCGGACGGGCTTTTGACCGCGATCATACAACCGTGATTCATGCGGTAAAGGCGATTGAACAGCTGCGGGAAAAAGACCCCGCTTTTAAAGAAGAAACGGATACTTTGCGCCGTATGCTTTCGGTTTGAAAAGCGCTGTTTTTCGATTTGAAGCGACTCGGTAAAAATCTTTGTGATTTTAGGCATTTTTTGCTTTGGAAAATAAGCGGATGTGATATACTGTCTCCAGATAGTTTTTAACCCTTTTTGGTGAGTTGTTTCGATGAAATTTACGATTGAACGCGCTGCGTTGTTAAAGTGTTTGTCCCATATTCAAAACGTGGTGGAACGCCGCCACACGAACCCGTTGCTGTCTAACGTTAAAATTACGGCGGCTTCGGACGGAATAGTTTTGAATGCTACGGATAACGAATTGGAAGTCAGTGAAAAAACGCCGGCTAAAGTTGAACAGACGGGTGCCATTACGGCGCCGGCACATAAATTGTACGAGATTGTCCGTAAACTGCCGGACGGAGCTGAAATCGAATTTGCGTTAAATCCGGAAAACAATCAACTGAAATTGACGGCGGGACGTGCCAAGTTCGCTTTGGCAACAATGGCCGGCGAGGATTTTCCGACAATCGCTGACGGCGATATGACGCATCATTTCGCGTTAAAGGCTTCCGATTTCCGCGATTTGATCGATCGGACCGCTTTTGCCGTTTCGACAGAGGAAACCCGCTTTTATTTGAACGGCATTTTCCTGCATGAAGCGACTTCCAAAGAGGAAAAGATTCTGCGCGCGGTTGCGACGGACGGACACCGTTTGGCATGTGCCGAAGCCGTTTTTCCTCAGGGAGCAGAGGGAATGCCCGGCATCATCATTCCGCGTAAGGCGATCGGCGAATTGAGCAAATTGCTGGCGGAAGAAGAGGGGGATGTTCAAATCGACTTGTCTGTGTATAAAATCCGCTTTACATTCGGAAATTTAGTGCTGACATCTTTGCTGATTGAGGGGACTTATCCCGATTATGAACGTGTCATTCCGACCGAAAACGATAAAGTTATGGAAGTCGATGCTCAGGCGCTGACGGCGGTTGTCGATCGTGTGTCCAGCCTGTCGGAAAAATCCCGCGCGGTGCGTTTGACGCTGTCAAAGGATTTAATCAAAGTTTCTGCGGCAAATGCTGAAGAAGGCAGCGCGGAAGACGAATTGGAAGTCAAATATGCGGCCGATCCGATAGATGTCGGTTTCAACTACATTTATCTGGAAGATGTTTTAAAGCAAATTAAGGGCGGTTTGGTTCAGATCGCTTTTTCGGATTCCGCTTCTCCGACCGTTTTGACGGATATGTCCGATCCGAGCGTGTTGTTTGTTTTGATGCCAATGAGAGTGTAAGACCATTTTAACGGCGAACGAATTGATGTATGCGCGTTCGCGGGAAGATTCTCTTTCCGCTGCGGCGCAGATGGATTCCCGACCGACGGAAGAAGCTTCCGCCGCGGGTGTGTTTGTTTGTCGTTTGCAGGCGGCTCATTTTCGTAATTATCCTTTTGTGCGTTTGGAGCTGCCGACGAATTGTCCGCAAATCGTTTTGACGGGCCGGAACGGTATCGGCAAAACCAATCTGATGGAAGCCGTGTCTTTTCTTGTTCCCGGCAAAGGGTTAAGACAGGCAAGATTCGCCGATATTCTGCCCAAAGAAAACGAACAGGCGTCGGCTTGGGGAATAACGGCTGTTCTGCATCGGGGGGACGAAGAAATCGAGGTCGGTACGGATTACGAAAAAATCGACGGCAAAAACAGCGAAAGAAGGCGCGTGCGTATTAACGGGGCATCGGGGTTGGCTCAAACGGAATTGGGGCAAATCTGTTCCGCTGTGTGGCTGACGCCAGCCATGGACAGGCTGTTTTCGGGCGAACCGGCAGGACGCCGCCGTTTCTTGGATCGTTTGGCTCAGGCTTTTTTTGAAAATCACGCTTCCGCCTGCGCGGCTTACAGTCAGGCTTTAAAGCAATGGAGCGCGCTGATACGCGACGGGCAAAAAGATGAACGCTGGTTGTCTGCTTTGGAAACGACGCTTGGCAAATACGGGGCAAAAGTTGCTGCCGTGCGTCGTAAGACGGTTGCGATTTTACAGACGGCTTTGGAACGGGATAATGCAAAAGTTTTCCCGAGCCCCATCCTGTCTTTGCAGGGCGGTTGGGAGGAAGAAATGAACTGCGTTGCAGATGAGGAAGCGGCCGCTTTTATTCAAAACCGTTTTGTCCGGGCGCGCGAAACGTTTGCGCAAACCGGTTCGGCAGGCGGTATTCATACGGTGGATTTAACGGCTGTTCATCGGGAAAAAAATATGCCGGCAGCCGCATGTTCGACCGGTGAACAAAAAGCGTTGCTGATTTCCGTATTGTTGGCGCATGTTAAGGCTCAGGCTTCTCTAAAAGGCGTTTTTCCTTTGGTTCTGTTTGACGAAGCCGCCGCGCATTTGGATTCGGCACGCAGGGAAGCTTTGATGAATGAAATTTCTGCTTTGAAAACGCAGGTATGGGTGACGGGAACGGATTCCCGTTCTTTTGAAAGTTTAAAACAAACGGCGCATTTTATCGCCGTGGATGGACTGTTGCGGAACGCTCCGGATTGGGCGGCCGCGTCTTGATAAGAAAAGGTGGATTATGACGGAAGAAACAAATCTGAACGAAACATCGGGGTATAATGCCGAATCGATTAAGGTTCTGAAAGGGTTGGACGCTGTTCGCAAACGTCCCGGTATGTATATCGGGGATACGGACGACGGAACCGGTTTGCACCACATGGTGTATGAAGTGCTGGATAACGCGATTGACGAATCTTTGGCGGGATACTGCACAAGAACGGAAACGATTATCAACTCCGACGGTTCCGTGACGGTGCGCGACAACGGGCGCGGCATTCCGACGGATATTCACAAGGAAGAAGGCGTTTCCGCTGCCGAAGTCATTATGACGCAGCTGCACGCGGGCGGAAAGTTCGATCAGAATTCTTATAAAATTTCAGGCGGTCTGCACGGCGTGGGCGTTTCCGTCGTGAACGCTTTGTCGTCTTTGCTGAAATTACGGATTTGGCGCGGCGGCAAAGAACACTATATGGAATTTAAAAACGGTGTGGCGGTTGCGCCGTTAAAAGTCGTCGGCGATGCGGTGCCGGCGGACAGGACGGGAACGGAAGTAACTTTTTTACCGTCGCCGGAAACGTTTACCCAAACAGAATTTAATTTCGACACGCTGGAACACCGCTTGCGCGAACTGGCTTTTTTGAATTCCGGCGTTCATCTGGTTTTGAAAGACGAACGCCCCGGCAATCCGCGCGAAGTCGAATTTTGCTATGACGGCGGGATTCAGGAGTTTGTCCGCTATATCGACCGGTCTAAAAACTCGATTCATGACGGTGAAATCGCAATTACCGGCGAAAAGAACGGAATCGTGGTCGAACTGGCTATGGAATGGACGGACGGCTACCATGAAACGACGCTGTGCTTTACGAACAACATCGCGCAGCGCGACGGCGGGACGCACTTGGCGGGTTTCCGCGGCGCTCTGACGCGCACGATCAACGCGTACGCGCAGGAAACGGGATTGCTGAAAAAGGAAAAGGTCGAACTGGCCGGTGAAGATATGCGTGAAGGTTTAACCTGCGTTTTGTCCGTGAAAGTGCCTGATCCGAAATTCTCCTCTCAGACGAAAGACAAACTTGTTTCTTCGGAAGTTCGTCCCGTTGTGGAAGGCATCGTCGGGGACAAGTTGGAACAATGGCTGGGCGAACACCCGACGGAAGCGCGCAAAATCGTCGGCAAGGTAGTGGAAGCTGCTGCCGCTCGTGAGGCTGCCCGCAAGGCGCGTGATCTGACGCGGCGTAAAGGCGTTTTGGATATGGCTTCTTTGCCCGGAAAATTGGCAGACTGCTCCGAACGCGATCCGGCAAATTCCGAAATCTTCATCGTGGAAGGGGATTCGGCAGGCGGTTCTGCGAAACAGGGACGCAATCGCGCCAATCAGGCGATTTTGCCGCTGAGAGGAAAGATTTTGAACGTTGAGCGCGCCCGCTTTGACAGAATGCTGAATTCAGCCGAAATCGGTACGATGGTGACCGCTTTCGGAACGGGCATTGGCCGCGACGATTTCAACGCGGATAAATGCCGCTATCACAAAATCATTATCATGACCGATGCTGATGTTGACGGCGCGCACATCCGCACGCTGCTGTTGACATTCTTTTTCCGTCAGATGCCGGAACTGATTGAACGCGGTTATGTGTATATCGCTCAACCGCCGTTGTATCGGGCGCGTCGCGGCAATTCGGACATTTATTTGAAAGACGAGCGCGCGATGGAAGACTACCTGATCAACCAGTCGGTGCAGGATAGTGTTTTTGTGCGCTATGACGGCGTACAGATTGCCGGCGAAGACTTGCGCCGTCAGGCGGAAGAGGCCAGAACCTGCCGTCATCTGATTGACGTTCTGTCCCGTCAGATGCCGGCAAAGATCGTTGAACAGATGGCTGTTCACGGATTGTTTGCTCCCGAAGTTTACGATAATTCGGAAAAAGCGACGCAGGCGGCCGAAGCTTTGGCCGTTCGCTTGAATGAGCTGGAACCGGAATATGAACGCGGGTGGAAAGCAAGCTTCGAAAACGGCGCCTTCATTTTCAGAAGAACGCTGCGTTCCGTAACGGAAGAATATGTCGCCGACATCAGTTTCCTGTCCAGCGGAGAAGCCAGAAAATTGAACGAAGTTCATGAAGATCTGCATGAATCTTATGCGAAAACGGGCGTGTTTAAGGCCAAAGATACCGAATATAAACTGACGGGACCGGTCGCTTTGTCCGACGCCGTTTCGCAAATCGGGCGTAAGGGCATTTCCATTCAACGCTATAAAGGATTGGGAGAAATGAACCCCGAACAGCTGTGGGAAACGACGTTGGATCCGAATGCGCGTTCTTTGCTGCAAGTCAAAATTTCTCATTTTGACCAAGCGGAATCAACATTCTCGATGCTGATGGGCGACATAGTCGAACCGCGCCGCGATTTCATTCAGGACAATGCTCTGAATGTGGTTAATCTGGATATTTAACGGCAGGATTCAAAAAAAACGCTTGCAGTTTTTTAAAAATCGTCTATAAAGAACTCTGTCGTGCCGGTGTAGCTCAGTTGGTAGAGCAACGCATTCGTAATGCGTGGGTCCGGTGTTCGAGTCACCGCACCGGCACCATTAAAAAAAAAGCCCTTGATTTTCAAGGGCTTTTTTTTAATGTGTTGACGAAGGTTGTTTGCTGTTTATGTCCCAAGAGTAATGCGGGACATAATTCCGGAATTTTGGGTATATGCCGTAGCAGATTGATTTTTTTTGAAAATCGTATAAAATATTTACCCGCGCAGTTTGTGAAAAGGGAAAAATAAAATGGCTTTTTATCGTGAGTTTGCAGAATATTATGCGCAGTATCCGTATGATAATTCTGCGCCGAAAGAACCACCTTTGGTTGATTTTGATATGGCTGTCATGCCGCATGAGGCCAAAAAAATGATTTCCATTATTAATGAGGTTGCTAAAAATTCCCCTTTGGGTAAAAGCGTTTTGGAACAAGCGTGCGCTGCCGGATATAAACTGAAATTTCAGAATATGTTCAATGCCAAAGGTGCCACCAGCGAAAGCGGAAAAACGATTACGCTCAGCACATGTTTTTCTCCTAAAGCGCTGATTTCAACATTGGTGCATGAATCACGGCATGCTTGCCAGTTTGAGAAAGGCTATCACTGCGATTTCGAAAATTACGATTTGAAATCTTCCGTTATGCTGTCCCGGGCAATGGAAGCGGACGCGCAGGCCGTGGCTGCGGGAGCGTGTCTCGAATACGCGGCGGCGACCGGATCGAAAGAACCTCTGGCGGCAATGAATGCCAACGCGGCGCCGGTTGTAGCCAAAGTTGCTCCGTTCGTTCAGAAAGGACAGAAAGAAGCAAACGGCGCTGTTTTGCGCGCGGCGTTTGAGGGATGGTACGATAACGAGCCGATCGTTCGGGCGTATGAAGAGCAGTATCAGCTAAATCCGTTGAAGAGAGAAATGACTTCCGGAGTTAAAGGAATGCATAACAAATCCGTTTCTTCCGCGACGATAACGAACGATTTATGCACAGATGCTTACGGTGAAAAATATTGGGCAAAAAAACAGGATGTTTTGGAAGCCGGAAATAAGATAACGATATCCCGCGATACGGTTGAAACGGCGGATGCTTACTTTGCCGCCCGTTTTCAAAAAATGGGATTGCCTCCGGATCAAAGCTATAAGGATTTGCCGGTAAAAGATGCTCCCGTTGCCAAGAAAAAAACTTCGTCTTCAAGCATTCGCGTAACGATGAGCGCGGGTGCGTTCTTCGATTTGAAAAAGAATCGCGGCCGCTGAAAAAAGTTTTTCAATGTTTAAAAAAAGCCTTTGAATTTCAAAGGCTTTTTTTTAGGGCCATGCGGCGATTGCTTCAAATTCGACTTTGATTTTTTTGTTCGGAAAGGGCGTTTGCAATGTGAAGCGGACAGGCGCCGTTTTCGGATCTGGAAAAAAGCGGTTGTAAACTTCGTTCATCGCGTCAAAGTCATTGATGTCTGCCAAAAAAATCCCCATTTTGACAACGTTGTCCAAAGTCGCGTTCGCTTTGTTGAGAAAGTAAACGACGTTTTCAAGGGCCTTTTGCGTTTGAAAATAAATGTCGCCGTCCAGAAATTCGCCGGTTTCCCAGTCGATTGAAGGCTGAGTTGCGATAAATAACAGGCGTCCTTCGGCTATGACGGCGTTGTTGTAGTGCGCTTTCGGCCGCGCAGGGGCTGAAATGATTTTCGTCATAAATCTTTTTCCTTTTGTCTTTGTTCCCAGGCGGACGGAGACAAGACCTTTTCCAATCCGTCTTCAAACACACCGACACCTGTCCAGAATTTTGTGACGGAAGCTTTTGTCGTGCCGATTGCGATCGCTTCGGGAATGGGGGTGCAGAATAATAAAATCCTGTCTTTTCCGACGACAAATTCTTTGCGTTTGGAGCAGTCTTCAAACGCGTCGTGGTAAATCGCGCCGGCAATCAGGCGACGATCGTATTCCGCCGGCGATATGTCGGATAAATCTTTTGCTGCCAAAGGGCCGGATTTGCAGAAATTCAAACGAGCGCGTTTCAGCATGCGGTCTTTTTTTTCAATCGACCATGTTTCAAATTTTTTCATATTGTCGGCAAACGTGATTTTTAACTCGTCTTCCAGTTCCTGTCGGTTCGGATACAGTTCCGCCAGACGGACATAAGACATTTTGATATTGGCGGGCAATTCCGGTTCGATTTGTTTTAAACAGTTTCGGAAAGCGTTTGCGTAAAGTTCCAACGCTTCGGGCTTAATGTTGTTCATACGTTCGACAACGCAGTCATCGGAGGCAAAATACATATTTATGCCTGCCGGATAAGCTTCGGCAATCGGTTTCAGATAAGCGGCATAGTGACGCAGCATATACGTTTCCGCCAAATCGGGATACGGAGCGGACGGCAAGCGCCACAATTTATATCCGCCGAATTCAAAAACAAAGTTCAGCGGCTTGTTTTCCGGCACGCAAACGGCAAGAGCGGTTTTTATCCGCCGTAAGGCATTGTCAGGCAAAGCCCATTTGCGGAATTTTTTGCTGGTGATTAAACGGCAGAGGGTTTGTTCCAATTCGGTCATACGGCAATTTCCGTCAAACGGTTAAAAATGTCCTGTTCGGACAGATTTAAATAAGAATATAAATCTTCGGGAGTCATAGAGGCTCCGAAACGCAAATCAACGCCCATACGATAAAAAGGCGGAAAATCTTTTGATTCGGCAAAAAACGGGGCGATTAAGCAGGCCAGACCGCCGTTTATTTGGTGTTCTTCTAAACAAAGAACCGCTTTGAAGCTTTTTAAAGGGGTGAAAAAATCAGCATTCAAAGAGTCTAAACGAACCAAATTAAAAACGGCAGTCTGAAGAGAGTAAGTTTGTTCAAAAAGATCAACGGCCTTTAATGCTTTGCGCAGTATGCCGCCCGTACCGATAAGGGCAATGTCCGTTCCCTGTTTTAACCGAGACAAGCCGTCGATCCGGCAACGGTATTCTTTCGGTTCAGGACAAAGTTCCGCGGACAGGCGGATATAAGCGGGACTTGTTGTGTTCAGCATTTTTCGTGCACACAGACGCACGTCGTTTTTCGTGGCGGGGCTATAGACTTCTAAATTCGGCAGGCAGGTCATTAACGCAATATCTTCAAAAGACTGATGCGTCGGGCCGTTGCGTCCCGAACCGACACCGATATGCGCGCCGACGATTTTAACGTCCGCTCTATCCAGGCAAACGGCATTGCGGATTTGTTCCCATGTTCGCCCCGGATTGAAACAGGCATAACTTGAGGCAACGGTTTTTTTTCCTGTCAACGCCATTCCGGCTGCGGCGCCGATCATATTCTGTTCGCAGATTCCCATTTCAAAGTATCTGTCCGGAAAAGCTTCGGCGAACAGTTTCAAGCCGGTCGAATTAGGCACATCGGCGGACAAAGCGACAATGTCCGGATTTTGTTGTCCGGCTTTCAGCAGTTCTTCTGAAAAGATTTCCATCATTGTCGGCATGGGGCGTCCTTCATTCGCGTTAGAAACGTTTTCCAGGAAGAAGCTTTTTGTCTTTGCGCGGCTAATTCCGTCAAAGCTTTTTGACTTAATTCGCCGGTCGGGATCTCATCGTGCCAAAACGGATTATTTTCCATAAAGGAAACGCCTTTTCCGCCGATTGTGTTCAACAGGCACAGGAAAGGCTTTTCAGCTGATTTTTGCGCGTGAACGGTTTGAACGATTTCAAAGGCGGAAGCATCATGACAAACGGCGACTTCAAAGCCCATGGCGGCATAGGTTTTTTCCAAGTCGCCGGTCGGCATAATGTCTTTTGTGAAACCGGAATTTTGGATTCCGTTGCAGTCCAGGAAAATTTTCAAATTGGACAGCTGATATTTAACGGCAGCCTGCAGCGCTTCCCAAACCTGCCCTTCCTGTATTTCCCCGTCCGAAGTGATCAGGAATACGTTTCGCCGCAAAGGTTTCAGAGCGATTGCCATACCGACAGCAACGGAGACACCTTGTCCCAATGAACCGGAGGAAAGTTCAATCCCTCTGGCTAAGTCACGATGCGGGTGTCCCGGCAAACCGCCGGAACGGGCATAGTTCGACAAGTCAGAAGCGGGAAAATATCCGGCCATAGATAAAGCCGTGTAAAACAAGGCGGAAATATGCCCGTTTGAAACAACCAGCCGATCGCGTCCGTCCCAAGCCGGATTTTCCGCATCATAGCACAGTATGTTTCCGAAAAACAGAGCGGTAAATAAATCGGCCAGTCCCAGACATGAAATCGGATGGCCATAGTCGCTGTCACACATTAATTTCATGACGCTGCAGCGCATTTGCGCGGCAATTTCATTCAGGCAGGCTTTTTTTCGTTCTTGTGCAAAGTCATGATGATTTGCGTTTTTATGTTCGACGAAAGGGGACCAGTCCAAACGCGTTGTCATCTTTCTTTTCCCGTTTTGATTTTTGTTCGGATGGAAACATTCGTTTCTTTAACGACCTGTTTTGCCGTATGATAGGCCGCTTTCGCCCAGAAAGCGGCGGATTCCTGCCCGCGGCCATGCCCCAGTCCGTTTTGACGGATAAGACGTGTTTTAAAACCGGCTTTGCTTAGCGCTTCAGCGGTCTGTTCCGCAGCGTTGATATTGATTACGTTGTCTTTTGTGCCATGCAACATCAGTATTTCCGGTCGGACGTTTTTTGTTGCCCGGTCTTCAATCGCTTTTTTATCAGGCGGAATCAGACAGCCTGAAACACAGACAATCGATTTGATGGCTTTTTG
Organism: uncultured Alphaproteobacteria bacterium; assembly: GCA_937912005.1. GTDB lineage: Bacteria > Pseudomonadota > Alphaproteobacteria > CAAGCB01 > CAG-977 > UBA11549. The sequence continues at coordinate 92,252 of CALDOX010000002.1, forward strand.
GCGGCTGATGCCCATATCCAACGCCTGCATTGCGCCTTGCGAGTAACCGAAAAGAACGGTTTGAGAGTCTTTCAGCCCGAATTTTTCCTGACAGAAATCCAAAAAAGCGTTCAGTGTTTCAGACGCTTTTTTCATGCCGTTTTCTTTTTCTGTCATTGCGGTGAATTTGTCTTTTTCCCGTTCGGATAAAGCGGCATAGGGTTTTGAAAACAAATCTTTTGAATAGTTGTTTTCAATGTCGAACCATTGATAAACGTCTTTTCCTTCCACAGACGGCAAAAAAGCGTCCGGCGTAACGGCAACAAAGTTTTTATGTCCGGTTTGCTTTTCGAGTTGCGGCGCAAGCTTTAAGATATCGTCCGCGTTGCCGCCGCAGCCGTGCAGCATAAAAATCAGGCAGTCCGGCTTTTTGCCGGGATCGCTTTGATAGTATTTCCAGTTTTTGATTTCAGGCGCTTTTATCATTTTCTTTCTCTGATTTTTCAGCCAGCTTTTCCATATGCTCCGCCGATTTCTGGCAGGGCAGGGAAGCGTCTTTGTCGTCGGGGATGAAAGGGGTTCCTTCGGGGAAAGTCATCGCTTCAGTCCTTTTTCGAAAAGCGGAATATGATTTTGTAATCATAGTATTTCAGAAAATCCGTAACCTGCGGGAAATACGCGTCCCGATCCGGCCAGCAAGTGACAAACCCCTGCGGAATACATTTCTGAATCGCAACGTCAAAACCGGCTTTCCAAAACGCTTTGGCAAAGTCATTGATTGAATAATCGGGTAAAGGAACGTTGGAATAGCTTTCGACTTCTTTTTTCCAAATCGGCCACAGCGGCATTTCCGCATAACAGCCGGTTGCCGCATAATAAACGCCGTTCGGTTTTAAAATGCGTTTGATTGTTTCTGCATGTTCGTTTAAGTCGGGCAGCAGATAGATCACGTCGTGGCTGAATGCCGTATCAAATTCTGCGTTCATTGAAGCCAAAATATCGGGCGTCGCATATTGCAGCGGCATATTTCCTTTCAGGCTGTCCGCTTTTTCCAAAGATTTGACCGCCAGATCAACGCCCAATCCTTTTTTAAACGGTTTTATCCGAAACAGCGTGCGCAGAAAGCCGCCCTGATTGCACCCGAAATCCAGAACGGAAGCATTATGCAGATCGGCTTCCGTCATTTGGGTGATCATTGCCCGCCAGAACGGCGCATGATGGTCGTTCATTATATCTTCTTCATTTTGGATTTTTGCCCAGGTATCTATCGGCTGCATTTCAATTCTCTTTCTTCAGACAAAAGTTTTATGAGTCAAACTTTTTATGCATTAAGAAAGGAAAAGAGTCAAGAAAAATTGTTCTGATATTTTAGAGTATAGATTTTCAGACAACAAAAAAATCCCCGAAAACGGGGATTTTTGCATTTTAAAATGATGAAATCAGTCAACAACGCGCAGATGAAAATGTTCCTGTTCTTCATTGTTGAGCATAGAAACGGCGGAACAGTAATCCGTCCAGGCCTCTATGGAATCATGCAGGCGATTCAAAACAAAAGTTTCCAATGATTCACCGGCTAAATGCGCTTGCGTTTCAATCAGCTGATAAAGGGATTCGTCCAATACGAGCGGAATCACTTTATTATTTGAAGGGGTTGTTCCCATTATGGAAATCCTTGAATGTAAAAATTAACTTTCACCACTATATAAAGGGGCGAATCGGTAAATCCAGAAAAAAATGCATTTGGATATAAAAAAAGTTGCATTTTTTTTCGGCGGGAAAGTCAAAACGACTCGGAAGCCTTGCAAATTAAGGCTTTTTTGAATCTTTAGCGGAATCAACGAGTCGATGAAAAAAAACAATAAAAATAAGAACGGAGAAAGAACGAAAAGTTAAATAAATCTTATGATTCAATTTTTAAAAATGAAACAACTAAAAAGTGTTTCGTTTTTCTTCAGAATCGTAAGAATCTATAAAACAAATAATTTAATAAAACGCAAGAAACCACATGCGTTGCATGTGGTTTCGGGCAATCTGTTTGATTAAAGAAGTTGTTTTGTTTATTTATTCTTCTTCATTAACCGGAACCGACACTTCTTCATCCGGCACTGAAGATTGTTTTCCTTTCATATACTTTTTATTCGGTTTCGGTTTGATATGCTTTGCAAACGGCGGGCGTCCCTGCATATGTTCATCGGAAAAATCGTTTTCAGCAGAATGAGGCGCATTTTCGGAAAATTCCGACGGGTTATGTTCGTGAAAATGTTTTTTGTGACCGTTCGCTTTTTTCATACAAGGGCAAGGCATGCGATGTTCGCCGGGAGGAAGTATGTCTCTTTTTCCTTTTTCCTGTTTAAAAGTTTTTCCTTTTTTTCCGAATTGTTCGGCAAAATGACGACGTTCTTCGGATGACATTTTGGAAATCATTTCCACCATATTTTCCTGAACGGCGGCATCAACGGCATTACGTGCTTCGGCGGCTTTTTGCAAAGCTTCCTTGAATTTTTCAGCGTCAAACGGTTCTTTTTTCAGAACGGCTTTGACGTTTTTCATCGCTTCTTTCAGTTCTTTGCCATGGTTTTTAAAAGACTGCCGCATCAGTTTTGGGCCGGGCGCGTTAAAGGCGTCGCCGTCCGGTATATGACGGGGAGCAAATTCCGGTCGGGCCGGCGGAATACGGTCGTGCGGCTGGTAATATATTCTGGACGCTTCAAATCCGAGGAAAATAAAATTTAAAGCCAGTGAAACGCTTAATGCGATCAGTATTTTTTTATTCATAGCTGCTTTCTCCTGTCAATATTGTTCGTAGAAGGTATCGAACATAGTTGAAAAATAGCTTTGCGTATTGGCGTAATTCAGATGGTTTTCATACCATCCCAAATAAAAACCGCCGATCATAAAAAGAAAAGAAACCCAAGGCGAAATTTTCCAAAACAAAAGAATTTGACGCTGCGCTTTTTCGTTCATAACGGCGACTTGTATCCGTTCGATCAATCCGGCACAGGCGGGAGGCTGAACCAAATCCAGCTGATCGTCCAATTCTTTTTCCGTCTGTAAAAGGTTGAGACCTTCTTCCGTTGTTGCCCACGCGTTGATTTCATCTGTTTCCCAGCGCGAAGGAGAGGCTCCGAAAGTTTGAACGGTTTGTGCAAAAGAATCAAAAGTCATTGTTCTTTCCTTTCTTTTTGCTCAATTTGTTTTTGAGCGTTTGTCTGGCCCGAAACAGCAAAGCTTCCAAGGCGCTTTGTGAAACGGACAAGATTTCGGCGGCATCTTTGGCTTTCATTTCCTGATAATAACAAAGAACCAAGGCTTCTTTTTGTCTTTCGGGCAATTCGTTTAACGCCTGAACGACATCCTGTGCCGTCCGTTTTTTTGCCAAAGCCTGCTCCGGCGTGTCTTCGTTCGAGCAAATGTCTTCGGTCAGTTCTTCGGTCGGTCCTTTGGAACGTCGTTGACTGTCGATAAACAGGTTGTACAGGATCCGATAAATCCACGTTTCCAACTTTGCTTCCGGCCGCCACGATCCGGCGCCGCGCCAAATCTTTAAAAACGTTTCCTGCGTTAAATCCTCAGCCTCCGTTTTGTTGAAACAAAAACGCCATGCCAATGCGAAAACTTTCTTTTCGTAACGGTTTAACAATTCCTGAAATGCCTGCGTATCGGAAAGCGATATTTTACGCATCAAATCTTCATCTGTTAAGTTCCGTATCGTCATGAGAACCTTTCCGCAAAGCCGTATATTATGTTGAACGCAGCATTTTGAAAAAGTATGCGCAAAAAAAGTAAAAAAAATCCTCTGAAGGAAAATCAGAGGATTTTTATTGAAAAAGCTTGTTTATTCTCTGCCGGCAAAAAACAAATCGTAAGCGTTTTGATAAAATAAAGCATGAATCAGTTCGGCGGCTTCTTCTTCGTCTTCAAAAGCTTCGGCGATCGCCGATTTGACTTCGCTGACGCGTGCCGGATAAGCTTCCGGATCGGAATAAGGGCCCAGCGGAATGTCTGTGCCGAAAAATAAACGGCCGAGCATTTCATCATCCGCCCGTTTTAAAACGGCGACAATCATTCCCGGCGAAAGCCATGAGACATCGGCATATAAGTTTGCCGTGCCGGATCTTAAAGCCGTTTGCAAAATACCGAACGTGTACCAATGATTATCGTCGCTTCCCATTCCCATATGCGCTAAAATAACGGGAACTTCCGGAAATTTCTGAGCGGTTTCGTAAATGTATAAAGGATCGGAATAATTATCCTGAGAATGAAACAGAACCGGCAGTCTATATTCCTGCGCGACAGCCAGATAAGGTTCGTATTGCGGATCGTTGGCGTCCAGCTGAAGCGTGTTCGGATGCAGTTTGATGCCATAAATTTCATCGCCGCGCCGTTCGATCAGATCGACTAAATTATCCGCATTGCCATAGCCGGGCTGGCCGACGATCAATGTTTTGTATTTCGGATTTTCCGCGGCAACATCCAACATATATTCATTGGCTTCGATTTCGCCGATTTTAGGTGATCCGTCCGGCAGCTGGTCTATGCCGCTCATATTGGAAACCAGGACGGCGACGACTTCGTTTTCTTCTTCTTCGCCGTTAATATCGACCGTAAACGGTTCGTCAAGAGCCGCATTCAGCGTATCCTCGGTAAAATCGACATTATCGGCGCTCCAAGTTCCGATATGCGCATGGGCTTCAATAATTTTACCGTAATCCTCTTCGTCCACCATCGTTTTCAATCCTTTCTTCGTTTAAGGAAAAATTCCCCAAAAACAGGAATGGCTTACTCTCCCTTTTCCATAGGGTCAAGGGTTTTGTTAGATCAAAAATGAAAAAAATGAACATATTGTAAAAAAAGAAAAAATTATCGTATTTTCTTTTCTTTTGCCGCAACGGGAAGGCTGTGCAGCATGCCGCCGCACATTGAATGCGGTACTCCCGTTGTCGTCGGGAAAGAAATGGGCAGTCCGAACAAAGAACGGACGGCCAGAAAAGCGTATCCCTGCGCTTCCAAAAAGTCGCCGTTCCAGTTGACTTCCCGCGCGACATCAACCGGTACGTCAATTTTTTGACGCAGCATACGCATTAAAGTCGGATTGTTCGCTCCGCCGCCGCAGATAATCCAACGTTTGGCCGGTTTCGGCAGGAAATCTCTGGCTGCCGCCGCTGCCGCTTCAGCTGTAAAGGCGGTAAGTGTAGCCGCGCCGTCGGCAACGTTTTCACCTTCCAGATTATCCATAATCCTTTGGGCAAATTCATCGCGATCAAGAGACTTCGGCGGGGCTTTTTTAAAATAAGGGCGTTTCATCATAGCCGCGATGATTTTTTCGTTGACAGTGCCGCCGGCGGCAATATTGCCGTCAAAGTCCATGTTCGTGCCGTGTTTTTTCATCATCCAGTCGTCGATCAGCGCGTTTCCGGGACCTGTGTCAAAAGCGATCAGTTCGCCGTTTTCTCCGATCCAGGTCAACTTGGCGACACCGCCGATGTTTAAAACGATCAGGGGTTTTTCCAAATCGCGCGCCAACGCCGCATGATAAGACGCCATCATCGGTCCGCCCTGTCCGCCGTTTGCAATATCGGAATTGCGGAAGCGATTGACAACAGGAATATGCGTTTGTTCGGCCAATAAATCGCCGTCGCCGATTTGGACGGAAAGCTGTTTTTCCGGTTTATGAAAAACGGTGTGACCGTGAAAACCGATCACGTCAACGTTTTCCGGCCTCAATCCTGCGGAATCCAACAGTTCCGACACGACTTCCGCATGGAAAAGGGTCATTTTGCGCTCAACGTCTTTAAGGTGCTGATTGTCCTCGTCGGGAGAGTGACCGCAGACCGAACGCAATTCGGATCGCATCTCCATATCATAAGGTCGGCTGAGCGCTTTGCCGTATTCGAAAATATCCACGCCATCCGTGACCAGCAGCGCCGCGTCCACCCCGTCCATCGAAGTTCCGCTCATCAGTCCCAAAGCTGTCAACGGCTTGATGACTTCCATTTTTCCTCTTCTTTGCTGTTGAGTTTGTTTGTCTTTACTGCTAAATATCATAGCCTGAATAGTTTAATAAAATCCAAACGGGACGGTGTTTTATGACTCAGTTTAAATCGGAATTTCTGCGTATTTTGACCGAGCGCGGCTTTTTTAATCAGTGTACGAACGAAGAAGGTTTCGACGCTTATTTATATGAATGTGAAAAGACGGGAAAGCCCGCGGTCGGTTACTTGGGTTCCGATCCGACGGCGGACAGCTTGCATACCGGGCATTTGATGCCGGTAATGATGATGCGTTGGTTCCAAAAATTGGGCAACAAGCCGATTATGCTTGTCGGCGGCGCGACGGCCAGAATCGGCGATCCGTCGGGTAAGGATAAACTGCGTCCCTTTATGACGCCCGAAACGATCGCGCATAATATTGAAGGACTGAAAAAGTCTTATGCGCGTTTTATCCGTTTTGACGATACCCCGTCCGGTTCCGTAATCGTCGATAACTATGAATGGTTCAAAGACATCAACTATTTGGAATTTCTGCGCGATGTCGGAACGTATTATTCCGTCAACCGCATGCTGACAATGGAAAGTGTCAAAACGCGTCTGGAACGCGAACAGCAGATGACATTCCTTGAATTTAACTATCAGCTGCTGCAAGGATACGATTTCTGCCGTTTGTATGAAAAGTACGGCTGCCGCGCGCAAATTGCCGGTTCCGACCAGTGGGGCAACATCACGTCCGGAACGGAACTGGGACGGCGCAAGTACGATGTCGAACTGTTCGGTTTCACCAGTCCGATTTTAACGGATTCCGCAGGTAAGAAAATGGGCAAGTCTGAGGGCAACGCCGTTTGGGTGAATGAAGATAAACTGTCTTCTTATGATTATTATCAGTATTTCCGCAATATCGGCGATGCCGAAGTCGGAAAATGCCTGCGAATCTATACCGATCTGCCGATGGATGAAATCAAACGGTTGGAAGCTTTGCAGGATAAGGAAATCAACGAAGCCAAGAAAATTCTGGCTTTCGAGGCGACAAAACTCTGCCGCGGAGAGGAAGCCGCCAAAACCGCAGCCGAAACAGCGCGCAAAACATTTGAAGAAGGCGTTGCCGGCGGCGCTCTGCCGACAATTTCTTTTGCGGGCGATATTGCGCTGACCGAAGCTTTGGTGCAGTTAAAACTGACGGCCAGCAAGGGCGAAGCGAAGCGTCTGATCGCTCAGAACGGTGTGAAAGTCAATGATGCGGTTGTATCCGGAGACAATATTGTTTTAACGGCAGCTGACATGCAAAACGGGCAAATAAAACTTTCCGTCGGAAAGAAAAAACACGGCATTATTAAATAAAAAAAATCAAAAGGATTCTTATGATCTTTTGATTTTTATAAAACGCCTTTTAAATAAAGGCGCTTTTCGCCGTGCCCGAATTATGGTCGTCGGATCCTTTCATTTTGATTTGAAGTCGGGCGAATAGTGGTTATACTGTTATGGACTTTTGATTTAACTGTCATTAGAGAGGGGATATTTTTTTATGAAAAAATTAAGTTTGATTTTTGCTTTGTTCGCTTTGAGCGCATGCGCGGCAAAACCGGTTATGCTGACAGAGGAATTTGATGAAGCCGAAGCTGAAAAACAGTTGAAAGACGGACAAAACGTGATTGAGGGGTCCGCTGTCTGGCGCGAGAAAAACGGTGTTGTTCAAAAATGTTCGGGATACCGGGTTTTTCTTTATCCGGTGACAAAATATGCAAAAGAACGTGTAACACATTTATTCGGTGCTGATGAATGGGGAGCAAGAGAAGCAAGTAAGGAGAAAATCGTTTTCGTCCCTGATGATATCAGATTCCATCAGTTAAGTCGGAAAACCGTTTGCGATGTTGACGGAAAGTTTGAATTTGAAAATGTGGCTGACGGGGATTATTTCGTCGTGACCAAAATTGTTTGGGGAAATCCGGAGCAGCCGGAAGAACAAACGGAAGGCGGCAATTTAATGCAGAAAATCAGTGTAAAAGGCGGAAAGAAGTTTAAAATTGTCCTGTCCCCGTATTTATAAAGCGTTTTGTGGAAAATAAAAAAAGCCTCCGTTGCGGAGGCTTTTTTCTGCGTATGCAATATGCTTACAGGACGGGTTTGACGTCCCAGATATCCTCGGCGTATTCCGAAATTGTGCGGTCGGAAGAAAATTTGCCCGAACAGGCCACGTTCATCACGGCTTTTTTGCCCCAGGACGCTTTATTCAGGAAGTCTTTGCCCACTTTGGCCTGTATGTCGATATAAGAACCGATATCGGCCAGCAGCAAATAGTAATCCGAAGTCATAATGTTCTGGAAAATCGGCTTGAAAATTCCGGGTTCGGACGGCGAGAACATATTGGAAGACAATGCGTCCATAATCCGCTTGATGCGAGAATCCGAATTATATAGATCCCACGGTTTATGAGAACCTTCCGTATGGATTTTCTTGACTTCCGGCGTCGTCAAACCGAACAGATAGAAGTTTTCGTCGCCGACTTCTTCACGAATTTCGACGTTTGCGCCGTCCAATGTGCCGACCGTCAGCGCGCCGTTCAACATGAACTTCATATTGCCCGTGCCGGACGCTTCAAAGCCCGCGGTTGAAATTTGTTCGGACACGTCCGAAGCGGGGAACACGCGTTCCGCGATCGATACTTTATAATCGGGAATGAAGACGACCTTCATCTGGTCTTTGACGCGCGGATCATTGTTGATGACTTGCGACAAATTGTTGAACAGCTTGATCACCAATTTTGCAAAATCATAAGACGGAGCCGCTTTGCCGCCCAGAATGAACGTGCGCGGCGAAGGCAGCGTCAATCCGTCTTCCGTGATTTGCAGATAATTGTAAATGATGTTCAAAGCGTTTAACAGCTGACGTTTGTATTCGTGCATACGCTTGACCTGAACGTCAAACAAAGAATCGGTGTCGACGATATTACCCGTTGTGTTCAGGATAATCTTCGCCAATTTTTCTTTGTTTGCTTTTTTGATCTGGAAAAACGAACGGATAAAATCGGAATCCGTCGCAAAAGGAGCAAGCTTTTTCAAGTCGTCCAAATGGGATACCCAATTTGTTCCGATGTGTTCCGAAATCAAAGCCGACAATTCGGGGTTGGCGCTGTACAGCCAGCGGCGCGGTGTAATTCCGTTTGTTTTGTTGTTAAAGCGTTCCGGCCACATTTCATAAAAATCCGGCGCCAAATTCTTTTTGACCAAATCGGAATGAATTGCCGCCACGCCGTTGATCGAATGGGATCCGACAATCGCCAGATTGCCCATGCGGACTTTTTTGACATCGCCTTCTTCAATAACGGACATGCAGGCAAGTTTATCGACATTGCCGGGATATTTGGCGGAAATCTTTTTCATCAGGTGATCATTGATATCATAAATGATCGACAGATGACGGGGAACAACCTTTTCCAACAAAGTCACGGACCAACGTTCCAGCGCTTCCGGCAGCAAGGTGTGGTTGGTGTAACCCATCGTTTTTTCCGTTATTTCCCAAGCGGTATCCCAATCCAGTCCATGGACATCCATCAAAACGCGCATCAGCTCGGGAATGGCCAAAGTCGGATGCGTATCGTTGAGCTGAATTGCCGCTTTTTTCGGGAAGTCGCGCAGATCCGTGTTTGTTTCGAGGAACCGGCGCATAATATCGCTGATCGCGCAGGAAACAAAGAAATATTGTTGTGTTAAGCGCAGTTCTTTGCCGGCTTCGACGGCATCGGACGGATACAACACTTTGGAAATCGTTTCGGATTTGATTTTCTTTTCAACCGCTTTGATATATCCGCCTTCGTTAAAGGTTTTAATGTCCAGCTGGTTGTCGGAACGAGCCGAGAATAAACGCAGATAGTTGACGGTTTTTCCGCCGAAACCAACGATCGGCATATCATAAGGAACGCCGACGATTGTTTCCGTGTCCACCCAATGCGGGCGGCGTTCTCCGTTGACTTCTTCATAAACCAACCGGCCGTAAATCGGAACGCGGCAAGCCCGATCGGCGCGTTCGATCTGCCATGGAGAAGACCGTTCCATCCAGGAATCGGCCAATTCTTTCTGATAACCGTTTTCGAAAGCTTGTTTAAACAAGCCGAATTGGTAATTTAAGCCATAACCGTAGCCGGGCAGTCCCAGTGTTGCCATTGAATCGATAAAGCAGGCGGCCAAACGTCCCAGTCCGCCGTTGCCTAAAGCCGGATCGTATTCGCAGTCGATCACGTCGCGCAGAGGAATCGGATTGTCCAATTTGACCTGATCCAACAGATCATGGATACCCAAATTATCCAGGTTGTTCACTAAAGAACGTCCCAGCAGATATTCCATGGATAAATAGTAAATACGCTTCGGATTGGTATGCGCATATCGGCTGGCCGTTTCATACATACGGTCGGAAGCAATTTCGCGCACGGCCAAAGCCAATGCCGTAAACAAGTCTTCTTTGGAAGCTTCGCATACTTGCTTGCATAAAGAATATTTCATCAAACGTTCGATTTTTTCGGCAATAATTTCCGCCGTTACTTTCGGCAGTTCAGACGATTTGCATTCAGTCGTTTTCTTTGTCACGTTCATTGTCCTCATTGTGTGATAATTTGTCTAAACGGTTGGGTATCATATTTATGAAATAAGGTAAATAAAAAATGAAAATAATCTCTTATTTTTATACCAAGCGGCAAAAAGACCGGCGGTTGAAATCGAAAAATCGGACAAAATAATGTTATTTTCGAAAAAACTTGTTCTTCCGTCTAAAGCGGTGGTATAACATAAACTGAGCATATTTGGGGAGGGGTGAATATGGCAGAAGAAACATTGGAAGAAAAAAAAATCCGTTTGGAAGCCAATCAATGGCTTTATAAACATCAGGATTTTGCGCAGAAACTGGCAAAAAGCGCGACTGATTCCCTGACGGTTTCCGGTGAATTCTTTTCAAAAAAACTGCTGCGGAGAACATTGAAGGATTCCATCGAAGCGATGACGCCTGAAACAACGGGGCTGTCGAAGGAAGAAATCGAGGAACTCGCATCAAATCCGAAAAAAATGAAAGCGGTTGTTTCAACGTTGTCGGACCTGATTTGTGAAAGTTCTCCTTCCGCGTTGGATAAAAATGGCAAAACGGTTTATACGACGCAGGAAATCGTTGAAGCCGAACAAAATATTTTAATACAGGCCAAGGAAATGGCCAAACGTTCGACCGAAGGACAGCCTTTCGGCAATGAGGAAAGCATTCAGAACGCGATGACGGAATTGGATGAAATCACTCGGGCGGCTTCCGACGGAAAGAGTGTTATGCGTGATGATTATAAAAAGCTTTTTAACAACTTTCTGCAGCCTTCTTATTTGCAGATTGCGAACGGACCTCCGGGAAGCGGCAAATCGACTTTGGCTCAGGGCTTGATTTACGCAATCACCGAAGATGCGATCGAAAACGGCAAACCCGTTCCGAAAATTTATGCGACGGCTCCGTCTTCCAAGGCTGCGGGCGGTATAGTCGACGATATCAAAGGGGTCAGCAAAAGTTGTGAAAAAGTTTTGGATAAAACGGAAATTGCCATCGGCGTAAAAACCGGAACAGTTGACAGAGAACGGCTGAAGGAAGTTTCTGAAAATCTGCCCGAAATCGAAGGGGGAAAACCTCTGAATGAAATGTTTGAGGATATCGGCCGGATGGAAAAAGGCGATATTCTGATCCTTGATGAAGCGGGATTGGCCGGTGTAAGAGATATGTCAAAGCTGCTGACGCTTGCCAACGAACGCGGCGTCCGTTTGTTTATGCTGGGCGATAATTTGCAGATTCCGCCGGCAATGGCCGGAAACGGGCTGGACGAATTATTAGCCAAAAAAGATGATTTGGAAATTAAAACAACCGAATTAACGGTTGTTCTGCGTCAACGCGATGAAGATGAAGCGCAATGGACGTTGGATATTCGTGCGGGTGATCCGACTAAAGAAGGTACGTCGGAAGACAGAACGATGAAAGCTTTGAACGGATATTCCAATCGTTATTACACGGGCTTTGACGAAAACGGAAAGGCTTTGTATCAGGATGTTAAAGAAGGAGAGCCTATTCCTGAAAAGGGCATTCCGGGGCTGCAGTTTGTTGACGATGCGCATGGGCGGTTGATTGCGGATTATATCGGTTTCCGCAAGGAATATCCCCATCTGTCTTCTGTCGTTATGGCTACAACGAAAGAGGAAACGAAAAAGCTGCAAAAGGCTTTGCGCGCGGAACTGATTGAAAAAGGAATCGTTTATGACGTAAAGCGTTTTGGCAAAATCGATATCGGCGTCGGTGATACGATGATGCTGAAAAATGTGGAAGGGCTGAAAATTTCCAAAAAAACCGGCGACGGCCATTTAGAGCCTGCTTCTGCCGATGATATTACGACGGGAGATCAGCTGGAAATTACAGGTTATGATAAAAAAACAAAACAGTTTACGTTTAAAAAGGGAAGCACCGAATTTGTTTGTGACGCCAAAGCGTTCGCTGCTCAGGCGAAACATGGATTGGTGCTGCCGTTATATGAAGCGCAGGGCGCTTCGCGTGACCGTGCGTTTATGTCTGCCGGTGAAAAAGGAAAAATGGATAAGGTTCATACCGGCGTGGCTTTTTCGCGTCATGAGCAGCAAATGTCCGCGTATGTGTCTAAAAAAGCTTATCCCGGCGGAATAACCGAATTTGCCCGGGAGGCCAGAGAGTTTTCTACGCGCAAACAGCTGTATTCTGACGGGAAGACGATGGATGAAGTGCTGCGGGATTCAAAGAAGCCTGCGTTGCAAAGTTTAATACAAAATCTTGATATCGGCGAAAAAACGCCCGTGACGCGGCCGGCCAAAACGGCAAAGCCTTCTTTCAACAGAAATAGTAATGACGGCAGGTAGGTATGGCCGAAGAAAAAAAGCGTATTTTTGATTTTGGAAATTATGTGACGGCATCCGAAGAATTGGCGGAAATATTTTTCTGCTTAGAAAAAATAGCTGCTGTGTTGGAATTTTCGGAAAATGAAGCCGTGGAAGCTTTGGTGGAGAAGCAAACGGCCGTTTCAGGCTATGCTTCCAGAATGAAGTCTTCCCTTTCCGACTTTTTGGAACGGGAATATGATACCGAATTGGATGACGTGGCAAAAGGCTCTTATGCTTGGAAAATTGCCGAATGTCTGAAAGAAATGAAAAAAAAGACTTTCTATTTCCGTGAGAAGGCTTTACAGTTGCCAGCCGAAGAAATTAAGTCTAATCTGCATGAAGCGGCGCGGCTGGCTGCAACTCTGCCTTTAATGGTGGCCGCTTTGGATGCCGGAGAAGACGAAGTCAAATAAAATCAGAGGATATAATGGCTGAAAAACAAACAGGGCCTGAACAAGAGGGTTTTTATGATATTCTGCAAAACGGTGCGGGGGATCTGTTGATTTCGATACGCGCCAGAGCAGGAGAACCCGATAATCCCCAAATCGTATATGACGGCGGCAAGCATGCTTTGCTATACCGTCAACATGGCTTTTCAATCACCTTGGATTTTATCCATCCCGATGCGCGTGCGCCGCTGTCCAAAGCCGAATCGGTTCTGATCGTTGAATTTGAAGGCGGTGAATTGATGCGCGAATATGAAGTGCCGGTGCGCTTTGTGAAAAAGCTGCCGTTATCTCCGGAAAATCTGCCGGCTTTGCCGCAGTGATTTCGAACGGATTTTTCCTATATTCGTTGATCTGAAAGCGTGTTTGATGTAAACCATATTTTATGGAAAATGTAACGCACGCGTATTTTTATTTTTTAATCTTCTTTTTGGCCGCTCTGCTGTTTACGGCAGGGCTGATCAGGTTTGCCGCTTTTCTCAGCCGTCAATTGTTCAGACAGCGCCGGGAATTTGTAAAAAAAGACGGATATGCCGGCGGTTTTTATCTTCTTTCGCCCGTAACCGCCAGTTTTTCAATGCGTTTTTCTTTTATCGCGCTACTGTTTGTTTTGTTTAACGCCGAACTGTTGCTGTTGCTGCCGTGGGCTATGTCTTTGCAACTTTCAGGAAAAGAAGGCGCTCTGGTTGCTTTTGTCGTTATTGTTTTCTGGGGCGCCGGATATTTATACGAATATAAAAAAGGGGCGCTGGAATGGAAATAAAGACAAAAGGGGCGGAACAAATACGGCAGCAGGGGTTTGCAGCGGTAACTTTAAAAGCGTTTGCGGCATGGGTTCAGGAAAATGCCGTAACGGCGCTGCCTGTAACAACGGGATGCTGCTCGTGTTTTGCTCAACTGCGGCAAACCGGAACGGAAATCGTTTTTAATCCGCATCATGCCGATGTTTTGGTTGTCAGCGGCGCGTTAAGCAATAAAGCGGCTTTTGTCCTGCGCCGGATTTATGATCAGATGCCGTCGCCGAAATATGTGATTGCAATGGGAACATGCGCTGTTAATAAAGGATTGTTTGCGCATTCTTACGCTGTTGTCGATGTGGCCGACATTGTTCCGGTTGATGTTTATATTCCCGGTTGTCCGCCGGGAACGGAAGAAATGAAAAAAGGAATGGAAGCGTTGCGCCGTGTTATCCGTGAAAAAACGAAAGACGATCGGAAATGATTGCGTTTGAACACAAATCTCTGGAAGAATTCGGGCAGTATATACGCCTGCATTTTGCCGTTCAGGATATTCCGGAACAGACGGTTTGTTCCGAAATGTTGACATTGGTTGTTCTGCGGGCGACTTTATTGCGGGTTTTGCAGTTTTTGCGCGATGATCCTGCCTGTCGTTTTACACAACTGACCGATATAACATGTGTCCATTATCCGGATCGGCAGGATGGCTTTGTACTGGTTTATCATCTGCTTAGTCCGGTGATGGGGCGGCGTTTGCGCGTCAAGGTGGCAACACAGGAAGATGTCCCCGTTTCGTCGGTTGCGCCCGTATTTGCGAATGCCGTTTGGTATGAACGTGAGATTCGGGAAATGTTCGGTGTTTCCTTTGAAGGACATCCTGATCTCAGACGGCTTTTAACGCACGATGAACGTGTTTTTTTTCCGCTGCGCAAAACGTATCCGACGGAAGGAAAAGTGCGTCTGGTGTATGATGAAGCAAAAGAGGTTTTTGTTTATGTTCCTCTCGCGCCGGAAGGAAACGGCGCTGTTGAAAAAAGATTGGATCGGGATACGGAATAACGATGTTTGAAGACAGCTATTTTATGAATATCGGGCCGTCACCCGCCGTCGGAACAGGAATGGGGCGCTTGGTTGTCCGTTTGGATGGCGAAACGGTGTGCCGGACAGATCCGCATATCGGTTTTTCTCATCGCGGAATAGAAAAATGTATGGAGAAAGCAACTGTTCTTCAAGGGATGCTTTTTACGGACAAACTGAACCGTTCCGCTCCGTTTTCATGTTCGCACGCTTTCGTTCGGGCCGTAGAGATGCTGTTAGGGATTGAGATTCCGCAGCGAGCGGCGTTTGTTCGTGTCGTTTTGGCAGAGATGGGGCGTATTTTGTCTCATTTGCGGGCGACGGCCAATCTGGCGGCGGAAACGGGGACGGATATGGTTTATCCTTTGGTTAATCGGGCAACGGCGAAAATTTGTGCTTTAATCGATGAATTGTGCGCAGGCTGTCAGTCCGGCATTTATATTCGGCCGGGCGGTGTCGCAAAAGATATTTCTGCAAAAGCGGCGGAACATATACAAGACTGGTTTTCAAAAGCTTTTCCTTCCGTTTTATCTGAAATTGAAGATTTACTGACGGAAAACAGAATTTTTAAATCCAGAACGGTCGGAATCGGAATGACGGATGCTTCTTTCGCGACGGCAGCCGGTTTTTCCGGCGTGAATTTGCGGGCATGCGGCATCAGGTGGGATTTGCGTACGGCAGAACCTTATGAGGCGTATGATCAGGCTTCTTTTGATATTCCCGTGAAAACGGAAGGGGATTGCTATTCCCGTTATTTGCTGAGAATTTTTGAAATTTATCAGTCGGTTTCCATTATTCGCCAGCTGCTGGAAAAAATGCCCGCAGGTGAAGTGATGCTGCCGGAATTTTTAACGAAAAAAAAGGATTCTTTGACAGAACTCAGCAGGCATTTTGAACTGTATGGCCGGGGAATGACTTTGCCGACCGGAGAAGTGTACGCGGCTGTGGAGTCTCCTTTAGGGGAATTTGGAGTGTTTTTGGTGTCTGACGGTACGGAAAAACCCTACAGATGCCATTTTCGTTCCGCAGGTTTTCCCGTGATGCAGGCTTTGGATGCTTTGACGGCACAATACGATTTGGCTGATGTGCGCGTGATTGTCGCCTCTTTAAATATTGTTTCGACGGAGACAGACAGATGACCGATTTTTGGATCGATAACGTTTCCGTTCATTGTGAGAGAGGGGAAAGCATTTTGCAGGCGGCTTTGGCGGCGGGTGTTGAAATAACGCATTTGTGCGAAGACAAGCTGTTGGAAACCGGCGGAAAATGCGGATTGTGTCTGGTTGAGATAGAAGGAAAACAGGAACCGGTTTTATCGTGTCAAACATATCCCGAAGACGGCATGCGTGTTTCGACGGATACGCCGAAAGTGCGTGCGGCCGTTAAAATGCGGGCGGAAAAATTGTTTGCAGATCATCCGATGGATTGTGCTGTTTGTTCGAAAGCCGGAGAATGTGTCATACAAAAAATCTGCGTAAAATATCAACCGGAACTCAAACCGAATAAACAGCCGGTTCGAAAAAGAAAATTGCTGGATTGGGTTTTATGTGCTGATGAAAAATGCGTTGGCTGCGGTAAATGCGCGGCTTTTTTGAAAAAAGCGGGAGTGGGAAATTATGATGTTATGCCGCCTGTTTCCTGTCCGCCTTTTTCTTTGTCCGGGATGTTGGCGGATAAATGTCCGTCGGGCGCTTTGACGAATGCGGCCGCTTCGGAGTTATGGCGTCGTTGGGATACAAAACAGGTTCAGAGTATTGACGTGACGGACGGCGTGGGCGCCAAAATCAATATCAGTGCGGCAGAAGGTAAAATCGTTCAGGTTGTTCCTGCCGGAAGAGACGAACTGATTTCCGATAAAGCCCGATTTTGTTTGGACGGACTGCGGGTTAATCGCTTAGGTCGCCCGTATATGCGGGTTGACGGACGGTTGAAAGAATGTTCATGGCAGCAGGCTTTGGCTGCCGCCGCCGCCAAGATAAAAACGACCGCCGCAGACAGGATGGCGGCTTTGATCGGAGATTACGCCGATTGTGAAGCAATGCTGGCTTTAAGCGATTTATTCGCATTAAAAGGGGCAAAAGCGATTGACGCCCGCCCGACGGAGGAAATGTATTTTGATTTGAACTGTCGGCAATCCCGATTGTTTAATACTCCGTTTGCCCGTATTGATGAGGCGGATGCCGTTTTGTTGATCGGGGCGGCGATTAATGCTCAGGCGCCTGCGGTCGGCTGGCTTTTAAATCGGAAAAAAAGAGCGATGGGCTTCATAGGACGTAAACAGGATATGGATACGCCGTATGAATTTTTGTCGCAGACGCCCTTTATTTTGGAAGATATTTTAAACGGTTTGGGGCGCGGAGCCTCTTTGCTTCGTCAGTCGCAAAAGCCGATGGTGATTGTCGGATCAACCGTGATGAACAGACCGGATGCGGCGGCAATTATGGATTTGGTATATCGTCTTTGCCAGTATTACGGCGTTATTCGCAAAGATTGGAACGGGTATAATTTCCTGCTTGATAAAACGGCTGTTTTAGGCGCTTTGGAGTTAGGATTGGTCAGTGAAAAACCTGTGCGGGCAAGTATCAGGAGCGGCGGAATCGATTTGGTTTATTTGTTGAACGAAGACCGTTTTGATCATTCGCAGGCGCCGGACGCTTTTGTCATATATCAGGGGATTTACGCTTCCGAAGCGGCGCAAAGCGCCGATATCGTTTTGCCGTCGTTGGCTTTTACCGAAAAAAGAGCAACCTATGTCAATGCGGAAGGACGCGCGCAAAGTACGTCCGTTGTTTTGCCTCCTTGCGGGCAATCCCGGGAAGATTGGAAAATTTTAAGGGCTTTGTCCGAATATTTGGGAACGGCGCCGCTGCCGTATGATGATTTGGAAGATATTCGCGACCATTTAGCGGGAAGAAGCGTTATTTTTTACGAACGGGGAAAAATTCATCCGGCGGAAGATAAACCGTTCGGTGTGCCCGGACAGGTGGAAGACACCCCGATAGCCGCTGCTTGCGATTTATTCGACGATGAATTAAGCCGACAGTCCGAAAGTGCTAAAATGCTGCGTTGGAGGAGCCGATAAATGACGGATTTTTTTAAAACGCTGCTTCAAACGGATATTAAGCCTTTTTTGCATGATTTGGCGCCGGTCGGCACAATGCTGCTGCACGCTTTTCTTTTCTTCGGTTTTATCCTTGTCCTGTCCTTTTTGGCGGATTGGGGGCGGGAGCTTTTGCAGGCCGGAATGGAAATGCGCCGTCCTCCATCGCTTAAACGCCGATTTTGCCGTTTGTGCGTTTTGATGCTGAAACGTCCTTCCGTTCCTGATCAGGCGCAAAAAATTTTGTTTATGGCGTCTCCTTTATTTGCTTTGGTGTTTGCTTTGTTTCTGGCGTTTTTTATGCCGATCGGACGGATTAATTTATATCGTGATTTCAGCTTGCTGTATTTTCTGTTCGCGGCGTCATGCGGTATTTATACTTTTATTGCCGGGGGATGGAGCAGTGCTTCCCGTTTCGGATTTTTCGGCGCTGTGCGGTTGATCGCACAGTCTTTGGCATGCCAACCCGTTTTGGCGGTGGTTGTCGTAACCGTATTGATGACGGCCGGAGGATCGGATTTGTTTTCCGTTATTCAAGCCCAACGGCGCGTGTGGTTTGCGCTCCCCCATTTCCCGTTGTTTGTTCTGTATCTGCTGTGTTCGGCAATGATGCTGGCTCAGGCGCCGTTCGGGGCTCCGAAATCGGTCCGCGAACTGGCCGGCGGCATTTATGCCGAATACAGCGGCGCGTTGTACGCATTGTTTCTGATTGCGGAAAATATATTGCTGTTGCTGTGTTCTTCGGTCGGCAGCATTTTATTTTTAGGAGGGACGCTGCCGTTATTCGGCAAAGACATACTGTCTCCTGTTTTTTTGTTGGCGGTCAAGACGATCTTTTTGATTTTTGTTTTGACGCTGATGCGCTGTGCGATGCCCAGTTGGCGAACGGATAAAGTGATGAATATCAGCTTTAAGCTGTTTTTGCCTTTTTCTTTGGCCTGGCTGACGCTGACCGCAGGATTTTTATATTGTATTCAGGGAGCCGGCTGATGAATTTCAGACAAAAAATCCGATCCTTTTTCTTTCCGGATCTTTTACGGGGTCTGAGGGTTTCTTTGCGCTATGTGCTGGGAGGCGGGGCCGCAAGAAAGAAATCGTTTTCCGGTGTCGGCAGGACGGTTCAAAGGCTTCCGAGTTATGATGCCGTTAAATGTACGGGGTGTCGTTTGTGTGTTAAAATTTGTCCGACGCAGGCGATCTTTGTGCAAACAAAATTGCATTTGCAGGAACTTCCGTCCGTTGATTTCCGATTGAATCCGGATCGCTGCGTTTCCTGCGGATTATGTGCCGAAGCATGCCCCGAAGATGCTTTGAGATTTGAAGGAACAAAAGAATATGTACGCCGTTGAGTTCTATATTTTTGCAGTTTTGGTTTTAACGGCGGCTTTTTTGTCCGTGACGGTCAGGCATATCTTGTATGCATCCTTTTGTCAGGTGCAGGCGATCGTTGCCGTGGCGGGCGTTTTGTCCGGGTTGAACGCTAAATTTGTGGGGTTTGCGTTATTATCGATGACGGCCGCTTCCATGTTGGTGTTTTTGATGTTTGCGCTGATCGTTTTTGACTTTCATCAAATGCAGCAAAAAGTGCCTGAAAAAGCCTCTGCCGTTTCCGTGACTTTTTTTATTCTGTTGTGTGCGCAGACGGCTTATTTGTTTTTTAAACCGAATTGGCCGATTCATAAAGCCGCTCCGGATTTTTCTTTGCCCGTTTTAGGGAATATTTTATATGTGGATTACGGCTTGTGTGCCGTGATTTTTGCCGCTTTGGTTTTGTCCTGCATGGTCGGCATATCGGCGTTGCTGGTCAAAAAAACAAAAAAAAACGGAGAGGGCGTATGATCATAGATATTCCCGTCATTTTAACGATCAGTTCTTTTCTGGTGTTTTTCGGTTTATGGGGCGTTTTGCGTCACAGAGGCGACTTAATGCGGGTTCTGTTGGCGCTGCAGCTGATTTTTTTAGGTTCGTTATTTAACTTTTCAATGGGCAGCGCTTTGTTTTATGAGGCGTCGGGATTGATTGTTTCTTTATTCATCGCCTGTCTGACAGGGGTGCAGATGGTTTCTTCTTTGACATTGTTTCTGCTTTATTTTCAAAAGCATGACCGTTTGATGACGGATCGTTCCGAATCTATGAGAGGATGATAACGATATGATTTTTGCCGTATTCCTGCCATTGATCGCCGCTCTTTTTGTTTTTGCGGCAGCGCTGTTGAAAAAGAAATCGTTCGCATGGGAAATCGGTACGGCGGCCGTTGCTTTGGCTTTTTTTAAAATTGTTTCAATGGCGTTCAGAAACTTTTTTCGAGGCAAGGTCTATAACGCGTTTCTGTTGCCTTTTTTACGATTGGGAGAGGTCGAATACACCTGGCGGCTGCATTTGGAAAGAACGGAAATCTTTTTGGTGGTTTTCATCGTCTTTTCCGCATTGATGAGTTTGCTTTTCGTTCGTGATTTTTTGCCGACGCCTCGGATGAACCGTTTTGTCGTTTTCCTGTTGGCTTTGGTGTCTTTTTTGATGATCGGTGTCGGAGGAGACAATTTGTTCCAGTTTTTCACCGGTTGGGATATATCGGTTATGCTGGCATATATGCTGTTGATGCTTTTTCATGAAAAGCAAGCCGTCCGCCAATCGGGGATTAATTTTTTAATTTGGCATATGCTGACGGATGTTCCGCTGTTTTGCGCGTTTTATATGCTGGTTGAAAAAACGGGGACGTTTTTTATTCCTCCGTTTATCGGACAATGGTTCACCGCTTTTCAGGGAGGACAGGCAATCGCTTTTTCTCTTTTGCTGCTTTTGGGCGTGTCGGCAAAGCTGTTTTTATTCGGAACAAATATTATGATCACGCAAACGGCCGGTATTTCCGTTCCGGCTTTGGCGTTTATCGCGCCGGCCGCTTTAGGCGGTTTGGGCGTTTATGCGCTGTATATCTGTTTTCCGTTGGTTGAAGCGGAGCCGACCGTGCGTGTGATTTTTACGGCATGGGGAATTTTAACGGCGGTCGGCGGATTGATGATGGCTGCGGCGCAAACGAATATCAAAGTATTGCTTTGTTTGTTGCTGATGGGACAATTCGGCTTTGTATTGACGGTGTTTGGCGTTATCGGACGCGATGCGGCTTTTTGCGCATACATTGCTTTGATCACGCCGATGACGGGATTGATTTTTTGCTTGGGAACGGTTATGCAGGCGCTGCAGGGCGAAGAAGATTTACTGCGTATGGGGGGCTTGAAAAAACAATTGCCGTTTTCGTTTTGGCTGACGGTTTTGTTTTCCGTTTGCTGCGCAGGTTTTCCTCAAATCGGCAATTCGGGCGTCGTATTGGATATGTTTGCCGTTTTGAAAGAACGCTTTTTTTCGGCAGGCATTGCGGGATTGACACTCTATTTATTCTGTTTGGCTTTTGTTTTTGCCCGTCTGCTGTTTCGGATATTTTTGGCCGAATCAAAATTATCGCCGTCTTTGACTGCCAAAATCAGACAGCCGTCCAAGACGGAAGCGTTGCCGTTGATTATTCTGCTGATGTTGTCTTTATTCCAAAACAAGGTGTTTGAACAATCCGTTTTGCCGGATTTGTCGTCAAATTTGCCGGTTGGTATGCTGCTGTTTTTATTGATCGGGACATGCGGGCTTCCGGCGGGGATTTTGTTTTTTAAGAAAACGGAAAGACAAAATACTCAACAATCAGGCCTTTATCGTTGTTGTCTGAAGGGGTTTTATCTGACGGACTTTTATCGGATCGTTTTTATCCGACCGTTTATGGCGTTGGCGGAATTTGCCTGGCGTTTTGCCGGTGCGGAAATTTTGACGGAGCGTCTGCCTAAAGCGTTGAAACAAACGGCGGAGAAACTGCAGCAGGCGCATTCGGGCAAGACTTCTGACTTTTTTGTTTGGTCGCTGATCGGACTGTTTGTTTTAATTTTTTCATTAATTCCTTTGCTGGCGGGGAGATAAGTCAATGGTAACGTTTTCTTTGCCGTCTGTTGTTGTTTTTTTGCCGCTGCTTGGAGCGTTGTTCGTGCTGTTTGTCCGCGGAGACGAACAGGTTGTTTTTAAGAACAGTCGTCATGTGGCGTTTCTGATTACAAATTGCGTTTTTTTCCTGACGCTGTCTTCTTTTTTATGGCCGGCTGATATGTCGGATACTTATCTGATGCAGTCGGGCCGACAAATCGGTATAGATGCGTTAAGTATGATTTTTGTTTTGCTGATTTCTTTTTTGACAATACCGGCTGTTTGTATCGTGCGCCGTCATATTTCGTTTTGTATGCGCGAGTTTTGTTTTTTACTGCTGACGGCGGAAAGCTTTATGCTGATGGCCGTTTGTTCGTCAACGCTTTTTCGCTTTTTTGTTTTTTGGGAAGCCGCTGCGGTTCCGTTGTTTTTGATGATTGCCGTTTGGGGGGTCGAAAAAAGGATTTTTACGGCGTACAAGTTCTTTTTTTCAGATCTTTTAGGGGCAGTTTTCCTGATGCCGGTTTTGTTTGTTTTAAACCAGAAAACACAAACGGGAGAATTTGCTCAAATTGCTCAGGTGCATTTAAGCGACGGTGAACAAATCGTTCTGTTTTTATGCTTAATTATCGCTTTTGCTTTTAAAGCGCCTCTTTTTCCGTTTCATGCCTGGTTGAGCGACGCTCAGTCCGAAGCGCCTGTTCCGACAGGCATTTTATTATGCGGAATATTTTCAAAATTGGTCTTTTATGCCTTTTTGCGGTTGGCTTTTCCTTTAATGAGTGCCCCATTGAATAAATTTTCCTCCGTATTATTGGCATGGGCTGTCTTTTCGGCGGTTTACGGCGCTTTGATTACGTTAAAACAAACAGAGATCAAAAAAATCGCGGGATTCGCTCATTTGGCTCAGGTCGGATTCCTGGCGGCGGGATTGTTTTGTTTGACGCCGAATGCTTTGAAAGGAACTTTGTTCTTATGTGTGGCGCAAGGGATTGCGATCACGGCCTATCTTATGTCGGGAGGTTCTTTATATGAACGGTTTCGGGCTGCAGGAATTAGAAATCCGACAGGATTGATGATGCTTTTTCCGTATTTGGGCGCGACATTCTTTTTGGCATGTTTGGCAATTTTAGCCGTGCCGCCTCTGATGCCGTTTACGGGACAAGTATTGATTTTTAATTCGATTTTTGCAAAATCGGGAACGGCGGCGTTTTTTTTATTGCTGTCCGTTGTTTTGTTATATGCGTCTTTTTTCAGGTTGTTTACTCGTCTGTTGTTCGGAGAACCTCCGGAAAGAAGTCTTGCTCCGACGGATATGAGTTGGCGGGAAAAAACAACGGTTGTCATCTTCGGAGGGATTTTCTTTGTTTTGTCGTTTGTTCCCGATTTTGTTTTTACGCTGGTTCAAAAAGCGGTAATCGGCTGAAAGGAAAAAAACGATGCAAAAAATGATAGAGGATCTGACGCCGGTTTTACCCGAAGCATTTATGTTAATAATGACTGTCCTGTCGTTGCTTGCTGCGATTTATGCGACTCCCGGAAAAGCCAAAGCCGTTGCGGATAAATGTGTTTATATCGGTTTTTTGTTGGCTTTTTCAGCCTTGTGCCTGATGAAAGTCCCGGAAAAGGGATTGTTTGTGGAAAACGCATCCTTTGTCTTGGATAAATTCGCGGTTTGGCTGAAGAAATTGATTTTGTTGGGGACGTTCGTCTGTCTTTTGTTCGGAACGGATTGGCTGAGATATAAAAAGTACTCCCGTTTTGAATTTGCTCCGCTGGTCGGATTTTCCGTAACGGGAATGATGCTGACGGTTTCCGGAGGCACATTTTTAATGCAATTTTTGGGATTGGAAATGATGAGCTTCCCGTTGTTGTTTTTGACGGCCTATAAACGGATGGGAGAACGATCAACCGAAGCGGGGGCAAAATATGCGGTAATGGCTTTTTTAAGTTCGGGATTATATCTGTTCGGCGTTTCGGTGATTTATGCATGTCTGGGAACTTTGGATTTTTCCAAGATCGCCGCGGCGGATAAAAATGAGATTATGCCGGCGCTTCTTTGGGGCGTGTCGTTTATTACGGCCGGGCTGTTGCTGAAAATCGGCGCCGTGCCGTTTCATTCCTGGGTGGCGGATGTGTATGAGGGCGCTCCTTCTCCCGTGACGGCTTTGTTTGCGATGATTGTCCGATTAAGCGTGACGGCGGCATTTGCCCGGGTGGTATTGGGGCCGTTTGCCGGTTTGACTTTTTATTGGCGTCCCGTTTTGATCGCGATCAGTCTTCTGTCTATAGTAATCGGCAGTTTCGGAGCTATTGTGCAGACAAACATCAAACGATTGACGGCTTACACGGCGATTGTTTTGAACGGTTTCGCTTTATCCGTATTGGTGGCGGAAAACGTTCCTTTGCTGCTGATGTCTTTAACGGCTGATTTATTTTTAATGGCGGGAATGCTGGCTGTTGTTTTATCTTTGTGCGTCGGGGACGAATTAATTGAAAAAATTCGGGTTTTGGCCGGGCAAGGGCAGGCCAAACCTGTTCGCGGCGCTTTGTTTTCTTTGATTTTTTTAGGGCTTTCCGGCGCTCCTCCGTTTGCCGGATTTCAGGTGCGCTTCCGTTTGTTTAATGAGATTACTCTTGCCGGTCAGCCGTTGTTCGCGGTTGTCTTGATGTTAGGCGGATTGTTGATTATGTATGTTTACTTCAGACTGATTCGCCAGATGTATACGACTTCGGCCAAGGAAGAATTGTCTTTTGCGCCGGCTCCTATGAAAGCGGTTATTCTTTTATCGGCTTTTTTGTCGGTATTCTTTTTTGTGTTTAAGGGCCCGTTGGACGGAATTTTTCAGCTGGCGAAATTAAGTTTGGGATAAAAAAATGAAAATAGCTTTGCCGGACGGATGGCGTTTGATTGCCAAAAACGAAACCGTCAGTACGAATGAAGATGTCAAAGCGCTGCCTTCGGGATCGGACAAAGTCGCCGTATGCGCGGAAACCCAAACGGGAGGACGCGGGCGTATGGGGCGACGATGGATCAGTCCGAAAGGCAATCTGTATGTTTCCATCTGTTTGGATTTGGGCGGTTTGCGTCAGGCGGAAATATACAGCTTTTTATCTGCGGCGGCTTTGGCCTGCGCGATTGAAAAAGTTTGTTCCGGAATAGAAGTAAAATGCAAATGGCCTAACGATTTGCTTGTTGACGGCAGAAAAGTGTCTGGCATTTTATTGGAAACGGACGGCGTCGGGCGGCTGATTGTCGGAATAGGGGTCAATATCATGGATTGTCCGGAAGAACAAATGCTGTATCCGGTAACTTCATTGGCAAAATGCGGCTTTAGAGTAACGAGGGAAATGGTACTGGAAGAACTGTTGAGACAATTTGATTTCTGGCAGAAACGATTGAACGACGAAGACGGAAAGTCTGCCGTTTTGAATGCATGGAAGCGGAAAGCTTACGGAATTGGAAAAAAGATTGTGGTGAATTTACCGGATAAACGGGAGGAAGGAACTTTCGACGGGCTTGATAATGACGGGTATCTTCTGTTAAATAAAGGCGGGGAAATAATCAAAATTACGGCCGGAGACGTTTTTTTCGGCTCGGCGGGAAGGAATGAAAATGGTTGAAGAAGTAAAAGCTGACTATATTGACGTACCGGAACATGGCTTGTTTTTTGTTCCTTTGGGCGGCGTCGGCGAGATCGGAATGAACTTTTATCTTTACGCTTGTGACGATGCATGGATTGCCGTTGACTGCGGCATCGGGTTTGCGGGCGATCACTTTCCCGGAATTGATATGCTGATGCCGGATCCTTCTTTTGCCGAAAAGATTGCGCCGAAATTAAAAGGGATGATTATCACGCACGCTCATGAAGATCATATCGGCGCCGTCGCTTCTTTCTGGCCATTGCTGCGCTGCCCCGTTTATGTGTCGGCTTTCGCTGCGGAAATGCTGGAAACCAGACTGGATGAGGCGGGATTGTTGGGACGGGCGGATGTCAATGTGTTTGAGCCGGGCGATTTGTTGGAATTGTCTCCTTTTGAAATAGAACCTTTTCCGATGACTCATTCGATACCGGAAGCCTGTTCTTTGCTGATTAAAACGCCATACGGCACGTTGTTTCATACCGGCGACTGGCGTTTTGACGAGGCTCCCGTTATCGGGCATCCCGTCGATTTAAAAGCGATAAAGGCTTTGAAAAACGAAAAAATAATGGCGCTGATCGGAGATTCGACCAATGTCTTTGTTGAAGAAGACATTCCTTCGGAAACGGATGTAAGGGAAGCTTTGACGGAAGTATTCGCAAAATACAAGGGCAAAAGGTTGATCGTGACATGTTTTGCCTCTAATGTCGGCCGGATTGAAAGCATTGCGGAAGCGGCTGAAAAAAACGGGAGAACCGTATGCCTTGTAGGGCGTTCTTTGTGGCGCGTGGAAGGAGCTGGGCGCGCTGCGGGATATTTCCGCGGAATCAATGTGTTTTTAACGGAAGAAGAGGCGGCGGAATGCAATCCGGGCAGCGTGCTGTATCTGTGCACGGGCTGCCAGGGGGAGCCGAGGGCGGCGTTGTCGAATATTTCTTACGGTACGGGGGCGGTCAATCCGGTTAAAGGCGACGCGGTCGTGTTTTCTTCCCGCGTGATTCCCGGCAACGAACAGGCGATCGCGAATATTCAGAACCGCTTTATAGCAAAAGGTGTCGATGTTGTGACGGTCAAAGACGCATTGGTGCATGTTTCCGGTCACTGCGGGCGCAAAGATATGGAAAAGCTGTATGCGCTTTTAAAGCCGAAAACGGCGGTTCCCGTCCATGGCGAAGCGGCGCATTTGTTTGAACATGCCGATTTGGCAAAATCCTGCGGCGTTGAAAAGACCGTCATTCTCAAAGACGGGGATGTGCTGCGCTTGGATATGGCCGAACCTGAAATCATCGGCGAAGTGAAAACAGGGATATTGGCCCGGGACAGAAAACAAATCATTCCTTTAAACGCAAGCGTTTTAAAACAGCGCCGGCGGATGTTGGACGACGGAACCGTTGTCGCAACGGTTGTGTTGGATAAAAAGGGGAATGTCGTCGGTGACGCTCAGTTTTCCGCTGTCGGGTTTATTGAAGCCGAAGATCCGGCTATGGCAAAAATGAATGAAGCCGTCAAGCAGGCTTTGACGGAATTGTCCGCGGCTGACCGGAAAGAAAACGATCAGGCGATTTTTGAAACGACTAAGGCTGCCATCCGCCATGTGGTTGTTGAAACGCATGGCCGTCGGCCTTTGGTGGACGTTCATTTGGTTCGTATTTAACGGGAAAAACGGATGAACAGGGCGCTGACGATCGGTTTGCTGTTAATTACATCGCCCGTTTGCGCCGAGCAGGTTCGTGTCGATGTTTCAAAAACGGACTGTCTCCGGCTGCTGACGGATTCCGCGGAATATGTTCCGGGGGTATCCGTAACGGGACAGGCTGTAACACCGGCGGATTTGGACGATAATATTTCGCTGCCGGATTTAAACAATATGGCATTTCCCGTGTATTTGAATTTGGAACGGGATTTTCCTTTCTGGAATTCGGAAATGAATATGGGCTTCCTTCCTTTGGCGCAAGTGGAAATAAGGAACGGTCAAGTTTTTGTCAACGGCCGTGTGTTGTCGGAAACCGGCAAAACATCTTTGAAAAAAGAATGTGCGGCATATTTGAAAAAATAGACGTATAGACAAAAATTGTTTGACAAACGTCTAATAAATGCTATTCTGAACGCAAATCGTTGTTTAACGAAAGGAATTGCTATGTCTGAAACAGTCGCCGAATTTATGCAGAAACCCGTAAAGGCTTATCCTTGCGGCCGCGCGGCAAAAAAAGCCAAAAAAACACTGGTTCAGGCTTTTACTGCTTCCGATCGGAAAGAGGCCGTCAAAGAAGGGGCTTTGTTTGAAAGCATTATCGATACCGTTATGCAAACGAAAAAAGGGCAGGAAACAATGAAAACTCTTGCTGGTTTGGGATATTCTTTCGCGTTTGAAAAAGGAAATTTCGGCGGTTTCTGCGATCCGGGAAACAAAAAAATCGTTATCAATCCGTCTTTTTCATTTGAATATATGCTGCAGACGGCTGTTCACGAAGGACGCCATGCGATCCAGTATTCTTTAGAACAAGAAAATGCGCCGGATTATGAAAATACGCAGGTGGCTTCCAATTTAAGAATGCATCGGGCAATCGAAGCGGATGCCGTTGCGCATGAAATGGCGTTTGTTTATGAATGTAAAGATGTTTTGCCTAAAGTGTATCAGGAAGCGGAAAAACACGATTTGCCGATGTTTCGGGCATACGTCGGTGAAATGGAAAAATCCCATGACGAAAGAAAGGCAATGCAGGCTTGTTTTGCCGCTTGGTATGAATGTGATTATTATCGGGATTTTTACGATAAGGCTCATAAGGACAACATTAAACAGGTTTGCGAATGGGCTAAGCAGGAAAAAACCGATGCCTGCTTTAAAGAGGAATATCCCGCCGATGATGTTTTGCAGATGTGCGTATATAAGGGAAAGCCTTATATGACAGCGGATTTCCTGAATGTCGGGAAAGCGTTTTCCATTACACAAAAAGATAAAAAAGAAATTTACGATATGGTATGCGATTATGCAAAAACCGTTCCGGGCGCAAAAGAAGATAAATCCGTTCTTCAAATGCGTGAACGCACGCCGGAAGGCGAATTGCTGCCTGCTCAAAAGAATGTTTCTAAAACGGCGGTTATCTCCGCGGCTTTAAAACAGAAGGGAAGATAAAATGTCAGAACAAAAATCCGATTTTGAATGTTTTGCTAAACTGAGCACTTCTTTATACGCTTTGAACAGCTCGGATAATGAAAATTTCGGCACTCTGCTGAATACGGTTTACAATTTTCCCAAAGGAAAGGAAGTCATGAACGATGTGGCTTTCAAGGGATACAAGTTTATGTATGACCAAATGTTCAATGTGAACGGCGCATGCGATTACGATCACAAAACGGTCAGGCTGAATTCGTATTACCGACAGGCGGATTTGGCGCCGATTTTGGTTCATGAATGCACGCACGTCCGGCAGGTTGATCGTTTGACGCAGGAAACGGGTGTTGAAAAGGCCGGTGATTTTATCAACGGGTTAAACGCGTATGATTTCATTAAACTGAACCGCGCTTTGGAAGCGGACGCGTGCGCGCACCAGGCTGCTTTCGCGTATCAGATGAAGGATCAATATCCGCAGGTCTTTGACAAAGAAATGCAGACGCCGATGATGCAGGCTTATGTTGCCGAGATGGATAAATCAGGCGATGAAACAAAAGCTATGCAGGAATC
Organism: uncultured Alphaproteobacteria bacterium; assembly: GCA_937912005.1. Classification (GTDB taxonomy): domain Bacteria; phylum Pseudomonadota; class Alphaproteobacteria; order CAAGCB01; family CAG-977; genus UBA11549. The sequence goes on from CALDOX010000002.1 coordinate 121,776, forward strand.
TTTTAAGGCTTGGTACGGGTATAAAAACTATCAGGAATCGTATGAAAAGCAATTTTTGATGCAGTTAAAGAACAATGCGGGCAAACCGAAAGATCAGGCGATTTCCAATGAACAAATTGCAGCCTTATGTTTGAATAACGGTAAATCATACGTTTCCGCGGCTTTCTTTGACAAGGCGGAAAATATGGCGCTTTCGGCACAGGGAAAGGAAAAATTATCTGAAACGGGCGATAAATCCGTTGCGCGGCTACCGGTTCGCGGTGAAAAAAAGCAGGAAATTCCCACGGCTGTTTTAGCAAAAGCGGTTATGGCAAAAGGGCGTTAAGTCCTTTTCGAACATAAAAAATCCCGCTTTTAAGCGGGATTTTTTATTTGTCGTTTTGCATCGTGATGACTCGCTGCGGGAAGGGGATCTCGATTCCGTTTTTCTGAAAGATTTTATGGATTTTCATAATCAGATCACTTTTGACCAGAACGCGTTTTGAAATATCGCCAACATAGCATCTTAACTGAATGCCGATGCTGCTGTCATCAAACGAAGTCACAACGACGGAAGCCGCCGGATCGTCCAGAATGCGGTCGTCGTCGCGCGTTGTTTCAAGAGTCAGTTCCAAAACTTTTTTCAGATCGGAAGCGTATCCGACGCCGAAATTGGTTGTCAGACGTCCCATCGAATCGTGCAGAGTCCAGTTTGTCAAAGCACCGGAAATAATATCGGCATTCGGGATGATAATCTGCGCTTTGTCAAAGGTTTCCAATTCGGTGGAGCGGATGTTGATTTTGCGAACGATGCCTTCGTGTCCGTTGATGACAATCCAATCGCCGATGCGGAACGGGCGTTCAAATAAAATCAAAATGCCGGATATGAAATTATTGACGATATGCTGCAGTCCGAAACCAATACCGACCGACAAAGCGCTGATTAAAACGCCCAGACTTTTTAAATCGACTCCCATAACGGACAAAGCGATCAACAATGCGATTAAAACGGAAGAATATCCCAGAATTGTACTGACGGAACTTTCCGTGCTTTGATTTAAGCGCAGACGGCGAAACAGTCCGGGAAGAACAATGCTTAAAAGTTTTTTCATCGTATATGATACGGCCAAAAAAATCATTATGGCTAAAACGCCTTTGCGCAAAGGCGCCTGGAATGAAATCAGATAGCCGTGAAAATCACTCCAAAGACTTTTGTTCAGAAAGCAATAAATTAAAAAAAGAAAAACGATAATAGGAAGAGTAAAGCGTTGTAAAAGGCGATATAATTTCATTATTATTTTGTTCTCCCGCAAAAAGTCCCGATCGGTCATTTGTATCAAGTTTTAATAATGAAAAACAGCATAAAAAAGTCGAGGGTGAAAGTAAGCCGGAACAGGTAAAAAAAGTCTTTGCTTTCTTGAGGGAAATTTATAAAATAAACCAAAATTCGGACGAATTATCTGTAAGGAGACCGTTTAATGACCGAAACCGTTCTAAGCCCTGCTTTTGCTTCAAAACCTGTCGAAAATGCGGCTGTTGAACCGGAAAAACCGATTGTTCCCATTGATATCAGTCTGTGTACTCCGGGGAACCGAAAACGGGCGGCGCATATCATTAATACGGTGGCGCAAAATTCCGAATTGGGCAGGGAATTATTGGAAGGCATTGCCAAAAACGGATATAAGATTATGATGTTCGGCGCCGACGGATGGGGCGGCTGCGTGTCGGCAAAAACAAAAATGCTGTCGTTAAACTGTATGTGTTCCGATGAGGAACTGATGCAGGTCATTGCCCACGAAGCCCGTCATATCCAACAATTCGCAAACGGTATCGAAAGTGATTGCAACCGTTACAATGTCAAAGGATCCGTTATGACGCACAGGGCGAAGGAAGCTGATGCGCAGACGACTTCGTGTGCGGTTTGCTATGATTTGATGCAGAAAGGCATTGACGGTCCGATGAAAGCGTTTGAAAAGGATGATCCTTTGATTGTTAAAGGTTTTATGGACGCTTGTAAGGATCCAAAAGGTCCCGTGACACAGCAGATGCTTCGGGGCGGTTTTGAAGGCTGGTATAAAAACGAGGAAATGGTTATCCGTTATGAAAACGGTTATCTGCGCGATGGCGGTTTGAATTACTGTTGGGAAGAACGCAATCATCCCGAAACATTCTATATCAAGCCGATTTCTTCAAAAGAAATCGTAGAAACGATTTGCAAAGACGGGGCAGGCAAGTGCTATTGGGCGGAAAATCCCAATGTGTTGGAACAGCCGGAAAAGCTGGCCATTTCCGAATCGACGCGGCAAAAGTGCCAACAGACTTTCGCAATCCGCAAGAGAGCATATAATCTGGAAGAGGATAAAACTTATCAGACTTTGCCGCTGCGCGAAGAACTGAAAGCGCAAAAGGCAAGGCCCGCCAATTCAAATACGGCGATTCCGGCTAATGTGGCCGCGCGTCTGATAGCGGCTAAACGCGGCAGATAAAAGCTTTATTGGATTTGATCCAAAACGCCCTGCAAAATAAAAGCGGCCGCTCCGGCGTCCAGTTTTTCTTTGCGTTTTTTGCGGCTCATATCGTAGGCGGAAATCATCACGCGTTCCACCGCGGCGGAGGACAGCCGTTCATCCTGAAAATAAACGGGCTTTTGAAAGTGCAGGGCGATTTTTTCCGCCTGATCGCGAGTGTATTTCGCCTGTTCGCCTTCTTCACCGTTCATTTGCAGGGGAAGTCCGGAAACAAACCCGCCAATGTTGCGTCCTTTTAACAGCGCTTCCAGTTCGTTCAAATCGTATTGAAAGCTTTTGCGGAATACCGTTTTTAAAGGCGTGGCGGTCATCCACAGTGTATCGGATACGGCTACGCCGATCGTTTTCGTCCCGATATCCAGTCCGACAAGAGAGGTCGCTTTCGGTACGGCGGATAAAAATTCGATCAAAGACAAATCGGGCATAAATAATCCTTTTTCAAAAAAATTCTTTATAATCTTTTTAAGGGGAAACAGAAAATTTTTCAAAACCTTTTAATTTTCCGTTTCTTTTTTCGGGTTTGGGCTTGCCGTTCAAATCGGTAAATGCTAACTTCTGTAAAGTTTGTTTTTTTATAAATTTTTAGGAGCATGTAAGCCTATGTCAATCGACAGGGAAATGGTCAAAAGACTTGGGATTCTTTCTCGTCTGAGAATCCCCGAGGAAAATATGGACGAAATGGTCACCGAGCTGACAAAAATTTTGGGTTGGGTTGATCAGTTGAAAGACGTCAACACGGACGACGTTTTGCCGATGAATTCGGTGGTCGAGGATATGAACCTGCGCGAACGCGAGGATGTCATTAACGACGGCGGTATCCGCGACCAAATTCTGGCGAACGCGCCCGAAGAAATGGACGGATATTTTCTGGTTCCCAAAGTGGTGGAGTAAACAATGACCGATTTAGTTGAATTGACAATCACGGAAGCTTTAGACGGTTTGGCGAAGAAGGAATTTTCCTCCGTCGAACTGACGAAAGCCCATCTGGCCGAAATGGAAAAAGCGCGCGACCTGAACGCTTACGTTCTGGAAACGCCGGAAGTCGCGTTGGAACGCGCTCAGCGCTCCGATGAACGCCGCGCCAAAGGAACGGCCGGCAAACTGGAAGGCATTCCCGTCGGTATGAAAGACTTGTACTGCACGAAAGGCGTTAGGACGACGGCGTGCTCGCATATTCTGGACGGCTTCATTCCGCCGTATGAATCGACCGTTTCCCAAAAACTGGAAGACGCCGGTTCCGTTATGCTCGGCAAGACCAATATGGACGAATTCGCGATGGGAACGGCCAACCTGACCAGCTACTACGGCGCGGTCAGAAATCCGTACAAAGATAAAACAAATCCCGATAAATTCCTGATCCCCGGCGGATCTTCGGGCGGTTCCGCGGCGGCTGTCGCGGCGGGGCTGTGTATGGCGGCGACCGGTTCCGATACGGGCGGTTCCATTCGTACGCCGGCGTCGTTCTGCGGTATCGTCGGGTGCAAGCCGACTTACGGCCGTTGCTCCCGTTGGGGCATGGTTGCTTTCGCTTCTTCTCTGGACCAGGCGGGCACGATGACCCGCACGGTTCGCGACACGGCGATCATGCTGGAAGCGATGGCCGGTTTTGATCCGAAAGATTCGACTTCCGCCAATGTGCCCGTGCCGAACTATGAAAAGGCTCTGACGGGCGACGTCAAGGGCTTGAGAATCGGTATCCCCCGCGAATACAATCCGGACAAGGGCTTGAATTCCGACGTTCGCCACGTTTGGGAATCCACGGCCGATAAGCTGAAGGCGGCCGGTGCGGAAATCGTCGATATTTCCCTGCCTTCGACACAATACGCTCTGCCGACGTATTACCTGATCGCTCCGGCGGAAGCGTCCTCCAACCTCGCGCGTTATGATGGCGTTCGCTTCGGTCTGCGTGTTGACGGCAAGAGTCTCGATGAAATGTACACGAACACCCGTACCGAAGGCTTCGGCAAGGAAGTCAAACGCCGTATCATGATCGGCACCTGCATTTTGTTGGAAGGCTATTATGAAACCTGCTATCTGAAAGCGCAGAAAGTCCGCCGCTTGCTCTGCCACGAATTCGCGGAAGCCTATAAAAAGGTCGACGTGATTCTGGCTCCGGCCGCGCCGGAAACCGCTTTCGGCAAGGACGACGACAGCACGAGCGATCCGTTGAAAATGCAGTTGTACGACGTGTTCACGGTGCCGTCTTCTCTGGCCGGTCTGCCGTCCGTTTGCGTGCCGGCGGGAACGTCTGACATCAACGGTTTGCCGATCGGACTGCAAGTCATCGGCAATTCGTTCCAGGAAGAAACGATTTTGCGCGTCGCCGGAGCGATCGAATCGATGTCCGGCATGCCGATCCGTCCGTTGCGTATGGGAGGGAAATAACAATGTCTTATATTATCAAAGGTGAAACAGGCGATTGGGAAATTGTGGTCGGGCTGGAAGTCCACTGCGAAGTCATTTCCAAAGCGAAACTCTTTTCCGGCGCGGCGACGGCGTTCGGCGCGGAAGCCAACACGCAGGTCAGCTTTGTTGACGCGGGCTTTCCGGGAATGTTGCCGGTCATCAATCACGAATGCGTCGAACAGGCGGTGCGCACGGGCTTCGGGCTGAACGCGACGATCAATAAAAAGTCGATCTTCGCCCGCAAAAACTATTATTACGCCGACCTGCCGAACGGGTATCAGATCTCGCAGTCCGACCACCCGATCATTTCCGACGGCTATATCGATGTCGATCTGGAAAACGGCGAAACACGCCGCATCGGTATCGAACGTTTGCACTTGGAACAGGACGCGGGCAAGCTGATGCACGATCAGCACCCCAGTAAGTCTTTCGTCGACCTGAACCGCGCGGGCGTGGCGTTGATGGAAATCGTGTCCCGTCCGGATATCCGTTCTCCGGAAGAAGCGGGCGCTTATTTGCGTAAACTGCGCTCCATCGTCCGCTATATCGGTTCCTGCGACGGCAATATGGACGAAGGTTCGATGCGTTGCGACGCGAACGTTTCCGTCCGTCGTCCGGGGGAACCTTACGGCACGCGCGCCGAAATCAAAAACGTGAACTCCATCCGTTTCGTGATGCAGGCGATCGAATACGAAGCGATGCGTCAGGTTGAAGTGTTGGAAAGCGGCGGCCGCGTCGTTCAGGAAACGCGCAAGTTCGATTCCGTCAAGGGCGAAACCCGTTCGATGCGTTCGAAAGAAACGGCGGTCGACTACCGTTATTTCTACGATCCCGACCTGATTCCTCTGGTGCTGGACGATGCGATGATCGAACGGCTGAAAGGCGAAATGCCGGAACTGCCGGACGCGAAGAAGAAACGCTTTATCGAAGAATACGGTCTGCCCGCTTATGACGCGGGACAGCTGGTCGCCGAAAAGGATATCGCCGCTTACTTTGAAGCCGCGGCAAAAGGTCATGACGCGAAGAAAGTTGCCAACTACATTATGGGCGACCTGTTCGCCGTCCTGAACAAGCAGGGCAAGTCGATCAACGAAAGCCCCGTAAAGCCGGAAAACCTCGGCCGTATGGTCGACCTGATCAACGACGGGACGATTTCTTCCCGTATCGCGAAAGACGTCTTCGCCTTTATGGTCGAGGAGGGCAAATCCCCCGATCAGATCGTCGAGGAAAAAGGCCTGAAACAGGTAACGGATACGTCCGCGATTGAAAAAATGGTCGACGACGTGATCGCCGCCAACCCCGACAAAGTCGCCGAATACAAAGGCGGCAAGGAAAAACTGCTGGGCTGGTTCGTCGGTCAGACGATGCGCGCTTCGCAGGGCAAAGCCAATCCGGCGATGCTGAACGAGCTGGTCAAGAAAAAGCTGGACGCTTAATAACGAAAGGAAAAAACGATGGCTGAACGGGAAGGCTTGTACGACGTTGTGCAAAACAAAGACGGAGAATTGCTGTTTTGCATCAGGGCGCGCGCGGGCGTTCCCGATCATCCTCATTTTTTCTTTGACGGAAATGAAACGGGATTGCTGATGCGGGATCTGAAACGGGCGATTTTGCTGGAGTTTCTATCCCCGCTGGCGATTCAATCCCTGCAAAAGGAAGACAAGGTTCTGGTCGCGGAAATTCTGGACGACGAACTGGAACACGAATACTACGCACCCGTCAGTCGCGTCAGAAAACTGCCGATATAAGCACTTTGTTTATTAAAAATTCCTTGTTTATAGGAAAAGACTTTCTTAAGCGAGTGATTATAGTGAAAAAAATTCAAAAGATTGGTCGTTTCGAAAAATAGAAAGTATAATAGTATTCGCATTTTTGGTGGGATACTTATTTATATTTCGACGTTGGCCGTCGTATTCATTCTTTTTTAATATCAAATCTGCGTTTCAATTCATATTAGTTTTCGGAACATTTATTTGTGTTATCATCTTTTTAATTATGAAACGCAGAGAAAAGGCGCGTGAAGAAGATCAGGAAGAAGACGAATAATGTTTTCATACTGCCAAACAGCTCTCCTTTTTTAAAGAACAGCCTACCAGTCCATAATTTAATAGGGCATCACACGGATACTTTTTAGTATTGACGGAATCTTTCATTAGAAAGAAAGTCATCGACACTCTTGCGACCGCTATTTTTCTTCAAATAAAGCTTGTCTTTTTAAAAAGGAAGAGTATTAATTACTGCCGTTATCGTCTTTTTGAAAAGGCATTTTTATGAATACGACTTTTCCGGCTCCCGAACAGCCGATGACGGAAGAAACGCAAGAATCTTCCGAAGAACCTCCGTCTTCCCCTCTGCTCCGCAACCGTTCGGAACACGTTATCTCAGACAGATCCCGCCGTTTTCTGCGCGCTTATTTTCCGCAGGCGACGGAAGCTCAATGGAACGATTGGCGTTGGCAGATCCGCAACAGATTCCGCACGAAAACTGACATCGAACGGGTTCTGCACCTGTCCGACAGCGAAGCCCGCGCGCTGGAACACGGCAAGAAAGGCTTTCCCGTCGCGATCACGCCCTACTATATGAGTTTGCTTGATCCCGACGATCCGGCACAGCCTTTGCGCCGGTGCGTCATTCCCGTTTCCGACGAATACGACATCTCGCCCGAAGAAAAAATCGACCCGTTAAGCGAAGACCGCGACAGTCCGGTCAAAGGGTTGGTTCACCGCTATCCGAACCGCGTTTTGTTCCTGTCCACCGATTTTTGCAGTACGGCGTGCCGTTATTGCACCCGTTCCCGCCTGATCGGCGCGACGCATCACGAATGCAAGCACGATTATTGGGACAAGGCGATACAATACATCACCGAACACGAGGAAGTGCAGGACGTCGTCGTTTCGGGCGGCGATCCGCTGACATTGCCGACGGAAACGCTTGAAAAGCTGTTGGCGCGTCTGCGCGCGATCCCGCACGTTTCGATCATCCGGCTCGGGACGAAAACAACGGCCGTTCTGCCGCAACGCATCACGACGCGTCTGGTTCATATGGTCGCCAAGTATCATCCCGTCTTTGTCAGCATTCACGCGACCCATCCCGACGAACTGACGCCGGAAATGAAAGCCGCGTGCGAACGGCTGGCCAACGCCGGTATGCCGATCGGTTCCCAGACCGTTTTGCTCAAAGGCGTCAACGACGATCAGGAAACGATGCGCAAGCTGATGATGGGCTTGCTGTCTTTCCGCGTCAAACCGTATTACATCTATCAATGCGACCCCGTCCCCGGATCCCGTCATTTCAGAACGCCGGTTCAGACGGGATTGGACATCATCAAACATCTGCGCGGTTTCATTTCCGGATATGCCGTGCCACACTATGTGATCGACGCTCCGAACGGCGGCGGAAAAGTGCCGTTGCTGCCGAACTACGTTGACGGCGTCGACGGCGAAAATCTGCGTCTGCACAATTACGCGGACAAGTCTTACGTTTATCCGGACGTTTTCCGCGAGGGAGTTTAAGATGCGCATAGGAATCACTTACGATCTGAAAAGCGATTATTTAAAGGAAGGCTTTTCAACGGAACAAGTCGCTGAATTCGACTGTGAGGAAACGATCGACGCGATCGAAAACGCCATCAGAAACGAAGGCCACACACCCGATAAAATCGGCAACGTCAAAGCGCTGGTGAAGCGCTTGGCCAACGGCGACCGTTGGGATTTGGTCTTTAACATCGCGGAAGGCGTCGACGGTATGGGACGCGAGGCGGAAGTCCCCGCTTTATTGGAAGCGTATCACATTCCCTCCACTTTTTCGGGGGCGGATCTGATGGCTCTGACGCTGAACAAGGCGATGACCGACGCGGTCATTCGGTCTTACGGCGTGCCGGCGTGCGAATTCTTCTTGGTCAAAGAAGCGGCGGATATCGATGATATGCCGCTGTCCTATCCCGTGTTTGCCAAACCCGTCGCCGAAGGAACCAGCAAAGGCATTTCAGCCAGATCCTGCGTCCATAACAAAGCCGAATTGAAAGAAGTCTGCACCGACCTGTTGGAACGTTTTCATGAACCCGTTCTGGTTGAAACGTATCTGTCCGGGCGGGAATTCACCGTCGGCCTGATCGGCAGCGGCAAAAACGCCCGCGTCATCGGCGTCGCGGAAATCGTTCTGGGCGAAAAGGCAGAACAGGAAGCCTACACCTACGAAAACAAACAGAAATATGAAGACCGCGTCAGATATGTTCTGGTCGATGAGCCGAAAGTCGCCGAAACGGCGTTGAAAGCGTGGAAAGCTTTGGATTGTCTGGACGCGGGACGCATCGACGTCCGGCTGGACGCGCAGGGCACGCCGCGCTTTATCGAAGTCAATCCGTTGGCAGGATTGAATCCGACTTATTCCGATTTGCCGATTTTGTGCAAAATGGCGGGAATGGATTATCAGACGTTAATCGGGGAAATTCTGAAATCCGCGATTCACAGAGTCAAAAACGCCTAAAAATCCATTGTGTAGATCAGACAGTCATCCCCTGCCGCATAGTAGTTTTTCAGGCGCGCTTCTTCCTTAAAACCGCACGATTGATAAAATTTTTGCGTCGGCAGGTATTGCTCCCGTCCGGCCGTCTGCAAAACAAGCTTTGTCGCCCCGAAACCTTTCACCAGACGGACGACCTCTTTCATCAGCTGTTTGCCAAGCCCTTGTCCGCGGCAGTTGTTATGCACGGCGATCCAGTAAATTTCAAAGCTTGACACCGTACACGGCACGCGCGCGAAACAGGCGTAGCCGAGCGCCTTTTCCCCGTCGTCCAGAAAAACGAAGTCGTAGTTTTCCGGCGAATTGCCGTCCGCCAACGCTTTTTCGGCCAATTCGATCGCGACGTCGATTTCATCCGGCGCTTCTTCAAAAAATCCCGTTGAAGAAAGAATTTCGCGAACGGCCTCCACATCCCGCTGAAAAATCTCATTTCGAAAAAGCATCGGCGACGATCCTTTCAATCACGTCCTTATCACTCAATCCGGCTTCGTGCGCCATCGCGATAAATCCGGAATCCGGCGCGATACAGGGGTTCGTGTTCAAATCAATGATGAACAGTACCCCTTTGGCGTTCATCCTGAAATCGATCCGCGTGTAGCCGCGCAAATCCAGAACGTCTTTGCATTTCAAAGCGACGGCGGAAAGCCTTTCCCTGACTTCGTTTTCGACGTCAAACGACCGGCGGCTGAGTTGATAAGCGTCGCAGTCCTCGTTCCATTTCGCTTCATACGTCAGAATCTTATGCCCTTTGAAATCGGGGGAAAAGCACATCTCCGCCGGTGGCAGAACCTCGTCGCCCAACAAAGCGACGTTGAATTCCCGCCCGTCGATATATTCTTCGGCGATCCACGCTAAACCGGTTTCCAGTTCTTTTCTTTTTAAAGCATCCTTCAATTCATTTTCGGAAGTAGGATAAATAACGCAAGTATCATCTAAATGCGCAGAAGCATGTTCCGTTTTCGCCTTTAATAAATAGCTCGCTTCCGCCCGATAAACCGAAGACGGGACAGGCAGTTCATTTTGTAAAAATAACCTTTTTGCTAAATCCTTATCCGCGCTAACCAGATGTGCGAACGTCCGGTTTCCCGTGTACGGTATTCGTAGTATTTCCAGCAGCTGTGGCGCAAAAACAGCCAAGCCGTCCTGCGAACAAACTGATTCCGTCAGGTTAAAAACGACATCGGGGGCATACCGTTGAAGCGTATCGATCATCTTTTCCAAATCGGCGTAAAACGGGATTTGCCGAACTTCATTTCCGTCGGATAAAACGCTTTCGACAAATCCGGCCTCCGCCAAAGTATCCATAGCGTCCGGCGAAGACGGGTTTGACAGGTCGTCTCTTAAAACGGCAATTTTCATTAAAGGTGCCTTATAAATAAAAAAAATCTGTCCGTGAAAACGGATGTCTTGAACTGAAAATACAATATCTGATTTAACAAAAAAACAATTAAAAATATCTGCGATTATTATTTATTGTGCGGCTTATAATGATTTAATCATCTGGACTTGCGGAAAAAACAGGCGTATCTTTAAAAGGCTTTGAAGCGAACGGAGGATATGATGGCAAAATTAAGCGATAAATCTTTGGTTAAACAGTTTGCAAAAAATGCAACGGTAACAGTTGATTTAGGCGGGACGCCTGAAAATTCGGTCGTTAATCAGAAATTGCGTGAATCAATTTTGCGTGATCCGGCTAAAAAGGTTACAGAGCTTGATCGCGTTTCGTCCCATTTATCCGAAGCTTTGTTGCAACGCGACTAAGTTTGCGGATATTTTTACCGCCGGATGCTTTTTAGTATTGACGGCAGGCTTATCTTTCGTTAGAAAGAAAGCCACCGACGGAGGGCGGGCAGGATGGTAATGCAGCGGATTGCTAATCCGTACACGGGGTCAAAGCCGTGAGTGGGTTCGATTCCCACGCCCTCCGCCATTTTGAAAAAGAACTCATTGTTTTCAATGGGTTCTTTTGTTTTTTTCAGACATTTTCAATCAAGTTCTCTCAGCCAAAGCGAAACGCAGGCATCCGTCGGCATACGCAGATCGCCGCGGGGCGAAAGAGCTACAGACCCCACTTTCGGACCGTCCGGCAGACAGCTTCGTTTGAAGTGCTGTGCAAAAAATCTTTGATAGAAGATTTTTTCCCATTTCAGGATAACGGCGTCCGCGTACTTATTTTTAAAGGCGATTTTAGCCATACGGTAAATTTTCTGGGGCGCACTGCAGCCTCTGAGCATATGATACAGGAAAAAATCGTGCAGTTCGTAAGGGCCGACCAAGTCTTCCGTTTTTTGGGATATTTTGCCTTTCTTTGACGGCAGAAGTTCGGGCGATACCGGCGTGTCCAGAATGTCGCGCAGCGTGTCCGAAAGCCGCTTTTCCCCGCAGGTATCCGCAAAATATCCGACCAAATGTCTGACCAGCGTTTTCGGTACGGAAGCATTGACGGCATACATGGACATATGATCGCCGCAATACGTCGCCCAGCCTAACGCCAGTTCGGACAAATCGCCCGTTCCGATGACGATTCCGTTGTTTTGGTTGGCTGAATCCATCAATATTTGCGTTCTTTCGCGCGCCTGAGCATTTTCATAAGTTACATCACGCACCTGCGGATCGTGATCGATATCCGAAAAATGAACATCAACGGCGTTTGTAATATTGATTTCTTTGAACTCCGCTCCGATATGGCGAATAAGCGAAACGGCGTTGTTGTAGGTGCGGTCGGTCGTGCCGAAACCGGGCATTGTCACAGCCAGAATCCCTTTCCTGTCCAGCCCGATTAAATCAAATGCCTGCGCCGTCACCAATAGGGCCAGCGTGGAATCCAATCCGCCTGAAATGCCGATGACGGCCCGTTTGCAGCCGATATGCTCCAGCCGTTTTTTCAATCCCATTGCCTGAATGGAAATGATTTCGTCGCACCGGATATCCCTTTCCGATTTATCGGACGGTACAAAAGGATACGGATCGATAAATCGGTGCACTTCGGTTTCCGCGAGTTCTAATGAAAAAGTCACTTTTGTATAATCGTTGTCCGATTCCATTTCATAAGTCGTCATTCTTCGACGGTCAGCCTCTAGCCGTTTCAGGTCAAGTTCCGCCGCTGTAACGCCTTCGGAAAAGACTTTTGATTCGGCCAGGACATTTCCGTTTTCGGCTATGATGTTATGCCCCGAATAAACAACATCCTGCGTGGATTCTCCGCCGCCTGCAGAAGCATACACATAGCCGCAGATCAGCCGTGCCGACTGGCCTTTGACCAATTCCCGGCGGTAGCGGTTTTTTCCAGTGATTTCATCCGACGCCGACAGGTTTGCGATCACCGTCGCTCCCGCCATGCAATGGGCTATGCTTGGCGGGTTCGGTGTCCATAAGTCTTCGCAGAGTTCTGCCGCTATTTTCAGCGACGGCATTTCTTTACAGCAGAAAATCAGCTTGCTTTTGACAGGCACTGTCTGTTCGCCGATTTGAACGAGCGTATCCAAGTTCCTGCCGGAATGAAAATGGCGGACCTCGTAAAATTCGTTGTAGTTCGGCAGATGGATTTTCGGAACAATCCCGAGAATTTGCCCGTGACTGACAGCGGCCGCCGTATTATAAAGCTTTCCGTCGGCGGCAAGAGGCAAACCGACAAAAAACAGGCTGTCGATTGTTTCACTTTTTTTGGCGAGGATTAAAAGAGCTTTTTGAGCTGTTTCCAGCAGGCTGTCCTGCAAGAACAGATCCTGACAGGAATATCCCGTCAGACAAAGCTCCGGAAACACGGCAATCTTGATTTTTTCCCGCGCAATTTGTTCCATATAAGAGCAAATGATTTTGCAGTTATAATCGACATCGGCGACTTTGACAGTCGGGGTAACGGTCGCAATTCTGATAAAACCGTCTTTCATTTTTCATTCCTCTCAGCCGTAGGATTGAATAACTTTTTCAGCCATTTCCTTTTTGGTAATTCCCAAATTCATCGCCTGCTTTTCAATAAAGCGATGAGCGTCGCTTTCGGTCATTTTTAATTTATCGATCAACAGCCATTTAGCACGGTTGACCAGGCGAATTTCCTCCATTTTTTCCTGCAGGCTGACATTTTTTTCCTGATTTTTTCTCAATCGCTCACGCACGGTACAAAGCCAATCAACGGCTTGATTAATCGTTTCTGCCGTCAGCGGTTTTTTTAAAACGAAAACGCCTGAAGAATAAACTTTGGCAAGAACTTCGTCATAAATAGAAGCATTGACGCATAAAGCAACAGCAGCCTGCGATTTCAGGCAAATATCACAGGCTAAACCGTCGCCGAACGCGTCCGTCAAAGGAGAATTTATAAGAACAATATCAAACATTTTTTCCAAAACGGCGCGTTTTGCAGCCGCTTCGTTTGAAACAACAGACACATCGGGGAAAAGAACGGAATCCAGACACGCGCAAAAAGCGTCCGCGAATTTAGCGTTCGCGGAAACAATCAGCACGGAATAGACGCGTTCGGCCTGCATAAAGGGTCCTTTACAGTAAATACGAATCCGTCAGAGAAGCCGGCAGATTTTCTTTAATAAATGCTGATGAAACAGCTGTTTGCCGAGCCTCTGAAAGCGACTGCGGCAGTACGGCAAAGCGCTCTAATTGCTCAGGTGTTGCGGTGAACATGTTGAAACCGGCGGGTGGCGGCAAAATCATTTTATTTTCGATTCCCTCCAGTCCCGCATAAATCATCAGAGCAAAAGCCACATAGGGGTTTGTTTCGGAATCTGGCGACCGGAGTTCGGCACGGCGATATTCTCCTTGCGCAGCCGGAATCCGAATTAACGGAGAGCGGTTCTGTTCCGACCAGGCGATATAGCGCGGCGCTTTGCTTTTTCCGAAACGGGCATAAGAATTTTCGGATGGATTTAAGAAAAGCGTCATTGCGGCGACTTTATCCAAAACACCGGCGGCGGCCGAAGTCGTTACATCCGTTCCGTCTGCTTTTTTCGCAGAAAAATTGATATGGAATCCGTTTCCCGGCTTGTCAGCCATCGGCTTGGGTGAAAAATCGGCATACAGCCCGTTTCTGGCGGCAATCGTTCTGACGACGCTGCGGAACGTAATCGTATTATCTGCCGCGCTCAACGGATCGGAATAGCGGAAATCGATTTCATTTTGTCCCGGTCCTTCTTCATGGTGGGAGGATTCCGGATGAAAGCCCATCTGTTCCAGCGTCAGACAAATTTCACGGCGGATGTTTTCGCCTTTGTCTTTCGGGGCGATATCCATATATCCCGCTTTATCATAGGGAATTTGCGTCGGTTCTCCGTTTTCGTCACACAGGAAAAGATAAAACTCCATTTCCGCACCGAAAGAAAAGGAAATGCCTTTTTCTGCCGCTGTCGCAACGGCTTTTTGCAGGATCGAACGGGTATCGTTTTCAAAAAGGCTGCCGTCCGGGCGCCTGATCGAACAGAACATACGGACAACGCGTCCGTGTTCGGGACGCCATGGAAAAACGGACAAAGTCGCCGGATCGGGACAAAGGAACAAATCCGAATGCACTTCATCGCCAAACCCTTTGATCGCCGAAGCATCAAAAGCAATCCCCGTCGTAAAAGCGCGGTCGATTTCGCCGGGCATCACGGAAATGTTTTTTTGCGTGCCGTAAACGTCGCAAAAGGCCAGACGGATAAACTTTACGTCTTCTTCGCGAATATAGTTTTTGACATCTTCCACCGTGTATTTCATAGCAACCTCTTTAATTGGCGACATACATTTGCTTATAGGGATTCTGCGTGTTCGGCGTAACGACCGTAAACGGAGCGTCTGCGATGAACGGCAAATTATAATGAAATACGGCGCAGAATTTTTCAAGATAAGCCTTGATTTCGTTTAATTCTTCCGGTTCCGCCCGACGTGCCGTCACTTGTTCGGGAAAAATAACGTTGCGGCAATCGGAACGCAGAAACATCTTGCCGCCATGCATTCCCGTGCAGGGGAAATTGCCGACGATCGGTTTGCCGTCATCATGCAGTCCCAAAACGATGATTAAGCCGCCGGCCTGGTATTCTCCCAAAAAACTGCCTGCGCGGCCGCCGACGATTAAAGCGGGCTGTTTGTCGCGATAGGCTTTCATATGAATCCCGACGCGGTAACCGGCGTTTTTTTCAACATAGATTTCCCCGCCGCGCATAGCGTATCCCGCCGCATCTCCGACGCTGCCGTGAATAATGATTTCTCCGTCGTTCATCGTGTCTCCGACAGCATCCTGAGCATTTCCCTCAACAATGATTTTTGCTCCGTCCAGATAAGAGCCCAAGGCGTTTCCGGGAACACTGTCAATCAGGATCGTTCCCTTTGACAGTCCCGAACCGATAAAGCGCATGCCGAGGCAATTCGTGATTTCCGTTTCGTCAGTTCTTGAACGCAGCAAATCGTTCAATTTGCGATGAGTGTAATGTAACGCGTCAATTCTCATTTTTTTATTCTCCCGCATAGGCTATGCCCAGAATATCCAATTCTTTTTCGTTTAAGCCGACACCCCGCAGCATTAAGCGGTTGCCGCGCAAAGCTTCGATTGAATTGATGCCCATTCCGCCCATCAGTTCCTTGATTTCATGCTTCCAGGCCGTCAGCAGGTTGACCAGTCTGTCAGCCGCGACATCGGGATTTAACCGTTTGACCAGATCGGGATTTTGCGTCGCAATTCCCCAGTTGCATTTTCCCGTATGGCACGACCGGCAAAGGCGGCACCCCATTGCCAGCAAAGCTGCGGTTCCGATCGCGCAGGCGTCCGCTCCCAAGGCGACGGCTTTGACAATATCCGCCGATGTGCGGATACCTCCACCGACGATTAAAGAAACATCGTTGCGGATGCCTTCGTCGCGCAGACGCTGATCAACTGCCGCCAAAGCCAATTCAATCGGAATGCCGACATTGTCGCGGATTCTGGTCGGTGCCGCACCCGTTCCGCCGCGGTATCCGTCAATAGCGATAATGTCCGCTCCGCTGCGGGCGATACCGCTGGCAATCGCCGCAATATTGTGAACGGCGGCCACTTTGACAATAACGGGTTTCTTATAAGCGGTCGCCTCTTTAAGTGAATAGACCAGCTGGCGCAAATCCTCTATCGAATAAATATCGTGATGCGGCGCCGGAGAAATGGCGTCCGATCCTTCGGGAATCATGCGGGTGGCGGAAACGTCGCCCGATACTTTTGCGCCGGTTAAATGACCGCCGATGCCGGGCTTTGCCCCTTGTCCCATTTTAATTTCGATGGCGGCGCCGGCTTCCAGATAATCCTTGTGAACGCCGAATCGTCCCGAAGCAACCTGTACGATCGTGTTTGCGCCGTAAGCGTAAAAGTCTTTGTGCAGTCCGCCTTCGCCCGTATTGTAAAACGTGCCGAGCCGCTGCGCCGCCGCTGCCAACGCTTTATGAACATTATAGCTGACGGAACCGTAGCTCATTCCCGAAAACATTACGGGCAAAGCAAGTTCCAGCTGAGGTTCCAGATCGCATTTCAGCGTTCCGTCCGCATTCCGTTCTATTTTAGACGGCTTTTTACCCAGAAATACCCGCGTTTCCATCGGTTCGCGGAGCGGATCGATCGGCGGGTTTGTCACTTGTGACGCATTGATCAAAATGCGGTCAAAGTAAACGAGAATATCTTTCGGAGCTCCCATAGACGAAAGCAGAACGCCGGGTTTTGACGATTGTTTAAAAATCTCGTTCACAATGTCCGCCGTCCAGTTCGCGTTCGTGCGGAAAGTGTTCGGATTGCGGACGATTTTCAACGCCCGTGTCGGACAAAAAGCGACACACCGCTGGCAGTTGACGCACTTTGTTTCATCCGCAAGTATCAGATGATTTTTTTCGTCAAAAGAATGAACGCCGTTTGCGCATTGTTTTTCGCAGACGCGGCAGCGCGTGCAGCGGGCATCATCGCGGACAATATCAAATTCTGCGGAAATAAAATCAATTCCCATAATCAATCACTCCTTCGTTTACCGTCACGATAACGGGTTCGCCGCCCATCGGAGCGCGAATGGAATCAATTTCCGGCTCCATGGCACGAATAGCGGCTTCTTCGCTGGCAATATAGGTTCTGTCACCTTTTTCCGCGACAACCATCGACCTTAGTTTCAAGCGGTCATTCAACGCCAAAAGCCCGCCGGTAAAGCCTAAAATGATTGAAAATGGCCCTGTGACCAACAGGCTTGAAAACACGTTGCGCAGATAGGTCAATTCCCGTTTTTCATTTTCCGGTTTTCTGGAAATGGTTGACCAAAACGGTGCGGCGGCAACATTCGCCGCTTCCCGCAAAGTCAATCCCTGCCGTCTGATCAGATAATCGAAAATATAGGTAATCACTTCCGTATCCGTCTTTAAATGACACTTGTAGCCGAACATTTCTATAAAGCGTCTGTTCGTGTCGTAAGACGAAATTTCGCCGTTGTGGACAACTGACCAGTCAAGCAGTGAAAAAGGATGCGCGCCGCCCCACCATCCCGGAGTGTTCGTCGGATAGCGTCCGTGCGCGGTCCAGGAATAGCCCGAGTATTCTTCCAGACGGTAGAAATCGCCGACTTCTTCGGGAAAACCGACTGCTTTGAATGTTCCCGTATTTTTTCCGCTGGAAAAGATATAAGCGCCGCGAAAAGTTGAATTGATCCGCATCACGGC
Organism: uncultured Alphaproteobacteria bacterium; assembly: GCA_937912005.1. GTDB lineage: Bacteria > Pseudomonadota > Alphaproteobacteria > CAAGCB01 > CAG-977 > UBA11549. The sequence goes on from CALDOX010000002.1 coordinate 139,850, forward strand.
GCGGGCGACAAATTCCCTTTCGTCAATTTGCATAGCGGCGACACGCGAAGGCAGAGGCGCAACGAAATACCGCCAAATCAGCGGAGCATCTTTAATCGCGGGATTTTTGCGCGTCGGAATGTTTTCCGCCTTAACAATCTCAAACAAATCTTTCAGAGCGTTTTCACAGGTTGTCCGGGCGTCGTTGTCATCATAAAAAACGTGTAAAGCGTAAAATTCCTTGTAATCGGGATAAATGCCGTATCCGGCAAAGCCTCCGCCCAAACCGTTGGAGCGCTCGCGCATCGGTTTCATACCTTGGATGATTTTGTCTCCGCCGATTTTTTCGCCAGTTTTGGAAATCACCGCAGCGATAGCGCAGCCCGACGGAATTCTGATTTGACCTTCTTTTAAAAGCATTTTCTCCTCACAAAAAAAACGCTCATCTGCGGAAGACACATGTCTTCCGTCAGATGAACGCCATTGTTCATTTTTTTCTTTATATCACCTGCAAAAAAAAACTTGCAATCTTTTTTTGACGTGATAATACTTTGCGTGTTGAGACAAAGGCGTCTCGAAGGATTTTCCTTCGAAACGCCTTTTTTTGTGCTTTTTTACGGAGAAAAAAAAATGGAAAGTATTCCCGAACTGTTCGGCAGCATGGTTTTTAACGAACGCGCAATGAAAGCGACGCTGGATGCGAATGTTTATCGTTCCCTGAAAAAAACGATCGACGAAGGTGCGCCTTTGGATATTTCCGTTGCGAACCCTGTTGCCAACGCAATGAAAAACTGGGCGATTTCAAAAGGAGCCACCCATTTTACCCATTGGTTCCAACCGATGACGGGACTGACGGCGGAAAAACACGACAGCTTTATTTCTCCGTCTCCTGACGGCGGCATCATTATGGAATTTTCCGGAAAAGAGCTGATTCACGGCGAACCCGACGCGTCTTCGTTCCCGTCCGGCGGCCTGCGCGCCACGTTCGAAGCGCGCGGTTACACGGCATGGGACCCGACTTCGTTTGCTTTTATCAAAGACAAAACACTGTGCATTCCGACCGCTTTCTGTTCTTATGACGGTTCGGTCCTGGACAAGAAAACGCCGCTGCTGAGGTCAATGGAAGCTCTGAATACGCAAGCGCTGAGGATCCTGCGCCTGTTCGGAGATCAAACAACGAAACGCGTAGTTCCCTGTGTCGGCCCCGAACAGGAATACTTTCTGATTGATCGGGAATTGTTCAGAAAACGCAAAGACCTGATCTTTACGGGACGCACGCTGTTCGGCGCAAAACCGCCGAAAGGGCAGGAATTGGAAGATCATTATTTCGGCTCCATTAAACCCCGCGTCGCCGAATTTATGGCTGATTTGAACACGGAATTATGGAAAGCGGGGATTCTGGCCAAGACCGAACACAACGAAGTTGCCCCGTCGCAGCATGAAATGGCGCCGATTTTCGTAACGGCGAATATCGCGACCGATCACAACCAGCTGACGATGGAACTGATGCAAAAAGTCGCTTTGCGGCACGGGCTGGTTTGCCTGCTGCACGAAAAACCGTTTGCCGGCGTCAATGGCAGCGGAAAGCACAACAACTGGTCTTTGGCAACCGACAGCGGCGACAATCTGCTGAAACCGGGGGAAACACCGGCAGAAAACGCACGCTTTCTGCTGTTCCTTTGTGCGATCATCCAGTCTGTCGACACTTATCAGGATTTGTTGAGATCATCCGTCGCCACGGCAGGCAATGACCATCGTTTGGGGGCAAACGAAGCGCCTCCCGCTATCGTTTCCATCTTTTTGGGCGAAGAATTGACCGGAGTCTTGAACTCGATCGAGAACGGAACTTCCTTTGACGGTGTCAAGAAAACGGAAATGATGTTCGGTGTTCCGGCTCTGCCGAAGTTTTTCCGCGACACCACCGACCGCAACCGGACTTCCCCGTTCGCTTTCACGGGAAACAAGTTTGAATTCCGCATGCTCGGTTCGTCAAACAGCATTGCCTGCGCCAATATTATGCTGAATGCGGCGGTCGCGGAAACGTTGTCCGAATATGCCGATGCTTTGGAAAATGCGGCGGATTTCAAAACAGCTTTGAAAGATTTGCTGAAAACCGCGATCACAAATCACAAACGCATTTTGTTCGACGGAAACGGCTATGACGAATCATGGATCAAAGAAGCGGAAAAACGCGGACTTTCCAACCTGAAAACGACACCTGACTGCATGCCGAGATCTCTGGATGAAAAGAACGCTTCAATGCTGATGAAACAAGGCGTTTTCAGCCGCGCCGAACTGGCTTCCCGCTGTGAAATCATTTTGGAAAACTATGTGAAAACCGTTTTGATCGAAGCAAATACAATGGTTGAAATGGCCCGGCGCGAAATCCTGCCGGCAATCGAAAAATACATCGGAAAACTGGCAGAAACCGTTGATGTCAAAAACAGAGCCTGCCCGAATGCGGCGACTTCTTTTGAAACGGAAACAATCGGAAAACTGTCTGATCTGACTGTCAAAGCCATCAAAGCTGCGGACGAATTGGAACAAGCAGTTAACGGCATCGAAATAATAGCTGACGTTTTTGAAAAATCGTATGCCGTTCGTGACAACGTTATCGGAAAAATGGTGGAACTGCGGACGGTATGTGATGCGGCGGAAACTCTGACAGCCCGGGAATACTGGCCTTTCCCGACGTATTCGGATTTGCTGTTCGGTGTAATTTAAATTGAAAATCAGTTTTAAAATCGGGAAAAACGGCGGGGAAACCTGCCGTTTTTCTTCTGTTCTGAATTATTTTAGTTTCTGATATTTGATCATCGGGCGTTTTATTCTTAAAATATTGCAGCGATTGATAAAGAAATCTTGCATCCGTGATCAAAAAAAAGTTATCTTTGGGAAAAATTATTAAGATCAAAAATATATGTCTGAAAACGGAGAAAAATAATGAACATTTTCGAAGCGGGTATGCTTTTGTGTTTCGGAGCCAGCTGGCCGGCGGCAGTCCTGAAAACATACCGGACAAAGAATGTCGAAGGAAAAAGTTTGTTGTTTTTGTCTTTGATCCTGATCGGCTACATCTGCGGTATGATCAATAAGGTATTAAATTTCGGATATGACTTTGTTTTCTGGTTGTATGTCCTGAATTTCTTATTGGTTTTTTGCGATTTTGTTCTTTATTTCAGATATAAGAAAAAAACTAATGCCCTTGCGGCCGGGAACTAAGCACGGCGAATTATAAAAGTTTTGAATAAACTTTTCAGTTCCGCCAGCAATTCTTCGTCCGTAAAGAACGCTTTGACCCGATCAGGCGAGGGCGGGCGGAAACTGGCGGATATCCTTGATAAAGACGCTTTAACATCGTCGGATATTTATGAAAAGATATTGAAGAACATCGAAAACAGATACAAAATTCTGTTTGATTAAAAGTATGATGAAATAATCAACGGGAACCCCACCAATAAGCACGCTTTACAAGATATATTCATATTGATAATATATAAAAAGTTGCTAATGCGACTGCTAATAAAACTGCTAATGAAATTGCTAATAAAACCGGAATGGCGGGGAGTTTTTCAGATGTATCCTGTTGATTTTAAACAAAAAGAGGGGAGCCTAACACATTATCCCTTTCTCTCCGCCATTTTTATAAAGAATCTATTGTTTTCAATAGGTTCTTT
>CALDOX010000003.1:0-94440 GCA_937912005.1 uncultured Alphaproteobacteria bacterium
AGACGAAACATAGTTTTATATATTTTGCTTTGACGGGATAAAGTGGGATTAAACGAGATATAACGGGATAAAAAGGGCGGGAATCCTTAAAATTTTGGCGGTGCGATTGCCGCTTTTATTTTTTTTTCGGCGCAGGATAATTTTAAATTAAATCTATCCTGCGTTTTGATAAAACAACCGGCTCAAAAAAAAGTTAAAACTAAGTCGCGTTCTGTTTAAATCTATCTTGCGCGCCACACTATTTCAAAAACTTCGTTGTCCGAGTGCAGGACGGTGTTGTCGAACAGGTTTTTGAATCTTTCCGGATAAAAGGTGTGAATCGGAACGACCGTTTTCGGTTTAAGTTTTGAAACAAATTCTTTCAAAGCCGGAATGTCCGCGTGTCCGGACGTGTGCAGATCGACGCACCGGACGCCAGCTTTGTTAAGAGCCTCAAACCTGTCCGCGTATCTGTCTTTATATCCGCTCCACATTGACCAGACGAAAAGAGTTTCGTCGTTCAGATTGTCCGTTTTTACTAATGTGTCGAAAGTCGATTTGACCGGCAGAACAACATATTTTCCGGCATCGGCGGCGATTTCTTCGGGCGAAACGGAACAGCGGTTTTGTTCTTTGACCGCGAACTTTTTCACGTCCGGCCACGTCAGATTCGGCAAACGCGGATTTTCCAGCTTCATCAGCAGATAAGCGGCATAGCCTGACAAAACAAGTTTCCGTCCCGCTTTTTTGCAGGCGCGGTACACCGTTACGATCCGGTCGATGTTTTGCATCGACGACTGGACAAGAATAAGGCCTTTCGTCTGTTTGAATTCGTTTAAGAAAGCATCCTCCAGTTCTTCTTCCGTTTTAAAACGGTCGTCTTCGCGCCCGAGGCAGGATCCCTCCATCAGCAGGACGTCAACGCTTTCCGGCAATGCGCGGATATTCGCTTTGAACAGCTTTTTCTTGCGGCCGTGAGCGCGGAAATCCCCGCTGTAAAGCAGTTTCTTTCCGTCCGCTTCAATCAGAAAAGCATAGGCGTCATAAGCGGAATGATCGGTCAGATACGGCGTTATCGTAAACGCGCCGAGAGTAAAAGGCTTTCGGGCTTCAAACGTTTCGACGTTTTCAAAACAAAACGCGGACGGCAGATGAAAATCGCGGGCGGCTTCCATAATCGTTTTTGTCGCTTTTCCCATATAAACGGGAATATCGGGATTTATCCACTTCCCCGCGGCGTAATGATCCTGATGCGCGTGGGAAATCAGGATGCCGATCAGATCGTCCGTCTTTTCCGTCAGTCCTTTGATGTCGGGCAAAAGGTCGGGCGTATTGCTCTCCGCATCCAAAGGAAGCCCGATGTCCAAAACGATCCTTTGCCCGTTTCCTGCGACGACTTCGACTGCCGAACCGCCGATTTGCTTTGTGCCGCGCCTGATACACACTTTCATATCACATTCCTTTCATACGAAGATAGACCGAAGTCAGCAGACGCGCGTCAAGCAACGCTCCGTGAAGTATTCTTTCTTTTAAGGAAACATCAAAACGTTCGCACAAAGCGTCCAGATTCACCCGTTCTTCAGGAAACAGCCGTTTAGCCATCGGCAGAGTGTCGATGATTCTGTCTTCGGCGATCGGATCAAAGCCTGCCGCTGTCAGTTCGGCGTTTATGAAAGCCATATCGAACCGTGCGTTATGAATGACTAAAGTTGCGTTCCCGATGAACTCCAGAAAAACAGGAGCAACTTCAAAAAACGCGGGCTTATCTTTCAGCTTTTCGTTCGTCAGGCCGTGAATCGCGGCGACTTCAGCCGGTATAAGACGCATCGGATCGATTTCTGCATAAAAACACCCCTCCGGTTTATCGTCGATCAGCTCCACCGCGCCGATCGACACAATTTTATCCCCGTTTTTAGGCGACAGTCCCGTCGTTTCCGTATCCAAAACAATTTCTCTCATTTTCAAATTCTCCTGTTCATATCGTTTCTTTACGGATAACATATCGGTATGTCAGAAGTTGTCGTATGCAGGCTGTATAAAGAAAAAAAAACGGAGAAAAAGCACCATGAAAACAGCCATTTTTTGGAAAACGCCCGCGCGCGTTCTTGTGTTTGACGAAGACTCCGCCATAGAGCCGCCATTGAACATCGCGGATTATTCGGGCAGTCATGTTCAGATATGGGAAAGCGTCAGACGGCAATATCCCGATCTGGCGTCAAGCGAATATGACGAATTCCCGCGCGGCCGCCTGATTTGGGACGATAACAAGGCGACTTATTTCTTTTATGCCGACGACAAGATTCTTTCCGATCCGACAGCCGTTCAAACCGTCTTGCGGGAAACCGGCGTTTCAACGGATAACTTTACCGTTCGCCTTTGCCGCGACCCGCATTACAAGACGAAATGACAATATATGACAGAAATTGACGTATCCGCGTGTTACTGATGAAAAAGACGATGCGAAAGGATACGAAAATGGATACGAACAACGATTTTGAAAAAGCGAAACTGGCGGAATATGTGTGCAATGCGATCGCTTCGGCGAAGCGCAAAAAGGAAATCGAAAACCTGTACGAATGGTTTGAAGATCAGGGATGCGAGATTTTCGATTTCGAATATGTCGAAATCGGCGGGAACAGGCATCGCCGCCGCCGCGACGAGGAAGAAATTTCCGAAGCCGAACGTATTAAACAGATTCAGATGTTTTTTAAAAACGCCGTCAGTCATTTGCGCGGAAAATATTTAAAAAGGAAACGGACGCCGTCCGACTGCGACAGAACGCTTAACTTTATCGCCAAAGCGACAAAACTGACGCCCTGTGAAACGGAATATCTGGGGCTTGTCGTGCGTTACTATATGAATCGCGACGTCGAAAATTTCATCGACAATGTTTCCAACACGCACCGATTTATAAAGGACAGGCACTGCTGCCGTTTTTTGTCGGAAAAGTTTTCGTTGAACCTGTTGCAACAGGCTCAGCACAGGATGAACGACCTCGGACTGACGGACGACGATGACGAAAGCTATTCGTTTTTAAGCGGTTTCACCAAAAAGCTTTTGAACCGGCATCCGAAAACGTTCGACCAGTTCCAGAAAATCTTTCTGGGACGCCGGCAAACCGCTTCGCTGAAGTGGGAGGATTTCGACTATATCGAAAAGCGCGACGAGCTTTGCTCTTTGTTGAAAGCCGCCGTCGAACGCAAGGAAAAAGGCATCAATATCATCTTTTACGGTATTCCGGGAACGGGAAAGACCGAATTTGCCCGCACTCTGGCGCGACAGGCGGGCGTCGCCCTGTATTCCGTCGCCGAAAACGGAGACAGGGACGATGCGTCCTACCGCACGCCGGCGTTGATGTTCGCACAAAATCTCGCCGCCCGTCAAAACGGCGTCTGTCTGTTGCTGGACGAAGCGGAAGACGTCTTTTACGGCATCGGCAGAAGGGATATGACGAAAAGCGGGCTGAACGATGTGCTGGAAAGAAACGAAACGCCGGTCATCTGGACGACAAACCGGACTTTCGATATGGATTCCGCTTTTCTGCGCCGTTTTTCCTATTCGATTCACTTTGAATTGCCCGACGAAAAACATTCCGTCCGCATCTGGCAGAAGGCTTTGCGCAAAAACAAACTGCCCTCAAGCGAAAAGGTCGCCAAAGAACTTTGCGCCGAATACAGCGTGCCGCCCGCTTTCATGGCGAACGCGGTCAGAAACGAACGCCTGATCGGCGGCGGCATCGAAACGGTCAAGTCCTCTCTGGACAATATGCGCGAGCTCTGCACGGGCGAAAAACCGAAAAAGAAAACGGAAAAGAAACAGGATATTCCTTTCAATCCCGCTTTGTTGAACACGGACACCGATCTGGAAAAGCTTGCCGGACGGATCAAAGACCTGAACCTGAAAACGTTTTCCCTGTGCTTATACGGCGCGCCGGGGACGGGAAAGTCCGCTTACGCCGTCTGGCTGGCGGAACAGATCGGCCGGCCGGTGATCAAGAAAAAAAGTTCGGATTTATTGAGTATGTGGGTGGGCGGAACGGAAAAGAATATTCGTGAAGCTTTCGCCGAAGCCGCCGCAAGAAACGCCGTGCTGATCTTTGACGAAGCCGACAGCTTTTTGCAGGACAGACAGAACGCCGTGCGGTCGTGGGAAACGACGCAGGTCAACGAAATGCTGACGCAAATGGAAAGCGCGGAACATCCGTTCATCTGCACGACGAACCTGATCGACCGGCTGGATCAGGCATCGCTCCGCCGCTTCACGTTCAAGGTCAAATACGACTTTATGACGCCGGAACAGCGCGGAAAAGCCTTTGAAACGTTCTTCGGGTTCAAGGACATTCCCCTGACGGACGCGGAAAACCTGACGCCCGCGGACTTCGCGCTGGTGTATAAAAAAGCGCAGATTTTAGGCGTTCTGGACGACAAAAAAGAGCTGTTGAAAATGCTGATGAGCGAACAGAAGATCAAAGCCCCGCCAAAATTCAAAATCGGGTTTTAAAGCCCCAATTCTTCTAAATTATACTTTGCACAAAAATACTTAATTCCGGCGGAATTAGCGTTTAGCGTCTGCAGGATTCCTTCTTTATGATCTTGAATCAATAAACGATAACTATCAGCAAGCATAACCCCTGTGATTTCAGGTTCTTTTTCTGAAATATCCTTCAAATGGCTATATCCTCTACACTTTGCGTTACTTTTGTTAAATTCGAAAATCCTCCGCGTCAAATCATACATGAAATTGGAATAAAAGAAAATTTCCGTGATAATGCCAATCATCGGATTTTTTGTCTTTAGTTCGACAACCTGTATTTTTTCTTTATTTCCCGTCCACAAATCAATGCGTCCTGTAGGAAAAAACTCTTTACCTTTTGTATGATTTCCTAAATACAAACCAACCGGAAGCTGCCGGCTAATCTTCTGATTGTTCGTCTTTTCTTCATTCAACGCCTCCCAAAAAACATTTTCATGGTCTGCTGCCATTAAAGCTTCAACCATACTTTCAGGGGATTTAGGATTCGGCTTTGCTTCCTGAGTAGGGGCATTATTAATCAAAGGGATTTGTTTTTCTTTTAAAGCTTTTAAAGCTTCTAAGAATTTTTTTAATAACGATAACAATTTTTCATCTACTTCAAGCCAACTATATTGTTCTTTAAATCTATACAATCTATATAAGAAGCGTAAACAATGCCGTTTCTCTGAAGAAAAATATATTTTTTCCCATCTTATATTTTTGTTTCCAATGTTCGTATTAAGATTATCAATTTCTTTTTCAAAACCACTTAGATATTCTTTAGCTTTTTTATTCAATTTTAAACAAACGTTCCATCCGAGAGATTTTAAAATAACTGCGCACGCTTCAAAACACGCATCATCTTTTTGCATATTTTTTGTTAGTGCTTTTTTAGTTAATGTTAAGGAAAAAGTTTCTTCACCGTTAGGTCTACAATCTTTTTCTAACTCTGTAAAAAGTTTTGCTCCTAAAGATCTTTCTTTTAAAGCCATTTCCCCATTTCCCTCTCCGAAAGTTTAATTTCCCTCCACTCTACCAGAAAAACTGGAATGAAAAAAGGGCTTTGTGTCCGTCAGTTTTTGTCATATCCTTGTGTTAAAATAACAAAACGGAGAGGGTAGAATGGCGTACGAAAAAACGGAACAGCTGTTGGAACTGGCGACGATGATGCAGGCAAACCGCGAAGGCGTTTCGTTAAACGATATCGTCAATAAATTCGGCGTGTCGCGCCGCACGGCGGAACGGATGCGCGACATGATCAGGATCCAATTCCCGCAGACGCAGGAAACAATGGATATCGACGGTTTCAAGCGTTGGTATATTCCGCAGGGCACTTTGCGCGATTTCATTCAGTTTTCGGCGGAAGAAGTCGCTTTGTTGGAAACGTTGAAAACGCTTTTGAAAAAAAACAATATGGCGGACAAGACCGAAACGCTGGAACGCCTGACAGATAAAATCAAAGCCAACATCGACGCCAAAGTATTAAGGCGCCTTGACATAGACGCCGAAGCGTTGATGATGGCGGAAGGCTTTGTCTGCCGTCCGGGGCCGAAGCTGAAAATCAATCCCGAACACGTTTCCGTCATCCGCAACGCCATTCTCGGCTTTCACAAAATCCAGATTTCCTACGTCAGCCGGTCAAGCGGAAAAACCTGTCGCAGCACGCTTGAACCCTACGGCTTTTTGTACGGGGAAAGAAAGCATTACCTGATTGCCCGCCACACGGGAAAATATGATGACGGCAAGCCGAGGAACTTTATTTTGAACAATATCAAATCCGTTGAAATCCTGCCTGAAACGTTCGTTATGGATGAAAATTTCAATTTGCGGGAATACGCGGAAGAATCGTTTGGTTCTTTCCACGAAGAACCGTTCGACGTCGAATGGCTGTTTGATGCCGACGTCGCCGATGAAGCGGCGCAATATGTCTTCCACCCGAAACAGAAAACCGTCAGAAACGAAGACGGCACTTTGACCGTGAAATTCCGCGCCGGCGGACGGTTGGAAATGGATTGGCACCTCTACACCTGGGGAAAGCACGTCAAAGTGATCAAACCCGAAAACTGGCGCGAAATGGTCGACAACGCCTATTGATTCCCGCATCCGTCATAAATTGACATCCCGCCCCGTTAAAATGAAACAGTTTTAACCAACGGAGGAATTCTTTATGACGACACATCTTTCAACCGGATTTAAAGTGCTTGACGCCGTGACAAACGGATTGAACGGCGGGGAGCTGATTTTGATCGGCGGACGCCCCGGAATGGGGATAACGTCTTTTGCACTGAATTTAACTGTTCATATCGCGCAACAGGAAAAAAATGTTCTTTACTTCAATTTTCATGATAAGGCGGAGTATTTTGACTGCCGTTTCCTGACTGTTTTTGCCCGCAACAAGATAAAAAACACTTTACCGATTCATTTTTACAGAGGCTTTTATCCTCCTTTGGAAAGTATCCGCAAAACGATCGGCGATTTTTCCGACGGGATTGCCGCAATCATTATTGATTACCTGCAAGTGATCGAGGGCGAAAAGCGTTCTTTGATGCTGCAACGGTTGAAAGAAATCGCAAAAGATTTTGACGCTCCCGTCATTGTCCTGACTCACCTGACACGCGCGCCGGAAAACAGAAAGAACAAGCGTCCGCGCCTGAACGATATTCGGGATTACAAAGACTTGTCCGCCGTTGACAAAGTTCTGTTTTTATATCGGGAAAGCTATTATCTGAAACACGATATGCCCGAACAACGCACAAACGAAACGGAGGAAGCATACCTTGAACGTTTTCGTGAATGGAACCGGCGGATTTCAAGCATAGAAAAAAACTGCGAACTCATTATCGCCAAAAATCCTTCCGGCCTGTGCGGAACGGTCAACCTGTTTTTTGAAGGTCTGACGGGTTTCTTTTGGGAATAAATGAAAGAGTCGGATATTCCGTCCGCCTCTTTCCGCTTTTCATTAATGACCGCATTGCCGTGAAATAGTAAGTCTTCTCTTAATTTTTCACGGTATATATCCTTAATCAATCGTTTTTTGTGAATAATTATTTTTTATGATTTGAAAAAAAATCCTATAAAAACAAGGATTTTTAAAAAGCGTATTGTAAAAAAAATGATTTTGATATATTTAAAAAAAACGAGGAATATTTAGGTATGCTCTTGCGCGCAATGAGCAGGGAAAGCGGATTTTTTTATGATTTACGGGTTTATGCAGGACAGTCCTGTCGTTGAAAGCTTTAAACGGCCAAGAGAGACCGTCTTCTCTTGTGCTGAAAACTATATTGTTTTTACGAATTTTTATGAACGGGATGTTCCGCCTATGTCCAAGGCTCAAAACCCAAAAGACGGAAAAATGTCGAAAATACATTTTTTAACACCGTCCCGTTCGCTTTATCAGGGAGGCGTTTATGATACCGTTTCTTGATCTTGCCAAAGTGAACAACCGCTTCCGTTCGGAAATCGACGCCCGTTTTGCCCGTATTCTGGACAAGGGGTGGTATTTGCAGGGCGAAGAAAACGAAAGTTTTTCCAAGCATTTTGCCGAATACTGCGGCACGAAATACGCTTTGGGCGTTGCGAACGGATTGGACGCGTTAAATCTGATCATCCGCGCGCACGGGTTCGGCGCCGGAGATGAAATCATTGTTCCGTCAAACACTTACATCGCGACGATTCTGGCCATTTCTGAAAACGGATGCACGCCCGTTTTGGTCGAACCGGACATTCACACTTACAACATCGATCCCGACAAGATTGAAGCGGCGATAACGCCGAAAACAAAAGCGATTATGGTCGTTCACTTGTACGGTCAGGCCGTTCAAATGCAAAAAGTTTGGGAAATTGCCAAGAAATACGGTCTGAAAGTATTTGAAGATTGCGCGCAGGCGCATGGAGCTTTGTATCAGGGCAAACGTGTCGGCAACCTGTCGGATGCAGGAGCATTTTCGTTCTATCCGGGAAAGAACCTCGGCTGTATGGGCGACGGCGGCGCGGTCGTAACGAACGACGAAGAACTGTATAAAAAGGTCAAAGCCATAGCGAACTATGGCTCCGACCGCAAATATCACCATATTTACAAAGGCACGAACAGCCGTTTGGACGAACTGCAGGCGGCGGTGCTGGACGTGAAGCTGCCGCATCTGGATGCGGACAACGCCAGACGGCGAGAAATTGCAACATATTACCGCAAAAATATCACAAACCCGAAAATCATTCTGCCGGAAACGTATTCAGAGGACGCCGCGGTTTGGCATGTTTTCGCGGTCAGAACGGACGAACGCGACCGTTTTCAGCAATACCTGACGGACAACGGCGTGCAGACGATCATCCACTATCCCACCCCGCCGCACAAACAGGACTCTTATCGGGAATGGAACGATCGTTCCTATCCGATTGCGGAAGAAATCCACAGAACCATTATTTCTTTGCCGATGTCGCCCGTTTTGACGGACGAAGAAGTTTCAGAAGTCGTAAGGATAGTTAATGAATACAGATAAACGGCATTACGATCTGGTTCGTTCCTTAGGCGGAAACTGCGCCGCGGCGTTTCAGCTGAAATACCGCGATATGCGTTGTTTTTCGTTGCCGTTTGACTGGGTTTACATCGAAAACGAAAAACCGATTGAATACTTAAGCGAAGGGTTCGCGGACGGGTTCAAGAATTTGGCATTGAAAGAAAATCTGAAACGCGTTGAAGGAAGTAAAGAACATCCTGTTATTTATCAGGATACATATTCTGGTTATTTCTTTCCAAACCATTTCAAAGAAGATGCCGAAAAGGAATATCACGCTTTTTATCAAAAACTGTGCCGCAGAACGGAACGGTTGCTTGCGAAAATTAAATCAGCGAGCAAAGTATTATTTGTTCTGTCGACAACATTTCCTTTCAATATTTCTTGCTTGGAAAAATTGAACAAACGTTTGGCACAGCTTTATCCGAACGTTTATTTCGATTTTGAAGTTCTTTCTTTCAGTTGTTTACAGGAAGGGGAAAAGACCGTCGGCAACATACATTTGAAACGCTGCGTTCGCAGCCAAAATTCGTACGATTTTTATAAAACGAATTTTGAATGGAGTTTTCTGGATCAAATTGTTTCGCCGTACAAAAGCCATAATAAAATTCCTTTGCTTTCGGTTAAAGCGTTCGGGAAACGCTTTCGTCTGAACTTTGAAATCAGGAGGAACAACGATGAATGACGACCTGATTTCCGTCATAATTCCCGCTTACAATCATGAAGAATACATTGAAGAATGTATCCGTTCGATTATGGCGCAGACGTATCAAAATATCGAACTGCTGATCATTGATGACGGATCGACGGACGGCACTTTTGCCAAAATGCAGGAATTGAAGCCGGAATGCGAAAAACGCTTTTTCCGTGTCGTTATGGAAACGCAGGAAAATCAGGGAAGCTGCGTAACGCTTAATCGGCTGTTAGATAAAACAGACGGAAAATACATTTATTCTCTTGCCTCTGATGATATGGCAAAACCGCAGGCGATAGAAGTTTTACATCAATTTCTATCCGAAAAACCCGACTATGTTTTGGTTGTTGGCGATGATGAGATAATAAATGCTGATTCCGAACGGGTTTACTGGGGAAAAAATCGGGAAATTTTACCGGAAGCTCAAGCCGTTTATAAAACGTTCGGCGATGAATTGCATTTGAACGAACCGGATAACAAACATCTCGACTTCGGCAATTACGCGGATTTATTAAAAGGAAATTATCTGCCGAACGGTTTTTTGTGTTTGCGCCAAGCGATTATTGATGCCGGAAAATACAATCCGAATGTCTTTCTGGAAGATTGGTATATGAATTTGCAGCTTTCCAAACAAGGAAAGTTTAAATACATTCCGGAAATTTTATTTTCCTACCGCTGGCACGAAACAAATACGATCTCCAATCCCGCATTCAAGGCGAAATCATTGGAAATTTTCCGCCAGATTTACGAACACGAAAAGGAATACTGCTTCACGCACGGCTATAAAAAACAGTGGAAACGCCAATGGTGCAAACGTTTCGGTTGGCGGGCGAAATGGAAAAAGCTGCGCGATTTCATCAGGGGGAAGAAATGACGGCGAATACGGCTTTAATTTCCCTGCAGGTTCACGGCGACGACCGCGGTTCGTTAATCGCGTTGGAAAACGGACACAATCTGCCATTCGACGTCAAGCGCGTCTATTACATTTACGGAACGAAAGCAGGCGTTTCACGCGGTTTTCATGCCCATAAAAAACTGAAACAAATGTTGATCGCCGTATCCGGCAGTGTCGAAATTCACTGTGAAATGAACAGGCAAAAGGCAGTTCATTTGCTGGATACGCCTGATAAAGGACTTCTGATCGAAGGGATGGTTTGGCACACGATGGAAAACTTTTCATCCGACTGCATCCTGCTGGTTCTGGCGGACGGTTACTATGATGAAAGCGATTACATTCGAAACTACGCACAATTTCTGAAAATGACGGAAGAAGGAAAAATCGAATGAAATGGGAAAAAAAAGGCTTTATTTGCTCGGCGGAAACGTTCAATTTACCGTGGTACAAAAAATACACGATGACTCCTCTTCCCTATTTTGCAGAAGACGGTTCTTTCCGTATTTATTTGACTATGTGCGACGAAAATAATTACGGACGAGCCGGATATATAACGGTCAATCCGGAAAATCCCGCGGAAATATATGATATTTCCAAAACTCCCGTTCTGGATTTGGGAGAGTGCGGAACGTTTGATGAACACGGTATTTTACCCTGTTGTTTATTAAAGGACGCGGGAAAGCTTTATCTGTTTTATTCCGCTTATCAACATCAGGTTTCAACGCCTTACACCATATATTCCGGTCTGGCCGTCAGTGAAGACGACGGTATGACTTTCAAAAGAGTATTTAACGTTCCGATTCTGGACAGAAGAAACGGCGAATTATCTCAAAGAAGCGCAACCGAAGTTATGAAAAAAGACGGGAAATATAAGATGTGGTACACTTCGAACGTCGGTTGGATTAACAACGGAATACATGAAGTTCCGAAATATGATATCAAATACCTTGAATCCGACAGGCCTGATGAGTGGAACGGTACTCCCGTTTGTTCAATTCCTTTTAAAAACGATGATGAATACGGACTGACGATGCCGCAGGTCTTTTTTGAAGACAATAAATATAAAATGGTGTATTCGATCCGGTCTTTGGAAAAAGGCTACATAATGGGCTATGCGGAATCTTCGGACGGCATCAATTTTACACGACAAGACGAAAAAATGGAAATCTCGGCGTCGGAAACGGGGTTCGACAGCGAAATGATTTGTTACGGAAAAACATACACTTATAAAGACAAAGTCTATCTGGTTTATTGCGGAAACAGATACGGCCTGGCGGGAATAGGATACGCTGTTTTGGAAAACGCTTCAAAATTAGGATAATCGGGATATGGCCAAGATTTTTGTGACGGGAGCCGGTTCGGCGCAATCAAACGGTGTGATCAATTGTCTGTTAATGGACAAGGACAGCGGCGATGAAATTGTCGGCCTCGGTTCGGATCAATACGATTTGATGTTGTGCAAAGCGCACAAGAAAATTCTGATGCCTCATTCGACAAAGCCGGAATATAAGGAAAAACTGCTAAAGGTTTTAAACGTCGAAAAGCCGGATATGATCCATTTTCAGCACGACAAAGAATTGTTTATCGCATCCGGCTTTCGTGATGAAATCGCAGCGACGGGCGTTAAGTTTTTAATTCCCGACAACGATACGATTGATACCTGCGTCCACAAATACAAGTCGTGGAAAAAATTTAAAGATTACGGGATAAAAGTTCCCGAAAACATCGTCATCAACGACAAGGAAGACTTAAAGCACGCGTTTAAGGAATTGGGCGACGAAGACGGCACAATCTGGCTGCGCGCAATGTCGATCGGCGGCGGCGGCAAAGGGGCTTTGCCTACGAACGATTTTGAAACGGCGGTTGACTGGATTAACAATGCCGAGGGCTGGGGCGATTTTGTCGCCGCTGAACTGCTGACGCAGAAAACGGTGACATGGCTGTCAATCTGGTATAAAGGCGAATTGATAGTCGCACAGGGCCGCCGCCGCGCGGGTTGGGCTCACAGCGCGCTGTCGCCTTCCGGCGTAACGGGCGTAACGAAAGTCGGAGAAACCTATGCCGATCCGATTGTTGACGAGATAGCACAAAACGCTTGTAAAGCTGTCAGTAAAGAACCGAACGGCATTTACGGTGTTGATATGGCCTATGATAAAAACGGCGTTCCGAACCCGACGGAAATCAACATCGGACGCTTTTTCACCACGGTGGAATTTTTCGCGCAAGGCGGCATAAACTTGCCGGTTATTTTGAAAAACCTGTGTGTTCATAATCAAAAACCGAACTTACCGCGCAACCTTAATCCCCTTCCTGACGGTTTACTCTGGCTGAGGGCGATGGATGTCGCGCCTTTGCTGACAACGCGGGAGGAAATGGAAAGGACGCTGATCAAAGTATGATGACGGTAGCCGATTACATTGCCGGTTTTTTGGTTTCCAAAGGAGTTAAATTCCTTTTTGGATTCCAAGGCAGTGCCATGCTGAAAATGTTGGAAGCGACGCAGGAAACTGGAAAGGTAACGTATGTTCAAGGTTTCAACGAGCAAGCATCGGCCTTTGCAGCAGATGCATACGCCCGCATTACCAATGAAATCGGTGTTACAATTGCAACTTCGGGGCCCGGAGCGGTCAATCTGATCGGCGGAATAGCGGACGCTTTTTTTGATTCCGTACCGCTGTTTGTCCTTACGGGACAGGATTATTTACGGAATATCGCCGCTAAAGGACAGGCACGTCAGGGCGGTTTTCAAGATATGGATATAGTGTCCATGGTCAAGCCGGTGACCAAGTACGCGGTCTTGCTGGATAATCCCGAAAACGTTCGTTATACGTTGGAAAAAGCATTTCATTATGCAACGACGGGACGCAAAGGCTCTGTTCTGATTGATGTTCCCATTGATGTCCAGTTTGCGCAAATCGACGAAAGCAGATTAAGAACTTTTATCCCGAAAAAAAAGGAAGAAACGACTGAAATTAATTTCAAAAAAATAATTGAATTGTTGGAAAAATCTCATCGTCCCGTCATTTTAGCCGGCGGAGGAATCAGACAGGCAGAAACTTGTCGGGAATTGAAAGATTTTGCAGGCACAACAAAAATACCGGTTATGACAACGTTAAACGGGATTGACGCTTATGACGATATAACGGGTTTTTCGGGACTTTACGGCAATACGGCAGCTAATTTGGCTCTTTTAAACGCAGACTTGATTTTGGCTCTGGGAACTCGTTTTTCTGTTAAACAGATCGGCAGAACGAAAAACGCTTATGCGCCGAATGCCAATGTTATTCACGTCGATATCGACGATAACGAAAGCGACCGCACATTTATGAAAGAAAGCCTTTTCGTCAAAGCGGATATTAAAGCGTTTTTAAACGGATTAAACAAACAAAATATTTCTTTGACATGTGACAATTGGAACAAACAAGTCAAAGAATGGAGCGACTGTTACGCCGATTCTGTCTGCGCTCACGGATTTGACGTGGATCCCGTTTCTTTTGTGCGCGCCGTTGTCAAAGCTATGCCGGAAAAATCGGTCGCAGCGGCGGATGTCGGCGCGAACCAGATGTGGACGGCGCAGGCGTTCAGAAGCGAAGGCGGGAAAAGGTTGTTAAATTCGGCGGGATTCGGTGCGATGGGCTTTGCCCTTCCGGCGGGGATCGGCGCTTTTTACGCGACCGGAAAAGCCGCGACCGTATTGACGGGCGACGGCGGTTTTCAAATGAATTTGCAGGAATTGAACACGCTGTCTTTATTGCGTCCCGCCGTAAAAGTCTTCGTGTTCAACAATAGCACCTTAGGGTTGATGCTGGATGTTCAAAAACGATATTATCACAATCATTTTTACGGCAACAATCCGCGCGAATTTTCCTGTCCCGATTTGAAAAAGCTGGCGGACACGTTCAACTTAAAGTTCTTGAAAATAACCTCTGTCGCCGACTTTTCAAAAATTGAGGAGGTTTATAAAGATAATGAGCCGTGGCTGATCGACGTCCGCATTGATAAAGACACTCCCGTACTGAACCGGTACGACGATCCGGCGTTGCGCAAACGGATTTATCTGGATTTCGACGGCACGCTGATCAATTCGCAGGGGCGGCTGTACCGGTTGTTTAAAGAGCTTTGTCCCGAATGCGATCTGACCGAAGACGAATACAACGCAATCAAACGTTCCCGCGTTTCGCAAAAGGCATTGTTGAAGGACAGATACGGCTATACCGACGAACAAATTGCCGTTTTCCATCAAAAATGGATGGATAAGGTTGAAGAAACAGAACGCGTCGAAACCGATTTCCCGTGTGCGGGAATGACGGATTTTTTGGAAAAGCTTTCCAAAAACAATGACTTGTATCTGGTCACAAACCGGCAAAGGAAAGAGTTGGTTCATTCTCAAATCGAAAAATTCGACTGGACGTCGTTTTTTAAGGGCTTGCTGATCACGGAAGGAAAAAAATCAAAAGCGGAGCTGATCCGTTCCATAACGGAACCTCTGCCGTGCGATGTTTTGATCGGTGATACCGGCGAAGACGTTAAATGCGCTAAAGAATTAGGAATCCATTCCATTGCGGTCAGTTGGGGCATTTTAAACAGAAACATTTTATCGGAATATAAGCCCGATTTTATTGCGGAAAGGATTGAAGATATTGATCACTGTTCATTCTTATAGTGCAGAAAAACAATCCGAATGGGACGCTTTTATCGACGCATCCAAAAACGGAACGTTCATGCTCAAACGCGGGTATGTCGAATATCATGCCGACCGGTTCACCGACTTTTCGCTGATGTTCTGCGAAGACGATAAACTGATCGCAGTCATGCCCGCTTCCCTGCACGGAAACGAAGTGCGTTCCCATGGAGGACTGACATATGGCGGTATTATTTCCGACCGTAAAATGACAACGCCGAAAATGCTGGAAGTCTTTGACATGATGAAAGCCTTTTTGAAAGAAAAAGGAATAGAAAAACTGATTTACAAGCGCGTCCCGTCCGTTTATTTTTCGTATCCATCCGACGAAGATTTGTACGCCTTGTTCAGAAACGGTGCCCAAACGGTTTACAGAAACATTTCGACGACGATTTTAATGGAAGACAGGATAAACTTTAACGAACGCAGAAGGCGCAACATCAAAAAAGCAATAAAAGCGAAGCTGAAAGTCGTTCAAAGTTTCGATTTTTCCGGATACATCGATTTGGTCAACGAAGTGCTGGAAACCCATCACGGCGCAAAAGCCGTTCACACCGGCGAAGAACTGGCGTTGCTGGCCGGCAGATTTCCCGAAAACATCAAGCTGTTCATTGCTGAAAACGACGAAAAGAAAATGTTGGCGGGCGTTCTGCTTTTCGACACACCGTTGACGGTTCACACGCAATACATCGCCAATTCCGACGAAGGGCGAAACATCGGCGCGCTGGATTTGGTGATGGATTACCTGATCAACGAATACGCGAAAGATAAAAAATATTTTGATTTCGGGACTTCCAACGAAGAAAACGGAAAAGTTTTAAATATCGGCCTTGTCGGACAAAAGCAGGAATTCGGCGGCCGCGGCATTTCTTACGACGTTTTCGAAATGGAGATAAGATAATGTCAAAAATTGCCATAATTTCCAAGTCAAATGTTTCTTTTTCCGGAAAATTCGTTCAGGATGGCTTTATAGAAGGCTTTGCAAATACATTTGCAAGAATGGGAAATGATGTCAAATGTTATATTATACATCCGGATTTGGAAAAAAGTTCGAAAAAAGATCTGATAACATTTAACCCCGATCTGATCATTTCTTTTAATAACGTTTTTATGAGCAAACATTTGCTTGACGTCGTTTCTTGTCCGATATGCGTTTTCGGATACGACTCTGTTTCTTTCTGGGAGAACATAGATATTATAAAAGAAAATTACGATCGATACTATTTTCTTCATCATGGCGAAGATACTTATTCACAGGCCCATGAGCTATTGCCGGACGCACTGGAATCCCACCATTTTATATTCGGATACGCTTCCGATCTGAGAAAAAAAGATATTCTGCAGGATATTGAAATATCCTTTATCGGAGGTCTGGGAAACTGGAACAAATCTTTATCGAAATATTTTATGGAGCTGTATTACGGCAAAAAAGATTTTTGTTTGAATGACATAAAAGACGATATTATTAAAGATATCGAAAAATTAAGCAAAAATCATTTAAGCATTATAGAAAAAGTCCCTGAATATTGGGAAAAATTAAATCTAATGAGTTATAAACAGACGATTATATTAAATTTAACTGCTTTAAAAAGATTCGATGTTTTACGAAGTTTGACGGATTTAGGATTAAAGGTTTTTTCGTATCCGCAATTCATTGATGTCATTACGTGGGATTTGGAATTGGCAAAAGCTTTCGATTTTACGCCTTCGGTTTCTTTGGAAGATTCGGAATACAACTTCAACCGTTCGAAAATATCGCTTAATTTGCCGCATGCCCATGCACAAAACGGTTTTTCATGCAGAGTGTGTGCCATAATGGCTTCAAATGCGTGTCTGTTGAGTGATTACAGAAGAGATTTGGATTTACTGATGAAGCCATATATCAACTTTCCGATGTTTAAAAGTACGGCCGAAGCGCGGGAATTGGCGGAAAAACTCTTAAAGGACGATGTTTGGCGCAAAGATATCGTCGCTGCTTCCCAACAAATGATCGAAGAAAACTGTCGCTTTGAAAAAAAGATCATGCAAATGCAAGATTTTATAGGAATTTCTTTAAAAAATGAAAACGAAACCGGAAAAAAAGAATGCTTTTTCGATAAACTGAGAAATATTGATGTTTATCATAACCGCCCAAAAACAATAAAAGACAAAATCATATATAAAATCTGGAAACACATTGGCAAGACGTTGAAAAAAAAGGGATTTATACCTTAAACACCTTAATACCATCTTTTGTTGATCGGGAGGGATAAAAATATCCCTCCCGATTTTTTTCAGGGATGCTTCGGAAAAGGAATATTTGGAAAATCCTTTTGCTGTGGCAAATCCCGTAAATGTTGCCTGTAAATTGCCCATTCCTTGCGTTTTTCCGCTGTCAGCGGAGCGTCAAGCGTCTGCGTCCAATCGCTGGCAAAAAGAAGCATGTCCCGTTCAAGGCGTTTGCGGGCTGATAATCTTTCAATGGATTCTTCGGGTATGGATTCAATCACATATTCGTCTTTACATTCGACGACAACGGCATGATTTTCGTTGCACCATTGGATTTCCTCCGGTTTAAAATAATGCGGTTTCTTTATCTTCATTCCTATATAAGCCATCTTATTTCCCCATAGCTGTCCACGTTGTTTCCAAAGCGTTATCGTTATCCATATAAAAATTAACGGAAGTCGGCGTTTTGTTCCTGTATCCGATCCAATAAGCCGTTGCCGTCACCGCCGTCGAACCATTCCACGTGGTACGGTTGAAAACGTAAGAAGTCGTTGAAAACGGCTTCAAAAACGTAATTGTTTTATCCGATACGCCCGTTCCGCTTGAATGAATACTTCCGCCCTGTTCGATAAAACCGTCAGACCATAAACGATACCATTCGGATCCGTTATGGTATGTTTCTGTAATATATGGACGCGTACAGTTGGATAAATCCGTATTCGCTTTTGATGACAGCGCGTTTGAAACTTCCGCTGCTTCGTTTGTCGCTGTCTCTGCTTTATCTGTGGCTGTTTGTGCCGATGTTCCCGCATCCTGCGCTTTTTGCGTTGCTGTCGCCGCATATCCGGCACAATCGGAAACCGCTTGTCGGATGGACGGAATCAAGCTTGCCGCATCGGTATCATCAAAGATATCTACCGTTACCGCCCGGTCTGCCTGTTCCTTCAGCTGCTGAACCTGCATCGTCAGTTTGTCGAAGTTGCATTCCAGCGTTTCGGCGGGCAAGACCTCGTTTTCTCGATAGTCCGTTTCCTGCGTCAAAGGCACTTCACGCATAATCAGAATTTGCGCCCCGTCTGCCGGAGATGTTTCAAAAACCATATTCCCGCCTGAAACCGTCCAATCCGTCCGTTCCGTCTGCACATTGTCCAAGAGTTGTTTGACCTTTAAATGCTCCTGTTCCAAAAAAGGAAACGGGATTGCAAAACTTGCCGCAACCCCGTTCCCGATATAACTCACTTTGTTTGTTGTCGTACTTACCGTCATTTTTACCTCAATAAAAAAAGCAGGGAAAAATCCCTGCCAGACCATAAATACATTTTTTAACACTAACAAAATGTTATAAATTTTTTATAAAAAAGTCAAGTTTTATCTCTTTTTCGTATATCGTTCTTTGCGGTCAATTCCGGTGAATGATTTGGTTGTTATGGAATATAAACGCTCTTAAAAAAACAACACAGTTAATGATAAATTTAATGTATAATAAAAAAGTATGATCAAAACTTTTAAAGTATTTAATAATAAAAATATGTAACAATTTATGTTGACTTTGAAAATTTGTTTGTTCAAAATCTGCTGTTAATTAATGTTAAGGATGAAACATAAAATGAGAGAACAGGATAAGATTATTCTTACGCAAACCGATCGTGTTTGGGATGGTCATGAAGTCGGCGCCGTTAATCTTGCGCATTCGGAAATTTCCGTTGTCAGAATTACTGTTCCCGTCGGAAAAAAGCTGCCGATACACAAGCATCCGATGATTAACGTTGCTTATATGCTGGAAGGGGAGCTGACGGTTCATACGGAAACGGGAGAACAAAGAACCTTTCATGCAGGCGAGCCTATTGTCGAAGTGATTGATACTTGGCATTATGGTGAAAATACGGGAAATGAGCCTGTAGAAATGGTCGTGACGTATGTCGGTGAAAAAGGAATGCCTTTAACGGAAAACAGATGACTGTCTCCGCTTTTTCCAGAACGGAACTGATTTTCGGAACGGAAGCTTTAAAAAAACTGGCCGATGCGCATGTCGCGGTATTTGGCGTTGGCGGGGTAGGGGGCTATGTTGTTGAAGCATTGGCCCGGTCGGGCGTCGGGCATTTGGATTTGATTGACAATGATACGGTCGAGATCACAAATTTAAACAGGCAAATCGTTGCTACGACTAAAACAATCGGGCAATACAAAACTGATATTGCCGCACGGCGTGTTGCCGACATTAATCCTGATTGTGTCGTGACGACATATAAAACGTTTTTTTTGCCTGAATCGGAAAATCAATTTGATTTTTCTCAATATGACTATGTTGTGGATGCGATTGACACCGTGACGGGGAAAATCGGATTGGTTTTGGCGGCAAAAAAAGCCGGAGTTCCGATCATTTCCGCTATGGGAGCAGGCAATAAAGTCGATCCGACGGCATTTAAAGTCGCCGACATTTATCAAACATCTGTTTGTCCGTTGGCGCATGTGATGCGCAAAGAATTGAAAAAACGAGGCGTTACGGAATTAAAGGTTGTTTATTCCAAAGAAAAACCCCTGACGCCTTCGGGCGATAACAAACGTGTTCCCGGTTCCACGTCTTTTGTTCCCCCCGTTGTCGGGTTGATCATTGCGGGGGAAGTGATAAAAGACATGATCTCTTATGATTGGCGCAAATAAAAAAACGCTTTAATTTTTGACAAAAACGAAAATTTTGTATATAATTCCTTCTTCTTTGTTCGCCTTAGATAAGGATTCAATTCGATGGGAAAATTACGAAACGCTTTTGAAAAACAGGATACACAAGATACGCAGGAAGAAAATTCGTTTTTGGGACGGTTGTTTTCTTCTCCTCTTATCCGCGGTTTTTATAAGGATGAAAAGCCTGTTATTGATGTCAAGTTAGCGGGCAATAAAAACGAACAGCTTCGTATGACTCATCTGATTAACACGATTGCAAACAATTCCCCGACCGGCCGTAAAATTTTGGAAGACGCGGCAAAAGCAGGATATTCATTCGGATTTGAAACGCAGCCGGGCAGTTACGGTTTTTGCTGTGAAGAGGATAAAGTCATTCGGTTAAATCCGATGACAAAAGACGCTAAACTTGTTGCGACATTGGCTCATGAAGCTCGCCATGCGCAACAGCATATAAACGGGATCGAGTCAGAATTCTGCACGTTTGATGTGGCAACCGAGTTGAAGCTGCGTCGTGCGGCGGAAGCGGACGCACAAGCCGCCGCCGCGCAAACGGCTTTGGAAATTCGCGCCGCGACTCAGAGTGAAAAAATATGGAAAGCCTTTGAACGAACGGATTCCGATATTGCAATGAGCGTGGAAAAGCCGTCCATTTTTAAATCCGTTGAGTCGGTTGTTGAAAACCGTGAAAAGAATATGCAGGCCGCGTTTAAAGGATGGTTTAAAAATTGGCGGATTATTGAAGCGTACGAACAGGGATATTTGTATGGTCATTTGATGCAGGCCGGACGCTGCAGCAATCCGGAAGAAGCCAAAAAGCTCTTTGAAGAAAAACCGTTTGACGGGCATAAAACTTCGGCTGAAATTTTACAAATGGTATGCACGACCGATAAAGGGAAGTGCTATTTTGCAAACGATTTGGATATTATGGATCGTGATTCCAGAATGTGCGGTATGCGCAAAGAAACACGCAGCGCCGCGGATATGTTTTTCCGTGAACGGGAAAAAGTCACAGGCAAAGCGCCGGATACCAGTTATCGGAATTTGCCTGACTGCGGCGGATTGTTTATGGGATTGGAAATGGCTATGAGAGGTATGGTAAAGCTCGAAACGCCATCCGAGAAAAAGCAGCAACCGAATCTGACGGCGATCAGCATCAATCGTATGCGCTCGGGCCGTTGATCAAAATAGGTAATTGCTGTTCCGGCAGAAGTTAGCTGCCGGACAATATTGCTGCGCCGATAAAAACGAATCCGACATACTCGGAAGCTGATTCTAAGATCAGATGTTTTTGCCTAATGCGTATGCTTTTTCAAGCAGAGCCGTATGTTTTGACACGTCTTTAGGCCATTCCAGTCCGCCGCCGAACAGCGTTCCCGTCAAACGGGACTGTTCAAAACACGAAAGCCACGCCTGCATTCCTTTTACGGCGGTTTCAGACGCGTTTTCCGCATCGTCGTAAGCGGTTGTAATCAAGTACACGTCACGGAAATTATTTTTTGCCGGATACAACGGATTGCATCTGTCCAAAAATGTCTTCAGCTGACCGCTTAATTCATAATAATAAATAGGCGTCGCAAAAATCAGCGCATCCGCCGTCCGTATCTTTTCGATTAAATCATTCATATCATCGCGAATAACGCACTTCATTGTTTTCTGACAGGCCAGACATCCTTTGCAAAACCGAATATCTTTGTCTTTCAGGCTGATAAATTCAACTTCGTTTCCGGCTTCCGCCGCGCCGCGGGCGGCTTCGCGCGCCAGAATTTCGGAATTACTGCCTGTTCTTAGGCTGGATGAAATAATTACTACTTTTTTAGTCATGTTTTTTTAATCTCCGTTTGTAAAAACTGCCGTCACGGAATCCACTTCGGATAAGGTTCCCAATGCCGTGTTTTCTATAATCCGTCCTATTTTTGTATAGCTGTAAGAAGTCTGAAAGCTTTTATAAAAAACGACCAGACAATTATCGCCAAACAGCATTACATCACCGGCGGAAATTTTTCCGACGTTTTCCGGAGCAGACGGCAAGCGGTTATCCAAATAAACATATTTTTCGTTTTCGTGCAGGTCGCTCATTGTCACGGTCAAGGGCAGCATTTCAGAAAAAGCTTTCGCCGTTTCATTTTGCGCCAAAGCGATTTCAAACTCTTGATTACCGACAGTCATTTTCATTTGATTTACCTCTCCTGCATTAAGGGCTGACGGCGTTCCGAAAAACGCGAACATCAGCCCTGTGAATAAGATTTTCCGCATTACTTCAGGTTTTTCTTAAAGAACTTTTCCATTTTGTCGAACGGAATGATGTCTTTTCTGTCATACAAATCGACATGGTTTGCCCCGGGGATAATGTAGAGTTCCTTGTTTTTACCTTTCAGCTTTTTGAACGCATCCTCGCTGAAATAACGGCTGTGGGCTTTTTCGCCGTGAAGCATCAGGACGGCGGACTTGATTGTGCCGCTGTAAGCCAAAATCGGCTGCGTGATCAAAGACAAAGCGGAAGTCGTGTTCCAATGACCGTTTGAATTGATCGAACGTTTGTGGAAACCGCGCGGCGTTTTGTAATAATCAAAGTAATCTTTGACAAACTGCGGCTCATTTCCGGTCAGCTTGTCCGGCAAACCGGCGGCCGGCGCAAAATTTCCGTTTTTGGTGTCGGCAGTGCGCTGATTGTTCAGACTGACGCGCAGTTTGTACAAATCGGCGGCGGACATTGAATCGTTATAGCCTTTGGAAGAAACGCGCGTCATATCATACATGGTCGAAGTGACCGTCGCTTTGATGCGCGTGTCCTGCGCCGCGGCGTTCAGGCCGAATCCGCCGAACCCGCAAATGCCGATGATGCCGATTTTATTTTCGTCAACCTGCGGCAAAGTTGACAGATAATCAACCGCCGCGCTGAAATCGTCGGTGTTAATGTCCGGCGAAGCGACATTGCGGACATCTCCGCCACTTTCGCCGGTAAATGAGGGGTCAAAAGCCAACGTGACAAAGCCGCGTTCCGCCATTTCCTGCGCGTACAAACCGGAAGACTGTTCTTTACTCGCGCCGAACGGTCCTGATACCGCAATCGCGGGCAGTTTTTCTTTGTCGATATTTTTCGGCAGATATAAATCGCCAACCAGTTTGATGCCGAAACGGTTTTTAAAAGAAACTTTCTTCACCGTCACTTTTTCGCTTTTTTCAAACGTTTTGTCCCAACGGCAGCAAGAGCATCCACCCAGCAAAATGGACACAACCGCCAAAGCCGCAACACCGAACGATTTTATTTTCATCTTTTTTCCTTTCATTGATAGTTTTTCTTTTCATGATAGAGAAGTCTTTGGATATATCAAATATTTTATTTCTATATTTAATTATTGAATTTTTCTATATCTTAAATCATAATCAAAGTATGGAAATACGCGTTTTAAAATATTTTTTGGAAGCCGCACGGGAAGGCAGCATTACCAAAGCCGCGCAAAAGCTGAACGTTACTCAGCCGACAATGTCCAAACAGCTGAAAGATCTGGAAGCCGAATTGGGACAGAAGTTGTTTGCGCGCACGAATTACAATATCAAACTGACCGCTGCGGGACGGACGTTGCAAAAACGGGCGGAAGATATCGTTACTTTGGCAAACAGGACTGTTGCGGAGTTCAAATCCGACCAAAAAGCTTATGAGGGGGATATTTATGTCGGATGCCCCGAATCGGCTTCGATTAAATACTTTGCCCGCGCGGTCAAAGCGGTTCAAAGCAAATATCCCCGCATCCGCTGCAACCTGTACAGCGGCAATCTGGCCGACGTGACGGAGCGACTGGACAGGGGCTTGTTGGATTTTGCGTTGGTAATGGATTATGTCGATTTGAATAAATACGCTTATCTGGATATTCCGGCACATGACATTTGGGGCGTCGTTATGCGCAAAGACGATCCTTTGGCCGATAGGAAGAGTATGAACGTCGGCGATTTATATCATCTGCCGCTGATTTGTTCGCGGCAAGGAATCAATATCGATTTTCCGAAATGGTTCGGCGCTGATTTGGACAAGCTGAATATCGTCGCTACCTTCAATCTGGGCTATAACGCTTTTATTATGGTACGCGAAAGCGTCGGTTACGCCGTATCTTACGACCGTTTGGCGGATACGCATGAAAACAGCGATTTAAAGTTCATTCCGCTTGAAAATATTCCGCCGTCGGAAATGAAGCTGATTTGGCGTAAATCTCAGGTTTTTTCTCCGATTGCCGCTCTTTTGCTGGAAGAATTGAAAAAAGCATAAAAAAGGATTTTTGTGAAAATTTTTATACAAAAAACTTGACATTTTTGTCACAAAAGTTATTCTGAAATTGTTATTGTTATTAATGGAAGTAAAGTGCCATGTCCAAATACGAAGATTTTTTAAAAAACGTCTATGTTCGCAGATTTCCCAGCGGTGTTGAAAATGAAACATCCAGAGGGACTCTGAAAAAAGCGTTTAATAACGACCAGAAATACGATCAGTCGCCGGAACGTATGGAACGGCTGAAAAAAATGCTGAAAAAGAGCCAGATCGGCCGCGAAACGCTGGAGTTTTTGGAAGAAAAGGGATCAAAGCTGATCTTTGAAAAAATGCCGTATTACGGTTATTTCAGCCCCGAAGAAAATATTGTCGCGCTCAGCCCTCGTTTTTCTGATGAAGATTTGGCGATTACCTTCGTTCACGAAGTTCGCCATGCGCGTCAGGATTCCATTATGACAAACACGTCTTCCGATATGACGCCGGAAACTTTGTTAAAGAACGGCTTTATGATTGAAGCTGACGCCTGTGCCGCCGAATGCGTTTTGGCGCATCAGATGATGGAGCAGGGCGATAATTCGATTTTTGAAGCGCATCAGAAAACCGCTTATGCACCGATGAGCACGGCCTTTGAAAAAGAATTTGCAAAATCTCATGATTGGAATAAAGCGCGCGACGCCGCTTTTATGGAATGGTACAATCTGCCGGTTAAGCCGGGCTATGCCGATCAATACATTGATTTTATGAAAGAGATTGTCAAAAACAATGATTCGGCCGATTTCAGAACGGATATGGACGTAAAGAAAATGGCGCAGAAACTGTGCTTGGATTCGAACGGCGAATGCTATATCCAAAATCCGAAAAAACTGGAATCGCCAGAAAAGCTGAATGTCAGCGAAAAGCAAGCCAATACGATGATCCAGACATTAAAAACGTTCATCAGACGTCAAAATCGTTCGGCCGAACGGTTGGGATTAGACAAGATTCATGTCGGACATGCAGACGGATCTTATACGACGGTTCGCGAAGAAATGAAAAAAGCAAAGGCAAAAGAGAATGCCAATGCGGCTATCCGCAACGCTTCAAAAGGCAAGGGCGGTCGCTAGAAATTCTTTTGATACAAAAATCCCCGCGTTTGCGGGGATTTTTTTAGTCGGTTATATTTAACAATCTTTGCGCCATTTCGTAGGCTTTTTGCTTGTAAACCGGAAAATCCGTTTCCCGCACCCGCGCTTTGTGCGGTTCGTCGAATAAATCGCAGTCGTACTTGGAATAGTCGGTAAACTGATATGTATCATAGGCATAAAGCGTTTCCGAATATCCGAACACATGGCGCAGGCTGTTTTCGTTTTCATCAAGAACCGTCAGGTAGTTGATTTTTTCCGCCAAATCTTCGGGACAGTTCATCGTCATAATGACGCCGACGGGAAGCGTTTTGTCCAATACTCTTTTTACCCCGCCTTTCCCGTCCTTCATATAGGTGTGTGCGGGAAACATAAACCTTTCCAGAAAGCTTCTGAACATTCCGGTCGGATAGGAATGATAAACCGGACTGTCGACAATGACGGCGTCGGCAGCCAGACATTTTTCCAGAACGGGGCGCAAATCGTCCTTATAAAAGCACAGGCCGTTTGTCGTGTTTCCTTTTCTTTTGCAAACAAGACAACTGACACAACCTTTATAGTTCAAATCATACAGATGAACGAATTCGACTTGCGCGCCGGCGTCTTCCGCGCCCCTCTGCGCTTCTTTCAGCAACGTCGCCGTATTGAAATTTTTTCGGGGACTGCCGTTCAAAATAACAACTTTTTTCATAGCTTGTCTTTCTATACCGATTTTTTGACATCGGCGACGATCTGTTCCGTCGTCATACCGAGCTGTTTTAATAATTCCTGCGGATCGTAACGGTCATAGAACTCCTTATGCAGACCGTAGTTTCTGACTTTCATCTCCGATGCCGCATAGAACGCCGCGACCCTCTGTCCGAAACCGCCATCTATGACGCCGTCTTCCAACGTCAGGACAAGCCGGTGATCTTTTGTCAAACCGTTCAGCATTTTTTCATCAAGACCGGACGCGAAACGCGGATTGATCAAAGTCGGTTTGAAGCCGCATTCCTTTTCGATCTGTTCCGCCAGTTCCTGCCCGCGCTGATAGAAATCGCCCAGAGCCATAATCGCGACTTTTTCGCCCGCCCGTTCGATTTTCGACGTGTTGATGTTGCCGAAATCCGTATCGGTAACGCGCGACGTTACCTCGTTTCCGGGCATAATGATCATCACGGGGTATTCCCTCTGATCCACCGACCAGTCGAGCATCGCGAGGTATTCCTCTTTCGATGTCGGCGCCAGAATAACCAGATTCGGAATGTTCGCAAAAGCGGGAATCGTGAATATCCCCAGATGTGTTACGTCGGTCAATCCGTCGAAAGAAGCGTAGTTCAGCAAAATCGTAACCGGATTGTTGTTGATGCAGACGTCCTGAGAAATCTGGTCGTAAGTGCGTTGAATGAACGTCGAATTCGTAACGACCAGCGGCTTTCCGCCGGCTTTGGCGACGCCCGAAGCCATCGCGACGGCATGTTCTTCAGCGATGCCGACATCGACGTATTGCGCCCCCAGTTGCGCGCGCAGATCGGCGCTCAGACCGGCGGTCATCGGCATCGCGGGCGTGATGACGACGAAATCCTTGTCCTTTTTCGCCTTGTCCATAATGTAGCCGCACGTCAGACCGGTATAGCTTTCATCGGGGAAGGAAACGTTCCATTGTCCCGTTTCCTTGTCGAACGGCAGACACCAGTGCCAGGCTTCGCGGTTTTCCTCCGCCAGCTTATAGCCTTTTCCTTTCTGCGTGTTGATATGAACGACGATCGGATGATCAACGTCTTTGACTTTTTGGAACAGCTTGATCATCGCCTGAATGTTGTTGCCGTTTTCCTCATAGACGTAATCCAATCCCAGAGCTTTAAAAAGATTGTTGGCCGCCGCGCCTTTCGTTTCGCGCAGTTCGTTCAGGTTTTTATACAGCCCGCCGTGCACTTCGGCGATGGACTGCTGATTATCGTTGACGATGATAATCAAATTCGAGTTCAGTTCCGAACCCGCGAAATCCAAAGCTTCCAAAGCTTCGCCGCCCGAAAGGGATTCGTCGCCGATCAACGCGACGACGTTTTCTTTGCCGCCTTTCAAATCGCGCGCTTTTGCCAGACCGGTCGCCAAAGAAACGGACGTGGACGTGTGTCCGACGTTGAACAGGTCGTGTTCGCTTTCTTCGGGGTTCGTGTAACCGGAATCCTCTTTGAAGCATTCGTCTTTAATATAGCCGTCTTTGCGTCCCGTCAGCATTTTATGCGGATAGCTTTGATGCGACACGTCGAAAACGAATTTGTCTTTCGGCGAATCAAACACATAGTGCAAAGCGATCGTCGCTTCGACGATGCCGAAGTTCGGCCCGAAGTGTCCGCCTATTTTCGTCAGACGGTTGAACAAGGCTTCGCGGATGTCGCCCGCCAGCGTTTCCAGTTCGGCGGGATTCAATTTTTTCACGTCCGCCGGAGAAGTGATTGTTTTCAATATGTCGTACATTTCTTTTTTTCCTTATTTTCTGATGAATTTTTGGTCGGATTCAGGCTGATCGCCTTTTTCCGGCGTATAGCGTTCGACTTTCATATGCAGATCGTATTTTTCGCGCAGCTCCGCTATCGTCTTCATCATCGGCGTCGCGTGATGCGCGTCGATCGCCGCCTGATTTTCCCAGGCGTCGATCAGCAAAACGGTTTCGGGATCGTTCGCCGGATAGAAGTATTCGTAACGCAGGTTGCCTTTTTCGGCGCGGATCTTCGCCGCCGTCCCGCTCGCTTCCATTTCTTCGGCGAACTTGCGCGCGGCGCCGTCCCTGCCGGTGTAACGGATATTGATCGTTACGCCCGCGTTCTTTTTTTCTCTCAAAGACAGTCCCTCCGCCGTTCCCAAAAGAAC
This sequence comes from uncultured Alphaproteobacteria bacterium, assembly GCA_937912005.1. GTDB lineage: Bacteria > Pseudomonadota > Alphaproteobacteria > CAAGCB01 > CAG-977 > UBA11549. The sequence continues at coordinate 28,398 of CALDOX010000003.1, forward strand.
CAACGCCGCAACCAGAAGACATATTTTCACGGTTTGCATAAAGCCTCCTTTTTTACAGCCATTCGGACGCCCATTTTTTCAGGTCTTCGGCCGAAACGCCGCTTGAGAAACGCTTGCCCTCAAGGACTTTCGCTTTCGGCGCCAAAGTCTGCATATTCCGTCCCGAAGGCCCGATGCCCGAACCGCCGGAGGTCGCGAACGGAACGACCGTCTTGCCCGAAAAATCGTAGGCTTCCATAAACGTGTCGATGATGGACGGTTCACGATACCACCAGATCGGAAAGCCGACGAAAACGACATCGTATTGCGCCATGTTTTCGACTTTGGAAGCGATCGCCGGACGGCTGTTTCTGTCGTTCATTTCAACGGAACTTCTGCTCTGCTTGTTTGTCCAGTCCAAATCCGCATCCGTGTAGATTTGAACAGGCTTGATTTCAAACAGATCGGCGCCCGTCGCTTTCGCCAGTCTGTCCGCCACGCCCGCCGTCGTTCCGCTGGCGCTGAAATAAGCCACCAAAGCTTTTTTATTGCTCATTACCTTGTCCTCCGCCCGAGATTGAAAAGTTGTAAAAAATGTCAAAACCGCCAAAACGGCCGATAAAAATTTTTTCATTATGCGTCTCCTATTTTTTTGCCCAATTCATACGCCTGTCGGGGATACTTTGTCCCCTCCACCGCGCCGACCGGCCAGACGCCCGAAGCGATGACCCGCCCCGCGTCCGTCCAACCCAAGTAATTCAACAGCGTTTCATAGTGTGAAACGATCGGTTTGGCTTCGCTTGCCGCCGTATTCGCGTACGTCATTAACAGAACGGCTTTTTTCGGGCGGTGAATCTGCCCGTTGATCGCGTAAAATCTGTCGATGACCGCCTTTAACTGCGCCGATATGCCGAAATAATACATCGGCGTCGCAAACACGACCGCGTCCGCGTCAACGATGTGTTCGCGCACGAAATTGAAATCGTCGTTGAAAACGCAAGGCCCGTTCATACCGCAGTGATTGCAGGCGACGCACGGATGAACCTCTTTAAAGGCCGCGTCGAACCGTTCGATATGATGACCGGCCTCTTCGGCGCCTTTAATGAAACTTTCCGCCAACGTCGCCGAATTGCCGTTTTTACGGGGACTGCCCGTCAACACCAGTATTTTCATTTTCTTTTCCTCTTTTGCCGTCAACACGCGCGGCATCATCGCCAGCGCTCCGGCTGCCAAAGAACCTTTGATAAAATCCCGTCTGTTCATAAATCCCCCTTTGCGATTGACAAAACATCATCGCATTTAAACCTGACTTTAAGTCAAGAAAAAAATAGCAGATTATTCCTTTTTAATGTTGGTTTCTTGCGGTTCGGTTAAAAAAGGAAATACCGCAGAAAATCATCTGCGGTGTCCGTATGATCTCAGGTTCATCCGTAAAACGGATTTTTTCTATACTTGCTGCCGGCTGTTTGCCGTTGTTGTCTTTTCTCGACAATGATCAGCGTTCGCCGGTTTTGGCCGCTTTTACCGCTGCCAGAGAAACTCCCGGCTTTGCGGCTGCGGATTTATCGGATTGCTGCGCTTTGTTTTTATTTTTGTTCATTCCCAGTTGGTCGGTCAGAACTTCCAGTTCATCCACAAATCCTTTGACAACGCTCAGCCCTTTTTTCCAAAAATCCGGTTTCGAAGCGTCCAGTCCGAACGGTTTCAGCATTTGCTGATGACGTTCGGAACCTCCTTTAGCCAGCATTTCCATATATTTTTTAGGAAAGTCTTCCACTTTTCCTTCTTCATGGACTTTATACAAAGAATTGACCAGACAATCGCCGAACGCATAGCCGTAAACATAGAAAGGCGTATGAATCAGGTGAGGAATCGTTGACCACATCGCGTTTGATTTGTCATCATTTGTTACGGACGGCCCCAAGGCGTCATTTTGCGTCTTTGTCCAGATGCCGTTCAGCCGTTCGGGAGACAATTCGCCTTCTTTGCGGCGGGCCGTATGTACTTCCGTTTCAAAGCGATGGAAAGCGATTTGACGAACGGATGAATTGATCATTGATCCCGTTTTTTCAGCCAGCATCGCAAAACGCTGTTTCGGGTCTTTTTCATGCTTGAGCATGTATTTAAAAGTCATCATCTCGCCAAAGATAGAGGCTGTTTCCGCCAATGTGATCGGCGTATTGGATTTCAACATTCCCTGTTCGCGCGCCAGATATTGATGTACGCCATGTCCCAGTTCATGAGCCAAAGTCATTACATCGTTTGCCGATCCCATAAAGTTCAGCATCAGATACGGATGGGCGGACGGAACGGTCGGATGGGCATAAGCGCCGCCTTCTTTGCCTTCCTTCGGGGCAACGTCAATCCATTTGTTGTCGAAGAATTTTTTGCCGATCGCAGCCATTTCCGGAGAAAATTCGTTATAAGCGGAAAGAACGATGTTTTTGGCTTCTTCCCAGGTGTACTTCTTTTCCGGCAAATCGGGAATCGGCGCGTTTCTGTCGGAATAGTCCAACTTGTCAACGCCTAACCAATCCGCTTTCATCTTGTAATACCGATGGGAAATATCGGCATGGCTTTCCACGACGGAATCAACCAAAGCGTCAACAACCTGATCTTCCACCTGATTTTCAATATTGCGGGCGGAGATCGGGCGTTCATAACCGCGCCATTCGTCTTCGATCTGTTTGTCTTTTGCCAAGGTATTGGTGATCAGGGCAAAAGTGGACATATTTTCTTTCATCACGCGGTTGATTTCAGCACAGGCTTCATGTCGCGTTTCAATGTTCGGATCGGACATTTTCGCCATCGCTTCCGGTTCTGTTAAGGTTTTGCCGCCGATATTAAAGCGCAGTTCCGACATTGTTTCGTCGAACAAGCGGTTCCATGCAGTGGCCGATGTCATTGACTTGTCATGCAGCAGCTTTTCCATGTTTTCGGGGAGCATATGCTCGCGGACGGCACGAACGTTTTTAATCCACGGTTCGTATTTTTGCGCAAGCGGCGAAGTCATTTTTTCCGCCAGCTGTTCATCGGTCAGGCCGTTTAATTCCAGTTCGAAAAACAGCATTTTGCCGGAAACGTCATTCGATTTTTCCTGCACATTCTGATAGAAAGTTGAAATTTCCGGGTCGTTCATGTTTGTGGAATGCATCAAATAGGAATAAGCGTCCAAACGTCCCAGCGTTTCATTCAGCTTTTCATATTCCGCAATGGAGCGGCCAAATTCATCGGGAGAAGATCCGGCCAGCTTACCTTTGTAGTGCGTTTCAAAACGCATTGCACCGGCGGAAACGGCGGCCATATCTTTTTTCAATTCCGGAGAATTCATTCCCGGATACAAATCACTCAAATCCCATTTTGGCATTTCTTCGGACATAGGCTGATCCTTTCTTCAAAATTCTTGTTAATTTTTGTCCAAAACACGATCTTCTGTCAACAGCTTTTAACAGGAAATCTTAATTTTTTCACTGTTTTTTTAACGGTAAGCCGCTTTGAAAATATCTATATTTTCCTGCAAAGACAGTGTGTAACGATCCATCGCGAACAAGTTGCTCATTGTTTTATGGGCGTTTCTGGCCAATTTTTCCATTTCATCGGCTTGGATGCCGTAATCAGACATTTTCAAATTATCCACGCCGCATTTTTGCTTTAACTGTCGCAAGGCGTTGACGAACGTGTACGGTTTCTGTTCTTCCGGCAGTCCGTCCGTTGTTTCGCCCATCATATGCGCCATTTTAATAAAACGGTCGGGAACGTATTTTGCAAAGAAAGAAAAATAAGCTTCCGAGATCATTAACATTCCCGCGCCATGAGGCAATTCGGGATGAAAAGCGCTCATCGCATGTTCCATGGAATGTTCGGAAGTGCAGCTGGAAGTCACCTGTACCATGCCCGACAACAAACCCGCCAGCGCAATGTTTGTTCTGGCTTCCAGATCCGATCCGTCCTGAACGACTTTCGGCAGGTTTTTGTAAATCAGACGAATTACCTGCAAAGAAAAAGCCTCGCTGATCGGCGTGGCGCTTTTCGCAATGAAGCCTTCCGCCGCATGAAAGAAAGCGTCAAATCCCTGAATGGCCGTCAATAAAGGAGGTACGGTTAAAATCAGTTCCGGGTCAACGATTGACAGAGTCGGAAATGTTGATGGCACTCCGAAGCCGATTTTTTCGTGCAAAACTTCGTCCGTAATATCCATCCAAGGATTGGATTCCGATCCCGATCCGGATGTCGTAATGATGGCGACAATCGGCAAAGCTTTGTTTTTAACAGGTTTCCCTTTCCCCGAACCGGTCACGATATAATCCCATAAATCCCCCGGATTGCGAGCCATCAGAGCCGCCGCTTTAGCCGCGTCGATCGTGCTGGAGCCGCCTATTCCCACGACAAAATCGCAAAAATTATCCCGGGCAAGCTGAGCCGCTTCCATAACGGACGATTTGGAAGGATTCGGATTAATCTTGTCAAAAATCAGATATTCGATTCCCTGGTGTTTTAATGCGGTCAGCACGCGGTCCAAATAACCTTTCTCAACCATTGTTCCGCCGCCGGATACAACGACTAAAGCAAAATGTCCGGGTAACGGTTCCCGCTTTAATTCGTCCAGTCTTCCCGCGCCGAATAAAATTTTAGTCGGAATTGAAAAATTAAACTCAATCATCAGCCGCCTCCTTTTTTCAGGACGGTATAGTTATACTTTTTTTGTTTTCAAAGGAAAATAAAAATCAACGCGTCGGACGCAAAAATTCAAAAGGAGTTGATGTTTCGGGTTTTTCACGATGATCATACGCTTCCGAAGGAACAAAAGAATCAGAAACGTTTTCTTGAACATCGGCGCTTTCCGGAAGGTGTTCGAATGTTTCTTCTTCTAACGGCGCAGAAGACGGTTCCGACGGCACAGGCTGTTCAAAAACGGCTTGTTCTTTGTCGATGGCGCGGCATGCTTCAACAAATCGCAGGTAAACGCGACCTAAAGATCCTTCTTCAAAAATTTTGGTCAGATAATGTTCGATATCGTGACGTTCCAACATTGTAAACATCTGCTCAAAACGGTAACAAAATGTTCGGACGGCATTTGATAAAATATCGTCGCGTTTAAGCTGGTTTTCCAAATCATCTTTAAATTTCGGAGAATTTTCCGCATTTTGCAGCAAAACTTTGCAAAATGCCCAACGGTTGCCGTCGCCGACACGCTGCCAGACGATTTCCGTGTGCGCCGGCTGAATCAATCCCAGACGAACGACAATGTCAGATAATAAATCGTTTAATTCGTTGATGAATAAGTCCGCGTTATGCAGCACCAGTGCGCTGCGTGTCTGCACTTGCGTTTCCATCATCGTGCGCACCATTACTTCGGCATGGTCTGCGGAACGACGGGTTTGCGCCAACAGCAAATTGATCGTATTGCCATGTTTGCGCAGGGTCATTACATTATATAAAAGCCCGACGACAATCCACAGGAAAATAACCGGAAGAAAAGCTGTTGCCGCCAGTATCGCTATGTCGGGAACGGGCAGTCCCAACAGTTGAGGAAATCCTATTTTGGCATAGATATAGAACAAAACACCGCCCAGCCATAACAAAGAAGCTGAAACGGAAATGCTGAATAAAACGATTAACCCGATCACGGTCTTATTCCTTTGTCAAGAATGAAGAAAATCAATGAATTTCGAAACTATTATAAAATGATTTTATAAATTTTCTCTAAACATCGGGGGATTTTTATTCTCTTATGGCGTTAAAAGTGGTAAGAAAAAGAAAAATTAAATTTTATTTTTGATGGAAAGGGCTTTTTATGGAACAGGAACAGTATCTGGATTTTGAAAAACCCATTGCCGAATTGGAAAGCAAAATTGAAGGCTTGCGTCATCTCAGTACGGCGGAAGACGGCGTCAGTATTGCCGAGGAAATCAGCAGGCTGCAGAAAAAAGTCGAAAAACAGGTTAAGCAGTTGTACGGCAAACTGACTCCCTGGCAGAAAACACAGGTGGCTCGCCATCCAAACAGACCGCATTGCTTGGATTATATTAACGAATTGATTGCCGATTTTACAATGCTGGCCGGCGATCGTCTGTTTGCGGAAGACGCGGCTATTGTTGGCGGAATCGGACGTTTCCATGGACATTCCGTTATGGTGATCGGACAGGAAAAGGGACATGATATCGAAACGCGCCTGAAACATAGTTTCGGTATGGCTAAGCCTGAAGGTTACCGTAAGGCGATCCGCTTAATGAAAATGGCAGATCGGTTCGGTTTGCCGATAATTACTTTTATCGATACGGCAGGCGCCTTTCCCGGAATAGAGGGGGAGGAGCGCGGACAAGCCGAGGCAATCGCGTCCTGCATAGATGAAAGCTTTGCCGTGCGTGTTCCCGTCATTTCCTGTGTGATCGGCGAGGGAGGATCGGGAGGAGCCATTGCTTTGGCTACGGCGAACCGTCTTTTGATGCTGTCCAACTCGATTTATTCCGTCATTTCTCCGGAAGGGTGTGCTTCGATTTTGTGGAGAAACGGGGCTGAAGCTCAGAAAGCAGCCGAAGCTTTGCATTTAACGGCGGACGATTTAAAGTCTTTAGGCGTTATTGATGAAATTATTGAAGAACCGACAGGCGGCGCTCATCGCGCAAAAACGGAAACTATTGCCGCTGTCGGAGAGGCGCTTTTTAAGCACCTGACAGAGATAATGAAAATGGATCGGGACAGAATTCATCGTGACAGGGAAGAAAAATTTATGAAAATGACAAGGCTGCAGTCATAAAAACTCTGTAAAAAAAAGGGCTTTTCTTTGATAAAGAAAAGCCCTTTTTGATTGAATGTTTTTATCCCATCGCTTTGGTGATCTGATCCTGCATCGCAAAGGTTCCCATAACGGCCCATGCAATCGTTCCGGAAACGAAAAGCGTTGCGACCATGTTCAAAATACCGGCTTTTTGTCCGATTCCCGTGATACTGTCTTCCAGCCATTCATTCGCCATTTGATCCAATGCTTCCTGGAAGTTATCCATTTCCGAATAAATACGCAGGTCTCCTACGATTTCTTTGTCGGGAAATCCTAATCCCGTTTTGGAAAGAGCCTCGCCCAAGTTGTCACCATTGTTAACAAAGACCAAGGCACTGTCTATACGATATAATAAATAGGGACTGGCATCATGACGCAAAGAACGCAGAGCCTGTGAAACGGGAGTGCCTGCGCGTACCAACGCGGCCATAGCCAGCATCCATGTCACGCCGACAAAGATGCGGTACAAAGACCAAGGCGGAATGCCGTCAACCCAGGCGCGCGTTTTGCCTTTCCAACGTCCCATTGTCAGATAAATTAAAACAAATACAGTCGGCAAGGAAGCAAACGCGATAGCCCAATTCTTTTGAATCCAAACAGAAAGAGCCACCAGGTCTTTTGCGCTGCCCGTCCAACGCGTTCCGGGGGCCGCCGCCACCATCGGCGGCACCATATAAACGCCGATGCCGTAAATAATCAAAATAACCATCATAGACAGAAACATCGGGTAGCTGACGGCGCTGACCAAAGGCTCTTTCATTTTTTTCGTGCCTTCTGTCACTTTAATCAGATTTTCCAAAGCGCCTTCCAAATGGGAAACGTCACCGACCGAAAGCATCAGTCTTTCACTGGCCGGGGCCCATCCTTCCAGCGCAACGGAAAACGGATTACCGTTTTGCAGAGAGCGGGACCAGTATAAAATTGCCAAAGCCATAGGTTCGTCCGGATTTTTTCCGTCATTTGTAATAATAGCTCTGATTCGGTCCAACGCGTCCATCAGGGAAAAACGGTTTCGCAATAAAGAAATCAGCTTGCGATAAATTTTCATGCGCGTGCCGTTGCTCATCCGGCATATAATCATTGCGTAATATCGGTTGATATCCGCAAAATTAAACTTATTATCGGCCATTTTTTCCCTCTTTTGCTATTTTTTTAGTAAACAGGTCTTTCATCCAGCAGTCCGCACCAGCGTTCCACTTCTTCCGCATCGATCAATCCGTTTAACATACGTTCAATTGAACAGTCTTTCATTGTACGCCCTCCCAGGTCGCCTGTCCAATAGTCAATTGCTTTTTTGGTTTCACCGTTGACTAACAGATTTAAAAATGTCGCGTCCGGCATCAGAATTTCTCCGACGACACATCGCCCTTTACAGCCGTTGCCGCCGCATTCGGGACATCCGGGGCCGCGCAGAAAGGCTTGTTCCATTCCGAAATCGCCATAAGCTTTGCGCAAACGCTGTACGGTGGGATGATCCGGCTTTTGAGAAACGGGAATGCGGCAATGCGGGCAAACGCGGCGGAACAGACGCTGAGAGATCATTCCTTTCATAATTTCAGGATCGATCAGCTTGAATGTTTCCACTCCCATATCGCGGAAACGCATAATCACCGCCGGGGACGAGTTCGCATGCAAGGTTGACCATACGCCGTGCCCCGAAAGCGCTCCTTTGAAGGCCAGCTGAGCGGATGATAATGTACGTATTTCCCCGATCATCAGCATATCCGGGTCGGAACGCAAAGAAGCGGCCAGAGCTTTTGTAAATTCCTGTTCTTTTAAAGCTTCCGTGTTCGCATTGGTCACGGGCATTTGGCGGGCTCCGGGAATGGGATATTCAGGCGGGTCTTCCACGGTGATCAGGTTAAGTTCATAATTTCTTTCCTGCAGCAGAGAAATCATATTGCGCTGCAATGTTGTCGATTTGCCCGAACCGGTCGGACCGGCCACAATGATAATGCCGATCGGCACGGCGCGCAAACGGTAAAACATATCGGCTTCGCGCTTTGTATAGCCTAAAGCCATCAAATCACCGGCGTTATCCGGATCTTCATCCGCGTACAAAAGACGCATAACCAAATAACGGGTGCCGAACGCGATCGGGTTGAATTGCAGTCGAACCCCCAAAACCAATTTGGGAAGTCTTAATTTTCCGTTGGAACCGCGCAAAGGAGCATCGCCGATTTTTTGTGCCGCCTGGTATTCGTTTTGAGCATAGTTCGCATCCGAAATGTCGGAAGAAGCAAAGGCGGCGCGAACGAAAGCTTCTCCCCATTCTTTCGTGTTTTCCAAAACGACCTGCATCATTCCGTTTTGTCGGAAAAAAATCTGTGTCTTATGCGAACCGACAACGACGTGAACGTCCGAAACTTTGACCGCAGCCGCTTTGGTTAAAACAGATACATAGTCTTTTTGCATCTGCAGCTGGTCAAGGCCGGCCGCACTGCCTGTTTCTTCTTCCGGAATATCTTCGGGAGCCTCTTTTTCCGCGCGTTCGTAAATCGCTCGAATCAGGTTGGCCGGAACGTATTCGGCTTTGTTGACCTGCAGTTTCTTTTTGCGCGCTAAAACTTCAAAGCTTAGAACACGTCCGTCAAATTTATGTTCGGAATTGACCAGAAAACGACCGTTGTCGAACAAAGCCAATAAAGCGCGGGTATCATCCTTGACGGGGAAACTCCCCTTCGGAGCTGTGATGCATTTGCTGTTGGCAAAAAGTTCGTTTAAAACTTCGGAACTTTTTTTTGGAGCAACCTTGTTTCCCGCGGATGAAGCGGAAGAGGATTCGCTTTTTTCCGCAGGTGCCGATGCGCTTCCTGGTTTTGTTTTGGCCGGCAGAGGCATGGTTTTAATCCTTGTTCAAACGGCAAATCTGATATTTAGAAAAAAGGAATTTTTTTAATGTCCTTCAGAAATAGATACAGCAGAAAGCATTGGTGTTGAAGTTCGCTTGTTAGGCATCATTACCGGATTGCTGCGACGCGGTGGTCGTTGCGGTTCTGATCCCGTTTCTTGCGAAGCGGATTCTGTCTGTGTTGCATGCCCGCCTTCGGAAATCAAACCTGCAGACGGGAAGCCGATCATTTCTTTATCTTTGCCGATTTGTACCATAACGAAGTCTTTATCAATATTGATAACCGTATGACCGGTCGGCAAAATTGTCGATTTTTTAACAAAGAAAGTGGTTCTGTCTTTTTTGGAAATGAGTTTGGCAATCAGAGTGCCTGCCGTACCGCGAATTTCGGATACGGAATACAGAGCTGTAGCCGGTTCTCTTTTAACTTCTTCTTTTTCCTCTCCGGAAATTTCTGTTGTTAACGCTTCGCCCGCTTTTTTCTTTGACAGCAAATCTTCCCCGATCGAAGTTAACTGTGCCGGAACACGCGAAGAAGCGGACCGTTTGATTTTTGCCGGACGTGTTGCAGCCAGTAAAGTAGGTTTCAGACCGTTAACCTGTATCATAGAGACGGCATTGTACTTTCTCTTTAATGCTTCCTGTCGACGTTCAATCTCGGCCTTTTCTTCTTTTTCTTTTTGAATACTGGCGGCTTCTTCGTCTTTCATTTTTTGAATCCGCCTGTCTTCTTCGCGTTTTAACGCCGCTTCAATTTGTTTTTGACGAATATCGGCTTTTTGTTTGCGTTCCAGAGCTTCCTGACGTTTCAAGTCCTGCGCCAATTCCCATTCCAAACGGGCTTGAGTCATTTTTTCACGCCGTTCAATTTCATCAAAAAGCATTTGACGATTGCTTGTTTTTAGCGCATCGATTTCAGACCGCAGCTGTTCGCGTTTCAGCTGCAGCATTAACGCGTTGTTTTCACGTTCCATTTCTGCCATTTCGCGGAAAACGTCGCTGGAAATTTTTCCCAATATCTGTTCGCTTGGCAGAGTGGACAAGTTCATTGCTCCCGCTCCGGAAGTTCCGAAATCGAATCCGGAAATAGAAGTCGGAGCCGGTGCTGGATCACTGGGAGGGGGCGGAACATTTAAATCCATGGACATCGCCGGGAAATCCATATTTGTCTGAGGTTCTGTGGTCGCCGGCGGTAACGGGGTTTCAATAGACGGAGCTGCGGGTTCAGGAATTGCTGGCGTTTCCTGTGCGGCAGGTTCTTTGGGAGCCGGAGCGGTAGCGGCAGATTGTTCCGGAGCAGGCACGTCAGCCGCAGGCTTTACAGCGTCTACGGGAGCGGGTTCTGCAAAAAAAGAATCGTCAAACAAATCGTCTGCGTACGCCGTCGGTGCCGTGGAGATAACCAAAGCAGCCAGCCAAAGATGTTTTTTAAATAACCGGTTCATAGATTTGTCCCTCATAAGTCCAGATGTTGTTGTCAGGATCATATTTCAGATTTAAAATTTCCAATGCCGAAAATTTATTAAAGAATGCCATCCAGTTTTCTATCGGCAGATCGGAAGAAAAGGAGAAACGCAATGACGGGAAAAGGACTTCCTTTTTCGTTGTTTCTATTTTGAGCCCCATTGCGTCAACTTGTTGTTTTATTTCAGGGCGGTTTATTTGCAGGCTGACAGGTTGATTGATAGCCTGGAAAAAGTTGGTAATTTCTTCCTGAAGTTCATGAATCATCATTTTAGGCGCTGAAGACTGAACGGCAACATCCCCGATACCCAAGCTGGCAATAGCTGTTTGTCCGGACTGGTCTATTAAAAAATCCAATCCCCGCACACTGTATTCTTCAAAAGCGCGTTTAATCCATCCCAAGTTTCCCCACTGCATAGACCATGAAGCGGATAATCCGGAAGAAGAACATGAAATTGCGCCTAATTTCCAACCGGGGACGACTATGGTTTTAATTTGCTGTATAGCGGCCTGACACCGATTGATTAAATCTTCCGGAACAATCATTTTTTCCCATGGGCGGACGATAACTTGTTGTTCTACTACCGGCGCTTCCTCTTCAACAACGGAAGGAAGAGGCATTAACGGTCGGATGACGGGTTTCTTTTGGGTTGTTGAAAACATTCCGGAAATCATTTTGAAGCCCAGAAACAACACTAACAGTCCCGCGCCGGCAATCATCAATTTTGTTTTTTGTGACGCTTTATTGATGCGCATCAGCTTGGAAGAGCCGGGATTTTTCAGAATGTCCCAAAGGTCAACTTCTTCTGTTCCTTCTATTTCCCATGAAGCCGGCGCGATTTTGCGTCCCCAATCGGGAACGGCCATCATTGCGTAAAAAGCTCGTTTGGCGTCTTCTTCTTTTAAATAAAGGATATCTTCTTCAGACAGAATCAAGTCGTTTCTGACGGCAATAAACCACCATCCTTCATCAACTTCGAAAACAGCAACGGAAGACGGTTTGTCCTGAAATATTTCGGCAACGGCGGCGGCGGCGGACGGCATTCCCGCTTTGTGACCTTCCATGGAGTTGCCAATGCCGTATTGCGGCGATGTTCCGGAACGCAGACAGAACAGATCCGCGCCTTCCATAACATTTTCAACAGTTTCTTTAACTTCCGGATATGGATCGCTTGTATCCTGCAAAGGCTGCCAGAACAAACTGACGGCATATGTCGTGTTGTTCACGACCATAGTCGGTCCCCACGAAGGATCTTCGGAGGAGCCTTCCATGCCGTCTGTATCCGATACGGAAGAATCTTCCATATCGTCTTCCAGATCGTCTATTGTCAGTTCTTCTTCTTCAGCCATATTTCTTTATCCCGTTAAAGATCTCTCATTCTCGTTTCCGGCGATAAGGGAGAGATGAGAACTTCCGGCGTCAGCAAAATAACCATAACGTTTCTGTTTTTGTCTGCCGTCGCATTTGCGCCGAACAATTCGGAAGATTTACTGGTCGATGTATTGACTTCCTCAAAGCCGGTCAGCATTAGTGTTGATCCGGAAGTCATAGCAATTTCCTGAACAAAACCTCTGGTTCTGATTTTAGGCAGCTGAACGGTGGTAGAAGTCCTTTCCGTATCATTATTGCCCCCTTCTGTGCTGCCCGTATCGCCGCCGCTTGCCTTGCCCATAGCTTCCAACTGTGTCAGCGTCATTGTAAACATCATCAATAAACGTCCATGATCCAGAATACGCGGCAGAACCTCCATTGTAAAGCCGTAGTTGATTTTCGCCGGCGTAATGGAGACGGATGTCGTGTCGGAATTCATCGTTGTTTCGATTTTTTCAACGTAAGATTCGTTGGTTGAAATTTGAATCGGCGCGATTCTGTTGTTTAATGTCGTCACGGATGCGCTTGTTACCAAGGTCGTTGTTCCTTGCGTGTTTAAAGCATCGAAAATCAAATTCGTCGTACCGATATGCCGGTCTCCCGGAACTAAAGTCATTCCCAGCGATCCCGCGCTTTGTGCGGAGGAAGTAAGGGTGATATTCATTTTTTCGTTCAGAAATTTCAATACGGAACTGATCTGCAGTCCGATTGAATTTGTATCGGCTAATGATACGTTTAAGACTTTGACAGAGATGGCAACCTGACGGGCCAGGCGTTCATTCATACTGTTGACGTATTGTGAAATACGCTGCAGCGTGGACGGAGGCGCCGTTACCGTTATCGTTCCGTTTGTCGGAATGACGTTCATCGTCGCGCCTTCGGGGAGCATGGCCGATACGGCGCTTTCCAACTGGGTCCAAAAGTCCAATTCGATTGACGAGCTCATAGAAGCGGATGTTGTGCCGCCGCCGTCACCGGAAGCCGTGCCGGCGATATTTGCGCTTAAGTTGGATGTGACCGGCAAAGCATAAACGGTGAAAACGCGCGTTTCCATTTTATAGAAAGAAATAACGCCGTTTTTGTATCTCCACCACAAAGCGAAACGGGAAACGATTTGGTCCAGCAATCCGCTCAGTTTTCCGGAATAGGATGGCATAAACAAGTTTGCCGCGTCATTGCCGCTTACTTGACCTTGCGCTGCATCGGCACCTTGTACGGCAGATCGGACTTCATTCAAAATCATGTCGTCAATTCGGACGGTAATACCGGTCAGAGAAGTGATCTGTTCCGAAATCTGCATTAAAGAAACAGGAGCCGTGCTGACCAGCGTAATTCCGTCTTCGGTTTCAAAACGGGCGGGAAGGGGATCGCCTTCATTGACCCGAACGCTTTGATTCCCAAGCCAAATATCGTCTTTGACGGAAATCGTGTCCATTTTATATTGCTCGGACGGTTTGTAGGGCTGTTCCAAATTGGATTGGATTTTATCCGATATCCGGTCTGTTTCCTTGATATTGGATCTGTACAGTGTGCATGACGTCAAACCGACAACGGAGGCGCCGAGCATAAAAAATAAATGTTTAATCCGCATTTTCATCCTCCTGAGTCGTGACTAACAATACACGGTTTCCTTTGTAAAATGTTCCCCAAGGAGCAGGCCGGGCGCGGGCGAATGAGCGGATCAAAGCCGAAGCAACATCCATAAAGCGTCCTCTGAACATAGCGCCCGCTTCCAAAACGTATTCTCTGTCCGTACTCCATACAACACGCCAACCGGCTTTATCTCCCCATTCCGTCAGTAAAGACCGGACTGAACTGCCTTCCGTTGCCAACCAGTCTTCAACAGGATCTGTCGGATCGTAAATTTCTTCCGATGGAGCGGAAGCCGGTGCTTCCAAAGCGGTATTTTGACTTTGTGTTTGTGCCGCAGCAACGTTTGAAGAAGTGTCTTTGGAGCTGTCATAACTGTATAGACCGTTTGCACCGACAGAGCCGGGAGCCGTCGCTGACAGGTCCTCTCCGCGATATCCCTGTGTGTTTTGCAAAACATCGGGAGGTGTCCTTTGTCCGAATTGTCCGCCGCCGACAGGCGCCGTAAAATCGGGGGCCGAAGATGTCGTTCCGGCAGAAACACCGGGCCATGCTTGATCGTTTTCAACAAACTGAGTGCATCCGTTTAGTAAAAAAACAGCTGAAAACAGGCTGAATATACCGATTTTTTTATAAGGACAGGCCATAAATAATCTCCAAATTTAAAAGTCAAAACACTTCTTTAGGATTATAATTAGAACATTAAATTCTTTAAAAAATCCTTTATAAAAACAACGAACTTTTTTAAGGGGTGCTTTTTTCAGAACCTTTTAAAGTTAATAAAATACATAAAATAATTTGATTTGTCTCCAATTACCATTGCTTGTAATATAAGCGCTCTTTAACACCACTGTTTTCGGTTGTATATTCTGTATAACCTTCTTCAGGCAAAACAATCATACGCAAAACAACGGTATGAGGCGTTCGATCCGTCATAACGGGAATAATTTGGACATTTTCCATTCCGACGCCGATCAAAGTGCTTCGGATTATAGCAAATCGTTTGTTTTGTAAAGTTGGATCCATGTTGCTCATTCGAACTTCAACAGCATTTTGAATGTCTTTTTTGGCTTTTTGTCCGAAAGCTTTAATCCATTTGATTGATTGTGCGGACATTTCCGTGCTGTTCGGTTTGAAAGTCAGACGCAGTTCCGTCGGAATGATTTGTTTTTCTTCGGTTTTTGTCTTTGAAGGAAGAGGAATGGCGGATGAATCTTTTTCTTTTGCTTTCGGTTTATCTGAAAGAGATTTATTTTCCTGTTTCGAATTTTCTTCCGGAAGCGGATTGCCGGAGCCGATGTTTGGCAGACTGTTTGTGTTTTCCGTTTTTCCGAAGAAAGAAAAGAATTTGTTCATTAATCCTTCTTCCGCAGCGGGATTTGTTTTTTCTTGTTTTTCCGTTTCAACGGCGGTCGTTTTATTCGAATTGACGGACGATGACGGCGCATTTGCCAGAACCGGAGAATTTATTGTCGGAATGGTTTGTGTCGCGGTCGGAGTTCCTAACGGAAGAAGCAGCGGATTTTCTTTTGCTTCAGGCTGCGCGCTTTCAGTGACGACACGCACGGGGGCGGAATTAATTACGTTTGTTTCCGCCGCTGTCGATTGCTGTTCTTCCGCAACTCGGAAGGCGCGGGCTTTGTCAGCAGAAGCGGATGCCGTTTCTGTCGCTGACGACCAGACGGAAGGCGTGTCCGATTGGGCCATACTTGTCCATACGGCCGCTTTTTGCCGATCCAGCCAATTAAGAGATTTTTTTTCTTGATTTTGTATCGAAGCCACAGCTCGGCCATTGCGGTAAATGGTTTCTTTTCCTGTTGTTTGAGGCAAGTCCTCCGATTCAACCTTTTTCTCGGCAATTTGTTTTTTTTCTTCTTTTGGCGTATCTGTCAAATTACCGGAAGCGGGTTCTTTAATTTTCGCAACTTTCCACAGACTGGGTGAATTTCCGGCTAAAGTCGCGTTATGCGCCGGATTGGGAAGGAAAGCGTTATTCTGATTTGAATCGGGCACTTGAGCCGTTCCGGCAAAAGGAACGTCCTGAACGACAGCAATTTGAACGGAAGAAGGTGATTCCCCTTTTGTTTCTTGAAGAGCAGTCGCTGCAACAGCGGATGATTTGTTATCCGAAGTTTCCTTCGAAGTTTTTTGCGGCGAATCTTTTTGTTGCAGGGGGGATACTTTATTATTTAAAAGAGCGTCATCCTGAATATCGGAAATTGTTTTTGTGTCCGACGAAGCAATTTGTTTCGCGTTGTTCATTTGCAATAAAGCGGCGTTTTGTTGTAAGCGCTCATCATCCTTCGGAGAAGGAGCCTGCGCCGTAAGCGATGCCAGTCTGCGCCGCAGTTCGGCCGCGTCAACCCATCGGGTTTCGTTGTTGCTTTTTCTTTCAACAGATTCTTTTTTTATCGGAGAATTTCCGGCAAAAGTTTCTTTTTCTTTGCTTTCAGATTGAAGGGGAAGTTCGGTGTTTTTAATGATTTCTTGTTCGGAAGAGGAAGTTTCCCGCAGAAGAATTTCCGATGAAGCTATGGTTTTTTCCGATTCGTCCAAAAGATTCAAGCCGGAAACCATCAAATTATCCAAGGAAACCGCCGGAGAGTCGTTTTGTGCCATACTCTTTATTATGGGGACTTCTTGAGAAAGAGGAAGATCGGCGGGCGGCTGCTTTGTTGAACGGATGACCGGCATCCTTTTGGCAGATTTGGCGATCGAGGGAAATCTCGGAACATTTTTTTGTTTTTCGGCAAGAATTTCTTTTTTCTCGGCTAAAGGAGAAAATACCGTTGTTTCTTTATTAGTAAAAAGCGGCGCCGGAGCGGTTTTGTCCTGAATATTTAAAGCGGTATAAGCTCTTTTCCCGGAATTATAAGGCTGAACATCGACATACGTTTTAACTAAAGTGTCTCTCTCTACGGCGCTGCGATGATTCTTCAGAACATAAAAAGAAAATTTGCAGAATCCTGTAATTAAAAGGATGTTAAAAACTAAAAAAAGCATTGTTCCGCCGGAAACGGAAACTCTTTTTTCGGAGAAATATTCGGAATCTTGATTCTTTAAATTCTTTAAAGTTTTTGTCATTTCTTTATAACTTTACAGTCCGGAAAATAAAATCTAAAGATATTTTTTTAAAGTTTATCCGTAAAGTTATTAACTATCCGTAAATTTTCTGTTCTTTTTTAGCATAGTGGCCAAATTTGGAAAAAAAATGAAAAATAGAAAATATTTCAAAAAGGTGACATTTTTTTTAATCAGATGTCATTTTTTTAAAAACAAAATAAAATCAATAGGTTATAAAAAATTTTTGATTTTTTTTTACAATGGACAATCTTCTTCGGTTTTTATATTCTGAAAACATAAAGAGCATTTAACCTTAAAAAAAACAAGGAGAATAGAAATGAAAATAGTGTATTTAGCTTTAGCTATGTTGTTGGCTGCTGCTCCGGAATCTTATGCGGCCGCTGACGCATTCGGCTCTGTTAAATCTAAGATGATCGAACTGTTTAACAACGTCAAAATGGTTATTTTCGTTTTAGGCGGTTTCGGTTTGGTCGGTTTGGCTGCCGGTGCAATTATGGGCTCTGTCAAATGGAAATGGTTTGGTTCTTTGGCCGTCGGTATGATCATTTTGGCCGTTGCCGGTAAGGCGATTGATTATGTGACCAGCACAGATGCAGCCGGCGCTATGAACGACTCGATGTAATCGTCACTTTTAATCTGAATAACAGAACAAAAGGAAAGCCTCGGGAAACCGGGGCTTTCTTTTTGCATTTCTGAAACACAGATTAGCTTCGGAGACGGTGTATGGTTAAAAGATGTTTTCTTGCTTTTTGCAAAGGAGAGCGGAGTAAGAAAAGAAAACAGCATTTTCTGTTGTATTTTCACACTTATGTTTTTTATAATCAAAAAAAGGATTTGTTTATTTTTTTTTGTTAGGTTACAACAGAAGACAATGTCAGGATAAACAAAATGCGGGAACCGATTTTAAAAGCTATAGCTATGCCGCCGAAAGTTTTTTGGGCGCCGTTTTTGCCGGCGGTTGCTAATCTGGCGGTTCAATTTCCGTTTATGTTTATAGGAATGGGGATTTTTAATATGAATCCTATTTTGTTTGTTATTCCTATCGTGATTGTTCATATTTTTTTGGTAATTTACGGCTCTAAAGAACCGCATTTGTCCACAATGCTTCAGACATATGGACCGATGGCACGCGGGTCTCAGAATATGTATAAGAGTAAAGGAACAAAACTTGCCCCCTGAAAGTATTTTTTCTGTTTTTATTCAAAGTCTCGGATCCGGAGAAGTTATTGTCAGCATCTTGGGAATTGTTGCGGCGGCGGCTTTTGCCGGCTTGTTGGCGACAAAACTGGGTGAAGTTATTTTGCCGCGGCCGCAGGAAACGCAGGTAAGTGATTTTTTGCCGTTTGAAAGATTGAAAGAAGACGGAACGACAATAGAGTGTCACGACGGTTCCTTGGTTCGGGTTTTCGCCGTTAAAGGGGCTGATGTCGCAATGATTCAGCCCGAACTGCGGATGAATATGCTGGATGCCAGGAAAAGCTTTATTGATTCTATGGCGGAATTGAACGTAACGGTTCGTGTTCTGACGATTCGCGAAATGGTGCCGATGGGAGAAGAAGTGCGGCACGAAAATCCGATTTTGCGAGCGATAGCGGAGCAATGGCTGGATAATCTCAGTCGGGTGTTTCGAAACAAGCATTATATTATTTTGTCCATTAAAGAACGTAAAAATCATGCGCGGGATTTGGCTCAGGCGGCGCAGGCTCTGACGGCAATATTGGATATGTATGAACCAACGCAGCTGTTTGAAACAAAGGAAAGCGATCTGGAGCTGAGTCCGTTTACTTTCTTTGCCCGTTTGTGCAGCCCGGTTTCTGTTCCGCGTCCTCGTGTCGGTTCTTTGGAAGGCGCTGAATTAAAATCCATGCTGACGGCGGATTATATTCATTTCACCGGTGATGAAGGTTTGATCCGTTTTTTCCGGGGAGAAGAAGAACTTTTATGTATCGTAATGGGGCTGCGCAGCCCGGGCGATTACATTGATGAGCAAATGATTTCCGATTTGCTGTCAATCAATGTAGAGGTAAATTTGCTGCATACAATAACGCCGATTCCCAAAATTACCGCTTTGGCTTTATTGGAACAGCAAAAGCGTATGGCGCGTGTGACAACTTTTTCCGCATCTACTTTGGATCAGTATGACGAAGCAATGGAAACGATTGATTCGACGGACAGTGATACGCAGACGTTATGTCATTATTCCATGACGTTGTTTTTATTCGGTTTGTCAAAAGAAGAAATCGAATTCGGTCAAATGGAAGTAGAGCGAATCTGCCGATTGTACGGTGTGACGCCCGTTCGTGAAGGGTGGGTGGCTCAGGCTTCTTTCTTTGCGCAGTTCCCGACGTATGATATTTATCCCAGAACGTATTCATATTTGTCACGCGCGGCGGCAACGGCGATTAACCTTGAAAAAGCGCCGGAAGGAAATGCCAGCAGTGACTGGGGGCCCGGACCGATTACGATTTTCAAAACAATCAGCGGTACGGCTTATCGTTGGCAGTTTCATGTGACTGCGGCGGCAAACGCGGTGGCGCATTGCATTTTGTTGGGATCTACCGGTCAAGGTAAAACGACATTGTTGGCTTTCTTAGCCGGGCAGGCAATGAGACATAATGACTTGCGCGTATACTTTTTTGACCGTCACAGAGGTGTGGAGGTTTTCTGTCGTTCCATTCAAGGGGCGTATGTGAATTTTGACGGAGATAAAGATTCAACGTCAATGAATCCTTTCTCATGCAGAGACACTCCTGAAAACAGAGCGTTTTTAAGACGTTGGCTGAAAGCCATTACAATGGTTGACGACGCTGTTTCCGAAAAAGAAATCGCGCGTGCCGTTACGACGGCTTTTGATTATCTGCGTCCGGAAGAACGCACATTGAAAAATCTGCATAAGAGCTGTTTCTCTCCGACAGGAGCGATGCGGCGCGAGTTGTTCCGTTGGGTGAACGATCAACAGTACGGATTAATTTTCAATTCGCCGAACGACACGTTGGATATGACGGCAAAATTTATCGCTTTTGACTTTACCCATATTTTTGAAGACGAAGTTTTGGCGCCGGCAGTGATCAGTTACATTATGCAGCGTATTCACAGCGTTTCCGGCGATACGGGGGATCCCAGCCTGATTATGATTGACGAAACGGCGCCGATGCTGAAGCACCCGATGTTCCGTGACCAGTTCGTGATCGGTCTGCAGGAAGGCCGTAAGAAACGACAGGCATATTTGTGTGCTTTCCAACAGCCGAATATCGTAGATTCATTGGGAATGGGCGAAGTGATTCGCGGTCAGTGTCAAACGGTTATTTTCTTCCGTAATCCCCAGGGGATGGAAGAGGACTATGAAAACTGGCGTTTAACGCCGCATGAGCGTGATTTTGTTTTCGGCCGTTCGTTTAAAGATTTAAAATATGCTATTTTGGTGGCGCGCCCGGCCGTGGGGGAATCTGTTATTTTGGATGTAAACTTGGGAGGGCTGGGGCCGTTCTTGAAGCTTTATTCGTCAGGCCGGAAACATGTTTTGCTGGCGGAGCAATTAATGAAAGAATACGGTCCGGAAGGCTTTGTTGAAAAGTATCTCGAAGTGGCTTAATGACCAAAAAAGACAGAGTGGAGAAAATTCTGTCTTTTTTTTGTCATAATTGCCTTAATAAAAACCATTGTTTCGCCATAATTATATGGTTACACTATATTTAATAGGCAAGTTTTGTGTGCAAGGCCATGAATATTATAAAGGAGGCTTCTATGACATACTTAAAGAAATCAGCGATATTCGGTTTAGTGGCTGTTTCTTTTCTTTTTCGCACGGGAACAGTACAAGCTATTCCTATTCCGACAATCGGGGCGGAATTGGCAACGCAGATTGATCAGTTGACCAAACATATTGATGAATTAAAAAAGGTCAAAGACCAAATTATGAACGGTATTGAACAAGCCAAAGCAATGGGGGATAAGCTCAGTATGGACGCTTTGAAGGAGTTCGCGACAGGACAGGCTAAAGCGGCTTTAAGCGGCGGAATAAAAGCTTTGGATATTCCTCAGGAAATGACAAAGGCCGGTTTTTCCGAGAGTGTTATGAAAGATCCTGAAAAGATAACGGATGTTATTGGAAAACTTAAAAAATCCGGAACGGCTGAAGATGGCAAATTCGATATTGATGCTCGCAAAGTTTGTTGGGAAGCTAAAGAAAGCATGTCTAAAGAATTGGCCAAGAGTTCTTTGGCTAATTCATTCGCGCTGCAGCAAAATCTGGCCGATGGTGAAGATATGAAAAAAGCTCAGGAAGCCAGCAGCGCTTCTGATGATCAGATGCAGCAGCTCGGCGCTCTTGTGGCGACGATGAAAGTTCAGTATCAACAGGCGGCGTCTTCGGCGGTAATGTCGGCAATGTCTCTTGCTAATTCTTCTTTGGAATCGATGTGCAATTAATTTGTTCCTAATATAAGATGGAGAAAAACAATGTTACGAAAATACACGCTTATTGCTTCCGTCTTAGTCATTTTCGGAATGCCTGTTAATGCTCGTGCGCAAACGACGTTGGATATTTCTATGAAAATTCAGGCGATTCTGGATCAGTTTTCGGAAATCCGTTCCGGTTTGAAACAAATTCAGTCCAGTATGAATATTGAAACGATGCTTCAAAATCTGGGCGGCGGCGGCGATTGGAAAGAAATGCTGAAAAATGCCGCGGGCGGAATTTTTGACCGCAACGCCGAAAAAGGGGGAACAAAACAGGCTTTTTTGGTCGTTCCCGAGGAATTGGCCGATAAGACAGATGATCCTGACGCGGTGAAGAAATGGCTTGAGAAAAATATGTATGCCGCTGCTGATGCGACGGTGGCGGAAGTCGATGAAATAGTGAGAAAACGTTCCGAGTTTCAATATTCCGCTTTGCTGTCAGGATATGGAAAGGTTGTTTCGCTTCGCAAACAATTGGACAAGGATATTGAAACGATTGATCAGTTGAAACAGGATGCGGAAAGTAAAGATTCGGAAACCGATTTGCAGAATGAGATTAATAAATTGGCTCTGTTGAAGCTTGAGCAGACAAACTATCAGCAACTGTTGGAGGCAACGCAGTCGCATATTGACGGAACATACGCGATTGTACCTACAAACAGAAGCAAGACGGAACAGTAATCGGGTGGAGGTTGATATGAAAAAGCAAATATTTTTAACAGGAATGCTGACACTTGCTTTGCTGACACCCGTTTCTGACGCCCAAGCTCAAGGGTATCCGACATTTGATGTGGCAAAGCTGGCCTCTTTGATTACGAACCTGATCGGTCGTTTTCAGCCGGTGCCGCAGGTTTTAAGCCGGGTTAACCAGGTAAAGTCAACAATTGCTCAGGTTCAGGCGGTCGGGCAGGCGGCTCTTTCAGGAGATTTGAAAGCGTTGGGTCAGGCCGCCGCCGCAGGATTGCAGAGTGACGCGTTTTCCGGCGGAAAGCCGAAATCGGATATTGAAACGGCGGCACAAGGCGATAACGGGGCTGCAGATGCGTCCAAGAAAATCAAAGAAACGCTCTTTTCTTTGCAGGATGGTAAGAAATTAAGTGTGGACGAGATATCTGCCATCAGAGAGGCAAGAAAAGAACTGAAGAAAAATGCTGACACCGAAGTTTTTGCTAAGGCATTATATATGACGATGAATGCGCCTAAAATGTCGGAAGAACGGTTTAAGAAAGCCGATGAAGCGATGAAAAACGCGGAAACGATTCAAGATGGCGTTAATGCGAATACGCTGATGATTATGGCAGGGAACTTTGAACGTTTAAACCAGATTTCCATAGATTTGGCTAATATGAAGAAACTGACGATCGAAAAAGTCAATAAAATGCCAACGTCCGGTTACAAGAAACCGGAAGCGGTCAAAGGGATGGAAATAGGTGGAGTTACATACTCTGATGAAGAAAAGGATGAAGCCGATGTTAATTTTTAATAAAATGAAAAAAACATTTTTGGCTGTAGGCTTAGTGTTGGCTTTTTCAACTTCTCAGGCGCAGGCCAAATG
Source organism: uncultured Alphaproteobacteria bacterium (assembly GCA_937912005.1). Classification (GTDB taxonomy): domain Bacteria; phylum Pseudomonadota; class Alphaproteobacteria; order CAAGCB01; family CAG-977; genus UBA11549. The sequence continues at coordinate 51,529 of CALDOX010000003.1, forward strand.
TATGCCGATAAACCCGATCTGTTTGTTTCAGATGCTGCTGAAAATCACCCCGGGGCTTCCTGTCTTTGACTTTACGTCCGTCCCTGCGATTATTCCGCATGTTCCGGCGGCATTGTTAAAGGAAGGACAGGCAAAGTTAAAGGAAATTGCGGATAACGCATTGGAAAAATTACGTTCGGGGCAATTACCGTCTTTAGCGGATATTAAACTTGAACCGCCCAGCTTTACCGGAGCTACGACGGCGCAAGGCGAAGAGTTTGCTTCTTTGGAGGCCTTTCCCGTAACGGACGGTGAAGATCCTTTGGCTATAGCCAAGGCTGTTGAAGCAATCTTCCTGCGTCCCGGCTGGAATGAAAATGGTTCTAAGATAACGAATTATGATTCATTATTAATGCGGTATTATCATTCTCAGTTCGACTTTAATAATGCGACCGAAATTATGGGATTCAGCTCATATATGCAGAATAAAGTGGAAGAATTGATGACTGCCGCTGAAGATATCCAGAAACAAATCGAAAGTGCCGACGATTTAAATAAAGCGCAGCGTGCGAATTATGCGGCACATTTGATGGAGTATCAATTAATGATCGTTCAGAATCAAATAAAAGCGGCCACAATGCAATCAACAATAGCGACAAGCTTAAAAGGCTTTATTCTGGATAAGCCTGTTTTCGGAAATATGTAGCTATTCGGTAAAGATAGGAGAAGAAAATGAAACCTACTTTAAAAAACACATTAATGACATTGACAATCTTGTCTGCGGGCTTTTTTGTCCTTTCTTCCGGGGTAGCTCAAGCCGGTTATCGGAAACCCAAAGCAAAACCGGTTGCGGCAAATGTCAGCTTTAAGCAATATCCGAAATTGGGTGAAGTTAAGGCGGAAGTGAATACGGCTTTGAATTTGCACCAAACGGCGGCATCTTTATTGGCGGATAAAAAGCAGTTGGAAGAATACAAGGCAAGTATAGAAAAATATAATGAAATCGTAAGGCGTTTAAATGAAAACACCCGCTGCAACATTAGTTCGCTGAATCGAAACTTTACGGATGGTGCGGCTGTTTGGGAGGCGGTATCTGCTTATGCGGAAAACACGTCTTCAGCACTGTTGGCCGAAGCTTCGGATTCTTTGGGAGATGCTGACGCGTCGGCTCAATTGGGGGCATTGGAAAACAAAATGAATGCCGGCGATTCTTCCGAAGACAGCAGTTCCGCTGCGGCAGTTTCTTCCAATTCGCCTTATGCCAATATCAATGAAAATACTTCGGAAGCCGAAGCTAACGCAATGGTCAGCGCCGGTAAAGCGCAAGCTGAAAGCGGGACGACGGATGCGGATATGGATATTGATGAAGCTGCCAAATTTGGAAAAGTCCGTTGGGATGTCGGATATGCGGTTTTAAAAAATATTTATGCGCATCCGCAGGAATGGGGAACGGTGAAGAAAAAATTCGAACCCTGGATTGATCAGAAACATATTTATGATGTTTATTTGGAAAAACATTATCAGGAAATGGAAAAGAACTATGTCTTTAATCCGTTAAGGCCGTTCCCGGTCAAGCCGAAAATGACGAAAAATGACAGTTATCTTCCGGAAGATTATTACAATGATACTGTTCCTGACGTGACTGTTTCTTCAGAGGATTATCGGGATGCGACTGCTACGGCGGACGATAAATGGTGCGGTCAGACAGACGGCAAGAAAAATGTCTGCGCCCGCGTTAATAAAGGGCGTTTGTATACGTTGCATCAGGCGTATGTTGCGGCATTGGCTACATATGATCTGAAAGAAGGGGTTCCCGCTCCGAATATGAAAGCGCCCTATTTGCCGCAAAAACCGTTGCCGCCTTGGCGCGAATCTGTTTATATTATGAATGTTGAAAAGCAAATTCCCGAAATCGCGTCGGATTTACCGGATCCGTGGTATAAGGTTACGCAGAATATCGATAACTTTACCAACCAGGGTGAATTGTCTAATTTGGTGGAAAGACACGGCAGTAAGGTCAGATATCGTCCGGGGGATTATGATTCGACTACCGGAGAAATTAAAAATGATTCTCATGGTATTCCTAAATTGCCGATTCCGTTGATGGTAAATCGAATCAGTTCATATTTGGCGCTGCTTTCTGCCAAAGAGGAACAGGAACCGATTAAAGACCGCGCAATCGCTTCTATTAAAGAAATGAATGAAAATATCATTTCTACGTTGAGCAAGGTGGGATATACTTTGCCGAATGCGGACAGCTTTGATTTGGCTAAAGACAGTGACTATAAAATGGCTTTAGCGAAGTTGGGAGAGCTGCAGAATATGAAAATTGCGGCCGCTAAAGCGAAAATGCAGGATTTAAGATCGTCTTTCGGCGGTAAATTGATGCCTTCTGTCAATCAGGTCTTGGCGGAAGAAACGGTGACTATGAATGCGTTGCAGACAGATACGGAGTTTTTGGTCAATGTGACGCGTGATAATGCTAAAGAAATAAACTCTTTGTTGATAACGGCTGCCGCTGATGCGACTGCGAATGAAACATACAAAGATAATCTGAGCGGACAAATGGAAGAACTTTCTACTGTTCCGGCTGTCGGTTGTCCGGTTTTATAAACGCTTTTTTCGACAAAGAAAGCCTTCTCTGACAAGAGGAGGCTTTCTTTATTTCAAACAGAAAAAATGATATTCTGTTTGAAAATAGGTTTTTTTGTTGTTATAAAAGAATGTTTATAAAAAAATAATTGCTCTGATAAAGGGCAGAAGTATGTTTGAACGGAAGGGAATATGGCAAAGAAGATTAATCGGGCGGAGTTGGTCGGCAAATATGCGCAGGCTCTGCTTCAAGAGGCCATAGAACACGATCAGGCTGACGCTGTCGCGCAGGAAGTGCGGGGGCTTAGCCAATTAATGGCGGACAGTTCGGAATTTAACAGACTGATGACTTCTCGTCTGGTCAGTATGCGTGATCGGAAAGAGGGAATGGCGCTGGTTTCGGAAAAACTTGACTTGTCTGAACTTATGCGGCGTTTCTTGGGCGTTTTGACTGAAAACGGGCGGACGTTTGTTTTTAAAGAGATTGAAACCGCTTTTATACGATTGTATGAAAACTATAAGGGAATTTTACCGGTTTTTGTTGTTGCGGCTCAGTCGCTGAACGACAGGACACAGCAACATTTAACGGATGTTCTGAAAGAGATCTTTAATAAGGAGATCCGGTTGGATGTAAAGGTTAACCCGAATTTGATCGGCGGATTGACGGTTCAGGCGGGGTCTTTGATGGCGGATGCTTCCGTAAAAACAAAATTACAAAAGCTTAATCTTATTATGAAGGGTGTCGGGATATGAATCTCCAAGCGACAGAAATTTCATCATTATTGAAAGAACGTATTGAAAATTTTGGTGCTCAGCCGGATATGTATGAAGTCGGACAGGTTTTGTCTGTCGGGGACGGTATCGCGCGCATTTACGGTTTGGAGCGTGTTCAGGCCGGCGAACTGGTCGAGTTTAAAAACGGCGTTAAAGGAATGGCGCTGAACTTGGAGTCGGACAGCGTCGGCGCGGTGATTTTCGGTCGGGACTCGGATATTCATGAAGGCGATACCGTTAAACGAACCGGAGAAATTGTTAACGCGCCCGTCGGTATGGATTTGTTGGGGCGTGTTGTGGACGCTTTGGGAAATCCGATTGACGGCAAAGGCGCCATTAAGGCAACGGAATATCGGGCGGTTGACGTAAAGGCTCCGGGCATTATTACGCGTAAAAGCGTTCATGAACCGCTGCAGACAGGATTAAAGGCTGTTGATTCTCTGATTCCGATCGGACGCGGACAGCGCGAATTGATCATTGGTGATCGTCAGACGGGAAAAACGGCTATTATTCTGGATACGATCATCAATCAGAAAGCCGTAAACGACCGCGCGAAGAGCGATAAAGAAAAAATGTTCTGCATTTATGTCGCAATCGGCCAGAAAAGATCTACCGTCGCTCAGGTGATGCACACTTTGGAACAATATGGCGCTTTGGATTATACGATCGTTGTTGCCGCAACGGCTTCCGAATCGGCGCCGCTGCAGTTTATTGCGCCGTATACGGGGTGCGCCATCGGCGAATATTTCCGTGATAACGGTATGCATGCGGTTGTTTTCTATGATGACTTGTCTAAACATGCCGTCGCATATCGTCAGATGTCTTTGCTGCTGCGTCGTCCACCCGGCCGTGAAGCTTATCCCGGCGACGTGTTCTATCTGCATTCCCGTTTGTTGGAGCGCGCAGCAAAACTGAATGAATCTCTGGGCAGTGGTTCTTTGACGGCTTTACCGGTAATTGAAACGCAGGCCGGCGACGTGTCTGCTTATATTCCGACAAACGTGATTTCCATTACGGACGGACAGATTTTCCTGGAAAGCGCTTTGTTCCATCAGGGCGTTCGTCCCGCGGTGAACGTCGGTATTTCCGTTTCCCGTGTGGGATCTTCGGCTCAGGTCAAGGCGATGAAACAGGTCGCGGGCTCCATTAAGCTGGAGCTGGCGCAATACCGTGAAATGGCGGCGTTTTCGCAGTTTGCTTCGGATTTGGATCCGGCAACGCAAAAGTTGTTGAATCGCGGGTCGCGTCTGACCGAACTGTTGAAGCAAAAACAATATCATCCGATGCCGGTTGAAGAAGAAGTCGTTTCTATTTTTACCGGAATTCGCGGGTATCTGGATGAATTGCCTGTTGAGAAAATAGCTCGTTTCGAAACGGAAATGCTGGAACAGCTCAAAGCGAATCTTCCTTCTGTTTTGGAATCAATCCGTACGGAAAAGACGCTGACGCCTGATACGGAAGATGATCTGCGTTATTTCCTGGATGATTTTATCAAGAAGTTTTCTTAATTTTACGGGAATACGCCAATGGCAAATTTAAGAGAACTGCGCAATCGTATCGCATCCATCAAATCGACCCGGAAAATCACGTCGGCGATGAAAATGGTGGCGGCGTCGCGCTTGCGCCAATCGCAGGAAGCCATATCGGAGTCCGCTTATTTTGCGGCTTCTTTGGGGCGCATAGTTTTGCGTTTGATTAAAACGATCTCTTTCATGAGAGATGATGATCTTGCTAAAGGGCAGGAACCCCGTTATGAAATACCCCGCATGATCACGGGCGACGGGGAAGATATGCGTCATTTGGTTATTATTTTTGCTTCTTCCCGCGGATTGTGCGGCGGCTTTAATATGAATATTGTTAAAAAAGCGGCTCAATTTATCGAACATTTGCAGTCGCAGGGACGCATAGTCCGTTTGATTTGCATCGGATCAAAAGCGACCGAACTGCTGCGGGAACAGTTCGGAAAACAGATCGTGGCGACTTTTAACGGTCGTGTCAGTGAGGCGGATCAGTTGTCGGACGCGGAAAATATAGCAAAACATTTGATTTCTATGTTTGAAAAAGGAACGATTGACGCTTGTTCCGTCGTTTACAATCACTTTCATTCGGCTATTTCGCAGGAAGTGCGCATTCGTCCGATTGTGCCGATGCAGGCGGCGCATATTTTGCAGCCGTTTACAGGGGAAAATCCGTGGGGATTTTTGACCAATGACAATGAGGGCGGTACGATTCGTCTGCAGCGGCCTTCCCGTCATAAAAGCGGAACGCTGGGAAAAGGCAAAGGTATTGTCCGCGGTATGTCTCAAGGACGGGCAAAGGTTCATTCGCAATACAAAACAACTCAGGAACGGCGGCTTTTGAACGTTGAAGGTGATTTTTCCAAAGGATTGACGGAGACAAACCCGTTGGAATATGACTTTGAACCGAATAATCCTGTGGAATTGTTGAATACGATTGTTCCTGAAATTTTGACGGCACTGATTTTCAGAACGTCTTTAGAATCTTCGGCTTCCGAAAACGGAGCCAGAATGACGGCAATGGACAATGCGACGAACAACGCGGCGGATATTATTGATGAATTGACGCTATTGTACAATCAGACTCGCCAGGCAATGATTACCAGCGAACTGACGGAAATTATTTCAGGTGCGGAAGCACTTTAACTTAATCTAATTATAAGGACAGATAAGAATGGCTAAAAACAGTATCGGACACATTGCACAGGTTATGGGCGCGGTTGTGGACGTCAAATTTGAAGATGAAAAAGATCTGCCGTCAATTCTTTCCGCATTGGAAACGAAGCTGGGCGATAAAACGCTGGTTTTGGAAGTAGCGCAGCAATTAGGCGAATCGATCGTTCGCTGTATCGCTATGGATGGAACCGACGGTTTGATGCGCGGTCAGGAAGTGACGGATACGGGGGCGCCGATTTCCGTTCCGGTCGGTCCGAAAACTTTAGGCCGCATTATGAATGTTTTGGGGCAGCCGGTGGATGAGCGCGGTCCGATCGAAGGTGTTAAACTTAGTCCGATTCACCGTGATCCGCCGCCGTTTGTTGATCAGGCGACCTCCACGCAGATGCTGACAACCGGTATTAAAGTAATTGATTTGCTGGAACCGTATGCCCGAGGCGGAAAGATCGGTCTGTTCGGCGGTGCCGGCGTTGGCAAGACCGTTTTGATTATGGAATTGATCAATAACATTGCAAAAGGGCACGGCGGTTATTCCGTTTTTGCAGGTGTCGGCGAAAGAACGCGTGAAGGCAACGATTTGTACAATGAAATGATCGAATCCGGTGTTATCGACTTAAAAGGCGATAATTCAAAAGCGGCATTGGTGTACGGCCAGATGAACGAATCTCCGGGGGCTCGTGCGCGCGTGGCTTTGACCGGATTGACCGTCGCGGAATATTTTCGCGATGAAGAAGGTCAGGATGTGTTGTTGTTTATCGATAACATTTTCCGTTTTACGCAGGCCGGTTCGGAAATGTCCGCTTTGCTGGGACGCATTCCGTCCGCAGTGGGATATCAGCCGACTTTGGGGACGGATATGGGCGCGATGCAGGAACGCATTACATCAACTAAAAAAGGTTCCATTACCTCTGTTCAGGCTGTGTATGTGCCGGCCGACGACCTGACCGACCCCGCGCCGGCGACGACATTCGCTCACCTGGATGCGACAACGGTGCTGAGTCGTTCTATTTCCGAACTGGGGATTTTCCCGGCGGTGGATCCGTTGGAATCAACCAGCCGTATTTTGGATCCGGCCGTTGTCGGTGAAGAACATTATACCGTTGCGCGTGAAGTGCAGCGTATTTTGCAGCAATATAAAGCGTTGCAGGATATTATCGCAATTTTGGGTATGGACGAATTGAGCGAAGAAGATAAACTGGTCGTTTCCCGTGCGCGTAAGATTCAACGCTTCCTGTCTCAGCCCTTCCATGTGGCAGAAGTCTTTACGGGCATGCCGGGACGTTATGTCGAATTGGCGGATACGATCAAGGGCTTTAAAGGGATTGTCGAAGGCCAATATGATCATTTGCCCGAACAAGCCTTCTTTATGGTCGGTACGATTGAGGAAGCAGAAGAAAAAGCTAAAAAGATGTCTGAAAACGTTCGTTTGAAAAAGGCGGAATAGTCTATGGCGGAACAAGAGTCAATCTTTGTTAAAATGCTGATTCCTCAGAAGCCTTTATCGGTTAAAGAGGTGTTCAGCGTTGAAATTCCTGCGGCGGAAGGGCCTTATTTGGTTTTGCCCAGGCGAGCGCCCGCGATGAAATTGTTAAAAGCGGGGATCGTTGTTTTAAAAGATGCAGATCAGGGGAAAACTGAAAAGTTCTTTGTTTCTGCCGGAATTGCAAAGATTAGAGACAATGCCTGCACGATTTTATCCCATAACATTCAAAATATTGAAGATGTAAAGCTGGATGAAATCAGAAAAGAATTGGACATCTATTCGGAAAAAGAAAAAAAAGAAATTCATCTGGATGAAATTGATCGTCAAAGAATCGCTTTTCTTCAGATGATTGTAGGGTATTTTGCAAAGTGAACCGTTTAATAAAGCAGAGTGCGATGAAAAACGGGATTCTCTTTTGGATTGGAGAGAAGCCCGGGAGAAACGCGTTTTTAAATTAAAGATTCTGCGCTGTTGTAAAGAAACGTGGAAACTGGCCGTTCCTGTCGTTATTGCTCGATTGGGAACGGTAGGAATGGCTTTGGTCGATACGATCGTTGTCGGCCGCTACAGTACGCAGGATCTGGCTTTTCAAAGTATTGCCGGCACTGTGCATACACTGTTTTTATCTGTTGCGATGGGATTATTGCAAGGCACAATCGTTTTAACCGCCAATGCTTTCGGGCGGGGGCGATATCGCGAATGCGGACTTGTGCTGCGGCGGTCTATTCCTTACAGTTTGTTCATCGGTTTTTTGTTTATGGTTATTTGCCTGCCGTCCCGGTTTGTTATGGATTTATTGGGACAACAGCCCGATGTGGCGGAAGGCAGTGCTAAAGTGCTTTCCGTTTATGCTTTGGGAATGCCTTTTGCAATGCTGTTTTTTGTAATGTCTTCTTTTTTGGAAGGAACTAAAAGACCATTGCCCGGAATGATAATGATTCTGTTGGCCAATATTATTAATATTTTTGCCAGCTATTTATTTGTGTACGGCCATGGCGGGTTCCCGGCGATGGGAGCAATCGGTTCGGCTATTTCGACAACTTTGATCCGTGTTATCCTGGCTGTAGGGATGTTTATTATTGTTTTCTGTATTGATGAAAACGACCTGTACGGTGTGTGGGTAAAACCGGAAAAAAACAAAGAAGAAAATCGCCGTATCCGCGATGTCGGTTATGGCGCGGCAGTCGCCGTAGGTGTGGAAGAGGGAGCATATTCTTTTGTAAATATTATGGCCGGTTGGTTGGGAGCAATGGCTTTGGGCGCTTATACGATTATGCTGAATGTTTCTTCCAATGTGTTTGTTTTAGCCAACGGTGTCGGAACGGCATCTTCCGTTTTGATGGGGATTGCGAAAGGTAAAAAATCTGTTTTGGAAATGCGGATTGTGGGCTATACGGGAATGGTTTTTAATTTGGCGCTTATGTTGCTTTGTTCCGGCATTTTTTTAATCTGCCCGCATTTAATCGCTTCCGTTTATACTAAAGATCCCGAGCTGATTGCTATGACAACACCGCTGATTATGGTTTGTTCGCTGATGTGTATCTTTGACGGAACACAGCAGGTGATGGTCAATGTTCTGCGCGGAGCGGTTGATATTTTGGTGCCGACGCTTTGTCAAGGATTAGCGTTTATCTTTATTATGCTGCCTTTGATTTGGTTGTTTGCATTTAGATGGAATTATGGTGTGTTGGGAATGACATATGCGATGATTGTTGCATGTGCATTTTCCGCTCTTTTCCAGATTATCCGGTTTGTTTTGATTTGTCGTCAGTATGATGAGAACGGTTTCGGACGTTAAGGAAATATTCTTTTTTCCATAGCTTCAACCGTGTTTTCCAACAACATAGCAATAGTCATCGGTCCGACGCCTTTAGGAACGGGAGTAATGGCCGCGCATTTGTCAAAGCAGGCGTCGAAGTCGACATCGCCGCATAATTTTCCGTCATCCAATCGGTTGATGCCGACGTCAATCACAATGGCGCCATCTTTGATCCAATCGGGTTTAACGGTTTTCGGTTTGCCGACGGCAACAACCAGAATGTCTGCCGTCTGACAAAGTTCCGGCAGATTTTTTGTTTTGGAATGAGCTGTTGTTACCGTACAGTTTTCGCGCAGAAGAAGTTGGGCCATCGGTTTGCCGACAATGACCGATCGACCGATAACAACGGCATGCAGGCCGGTTAAATTCTGCTTGGCCAAATGGATCAGTTTAATGCAGCCTTTAGGCGTGCAGGCAACTGGCGCCGGATCGCCGATCAGTAGTTTTCCCAAATTTATCGGGTGAAAACCGTCTACGTCTTTATCGGGATCAATAGCTTGAATAATTTGTTTTTCATCAAGGCCGTTTGGCAACGGAAGCTGCACCAAGATACCGTCTATGCTTTTATCCGCATTTAATTTATCAATTAAATCCAGCAGCTGTTTTTGTGTGATTGTTTCAAATCGGCAGACGATGGATTCGATGCCGACTTCGGCGGCGGCTTTTTCTTTGTTGCGGACATAAACGGCGCTGGCCGGATCGTTGCCGATTAAAATAACGGCAAGCTTGGGAGGACGCGGAAATGTTTTGATCTTTTCCGCCAATGCGGTACGGCATTGTTTGGCCAATTCGAAACCGTTTAATAAAAAAGTCATTGTAAAAGCTCCAGTTTTTTTATTAATTCTTCGGAATTTCCGGCAATTAAAAGCGTTTTAGAACGATCTGCTGTTCCGCTGATCAGCGAAATCGCGCTTTTGGCAATATGCAAATGTTTTGCCAACCATTTAATTAAAGCCTCATTTGCTTTGCCGTCAACAGGCAGAGCGGAAACGGCAATTTTCAGACGTTCCGTTCCGTCGGGGTCCGTATGGATTCCCTCTATTCCTTCTCGTTTGGCTTTGGGAGACAAACGGATGAAGACTTTTAAACCATCAGACACAGACCGGTAAAACATCAAGCGACCTTTTGCGCCAGTACGGCTAAAAATCGGGGAATAAAGCCTTCTAAAAAATAAAGGACTAAAAAGCCGAGAAGCGGAGACAGATCAATATTGCCGGCCGGCGGCACAATTTTACGAAAAAAATTCAAATACGGATCGGTTAATTTGTGGAGAGTTGTGCAAATCATAGATACAAATTGATTGTAAGTGTTCAAAACATGGAACGCTTCTAACCAAGACAAAATGATTGCGGCAATGAGGACGATTCCGTAATAGTGCAAAGCTAAAGAAACGGGAATAATCAAAGCATTCAGAAAAACGGCAAGAACAGACATGGTTATTTCTCCAAAAAACGCGCCATAGCGCAAAAAGATTCAATTCCTATTTCTTCGGCGCGAGCGGACGAATCGACATTTGCGGCCGCGCACAGTTCTTCGGAATTGCCGATTGATTTTAAAGACGATCGTAACATTTTTCGACGCTGATTAAAAGCGGCCGCCGTGACTTTTTCCAATAAGTCTATGCGCGCCGGCGCTAAAGGTTGAGCTCTGGGCTTTAAAAATACAACGGCAGAAGTGACTTTAGGCGGTGGTACAAAGCATGAAGGAGGAACGGTAAATAAAATTTCTGTTTCGCACAGCCATTGCGTCAGAACGGACAATCGCCCGTAAGCGGAAGTTTTTGGCCGTGCGGTCAGCCGTTCGGCTACTTCTTTTTGAAACATCAACGTTAAAGAAGAAAAATCATTGATTTTTTTTAACCATCCCGTCAGCAGTAAAGTTCCGACGTTATAAGGCAGGTTGGAAATGATTGCTCTTGGCTGATTCCCAAAGGTTTCGGCCGGAACGGTTAAAGCGTCTTTGTTCAGGACGGTCAATCGGCCGGGGTAGGCGGCTTGGATATCGGACAGCAGCTGCAAACAGCGTTCGTCCTTTTCAATAACGGTCAAGTATTTAGCGCCGTTTTCAAGAATAGCTCGCGTTACGCCGCCGGGACCGGGCCCAATCTCAATAACTGTTCCCGTTTCAAACGGCTGAGGATCCCGTTGTTTGGCATTGCGTACGATTTCATTTAACAGATTGGTATCTAAAATGAAGTTCTGTCCCAGCGCTTTTTTAGCGGATAATCCGTAACGGGAAATGACTTCTTTTAGCGGCGGCAGAGCAGAGGTCATTGTCTGATTTCCATTACGGCGCTGCGGCGTAATTCTCTTAACCGCCGATGAGCCAATGTTTCCAGTTTTGCGCCTTCCAGCTGTATCTTAATTTCTTCTTTGCCGGGCAGAGAAGAAACTTTTTTCCTTGAGCACGTCATCAAGATCAAGCTGCCGCCTTCAATGGACAGAGGCTGACTTGGTTCCAACAAAGCCGTTCTGTTGATTGCGGATCTGATCGGCGGCGGCAGATTATTGACGGGCAGTTCGCCCAAATCAATGCGGGGAGTGGTTTTCAGCTGCTCCGATACCGTTTTGAATTGATCGCAGGATCCTTTTGTCATGTTTAGGTCGCGCAAAACGGCTTTTTTTTGTTTTTCGGTGAAACTGTCCGGTAAAAACAATTGGATTAAGTGAACGTTTTCTTGCGCTTGCGGGATATTATCAGAGTCGCGTATGGCATGAAGAACAAGAATTTTATAGCCTTCCGCTGTTTTCACGGGAGAACTGAGCTGTCCGGGCTGAAGGATGGAAAATTCTTCTTTTTCCTCTTCAGACAGAATATTTTCTCCGATCCATCCGGTCATACCGCCTTTCGCCGCGTTGGGAGCTTTGGAGTATTCGGCGGCGATTTTTTCAAAATCTTCGCCGTCCCGTATCCGCATAATCAGCTGCATCGCTTGTCCGTAAACTTCGGCATCCTGATCCGGATCGGAAACCGGCAGCAGAATTTCGGAAAACAGATACTGTTTTTGATTAAAATGATCTTTGATTTCTTCCAGTTTGGATTCTATTTCCCGATCGGAAATTTCCGCGCGCGGTCCGGCATTTTTTTTGACGGCGCGGACAAACATCAGATCGCTTTTAATCTGCTCTTCAATTACGGACAGAGGCAGTCCGTTTTCTTTTAATTTCTTTAAAACGGTTTCATAGTCCATATCGTTTTGACGCAAGGTGATTTTAACGGCGTTCAATATTTCATCTTCGGAAATTTCTATACCGGCTTCCCTCGCTTCCTGCTGCTTCAGTTTTTCATCGATCAGTTGTTTTAAAATCTGTTCCTGAATGTCTTTGCGGGAAGTATCCGCCTGGCCTGTCAGACGGATAAAAGCCAATCGCTGCCGTAAATCCATTTCTGAAATAATATCATCGTTTACCTGTGCCAAAATCTTTGTCTGTGCATAAACATTCGAGCAGAAAAATCCGAAAAATAAAAGGATTGACAAGCATAAACGCATTTTTTTTCCTTTATTATATATTAAAAGCACCAAAGGGCTTGAATTCGATGCCTAATTTAAAAGTAACGCCGTTTTCATAATCGCGGTCGACAGTATACTCCTTTTTCAATCCAGTTTCCAAGGCAAAGCATTCATCTTCATAACGCACATAACCGCCCGTTTCCAGCAATCCGCCGCCTTTGGACAGATTAATGCGCTGGTTGAAGGAAATCATCAGGTAGCGTGTTAAATGAGATGTCAGCGTGTAGTTTAATTCTTCACGGTTATTATAGGCGGAATATTCGGATATTGAACTTTTCAGATTGATGTAACTGGCAGATACGCGCAGCAAAGCATTGCCGGCGGAAACGGATAAATCGCTGCGGTTTATGTCCATTTTTTGCCGATCCATACGAAAAGCGTAACTTAGGCTGATAAATTCGTTCGGCTGGATATTAAACCTTCCGACAATATCGGAAGCCTGATTTACCAATCCGGAATCCTGCGGAAAAATATCGGAGTGCGTAAAACGATAGCTTTGTCCGATCAAAGCGGAAATATAACCGTTTTTCTGCCCGTACAGGCTCCATTTCAAACCGTAATTAATCCGTGAGCCCGGTTCGAAACGGTCATAACCGACAAAACGTTTTTCAGCAAACAGATTCGTATCGTCAAAGTCCAAATCATTGCTGTCTTCATTCGGAATTTTCAAAGAATTTTTGGAATTGGGAGCAATAATACCCATTATAATCGGTTCTAAAATTTGATTATATTTTTCGCCGACATTGACAAAGGGATAACGAACCATCAAAGAAGTCTGAGGATTAAACGAAGCGGCATCTCCTGAAAAAAGCTTGTTTTTTTCGGCAATCCGATAATCTGTGATATGATATCCGTTGAGTAAGGTCGATACGTTAAAATCATAGACGGCTCCCCAGTCCGTGATTCCGGGTAAATGCCAATCGGCTTGAACGGACAAACGGCTGCTGTCGTCCCCCAGTTTTCGGGTCAGAGTGGCTGTTGAGGCGCCTAAGCTCCAATATCCTCCGTTTTCCGAAGGATCGGTTGTATGGACAATTTGTGCCAAAGGAACAGCTTTCGGAATTGTGTCGTCATTGACATTGGCGCGCATATTTTGGTAAAGAGCGCCGCCGAAAGTAAAATAAGTGTCTGAAGTTAAAGCTTCGATTCCCGCGTCAGATTTCAGCCACGGTGCGTTTGTGTCATTGCTGCGTAAGTCGTAACGACGCAGATAAGTGTCGTCTGAAGCTTTATCCACGGTCAAATGTGCGCGCCAGATATCCGTGATGTGCCATTTGGCTTTACCGGCGATGTTATAACGGTTTTCTCCGTCTTGGCGGATGTAGGACCCGTTGATCTCCGTTGTTCCTTGCGAAAAATTGCGGCGCAGAGTACCTCTCCACAAAATGCCTTTGGACGCGATTAAAGGCGAAAACAAAAAATCGGTGTAGGGCGAAATTTCCCAATAATAAGGAACAATCACGCCCAATCCCATGGCGCGATTGGATTTTACTCCGGGAATCAAAAAGCCGGAGCGTCGTTTGACGGTCGGATCAGGATAAGTAAAATAAGGGAAATACATAATCGGCACGTCTTTGACCGTCATCGTCGCATTATAAGCCGACATATTTTGAGCGTCTTTGTCATGAACCATTTTTTTAGCTTTGACTTCCCAAAAACGGGATCCGTCTTCGCAAAAATCGCAGGAAGAATAGGCAACGTCTTCAAATTCGGTGAAATTTCCCTGGATATGTTCGGCTTTTTTAGCTGTTAAAACAGATTTATCCGCCAGAGTGTATTGGATTTTTTTGATCAGCCCTTCTTTTAAATCTCCGGAAAGTTTGGCGTAATTGCCCTGCATCAGTCCGCCGTCGGGCGTATATATTTCAACATTGCCCGTAGCGATGACGACACCGTCAACCGTATCATAATTGATATGATCCGCACGCAGGGAGGATTTGTCTTGTTTGAAAGTGACGTTTCCGCGGGCTATGATCAGGTTTAATTCCCGGTCATAGGTTAATTCGTCGGCCGAAAAATCAGCGGGAGCTTTCGTATCTAATGCCGCCGCCGTCGTTGTTGCCAAGAAAAAGAACATTATTATCCGAACAAAAAAAGTCATGCCTTTAAAGCACTCCTTTTTCGGGTGAAGCGGCGTATGAAAGTCATGCTTTTCTGTTTGATCGTTTTTAATCCGAAAAATTGAAATTTTCCCGAGTTTTTAAGAACATATAAGCAAATGAAAGTTGGAGAAACAGAAAGGATATACAACAAAGGAATAAATTTTAAATTGCGTATGCATAAGCTTTCCGTTCCCAGTTGCAAAATCTGAACGCCGGCCATAATTAAGATGGTGATGATTATGCGCTTATTATGTCCGCGCCGGTTAAATGTTCCCGTTAATAAACCTGCGGCGGCAATCATCATAAAAGACAAATTGTAAAAGGGCAGGGAAAGTCGTTTAAAGCCTTCTAGTCGAAAACGATGGTATGTTTTTAAATTCGGCAAAGCTTCGCGCGGTGTGAAAAGCAGATCTTTTAAATCTCGCTCGGCAGAATTTTTAAAACGATTGGCCGCTTTTTCCCGATTGGAAACAAAATCCGTATTGTAATAGTCAAAATATAAAATCGAAAAACGGCCTGTTTTGTTCGCGACTTCCTGTCTTGATCCGTTTTTCATAGAAATTTGCGGGATGCCGTCACGGTAAATAATTGAACCTTTTTCCGCCAGCAATGTGACCTGACTGGCCGGAGAATGTTGATCGTGCAGGATAATTCCTTCCAGCGAACCGTCACTGTTTTTGGAACGGATATATACGGTTATGCCGTTGCTGATATCGTTAAATTCCCCTTCCTGAATCAGTAAATGGGAAATATCATGCTGAATTTTCCAGCGCAGTTCGCGATAGTTGGCGTCGGCATTGGGAACTAATACAAGAGAAATATAAAACCCGAGCAGTGTGAATAAAAAACCGATGACGATGACGGGTTTGGCTAACTGCAAAGGACTCATTCCCGCGGCGCGCAGAATGATCAGTTCCCGATCGGAAATCAGACGATTGTAAGTAAACAGGGCGACAGCAAATAAAGCAATCGGAGAAATAATCGCCAGATATCCGGGAATCAACGTTATCGTCAGTTGAATGAAAAGCCATACGGAAACCTTTGAATTTAAAAGCAAATTAAACAAACGCAAAGATTGAGACAACCACACGATTATCAATAAACCGGTGGTGATAAAAACAAACCCGAACAGCATTTGCTTTAGAATGTACTGAGTGATTATTTTCATAAGGCGGGATTATAGCGTTAATAAAACCTTTCGTCTTCATTTTTTTAAGAATTTCTGAAAAAAAAGCGGATCGGCCATCGGATGGCTTTTTTCAACGGTATTTTTTAATCTGTTGTCCAGAATGTGCGTGTAGATTTGTGTTGTCGCTATGTCCGAATGTCCCAGCATTTGCTGAACCGTTCGTAAATCGGCATCATGGGCGACCAGATGGCTGGCAAAAGAATGGCGGATTACATGCGGGGAAACGCGTTCGGCAGGAATGTCCGCTTTTAATGCCAATTCTTTTAATTCCAAAAAAAAACTTTCGCGGGTCAAATGGCCCGTTTTGCTTGTTGACGGAAAAAGCCAGCGGGAACTTCGGCCTTTGGGAAGAGCCTTTTCCCGTTCGGGAATCCAATCGCGCAAAGCCTGTTTGGCAACGTCTGTCAAAGGAACCATTCTGTCTTTGGAACCTTTGCCGCGCACGATCAAAAAATTTTCTTTGATGTTGGCGACATTTGCCGGCAATGTAACCAATTCGGAAACACGCAGACCGGAAGCATATAAAATTTCCAGCAGAGCGCGCATACGGACGGCTTTTCCTGAAGGGGTAATCTGATCAATGGCGTCAAAAAGCCGATTAATTTCACTTTCGGACAAATACTTGGGCAGAGCGCGTTTCAACCTGGGAGAATCCAACGCTTCGGACGGATTGTCTTTTCTGATTTTTTCCGTATAGAGATATTTATAAAACTCCCGCAGAGCGGATAAACGGCGGGCTTGAGTTTTTTCAGCCATTCCTTTTTGCGCGGTGAAAACCATATATGCGCGCAAATCTTTCAATTCGGCGTTTTCAAAAGTGCGTCGTCGGGAATCCAGAAAAAAGCCGAAATCTTCCAGATCGCGCGTATATGCGGCGACGGTGTTTGCGGCCGCGCCGCGTTCTGCGGTGATTGTTTCGGCAAAAGCCATAATCAGTTCTTTATTCATCGGCAAGTACCGGATTAAGAACGATATCCATAGACTGTGCCGCGATATCGGCCGCCTTCCGGTCCAAACCCGCTTCGGTCAGTAAAGTTAAAGCATTCAGCAGGCCGATATAAGTACCGTTTAATTCCCGTAACGCTTCCAAAACGATATCGCCGACCGGTCTGTTTTGAAGAACGGGCTGCTTTTCCCGATAGGCGAAATCATCTTCGGCGGATTCTTCCTCAAAGGAAGAGTAATGCCATAAATCATCGGGCTGGATCATATCCAATGTTTTAAAAACGAGCATCAGCCGATCAATTCTTGCGATGAATTTTTTATTTGCATTCTGCTGTTTTTCCGCATAAGCCATCATGTTTTCCAAAGCGGGAATAAAAAGATGATCGCTTTTATCCGGTTTTCCCAATTCGGCAAAATACCAACCGTAAGCGGTTGTTTTTGAAACAGGAAAAAGGATTTCAGCTTTTTTCTGCCAGTCAATCGCCTGATCGTACAAACCGGCTAATGTAAAAGCTTCAATCAGTTCCGCGGATTCGGACAGGGTATCCAGATCCGGTTTCAGCGTTTTCAGAATATCTTTGGCGGCTGCTGAAAAGGCATAGGCAATATGCGCCTCTTTTGCGGAAATCAATCCCTGTTTGATAAAATATTGTTTCTTAATGTTATCATCCGGCCTGCTGCTTAATTCGGCAGCCTGCTGAACGTATCGCGCTCGCTTTAATTCGTTTGTCAACGCGGCCTTTTTGAAAGAAGCCTGTTGATAATAAGTGCGCAGCTTCGACGGCGCCAAGATTCCTGATTGAACTAATTCTTCGGCGGCGGCCAAACGTTTTTCAACGGGAATCGTTTCGTCCTGAACAAACATAGTTTTATACCATATTTGTTGCGCGGGGTCTTTTAATTCAGCCAAACTGTGACCGCTTTGACGCCAAACGGCGGCGGTTAAAGGCGTTATCTTGTCGGGAGCGACCGCAAAAGATTTTTTATATAAAAAATGATCTGCGGCGGCGGTGATGAATGAATCGGTTTCCCCTTGCTCTTTGAGCAGATCTAAAATCAGAAAGGTCTTATTTTCTTCATGATTCAATGCGGCGCAAACGGCAGAGAGTTTTTGCCAAAACGAATCTTTACTTTCCCGATCTGTCAAAAAACAGGCGGCCGGCAGATTTTTTATCAGCAAAACGTCGGCATAAATTTTATTTTGAACCTCCGTTCTTGTCTTTTCCGGAATTTTTTGGATCAGCTTATAAACATCGTCGAATTGTCCGAGATCGAACAGAGTTTGCAATTTTAAAGTAATAAACGATTGATCCGTTGTGCCTTGCGGCGGATCGGCGGCAAGTTTTAACAGGTTCAGACGAAGTTCCTCGGCTTTGGCCGGCAGGGCATTGGAAATTTGCGAAAATTTTGACGCAATCAGAGGATAAGCCGTGTCTTTCCAAAGGTTTTCATTCAGAACGTCTTCTTTGTCCGCAATGATGAGACCATAAGCGTTTGTTTCCATTTTTTTCAAAGGAAGCAGTTGAACGGGAGGAACCAGGTAAATTTTGCTCTGCGCGGCCGCCTGACTTGCGCAAAGACAAAGAAGAAATGCAAAAAGCTTATTTTTGAAGCCTGTCATAACTGATTTCTTTTTCAACGGTTGTTTTAGGCACTTGAATGTCATAAACGGCAATGAAAATACCGAATCCGATAACCGCGAACAAAACAGGATAAATATACCACCGCGACTTTTGGCGCATTTTTGATCCTTTCTTTCCAATGTATTAAAAACTTCTTTTCTTATGGCATAATCAAGTTAAAATAACGTTAGAATTTTTTTAACATCAAGGCAAAAGAAAATGTCTGAACCGAAAGACACGCTGCTTCATTTTCCTTATCCGTTGAATCGGACATTGGTTCTGGTCGGTATGATGGGAAGCGGCAAAAGCAGCATCGGCCGGCGGCTAGCCCGCATCTATTCGGTGCCGTTTGTGGACGGCGATCAGGAAATAGAAAAAGCGGGCGGCGGCGATATCTGCTATCTGTTTGAACGGTACGGAGAACAGGATTTCAGAAGAGCCGAAGAACGGATAATGACGCGTCTGTTGAACGGGAAAAAGTGCATTTTGGCTTCGGGCGGCGGCGCTTTTTTATCGGAAACAACCAGAAAAAACATTAAAGAAAAAGCCGTCAGCGTTTTTTTGGACGCGCATGTCGATACGATTATCCGCAATACGGCCGGTCGGACACACAGACCGCTGCTGAATGTGGACGAACCGCAGGAAGTTATTCGGGGGTTGCTTGAAAAACGCCGTCCTTTCTATGAAGAAGCCGATCTGCGCATAACGTATAAAGAAGAAACAATGGGGCAGTTGTTGAAAATATTGGTTCGTGAAATCAGCGAATTTGCAAGGAGGAAAAATGGTGCTTGAGGAATTGACGCGGATTGACGTGGAGTTAAGCGATAAATCATATCCGATTTATATCGGTTCCGATTTCTTGTCTAATATCGGAACATTGATTGAACCATATACCCGTTCGAAGAAAGTTTTCATTATTACGGATGATCTGGTCGAAGTTTTGTATATGCCTTTGATTTTGCAGGGCCTTGATGACGCCGGATTCGAGCCGTATGTTTTGACCGTGCCTCAGGGGGAATTCAGCAAGACATTTAAAGAAGCCGAACAATTGCTTGAAAAAATATTGAAAATCGGATGTGACCGGCATTGCGCGATTGTTTCCGTCGGCGGCGGCGTCGTAGGGGATTTGGCCGGTTTTTGTGCTTCGGTTCTGTTGCGCGGCGTTGATTTTATTCAAATTCCGACAACGCTTTTAGCTCAGACGGACAGTTCCGTCGGCGGAAAAACGGGCGTGAATACGACGGCAGGCAAAAATCTGATCGGAACGTTTCATCAACCCAAAGCTGTTTTTATCGATGCGCATACATTAAAAACTCTGGATCCTCAACAGGTTATGGCCGGCTTCGGCGAAGTGGTCAAGTACGGATTGGTTCTTAACGCTGATTTCTGGAATTGGTTGGTTATCAACGGCGAGCGGGTGACTGCGTTGGATGATGAAGCCTGCCGTTATGCGATAGAACAATGCTGCAGAATTAAAGCGGCCGTTGTTGCAGCCGATGAATTTGAAGAAACGGGTCTTCGCGCTTTGCTGAATTACGGGCATACAATCGGCCATGCGATTGAAGGAGTGGCAGGCATGCGCGGTTCTATTCTGCATGGAGAAGCAGTCGCGATCGGTTCTGTTTTGGCAACATGGCTGTCGGCCAATATGCAGTTGTGTGCGCCGGATCTGCCCGAAAAAGTTTCGGCCCAATATGAAAAGTGGGGACTGCCGATACAATTTGATGCCTCTTTAAAAAATTCGGATTTGATTGCTTTTATGAAAAAGGATAAAAAAGCAACGGGAAATCATGTGAATTTTGTATTGTTGGAAGCAATCGGAAGCGGCGTGCTGGCAAATGACATTCCGTTGGAAAATATAGAAAAGCTTTTCAACGAAAAGGGCAGGAAAAAATATGGTTACTCCTTCTACTGATCCGGACCGCGAAGAACTGTATTTTCGGCATGTTGATTATGTCGGTTATCGCCGCGCAGACGGTTTATGGGATATTGAAGGGCGTTTTCTTGATCGGCGGACGGTTGATTGCCCCTGTATGGATCGCGGCGGTATGATTTATGCCGGCGAAACGTTTCATGAAATGCTGCTGACCCTGACGATTGACGATGATATGGTGATTCGTGATTTGACGGTTAAAATTGATAAATATCCGTATAAGCAGTGTCCTGCTGCCGAATCCGTTTTTAAAAATGCGCGCGGACTGCGGATTTGTTCCGGATTTTCTAAAGAATTACGCCGTCGTATTCCGAAAAAACTGTCATGCACGCATATGTTTTCTTTGTTGATCGGAGCTGCCGGAGCCGCCTTTCAAACCATGGCTCAAGTGCGTATGATGAAGTATTGCCGCGGTGTTCAGCCCGATCCGCTGGATACTTGTTTGGCTTGGGACAGTTCCGGAGAAATGGTCAAGCGGGAATGGCCTGATTTTTATCGGGAAAAGGAAACGCAAACCGAAGAAGACTACTGATGGGACGCCGGGCTAAATATGATTTTTTCTTTAATGACCTGACAGGCAAAGTGCCTGTCGCGCCTGAGCATATTTGTGATAAGGAAGGCTGCAATAAAGCGGGAGAATATCGCGCCCCGAAAGATCGAACTTTGTCGGACTATTACTGGTTTTGTCTGGAGCATGTGCAGGAATACAACGCGCAGTGGGATTATTACGCCGGTATGACGCCTAATGAAATTGAAGAACAGCTAAAGCAAGACGTTTGTTGGCAGCGTCCGACTTGGAAATTAGGGGAACGCGGCGTTGATCCGTCTATGTTTGCCGATCCGTTTGATTTAAAGGCGGAAGCATTCGGGGCGGAAGAAAAAAATCAGACGGGAACTTTTAAACCGGATGGAACGCATTCATCCGATCCCGCCATTATTGCCGCGGCTAAAATTTTGGAAATTGATTTTCCTTTGGAATTGGAACGCGTTCGATTGAATTATAAAAGGCTGGCCAAGGTTTATCATCCCGATTCCAACGGCGGCAATAAAGAATTTGAAGAACGCTTTAAAGATATTACAGAAGCTTATCGTTTGATTATGAGCATTTTGCGTGCTTAAAGCTTTTTTGCGCGCATAAGACCGGATTGTATTAAAAAAAATCGCAGACAAACGGAAAAAACAAAGCTGTTTTGAGCTGACACAAAATCATCTCGGCAGCCATAGAGTGTTATCGCCGCATAAAAAAATACCCCCTCTTTCGGAGGGGGAAGGGAGAGAAAATATTATAAAATCAGCGTTCACATCCTTTGCGTCCCGCGCTTTTGGAGGCGGCTTGCCGATGCTGTTCTTCTTTAACTTGTTTGAGAACATCGGCGCAATTTGTTTGTGTGCCGTCCGTGCGATTAACGGTGACTTTGTCCAATCCGAGCTGTTCGGCCGTACGATGATACTTGGACATATAAGGGATCATCGCCCGTGCAAGCTTTTTCGCCTGCTTTTCACTGATGGAAAGTCGTTCGGGCGTTTCCAATGCTTCGTGATTCGTAAAGAACTGTTTTCCGTCATAATCTTTTCCTAAAGTATCGACGATTAATTTGGAAGAACGATCTTCGGCAAAATACTGCGGTTCCAGTTCTTTTTGTTTTTTCAATTCCTTTGCAACGGCCGACATATAATCGACATATGTGTCCGCATAATGGTTTTTGACCTTCAGGCTGTGCCACGTCAGCAAAGCATCGGCGCGCGCTTTGTCCGCGTCGCCCGTTTCTTTGAACGTTTTTTCAAATGCGGTGCTCATCGGCGCATAAGGCGATTTTTGATGCGCTTCCCAGATTTTCGGATTTTTTTCACGCATTTCATGGGCGTACATCACTTCGGCGGCGCAGGCATCCGCTTCAATTTCAAATCCGCTGACCAGAAACGATTTCGGCGTCATTTCCGGCGAAGTCGTTTCCATTTGCGAATCCTGCCATGCATGGCGCACTTCATGAACAAAAGTTACAGCCAAGTCTTCGTCAGACATAGCCGGATTCAGCGCGACTAAATTGTTGTCGGGAGAAAAATAACCGTAATAGTCCATTTTTTCAAAGATCAGCTTGGAACCTTTTTCTTCCAAAAAATCCAGCGTCTGTTTGCCGGTTTTACTTTCGGACAGCATTTTTTTCAGCCGTTCCATTCTTTTCGGCGACTGATCCACATGCTGTTTTTTAAATGCCCTGGCTAAAGGCCGGCCGACATCGTGTCCGCTGGGAAAATAAGAAACATTTCCCGCTGCCATAAATTCCGAATAGCTTTGAACCATTTTTTCCTCCTAAATGAGCTTAAAGGCACTATGGAAGAAAAAAAGTTTTTTGTCAATATTTTTGTACATAATTTTATAAATAAAGTTCTTCCGGCGCATATCCGCGTCCGGCCGTTCCGTTATTCACGACATGAACATATAATTGATAAAGTTTTTGCGCTTTTTGCATAGCAAAACCGATCGCGTCTTTTTGTTCGTTAAATCCCTGCTGCGGATCAATCGGCGGCACCATAATGCGTATAATCGCCGTTTTGCCGTTCTCTTTGAAATTCATATCATTGTCGATATAAGGTTGATACGGCGGCTGGATTGTGGCTAACGATGTCATCGCGAAAGACAAATCCATAAAGCCTTGCGGCATTTTATGAATAATGCGGATATCCCGCGGAAATTCCTTCGGAGCAAACTCTACCCATGCAGCTTCCGCAGCGCTGCCGGTCGGTTTTTTCATTTCCAGTTCCGGATAATATTGTTTGGTATAAGACTGAATATCGTTGAAAAAGTTGCCGATAATCGTATCTTCAGCCTCACGATAGCCCGCAGGCAGGTTGAAAACGCCGCCCGGAAAAACGCGAAAATCGGATGCGGATGTTTTCTTTTTTTGTGAAAGAGAAGATTGTTCCGCAGGGATTTCCGAAGGAGCAGGCGTTTCTTGTGAAGGAAAAGCCGCGGGGCGATTCTGTTCTGTCGGCTGAACAGTCGCGGTCTGCTGCTGCATTTGGCGGCGCATTATTCCCGTGCCTTGTTCAATGGCCTGACGGATCAGCATTTTTTTATACGCCGAGCGTTCTATCGTTACGCTGTGCGATTCGGCGGCCGGTCTGGAAAACCAGTTTTCAATTTCCTCATAACTCAAATAACTGGAAAAATATTCCGACGGCTCCAAACTGGAAAAATAAGCTTGAGGTGAAAATAAACAGGTCAGATATTCATCCCAATAGCCGTCTTCAATGCCTTTTTCTCCAAATTCAAAATAACGCTGAGCCTGCAGATTTTGTTTGGGCTGATCGATTTTGTTTTCGATTAAAATAGCGCATTTTCGAGCGGCCGTCATTTCTTCAAAAACAAATAAAATATCCACCGATCCCAACGGATCCAATGAAGGTGTGTGCCAAGCACCGATTAAACGGCGAAGCTGGCGCGTTCCGTTGTACAGCTTGCTGACCAACCATTTCCGAAACGGATCGGAAGACAGCATTTCTTCCAATACCAACAGATCCATATCTCTTTCAGCCAACAGCGCAAAAGGAGGAGCGGATAAATCTATCATCTGTTTTCAATCCAACCGAAATATTTTCTGATTCTTTTATATACTGAAGCGGCGTTTTTATCAAATATTAAAAAGTCAGTCCCTTTCCGCCGCGCATAATTTCTTCCGCGCAGTCTGTTCTTTTTCCATTATTTTTCATTAAAACAACCCCGGGCGTTAGAACTGCGGGAGAACGAACACCTTTTCGTCCGATGACAATAACGCGTTTGGCGGCTTCTCCTTCCTTTGTCCAAACGGGAATAAGGCGAATGTCGCCCAATCGGCCGTAAATCAGGGATAATATTTCCGGCAATCTGTCAGCACGGTTAATCATCGCAAAATATCCTCTGGCCCGCACATAGCGTAAGCAGGACGCGATCCATTCTTTCAAAGAACAATCAGATTCTCTGTGGGCTATGTCCCGCATCGGATCGGGAGAAACCTGATCTTCCAGAATAAACGGGGGGTTTGTAATCACCCAATCAAAAGAACCTGTTTCAACTCCGTCTATGTGTTTTGTACTGATATCGGCCGTAAGTACGGACATTTTGCCGCTTAATTCGTTTAGAACAATATTGTTGGCGGCTAAAGCCGTCATTTGCGGTTGAATGTCAATTCCGGTAACGGTTATGTCCGGACAACGGGCAAGCAGACACAGACCGACCGCACCGGTTCCCGTTCCGGCATCCAGTACCTTTTGCCCTTTTTTGGGGAATGCGGCGGCGGCCAATAAAACAGCGTCGCTGGTTGCACGGTAACCGTCAACGGGTTGCCGCAGCTTGATTTTTCCGCCTAAAAAATCATCTGTCGTAAAAGCTTTTTCCATAAAATACCTGTCAAATTTCAAACAGTTTACCTTTTTTGAAAGAAAAAGTAACTTTTTTCTTGCAGAGGCAAAATTTTGTGTTATTCTCGCCGATGTATTGAATGACGTGGGGTTGTAGCTCAGTTGGGAGAGCGCTTGAATGGCATTCAAGAGGTCAGGGGTTCGATTCCCCTCAGCTCCACCATAAAAACCGCAGGAAACTGCGGATTTTTTTATGCTCAAAAATTATCCTTTCGCTTCGTTATTGTAAGACGAAACATAGTTTTATATATTTTGCTTTGACGGGATAAAGTGGGATTAAACGGGATATAACGGGATAAAAAAGGCGGAAATCCTTAAAATTTTGGCGGCACGATTGCCGCTTTTATTTTTTTTCGGCGCAGGATAGTTTTAACTTTAAACGGTCGATGTTTGTTAAAAGCTATAAGGCTTAACAACTGAACAGCTCTTTTGATCAGATTCGTTTTATTGTCAGAAGAAGCCGCTTCATATGGAATGGTGTAAATTTTTGCTCTTTTTTTGTCTGAAAAAGAAAGGTGGTATGTTTTGTTCGCACCATCAACAGCAGAAATAACAGTTTCAAGTATACAGAATCAGTCGGTAGATAAAGATGTTTTTTTCACAAAAAACAAATGAAGCAAAAAATAATTTGATCGAAACAAACAAAACGATTAAGGTAAAAGTACTGTTTATGATTTTAAGGAGTTGTATTATGAACAAATCTGAATTGGTTGCTAAAATTGCAAAGAACGCCAGCGCCTCTAAGGTCGCCGTTGAAGTCATCTTGGATGAAGCCGTTAATGCAATCACGGAAGCATTAAAGAAAGGCGATGACGTCCGTTTGGTCGGTTTTGGCACATTCAGCGCAGCGGCTCGTCCCGCTAAAGAAGGCCGCAATCCGCGTACAGGTGCAAAAATTAAAATTCCCGCCTGCAGACAGCCGAAATTTAAAGCCGGAAAGACATTGAAGGAAGCTTTAAACTAAATCTGTTTTGAAATAATAATTAAAATTCCCGTATTTTATACGGGAGTTTTTTTTATTTAAATAATGAATTTTTAGACGAATAAGGAGTCAGGAATTATTTTTTTGTTTCATAAATCGTTAGGTTTGGCATAATACGAACGGCAGGCAATTTTTTTAGGAAATTTAAAGATGTGTTTGGATAAAAAAGATCAGTCAAATGAAAAAAAGCAAATAACAACCGAAGAAAGCGGGAATTTTTATGAAAATGAAACACCTGAGGATTGTTCCAAGGAAGCGCTGAAAAAGATAAATCAGTTATTTGATCAATTTAACCGAGCCCATTTGTTGGAATATATTGAACTGGTTAACAGTCCGAAGAAACTGTTTTGGCTGAATTTTCTTTCCGGCCTGGCCAAAGGATTAGGGTTAACGATAGGTACGGCGATCGTTTTGACGATTTTATTCAAGCTGACACAGCATATTATTGCTTTGAACATTCCGTATATTACTGTCTGGATTTCCGAATGGATCGGAGAAGTTTCCAATTTGCTGCATGCGGGAAAATAAAAAAGGCTCCGGTAACGGAGCCTTTTTGGTTTTTTACCATTTGATTTTAGCTGTTTTTTGTTGTTTCTTGACGGAGTAGTGAGCGCTGCCAAGAATTTTTGTCGTTTTGGTTTCCAGAATCTGCAAATCAAACGTGTATTCCTGATAGGTTTTATTGCCGACATCATGACGGTCGCCGGAGATAATGCCGGTGATCAAAGTGTCTGCGCCCAGCTTTTGTGCTGCTTGGATAACATCTTGTGTTCTGACGGAACCGCCGCGTGTCCGGGCCATTTCTTTGGCGACAGCTTTGTTTTCCGGGTCGATAACGTTAAATCCTTCCGCTTCGTTAAGAAGTTTTTCTTTTAAAGCGGCATTTAAAGCGACGCGCGCTGAATCCATATCGGAACGATCGGTTTTGTTTTCCAGTTGGGCCAAATAGAGTGTTGTTTCTCCGTTCGGGCGCTTTTCGATATAAGTTTTCAGCTTTTTGCCGGAAATAATTTTATCGGCAATGGCGGCTGCGGCTTTTTCCGTATCGCCGGGTGTCCAATCGGCGGTGGCGATGTGTTCGTCCTGATCCATATAGGGATTCAAAGTCGAACATGCCGAAACGATTCCGACCAAGGTTAAGATAAGAAGATGTTTTAGTTTTTTCATAGTGTTTTCCTTTTATTAAAATGAAAAATCGCCGATGGCATCCGTCAATTCCTGTTTGAATTGATCAGTAATGAACGGCAACGTTTTCTTTTCGTTGACGCCGGCTTCCGTCAGCGTTGTTTCAAACAGCATTGTTTGTTTGCCGTTTTGGGCATTCTTTGCTTTCAGTGAAAAAGTGAAAGCGTATTTATGCAGCCCTTCCACGTCGAACGGTTCTTCTTCGGCAGACACGTCAACGGTTATCGTTGCCGAACATTCGTTGGAAATGACATGTCCGTTGTCTTTAAAAACGTTTTTAACCGTCCGTTTGAACGATTCCGTTTGTATCCCTGAAAATTTCAGGCAAATATCTCCGGTTTTCGTTTTTTCTTTCCGGTTTTTGAAAACGTCATTATATGAAAAGTTTTCCATAACGCCTTTACCGGTTAAAACGATCATCAATTCGTTCAATTCCCGTCGTTTTTCGTACAGTTTTTCGGCTTTTCGGGCGGAAGCCGCATCATCGTCGGCAATATAGGATTCCATTTTGGAATCGATATCATCGATTTCTGCGGCAATAATCCGGCCGGCTCTGGGCTTGTTCAGAGAAGCCAAAGCATAAACGGTATCGCCTTGCATGAAAGTTTCTTTGATTTCAACGGATTTTAACAAAACGTCCGATTCTTCGGACAGTTTTGATTTTGCTTTGGAAGAAACAGTATCGTTGTCGGAGGATACCGAAGAGGAGAAAGAGGATTTGACTTTCGCTTGAAAAATTTTAGCTATTCCCGCACGGGCGTCGGCTGTCGCCGTTTTCATGCTTTTGGCGATTCCAACAGCACAGAATGAATCCTCATCGCAAACGGAATAAGGATTATTTACCCATTCGGGCTGTTTGGCTTCTTGTGCCTGAACGGTAAAAGAAGCGCAAATCAGTCCGAGGGTTAAAGCAAAAGCTTTAATTTGTATCATCAGTTTGCTCCGACGGCCGCTTCCAGAACGGCTCCGGCCAGAGGCGCGCCTGTTTTAACCAGATCTATCGTTGCATCCACGGCCGCATTCATCGCTTTCTGATCGTCTTTGGACAGTTGGCGCATCGTTTTGGCCTTGTACGCTTCCAAAGCTTCGGCTAAAGCGGAATTGGAAATGCGAACAGCCACGTCGCACTTATAGCCGATTTTGTTCTTTTCCGCGCCGAGTTCGGTAGAATAAGCTCTTTTCTCCCAATATTTTCCGGTAACGGCAACCCCGTGCAAATTGACCTGAATATTCCTTTCCAGTTCGTTTTTAACGGTTCGGTCGGCTTCGTCACCTTTGGAGGATGCTTTTTCTTTAAACTTGCTCATAATTTCCTGAGAAATTTCCGAAGCGACTTTTTGCGTCGCGCGGCTTTCGGCCAGATTCAGACATAAATTCTGATCGGGATTTTCCGCATCGTTGACGTAATAGCGATATTTCTTTTTATTGGCGGAATCGTCGCTTTTATACGCGTTTTTCTGAACCGTCCACGAAGGCCGGCTGTTTTCCGAAGCGTCGCGGATAACGTAATCCGGTTTAAAACCGGCGCAGGCACTTGTTAAAGCGATTGCAGGCAGGATATAAAAAAGTTTTTTCATAAAAGAGTCCTCCTTAGACGTTCGGCAACGTAATGTCGATCACGACCGGTTTGTCGTTTTTGATTTCAACCGGCTGAGAATGAACCGTTTTGCCGTTTTGAGTCAGTTCCAACGTATATTTTCCATCTTTCAATTCGGCTTTTTGCTGATAGATGTTTGCCGGCAAAAGTTCCCAATACCGTGTATCGGCGTACTCCGTTTTGGCTATCAGCTTCACAGCGCCCGCAAACGCGGCGACCGCGGCTTTATCTTTAAATGCGGGAGCTTTGTCGTAAGCGATTTTGGCGGTAGCAAAGGCGGCGGTATATTTAACCAGCAATCTTGCGGATTTAACTGCCATTCGTTTCTGTTCGGTATCCTTAAAATGTTTATACGCCAATTCGGATAACGGGGAAATCAAAGCCATCTGTTTGTTTTGAACGACTTTTCCGTCTTTATCTTTGATAGTCAACGTAAAGTCCCGCGCTGTAGTCGGTTTTTCCATGCCGGTCAATTCAAATAAAGCGCCGTCGTCGCCAATCAACGTTTTGTAGAGTTCGTTTTTGGTCAGAGATCCTAAAGGCAACGGTACTTTTTTTGCTGTTTTCGGCTGAATCAGACCTTGATTGAAAATGATATTGACGTTGGCGTTTTGAGCGACATCGGCCGTAAACGCTTGGAATGCTTTGGCATTGGAAGAACCTTTTTTCAAAGAAGCCAGTGTTGAATACGCGTCTTTAAAAATCTTGTTCATATCGGCATACATACGTTCCGTTTTTTCGGGGCTGACGACAGCCGTCCAGGATTTTTGCATCATATCTAAATAAACTTCTTCCGCATTATTGACGAAAGCATTCCAATCTTTCGCCGTAGCAAGCAGGCCGTCCGCGTATTTTGTGTTGTCAGGTTCGGCCATATGCAGGCGGTAATTGGTCAGAGCAATCATAAAGCGCAGCATAGACGTTTCGTAGCTTTCGCCGGAATAATCGGCGACGCCTTCGCCGACAACCTGAGCCGCCGCTCCTTTGGATATGCTGGCCGTACGCTTGTCAAGGCTGATTTTTTTTGCCTGTTCAAAAGCGGCTAACGCGCCGGCATAATCTTTGTTCAAGTATTTCATTGAGCCTATGTCCAACGCTTTCAACAGTTGATTGGCTTCGGATTCATAGAATTTTTCTTCCTGTGTTACCTTCAAGGCGGCGGGATAATCATTTCCTTTAACGGCGGAAAGCATGCGGGCGGGACCGTCGCCGGTCGTTCCGCAGGCGCTCAAAACGGAAGTAAGGCATAAAGCCGTGATTAATTTTTTCATAACAACTCCTTCAAACAGTTAATAAAAAACCGCCATAAAGGCGGCCGGGGAGTTGAAAGATCATATCCTATAAAGATGATATTTTGATCTTTAGAATGTTTCTTGTATTGAGATCAAGGCAAAACATTCCTGAACATACATCAAAATCTCCCCGACCTCTTGATAAGAGTTCGGGGATATTTTTCGTTTTTGCCATAAGCAAAACGACTGACGACGCATATCTGCGCCGTATAGGATCAAAGAGCCTTTCACAACTCCGCGTCCGCTAAGACGCTGGTATAAAGACGGAACGCCAATTACACCTAGCCAAAAGGATAGATGATTCAAAATGAATTGCAAGCAGATTCTTTGAAAACGGCAACAAAAAAGCCCCTTATGTTTAACAAAAGGGGCTGTTGTGTTTTTTATTAAAGAATTAATGAAACATTTTAATCTAAAGGCAGCTGATGTTCCAATAAACCTTCTGCGATTTGCAGATTCATATTTTCTAATGTATCCAATGTTTCTTCGGCAGCGTCGCAACCGTCCTGAAGAGTCTTGGCAACAACAAAATTGGCCAATTTGATTAAATTTGTTTTGGCCGCGTCGCTTAAAGGATGATCATTGCGGGAAACCAAGGTCTGAATGGCCGTCCATAACTGCAGATTTTCATCCAAAGCCAACGTTAGTTCGGCTTTATCCTGATTTTGACGGGCATGAGAAATGTTCGTGGCGGAACGCAATAACGCCAAAGCGTCTTCCTGAGGCAATGTGAGTTTTTCTGTCATTGAAGAGTCTCCTTTCAGGTGAGGTTGTAAAAAATGATAACATATTTCGGGAAAGAAAGGGGAGAAAAGTTCTTTCCCGAAACGGTAAAAGCCTAGAACGGACTGATTATATCAAGCACTTGCCGTCCTATGCGCGGCTGCTGAACGTCGCTGATTGTTCCTTTGCCGCCGTAAGCTACGCGCAGTTCGGCAATTTTTTCGGATTTAATCGTGTTCAGCGTTGAAATATCTTCGCGGCGGATAATGCCGGTGATATGCAGCTGGCGCATTTCATAATTGACGCGGACTTCCTGTTTGCCGGAAATGACCAGATTGCCGTTCGGCAGAATTTGTGTGACGACGGCGGCCATTGTGACGTCGATTTTTTCTTTTCGGTCAATGGAACCGTCGCCGGTGATGTCGCGGCTGCTGGAAATATTGAATAAATTGGAAACGTCCACGCCGTTAGGCAAAATTTTCCCGGCGTATTTTTCCAATCCCGCCAAAGCGCCGATGCTGACGCTGTCTTTATCGTCTCCGCGCTTTTGTTCGGATTTGTTTTCCAGCAAAGCTTTATCGGAAATAACGACCTGGACGGTCAGAATGTCTCCGACCTGCGCCGCGCGCTGATCTTTGAAAAACCCTTTGGATCCGGGACGCCACAAAGAATTTGTGTTGGTGTAAGGCGTCTGCGGTTCCGGCATCGGCATATCGATCGGCGTGTATCCTTTTTCTTTTGTCGGGTTTTCGATTTTCGACAATTCGGGTTCTTTGCCGACATCAGCCAAGCGGCCGAAATAGGCACATCCTGCCGTGTTGAAAACAATCGCGGCGATTAATGATGTTTTCGCCATATGTTTAAATGTTGTTTTCATCATAATTTTCCTCCCTTGCGGCTGTTGCCGACGGTTTTAATGGAAACTGTTTCGGGACCGGTGACCGTTCCCTGGACAACGGATTTGCTTTGAAGATTCATCACGCGGACGGTGTCGCCCAATCCGCCGTTTTCAAGCGCCTTTCCTTGTGCGCTGAGCATAATTCCGCCTTTGGTAAAAGTCAGTGTGACGATTTTTCCCTTGGCAACCATAACTTGTGTGCGCACATCGTTCGCCTGGATTGTTTGTCCCGATCTGATCAAACGTTTGACTTCTTTGCCGATCAGATCTTCCGCTTTGATTTGCTCCGCAGCGCGGGAACCGGTTTCCTGCGCCATCCGTTTGGTCAGGATATCGTCTGCCGTGATAATTTGTCCTGCTCTTAAATCCTGAGCGGCGACGGGAACTTGCGTAAACACTTTGACTTTGCCGATAAAACTCAGGTTCTGTTTTTTTTCGGAATCAACATTGAAGCTTAATTTGGCTTCAAATTGCTGGCGGGAAGGTGTGTAATCGGCTGAAACCGGCTCCAGACGCCAAACGGATTTGATCGGCACCAGAACGGGAAAATCGCCTTTTTGGAAAGTGATTTCAGCGTCTTCGGGCATACCTTGCGCTTTTAATTCCTTAGAGATGATTCGAGCGATTTCTTCTTTGGAAATTTCATCCGCGTTTCTGTGGACTGTAACGGAAACCTTTTCGTTTGCCGGTTCCCAGGCAATTTTGTTTGCTTTGGCCAGTTTTTTCAGCCATTCGCATGTTAAAATGGCGTCTTTGCCCAAAGCCGGGGCGGGAGCGACGACTTTTTTATCCGCAGCTTCGTCCAGTCCGGTAAACAGGTCGCCTAAACGGATATGATCATCCGCCACCGCCGCTTTTTCTTTTAAGACGATGGGAAGTGCCTGCAATTCGAACAGATCCGTTTCTTCCGCATAAGCGGGAAGAACGAATGTCAGCAGAAATAATGTGAAAAACAGGCTCTTCATTATCTTAATCCTTATGATTTCAGCTGATTGATCGTGGACAGCATCTGATCCGCCGTCGTGATGACTTTGGAATTCATTTCATAAGCACGCTGGGCGGAAACAAGTTCGGTGATTTCAGAAACGACATTAACATTGGAGTTTTCCAAGAATCCCTGCAAAACCGTTCCGAATCCCAAAGCTCCCGGAACGTCTGTCGTCGGATTGCCCGAAGCGACCGTTTCGACGAACAGGTTATCGCCGATGGCTTCCAATCCGGATTCATTCATAAAATTCGCGATTTCCAGCTGACCGACATTGGTCAGTTCGGTTTGGCCGTCTTCTTTGACCCAAACTTCGCCGGAAGAGTTGATCGTAATGCCGATCGTGTTTTCGGGAATGGTGATGCCGGGCTGAACGGTGTAGCCGTCGGAAGTAACCAAAACGCCTTCGGGGCTGACTTGAAACGCTCCGTCACGCGTATAGCCCGTGCCGCGGCCGTTCGGCAGTTCGATTTGAAAATAACCGTTGCCCTGAATGGCCAGATCAAGCGTGTTGTTTGTATTTAAAACGGATCCGTGTTCGGATACGCGGTAAACGGAAGCCGTTTTAACGCCGATACCCAGCTGAATGCCGGACGGGACAATCGTTCCCGAATCCGAAGAATTGGCCCCGACGCGGCGCATATCTTGATATAAAAGATCATGAAATTCCGCCCGTCGCCGTGAATAGGCTGTGGTGTTCATGTTCGCGATGTTGTTGGAAATAACCTCGACATTTGTTTGCTGTGCCAACATTCCCGTGGCGCCGATGTGAAGAGCTCTCATGAGTATGCCTCCTTAAAAAATCTTTTACCCGCCGATTCTGGCGTAAACCTGCATCGCGTTTTGACGGCGCGTATGCTCCGAATCAATCATCATCTGAATATTTTCATAAGCGCGCTGCAATTTAATCATATTCGTCATTTCTACGACGGCATTGACATTTGACTTTTCGATCATCCCTTGTTCAACGTTCGGGCGGACAACGGTCATCGGATTGTTTTCCGTGTTTCTGTAAAGTCCGCTGTGCGTGGCGCGGAGCTTCTGCTGATCAGCGAATTCAACCGTCTGAAGCGTTGCTACGGGGCCGTTTTCCGTTAAAACGGTTCCGTCTCTCGTCACGTTGAATTCCGTTTCTTCCGGTGCAATAAAAATCGGTTGGTTTCGGTCGTCCAAAACAGGATAATTGGAAGCGGTGACCAGCATCCCTTCATCATTGATTTTCAGTTGGCCGTTGCGTGTGTAGCGGATTCCCTGCGGCGTTTCGACAACGAAATAAGACGGCCCATGGATGGCCAGATCAAAAGCGTTTCCCGTTGCGGAAAAAACGCCTTCGGAAAAATCGCGGACGATGCCGAAGTCATGTGTAAAAGCCAGACGATCGTCAATCAGGTGTTCGTTTGTTTTGCTTTTTGACAAATATTCCGTAAAATGCGGCTGCACACCTTTATAGCCGGTGGTATTCACATTTGCCAGATTATTGGCGACCATATCCAACTGATTCCATAATCCCGTTTGTCTGGACAGTGCAATATAAAGTGTATTTTCCATATTTCCCTCCCGTGACGGCGGATGCGTGCTTTGGAAAAGAATATGCACAATTCGTGCCAAATTTTTATTTTCTGCTGAAATGGAATAAAAAAAATATTTCTTTTATAACCTGTTATTAACCAAGACAGCGTATAACTCATAATAAGAGGCAAAAAGAAAGGATAACAATGGCTGAAGAAAACGAAGAACAACAAACGGAAAATGAAAATGAATCTGCAGCGACGGTAGCCCCTAAAAAGAAAATGCTGTTGTTGCTGATTCCTGTTTTTTTGGTGGTCGGAACAGTAATCGGTCTTTATTTTTCCGGTATTGCCGATTCTTTTTTGCCGACGAACCGCTCTGAAGATAAGAAAACGGAGGATACAACAAAAAAGAAGGATGCCGATCCTTCCACGGTCTTTTTCGATGTGCCGGAAATTTTGGTAAATCTTTCGGTGCGCCCCGATCAAAAGCCGATTTATTTTAAAATCAGAGTGGCGTTGGAAATGAATTCTGCGGCCGATGCGGAACAAGCCGATAAAATGTTGCCGCGCATTGTTGACAGTATGCAGTTTTATTTGCGTGAAATGCGATTGGAAGAAATACAGGGGTCTGTCGGTACATATCGATTGAAAGAAGAAATTCAGGGCCGTTTGAACCGTATTTTGGCTCCGGTCAAAGTAAACGACGTTTTATTTAAAGAAATTTTGATTCAATAAAGGGTAAATGCTGTATGGCACAAAACGGACAGGATAATCTGAACGATTTTAATCAAACGCCGGATCTGGCGTCTTCGGATAATTTTGATCAAAATCAAAATGTTTCTCAGATTTTAAATCAGGATGAAATAGACAGTTTGCTGAACAGCGGAGACGGAACGGATACGCAGACGGGCGTTCATGCTTTATTGAATACAACGACGGTTTCGTATGAACGTCTGCCGATGTTGGAAATTGTTTTTGACCGTTTGGTCCGGCTGATGTCGACAACATTGCGCAATTTTACGCAATTTAACATTGAAATAACGTTGGAAGGAATAGACACGATGCGTTTCGGCGATTATCTGGATGCCGTCGCTCAACCGTCTATGATGTCCGTTTTTAAAGCGGAAGAATGGGATAATTCCGGATTGATGACGATAGATTCGTCTTTGATTTACACCGTTGTCGATGTTTTGTTGGGAGGCCGCAGAGGAACGGCGGCTATGCGCTTGGACGGCCGTCCGTATACGGTGATTGAGCGAAATCTGATTGTCAAAATGGTGCATTTGGTTCTGTCCGATTTGTCCGCGGCGTTTGATCCGTTGTCGCCGGTGACATTCCGGTTCGACCGGTTGGAAACGAACCCGCGTTTCGCTATGATTTCAAGGCCGTCAAATGCCGCTGTTCTGGCAAAGTTCAGAATTGATATGGAAGATCGCGGCGGCAGAATAGAATTGCTGCTGCCGTACGCGATGCTGGAACCGGTGCGCGAGCTTTTGCTGCAGGGGTTTATGGGGGAAAAGTTCGGCCGCGACAGCATTTGGGAAAACCATTTGGCGGAAGCGTTATGGGTCAGCGAAGTTAATTTGCTGGCCGTTTTGGATCGCCATATGACTTCGCTGAAGCAGGTGCTTCAGTGGAAAGTGGGAACAAAGCTGTTATTAAATTCTACTCCGGATTCCGATGTTGAAATGGTTTGCGGCGATATTCCGATGTTTTATGGTCATATGGGGCGAAAAAACGGTCATATTGCCATTCAGATCGAAGACAAAATTAAACGGCAGAAGGATTAAAGCGGATGTCAATAGAACTTCTTATTAACATTGTTGTGATCTGTTTGTTGGTTCCGACAATCATTTTTGCCGTGATTTTAAATAAACGGCTGGAAGTTTTGCGCAACAGCCGCGCGGATTTGGGACGATTGATCGAAGCGTTCAACGATGCGACAACGCGGGCGGAGGCCGGCATTCCCAAATTAAAACAGGCCGCCGACAGCGCGGGCAGTTTGCTGCGCGATCAGATTCAGAAAGCGCAAACGCTGCGCGATGATATGACTTTTATGATAGAACGCGCGGATGCCGTTGCTCAGAGGTTGGAAAAAACGATCAGTATGGCTCCCAAAGCTTCGCTGACAGGGACGGAAACTTCCTATCATCAGGCGGCGGAAAGTGTTCCTGCGGCAGCGCCGAATGCGTCCAAATCCAGAAAAAGAAAAGTTTTGGCCGAAAATCCGGAAGATTTAATTTCTTCGGCCGTATCCGCGGCGCAGGATATTTTGCGTGATGTCGGTTCGGAACGTCTTTCCAAACCGGAAAAAAGTTTTCCGTCTTCTGTGACGGAAGATTTTGCTTCGGATCGTTCGGAAGCGGAACGCGAGCTGCTTAAAGCATTACAGTCTATGCGTTAGGAGACTTGAAAATGAAGCAGATAAAAGAGACGGGATCCTCGCGCGGAGAAAAGAAAAAAAAGTCCGGTTCGGCTCGATTCAGATTGCTGCCGTCGGTTATTTTTTTCTGTGTTTTGATGCTGTCCGTTCGTATAGGAGTTGTTTGGCGCAATATTGTTTTGCCCGATGCTTCGCTGAAAGGAGAATCCGCTTTTTCCGTATCGCCCGTTCAGGCACAGACGGCACCGGCTTCGGAGACATCTGAAAAACAGACGGCTTCTTCTGATAAAATGCAGGCTCTTGAAGCGGCGGCCGGCATTAAAAAAGAAGAAAACGGAAAAAGCTTTTCTCAATCGGAACTGGAAATTTTGCAAAAGTTGGCGCAGCGGCGTGAAGAGTTGGATATCCGTGAACGCACAATAGATCAAAAAGCCGGCGTTTTAAAAGCGGCTGAAGCGCAAATGGATGTTAAAATTGCTAAACTGAAAGAGTTGGAAGCTTCCATTAAAGACCTGATAGGCGTTTATGATGAAAAGGAAAAATCCAGATTAAACAATTTGGTTAAAATTTATTCCACAATGAAACCGAAAGAAGCCGCCCGCTTGTTCAACGATATGGAAATGTCGCTTTTGGTGCGCGTGTTCGAACAGATGAAAGAGGCTAAATCGGCGCCTATTCTGGCTTTGATGGATTTGAACAAGGCAAGCGCTTTAACCGCTGAATTGGCAAATAAAAAGAAATTGCCGGGATACGACGGCGATACCGCAGAAGAAAAAAAATAAAAGTGATTCTTTTTTTATAAAGGGCTTTTATAAACGAAAAATATAAATTAAACTGCCCTTTTATATCTATATGGGGGTAAGATGTCAGTAAATAAAGAAATTTCTGTTTTAATTGTTGATGATTATCAAACGATGCGCGGCGTAATCCGTAACTTACTTCAACAATTGGGTTTTCATAATACGGTGGAAGCAGAAACGACCGACGAAGCTTTAACGGTTTTAAAAGACAAAGAGTGCGGATTGGTCATTTTTGACTGGCTGACGGGGCCTATGTCCGGGGCGGATTTCCTGCGGACGGTTCAGGCTGACAAAAAACTCGAAAATATTCCGTTTATCGTTATTTGCGCCGAAAGCAATCAGGCTGTGACAGATGCTGTACGCCGAGCCGGAATTGCCGATTTTATTGCCAAACCCTTTACGGAAGCGACGCTTAAAAAGAGAATGACCGCGTTGTTAGGGGATTTTTAAAGGGATTGGAATGAACGGGCTTAGGCGGATCTCGATATTTTTTTTGTTTTGGCTGGCGACTGCGCCGGCCTGGGCTTTCGTTATTTCTCCGCCGGGCCTGTCAGTAATTCAGCGTGAAAAGGAAATACAGTTAATTTTTTCTTGGGACAATCCCGTCGATTTTGGCGAAGAAACCCGAAACGGACGTTACCTCCTGTCTTTCCCCGTTCGGTTTTCGGAACCGGCAGTCTCTTTGGATCAGGTTAAAGCTGCTCTGCCCGCAAAATGGCGGCGAATGGGAATGCTTCAGGATAAACAAAAAACGGATTTTTTTGTTTTTTTGCCAAAAGAAGGCGCGGCTTATGCGGAAAAACAAGGAAAAAACGTTGTCATTTTTTTGCGTGATGAAAAAAAGCCGGAAGTTGTCGTTTCTTCAAAAATCGTCGAAAAAAAAGTAAAACCGAACCCGGAGCCGGTTGAAACTAAAACCGGAGAAGAAAAAAAACGGGAGGAACCGCAGGATATTATTGACGATCAGGCGGAAGAGCCCGAAAAAATCCCCGTTCAAGTGGACTTGTCTTTAATTCCGTATAAAGAATCTCAAGCCAGCGTTTCTCTAATGTTGTCCGATCCTCAAAGTTTTGAAAATAAGGCGGATGATCCGGACAATGCGGTTTCGGAAGATGCCGCCGGATACAGAGTGGCAACGCTCAGCTTTCCATGGTCCAGAACGACGGGAATCGCTGCTTTTCGCCGAGACGGCTATTTATGGCTGGTTTTCGATCGTCAGGGAGAATTTGATTTTACGCTGGAGCGTCAGCTGTATAAAGATATCATCTATGAGATGATTCAGATTCCGCATTCCCATGCAACGATTTACCGTTTGGTGACGGCTAAAGGATATAATCCCAGCCTGCGGCGGGAAGGATTGCTGTGGATTGTGGATTTGATGTATCAGCCGATGCGTTCGCGTCAGCCGCTCGATCTGATTTTGCAGCGGAAAACAGCTTTCGGTGCGCGTATATTCATACCGCTGGACGAATCGCCTCAGGTTTTGCCGCTGATTGATCCCGAAGTCGGGGATTTAATGTATATCATTCCCGTGTTTGCTCGGGGAAGAGGCGTGCCGCATGCGCGGTCTTTTGTGGACGCTTCTTTTCTGCAGACGGCTCAGGGAATTGTCATTGTGCCGAATATTGAAGATTTGAACGTTTATTCTTCAACTTCCGGAATAGAAGTGCGCGGACCTAAGGAAGGAATGCGCTTTTCTTCCGAAGATATTTTATCTTTTTTAGCTCAAACAAAAATCAGTACGGATCCGTTGTCTCAGATTCTTGATGTGGCCGCTTGGGGAGGAAATGCCGGACAGGATTATTTAAAAACGCTTAAAACGTTTCAAAATGCTGTCATTCAGGCAGAGCCGGAAAACAAAGATGTACAACGGTTGATTTTAGCCCGTTACTATTTTGCAAACGGTATGTATCCGGAATCTTTAGGCGTTTTGCGTACGATAACGGCGGATAACCAAACATTGGCAGAATTGCCCGGAGTGATCGCGCTGCGCGGTGCGGCAAATTTTATGATGATGCGTTATGATGAAGCAATTAAAGATTTTTCTTCATCCGTGCTGAAAGACGATGCCGCTTCCGAATATTGGCGCGCAGCGACTTTGGCAGCATCTTCCCGTACGCCGGAAACATATTTGCAGCCGATGAAAGACAATATGGCAATTTTGCAGGCTTATCCTCAGCCGATTAAAACGCGCCTGGCTTTAGCCGGTTTGCATGCTGCCGTAGCCGGCGGAGACGAATTTTCTATTCAGAATTTTATGGAAGCGGCAAATAATTCGGGTAACTCGGCGGCGGAAAATGACGAAATAGCTTTTTATCATGCTTTATGGCAGGAAACGACGGGAATGTATTCTCTGGCTCGGGCGGAAATGGGGCGCCTGGCTGAGGGGAAAGATTTGTATTTCTGTGCGATGGGCGGATTGGAAAAAGTCCGTATGGATGCGCGGGCGAAAGCGATTACGGCGGAAGAACGTATTGAAACACTGGAACGTTTGTCTTATGCGTGGCGCGGAGGGGAATTTGAATATAACCTGATGACGATGTTGGTGGCGGCGTATCAGGATCAAAAGGATTTTGCTCAGGTACTGCATATCTTGAAGAATATGCAAATGCGTTTTAACAATACGGAAGAAAGCGAAAAAATCCAAAAACTGATGGAGGATATATTCCAAAATCTTTATTTGAATGATGATGAAACGATTCTGTCTCCGGTTAAAGCAATAGCGCTGTATGAAGAATTTAAAGAATTGACGCCTTCCGGTGAAAAAGGGGCGCAGATTATCCGACGTTTGGCAGATCGGTTGGTTTCCATCGATTTGTTGAAACAGGCAGCTTCTTTGCTGGAAGATCAGCTGAAACAAAAGATCAGCGTTAAAGAGCGCGGATTGATTTCCACAAGATTGGCTCTGGTTCAACTGTTGAACAAAGAACCTGAAAAAGCATTAAAAGCGCTGAAAATCAGTGAAGACAAACATTTTTCGGATAAACTGCAAAAACAACGGCTTTATATTCAGGCAAAGGCTTTGGCCGATCTGAAAAAAACGGAAGAAGCCGCGCAGCTGTTGGAAAACGACGATTCCGAATCCGCTAAAATGCTGCGGGCCGAAATCTTTTGGCAGGCTCAAATGTGGGATAAAGCGGCAGACGCTTTGAAAACGTTAATCAAAAAACCACAGCCGAATGTTCCTTTAACTCCGGTTGAAGCGCAGCGCATTTTGGATTGGGCGGCGGCTTTGCGTTTGGCGGGGCGTCCGAAAGTCGTGATGCGGCTGCGGGAAAATTTTCTACCGTATATGAAAGATACCGACTTGGCTCAGGCATTCGACTTTATAACAAAGACGCCTCAACAGGGGTTGATGGATTATCATCAGGTGGCGCAGGAAGTCGAATCGGCCGAAAGTTTCCATACTTTTGCCAAGGAATATACGGATCTGATTAAAACACAGGGATTGAGCGAAACGGTTCGGTAGGAGACGTTTTTTATGTTTGAGGTTTTTCAGGACAGCATTCGGCAAACGGCTCAAACTATTCAGGAAAAGTATGACGGATTCGCGGATTCGGTAAACAAATTGAATCAGGATATCCTCGAAATCCGGGATATGTTTGTTGCAATTAAAAATATTGTCTTTTCAATTTTTTCTTTTTTAGGGCAGGAAACAACCGTTCTGTTGTTCTGCACTTTTTTATTTTTGTTCGTCATTAATTTGATTCCGTTTTTGTTTTTGGGAAAAAGAACGCGTTACGGCATAGGAATAGGTTTTGGCGTTTATCTTTCGTTTTCTTTCAAGTATGCGATTTGGTCGCTGATAAAATATATTTTGGTGATGCTGTTCCCGATATTGGTCGAATATTTGTTGATTCTTTTCTTAAAAACGGCGGGAAAATCGCTTTGGAGCGTGATGAAAAAAGGTGGTTCCGGGATATGGAACGCTTTATCGGGATTGTTCCGTCGATTGTTGAAAAAGACGAAAAAAAACGAAGAAGACGAAAAACAGGTTCTCAAACAGTAAAAAATCTATAAAATAAACCCGATACTTGACAACGATGCTTAAGTATCGGGTTTTTTTAGAAGGCTTGTCTTCTTTTTCGGCTGAACAACGGCGCTTTTTGACAGGAGAGTCGTTGCCTGACCGGAGCAAGAAAATAACATAACAAATTCTTTTTTAAGGTTGTCAAAGCAATCTGAAAAAAAGCTTTTTTGTTATGTCTGAAAGGATAACTCCGAAAACGGAATTTTTCAAACAAAAAGTTCTGCTTTCGGAAATATTTCCGTTTTCTGAAGATGGCAGGTTTTCCTCGGAGAGCGGAAAATATGAACGGCACAATTAAAAATGAAGCGTTTCATCAGCGGTTGGCCTTGCTGATCGGTACGGAAGAACCTTTTCGCTGGGCAAAACGAATGGATATTCCCGGCGCAACATTCGCCAGAATGTGGAATAATTACGATATCCCGAAACATGAACATCTTTGTCGGATAGCGCAACGCTGTAATGTTTCTTTGGATTGGCTTTTGATGGGCGGCGGCGATACTTCATCACCGCAGACGGACTTTTCTTTCGTCCCTCTTATCGGATTGGCAAATTGCGGCATTGCGCAAGGTTGGTTTAACGAATCGGATTTGTTGAATCATATTCTGCTGCCCTCTTTTATGGTCGAAAGTAATGCGTTTGCGGTTTTATGTCGTGGTTCTTCAATGATTCCGGCGGGAATTAAAGATGGCAATGTTTGCCTTGTTTATCCGAATCGGCCGGTCGAAACCGGAAAACCGGCTTTAATTCGTACAAAAACTTTCATAAACAAGCAGGAATTTTTTCTGGCGACGATAAAAATTTTCAATTCTGAAAATGAAGAATCTGTTTCTCTTTCGGGATGGTTGGATCCGGATGAGGAAGGGCATCAAAGTCTTTTTGTTGAAACAAGACTGAAAACATGCATTACCTTTATGGCTCCGGTCGGAAAAATTCTTCCTGTTGAAGTGCCGGCTTTGGAAACTGTTTCGAAACCGATTCTTGATGAAAAAATCTTAATCGAAAGCTTGGAAGCTCTTCGTCCTTTGTATGAGCAGACGGATTCACAAAATTTTTCGCGGGCGATTCTCTTTTTATACGATAAGATCCGGAAAAATGGTTCTTTGGACATAAAATAATTAAATCGTTAATGGAAATAATTGGCTCAAAAGCTTGATTTTGATAAAAAGTATAAAAATGTATTGACATAGGAACATTGTAGGGTATATACCTCATTTTTGCGCGCCGAGAGGAGCGGAGTTATTAAGCAGAGTGAATAAGTAATGAAGGAAGAGATATACAGGCAGCGGCTGTTTGTGATGGCCGAGTGTCGTGTATATTGGACGAGGTAGAAGCAAGGCTATGTGAATAGACATAGTTTAAGATTTATAGACCTCTGTCAATTACGCTAAGTGAGTAATAGTAATGTGCACGGGATTGGGCTTAAGAATAAACATGAGAGTTTGATCCTGGCTCAGAACGAACGCTGGCGGCAGGCTTAACACATGCA
>CALDOX010000004.1:0-5192 GCA_937912005.1 uncultured Alphaproteobacteria bacterium
TTATGGATTATACATTACTTCTTAACAAGTACAAAGGAAAAAGAGTTCTTATTACAGGACATACCGGATTTAAGGGCAGCTGGCTTAGCCGGATTCTTACGAATCTGGGAGCCAGGGTCAGCGGATATGCCCTGGAGGGGCCTACGGAGCCATGCCTGTTTGATGTGGCAGGACTTGCGGACACTATGGAAAGTTTCCTGGGAGATGTGCGGGATTTGGAGAAGATGAAGGAAGTATTTGGCAAGGTGCAGCCGGAGGTTGTGTTTCATCTGGCGGCGCAGCCGTTGGTGCGGTTTTCCTATGAAAATCCCGTTTTAACTTACGAAACGAACGTCATCGGCACGCTGAACGTTTTGGAAGCCGCCCGCAAATGCGGCGCGGTCAAAGCCTTCGTCAACGTCACGACGGACAAATGTTACGAAAACGGCGAAAACGGCAAACCGTTCGAAGAAACGGACCCGATGGGCGGGTTCGACCCTTATTCGTCGTCGAAA
The DNA here is from genome assembly GCA_937912005.1 of uncultured Alphaproteobacteria bacterium. Taxonomy (GTDB): domain Bacteria; phylum Pseudomonadota; class Alphaproteobacteria; order CAAGCB01; family CAG-977; genus UBA11549. Next base: position 495 of record CALDOX010000004.1, read on the forward strand.
GGCTGCGTCGAGCTTTTGTCGGCCTCCTACCGCCGGTCGTTTTTGCAAAACGGCGGCTACGCTCTCGCGACGGCGCGGGCGGGAAACGTCATCGGCGGCGGCGACTGGGCGCCCGACCGTCTGGTCCCCGACTGCGTCAGGGCGTTTTCGCGCGGCGAAACGGTCGACATCCGCAATCCCGACGCCGTCCGACCGTGGCAGTATGTTTTGGAACCTTTGTCGGGCTATCTGCTGCTCGGAAAAAAACTGTGCGAGGACGGGAAAAAATACGCCGAAGGATTTAATTTCGGCCCTGACGAAAACAGCGTCCTGACGGTGGCGCAGGTGGCGAAAACGATGGCGGAGCTGTTCGGAAAAGGCGGCATATCCGTGCGCAAAAGCGACGATTTGCACGAAGCGGCGTCGCTGACCCTGTCGATTCAAAAGGCGAAAAACGTCCTTGGCTGGAAACCGGCGCTGACGGCGCGGGAAGCGATAGAAAAAACGACGGAATGGTACCGGCGGTTTTACGACGGGGAGGATATGGCGGATTTCACCGTCGCACAAATCGACGATTTCGCGCAAAGGGCGGGATTATGAAAAAAGTGCTTTTAACGGGCGGGACGGGATTCATCGGACGCAACATTCTGCCGATATTGCGCGAACGGTTCGACGTGACGGCGCCCGACAGAGCGGCTTTGGACTTAACGGACGAAACCGCCGTCGCGGCGTATGTGGAAAACGGCCGTTTCGATTTCATTTTTCATTGCGCGAACCCGAATCCGTCACGCAACAAAGCCGACGCGCCGGACCGTCTGGGATTGGATTCTTTGCGCGGGTATTTTTCCCTGCGCCGTTGCGCCGGTTCGGTCGAAAAAATGTTTTATCTGGGCTCCGGCGCGGAATACGACAAACGGTTCGACATCGTTTCCGCCAAAGAGGAAGACGTCGGCAAACATTTGCCCGCCGACGATTACGGTTTTGCGAAATATGTGATGAACGAGGACGCGCGGCGTTCCGAAAACGTGTACAATCTGCGGATTTTCGGTTGTTACGGCCCGACGGACCCGAAAACGAAGTTCATTCGGGACGCGATTGATTGCTGTTTGGAAAACGCCCCGATTACCATCCGTCAGGACTGCCTGTTCGATTACCTGTACGTCGACGATTTGGGGCGTATCGCGTGCGTCTTGATGGAAAAGGCGTTATCTTTTCACGATTACAACGTTTGTTCGGGAAAACGCGTCGCCTTGTCGGAAATAGCCGCCGTCGTCAAGGAACAAATGAACAATCCCTACCCCGTCGACCTCAAAAAAGACGGGATGAACAAGGAATATACGGGCAGCAACGCGCGTTTGTTAAAGGAAATCGGCTCTTTCGCCTTCACCGATTTAAAAGACGGGGTCGCGCGTCAGATCGCGTGGCAAAAAAACGCGTGACCCCGTGTCGTTCAGGCGTGTTTTTTCTTATGCCTCATAAGGATAAGCGGCTTTGATTTCTTCAACCTTTTGCGCGCGCTGTTTAATCAAAGCGGCGATTTTTTCTTCGTCGGGATTTTCTTCGTCCCGTTCCCGCTGGATGTGAGCGGTTATCGGGTCGACCTCGCGCGCGTAGGCTTCGGCGCGTTTTTCCGCTTGTTCTTCGTGCGTCGGGACGGGCTTTTCAGGCGCAAAACCCTTTTCCCAAAGCGTGCCGTCATACGCTTGTTCAAATTCAACGGGCGGCAAGCCCTCCTCAAACGCTTCGACCTGATTTTTGACAATCAGGCGATGGTTTTCGTCAAATTCCCCGTAAAGCTTTCCGTCGGGAGCGGGGACAAAATTATCGTTTTCCATTTCAACACCTCTTATCTGTTTCCGATGATGTAGACTTTCCAATTCGCGCCACTGGACGAAACGTACGTTATAACGTCGCCTTTCGCGGCTTTAAGCATCAAATCGTTCGCGTTTGCCGCCGATATGTTTTGTCCGCCGTTTATCGTTATAACGATTGACGACGAAGCGCCGCCCCGCAGATAAATCCAACCGTTGTTTCCCATACTTGTCGTTGTGGGCGAAGGCGTAACGCCGTCCCCCCAAAGCTGATACCAGTTTCCGCCGTTTACGCCGTAATTCGGCGTGTGGATATTGGAAGAACGACACCAAGCCGTCGTCGCGATGTTTGAATCGTTAGCAGATACCGACGCATTTGTGCTTAAAGTTCCACCGTAAACGCTTCCGTCGGTACTTTTGTAAACCGCTAACGAAGGAGAAGTACCCGTATTGTCGCCTAGGACAGATATATAAACACTAGCCGTTCCGTTATCCGCTAAAACAGGTTGAATTTTTGCAAATTCCACCCCATTACCAAGAGAAGCCGTCGAACCGTTCGTTGCTCCGGTAGACCACCTTATCGTACCGACGCTTATTGCAGATGCGGGCGGATTAGCTTGTGTCGACGTGGTATTGGATGGAAGATGAATTTCATTGTTATAATTGATTCTTTCCTGAAAGCATTTGTTCGCCGTGATGTTTTGCGCCGTGTTTTTCGTGACGAAATGGTCTTCGCCCGAAGTAGCGGAAAGCGGTGCGATGAACGGTGCTTTGCTTGAAAATTATACCGTTTCCGAAATTATAAAGAGCTATCAAAACGCAGGAGAGGAACCATATTTGTATTTCTATCGCGATAGGGATAGTAAAGAGATTGACGTGATTTTAGAAGGTGACGGCAAACTCTGTCCCTTGGAGATTAAGAAAACGGCAATGCCTGATAAGCGAATTGTAAAGATGTTTGAAGTGATCGATAAGTCGCCTCTTGAAATCGGCACGGGTGCCGTGCTTTGTATGTCGGAGCAATTCGGGGCGTTTGATCGAGATAATCTTATCATCCCCATTTGGATGATTTAAAAAATAAAATACAAGAAAATGGCTTTTACGGATACTGCTGTTAGTCGAGCGAACGATTTATCGCCCTGCACCTCGTGCGACAATACAAGCTAATATCAAGAATCCTAGAAAATAATTTTCAAGTCTAAAATCTAATAAAAAAAATATAAGTAAAATAAGAAAAACACTTGACAGAAAATGTATAATAAGTTATACAAATCATACTTATAAGGAGAACGAATTGTAAAAAAACCAAACGGAAAATACGCTTGGAGCGTAATGGTTGGCGAAAAGAGACAAATCGTTATTCCTAAACAGGCAAGAGATTTATTTAATATTCAACCTGGAGATACGTTACTTATTATAGGCGATGAGAAAAAAAGAATTGCAATTCCGTTAAAATCATTTTTATCGGCGGCTTTTTCAAAATGGCATATAAATTTGCTAAATCTTTTGTTTCATTTATTATAGTTGCATTTGTAGTCGTTTGTATTGGCGAAACGCTTTTCCCCATTCCTTGTCTTTTTGCTTTTAATTCATTTGTCTTTTCGCATATCATTCTGCAATTAAGCGTGATCGCAATGGGTATCGTTCTATTTGTTTTGTTGACCGTTTTATCTATGAATAAATCAATAAAAAACTTTGAACAGCTCGATTTGTAATAAATAACTGCTATTCTTGTCATTCTTAACGTGGGAACGGGCAAAAATGTCATTGTTTAAAAGATGGCAAAAAACATCAACGGCGATTTTTAAACGAAGATCGCCGTTTCTTTGTATATTTTTACATCAATTGAAAATTAAATACATATTTAAACGAAAAAATATCGCCTAAAAATCGTATTGACACGACTTTTCTGGCGATTTTTCATTATTAATACACACGAATTGCATTACTATTTGTTATGTTTTTCGATATATTCCTTTGGTGTATATCCTGCATATTTTTTAAATACATGTGAGAAATGGCTTTGTGAGTAAAAGCCCAAATAGTTGGATATCGCAACGATGGATTTATCCGAGTAACGAAGCAAACGTTTGGCTTCTTCTGTTTTTTCTTTTAAAATAAAATCCGTTAGCGTTATATTTGTGATTTTTTTGAATTTTGTTGAAAGACGACTTCTGCTTAGGTACAAGCTCTTTGCCATATCTTCCGTAGAAATTGGTTCAGATAGATGTTTTTGAACATAATTTGCTACATCTGTAACGAGTTTTGAAGGTGTATCACCGATGCGAATACGTGCTACTCGTTCCGTATAATCGTAAATCATTTTATATTGAAGGTTTGTAATACGCCCAATATCGTCTATAAGTTCACATTGTTGAATATATCTATCGCTCATAGAAAGTGCATCTTCCGCGTTTAACCCACCTCGAATTGCTGCACGTGAAGCAAGCGTTGCTGTTACAATAAATGTATTTTTCATTTGTCGGATTTGTCCCGAAGCAAGCGTCCCTGCTCTTACCGCAGGGGCATTCTTGGTTAAATTTTCGAGTGCTGAAACATTTCCCTTTGAAACGATTTGTGCTATCATTTCTTCCAAAAATAACGTATTGTGAATAGGTTGAACTTCATCGAAACGATTGAAATTATCGTTAGCAACTTGGTTTTGTAAAGAGGAGAAAACGTTATCTTTATCTGAATCAAATAGATAAATATCCCCAAGAGAAAGTTTTTCATCATTTAGAATATAATTGATGGTGCAAAGAATTTGCAAAACACTTTCAAGTGGCATAGGAATAATACTCTTCATACCCATAACAAATTCATCTATATTGTCCAATGGAACATCAGCACGGAAAGCAAGCTCCTTAATTTCTTGATCGTCACTTATAATTTGTCTTGTAGGACCAAG
>CALDOX010000005.1:0-5625 GCA_937912005.1 uncultured Alphaproteobacteria bacterium
ACGGCGACCACCGAGATCTACACTCTTTCCCTACACGACGCTCTTCCGATCTCCAGGGACGGGAACAGGGCGTAAAGGTTTCCTTTGCCGGCGGCGGTTCCGTCAGGGATTTCGGCGATAAACTTTGCGTTTTTCACAACGTCCGTCGTAAAAAACCCCGTTTCAACAAACTGTTCGCTTTGTTGCAGGCGATTAAGGAACGCGGATGGGCGGCGGTCGAAGGTGAAATTCCGCCGGAAATGCGCGCCATCGTTCTGCGCGCCTGCAAACGGGTGGGCATTCCGTTAAATCCGAAAGAAAAACCGAAACATAACGCCAGGGCGACGATGTATTTTCAAAATCCCTCGTATGGTTTCTCTGGCAATTCTTATAGCGGCGCGTTTACCATGAGCGCGGAGGAATGGAAACGGTTCAGCGCGTCTTGGAGGAACATTTTCAAAACGCTCGATACGGATTCTCCCGAATTCCGGCAGGCAAACGACAAACGCGCTTCGGAATTCGGCGGGGAAACAAACCCGAACGCTTCGAAAAAAGAGATATACGAAGCGGAAGCCGGCGTTTTCTTTTTAATGTCGACCGGCATGACGCACGAGGAATCCATCGCGTACAAAATGAAATGTTCGCCCGAAAAATGGCAACAGGTGGCGGAATATGCCAAAGAATTGGACCGCCAGGGCGATATGTACGTCAAAATGCAGCAAATGGCCATTTCTTTGGACAGATGTCTGACCGGTCGCGCGTCGGCCGAAGAAACCGCCTGGATGAAACAATTTGAGGAAGATGTTTCCAAACGCACGGGAAAACCGTTTAAATTCAAGTCGTTGGACGATTTGAAAAACGTCGATAAAAAGGCGATGAACGCCGCTTTGAACCGTATCGGCAAAGGGAAGAACAGTCTGCATTTGGACGAGCAGTTCGAAGCGGAATCCGGTTTCCACTATTACAACGGTTTGGCGCGTTCCGATTTGGAGGGGCCCGTCAACTTTATCGCCGCGACGGCGGGGTATCCTTCGATAGGCGAATATCTTTCGTTGCAACCGAAGGATTTGCCCGATTTCGAATCGCGGGCGCAAACGTTCCATCGCGAGCGGCAGCAACAGCGTGAAGCCAATAAGCGGCAGAAGGAAGGTCCGACAAGACAGATTCCGGTCATCGAAAAATTGCCGAAAGACCGGGAAGCGTGGAAAACGTTTGAAGGCATGGCCAGAAAATTGGGTTATTCGCCGGAGGAAATCGCCGCGTTGCAAAAGGCGGACAAAGGCAATCCCGATAAGAAGAACATCAACCGCACGATGAGCTATTACGGCACGTTGCTTCGCGTTCACGGTCAGGACGGCAAGACGATTTTGAAAAAACTGAACGCGTTCATCGCGGCGCCCGACGACATGAAGAAAAAAATGGCGGCGCAAATACAGGCCGACTATACGCAGAAAAAAGAAAAGGACGTGTCGACGCTTGACATGATGACGTCGCTGAAAAAGCATCAGAAACGCAAATCCGTCGATACGGAAAGGACCGCCGGAAAGAAAAAGGAAAAAACGAAGGAAAGGCAGGAACTCGCCGGAAAAATCATCAACCGGATGGCGGTGATGAAAGCCCGCGGCGGTCGTTAAAATCCGTTTTGTAACATTATTACATTAAGCCTTTTGCCGGTAATCCGGCAAAAGGTTTTTTTATGCCTTTTTACCGCGTCGACGGATAAAAATCCCGATTTTAACGGGGAGAAAAACGATGACGGTATACGGATATGTCAGAGTCAGCACGGACAAACAGACGACGGAAAACCAATCGGATATTAAAATGGTTAAGAAAAGCGTTGCTTTAAATGAGTGTATGGGAAAAAAGATTTCTCATCTCAGCGATAGAAGTGTCTATTTTGTTTATTCCGAAAGGAATTTCTATAAGATATACGGTATTATTGACTCCGTCAAATCGTTCAAAATAATTTACTTTTCTAAAACAAAACGTTTTAGATGGATAAAATAAAAAACCTACTTTATCCTTCTTTGGAGAAAACGAACAATATGCTAACAATTGATGTAAATCAGATCTATGAGTTTCTTTTAAAAAATCAGAATATCTATTTTTATTATATGAATGTGATTTATATTTTGCATCAGCCATATATATATTTGAATTAATTTTTATTATCATATCTGGTTCGAGATGCCTTAATCCCCACGGCGCTATTTGCCCTCTGCCTAGAATTTTACTATTTGATAGAACTTTGCCATCAAGTCCCCATAAACTCTTTGAAACGATATATTGAATATAACGCTCAAAAAGCATAGCCATATCAATTCGCCATGCTACGCAAGAAGTAGCACCTTTTTGTAATAGTGTATTTCCCTGATTTTTGGCCTCTTTTATTGCACGAGGGTCACTTGTATGAACTTGTATGTCTGTGGTTATAAGTGGCTTTATGGCTTCATTCTTTTTCTGCAATTTTTCTATTTTATCTTGATATTTATATCGAATGGATGCCGGAACATTTGGTTGCATGATAATAGACTTAGCCATATCAAAAACGTATTTAAGCTGTTGCCATTCTTTATGGTTTACAGACAGAACGCTATCTGATGAAGGATAGATAAGAGCTTTTATAGGATCAGAAGCTGTTCTGGAATATTTTGACCAATCGGTATTTGATTTAGGAAAATGATGATTTCCTTTTATGACTTCAAACTTAACCCAATGCTGTTTCTGTGCTTGTTCGAACAGGTCTATAAATTTTGACGCTTCATAATACATCGGTGGACGCAGCTGAAGCGGCGATACTAATTCTTCACCGTCAGCATATTCCGGAGATATGGAGTATTCAAGTTTACCTAGAAGTCGCGTTAGGTCAGAGAAGTTTTGATTTGAATTATCATCTAAATCATCAAAGCGCGGGAAAACCGGAAAGTCCTTGTGCACAATACCATCGTATGGCATTTTAATCGGGATTGCACCAATATATCCCGATGTTTTAAGCTTAATAGATAGATCTTTTCCTGTTCCATTCATTTCTATATCAACACCAAGAAAAGAAAACATTTTCTTGTTTTGCAATAGAAATTTTTGAACATCTTTTTCTAAATAGCGCTTATCATCTACTCTCTTATCAAAGAGTCGTTCATATATATCTTTGTTTTTTATTTCGTAATCTGAAAGACATTCTATTTTTTCCATTATCGAAACATCTCCTCGTTAATCTTCTTTCGGAAATAATTAACAAAGTCATCTTTTGCCTGAGAGAACATACCATCAAGCAAATATTCCTTTATTAATGGCATTATTTCATATCTTAGTCTATTTTCAATTTCATTGTGATTTTCAGCTGGCACAATAAAATATGCCTGACCAGGCTGAAGATTTAATTCTTCATCAGATGCATATTTTTCAAAAATATCTGCAATCTCATTAAATTCCGTGCTGCAAAAATATAGTCCGGCATCAACTATAATTTCCTGCGGGAACACTGTATACCAAGCGAAGCGACGTCTTAAAGCAAAATCAACTACAGCTAAACTTCTATCTGCGGTATTCATTGTTGCTATGACATAGAAATTTTCAGGTAATTTCTCTAGTTCTAATCCAGGGCACACTTCTATTTTTACATTTTTGCCTGTCATATTAGGTTCAAACAAATAGAACGAAGGCCCCAATACATTAGATAAATTAGCTCGGTTAATTTCATCAATGATAAGAAATACCTCCTTGTTTTTATCATTTTGAGCTTCCTTTATCGCCTTTACGAATACACCTTCATGGGCTGAATATTTCAAATTACCCGAATTAACATCGGGGATTATCCCGTAAACAAAATCAGCATACGTTGTTTCTGCATGAAACTGTGTAAAAAACACTTTATCTTTCTCAGAGGGAATTGTTTTTGCTAATCGTGTTTTTCCTGTCCCAGGTGCACCTTGCAGAACAACGAATTTTCTCGTTTTGAGAAGGTCTCTTATCTTCTGTTCATCATCTACAGAAGACTGTTCAAGTTTTATTGCATTTCTAACTGCCGTCCTTTCATTATTATTTGATGGCCATTTTCGGAGATCGGCATATAGAGCAAGATATCTTGATATTATTTCTTGTGTTATTCCTTTGTCATTAGGATCAAACAATGTGGCTGTTAGTAACACTTTTCCATATTTCTGTGCTGCATTGAAAAGGGTATCGGGAATTTTATTTATTTCACAAAAAGAGGAAAAACCATCGGAGCTTTCTATATCAAGAAAATCATTTTTTATGAAAGAGTTATTATCCAAGTATTTCAAAAACAAACGACGGGTTCCTGGCCAAGAAGCAATGTTGTAGTCGTTTTTGAAACCTAAACTTCCAACACCTAAAGAAATTATCCAGCGATCATCTGCATCATTTTCTTCATTGCTTGGAAAAATCACAACGCTCAGATCATAATAAGGTCCTGATTCTTCTTCTCCTTCATTAATACATCCGAAGTACGATGCGTTATCAGAAGACAACTGCTTTACATTTTTTCTTAATCTGTACTTTTGAACGTTACGCTTTACACCGCCAAAATTTTTAATTGTTTTTTCAAAAAAATCAATGAAGTCGCTCTGATTTTGATACATGATGTAAAAACTCCCATGCGTATGTGTTTTTATGTTAAAGCTTTTAGTCGACTATATCATAGATAAGTATAGACGTGCTATCACTTTGTGGTATTTTATATTCACGAAGGCTGGACATCGTTCTGAAAAAATACAAAACGGTCATCTTCGTTCACGGCTGTTTTTGGCACGGACACGAAAATTGCAAAAAGGCCCGCATTCCCAAAACCAACATCGACTTCTGGAAAGACAAAATCGAACGCAACAAACAACGCTTCGCGGAAGTTTCAAGGCAGCTTCAGGATCAAGGTTGGAACGTCGTCGTCATCTGGGAATGCGAGATTAGCAAAAATTTTGAATACACAATGAAAAAACTTGTTGAAACGATAACAAATCAAAATTAAATGCGGGGATTTTATCCCCGCATTTTCCTTTTTCACGCTCCGATCAATTCCGCGATTTTTTCGCTGACGACGTTGGCGGCGTCAACAACTACCTTTTCCGTCAGGTGCGTGTATCGGTTCGTAATCGTATTGATGTGATGTCCCAACAATCCCGCGATGATGTTGTCCGAATATCCTAACGCCGCCGCCATTGACGCAAAGCTGTGCCTTAAAGCGTGCAGGCAAAAGCCCGTTATCCCGATTTCCGGTTTGACGTGCGTCGCAAAATACGCCGGCATTCGCCCCCGCGCTTTTGTATGTGCGTGACGTTTTTCCCTTATATCAGCGACACCTGTTTCAACGCTGCCTCGACCAGACCTTTGAACAGCGGGTGCGCGTCAAACGCCCGCGATTTGAATTCCGGATGGAACTGAACCGCGATGAAAAACGGATGGTTTTTCAATTCGACGATTTCCGGCAGCAATCCGTCCGGCGATTTGCCCGAAACGATCATGCCCTTTTCCGCAAGACGTTCGACATAGTCCATATCGACTTCGTAACGGTGACGGTGGCGTTCGAAAATCGTGTCTTTGCCGCCGTAAAGCCGCGACGCCAGCGTGTCTTTCGTCAAAACGCACGGATAGGCGCCCAAACGCATCGTGCCGCCGACGTCCGTCGTTTCC
>CALDOX010000006.1:0-6971 GCA_937912005.1 uncultured Alphaproteobacteria bacterium
CGTGAAATACCGCACGGCCAGCAAAAACGCGACGCCGCCCGCGAAATAAAGCAGACCTTCGGTGTTGTTGACGTATTTTTTGACATAGTGCTGAAACGACTGCACGGTTGCCGGCACGCTTAAAATCATGCAAACGGCGACGGGCCATTTTATCCATTTAAAAAAAGCGTTGATAGCCGACCGTATTTTCGCAATCATAAAATCCCCCGTCAAAAACGACGGTTCAGTATAACAAAAAAGGGCTTCGCAAGAGAAGCCCTTTTTCGTTAAGGAAAAACTTTTAATCGTTGTATTCCAGCTTCGGCAGTTTGGCCAGCATGTCCGGCGTGACCAGAACGACGCCTTTTTCGGAAACGTAAAAACGCTTCGCGTCCTCTTCCGGATTTTCGCCGATGACCAACCCGCGCGGAATCTCGCAACCTTCGGCCAAAACGGCCTTGTGGATGCGGGCGTGGCGGTTGATGACGCAATGCGGCAGGACGACGGCGTCCTCTATCAGCGAGAACGAATGGACGCGCACGGCCGAAAACAGCAGGGAGTGGCGCACCGTGCCGCCGGAAATGATGCACCCCGCCGACACCAGCGATTTGACCGCCATGCCGGTGCGCAATTCGTTTTCAAAAACGAACTTCGCCGCCGGATGCTGTTCCTGGAACGTCCAGATGGGCCATTTGGAATCGTACAGGTCCAAATCGGGCACGACGTTCGTCAAATCAAGGTTTGCTTCCCAATACGCGTCGATGGTTCCGACGTCGCGCCAGTACGCTTCGTCCGTTTTGTTGAAAACGCAGCTGTCCTGGAAACGGTGGGCGATGATTTTGACTTTCCCTATCAGCGAGGGGAGCAAGTCTTTGCCGAAATCGTGCGAGGAATCTTTTTTGACGGCGTCCTTTTCCAGTAAATCGATCAGGAAATCGGCGTCGAAAATGTAAATGCCCATGCTGGCGAAAGAGCGGTCGGGATTGCCGGGAATCGACGGCGGATTTTTCGGCTTTTCGACGAATTTGACGATGTTGCCGTCCTTGTCCGCGTCGACGATGCCGAACGCGTGGGCGGTTTCCAACGGGACCTCGATGCACGAAACGGTCGCCTTCGCGCCTTTTTCGATGTGTTCGCGCAACATTTGCGAATAGTCCTGTTTGTAAATGTGGTCGCCCGCCAAAATCAAAATGTATTTCGGATGATGGCGGCGGATGGTTTCGACGTTCTGATAAACGGCGTCGGCGGTGCCCTGATACCACACCTCGTCGGACGTTTGCTGCTGCGCCGGCCAGATTTCGACGAATTCGTTCAATTCGGGCTGTAAAAAGCTCCATCCCTGCTGGATATGCTTAATCAGCGTGTGCGCCTTGTATTGCGTCAGCACGCACATGCGGCGGATGCCGGAGTTGATGCAGTTCGACAGCGGGAAATCGATGATGCGGAACTTTCCGCCGAACGGGACGGCGGGTTTCGCCTGTCCGCCCGTCAGGTTTTTCAAACGGGACCCTTTGCCGCCGGCAAGAACAAGGGCGAGGGTTTGTTTTCTGGCATGACCTAAATTGATGGAATCCATAAAAAGCTCCTTTGTCGCAAACGATTGAAATTTCTATTATCATGCCTTGTTTTTTTTGAAATATCAAGCGTTTGAACGCATAAAAAACGCGTAAAACCTACGCAAAAGTTTTCGGTTGTGATAATCTTGGCGCGGCAAGGGGGATGAAAACGCATGACGGAATACGTGTGCCGGTATCGATCGCCGCTGGGGCCGATGACGCTGATTTCCGACGGGACGGCGCTGACGGGATTGCGGTTCGACGGGGAAAAACGAGGCGTCGAGGCACCCGATGCCGTCATAAAAACGGATTTGCCGGTTTTCGCGCGGACGATGGCGTGGCTTGACGTTTATTTCGGGGGAAGGGCGCCCGAATTTACCCCGCCGTTGTCGATAAAGAACGAAACGCCGTTCGCCAAAGCGGTTCGGGAAATCATGATGACGATTCCGTACGGACAAACGATGACGTACGGGGAAATCGCCGCGAAAATCGCCGGACGAAAGGGCGTAAAACGCGTGGCCGCGCGGGCGGTCGGGGGCGCGGCGGGACGCAACCCCGTATGCCTTATCGTTCCGTGCCACCGCGTCGTCGGCGCGGGCGGGGCTTTGACGGGCTATGCCGCCGGCGTCGATAAAAAGGCGGCGCTGTTGGAAATGGAACGACAAAGTTGTTGATTTCCTCCGGATAGTTTGTTCGGATAACACTAACCGGAGGAAATAGGGCATAAAAGTTGGATTTGTGGGGCGCGGAGATGTTCAAGGACATCACGAGTGAGATTTTAACTGCATAAAAAAGTTGGTTTCTCTATAATGTATATAAATGGAATGATAGACTGATACAATAAAACCGTATATGATTTAGAAAAATAATAACAATTATATTTCAGTAATACATTTATAAACGGATTCTCCAAAATCTTTTATAAAAGTAATAACATCTTTCACAGCTTCCTTGTCGATATCCATTTTTTCAAAATTATATGATTGCATATCATTTTGATGTGCAATCTGATTTCTTCGAGAAACTATATTCTTAAGTTTTGTTTTAACATAATCTTCTGTCAATCCCATTTTTAAAGAAATTTTCTGTAATTTATGCTTCTCTTCCCAAATGTAAGAAAGTGCATCACAAATTTTATCTGGATCTTGGTACGCTTCATAATTATTTCGTTCAGAAAAAATGAATCGAACAATCTTTTCACGTTCAGACAAATCTGTCGTATTTACAATATTTCTAACTTGATCAGCTGTAAATTTGAAAGCTTTAAGTTTTCCAGTTGGTTCTTCATTGCATAAAAACTGACTAACCATTTCATTTAGAGCTATATCATGTATAAACTTATCTAATACCGATAAAGATTGAACCCAAAGCCATCTTAAAAGATCGGAATAATCGATTAGATTAAAATGATTTCTTTCAAGATAATCGTATAAAACAAGTATTTTACTTGTATCGTCAATAGATTCTAAAAATGTCTTCCTTGTATTTTCCATGTTAATGAAGAATATTTATTATCGTTTCTGCAATATTAAGAAATTGTTCTCTAAACTGAGATATGCTTGTTTTATTGTTTTCTTTGACAATTCCACTTCTTAAATCATCGTTATCGTCAAGAGCAATAATAGGTTTATTACTCGCTATTTGCTGTAATCCTCCAAATTCTTTTATTTCAGCAAGACAAAACTCCGTGCGATTATCTGTTGGGGCAATCATTTTATTTTGTTTGAAGATGCAGACTAAATCTGTATTTATATTTGCTTTAATCTTACTAATTTTTTCTGAAAAATATGTAGCAGGTTTTTCATATCTAACATTAAATCGAGAAATGATTTCTCCGATGAAAAACATATCTTTAGCAGGTAAAGGGTATGAAGCAGTTTTAGTTTGAGAACTTAAATTGATAGCATCTTTTTTCCAACGGGGTAGAATAGTTTTCAAAGTTGTAAGAGCCATAATTGAAAAAGGATCAGGATTTGTTGGAATGATAAAGCCGTCTGATGACATAAAAAGGACCTGATTGATTGAACTCAAACTCGGATTTAAGTCAACAATAACGTAATCAATATTGTTATCTTGCGAACACTCCATTATTAATTTATAAAAAGCACCAGGAAGATTTTGAAGAACGGTTAAAGTAGTGCTTGTGGTTAATGATAGGTTAAGTTGGGGGTCGTAAGAAGATAAGTCCATATGACCAGGGAGTATAAAAAGACTATTATTTATTTCATGTCTTGGACAAATTATATTTTTTATTGGCTCTGGGCTTCCGCCAAAAGCAGAGCTCAAAGCATCTTTTAAATTATTGTTTTTTGTATTATCGTCTTCATAATAATCGTCAAATCTTTCACCTAAAAATGCCATAGTTAAATTGCATTGAGAATCCGCATCTACAAGCAAGGTTTTTTTTCCTTTTTCTGTTAATGCCCAAGCAATATTGTAGGCGTCTGTTGTTTTGGCGACACCCCCTTTATGGTTAAACATTGAAATTATTTTTGTCATAGAGCCTCCTTAGCAGAACATAAAGACATTGTATGTTTCAGAATTAGGCTGTCAATAAGAAAATCCCTTTGTGCTTGATTTTATAGCAGTCTGTTTATATCCTTTTAGTCAGGTGCGGGGGACATGGGGTCGCCCGCGTTTAGAGCCTGAAACAGACAGGTTCGGAGCCGTCAGAAGCTCTTTCCACAGCGGTGTTTGATATGAACGCCGTATAACCCTTTTGCGTATGGCGCAGAGGGATCGTATCCCCGATTTCCGTTATGGGTCGGGGAGGTTTTGGCGTATGTTCAGAAGCCCCGGTTTATATCGGTCGCTTTAAAGGTCAAAACGTCATCTCTGTGGAAATGATTCTGAACTCTCCGATCCGCCTGATTTCAGGCGGAATTGGAGATTTTTATGGTTCAATCCACGGGAAACACCCGATTACAACAAGCAAAACGAAACAAAAAAGACGAATTTTACACGCAACTTTCGGATATCGAAAAGGAACTTTACCATTATCGCGAACATTTCAGGGGCAAGGTCGTTTTTTGCAACTGCGACGACCCGTATGAAAGCAATTTCTTTAAATATTTCGCGATGAACTTCAATTTTTTGAAGCTGAAAAAGCTGATTGCGACCTGTTATTCCGGTTCGCCGGTTATGGGAAAGGAATTGCCGCTTTTTGACAGATTGAACGGCAAGCAGGCGTTTAAAATCGAAATCACCGAAGTCAAGGACGAAACGGGAAACGGGGCGACGGGATTGGCGGACGTCGAAATTCTGTTGAAAAATAACAAGAACGTATTGACGGTTTTACAGGGCAACGGGGATTTCCGGTCGAAAGAATGTGTCGATTTGTTGCGACAATCCGATATTGTCGTTACCAATCCGCCGTTTTCCCTGTTTCGGGAATATGTTGCTCAGTTGGTTGAGTATGAAAAGAAATTTATAATTGTCGGTCATCAAAACGCTATTACTTACAGAGAGATTTTTCCGCTAATTAAGGATAATCTCTTGTGGCTCGGATATGGTTTTAAGGGAGGAGCGGCATTTTTTATTGCAAATTATGAAGATTATGCTTCGGCAACTTCTCATCAACAAGGATGTATCCGAGTTTCAGGTGTTGTTTGGTTTACGAATATAGAAACGACCAAGCGTCACGAAGAATTGATTTTATATAAAAAATATTCTCCTGATGAATATCCGAAATATGACAATTACGACGCAATCAATGTTGATAAAACAAATGAAATCCCGATGGATTATGACGGCGTGATGGGCGTTCCGATCACGTTTTTGGATAAATACAATCCAGATCAGTTTGAAATTTTAGGAGCAACAGAGAGTGAGGGAAAAGGCTTTTCAAACGGATTATGGGACGAAAAAAGTAGAACGGCTCAACCAATGGTAAACAGAAATAAAAAATACAAACGACTTTTTATTCAAAAGAGGAAAAAACAATGAAAATCGAATTGCACGAAATCCCCGTCCGTGAAATTTGCGACGGATACAAAGACAGCGAAGAGGAAGGCGTTTTCGCCTATGGCGGCAAATTGAACGTCCGCCCGAAATATCAGCGCGAATTCATCTATAACGACAAAGAACGGCAAGCCGTCATCAAAACGGTCAACAAAGATTTTCCCTTAAACGTGATGTATTGGGCGAAAAACGACGACGGCACGTTTGAAATTCTGGACGGACAGCAAAGAACGTTGAGTTTGTGCCAATACGTCGATAACGCGTTCAGCATTGACAATATGAGTTTTGCCAGCCTGACGGAAACGGAAAAAAAACGTATTCTTGACTACAAACTGATGATTTATGTCTGCGAGGGGAACGACAAGGAAAAACTCGACTGGTTCAAAACGATCAACATCGCGGGGGAAAAGCTGACGGAACAGGAATTGCGCAACGCGACGTATACGGGCGCGTGGCTGACGGACGCGAAACGTCATTTCAGCAAAACGAATTGCGCGGCTTACGGTTTGGCAAGCAAATATATGAACGGTTCGACCATTCGTCAGGACTATCTGGAAACGGCGTTGAAATGGATCGGCGACGGGAAAATCGAAGATTATATGGACAAACACAAATCCGCCCCGAACGCCAACGAATTGTGGCTTTATTTTCAAAACGTCATCGCTTGGGTTAAAGCCGTTTTTCCAGTTTATCGCAAGGAAATGAAAGGTCTTGACTGGGGCAATCTGTTTAATCAATACGGCAATGCAAACTATGATTCAAAAGCGTTGGAAAGCCGTCTTAAAGAGTTGATGGAAGACGAGGAGGTTACCAATAAAAAAGGCATATACGAATATCTGCTTTCGGGCGAGGAACGCAAGTTGAACCTGCGCGCCTTTACCGACAAAATGAAACGCGAAGCCTACGAACGGCAAAACGGTTTCTGTAAAAAATGCGGACAGCATTTCGAGTTTGAACAAATGGAGGGCGACCATATCGTTCCGTGGTCAAAGGGAGGCAAAACGACGGCGGATAACTGTCAAATGCTGTGCCGAAAGTGCAACGGAATCAAATCCGATTCCTGACGGCGCGAAAAAGCTTCCGTTTTATTTTTCCCGCGATTGCGAATACAGCGCGGAATACTTTTCCGCGATTTCCGCGGGGACCTCGAAATGCTGGTAATCCTTCCGGTCCGACCAATCGCCGCCCCACACGAACCCTTTTTCGGTAAAAAGCGTGTAACACAGGTCGCCTTTTTCGATTTTATAATCGAAATCCTTTGTCCGGTCCAGATAAGGCGCCCCCGTGGCGGGTTCTATTAACTCCGCTTCGGAACCGTCCTCGTTCTTCACGATTTTGTGATACGGATTGTACAGCGTGTTGATGTCCACGGCCATGCCCAAACCGTGCTTCGATATTCTGTCCGTGTGCGATATGAACCTGAAATTAAAGCCGGACGAGTTGTTGTCGCGCATCATGATTTCGTCGTCGGCAAGG
>CALDOX010000007.1:0-7525 GCA_937912005.1 uncultured Alphaproteobacteria bacterium
AAGCCGCCCGAAACGGTGGAAACCTTATATATGCTTTCCGCGTTTGCATTGACATCCAATTCGTCGAATTGTGCCGTAACACTGTCCAGATAAGCAGCGACGCTGTATTTAATGACGTTGTTTGCGGCGGACGCACCGACACCGACGACGCCCGCACCCCCGACGGCACCCGTAATCACCCGCATATCGGCCGTCGTATCGGATTTCACTTCAATGTCGCCCGTTGCGTTCAGGACGGAGTTCTTTATTCCCGCTTTGACCTCGGAGGTAACGACATTGGTGTCGACGACCCCTCCGACGGCGACGGCGGCCGATCCGGCGGCCGCAACGGAAGTGACAAAGAAATCGTCTTCCTCTTTTGCGTTCGCCTTGATATCCGTCGCGGTTATTTTCGTGTTTTCGGCTTGCGCGGCAACATCTTTATCAATAACGACGGTATTGACGGTTCCCCCGACCCCGACACCCAGACCTATACCGGCGGTGCCGTTCCCCAAATACAGGGTGTCTGTTCCTTCGGCCTTGATTTCGACATTGTTGCCCGCCGTGACGCCGTATTGAGCGGCATCTATCGTTTTCATCCCCGTGATGCGCGCGTCGGCGGTGCTGCTGATAACCATCGTGTTGATGACGCCGTCCACTCCGACGCCCGGTGCGAAACCACCCGCAATGGTAATGAAGGGCGCGTTCTCTTTTCCGATCGATTCATCGGCCGTCGCGGAAACGATGACATCATGCCCTGCGGTTACTTTTGAATCCTCGATATGCGCGGTAACGGCGTTGTTAATAACACCCGTAACGATCGACGCGCCGATGGCCGCTCCGGATAAAGAAATGCTGACGGCGCCCGTTCCTCCGGTGATCGTTGAATCGCCGTTTGCGCCGACTTTCACGTCGCCGGTGCTTGATTCGACAACGGAATCTTTTATGTAAGCGTCAATGTCGGATGCCGCCACCATCGTATTGACCGAGCCCGCGACAGCCAATCCGCTTCCGCCCGAACCGCCGACGGATATCGACATGACGGACTCCTCGGAAGACGCACCGACATCGACATCGCCGTTCGCGCTGACATTGACGCCTTCCATACCGGCGTACAAATCGTTGTTATCCACGACGGTGTATATCGAACCGCCGATGGAAGCAGCACCCAAAGAAACGGCGATACTGCCGTTGATGGTGTCTATATCGACATCATTCGCGCCGGAAAGTTTCACTTTACCGGTTGAAGACGAGATGTTGTTCTTTTTCCCGCTTTCGGAGAAAATGCGCGTGCCGGAATTCGAATTGTTTATCACCGTGCTGATCGCGCCCGAAACGGCAAGACCTTGTCCGCCCGATCCCGCGATGATCACGCTTGTGGTATCAATGTCGAAATCGGTCGCCAGAACGATGTCGTTCGTCGAAGCGACATCTGAATTTTTAATATAAGTGTCGATATCGTTAGCGGCGACGGCGGTATAAATCGAACCGCCGACCGTCAAACCGTTCGCCGCCAAGGATACGGACAGACCGCCCGTAACGGCGACCGTTTTAAGCCGGGAATCGCTGTCCAGCGTTACCGACTGCGCGGTAATCGTCGAATTGTCGATATAATTGTTTTGAACGGTATCATCGACGACAAGCATTATCGCGCCGCTGAAAGCGTTTTGCCCCGTCGATAAAGCACCCGCCACGGTGATGGCGACGCTGTCCAACACGCTGTCGTTTGTTAACGTCAAAGACCCCGTTGTATCAATGTTTGAATCTTTGACATAGGAATTGATTTCATCCGCGATCCAGTCGACCCGCAAAGAACCGCCGGCGGCATTGGATTTTCCGCCCGCAATCGTGCCGGTCACGGTAATGGTGTCGTACTTGTTTTCGGCTTTGACCGATGTATCGACGCCTTTGTTTATTCTGCCGTCGGTTCGATTGATGTCCGTGTTTTCGACATACGCGTTCGTGTCGCCGTTTGAAACATAAAGGGCGATCGTGCCGTCATAAGCGCTTCCGCTTGTCGAAACCGCGCCCGCCGCACTGATATCGAGGATTTTCGTTTCCTGCGTTGCCGTCACGGAAAGATTCTCGGAGGCGTTCACTTCGGCGCCTTTGATATAAGCGTTCACGGTATTGACCGCGATGTCGCCGTCGATCGTCGCGCCCTTCGCTCCGCCGTTTTCGCCGCTTCCGCCCGCCTGAACGGACAAGGCGCCGACCGCTTTTATCAGATTGTTTTTAAATTCGGCCTTAACGCTGACCGACTGATTATCATTATCTTTAATGGTATTGATTTCAGCGCCGTCTTTGATAGCCGCTTCGACTTTGTTTTTCTGAATATCCAACGATACGGCGCCGGCGCCCGAGCTGTCTTTCGCCTGAGCGATACCGGCGGATACGGCAATGATCGAATTGTTCTCTGCGGCATTAACGCTGACGTTTCGTGCGGCATCGACGACGGCGGCGCCGATGTACGCCTGAATATCGTTCATATTCAGATTGAACGTGGCCGTTCCGCCGCCGCCCGTGTTGCCGTTGAGGGTAAGAATACTTCCGACTTCGATGCTTTTATCCGACGAAGTCGCATCGACCGTAACATCTGCGTCGGAGGAAACCGTCGCACCGTCCTTGATATAGGCTTTAACAACGCTGTCCGCGACGTTTATGAGGATATTCCCCGCGTAAGCCGAAGTGCCGCTTTCGTTGTTTTCATCGCCGCCTATGTTTTCAACGGCACCCCGCGCCTGATCGACGATATCGGCGACTTCCCCGGCGTTGTTCAGAACGTTCAAATTTTGTTCTCTGGCCGCCTCGTTGAAATCCTGCAATTCAAACATCATGCCGTTGTCCTGAGCGTCTTTCGGCTCAAGATCATTGTCGGTGTTTCCCTGTTCCTCGTTTGGCGAAGGAGCTTTTCCGAGGCCCGCGTTGATTTCGGCGTTGACGAAAAGCTTGTCGTAATTGGCGGCGACGGTAACATTGTCTTCGGTAGTGACATTGCCCGCTATATAAGCTTCCACGGTGTCGCTGATACCGATCGCCGAGGCGCCGAAGCTCTTTGAATTCCGCGAATTGGTGAAAGAAAAAACCCCGTGAACGAGCAAATCGTCCTTATCGGCGCTGACATTAACGTTCTTTGCCGAAATATTCGCGTTTTCGCCGACGGACGCTTTCGTTTCCCCGCCCGCGACGGCGGAAACGACGATAACGCCGCCCAATCCGGATTCGTCGGCGGTGGCACTTCCGTTTCCGATGTTGACGTAATCCCCGTCTTCTTTTGCGATGACGGATACGTCGCCCTTGGAGGATGAGGATCCGTTGA
Source organism: uncultured Alphaproteobacteria bacterium (assembly GCA_937912005.1). Taxonomy (GTDB): domain Bacteria; phylum Pseudomonadota; class Alphaproteobacteria; order CAAGCB01; family CAG-977; genus UBA11549. Next base: position 3,299 of record CALDOX010000007.1, read on the forward strand.
TACTGACGTTTTCACCTATTTTCGCCGTCGAGTCTATGTTGGCGACCTGAACCGAAATGCTACCGCCCGTGGAATCGCCGTCTCTTGCGGTCATACCGCCAAATGCGCCGGAGAGATTGAATATCGACATCAGAACGGCGCCGTCCCAAATTTCATTGACGGAATCCGACATAATTAAAATATCAAACGCATTTTGCGGATCCGGTTCCTGACTAATTCCCGATAATGTGACATTCGAACCGTCCACAAGTTCGGCATTGGAACTCGCATTGGATACGGAAACGGTAACGGCACCGCCCCAGGCGCTTGTTTTTCCTTCCTGCGCTTTCGCGTTCGCCTGCGACGATGCGAACGTGTTGAACAAGCCGCTGACGCCCAAATCGTTGAAGTTGACGACGTTCAATATGTTCGTAAGACTGCCGGCATTATCCAGATCGGTCTGGAAATCGTCGCTCATGCCGTATTGATTCAGATAATCGCCGACATTGCTTGAATCGACGGACTTCACATCCGCGTTTTTCGAAATATCATCCGCGAAATTGAAGTAATGTCCTAAATCCTTAAACCAATCCACGACCCCTTCGGGATGCTGAATATCGGTTTTTGAATAAATGATCAAAGCGGGCGTATATGTATAAGAATGACCTAAGGTTTGTGAATCCAAATCCCACGGCATAGAGGATTGGGTCACCGAAAACGACTCCTCTATGCCGCCGGACAGCGCCAGGTTGCCGTACAACTCGGCTTTCGAATCCAAATTTTTGATATTGACGGCCACCGCCCCCGCCATGGACGTTTCGCCGTTTTCGGCGTCGGTGGAAGCGTTTGTGGAGCTTTTGTAATCCCGTAACGTGGCATTCAGAATGACATTTTTGGCTGAGATGCTCGGCTTTACATCATGCTCGCTGTCGCCGATCAAAGCGCTGTTTTCCACGTCGTCGACGGAAACGGCGATGGCGCCGGCGATTTCAATGCTGTTAAAAACGGCATCGGCACGATCCGCGCCCTTTAATCCCAAAGACGAAATATCCACATTGTTGCTGTCGGCGAGTCCGCCGAAAACTCTGCCGACGATCCTGCCGATCAGACCGAAGTTGCCGTCTTCCCCGGGCGCGGCGGATGTCGCGCTGACCGTGGATTTCAGATTTCCGCTGTAATCCGCGTTGACGATCAACGAACCGGCAATTGTCGCATCGGCGTTCATTATGGCGTCGTTTTCGGCGGACAAGATATTGATGCCGATGCCGATGCCCGCGGAGCCTCTGTTCCTGTCGATAATAGGGAGCATGCCGTTTTTGGTAACGCCCGTATAATTACGAAGCATACTCGCGACCACGCTTATATCGTCGGTCACATCAAGGTCCGCGCCCCGTTCGATAACGGCTCTGTTGGCCACATCGATCAGGCTTAACGAAATCGCGTAAGCGCCGTAATGCCCGAACGAATGTTGCACCGTATCCGCGATAACTTCCAACACGCTGGTCGCCAAGGTCTGATTCGACATGTTGAAATCCGTCACGGCGACAACGTTCAGGTCGCCGCCGGCCGTTATGTGCGCGCCGGATTGAACCCTCGCTTCCGTCACCGCATCGAAATTGGTAAACCCGAACGCAAGCGTTTCCATTCTGGAAGTTGCCGAAAGGGGCAACAGCGATACGGCGTTGACATTCACGTCGCGGGTCGCGTTGATCGTCGCGCCGTTTTCGATCGTCACTTCGGTTTTAAGGTCGCCCAGATGAACGAAATCTTCAACCAACGCATTCAGCCATTCCGCGGGATTAAGCTTATTATACCAAGAATTGTCGCTTCCGCCCAAACCGATGACGTTGTGATCCAGTTCTTTTACCTTGGCTATGGCGTTGAACGTCGTGTCGTTACCGCGGATATCGGCGTGCTGTTTCACATTGATCAGGGATGTCGATTCATCTTCCGCTTTGTCAATATTGTAGATTTCCGTCTGAACCAACACGTCCCCGCCGTTGGCGTCCGCTTTACCGTCCAGATTGACGATCGCGCTTAAATAATCCCGATCCTGTTTCATGTTTTGCGAAACGATGACAATGCCGTTGCCGCCGTCCATCGCCAGTTTATACTGTTTTTTTGTAATGTTACCGTTGACAGATGTGATTTCTGTTGGAGTCGGAATTACGTTTGCAGGGGCTTTCGGTGTTGCAGTAACCGTGTTACCGTCAACATGGAAATTCATATTGGCGTTCAGTTCCGCGCCGTTGTTAATGCTTATGTTTCTTGTACTTCCGCCGTTCTCGCCGCCGCCGCCCGTAAGAATGGCGATGCCGGAACCGGAATTGATTTTGCCGTCGACAGTGACGCTTGCCGGCTGCAATTTAATGGCCGTATCACTCCCGCCTCCGAGTAATAAATAGTCGGAACCGTTCATATTAAAGGTGATCAGGCTGTTTAATTTGTCATTGACGACCGTCGGATTATTCGCGTTGCCGCTGAACAGGCTTTTCATAAAATCTTCGGTCGGCGTGATCAGCGTCAGCGAACCGACGTTGAACACGCCCGCCGCGCCGACGACAAAGCCGTTCGGATTGGCGAACAGAACGTCGCCGCCGATCTGCCCGTTCATATAGGAATTGACGATGCCGTTGATCTGGGACGCCGAACTGTCGAAAATCAGGTTGGCGAGTTTGCTTTGATTGTTGATCAGATTGAAGTTGACAATATCGCCCTGAGTAACGTTGAACTTCCCGAACGTGTTTATACCGACGGTTCCCGCCTGATTTGTCGTCGTCGTCGAAATGTTGGTGATATTGTTGTTGTATGTAATATCGGTGTTTGTTTGAAACGGAGCGCCGATTTGAGAGATTTCCGCTGCCCACACAAAAGTCGGACAGCAACTGGATAAAAAAAGATCCAGTTCCAACCACGCCGCAATGATGCGCTTAGTTTTTCTCTTCATCGTAATCTCGATAGATACAAACCAACCATCCTATTGGGTATTATGTCTTTAATTTATTAAAATTCAAGTCATTCCGATTGACTAATCATCGAAAAAAATCTATCTCTAAAACATATGTATATGAGGCAGCTTTTGAACAAAACGCTTTTATTCCCGTTATTGGCAGGATTAACGTTATCTGTAACAGGTTGTGCAACCGCGATTGCAGAGGCTCAAACGGGAATTCCGGATATCAACAAAAATCTGGTCGCGCCCAACGAATCCCCCGGCAGCAACACGGATATCCGGCAGACAAAAAAGTATTACGAAACTTTGGAAAACGTGCGCGAAACGGAAAAGTACGACACAGACGAAAAAACAGAAATCCCCGAGGAAGAAATAACGCTGCCCGCCAGAACGAAAAAAGGCGGGTTGTCCGTTCGCATAAAGACCATCGAATTTACGGAATCCTCCTTCTTTTCCGAAGCGGAAATTTCAAAATTCAAGTCGTTGCTTGAAGGGAAAAAGGCGACGGAAGAGGATTTGAACAATTTTATCAAAGTAATCAATGCTCAATATCTAAAAAAAGGGATTATAACGGCCCGCGCTTTTATTGCCGACAGCAAATTAAAAGACGGCGTCCTTAAAATAGAGTTGATGGAAGCCAGAATCGGCGACATCACGGTCGAAGGGAACAGCTTTAACCGGGAATGGTTTTTAAAATCCGGATTCAGCTGCGAAACCGGCGACGTTCTTGATTTGCGAACGATGGAAAAAGATTTGAAACACTTTAACCGTCATGCGAAAAGCGTCTCTTTATCCGCAAAACTTTCCCCGGGGAAACAATACGGGACGACGGATGTCACATTAAACGCAAAAGAAAAACTCCCGTACCACTTGTCCGCCTCGATGGACAGCTTCGGTCGGGAAACCACGGGATTGTTACGGCATGGCGTGGTGGCCACGGCTGATACGTTATTCGGTTTTCAGGACCGTTTTTCCGTTGCTTTCAACAAATCTCGCTCCTCAACGTCTCCGTACGTCGATTACAACATTCCGATCAATCACGCGGGAACGCGCGTCGGCGTTTCGTATATATACGGGGTCAACAAAATATCAAGCGGTCAATATCGGGATTTCGATTTAAAGGCCAAAACGCATGTGACAAGCGGCTATGTCACGCATCCGTTGATAGAGAACGAAAACGGCGCGTTGAATTTGACCTCGTCCGTCAATTTAAAATTGTCGGATTCCTTCATATCGGATTTTAAATATTCAAGTTACAAAGATAAAAATATCGCCGTAGGCTTCGGCGGACATAG
>CALDOX010000008.1:0-27840 GCA_937912005.1 uncultured Alphaproteobacteria bacterium
ATCCCTTTCTCTCCGCCATTTTTATAAAGAATCTATTGTTTTCAATAGGTTCTTTTGTTTTTTTCAGACAGTTCAAAAACTTACTGCTAATAAACCTGCTAATAAAATCTCTCCCCGTCCCTCTTTTCGAGGGGCTTCCGCCCCACAGGGAGGTGTTCCGATGACGCTGTATAACAGTGGCTTTTCCTACTATGCCGTTCATAATCTTTCAAAGTCGGAAGCCTTGCACGAAGGGCGGAAAAACAAAGCTAATACAAAAATATTGTCGTGCCAATTCGGGGGATTTGACGACGAGATTAAATCGATCTGAATATAGAAAACGTTAAAAACAAAAAGTTTGTCTTAGGCATCTGTCCCATAAAAACTTCTATTACTGAATAGACTGTTTTTTTTAACGGCTCTTTTTCTATCTTCTTCCAGAATCAAAAAAATTCTGCCAGTTGAAGAAACGGGACGCTTTCTGAATTTGTTCAGCGATTAAAAATAGGTTCTTTTTTGTTGATATACAGCGGATATTTTTTATTTTGAATATTTATTTCCGAATGGCCACCAGCTTTTGCGCGCATTCAAAATTCTTTTAATCAAAGATGTTTGCGGGCTGGAAATATGAAGATTCTTTTTGTGTTTCTGAATATCGGTGAACGGCAATTTATTCAGGATGTTTAATGCTTCTTTTAAACTTTTCCAACCTGATGCGCCGATTAAATTATGATGATGCAGAATCACGTCGTCTTGATTGATTCTGGATTGATGAAATTATGATAATAAAGATTTTTTTATCGAAGCAATGAAACGTCATTAATTGATGAAAGGCAGCGCCTTTTTTGATATTTTGTAAATTATGATACTTATTAAAGTCTGTTAACGACGGAATAAGATAATGAAAATAGAACGTAATATTTTGTTGTTTAAGCTTAGCGGTTTCTTTGGGAGTTTGTGGCCATTATTGGCTTTAGCCGTTGTCTATTTTCAGCAAATAACCGGTTCGTATGCTTCTGCTTTGGGCGTTTTTTCCATTACAACCGTTTCTCAAAGTCTGTCGGAAGTGCCGACCGGTGTGATTTCCGATAAGGTCGGACGAAGATATACGTTAATTTTGTATGCCGTCTTTTCTTTGTTCGGACTGCTTCTTTTTTCAATTGCGGGCAATCTGATGATGCCGTCGCTGCTCTTTATCGGAGCGGTCAGTCGCGGAATTGCCGATGCGTTTGAATCAGGAACGAGTGAGGCGCTGCTTTATGAAACAATGCGGGAATTAGGAAAAGAAAACGAGTACGACCTTGTTTTTTCAAGGAGCAAAATGTTTGGCCAGATCGGTTTGGCTGCCGGTGCTGTGATCGCTGCCGTCATAACGTATTTTTATTCTTTAAACACATTGGCTTGGGTTTCGTTTGGCGTTGTTTTTTTTCAGTTGTTTATTGTTTTAGGCTTTGTCGAACCGAAAAGATCAGAAAAGAAAAAACAAATATCGTCTTTAAAACATTTTAAAAATTCTTGGAATGCGCTGATTCAGAATAAAAAACTAAGGTATTTTGCTTTTATAAAGATGTTTCAGAAAGCATGCGGGTGGACGACATATTCTTTTGAAAGCGCTTACTTTAACGCACTGATTCCGGTTTGGGCGGTGAGTGTCGTTCGTATTATTAAACAAACGACGGGAATTATCAGCTATGCAATAGCGCCATGTTTCAGAAAACTGGGATTTTTAAAAACATTAATGGTTTCAAGTCTTTTAATGTTTTTAATCGATCTGGCGGCGATTGTTTTGAATATGTTTGCTACGCCGTTTATAATGTCATTTGTCAATTTGTTTCATGGCATTTCTGAGACGGCTGGGTCTGCTTTATTTCAAACGGAATTTACGCAGGAACAGCGCGCAACTATGGGGTCTATCGTTTCCCTTGTCGGTGCTTTGCTTTTGGCCGCGGTGTATTATTTGATCGGGCTTGCCGCTGATGTTTATTCTTTGTATTCCGCGATGTTTTTGCTTCTGTTTCTGAAGATTTTGACGGTATTCGGGTATTATGATCTGTACAAAAGATATAAGGATTGAAGGTCAAAAAAGCCGCTCTTTGAATAAAGAGCGGCTTTTTCAATATAATATCAAAACGTTCTATTTAGAGTCGGCAGAATGTATTTTTTGATAAATAACGGTCAGAACTTTGAAAAATTCGGAAGCAACAATGACCGATGCCGATAAAGCTAAGATTTTACTCCATAATTCTGCCGATAGTGGAACTGTTCCGAAAATATAGCCGCCATATTGACTGATAACGTATTGCAGCAGAAAAGTTCCAATAAAAGCAATCAGCATCAGTTTGTTGTCAAAAAAGTGTTTGAATATGCTTTCATGAGACAATTCTCGGCAGCAAAAGGCGTTCATCAGTTGGAAAGAAACAAACAGAGTAAATAAAATCGTTCCCTTTTGTTCGGGAGTTCCGCCTAAAATATTGCATGACGTTTGCCACATAAAAATTCCGGAAATAAAGACGCCGTTAAAGATAATGCGAGCCAACATTTCCTTGGTGACAATATGCGCGTTGCGGGGCGTCGGTTTGTTCTTCATTAAAGAATTGCGGATCGGTTCCAGGCTGAGCGTTAAAGCGGGAGGACCGTCCATAATCAGGTTTACCCACAGTAATTGCAATGCCGTAAAAGGTGTCGGGTAGCCGGCTATCAAAGAGATTAAAACAACGACTACCGAAGATAAATTAACGGTCAGCTGAAAAAGAATGAAACGTTGGAAGTTTTCATAAATGCCGCGTCCCCATTGGATTGCTTTGACAATTGTGGAAAACGAGTCGTCCAGCAAAACGATATCGCTGGCTTCTTTTGAAACTTCCGTTCCCGAAATACCCATTGCCAGACCGATGTCTGCGTTTTTAATTGCCGGTGCATCGTTAATTCCGTCGCCGGTTACGGCAACGACGCAATCCATTGCTTTCAGCGTTTTGACAACACGCATTTTTATAACGGGGGTACTGCGGGCGATTACTCTGATTTTTGGCAGGAGTTCTCTTAATTCCTGATCGTTTAGCGCGTCAATGTCTTTTGCTTCCAAAGCAATATGGTCGTCATCCAACAAAGACAGATCGTTGGCGATCGCCTTGGCGGTTACGATGTTGTCGCCGGTCAGCATTTTGATGTCAATGCCGGCTTGACGGCAGCGGCGGACGGCTTCATAAACTTCTTTTCGCAAAGGATCGGCTATCGCTGTAAATCCGTCAAAAGTCAGGCCGCTTTCGATTTCCACGCGGTTTGCCGCGAAATCATCGGGACAAGAGGCCATTGTTTTATGTGCGAAACCGATAACGCGGCATGCTTTTTCCTGAAACGCGATAATTTGCTGCAGATATTTTTCTTTTTCTTCTTCAGAAACCGAGCACATAGCCAATATTTTTTCGGGACTGCCTTTTGTGTAAACGGTATATCCTTCCTGACTGCGTACGATTGTTGTCATATTCTTTGTATCCGAAGAAAACGGATAAACATGAATCAAACCGTAAGATCTGCGTATTTTCAAATAATCCTGTCCGGCTTTGTTGGCCGCAACCAATAAAGCGCATTCGGTCGGGTTGCCGATAAAAGTATAGGCGTTGTTTTCAAAGCCGATGTCAGAGGTCGAATTCAGGCAGAAGTTAGATAAAAGATCTGTGTTCGTCACGTCTTCGGGCGCTTTTATTTGTCCCTGTTCGCAAACCTGCTGTACCGTCATTTTGTTTTCCGTCAGCGTTCCCGTTTTATCCGAGCAGATAACGTTAATGCAGCCGATCGTTTCACAAGCGATCATTTTTTTGACCAAAGCGTTTTCTTTGGACATTTTCATAATATTAAGCGCCAGACAAATGGCAACGGTTGTCGGCAAGCCTTCGGGAACGGCGGCGACGATCAAAACAATGCTGGTGATAAAGGCTTCGGAAATATTATCCAGATTGGCTGTGCCGGCGGATAAAAACATTCCGAGTTGGAGCAGAAAAGCAAAAACGGCCATAGAAATGCCCCATATAGCGATAACGCTGCCTAATTTGGCCAGTTTTTGCTGTAAAGGCGTCATCGTTTTTTCGGTAGCGGAAAGTTCGCGCGCGATTTGACCGAATTCCGTTTCGTTGCCGACGGCCGTAACGATCATCCTGCCCGATCCGGCAGTGACAAATGTGCCGGAATACAGCATATTTTTTCTTTCGGCCAATGGCGTTTTCGGGTCTGTAAAGATCGCTTCCGCATCCTTTTTGACAGCTTCGCTTTCCCCTGTTAAAGAGGCTTCTTCCACACGCAGGTCAATGCTGTCCAATAAACGTCCGTCAGCCGGTATTTTAGCGCCGGTTTCCAAGTAAACAATGTCTCCGACGACGATGTCTTTTTGGTTGATCAGGCGAACGATGCCGTTGCGCATAACTTTAGCCGGAATATCATCCTTTATCTTGTTTAAAGCTTCGAAAGCTTTGGCGCTTTTTCCTTCCATGATCAGGGAAATCGAAACAGATAAAATGACGGCGACAACGATGCCGATACATTCTATATATTCTGTTTCTCCGCCGTTCAATCCGCGCAAATAATTCACGCCGAAAGCAATAATTGCCGCAACAATCAGCATAAGAATCATCGGTTCGGTCATGCTGGCACAAATTTTTTTCAAAAGAGATTCCGGTGCCGGACGAGACAATTGATTTATACCGAAACGCACGGCGTTATCAACAGCTTGCTCTTCAGAAAGTCCTTTTTGTTCTTGGACTCCCATCTGGTCTAAAAGCTGTTGGCGTGATTGTGTGTAAGCATCCATTGAAAAGCCTCTATCATTGAAAAACAACAAAAGTTGCAAGGAATAAAAGGAAAATCTGAACACTGTTTTCGGGGTCGAAAAATTGTTTTGTCAATAATGACAGATAAAGCGCAAGACAATCACTTTTAAACCATTATTACAATTAAATGACATCATCTGAATAGTCAAGGAAAACTTTGGCAAAAAACAAAGGGAAAACAAGGTTTTTTCAAGAGGTTTTTTTGTCTAATTTTGTTGACTCGCCGTTTTGATATTTGATACATTAATATAAATATGTTCAAGCCTGTAAGGAGATTTTCTATGGCGCATGATTTTTTTAACGATGAAAAACAAGATTTCAAAGCTTTAGGCGAAGACGGAAACGATCGTAAAAAACATAATCGCAAAATTACGAAAAAAAGACGCGATTTTACGGCGCGCATAGATGAGGCTATGGTCAAAACGGATCCGGCGGATACAAGGGGCGTGGAAAATCCCAGATATCGTTCCAGAGAAGAAAAAATCGAGTGTTTGGATAAAATCCTGAATGAAAAAGGGTTTAACAGACGTGATTCTACGGAAGTAATGCAGCTGTTCGCGTCTTATCGTGATTTGGGGGCGTACGATAAGATGATAGAAGTTTATACCAAAACGGACAGCAGGGATTTTCGGTCTGCGCCTATGGTGCGCGAACAATTGGCCGGGGCTTATTATCAGCGTTCCTTTGAAGAGGGGCGTTCTCCCGAGCTTGTGAAAAAAGATCGCGCAATGGCTGCCAGAATCTGCGATCATTTGATGTATGTTGAAAAAAACAGCAGCATCGCTTACGGAATTGCCGCTAAATGTTTGGTCGCAGAGGGAAAACAGGCCGAAGCAACAAAAATGTATGAGAACGGGTTTAAAGAAACTCTGGATCCGTTTATAGGGCTTCAAGCCGTTCATGCCAATCTTGAATCGGGGAATAAAAAGCGGGCGGAGGAAACGGCAAAGGTCGTTTATTTGGCCGCTTTGCGTGACGGTGCTGAGGAATCCAAGGATTTTTATGCCGTTTCAGCTGCTCTGCAGGCCGCTTGCATTGCCGGCGCGGAACCTGAAAAAATCGCGCATTTGAGCAATCGTTTGGCTCACTGTGTGCAGTATGAATGGCAAAAAGATGAAATTGAAAGAAATCTGAAAACAATTGAGCAAAATGGTTTTGATGCGGCTAAGGTTGTTCAGCAGGAAATCAGCGGATGGAAGTTGAAGGAAGATGCTCAGAAAAGCGGTCTGATCGTTATAGAAAATTTAAAGAAAGATGACCGCACGTTCGGAGAAGATGAAAAATTATCGGCTTTGCATGAGCACAGCTATAACTATCGGGGATGCGGTTCCGATTTCCGCGGCGTCAGTCGGGTCGGCGGCAATATGGAGTTCGGCGGACAACTGCCTTCACATACCGTTTCCAGACAGGATTTGGAATTGTTTACCGCTTTGATACACCATACGCCGGAAGAATTGGGAATTAAAAATCTGGAAGGCTTGGATCCTGAGCTGCCATTGGATCAGATTAAAGAACCGGAGGTCTTTATGAAGGCTGCCGACCGTTTGATCCGACAAACGTTTATGACGGGAAATTTTGCGGGAAGGGGACTGCATCTGGAAGAAAACGCTTTGTCAAAAGAAGCGGACGGTAAATCGGTTTATGACAGAACCGTTGCCGGCGCTTTGGAAGAAAGCGGCAAAATATCGGATATTGATACTCTACCGGAAGAGGAGCAATGGAAAGAGAAGGCTTTTGTTGATACCAGAACAAATATTTCTGCAATCTTTGCTTTGGGAATGGGGGATTGCCGCCATCATGCCCAGGTCAAACAGATTATGTTCGATATGTATCAGAGAAAGCGAATGAACGATGCGCTGGGGGCAATGCTGGATCAGGTACGGGAAGGAAAAACGATTGATCTGGAAAACGGAAAGGAAGCCCAGGCTTTTTATAAAGAACTGAATACTGAATTGAGAACAACCGATGTTCAGGTAATGATGCCCATTAAAATGCATCAGCAGAAAAAAGTGGGCAAGAAATGGGTTCCGGCTAAAGAAGGGGAGGAAGGCGCTCAGGATGCAACATATAAGCCCGTTTTAACAGGGGATAAAAAGTATACCGTTGATGAAAGCGGCGCTATGCATAATCTGGAAGACCATACTTTGTGCTGGTTCATCAGAAAAGACAAAGAAGGGCGATTGGAATCCCTTGAAATGCGCGATGCTTTTTATCAGGAAAAACATTACGGATGGGGAGATCGGCCCGTCGATATTGAGAGTGAAATATCACTTGAAACAAGAAAAGATAAGGACGGTAAAGAATATACCGCTTTGAAAATTAAAGCCGGAACGATTAAAGGCGATAAAACAAATACCGGTGAGGAAATAGAGGTTTATCAGGAACCGACAAGCTATAATACCGGACGGCGCGATCGGGAAGTAAATACAAGTACCGGACGTGATGTTTGTTTTGTCGGGATGCGGATGGAAGGATTTGATTCCGCCGACAGCTTCATTTCGATGATTAAAGATCGTGAAGGAATGGCCGAGGTTTTGAATAAAATCGAACATAAGAAACGGGCAGCTGATCAGACAAGAGAACAGGAAAAAGGACAAGAGAAGCAAAAAGAAAGTAATGGGGCTGTTGCTGTCAGCGAGAGTGCTCCAAAAGCTCCCAAACAGGAAACGCAGCAACAATCTTCGGCTGAACCGCAGAAAACAACCCTTATGGGTAATCTGTCAAAGCAGCAACGAATCAATGATGCCATACAAAGTAGCGTGCAAGAGGGAAACCTTCATATTTAACGGATTGAAAGAGGGCAGGAATGTTTGAAAAAACGTATGAAATGATTTGTCCGAACTGCAAAAAAACAAATAAAGTTTTAGTTCGGCTGAATGAGAATTTTAACGGCAAAGAGGAAGTGCATTGCGGTTTTTGCGGGGAAAAAATAACGGAAATGCCCGCAGCAGAGCCTCCAAAAGTGAAATGTGAAGAGTAAAATAAAAAAACGGCGGTTTGAACAAACTGCCGTTTTTTTGACTTTTTATTAAAGATGTACATTTTCAGATGGAATGTTCGCGAATAACGGCATGAAAGTTATCGCTTGCAGATATAGTATCCGTATGTTTGGGGAGAATTTATGCGACTCGGCAAAAAAAGTGAGATATTTGTAAAAAATGTATTGAATGAGATTCAATATATTGTATCTTGAAAGAATATAATAAGCTCAGAACGATATATTTCGTTTTATTCAACAGAGGTCGCTGATGCGTTTGTTTAAACATAACTGTTTGAAAAATTTTGCTTTATTCGCTTTTGTTTCCGCTTTGACAGCTTCTTGTGCCGTTCAAACGGATCCGACAACTTTAGGTGAGAGATCTTCACGGGCCGCTGTGGATAAAGCAGCTTTGTTCGGCGGACAAGAGGAAATTATTAAGCCGATTACTTTGTACGAAGCGATGGCGCGGGCGATTAAGTATAATTCTGATCAGCGCGTGGCGTTGATGGAACAGGCAATCGCTTACGGTATTGCGGATTCCGCTTCCAAGGATTTATTGCCGGAAGTCGCTGCCAGCGGTGGTTTTTCTTCCCGATCTGACCGCTTGGCCGTTTCTGCAAAGTCCGTCCAAACAGGAGCGTGGACACTGCCGGATTCCTATATTGAAGATAAGACGGTTCGGACAGGGCAGCTGCAAATAGTTTACAATGTGTTGGATTTCGGGATCAGTTATGTTAATGCCAAACAAGCTTCGGATCGTCGTTATATCAGTGAAGAATTACGCCGCAAGTCTATTCACCAGGTAATTCATGAAGTGCGCGTCGCTTTTTGGAAAGCGGCGGCAGCGCAGCGCATTATTGAGGATCTGGCCGTTTTAATCGCCTCTGTTCAGGATGAATTGGTTCGCGTGAATGCGGGACATGCAACGGAAAAAACGCAGGAGCAGTTGGAAGAGCAGAAAAAATTATTGACCGCTTTGCAAAATTTAACGGATTTACGGAATGATATTTTGACGGCCAAAGCTGAGCTGGGCGCGTTGATGAACTTGCCTCCGAACGCGGATTTTACTTTGGATGTTCCTTCCGAGATGGATAACGCTAAAGTTGTCAAAGATTTCGGTCAGATTGATCTGGAGCAGTTTGCTTTGGTTAATCGCCCCGAATTAAGAATTAACGACTATGAAGCCAGAATCGCTAAAGCAGAAGCTAAGAAAGAAATTTTGCGTTTGTTCCCCGGAATTGAATTCAGCGCCGGAATTAATTACAATTCCAATTCTTATTTGAAAAATAAAAACTGGGCGGATGCAGGCATAGGCGTAACGTGGAATTTAATGAATTTATTTACGCAGCCGAAAGCCATTCGATTGGCTAAGGACAAAGAAGAATTGGAACGGCTGCGGCGGTTGGCGATGACTATGGCTGTCACAACGCAGGTTAATGTTTCTTTCCTGCAGCTGCGGCAGGCCGCCGAAGCTTTTGAAATTGCCAATTCTTTGGACGAAGTTAATGAAGGGTTGTGGCAGAAAGCTTTTAAAAATAAAAACCGAACGGTTCAGGAGCAGCGCAGGACTTTGATGACGGCAGTGGAACGGCTGATTTCTCATTTAAAAAGGGATTTCGCGTATGCCGAATATAAAGGCGCCGAAAGTAATTTGTTTGTTGCTTTAGGGGTTGATCCGCTGCCGCGATTTATAGCGCAGGCTAATATTCAATCCATTGCCGGAATGTTGGAAGACAATTTGTCCAGAAATGCGCCGCGCGGATTTAAGGAAGTTTCTTATGACCGCCCGCCCTCTGATAAAGCGCATCTGACAGCATTGAGCCCCGATCAGCGTGCAAAGTTGCTGGAGTGGTCAAATTTACGCCGCATCGGTAAAGACAATGCTTTTGCCGACAGAGCCGTTAATGAACCAGTTATATTAAATGGAGCCGCTCCGGCCAGCAATCAACCGGCAACAGTTAAAACACCTGACGTAAAATTGGTTAAAGCTGTTCCGGCAGCGAAAAAAGGACGGACGGCAGATTTGCGGCTGCTGCAATTATCTTCTTTTGAAAAATTGGATGGAGCGCAGGCTTATTGGCGTCAACTGGTTGAAACAGATGCGGCATTGAAGGCATATTCTCCGATCTTCAGAGAGGTAAATATACCCGGGAAAGGAGTGCGTTTCAGAACCTTTGTTGCTGATACGGAGGCTAAGTTGAAAACAATTTGTCAGCGTTTGGCCGCAGAAATAAAATCCTGTTTGATTATGAAGCAATAAAGAAATAAAAGGAAAAAAATCGTTCCGTCCGTGTTTTAGCGGGCGGATATTTTTTTATGAATGTAATTCGTTTTTTTGATTCGGCGGAGAAGGCTGCCGATCTTCACTCGGTGCCGCAGATTCCGTTTGCGGCACAGGATATTCCTTTCCTGTTACAAGGCTTTTGACAGATCCGACGGCTAAAAATTGTTCATATAAAGAAACAGACATTCCGATTCCTTTCTATATAAGAAAAAAGTATCGGGCAAAAAGGACGGTTTGTCAATTTAATATAAAATATGACCCGAAACGTAAAGTCATACGAAAAGTAGAAAATTCAAGCGGCTTTTTCTTTGGAAAAAAGATCCGGCAAAGAGGAAATGGCCTCATCGATTAATTGCTGTCCCGCGTCACCGGAAAGTTTTTCCGATAAAAGCTTTTCTACTGCCTGCATAGCGATTGCGGCGGCTAAAGAGCGAACTTCTTCAGACGCTTCTTCCATAGCTCTGTTTAAGCGGGCTTCAGCGGCTTCTTCGCGTTTTTTCAATTTTTCTTCGAAGTCTTTTTGAATATTTTCCTGAAGTTTCCGGGCATTTTCTTCCGCTTCTTTCAGGGCGTTTTGTGTTGTCTGTTCCATTTGTTCATAACGGACGGTATATTCAGCCAATAAAGTTTCGGCTTCAACGCACAGTTTAGCAGCTTCTTCCAATCTGGAAGCGATTTTATCGGCACGGGCTTGTAAAAACGCGGAAATAGACTTCCCGGCCAGTTTTGTTAAAGCAAAGACAGTGATGCAGAAAGCGATTCCCACCCAAAACGTAGGATCCTGAAACATAGAATGATGTTCGCCGGCATGTTCGGCTGTTGCCGCCAAAGCTTGAGAAATAATCATATTTTTTTCTCCATTACAGAGGCGGTGGTTTTCTTGATTTCCTCTGCCGAAGCCGTAATGCCCGCCGTCTTTTGAATGATCAAATTCGTTAAATCGCCGGCAATGAGAGCGATATCCTGCAAAGCGGCTTTCTTGGCCGTTTCAAGCGTTTGTTCCTTTTCGGCGATATGTGTCGATAATCGGACGTTAAAATCAGCTTCAGATTGCCGAATTAAAGTTTGAGCCTCTTCCTGCGCCTGAGCAAAAAGCATTTGCGTTTTGTTTTTTACAAGGGCTTGAGCGTCATTTAATTCTTTGAGAAGGCGCGAAGCTTCATCTTTCAGTTCTTCCGTTTTTTTTATGTCTTCTTCTATTCTGGACCGACGCGCATCCACAGTCGCGCGCATTGCGGGCATAACAAAACGCCACATCATTAAGAACATTGCGCAAAACGTAATCAGCATCCAAAAGCTTTGAGATGCATACCAAGTCGGGTCAAGCTGCGGCATTGCTCGTCGGTCCTTATTCCGAAAATATAAATTACAGGAACAACATAACTAACGCGATAACCAACGCATACAACGCGATAGCTTCCGTCGCGGCAAAGCCGATCAGACCGAAGGCGTTTACATCGTTTTTCACTGTCGGGTTGCGGCCGACGGTATCAATCATCGTAATCCAAATTTTAGACACGCCTTCGGCGGCGGTTTTCATACTGATAGCGCACAAAGCCGCGGCGATAAATTTAACTGCTTCCGCTATATATTTTGCGAATTCGGCATCCATAATTTTTTATCCTTCCTAAAAAACACCGTTACAAACAAAAGAACTAATGCGCATGCAGCGCATCGCCCAGATAAACACAGGTCAGAATAGTATAAACATATGCTTGCAAAACTGCAATCCCCATTTCAAATACCGTTAAAACGGAAATAAATGCAAGCGGCAACCATCCGCCCCAAAAACTTAAACTGTAAATAAAACCGGCAATCACTTTGAGCATAATGTGACCGACCATCATATTTACGGTTAAACGAACCGTTAAACTGAACGGTTTCGAACAAAAAGAAATGATTTCAATCGGAACTAAAATCGGCGCAATCGCAATCGGAGTGCCGCTCGGGAAAAAATTTGTGAACCAATTTAATCCGCGTTTTTTCAATCCTATAAAAACCGTGACTAAAATTGAAAAAACGGACAGTGTTCCAACGGCCGCAAAATGGCTGGTGTAAGTAAAACTGTAAGGCAAAAGTCCCAAGAGATTGCCAAGTACGACAAATGTAAACAACGTGAATATAAACGGGATATATTTCCGGCCTTCCGGTCCGACCATTTCATTGATCATACCGGAAACAAGTTCATATACCATTTCTGCGACTGATTGAAGTTTTGTCGGAATCAGCTGGCGTTTGCGCATTGCCGTAATGAAAAAAACAGAACCGACACCGACAGCTAAGGCCATAAATAAAGAGGAATTCGTGAAAGATAAATCAATCCCGTCGATTTTAGGCAAAGAGATAACAGGTTTGATTTCAAATTGTTCTATCGGTCCGGACATAATTTATTCCTTTTCTTTGGAATCGATATATTTTTCATGTTGCTTTTCTTCGTACCGACGTAAGAATCTGACAACATTTAAAATACCCGCCATACAGCCTAACACTAAAAAAACGGCAATGAAAACAGGCCGTGTCCCAAACCATCGATCAAGTCCGTATCCCATTCCCAAACCACAGATCACTCCGGCAATCAGGTCAGAAATAACATTAAACGCCAACCACATCAGCTGTCCGATCGGATGCGAACCGTGCGAAGACCGCGCCGACGGGTCTGCCGTGCGGCGCTTTAAAGCATTTAAGCGTTTTTCGATTTCCTTTAAAGCGTCATCCGGCGGCGTTTGATGTTGTTCTTCCATCTTTGTTTACCGAAAGACCGAGGGTTATGCTACGAGTTCAATTCTGAAAAGTCAAGAATTACATTATGGCGCAGATGGCACGGAAGAGTCTTTTTTTTCAGAAACGATCGGCCATGGTCCTTTATATGCTTTTTTCATTTTTTCAATTACTTGATCTATTTCCATACGACTGGGAGCGCCTTCTATGCGTTCTTTTTCTTTTCCTAATTGAAGAACGAGCGTCGGTGTTGCATGGACTTTATAGCGCATAATTGCTAAGTTGCGTTGACGAACCAACTCTTTAGTGGCGGATTCGTCGGTGGCGCAAGCTATCATATCTTCTTCGCTTAAACCGGCTAATTTGGCGTAAGGCATGAGCGCTTCCTGAACATCGGGCGCGGCAACCCATGTTTTTTGATTTTCAAACAGGGTGCTGATAAACGCAAAATAATTGTTTCCCGTCAGACAGCGCGATATTAAAGAGGCTGTCATTGCCCGTGCTTCGATCGGAAAATCATTTAGAATAATCAACGCTTCGTTTGTTTTGACGTATTTTTCCTGAAGATAAGGGATTAATTGTGTGTGCGCGTTTGTGCAATGCGGACAGGTCAATGATGTAAATATACGGATTTTTAAAGGAGCATCGCCGTTTCCGATCGTTTTTTCGGAAAAATCAAAGACGGGTTTTTGTTTTGCCGGATTCTGCGGTTCCGTCTTGTTTGCCGCTTTGTTTTCCGTCTGCGTTTGTTCGGCGGCAGGCTTAAAGAAACTTTTGATTTTTTCGATCCAGGAAGTATTTTCCTGTGCCGAAGCCGATGAAAAAATCGAAGTTAAAAACAAAAAGCCGAAAAGAAAAGCTTTTGTAGCGGTTTTCATAGATGATTCTCCTTTAAAAACATGCTGTTTTTTCCTTTATAAACGAAAAAACAAAAGCTGTTAATCCTTTTTTGATTCCGTTAACAGCAAACCCAGACGAATAATCGATTCCCGTAAAGCTTCATTTTCTATGTCAGTGGCAAGCTGTTGAATTTTTTCTGTTTTTTGGGGGGAACAATCGGCGTCTCTTTTTATCGGTGCCGGCGGAATAAATGCGCCGCCTTGTTGAATTCGGATATCCGAGATGGCTTCATAGCCGAAATAAGAATTAAGGCGTTCTTTGATTTGTTGTTTGCGGGCTGAAAATTCAACGGCGTATGCGCCGCTGAATGTTTTAACCGTTAAGACGGCTCCTTCCTTTTGTTTGGAAAATGAAACGGAAAACGGTGTGACGCCGCAAGCCAGTTCCATGCCGAGAATGTCTTGCCAACGGGCAAGCACATCGGCTTGGATCAAACCTTTTTTTCCCAGTATGGGGCTGACCAGTTTGCGGATGTCGGCGCCGAACGAAATCAAGCCGGAACTGCGCCGAGGCGTTTCCTGCTCGATTGATTCCGTTCGCTTTTTTCCCGTCATACGAAATCGCCTTTAGCAAATTCTTCCAGCCGGTCTTCTTTAATGGCTTGGCGCAGCCCGCGCATCAGATCCTGATAATAAGTCAGATTATGCCACGTCAGCAACATAACGCCTAAAATTTCTTTTGTGCGGACCAGATGATGCAGATAGGCTTTGGTGTAGTTTCGACAAGCGGGGCAACGACACTGATCGTCCAACGGCGTTTCATCATTCATATATTTGGCGTTACGCATATTCAGTGCCCCTGTACGGGTAAATGCCTGCGCGGTTCTGCCCGAACGTGTCGGCATAACGCAGTCGAACATATCTATGCCGCGCAAAACGGCGCCGACAATATCGGACGGGCGGCCGACCCCCATTAAATAGCGCGGCTTGTCCGTCGGCAGGCACGGCGTGGTCGCGCTGATCGTGTCGAACATCAATTCTTGTCCTTCGCCGACAGCAAGACCGCCCAAAGCATAGCCGTCAAAACCGATGTCGGTCAGGCTGCTGCAGGATTCTTCGCGCAAATCGATATGAATGCCGCCTTGAACTATGCCGAAAATACCATAGCCGTCTCGGTCGATAAAGGCGTCTTTCGACCGCTTTGCCCAGCGCATCGAGCGGCGGGTCGAATCGGCAACGTATTTTCGTTCCGCCGGATAAGGCGGGCATTCGTCAAAACACATCGTGATATTGCTGTCCAGTTTGTGTTGAATGCCTATGGAAATTTCAGGTGACAGCTCACATAAATGACCGTCAATGTGGGAACGGAACTTAACGCCTTCTTCCGAAATTGTGCGCAATTTGGAAAGAGACATAACCTGAAAACCGCCGGAATCCGTCAAAATCGGCTTGTTCCAGTTCATAAATTTATGCAAGCCGCCCAAGCGTTCGATTTTGTCGGCTCCGGGACGCAGCATCAGATGATAGGTGTTGCCCAATAAGATTTGAGCGCCGGTTTCCGCAACCGATTCCGGCATCATCGCTTTGACTGTCGCCGCCGTTCCGACCGGCATAAATGCGGGCGTTTCAATTATGCCATGCGCCGTATGCAGTTTTCCCAATCGGGCTTTTCCGCAAGTTTTTTCAACTTCAAATTTCAGCATTTGTGTTCTCCATCGCTATGAATGGAGCTAAACCGCTTTATCTTAAAAAGTCAAGCGCTTTAACGCGGAAGAACTTATTAAAAATATAGACAAATTAGGAAAAAACAATAATACTTTATAAAAATAATTTGAGGAGTTTTTTTTATGTCCGGCACCATTATTTCCGCTTTTGAAAAAAAAGAACGGCAAATTCCCGATCAACAGGCGGCCGTTTCTTATCCGTATCTTGTTTACGAAAACGAAGCGGAGCGCTGTTGTTTGGAAAAGCTTCTGGATCAGCTTCGTCAGTCCGAAACGGGAAAGAAACTGATTGAAGATGCTTTTGAACATAAAACGAAAATCCGCTTGGATGCCGGAATGAGAGCCTACGGTTCGTATGACGAGGTGTCCAATAATTTGAAAATTAACGCAAACAGCGGCTTTGACCGTCAGGTCGGAACGATGGCGCATGAACTGCGCCACGCTCAGCAGTTCCAAAAAGGAATTGTGATGGACGCTTATCTGGATACGCCGAAATCCTATATTCAAAATCAGGCCGCTATCGAAGCGGATGCTTCCGCAACGTCAGCGGCTGTTTGTTTTGAATTGGCGCTGAAAGGAAACGACAAGCCTTTAGAGGCGCTTCGATCAAAGGATGCCCATATTGTCAATCCGTTTCAAAATGCGGCCGTTCAAGGAGGTTTGTCAAACGGCGAAGCTTATAAAGCCGCATTTAAAGGATGGTTTACGGACTATTCCATTCGCGACAGTTATGACAATCTGTATATCAGAATGGTGCAGCAACGCGACAGAAATTGTACCAGAGAGGAGGAAGATAAAAGGTTTGAGCGAATTGTTCCCGTCAACGATATCGTTCAAAAAGTATGCACTTGCAACGGAAAACCGTATCTGTCCGAAAAAGAAACGAATGAATTTTTCAGTACGCCTGATGCCAATACGGTTTCTTTTGAACCGTTTAACGCCATTTATCGCAACGGATTGAGAAAATATCATTACGATTGGAGCAAACCGATCGAGGAAACGATGAAAAACCAATTCGGTTTGTTTAGCAGACCGCATGCCGGATATATGCCGGCAAAAGTTGTTCCTCAGGCTTTGTCTATTCCTGCCGTCGAAACCCGTCAGGTTCGAGCGGCCGCTAAAATAGCGGCCGCTCATAAAGAAACAGATTCTGACAGAAACAGGCTGATAATGGCGGCACTGCAGAAAAAAGCGGGATTGATGAAATAAAAAATCACAAAATGTGTTGACATTAGAAAAATATTATGACATATTGTTAAATACACTTGGTTTTGTGTCTCAAAAGTAAAGCGTTTCCGTTCGGAAGCGCTTTTTTTATTTCAACAGGAGGAAAAAATGGGATTGAGAAAAGAATTGAAAAAAGCGACAAAGCAGATGGGAAGAGCTCTGTCTGATCCGAAAAACGCTCTTAATATGATGTATTCGGCATATTCTTTGGATAAAAATATTGAAAAAGACAGTCAGCGCGCTAAAGCCGAATCCGAAGCACGGGCGGCTGCCGCCCGACAAGCAGAAGTCGATGCGGCAGAACAGAATTTTCAGAACGATTTGGATCATAAGCGCAGAGTATCAAAGCGCACAAACATCATTTTTGCCGGATTGCTGGGCAATAATGACGGAATCGGATTAGGCGGTCAGAAAAATCTGTTGGGGTTGTAATGAGAATGAACGTTTATTCTTTGGCAGACAAAATCATTCAAAGAACGGACGAACTGAAATCGCGGCGCATGAATTTTGAAAAGTTGTGGCAGGAGGTTTCGGAGCTTGTTTTGCCGCGCAAAGCCGATTTTACGGCGACGCAAGCGCAAGGTGCAGGACGGGGGCGAAAGTTGTTTGAAACAACGGCGGTCAACGCGGCCGAATTGTTAGCCGCCGGTTTGCATGGATTGATGACGAATCCGGCCGGAAAATGGTTTTCTTTGTCCGTTGCCGAACACAAAAAGACACCGGAAATTTCTGAATGGCTTGTGAATGCGGAACAGGTTCTGGCCGATGAAATGACGCGTCTGAATGCCGGTTTTGCAACAAATATTCACGAAGTGTACTTGGATTTAGCTGTATTGGGTACGGCAGGACTGTATGTCGGTTGGGATGAAAAGAACGATTCTTTGCTTTTTCAATCGCGTTTTTTAGGTGAGCTGTTTTTGGAGGAAAATGCGGCGGGGCAGGTCGATCGGATTTATCGCGTCTTTAAAATGTCGTTGGAAAAAATCGTTCAGACTTGGGGAAAAACAGCCGTTTCCGAAAATATGTTGGCCGCTTATGAAGCGGGAATGCAGGCGCAGCGGGAATACGAGATTATTCATGCCGTTTTTCCGAACGAATTATTCAAAGACGGCGGCGTTTTTCAAAAACCGGTTTGTTCCGTCTATGTTTTAAAAGACGAAAGAACGGTTCTGTTTTCCGGCGGATTTGAAGAAATGCCGTTGTTTGTGACGCGTTGGAGCAAGGCCTGCACGGAAGTGTACGGTCGTTCTCCGGCAATTTCCGTTTTGCCAGACATTAAAATGCTGCAGGAAATGATGAAAGAAACAATCATTGCCGCGCAACTGGCAAACAGGCCGCCGTTGCTTGTCAGGGATGACGATCAGTTTTCTCCGGCAGCAACCGTTCCGGGCGGTATTATCCGCTATACCGGCGAAGCGCCGAAGACTTTCTTGAGCGGAGCAAATTCAAGTATCGGTTTGGAAATTATGAATGAAATCCGTCAGCGTATTCGTGCCGCTTTTTATAACGATCGGCTGACGAATACGGAAAACGTTCAAATGACGGCAACCGAGGTTTTACAGCGCGCGGAAGAAAAAATGCGTCTGCTCGGGCCTGTATTCGGCAGGCTGCAAACGGAATTGCTGGGGCCGATGATGACGCGCGTTTTCGGATTGTTGGTGCGGCATGGAAAAATGGTTTTGCCGTCGGAGTTGGATTTTGAAGACGTGCGGGTGGAGTACGTTTCTCCGTTGTCGTTGGCTCAAAAGCATTTGCAGGCGCAGGCCGTGATGCGGACGTTGGAGCTGGCGGGCGGGTTGCTGCGGATTCAGCCGGAAGCCGCCGCCGTATTTAATGTTCCGGAAGCAATCCGAAAAATCGGCGAAATGTACGGACTGAACGCTTCCTTCTTTAATGAAAAAACAGAGAAAACGGAAAATGCTTGAAGCGTTTAAAAGGAAAAAAGTCAAGAAAGTCGTACGGTTGATTCAGGCGTATAAAGCTGTTTTTACTTCGGAAGACGGGCGTTTGATTTTACAGGATTTGGCGGAAAAGTGCAGCATGTTGTCGCCTGTGACGGATATTTCCAATCCGACCGGATTTTCTGCCGCCAGCGCTTTTTTTGACGGAAAGCGGGCGGCTTTTTTGGACATTATAAAAATGTCTGCCTGTGATGAGCGTAAGCTTGTCGATTTATTGCAAGAAACTGAAAGGAATAAAAATGAAGAATGAATTATCTGTGTCGTCTGAAAAGGAAACGACAGAGGATTTGATCGCGGAATTTATTGACGAAAAAGCCGTCAATGAATTTCAAACGCTGGCCGCCGAATTGGGGTTATCCGAAGAACAGATGCAGGGCGTTTGGAATTGGTTGGTTCAGGGGGCTATGGGATTCGTCGAAGATTTGAATCGGGACGCTGCCGATTATTGTTCGGAAACCGAGGCTTATTTGCGCGGCGTTTACGGGAACGGTTTTGAAGCGCGTCAGAAGGCTGTGAACGATTTGATTCGCAAATACGGCGGCGACGAACTTGTCGCTTTCTTAAAAAGCAGCGGAATCGGAAACTGCCGCGAGGTCGTTTCTTTTCTGATGAAGTTGGCGGACGCTGCCGGCGAAGACCGCGGTTTGATCGGAGAAAAGGTCTCCGCGCTTTCTTCGGAGGAAAAAATCAAGGCTGAAATCGCTCGTTTAATGGCTGTGCCGGCCTATATGCAGGCCAGACACCCCGAACACGATTCAACGGTTCAGCAGGTATATCGTTTGAGAAAACGTCTGTTCGGCGAAGAATAAACCCGCTTTTTCAAGCGTGTTTCGGTGCTCCGTTTCAAACGGGGCTTTTTTTATGTCTTAAACAACAAAAGAGGAAATTAGATGAGTACGGAAATTACCACTTCATTTGTTAATCAGTACAGCGCCAACATTCAGGCTTTGGTACAGCAGAAAGGTTCAAAACTGCGCGACTTGGTCGGTTATGAGAGCGTGCACGGAAAGAATCTGTTCATTGATCAGATCGGACAAGTTGCCGCTGTTAAAAAGACAACGCGTCATGCGGATACGCCGCGTTACGACACGCCGCATAAACGCCGTCGTTTGGCGCTGGATACTTATCATTGGGCGGATTTGATCGATAACGACGACAAAGTCAGAATGCTGATCGACCCGACCAGCGACTATGCGAATGCGGCCGCTTGGGCGATGGGGCGCGCGATTGACGAAGCGATCGTAACGGCCGCTTTCGGTACGGCATACACCGGTGAAACCGGCGCTACTTCCGTTGCGTTGCCGGCGACGCAGATTATTGACAGCGCTTGCGCTTCAAAATTCACTTTTGACAAACTGCGTGAAGTCAAGCGCATGTTCGATAAATGTGACGCGCCGTCCGAAGGCCGCGTCATCGTTCTGTCCGCACAGCAGCTGGACGATTTGTTGAGCGAAACAAAGGTGACTTCTGCCGATTACGCTTCCGCTAAAGCTTTGGTGCAGGGCGAACTGGATACCTTTATGGGGTTCAAGTTCGTTCAGCTGAACGCGAAAAACGGAAACGGCGATTTGATTCTGCCCGATGTCACATCCAACAATACGGTGATCGGGCGTTCTTGTCTGGCTTTTCAGACGGACGGCATCAAGCTGGGAATCGGCGAAGATATTATCGGCAAGATCACGGAACGCGACGACAAGTGTTTTGCCACGCAGGTCTATTATGAAATGGCGATCGGCGCCGTGCGTATGCAGGAAGATTTGGTCGTCAAAATCAACTGTAAGGAAGCTTAAAAAAACAAAGGGAGCGGCGGAGAACTTTCCCGCCGCTTTCTTTAATCATTTAAGGAGAAAAAAATGACATCAATTGTGGCCGTTTGTAATCGGGCTTTATCCAAAATCGGGGACGAACTGATAATTCTGTCTTTGGATGACAATACCAAACCCGCCAGATACTGCAAAGCTTTGTATGCCGACACGCGTGATTTTGTGCTGCGGTCTTATCCATGGCGGTTCGCTTTAAAGCGGTATGTGTTGGCTCCGCTGCGGGACAAGCCGTTATTCGGGTATGAATACCAATTTGCTTTGCCTTCCGATTGCCTGCGCGTTTGGAAAATGGAGGAAAACGAGCGTTATCAGGTCGAAGGACAATACTTGCTGACGGATTCAAACGTTTGCCGTTTTATCGGCATCACCCGTATTGAAGACGCAACGCAGTTTGACCCGATGTTTGTCGAAGCTTTTTCTTTGCGATTGGCGGCGGAATTGGCTGTTCCTCTGACGGCTTCTGTTTCTTTGCGCGACAGTTTGGCAAAAGAATATCAGCAATTTGTGCAGCAAGCCAAAACGGCTTCCGCGATGGAAGGCGTACAGGACGTTTTTATCCCTAAAGGATGGGTGGAGGCCAGAGCATAATGTCATACACTACCGGTTTAGTCAGATTTAATGTCGGTGAAATTTCCGAGTTGATGAGCGGACGCATTGACACGGAAGAATATAAAGGCGCATGCAAAGTTTTAAAAAATTTTATCCCTTCCGTGCAAGGTCCCGTGTCTCGTCGCGGCGGCACGCGGTTCGTTGCGGAAGTTAAAAATTCCGCCAAGAAAACGCGGTTGTTCGCTTTTCAATATTCTGCGGTTCTGTCTTATTTGTTGGAATTCGGCGATCATTATGTGCGTTTTTTTTATCACCGCAGTCCGATTGTCGATCAAAATGATAATCCGATCGAAATAACGGTTCCTTATGCGGCGGAGGATCTGGATAAGCTTTATTTCTCTCAATCCGGAGACGTTGTTTATATTGCGCATCCGTCTTATCCGCTCAGAACGATTACCCGCTACGGGCAAACGGATTGGCGCACGGCGGAAGTCAATTTCATTGACGGGCCTTATTTGCCGGTGCATACGGGCGATATTTCTTTAACGCCGTCGGCTGTGCAGGGGAATATCACAATTACGGCTTCGGCAGCCGTGTTTGCTTCGACAGATGTCGGAAGATCGGTGCGTATTATGCAGGCGTCCAATCCGAATGTGCAATGGGGCGCAGCTAAAATTACCGGCTTCACCAGCGCGACAAGCGTGCAGGCGACCGTATTTGCAAATTATCCCTTTATGAACACAACGGCGTCCAAAGCGTGGCGGTTGGGCGTGTTTTCCGAAACGACAGGATATCCGTCGGCGGCGGCTTTTTTTGAACAGCGGCTGATTTTGGGAAAAGGAAATGGTGTTTACGGGTCTAAAACAGGACAGTATGAAATTTTTTCACCGACAGCAACAGACGCTTCCGTGACGGCTGAATGCGGGTATGGTTACGAGCTGTCTTCGGATCAAATCAATGACGTTTGTTGGCTGTCTTCGGGAAGGGCTTTGGCAATCGGAACGGTTGGCGCGGATTTTACTTTGGAAACATCCGGCGGAGAAGGGGCTCTGCCCTTTATCGTCAAAGCACAGCGTCATTCAACCTATGGCAGCGAAAACGTGGCTCCGGTCAAAGTCGGCAGTACAACTTTGTTCGTGCAGCATTATGGCAGAAAATTGCGCGCATTTATGTATGATAGTAACTCCGATGATTACATCGCAAAGGATTTGACGGTGTTGGCGTCTCATATGACGTATGGAGGCATTAAAGAAATGGCGTTGCAGCAAGAGCCGTCATCGATAGTTTGGTGCGTTCTGAATAACGGCGGATTGGTTGGAGTGACGTATGAAGCTTCCGAATCGGTTCAGGCATGGCATCGTCACGAATTGCCGGGGGGATATGTTGAAAGCATCGCAATCGTGCCGTCGGAAAGCGGTGCATACGATGAGCTGTTTTTATTGGTTCGCCGAACAATCAATGGAGTGACAAAACGTTATATCGAAGTGATGGAGAGCGGTATGTCGGAAGAGGCGGCCGATACGAAAGAATGCTTTTTTGTAGATAGCGGATTGTCTTATCACGGGGCGGAAGTTTCAGGCGTTTCGGGGTTGGATCATTTGGAAGGGCAGACGGTTGCCGTTTTGGCGGATGGAGCCGTTCAAACGGAAAAAATCGTGAAAAACGGTCAAATCATACTGGATGCGCCGGCCAGCATTATTCATGCCGGTCTGCTTTTTTCATCGGTATTACAGACGATGCCTCTGACAGGTATCGGACAGGACGGTGTGTCTGAAGAATCCAAAAAACGTGTTTGCGGCGTTATGCTGCGTTTGTATAAAACACTCGGTTTTTCGATCGGAGGAGATAACGATGCGGAAATGCAGAGCTTTCGAACAACAAGTGATGCTATGAACGCGCCGCCGGCATTGTTTTCAGGTGATAAAAAAGTGGCTTTTCAGGGAAAATGGGAACGTATGTCAACAATTCGTCTTGAACAAAATCAGCCGCTTCCTTTAACGGTTTTGGGAATCTTTCCCGTTGTATCAACAAACAGAATATAATTTTAAGGAGAATGAAAATGGCAGGAAATCAATCGGCTCCGGCATTATCGGCGGCGCAAAGCACGTTTAATTTATTGAAAGAATGGCGGGATTCAAAAGAAGCGCAAAAAGCCTATTTTCATCAGGCGGATAGGATTTTGCAGGATAACGCCGAAGAGATTCGTCAAAAGAAACGTCAAAATGCGGAAGATATCGGCAAGAATATTGCAAAAGCGGGGGCTTCGGGAATAAGTTTGTCTTCTTTTAATGACGCGTTGTTTTCTGAAAATTTGAAAAATACACGCGAAATATATGACAAGCAAAAACAAGCGCAGGAATATGCCCGGTCTTTAAGAATGCAGGCAAAAAACGAACGGCGAAACAGACGAAGTAAAGCTTTTTCTTATTCTGTCGGATTATTGTCGGATTTAAATGCTATCGGAGATTAAAGGAGGGAAAAATGAATAATGTCAAAGAAGGGGTGACAATTTCCGCCGGATTGACCGCTCCGGCATGGTTGCCGATTTTAAACGAATGGATCGGTTGTCTGATCGGAATTGCAACGTTGTTTTATATGTGTGTCAAAATTTATTTGCTGTTGTCCCATTCGGAGAGATCCAGATGATTTCCGAAAAAGGTGTGGAAAAAATTAAAGCTTTCGAAGGTTTTTCACCTCTTGAATATACTTGCGTCGCCGGAAAAAGAACAATCGGTTACGGGCATATCTTGAAACCGGATGAATTTTATGTGTGCGGCGTCAGTGAAAAACAAGCTGAAGCACTGTTGGTTCAGGATTTGAATCAAGCCGAAGAAGTTATTGACGCTTTGGTAAAAGTGCCGTTGAAAACGCATCAGCGGGATGCTTTGGTCAGTTTTGTTTTTAATATCGGGGGATATGCGTTTCAACGTTCAACGCTGTTAAAAGAATTAAACTTGGGAAATTATGATCAAGTGCCTAAACAACTGCTGCGTTGGATTTATGTCAACGGCAAGCCATGTGGCGGCTTGATACGGCGCAGGCAGACGGAAGCAGCAATGTTTGAAAACAAGAGGGAGCGGAAACGCTCCTTTTTTTATGAAAGGAAATAAAGAATGGCTTTGGAAAATGTTACGGCTTATCTGGAACAAGCTGTGTTTTGGTTCGGTACGATTGTTGCAGCCGCTTCAATTATCGTGAAAGCGACGCCGACACAAAAAGATGACGCTTTTTTGGCAAAGACAATAAAAGTGTTGGATTTTGTGTCAATCGTAAATGCCAAGATTCAAGAAAGTAAGCAGGACAAAGTCGATAATGCCGGTTAGCACTTTGATATTGATTGTTATGATCGGCATCGGTTTAATCGCCGCAATTTTTTGCACAGCGTACGATTTGGGGCGAATAAAGGAAAAACTTGAATATGAAAAACAAAAATCGAATGCTTTGGCTCAAGCGCGTTTGCTTCGGGGTCGTCTGTATGATGATCCCGATGTTGTCAAACGGTTGCACGATACGTTTAAACGGTGATTTTTGCGATGTTTATTTGCCGGTGTATCCTGATTATGAAAAAGATACGCCGGAAACAATCCGACAGATTGATAAAAATAATATCGTCTATCAACAGTGTCTGATCGGGAAAAAATAGAAGAAGCCTCCGTTTTATCGGAGGCATCTTCTTTTGAACCGTTTCCATTTGTTCCAGACAAAACGGCGGAATATTAATCTTTTTGTTTTTTTATTTTTAAAGCAAATATCAATTTTTATGTCGGAAACTTTTGTATGAAGAAAAGTTGCCGGATAAAAATATAATGATTGAAAAATTTAATGTTTTGTTTTCTCCCG
Organism: uncultured Alphaproteobacteria bacterium; assembly: GCA_937912005.1. GTDB lineage: Bacteria > Pseudomonadota > Alphaproteobacteria > CAAGCB01 > CAG-977 > UBA11549. The sequence goes on from CALDOX010000008.1 coordinate 24,745, forward strand.
CGAATCAGGACCGTTGTCTGCATATTTATTTGCCGGATGATTATCATAATTCGGATGAACGTTACCCTGTAATGTATATGTTTGACGGGCATAATCTGTTTTATGATTCGGATGCCACTTACGGAAAAAGCTGGGGGCTTAAAGAATTTTTGGATTCTTGGGAAAAGAAAATCATCGTTGTCGGTTTGGAATGTTCGCACGAAGGAAACGCCAGATTGACCGAGTATTGCCCGTATTACTGGGATTCATTTGCCGGGCCGGTTTACGGTACGGGCGAACAGACGATGGAATGGATAAGCTATGAACTTAAACCGATGATTGATCGGATATATCGCACCTGGGCGCATCGGGAAGCGACGGGAATCGGGGGCAGTTCTATGGGTGGGCTGATGTCGTTGTATGCCGCGATCCGCTATAATGATATTTTTTCTAAAGCGGCTTGCGTTTCTTCCGCGATTTCGTTTTGCGGCAAACAGCTGCGCGCCGCGATTGCCGAACGGAATTTTAATCCGGATACGAAAGTGTTTCTCAGTTGGGGCAGTCAGGAAGCCGGTTCTCCTCGGGGAAAAGCGATTGCAAATACATGCAACCGTTCTATGAATGATCATTTGTACAGAAAAGGAGTGCAGCCGTATATGTATCGTCAGATCGGCGGCCGTCATTGTGAGGCCGATTGGGAAAAGCAGGTGCCATTGTTTATGAATTGGTTATGGCTGGATCGTATTTGATATCCGATAAAAAAAGGGCGTCCCGTAAGACGCCCTGAAAGAAAAAAGAAACAAGGAGTAAAAACTCAAACGAGAATGTCGAGTAAAGCACCCCGACCATCTGCACTGGCAGCAGCTGTATTCGTCGCTTCTGTAAGGAGGGAAGTCACAGTCTGTTGTTGCTCCGCAGTACTTTTCATCGCAGCTAAGGCCATAGAATTCCTCAGCATTTGAGCCTGCATAGCGACAATTTGTTCTGCAACATCAGAAACGTTCATGAAAAAATCCTCGCTTAAATCTCCCTATATCCATTTTTTATCTTACCAGTTTTTTCGATAAAATCCACTAAAAAATGTTGTATAACTCAAAAACGGCAGAAAAGCTGTCTTTTTATCGTTTTTTAACTGATAGCTCCGTGACAATGTTTGTATTTCTTACCTGATCCGCAGGGACATGGAGCGTTTCTGGATACTTTTCCCCACGTTGACGGGTCTTTCGGATCGATTTCTTCGGCTTGTGTATAACGGAACGGACTGCGATCCAAAGCACGGTCGGCTTCGCGCTGAGAATCGGGCGGATTGCCGAATGCGTCGCCGAAATCGTCGTGTCGGGCTGTTGTCTGCACATCTTGGCGCCGACGCGATTCTTCGATGGCCTGAACGGCTTCCGGCGCCAATTCGACATGCATCAAAAACTGAGTGACCTGTTCGCGCATATTGCCGATCATTCCGCTGAACAGGTAGAAGGCTTCGCGTTTATATTCGTTCAGCGGATCCTTTTGACCATACGCACGCAAGACGATTGTATGACGCATATAATCTAAAATTTGCAGATGTTCTTTCCATACCTGATCCAGAATCTGCAAAGTAATGTTTTTTTCAATCATATTCATCAATTCGTCGCCGAAGTCATAACGTTTCCGTTTCATTTTTTCATCGGCGGCGGTTCGGATGCGATTCGTTATTTCTTCCGACCCGATTCCCTCGTTGATCCAGGAAGAAACAGGCAGCTGCAGATCCAGAATACGCGCGGCATCTTCCTGCAATGCCGAGGGATTCCAGTCATCAACCGCCGCGTCGGTCGGCGTATAGGTTTCGGTCATCGCTTCGATAATTTCATCGCGCATATCCTTGACAGTATCGGAAATCGTTTCAGAAACCATTAATTCGCGGCGTTGGTCATAAATGACTTTGCGCTGATCGTTCATAACGTTATCGTATTTCAGCAGATTTTTACGGATGTCAAAGTTTCTTGCTTCGACCTTTTCCTGAGATTTTTGAAGTGTTTTCGAAATCCACGGGCTGGAAATAACGTCATCTTCTTCCAATCCGCCAAGCGGTTTCATAAATTTTTCGATTCGGTCCGCGCCGAAAATGCGCAGTAAATCATCCTGCAAGCACAGGAAAAACTTTGAAGCGCCGGGGTCTCCCTGACGACCGGAACGGCCGCGCAGCTGATTATCGATACGGCGGCTTTCATGGCGTTCCGTTCCGATAACGTATAAACCGCCGGCCTTTAAAGCTATTTCCTTGCCGTCTTCAATTTCTTTTTTGATGACTTCAATGCGTGCGCTGCGTTCGGTTTCGTCCGTTATGTCGGCTAATTCCCGAGCTACACGCATTTCCAGATTGCCGCCCAGCTGAATATCCGTTCCGCGTCCGGCCATATTGGTCGCGATTGTGATTGCTCCGGGCATTCCCGCCTGAGCGATGATATAAGCTTCCTGTTCATGGTGACGGGCATTCAGGACGTTGAATTTCAGCTTTGTTTCTTTTTTCAGCCGTTCGGCTAATTGTTCCGATTTTTCAATCGAAGTCGTTCCGACCAGAACAGGCTGTCTGCGGGCATTGCATTCTTTGATCAATTCAATGACCGCTTTTAATTTTTGATCTTCTTTCCAATAGATTTCATCCTGATGGTCAATGCGGATGCAAGGTTTGTTTGTCGGGATATCAATGACTTCCAATCCGTAAATTTCTGCAAATTCGGGCGCTTCCGTCATCGCCGTACCGGTCATGCCCGCCAGTTTGGGATATAAACGGAAGTAATTTTGGAAAGTGATCGAGGCCAGAGTCTGGTTTTCCGGCTGGATTTTGACATGTTCCTTTGCTTCCAACGCCTGGTGCAGGCCGTCAGAGTAGCGGCGGCCTTCCATCATACGGCCTGTAAATTCGTCAATGATGACAACCTGACCGTTGCGGACGATGTAATCCACGTCGCGCTGGAAAAGAGTATGGGCTTTTAGCGCCTGATCGACATAGTGGATGATCGTTGCGTTGACGGCGTCGTACATAGCGCCTGTGATCAATCCGGCTTCGTGCAGCAATTCTTCCATATACAGCGTGCCGCTTTCCGTTAAAGCGACAGTACGCTGCTTTTCATCCTTTTC
>CALDOX010000009.1:0-67002 GCA_937912005.1 uncultured Alphaproteobacteria bacterium
AAAGAACCTATTGAAAACAATAGATTCTTTATAAAAATGGCGGAGAGAAAGGGATTCGAACCCTTGATAGGCTTTGACACCTATACTTGATTTCCAATCAAGCTCCTTCGGCCTCTCGGACATCTCTCCGTATTTAATGGGGTAGAAATACCGCATTCAGCATCAAAAAACAACATTTTTTTTGTTTTTTCTGTCAAAATATTGCTTTTCTTATGCTTCTTTAATATTTTTTTTAAAAATAACTCTTAGTCTTTATGAATAAGAGGACATAAGAGGACATAAGAGGACATAACAGAACATAAGGTTGAATATGTTTTTCGGACGTTTATTCGGTTGGATTTTTTTATTTATCGCCATTTTTACAGCTTCCGCCGAAGCTGTTGCCGCTTTAAGCACCGGTGAATATACCAGTATAGCCACATCTGACATTTTAACCATCATAACAGGTCTTTCCCCTCAACCGACAGACAGCTTTGCCAGTCAAATTTTGTTATGGCCGGCATGGGCCAGTATCGGCTTTTTAGGAATCATACTTATTTTCTTATGCCGCCCCAAAAAATATAAATCTTCCTTTTCCGCCAGAAATTAACATTGAGGGATTCAATGTCCGCTTTTGATATCATTTCCTTTATTCTGTTAGTCGCTGCCGTCATTTTCGAATATTATTTCATTTATGCTTTTATCAAATCGAAAATGGGAAAATATCCGCCTTTTGTTCCGACAAAAAAAGCAATGTTGGAAGAAATATCTGACGCGGCTGATTTTGTCCTGTCCCCACCCGAGCCAAAAAATGTCGTTGAGCCGGGATGCGGCGACGCGCGTATTTTAAAAACTTTGGCAGAAAAGTATCCGCAGCATTCTTTTGTCGGATACGAATGGGATTATATCCCATATTTTCTGGCAAAAATTAAAACCAGAAAATATAAAAACATTAAAATCAAACGTCAGAATTTTATGTTGGCAGATTATACGTCTATTCATTTAGTCGTTTTATTTACCGGCGATGAAATAGCACAGGATCTTTCCGCAAAATTACGACAGGACTTGCCTAAAGGCGCTGTTATTATCTCCGAAAGCTTCGAACTTCCGAATTTTACAAACCTGAAAACATATGAAACCGGCAAAAAGAACCATTGGTTCTTAAATCAAAAACTTTACGTTTATCAAGCCTGACGCCGTTATTCATCTCCGATTCTGAGTGCAGAAATAAAAGCGGACTGAGGAATTTCCACTTTACCGAACTGCCTCATTCGTTTCTTGCCTTCTTTCTGTTTTTCCAACAACTTGCGCTTTCTGGTAATATCGCCGCCATAACATTTCGATGTCACATCTTTGCGAAAAGCGGCTATATCCTCGCGGGCAATAATTTTACCGCCGATAGCAGCCTGAATGGGAATTTTGAACTGATGGCGCGGAATCAGGACTTTCAGTCGTTCGCAAATCTGACGTCCGCGCCGTTCAGCATCCGACCGATGCGCCAAAAACGACAAAGCATCCACCGTTTCTCCATTGACAAGAATGGTAACTTTGACCAAATCGCCCTGCTGGTATCCGGCGACTTCATAATCAAAGCTGGCATAACCGCGGGTAATGGATTTTAATCGGTCGTAAAAATCAAAAACGATTTCATTCAACGGCAGTTCGTAAACCAACATAGCCCGAGATCCGACATAAGTCAGATCTTTCTGCACACCGCGGCGTTCCGTGCATAATTGCAAAACGGAACCGAGATATTCGTCCGGTACCAAAATGGAAGCTTTTACCCATGGTTCTTCAATAAAATCGATTTTTGTGACTTCCGGAAAATCGGCGGGATTATGTAGTTCAAGTAAAGTTCCGTCTGTCATATACATTTTATAAACGACACTGGGAGCCGTCGTAATCAAATCCAGATCGAATTCGCGCTCCAATCTTTCTTCAATGATTTCCATATGCAGCAACCCCAGAAAACCGCAGCGGAATCCTTGTCCCAAAGCCGCCGATTTTTCCGGAACAAATTCAAAACTGGCGTCGTTCAGCTGCAATTTGCCCAAAGCGTCTTTCAAATTTCCATAATAGCTTGTATCCAACGGAAACATAGAACAAAAAACAACCGGTACACTCGGCTTGAACCCGGGCAACGGTTCTGCCGCAGGCCGCCTGTCATCCGTGATCGTATCGCCGACTTTCGTATCGCCGACCGTTTTAATGCCCGCCGTGATAAAGCCAAGCTCACCGGCAGTTAATTCAGGAATATCCTTCATTTTAGGCGTAAAAATACCGACACGTTCCACTTCATGCGTTGTGCCGTTCGCCATCATCCGGATTTTCATTCCTTTTTTCAGAACACCATCCTTAATGCGAACCAAAATAATCACGCCCAGATAAGGATCGTACCAAGAATCAACCAGCATTGCTTTCAAAGGCGCTTCATTATCTCCCCGCGGCGCGGGTAAATCTGTTACGATGCGTTCCAAAACCTCATCAATTCCCAGTCCCGTTTTAGCAGACGTTTCAACCGCATTGGATGTATCTATACCGATTACATCTTCGATTTGTTCTTTTACTTTTTCGGGCTGAGCTGCCGGCAGGTCGATTTTATTGATCACGGTAACTAATTCATGATCAGCATCCAAGGCTTTGTAAACATTTGCCAATGTCTGCGCTTCCACTCCCTGAGACGCGTCAACGACCAACAAAGACCCTTCACAGGCGGCCAAAGAACGACTGACTTCATAGGTAAAGTCGACATGCCCCGGCGTGTCGATCAAATTTAATTGATATTCCTGTCCGTTTTTAGCCGTATAATTCAAACGCACGGTTTGCGCCTTAATCGTGATGCCGCGTTCCCGTTCCAACTCCATGGAATCCAAAATTTGATCTTTCATTTCGCGCTCGGTTAATCCGCCGCATTTTTGGATCAATCTGTCTGCCAAAGTTGATTTGCCATGGTCAATATGAGCCACAATCGAAAAATTACGAATATGAGACAAATTCGTCATAAAATCCCTCTCTGATCAAGCAATATTGTTTAACATATATCTGAAAAGCGAACATGTTTAAACAAAATCTTTTCCCTATCTTTTCATTTATATTCTAATTTGCTATCTTGTTATATTGCACAATCAAGAAAAAGGGTTTTCCTATGGCAACGTTTTTAGATCTTTTTTTACCGCCGCTGACAATGCTGTTTGTGATTATGGATCCGATCGGCAATATGCCTATTTTTATGAGCCTGACGGAGAGTCCGCGCCCCGGATATCGTCAGCTGATGGCCAAAAGATCCGTTCTTATCGGCTTTTTTGTTATGCTGTTTTTTGCTTATGCGGGCGAAAATTTTCTGAATATGCTGGGAATTTCAATACCTGCTTTCCGTATCGCCGGCGGCATTATGCTGTTTATTGTGGCATTGCGGATGATTTTTGTTGAAGAACAAAAAGAAAAAGCCGCCGGAGAAATAACGGAAAATCCTTATGCAAATGATGTTTCCGTTTTTCCGTTAGCCGTTCCGTTAATTGCGGGTCCCGGTTCCATAGCGTCAATTATTTTGCTGATGTCGGAACGCCATGGACAATGGAAACAACAGCTGTATGTTATTGCGGCATTAGCTTTGGTTTCCGTCATAACGTATGTTTTATTTCGCCTTTCTCATTATTTTGCGCGAGTTCTGGGAAAAACGATCAACACCGTCATCTCCAAACTATTAGGCATCATTTTAGGAGCAATGGCTTCTCAGTTTATTATTGACGGGGTACGCAGTCTTTTTTCCTAAATCGCACCAAGAAAATTTGCGCTGCATAAAAAAAAACTTGTCAAATTGAAGATGAAGAGTTATACAGAACTTACTGAATGTTTGGGGAATAGTTTAAAGGTAGAACAGCGGACTCTGACTCCGTTAGTCTTGGTTCGAGTCCAGGTTCCCCAGCCAATCTGAACAAAGGCTTGCTTTTTCCGGCAAGCCTTTGTTTTTATTATCTTTTTTCGGTTCGATCGCACCGTTTTCAGAGGACGTCAAAAAAGCACCATTTTTTCCCGCAAACCCGCAGTTTTCCGCCGGTTCGCAGGTTTTTGCCGCATTTTGAAACTCGTTGAACGGAAAGCGGAGTTTATAGCCGATTTTCCCTTCGTTCAGTTCCAGACGTTCAAAAAGGAACGATAAAAGCAACCGCTTTTTTTCCGCATCGTCGCTTAGCCTAAAAATGGCCGCCGACGACTTGGCGATCTCCATAAGGTTTAAAACGGTTTCGTTAAAGGAATGATCCGTTTTTTTATGAGCGTTGATTTTTTCTTCGATGCGATGGCGTTCCAATTGCAACTGGTCGTTTTTATCGTTATACGTTTCCTTGTCGATTTCACCGTCGAGGCGCATATTAAACAGCGTATCGATACGATTTTCGATCCGGGTCAATTCCTGTTTAAGCCGCCCCGTTTCCGTATTTCTAAACGCGACTTCCTGTTTTTTGGAAGCAGCCAGATGAACACGGATTTGCTCGATTATGTCGGCAGGGATTTCAATCGAATTCAGAATATAACAGATCTGATTGTCGATATCTTCAAGAGGGATATAAATGCGCCGTTGTCCTTCGGCCGCCCAACAAACGACATAATCGAATTGTTGTTTTTTGATTTCGATCGGGCAGATTTTATCCGTGTTTGCACAATGGATTAAGCCGCGATACGCAAACGGCTTCTCCCCGTGCTTAAACGGTTTGCATCTGGAACGTTCAAGGACGCGTTGGCAAGCGTCAAAAGTTTCCTTGCTGATAAGCGGCGGGTAAACGTGAGCGCGGAGTTTCCCTTTGGCCAGCATTTCCCCGTAATAAAACGGATTGCGAAGGATTGACAGGACGCCGGTCACTTGCAATTTGCGCCCCAGGCGCGAACGCAAGCCAAGTTTGTCGGCATAGCGCGTCAATTCGTGGGCGGACGTTCCGCCGAGCGCAAACAGATTGAAAAGACGTTGAACCTTTGGCGCATCGATTTCGTCGGGACGGATCGAGTTTTTGCCGTCTTCGTTCCGGTAATTGACATATCCGGTCGGTGCACACCCCGGACGCTCACCGTTCTTGATTTTATAATCAAGAGAGCGTTTGACGTTTTCGGACAACTGCAGGACGTAAGATTTTGCGCCCATAACGGAAAAGTCCCAACGCATAATGTCGGACGCGCTTGCTCCCACACCGATGACCATATTTTCACGGTAAAAATGAAGCTCGATTTTTTCCTTGCGGACAAGCTCGTCAAGCAAAACAGAATCTTTGAACGAGCGTTGAACGCGATCCACGGCATCGGCGATCAGCGCAACGGTTTCATCTTGGGCAAGGCAAAAATCGATAACTTCACGGAATTTTTTGCGATCACCCCGTGTAGAAGATTCAATGATTTCAAAAGAGTTTATGATTTCAAATTTTTTGCGCTTACAGTATTCGATAAGGCGTGTATTTTGGGCGGCGAGAGAGTGCCCATCTTCTTGTTCTTTCGTCGACACACGGGTCAGTATAACGGCCTTTTTCACGGATTTCCTCGTATAGTTTCACAAAGGGTGTTTAAATAACTGCACACAAGACGAAGATCGCCTTTATCCGCGATTTGCGGCAGAAGATCTTCATTTATGCGCGTCGTTGTATTCATAGCAAAAAAAGACCAAATTAAAAAGTTATATTAGGAAGACAATTACAATCACAGGTAGGAAAAACGATAAAGCGTCCCCCGTTACAGCGATTACTTCAGCTTTATTGCCATTCATTATTTATGATTACTCGCAAGGCATATCGTCTTCGGCTTTGTTGATGTCCTGTTCGAGCTCGGCGATCATCGCGTCGGCCGAGGCGTCTGAAGCCGGGCATTGGAGCCGAAGGTACTTCAGAACGCCAAGACATTTCTTTAAGAGTTGAAGCAGCTCATTGCGGGTCGTCATATATGATCCCTTAAATCTTGCTCGAATTTTTCCACTTCCTCGATTGGATAACGCGGACAGGAATCTCCGGAAGCATAGAACCACTTGGGCCCCTTGCCGCTCATTCGCCAGGTTGACAACGTTGACAACGAAACGCTCAGACGTTTTGCGAGTTCCGTTGGCTTTAAATTCTTCTTTTCAGTTTCAGCCATTGAAGACCTCCTCACATTTTCCGTTTTCAATCCAGTATTTGCGTCCGATGCCCATTTTCCGCAGATCGGGAACGGCATCCGGGGCGGATACCATCATGCCGACAAACGCGGGAATATCGGCCGAAGCCAAAAGACGCAAGAGCCCTCTGCGCCCCGATTTATCCAGAACATCGGCACCATCGATGACAATGGCGGCGGATTTATCCAAAGCCGCGAGGACGATCTGAATCGTCACGCAGGCGCGAAACTTCTCGGACTCAGAACAGAGCACGAAGGGCCGACCGTTAAATTCAACCGACATGGAGTTGTCGACCGATACGGCAGCCCATTGGGCGACAGAACACGCCGAAGCAAGCTGCTCGTTGAAAGTATCCAATCCGCGTTGAAGTGCGGAACGACGGATCCCGTCCGGATTTAAAACGTCAATGATTGCCTGATTGTCGCAGATGGCGCGGTGCAGACGTTTCGCTTCGGAATACTTGGCGAACGCTCCGACACGAACCTCGCAACGACGAACGTCTTCTCTGGCGGCTTCGACTTCGTCGGCGGATCCCGTGCGTTTCGATTTCTCGGCATAATCGGCTTCCGCGCGTTCGGCGGTTTTCAGTTGACCGATCGAAGCATCATACGCCGAGCGTTTTGCCGAAAGATCACGTTCCGCTTTCGATACAGCATTCGATGCGTCGAGGCGTTTCTGTTCGAGAGCATCACGTTCTTCGTCGGAAATTTTCTGCTCCACGGCAACCAAACGACCTCCTTGATAAACGACAGGCTTCCCGCAATGTGGGCACACCATGTCGTACTTCGGAAGTTCGGGCAATTTCGCCAGAGCGGACAGGGCTTCTTTGAGTACGTCTTCGGCAGCAGCGATCTCGGATTGACACCGGCGGGAAACTTCCGTCAGTTCTGGGATCGTTTCGATCAAAGCGGTCAGGCGTTCCAATTCGTCGTCGGCAACGGCCTGATTTCCGACGCGGTATTCAAGCGTCGAACGCGCCGCAGTCAGCTGATCGTCCAGGCTTTCCTTGGACGCGCATTCGAGGTCGGTCTCCCATCCGGTCGGGAACCAGGATTCCGCCTTTTTCTCGCCGTATTTTTCGCCGGTAGCCAACTGCCATTGGGCTTTCAGGGATCTTCCTTTTTCCGATGCCCTCGCCAGAGCGGCGTCCCACCCGTCTGTCTCAACGGAATGCCAAACGACTTCTTTTAATTTATCATCAAACTTGTCGCCGAGGGCGTCATAGAGTTCGTTCTTTGACGGCTCACAATGCAAGAGAGCCCGCAGGACTTCAACACGGTTCGGTATCGGCATGGTCGGAAACAATTCCGCTCCGACGGCGATGGCGGACGCTTCCGGTTGTGCCGGTCCGACACCGCGCCGTTCACACTTCGGATATTCGACCGAAACGGACGAAGACTCGTTTGACAGAACAACGGACGATGACGCCGATCCCGTCTGAACGAGCATACCGGCTTTTGATTTCGGCACCCCCAGAGGAACGCCGCCGTTCAGAGCGGCAGAAATCGGAAGTAAAGATGACGACTTTCCCTGACCGTTATGGCCGAGGATCATCGCTATACGATCGGCAACGATTTCCGCCGAAGCGCATCCCATGAAATTTTTTATTTCGGCTTTCATTATTTAACCTCCATCAGTTGGAAACGAAGCAACCGTTCCGCCATTTCACCGACCGTGACACCCTCTTGCTTCGCAAGGATTTCGATCTTGTCAAAAAGCGGATCCGGAATCGGTATAAAGACAAGACGTTTGAAATATTCCGTATCCGTTTTTTCTTGCGTTTCCATAATTACTCCCTCCACTTGTCCCACTCGTCGGACTGAGGATCGACAACAGGCGCAGGCTTTTTGTTTTCCGGTTCGGGCGCGGCCGCCTCAGCTTCTTCGACAGCCCCGGTTGAAGCTTCAGTAACGGGTTCGGAAACGACATAAATGGTCGGCGCGGTTTGTTTCGCCTTACGGATGCGCTTTTTCTCCGGTTCGGGCGCAGGAACCGGAACAGGATCTTCCGGCAATGCTTCGACGATTTCGGCGGACAGCATTTTTTCACGGGCGACATTCACGTCCGAGGGACCGATCGGAGCATCGTCGCTTTCAACATTGATGCCAAGCAGGACATCCGGATACGAGGTGTTCGCCAGGAACGTCACCGCCCGATAGCGCAGCATCAACTCCGGCATCGTCAGCCACTTGGAATTGCGCGTCCAGCCTTCAGCGACAGCCATTTTTATTGAAACGGCAGGCCCGACGACTTCCGTCTTGGATCTGCGGTCAATGACGACGGCGCGGCATTCCAGATTCGGAACGGCCTTCCCGTCGATCTCAACCGTCCCGCTCTGAACGATCTGATACGACAGGGAGTCAACTTTGGAAGCCGTCAAAGCCGCAGCTACATATTTCGCCGACCATGACGGGCGACCGTGAATGACATTCAGGTTTTGCATGACGATCAGCGGGCTGGTGTTCGTCCGGTTCGCCATTTCCAGAGCAACCATGCAATCCGGCAGATTGTTCTGATAGCTTTGGGGGATCAGACGGCTTTGCGAAAGCATCTTGCAGATGCGCTGCCCGTTTTCAAAAGCGGACATATTGGTAAAAGCGTCGACAACAGCAGTCGAAGCACCGGACTGCACGGTCAATTCGTTAGACATCTTCAATTTCCTTTTTCCTGAGTTTGCAAAAAGCTGTCCCGTAAGCGGGGCAGTAGTTCGGAGTGCACATCATCGAATTCGGATTGGGCAGAAACGCCCACGGCGAACCCGTGCGCTCGAATGATTTAAAATCGGCTTTGATTTGACAGATGATCGTCATGGCAAAATTTTCAGCCATCGCCGGTTGGTATTCCTGAACGACGGGCGCAGGCTGCGCTTTTGTTTTGCCGACACGTTTTGCATAGATTTCGCGCAGCACATCGACCTGATGCCCGGCTGTCCGAACCAAGAGCGAATAACCGCCATACTGCGGAATGTTGACGCGCTTCGTTGTTCCGGATTTAAAATCCTGAATGGTCTGCTTGTCGCCGTCCCTACCGCGAATATCGATATGCCCGGACAGAATGAAATCATCGCCAAGATCGGCGGTAAATTCGCCTTCGATCGCGATCTCTTCGAGATCGGGAAAAACATCGAGAATCGAATACGCTTGCCGGACGGTCTGCAAGACACCAACGTCTTTGGTCGTCGTCGTATCGTCCCAGATAACGCCCTGCGTCGCGGATTCCTGCAAAGACTCTTGGGCAATCCGTTTCATTTCGTCGCCGAACGGCAACCCTTTCGCCCGGAGTGGCAAAGCCGTTTCAAGCGCGCGATGCATCGCCGTGCCGACAGCCGCACCGGCGGACGACCTTGCTTCGGGCAGATCAAAACCGAAATCGCCCAGCTCCTTACGAAACAGCTTTGCGGCGGCTCTGCGCGGACAATCCGTATAATGGCTCAGCGAGCTGCATCTGATGATTTTTTCCATGATTTTTTATCCTATCCCGTCGCAAATAGTCAAATATGACTTTTAGCGTCAAAAATGACGATATGACGAAATCCGCGGAAAAATCAAGATAAAAAAAAGCCGCTTTTGCCCGAAAAAGGCAAAAACGGCGGAAAACGGCTGTTTTGACGTTTATGGATTAAATGCGCGAGAATGTTCCAATAATACGACCATAGATGTGAAGATCCTGAATCGCTATTTCTTCGACGAACGAATAACGCGGATTATCGCATACGACTCGGATCTTGCCGTTGACCATCATGGAGAGACGCCGGAGCACAGGCAATTCGCGCGTTCCGGTCAAATAGATGCCGGAAGAAACGAACGAATCCACGTCCGCATCGACGAGGACAAACGTTCCGGCGGGCAGCGTCGGTTCCATTTCGTCGGATTTTACCTGAAACCACACAGGGTGTTTCGCGTCGGAAACAAGCATGGCGGTTGAAACAACGTCATTCTCGGATCTGATATCAGCAAGTTCTTCCGCGGACATTCCGAACATTTTCGCGACCTTCATCACTTCGTCGGCGCGAAGCGATTTTGTAAAGCCGGAGCAGATCTTGCGCACGCAATCGCGCCGAACGCCGGCTTTCTCCTCAAAACTTTTATACGTCGTGAAGCCGGACGCTTCCATCAACCGGGCGATTCGCCGACCCAAAGCGCATACTTCTCTTTCTTTTTTCATAAAAAACTCCCTGTCATATTTTTTTATAAAGAGAATAACTTTTCGTCTGCGAAAAAACAAATAAAAACGATAAAACGACACATAATCGTTTATTTCCATCTTAAAAACAGGATCGAAAGACTCTGAATCGTCGTTTTTGACGATAAAAAGTCAAAAATGACTATACAAAGTCAAAAATGACGGATAACATCTGATTTGACGAATCGAAAACACCCCTGTTTCAAACGACAGGGACGAACGGAAACAATAGGGAAAGAGCAATGATAGAACTCCGCGATTATCAATCAAAGGCAATAGACGATATAAGGAATGCCTTCAGGCAGGGTTTCAAAGCTCCGTTTTTAACCGCCCCGACCGGAGCCGGAAAAACGGTCGTTTTATCCAAAATAGCGCAGGACGCGAGCGCGAAAGAAACCCTGACTGTTTTGCTTGTTCACCGGCAGGAACTCGTTGTTCAGACCTCAAAGACGTTCGCGAAGTTCGGGATCCTGCACACGATCGTCGCGCCGAGCAGCGTGGTACACAACGCGATCAAAATTCAAAACGAGGAGTTCGGTCGTTCTTTTTTTCGTGATGCGTCATACATCTACATCGCGACCGTTCAGACGCTCGTCCGACGGATGGCCGATCTTCCGGCGTTTAAGCTGATCCTTATTGACGAAGCGCATCACGGCGTCGCCGGAACATGGCGAAAGATTGTCGATAATTACCCCAGAGCGAAAATTCTTGGCGTCAGCGCAACACCGGAACGGTTTGACGGGAAAGGCCTCGGAATCCAATGCGGCGGGATTTTTGACGCTTTAATCAACGGGCCGTCCATAAGCAACCTGATAGATCGCGGTTTTCTGACGCGTCCGAGAGTTTATTGTCCTCCGATCCGGGCCGACTTCAGCGATTTAAAAACCGTCGCCGGAGATTTCGATAAAAAGCAGCAGGCAGGCAAGCTCCGGAAGCCCCGCGTGATCGGCGACGTGATCGCGCATTACCGGAAATTTTGCGAAGGCGTCCCGGCGATAGCCTTCTGCCCGACGGTCGAATACGCGCAGTATGTCGCGGAAAATTTCAGAGCGGCGGGATACAGAGCAACGTCCATTGATGGGAAGATGGACGATTATGAACGGAACAAAGCGATATCGGATCTCGGTGCCGGTCGTCTGGACGTTTTAACCTCCTGCGAGATCGTGAGCGAAGGAACCGATATTCCGGTCGTCGGAGCGGCGATCCTGCTCCGAAAGACGAAATCTCTCGGGCTATACCTGCAGCAGGTCGGGCGCACGTTAAGACCATACCCGGGAAAAGAAGAAACGATCATTCTCGATCACGTCGGGAACTGCGTGGAGCACGGGCTTCCGGAAGAAGAACGCACCTGGACGCTTGACGGCAGAATGCAGCGAAGCCGAAAGAGCGACGCCTCGTCGACACCATCTTGCCGCCAATGCCTGAATTGTTATGCCGTTTATCCTTCGACCGTTTCCGTTTGCCCGCGCTGCGGAACCGCATCGCCAAAGACAAAAACGGAAGTCGAACAGGTCGAAGGCGAATTGATCGAATACACGAAAAGAGAAAGCAGACGCGAACAGGGGCTTGCTCGGTCTCTTGACGAGCTTATCGCCATAGCGAAACGGAAAGGATACCGATACCCGATAGCATGGGCTAACCACATCATGGAAGCTCGCAAACGTAAGGGGTTTTGAACGATGGGGAAGCAGCAGAACCACTTGCCAGACAGAACATTGTTCCACCTGCCGGAGCAGAACTTGGTTGTCGCTGTTATCCGGCAGGCGTGGCTGGACACATTCGACGAGAAAGAAGAAGTTTGCGTTGATCGAAGGTCTGCCAGGTTATTTTTCGGCGGCCATCCTGAAAAAGGCAGTTTTCGGCAATCGCTCGCGAATTTATGTAGCGTCTTAGGCGTGGACGACGAATACATAGCGACGGTCTGGTATCGTTACGATAAAGCCCGCTCCGAAGGACGAACTGACGTCGATCCTAAAAAGGCATTCCACATCATGATGAACGCCCTTGCAGAAGGAAAAAACAAATGATTCAGATTGAAAAAACGATGCACAGAATCAACAGCATCAGCATAAAAGAAAGTGATTATTTCATCTTGCAGAGAACAGATGTCTATTTCGGTCCGGGAATATACGAAATCAAATTCAGAACCGAAAAAAGGCTTTGCTATTGCGTTGAACGGCTGGACGGATCCGTCAATGCTGTCGAGATTTCCGGAGTTAACTCCGAAATAATATCTGCAAGCGACTTCACGCAGCGCGTCACGCGAAAAGTGATCGGCACGATCATCGTCGATCTTAATGCGTCACGGCAGACGATCAACGACTTACTCGAAAAGCTGGCAGAGTGAGGCGAAGATGTCAGAATCCGAAACGTTGAAAAAGACGATGCTTAAAATCGGATGCCTCGATTGGCTTCGGATCTGGCGTAACAATACAGGTCTGGCTTGGAACGGAACACGCGTCCGGCTCCAAGCCGGACAGACGATACGAGATAGCTACGGACGAGCAATAAAAGTCGGACCGGGCGATGTTTTGATCAAAAACGCCCGTCCCGTAAAATTCGGATTGGTCGGCTCCGGCGATATTGCGGGAATTATCGCCCCGTCGGGCAGAGCTCTTTACATAGAAACGAAATACGGCAGGTATAACCAAACACCGGAGCAAAAGAGCTTTGCGGCAATGATCAAACAGATGGGCGGGGTATACGTCGAAGTGCGCGATCCGGATGCAGCGGAACAGCAGATAAAAGACGCGCTTGCCGAAATGACAGGGGAAGAAAATGGAAAACGTTGATTTTGACCAAGTGAACAGCGTCGCTCTTGCCAACATTGAGAGTCTTCTCTCAGAGTGGCTTCCGGGCGGAAAAAAGGTCGGACACGAGTATCAATGCGGGAGCTGGGCCGGTGGAAAAGGAAAATCGCTTCTGATCAATCTGCGAACGGGCAAAGGTGGCGACTTTGCCGGGAGCTCGGACGACCAGGTCGGAGATATGGTCGGCGTGTGCGGCAAGGTTTTCGGGTTGGACAGAGTGGCTGCGGCGAGAAAGATAGCCGGGATCTTCGGATTGCCCGGCGGCGACAACCAAACAACGGAGCTTCGCCCGTATAAGCCCGCGAAAACGAAAGAGCAAATCAAAGCCGAAGACGCCGCCGAAGAAGCGGAAAAGCAACGGAAGGTCGATGAGATCATCGCCGAGTGCGTGGATCTGCGCGGGACACCGGCACAAACATACCTCAACAAGCGAGGAATAACGGGCTGTCCGCGTCATCAATTTATGTTCCGACCGAACAAAAAGGGAAAAGGCGGTTCGTTCGTCTGTATCGCAAGGAATGCCGCAGGCGAAGTAAAAGCCGTGCAAAGCGTCTATATCAACGAGAACGGCGAGAAAGCAAACTTCAGCGTGAAAAAACGAACGAACGGATTTCCGGGTGGAAATCCCCTGATCATCAAAGCTCGAACGGACGGCGGACCGCGCCTCATCACAGAGGGCCCGGAAGACGGACTGACGCTCGCCCAATGCACGAAGTATGAAGTCTGGATCGGCTTCGGGCTGAACTTTTTTGAAAAGATGCAGCTGCCGGACGACGGAAAGGATAACATCATCGTCCGCGACAATGACGCTCCGGACAGCAAGCCTGATCAGAGCATGGCGAAAATACTCGCGCACTTCATCGACGCCGGAGTGAAGCGTTTAAAATGCGCCCGACCTCCGCTCGACATCAAAGATTCAAACGATTTGCTCAAAGCAAAAGGTCAGGATGCCGTCGCGGAAATGGTTCGGAACGCGCGACCGGTCGAAGACGCCAGAAACATCGAAGGAACTGAGGATATGCCGCCACCGCCGGAATACATCGGACCGGCGGATTATTCGGAATACGAAGCAAACCCGGGCATGACCGAGGAAGACAGACTCTTTGAAGAATTGGCATATTTGCCGAGAACGGACGTCGGGAATGCGAAGCGGATCGTTAAACGATGGGGACGGATCGTGAAGTTTGCGCCCGGCATCGGCTGGCTGATTTATAACAAAGGCACTTGGGAAAAGAAACACGCTGATCTGCGCATCATCAATATGGCAAAGGTCACGGCGGTCGATATCGCGAAAGAGCAGCAATACGCGGACGAACATCAGAAAAACGGAATTCGGGCGTGGGCGAAGAAGTCGCAGGAAGGCGGCAGGATAAGCTATATGCTTAAGCTCGCGCAGCCGGATCTTGTCGTTGATGCGGAAAAGCTCGACAGCGACAGGCAATTATTCAACTGCGCCAACGGTGTGGTCAATCTCCGGACAGGGATCTTGATGCAGCACAGCCCGGAGTATTACTGCACAAACCACAGCGACGTCGAATTTGACCCGAACGCCAGATGCCCGCTCTGGATGAACTTCCTAAACAGCATCTTCGGCGGGAACAACGAACTGATCTCGTTCGTTCAACGCTCGGTCGGATACAGCCTGACCGGGGAAACCAAAGAACAATGCATCTTCGTCCTTTATGGCAACGGATCCAACGGCAAGTCGACGTTCCTGGAGGTCATTCAATCCATTCAAAACACCTATCACACAAAGACGCGGGCGGACGCCTTCATGAACACGGGAAAGACCAGCGACGCGAACCCGTTCCTCGCGATGCTTCGCTCCTCCCGGATGGCAACGGCTTCCGAAACGGACGAAAACAAACCGCTCGACGAATCTACGATCAAGGAAGTGACGGGCGACGGCACGATAACGGTCCGCAGCCTTCACAAAGACCCGTTTGAATTCCACCCGCAGTTCAAGCTATGGCTCGCGACGAACCACAAACCGGAAATCAGAGGAACCGACGACGGGATCTGGCGCAGGATCATGTTGATCCCGTTCAGCGCGAAGTTTTATAACGCCGAGGATCCGAACGCGCCGATCGAAGGCCCGTTCAAAGACAAGGATATGCTCCAAAAGCTGGAAGCCGAAGCAAAAGGCATACTCGCCTGGGCTGTGCGCGGTGCAGTCGCCTGGAACAAGAACGGCCTGCAGGTGCCGGACGAAGTCAGGGAAGCCACCGAGGACTACAGAACGGAAATGGACGTGATAGGCGCGTTTCTTGAAGAAAGCACGGAGCGAGGCGAGCGTAAAAAAGTATCCTGTTCGATCCTTTACGAAAGCTACAAACAATGGTGTGCGGAAGCCGGTTGCTTTGCCCTCAGCAAAAGCAAATTCGGACGACGTCTATATGAACGCGGGTTCCAAAAAGGTTCAATGCCCAACGGGTCAAAAGCGTATGTCGGGATTGCGTTGAAGCAAGGCGCGTTTGGGTAAAAAAACTAAGCGATACGGCACCTATAATGGTTCTCAAGGAATCGGACCATGGACTTGGAAAAATGCGTAAACATGGAATGATAGAAAAAGCAAAGAATTGAGGAGCGACTACAACGATATCCGCCCTCATGGGGGCATGGTGAATATCTCTCCGGCAGCATATCGTGCCGGTTCGCGCCAGGCTCTTACAGTCGCTCAAACCGGCTCTTGTCATCAAAAAAAATTTCAGGTAGTTTAATAAATGGCACTATTTCTTTTTGACACGATTTCGGGGTGAACATCAGAATGATTGATTTCGCTGATAATAGATCACTGGCGGAAATGTTTAATATCCAGCCAGAGGATTATGCAGATATTAGCGTTCTATCGTTGCCGTTCTCTATACGTGTACTGAATAGATTTAGGCAAAAAAAGATTGAGACCGTTAAGGACTTGCTGCAATTTAATATCCCCTTCTTGATGAGCATCCAAGGATTTGGAGCAAATTGCTTATCGCAGGTTCTTGATTATTGTGAGAAGCTTTCTCCGCCTTCCACTCCTTATGAAAAAAAACAACGTCCTGTATCTATTGACTCAAAAATCTTTGTCGCAAACAAGAATGCTATAGCTAAAGGAGACTTTTCCTTTGCAAACGAACTTGAGCTTACACGAGATCAAGAACTCCTATTAGCAACTTACAAAGAGGCATATGAAGTTCTGGGCAAAGACTTGGTCTTCAATTGTATATACTCTCCTGAGAAAATACATCCTTTGATTGAAGTCTTTTCCGACTTTAACTGCCGGTATTCAAGGTTAAAAAAGCTGGAAGGATACTACTACCAGATTCCTTCTTTTCGCAGAAACAACAGTGCAAAATACTATATTGATGCATTTTCTTATGACGATAATACTCGCCGTAGCCTTGCTCAATATTATTCTACAGCGGACGATGAATTAGGCACTATCCTATATTCTATAAACGTTAAAGACGAGGCACAAGTGCTACTTGCAGAACGATTCCTCAAGTGGTGTTCATTTGACTTGACTGAAGAGATATCGCAGATGTTTGAAACAGTTTACTCTGTAACACGCATTAGAACAGTAATTGAAGGTCGCGCGACTGGCCTTACCCTCAATGATTTGGGGGAACAGCTTGGTGTTACTCGGGAACGCGTTCGTCAGATTGAAGCAAAGGCAAAAAAACAGTTTTGTCGTCAGATGAGCCGAATTAAGATCATGTCAAAACTATACGCCGACAAAAATGGCCAATCTATTATTACATTGGAAGACGTCGAAGGAGTAAGCGGGAACAATACTGCTGCATTAATCTATTTACTCAAGGATAGCGAAGGAAGCATATATACTTACGACCATCAGCTTGATGCATTTGTTTTTGGAGATAATGACCTATCTTCAAAAATTCAAGATTTTATTGATTCTTTGCCGGACGTCCTATACAAGAAGGATTATGTTGTTACTCTTAAAACAGCTCAAGAAGAATATGATCTGGACAAAGAATACGTTGAAAAGGCGATTAATAAAGTATACAAAAATACAGGTGACGTTCTCCACAGATCGAGACTCTCATTAGCGAAGATTTATGATGTCATGTTGAGGAAGTATTATCCTTCCGGCATTCATGTTTACGATGATCAAGAAATAAACGATCTCCGTCAACATATTTATGATGACTACGGTGAGATTAATCTTCCCACAGCAAATCGTGCTATAGCTACAAGGATTTCCAGCATCTGTATGCTGGCGGGGAGAGGAATCTATATTCCTAAAAAGGATAACTGGATTACTTCGGAACTGTCTCAGAAACTGTTGTCATACATAATGAACAGTGATAGTCCCATTCTCTTAATTAGCCATATTTTCAGCGTGTTTGAGGATGAACTCTATCAGGAAGGGATTGAAAATCGCTTTTATTTACAGGGCATTCTTCATGAAATATTCGGTGATAAACTCTATTTCCGGAAAGACTATGTTTCTAGAGATAAAGAGTTTACTTCCATTTATTCTTCAATAGTTGCATTCATTAAAGAGGCCAAATATCCTGTAAAGAAAGATGAAATCAAAGCTCACTTCCAAGGTATTACTGACATAGTTATAGCACTCTCTACCAGTGACAGCAATATCTTAAACTACTTCGGAGAGTATTTACATGGTAGCAACCTTGTAATTCGGGAATCAGAAAAGAATTATCTTATAGAATACCTTGCCGCATTGCTCTCTGATGGTGATGCGCATCATATCACAGAGATTTATTCTGATATTAATAGGGATCGCCCAGAATTATTCAGTAGAAATGCTGTAATCGGGTCATATAGCGCGTTCAGCGTATTGGAGTATTTGTTTAGAGAAGAGTATCAGTTTTCAAGGCCCTATATTGCATTGAACGGTGTAGAAATCGGACGCCCGAATGAACGTCTACACGAGTATCTTTATAACATGGATAAATTCTGTGTTTCTGATATTACAGAATTTGCCAAAGAAAACCACATGCAGATACAGGCTCTAATAGAGTTTATTAACTCATTGAACGACAAATATCTAATGGTGGACATCGACACTCTTGCTTCCATTGAAGAGATTGGTATTGACTCTTCTATAGCATCTGAAGTAGAAATGAGCATTTCCAGAGAGATAACTAATACGAAACCGATTCGAGACCTTCAATGCATTTCAAGACTTCCTCGCATAAATGAACCATGGAATGAATGGCTTATTTACAGCGTCCTGAAAAAATGGAGTAAAAAACTGGATGTTGCATTATCCTCCTCTCAACTTCGACAGTCTATACCCTTGGTCTCATTTATCGGAGAAATGGATGCGTCAAAGTTTAAAGATGTAAGCACGGCCCCCTTGCGAATCAAGATTGATAATATGGAAAACATTGATGATTTGATAGCAGATATTCTTTCTGATAATCTACTGGATGCCCCCCCGAATGAGTTATAAAGATTTAGATTTAAAAATCAGCTATATCAGCTGTGGCAACGAAAGTATCGCTCCGGCCTTTCTTGTCCCCGCACTTAAGATGACACGTCTATATCAAAGAAGCGTCGGTTACTTCTCCTCTGGTGTATTTGAGCCGATTATCGATGGCATTATCGCCCTTGCTCGAAACGGGGGGAAGATCCAGCTTATTGCAAGCCCTAAACTTAGTGCAGCGGATATAGCAGCAATAAAAGAGGGATACAGGCGAAAAGAAGAAGTTTTTGAGTCAACATTCTCTCAAGATTTCCTTGAAGCAATTAATGGATTGAATGATGATCAGTTGAAGCTGCTTGTTGCCCTCATCGCACAAGATATTCTTGACATAAAGATTGCAGTTACAAAGACAATAGGCGACTATCATGATAAACTGGGTATTCTAGAAGACTTTACGGGAAATATAATAGTCTTTTATGGTTCCTCCAACTCAAGTTTAAATGGTTATCAAGATAATTATGAGAAAATCCGTGTGGTCAAGAGCTGGGACGGAAATCATAATGCAAGCATAGAAGATGAGAAAAAAGAGTTTAGCTCTCTTTGGAACGGGACTAATCCATTCGTTTCAGTATATAATTATAAGCATTCAGCGCAGAATAACATTTTGCAAATTATTGATAATAGAAAAAAGGGAAAAGGAAAAGGAAAAGAAGAAGAAGCCCCTGTTGAACTACGAGATTATCAACAAGAAGCGATTGCGGCTTGGGTCTCGCATGATTATCATGGCTTTTACGTCATGGCTACTGGTACAGGAAAGACATGGACGGCTATATACTCCGCTAAGGCTCTATTAGAAAAAACTCCGGCGATGATAGTGGTAATAGCTCCGTATAAGCACCTCATTAAGCAGTGGGTGGATGACATTGTAAAGACGTTTCCTGGTGCGAAAATAATCATGGTGTCTTCTGAAAATCCGCAATGGGACAACCAGATTACGCAGGAAATAATAAGAAAACAATACAATCCAAAAAATCAGATTATCATCGTATCAACGATTCAGTCGTTCAATACGGATAGATTTAATAACGTTATTTCTAAATCCCACGATAAAAAGTTGTTAATTGTGGATGAGGCCCATCGCTTTACTGCTCGAGATGTTTCATTGCAGGAAACATATCAGTTTATGCTGGGGTTAAGTGCTACTCCCTTCAGTGGGGCTTCAGCACAAAAAGGCAATGAATTGATGGCTTTTTTTGGTGGTCAAGTCTTCAGTTTGCCTATTGAAAAAGCACTTGGCAAACACTTAGTAAATTACTATTACCATCCGATCTTTGTTAAAGCAACAGAGGACGAAGAAAAACAATTCAAGGATTTTTCGAAGGGGATCACATCATGTTTTAAAAATAACATCTGTATAGATCCTGATTCTCTTGTAAGGTTACTGCGAAACAGACTCCGCGTAATATCTATGGCGGATGAAAAGCAGAAACGGATACACGAAATAATTTGTCAAGTCAAAGAGAGAGATCATTTTGTGGTTTACTGTGGTGATGGTAAGCTCTTTGACCCCGACAAGAATGAAGAGAAACGCCATATACGCTTTGTAAGGGACGTCTTGGATGCCCATGGTTATAGGCCAAGTCAGTTTACTGCAAAGGAAAACATGCAAGAACGCATGGCTCTTGTAGATCAGTTCAATCAAGGAAACATAACAGCCCTTTCGGCCATTCGATGTTTAGATGAAGGTATTAATATCCCTTCAATCAAAAGTGCGTTGCTTCTTTCAAGCAATGATGATTACCGCGAATTCGTCCAACGAAGAGGTAGAATCCTAAGAAAGGATAATGGGAAAGATAATGCAACCATTTATGATGTGATTGTTCTCCCTTCACAGAATTTGCAAGCATGGGCAAAAATTGAGTTCCGTAGGTTCTTAGAGTATGCACGGCTTTCTTTGAATTGGAAAGAATTAGAGCCTACACTCAGTAAATACTTAGCTGAATATGGTTTGTCAGTCGAAGATGTTGATGTCTATGACTATGAGGATATGGAGGAGCCCTTAGATGAATGAGCAAAAGATAGTTTCTGACATGATTGATTTTGTTGAAGAAAAGGAAAAATTGCTTCAACAAAGCAAGTTGCTTGCTGATCAAAAAGCAAAAAATGATACCATTAACGCTATCTTGGACAAATTGGAGAAAGAAACCTATGAAAATCAATGAGATAGAGTTCAAGAATTTCAGAAACTTTAAAGATGAGGGTAAGATTTGCTGCTCTACTGACGGGAAGGTTACTATCGTCTATGGTAAAAATGGCGATGGAAAGACCACTCTGCATCAGCTTTTCCAGTGGATCTTTTATGGGCATGTGCATTTTAATAAGACGACAACTGATCGCCTTTATAATCTTGCGTACGAAGCAGAACGGTCTTTTGGTGAGACTTTTGAAGTATTAGGCCGGATTGACTTTGATCATGACGGAGCACGATTTTACCTCACGCGTACATATATATACAAAAAAGGACTAAATGACTCGGAAAAAATAGGGGAAGATTTATCCCTTCTCAGGATGGACGACGACAAAAATTGGAAACCTATTGACCGCCCCCAAGAAGTCATAGATAAACTCCTTCCTTCCGGTCTGGCCGATTATTTCTTTTTTGACGGAGAAAGCATGATCGCAGATCTGCGTGTCAAAGGGAAAGATTCTGCTGGAAAACTTAGAAAAGCATTGTTTTCCATGTTTGATCTCGATGTGATCGAGTCGGCAATTACACATATCGGGAGAACTGATTTGAAAACAACTGTATTGGGTAAATTGTATTTGAGCAAAGGTAGTATTGACAGCGATGGCGATATATCCGCTGTAAAATCAAATATTAAATCAGCACAAACGCAAATTGAGAAGCTTTCTCAACAGTTAGAAAAAGACGAAGCAGAAAAAACAGTAAAGCAGAATATCGTCCGTTCTATATCTGAAAAAATTGGCAGTACGAAGTCCAAAGAGGATTATGAAAAACAACGGAAAGCATTAAAAGCACAAAGAGATTTATTTATTAAAAACGCAGAGAGTGCACGGGCGGACTTTGGCGACGACGTCCTTGACATGTTTCCGAAACTATTGATTTCGAAGGCGGTTGCAGATGCAAAAGCAAAGATCAACCTTAAAATAAGTCAAAACAAGTTGCCATCAGGTATCTCCAAAAAACTGATAGAGCATCTTCTTTCAGAATCAACGACGGAATGCATCTGTGGGAACCCACTTTGTGCAGAGTCTCGAATGCATATCCGTGCCTATTTAGATATGCTTCCTCCAAAATCATTTTCCAACTTATACAACGAGTTTACTGCAACAGCGAGGCGATGGGGAAAGGAATTTGATAAGGAAAGAATTGAGAAGCATATTAAATCGGTTTTAAGCAACGACGAGCAGGCAGAAGGGTGCGACAATCAGATCCGAGAACTTGATGAGGCCGAAAAGAAAAGCCCCGATATTGAGGATCTTGTGGTTGGAAGGCAGCAGGCTGAAAATGATATCGCTGAACTTGATCAACAAATCAGCAATCTAAAAACTGAGCTAATAAAATACAAGATCTATCTAAAAAAGCAGATGGAGACTTTCGATAAGCTTACTATAGATACGCAACTCGGCGTTGCAATCAGAGCAAAAATTAGAATCATGGAGCAAGTTCTTGATTATTTCAAGAAAAAGCTTGAAGATGAATCTAAGGAGTACAGTCAAAAGTTAGAAAAAAACATCCAAATTCTAATCGACAGTATGCTTACCAGTAAACGAACGGTATCTGTTAGTCCTGAGTTTTCGGTAAGAGTTACAGATAGCTTTAATGATGAATCTAAATCAGAGGGACAGTTCGCTGTTGTTTCTTTTGCCTATATTGGAGGTATTCTCAGAATGCTTCAAAGCGAGAAAACCCTTTCTTCAAAGGAGTACCCGTTAGTGTTGGACGGCCCGTTCTCTAAGCTCGATGCTGATCAGAGACAAAATGTCATTAACATGATACCAGAGTTTGCCCCGCAGGTTATTCTGTTCTCTAAGGATGATTTAACGTTCGCTCCAGAACACATTGGCAGGGAGTGGACGATTGAGAGTAATGCTGAAAAAAACGTTGCATCGGTTAAGGAGGGATGTTTATGGAGATAACTACGGATGTTATGCTTCGAGGTGCAGATTGGTCAAAGGCAATCGAAAAGCTATCTCAGATTTTTAAGACTAGGACACACTACTCCCTTTATATGTTGGCTATGTCAATCGGTATCATGTATGATAAACGAATTGAAAAGCCGGAAGAGAATGGTGAGGATCCCAAGAGCGTACCTCGTAATGTTTTTCAAAATAATGATAATGGAAAGCTTGATTTTATGTTTCAAGCAGCCATTCTTTCTACAGCAACGGAGGAATTTGCAGAAGAAGTGCGCCTTGATTTGGCTTTTGGAGAAAAGAGCGATTTCAATCGGATGGGTTTCTTAACACAATTTGCCAATTTTGGCATAACAAAGTTGAACGAATGTATTGGGGACTCCGATATAGAAACAATGGAAAATATCAAAAACTTCCTCTTCTCCATTGTTGAAGGGCGAAACCTAGAAATTGATGCCCTGCCAGATGATATTCTGTTAGCGGATTAACCTCCCCTCTATCTTGACAAATCAAATTGCAAAGTTTTGTGTACTTACATATGTACGTAAGTGCACAACTTTGCCTTATGAACAGGGGAAAGTAATCGTGAAAATTACTTATTCTTCCTGAAAACAGGGCTAAAAAGAAGTAAAATCTGCTAAGAAAAAGAAGGGAGGAGCAGACAATGAAGAAACGTTTCCGGAAGAACAAATAATCGAGTTATAGGCTCGAGGCATGCATTGACCCATCTGGAAAGGTCAATCCTTAGACTTTATCAGGGACGCTTTGTGTAATGACAGACGTTTGCGAGTTTTGATTGTGATGGACAAATGTTCCAGAGAATGTTTAACAATACGACCTGATTTTGTAATCATTTTTTGTTGACTTTTAATCGTCTTGGGAATATACGCAAGTATATACTTGCGTATATCGGAGTCTGCGATGTTTTCTTATAGATTTCCTGTTGTTCGAGGAGTTCAAGCCAACAAAGAGTATTTTATTGGTATGCTCCCTTTGGAGTATTTATCTAAACTTTTTCCCGATGATCCCGATGTCGTCGCCCCGGAGTTCCGCGCCCAAAGACGCGTGAATGAACAAAGAATCCCCGCAATCAGAGATTACATCTTAAAAAACAGGACTTCTTATGTCTTTTCCGCATTATCCGCTTCGATTGACGGTCATTTCAACTTTATCCCCTCTTCATCTTCTCCGGATTTAGGGATTCT
The DNA here is from genome assembly GCA_937912005.1 of uncultured Alphaproteobacteria bacterium. Taxonomy (GTDB): domain Bacteria; phylum Pseudomonadota; class Alphaproteobacteria; order CAAGCB01; family CAG-977; genus UBA11549. The sequence continues at coordinate 23,860 of CALDOX010000009.1, forward strand.
TGAAGTCGAAATGAACGCCGTGTTTCTTATCAATGACGGCCAACATCGCAAAGCGTCGCTTCAAGCGGCTTTAGAGGAAGACCCGTCCCTTAAAACAGAAACGATTTCTATCGTTTTCTTTAAGGACGAGGGGCTTCAACGGAGCCAACAGATGTTTACCGACCTGAACAAACACGCAGTCAAAACATCGAACTCTATCGCGGAACTTTATGATAATCGGGACAGAATTGCGGTCATAAATCGAACCGTTGTTTCATCAATAGATTTCCTGAATACCTATACGGATAAGGAACGGGATAATCTTGGGAAGTTTTCATCAAATCTGTTCACGTTGAACACGTTTTATCTGGCGACAAAACGCATTTTGAAAGCAAGCAGCGGCGATGATGAGAAAGACACAGAGTTTTTGTGCCGATTTTGGGAAACCGTTATCAAAAACATAGAACCGTGGCAGGAACTTCAAAAGCGGGAAATATCAAAAGTCGATTTGCGCGAGAATTACATCATAACGCAGGGGGTTGTCATACAGGCTTTGGGCGTAATCGGGAAATACTGCTACGACCATAGAAAAGAAAATAATCCTCAAATGGATTTGACACGGTTAAATCAGATTGATTGGCACAGAACGGCAAAGGATTGGAAATATCGCGTTGTTCGAGCTGACGGGAAAATCCTCACAAGCGAAAAAGCCATTCAACTTGCCGCAATCCAGATCAAAAAGATAATAAAGATTTCGCTTTCCCCGGAAGAAAAAAATCTTGAAGCCCGGTTCAATTCAGAAAAGAGAAAGTAAGGAGATACAATGTCCGAAAAATGTGAAGTTTGCGAAGCCTCAAAGCAAGAAATCTCCATTACAAAGGAATCAGTCGAGGGACTTATGGAAACTGTCCGGCGGCTGTATTTGGCTGATGATATTCCGTGGGTTATCGGATATTCGGGAGGAAAGGACAGCACGGCAACGCTTCAACTGGTTTGGCTTGCTCTTAAAGATTTACCTAAATACAAATTCAGAAAACAGATACACGTTATCAATACGGACACTCTTGTTGAATCTCCTGTCGTATCGCAATGGGTTAAACGATCGCTTCAAATTTTAGATGAAGCCGCACAGGAACAAGGATTGCCTTTTGTTACTCATCGTCTGACTCCTGAAATGGATAATACATATTGGGTGAATTTCATCGGGCGCGGCTATCCGTTTCCAAGAAAACAGCTTCGGTGGTGCACGGATCGACTGAAAATTCAGCCTGTAAACAACTTTGTAAAAAATAAAATCGCGGAACACGGCGAGATTATTCTGGTGATCGGGACACGAAAAGCCGAAAGCGCAAACCGCGCTAAAACAATGGCATATTATGAAAAATTGCGTGTTCGGGAATTATTGAGTCCGAGCCAAACAATGGCAAACGAGCTTGTCTTTACGCCTCTTGAAAATTGGAATGACAACGATGTTTGGGTGTTCTTAATGCAGTATGCGAATCCGTGGGGATACTCAAACAAGGAATTGCTGACCCTGTATCGCGGAGCGACCGCAGACGGAGAATGCCCGATGATGGTTGAAAAGGGATTGCCAAGCTGCGGCAAAAGCCGTTTCGGGTGTTGGGTTTGCACAATGGTCGAAAAGGACAAATCAATGGAGGCTATGATCGCAAACGATGAAGAAAAAGCGTGGTTAGCTCCGTTGCTTGAATTTAGGAACAAATTCGGAGATGAAACAAAAGATCGCGAACGCCGGTCTTTCAGAAAAATGACCGGAGCATTGTTCGGTTCTTATAAACAACTCCATCACGGCCCTTATAAAAAAGAAATCCGTGAGGAATGGTTAAGAGATTTGCTTTCCATTCAAAAAGAAATCAATGAAAACGCGCCTGACGAGTTTAAGAATTTGGAATTGATTTCTTTGCCTGAATTAAGAAATATCCGACGGATTTGGGTTTTTGAAAAACACGAATTTGACGATGCGCTTCCGAGAATCTACGAAAAAGTGATCGGCAAGCCCTTTGACGATCCTGAATGGACTGCTCCCGAAGATTTCCGCAAGAATGAGTGGGATATTTTGAAAGACGTAGTGAACGAACTTTATCCCGATGAGGAATTGGCGTTTGAAATGGCATATAGCTTGATTGATACTGAAAATCAGTCCAAAAGTCTGAACAAAAGACGCGGCGTTCTTCAAGGTTTGGAAGACTGTATAAAAAAGACTTTTTATAAAAACGAAGAAGACGCGACAAATTACTATATGAACAAAATGGTTCGCAAGAAAGAGCTGGGCGGGAAGTATAACGAAAAAGCCCTTGACGATACTTATGATGAAGCGGACGCAGAGGAAGAAGAACAATGATCATCAAAAAACTTAAACTTTATAATTTTGGTATCTATGCTTACCTTAATATGTTCGTTTTCAAAGGCGCAGCACCGGTTGTTTTGATTGGCGGTATGAACGGACGGGGAAAAACGACGTTCTTGGAAGCTGTCCTGCTCGGCCTTTACGGTTCAAACTCGTTCGCGTTTCAGGAAACTAATTTCAAATACAAAGATTATTTGGCGTCATATACCAACAAGACCGACGCCTCGCAGATGGCGTATATCGAAATAGAGTTTTCTATGGAGAAATATGATTCGGAAACTTATACAATCCATAGGGAATGGAGCAAAAAAACAAAGTTTCAAGAGCATATTTGGGTAAAGAAAAACGGGGAAGACAACGCTTTTCTAACCGAAAATTGGGCGATGTTTATTGAAAACATTTTGCCAAGCGCATTGTCTAAATTTTTCTTCTTTGACGGTGAAAAAATAGCGGCGTTAGCAGAGAACAACACCTCGGAACAGATCAAAGAATCAATAAAAGCGATGTTGGGGGTTTCCATTCTTGATACATTGGGTAACGATCTAAACAAGATTATCTCTAAAATATCGAAATTCAAAAAAGGCAACAGCGAATTAGACCGCCTTGAAACATTAAAGAATGAGAAAGAGAAAGCAATCGCTGATTTGCAGGAAGCAGATACAAAAATAGCGGATAAAAATGCCGCAATCATCAAACTGAAAGCTAAACTTGAGAACAAGAAGAAAGATTATACGTTAAAAGGCGGCGACATCGTTTCACAAAAGCACGATCTTATTGCTAAAAGAGCAGAAAGCATTTCCGCTTTGAATCTGTGCAATGAAAGTCTTGCCGAATTGGCTTCAAGCGAAATGCCGCTGAAAATGGTATCATTCCTTTTGAACGATATAGAAGTTCAAAGCGAACAAGAGTTTGAACAAAAGAAATATGAAATAACACTTGAGAAAATAAAGGAATTACAGAGTTCTTTTTCCGACAAGGAACATACGGACATCAGTTCTTTTATTTCGTTCGTTCAGGATAAAGTGGCAACGGAAAAGAAAGACACCCTTTACAATTTATCGAACGAAAATCTATTCAAACTTAACGATTTAATAAAAAACAGAATAGACGATTCTATTGATAAAGCGAAAAAAATAACGAAAGAAAGAGAAAAACACAAAAACTCTATCAACGAAATTGATAACTATCTTTCCGTAGATATAGATGATGAAGTTTTGAATAAACTCTTTAAGGAAATCAAAACACTTGAAAATACAATTTCAGAGGAAGAAATCTCTCTTAAGTTTTTGGAAGAACAACGTAAAAAATTAAACGGAATTGCTACAAAAGCCGAATCTGAATTTAGCAAAGCGGCGGAGGAGATTTTGTCGTCCATAGAAACGGACGAAGAAGAAGGACGAAGCCTGAAATACTTGTATATGGCTCAAAAAATATTTGTGGAATATCAGAAAAAGCTCCAAGCACGAAAGACTGAAATTCTGGCAAAAGAAATGACGAATTGTTTTACACAGCTCGCGAACAAAAAAAGTCTTGTTTCAAAGATAACAATGGATCCCGTTTCTCTTGATCTCCACTATTTTGACAGTTCAGAAAACGAAATTATAAAAAAACGGCTATCTTCCGGGGAAAAACAGTTGATGATTATATCTTTGTTATGGGCTTTAGCGTTATGCTCAAAAAAGAAACTTCCAGTTATTATTGATACTCCGCTGTCCCGACTTGATTCCGCCCATCGCGGTTCTCTCATCAAAACCTATTTCCCGAACGCGAGCGATCAAACAATCATTCTTTCGACCGATACGGAAGTTGATAAACGGTATTACAAAATGATGCGTCCGTTCGTTGGCGATGAATACACTCTGGAATATAACGATACAAGCAAACGGACGGTAGTGCGCCGCGGCTATTTTGGTTGGGGAGAATGACAATGTTTATCAAACAAATTAGGCTTTCCGAAACTTCCAAAGAGCGTTTGAGCAGATTAAAAGGAAAAACGGGAATTAAAAACTGGAATATCCTATGCCGTTGGGCTTTATGCTACTCTTTAAGCGAACAAACGCTTCCGACCGATGTTCCAGTAAATACGGACAGCAATGTTGAAATGTCCTGGTTTACTTTCAGCGGCGAATACAGCGATATTTATTCCGCCCTATTGATTGCCTGGTGTCAAAGAATGAAATTATCCATAGATGAAGAAACGCTTGAAAAGTATTTCAAACTTCATTTAGAGCGAGGAATCGCATATCTGTCCGGCACGAACCTGATTAAAAGCATTGACGATTTGTTGAAATTGGCGATCGAGGTCAAAAAATGAGCGTTTATCTGGATTATAACGCCTCTGCCCCCATAGATGAACGTGTGTTGGAGGCTATGATTGACGTGTATAAAAACGCGATTGGAAACGCAGATAGCCGAACTCACAATTTTGGCGAAAACGCTCGAAAAATCGTTGAAAACTCACGGGAACAGGTTGCTTCCTTGTTAGGCGTTGACAAAGGAGAAGTCTTTTTTACAAGCGGTTCGACGGAGAGCAATAACATCTCCATTCAAGGATTAAAGGAATATGCGCTTGAAACGGGAAAAACGCATATCATCACAACAGCAATAGAGCATAAATCCGTATTGGAAACCGCCAAATATATGCAACGGAACGGCTTTACTGTTGATTTTATTTCTCCCGAACCAAGCGGACGGATAAACGAACAAGCTGTTTTGGATAAAATCGGAGAAAAAACTCTACTCGTTTCCGTTATGCACGCGAACAATGAAACCGGAATCATTCAACCAGTCAAGGAAATAGGCGATTTTTTAACGGATAAGGACATTTTATTCCATATCGACGCCACGCAAACTTGCGGAAAATTAGTGCCCGAAATCAAGGGATTGAAATATAATATGCTTTCTTTAAGCGCTCATAAATTGAGCGGGCCTCAAGGCGTCGGAGCTTTAATTCTAAAAAAGAAAAGATATAAGCTACCTCCGGTAAAGCAAATTGTCTTTGGGGGACAACAGGAACGGAGTATCAGACCGGGAACAATACCGGTCGCGTTAGTCGCAGGTCTAGGGAAAGCCTGCCAATTAGCTGAAAATGAATATCAGGAGAACATACAAAACTGCCGCGAAATCAAGAAAGGCATTCTTGAATTGCTGAACAAATCAAAATTAAATATTGACGTGAACGGAGAACCTGATTTTTGTATGCCGAACACATTAAATATCAGTATTAAAGGCATTGAATCAGAAGCCCTTATGCTTTCAACAAAAGATTTTTGCGGTATCTCAAACGGATCAGCTTGCACATCGTCCGACTATAAACCAAGCTATGTTCTTTCAAGTATGAATTTGGATAATGACCGCATATCCCAAGCCGTCCGTTTAAGTTGGGGAGGAAAGTCCGTCAAGGAAAAGATATTAACGGACTTAACCCTTTTGATAAAGCAAGCGGAAGAACTCGTTTTTTAGTTCCTTTTTCTGTGTGCCCAGCCTTTTATAACACATACAAGATGAAGTAGTGCAATATACGAAAACTTCTCGTTCGTCAAAAGGAGTTTTTCTCAACAGAATGTGCCTTCCCTTTATCCTGAAACTGCCGCTTTTTTCCCAAAAAAAATAAAAGAACTGAAGCCACAAGATTTGTTGCAGGCACACATCCTTTCTGGTAACGTGATAACGCTTTTATGAGAACGATAAAAGCGGGGCGTAGAAACCCCATTCAAATACGGTCGCAATACGCAAAGCGACTAAGAAGTATGCGCTGATTTCTGTCCCGAACGGGCGGATGTCGGCAAAATAGGCTTTGGCTAATATGCCGAGCCGTCTTCGTATTTGAACGGTTTCTAACGTCCGCCCACCTTTACAAAGGTGGGCTTCGTTAAAAAAGGAGACCGATAATGCGCGTTAAGTCCCGAAAGACAGGCATCAATTATTTGTGCGACACTATCATACTGCTCCAGTACTACAACTTTGAACGAGACGCTGAATACAAAACGGACTTCGAGAATTTCAAAGAAATCGGCTTTGACTGTTGGAACATTTTCATAGCGGCATATTTTGTTTGTGCGCTCCAGATCCCCCTGTCATCAATGAAATCGAGGGCATATAACAAGCTGATGAAAAGCACCCTTGATTATTTCAAAGAGCAGTACCCTCTGTTCCCCAGGGTATTAAAGACTTTTTTGAACACCTTTAAGACCGAAGATCCATCCGGAACGGAAATGGGAACATTGTTGGTAGCCAACCTATTACAGAGAAACGAAGACCAGATATCCATCAACGATATAAACATGGGCTGTGAAATCGCGGATACGATCTTTAATCTGGCCAGCGTTATCGATGTTGAAGAATTGACGGATTATTGCTCTGCCGAAGATTGATCCGGCAGAAACGCAAAAAGGCTTTGCGCAAGGGCAGAAAACAGGATAATCTAAGCTTCTGTTTATATTTGATTATGGAGTTGCATTATGAACAAAATGGAATTGATTGCTGAAATCGCGAAGAACACCGGCTTGACGAAAGTTGATGCCGAACGGGCGACGGAAGCTCTTTTGAAAACGGTTGCTACGACCTTGAAAAAAGGCGATGAAGTTCGTTTGGTCGGCTTTGGCACGTTCAGCGTTGCCAAGCGTGCTGCGACCGAAGGCCGCAATCCGCGCACCGGTGCCACGATCAAGATTCCGGCTTCCAAACAGCCGAAATTCAAAGCGGGAAAACTTTTGAAAGACGCTTTGAACTAAAACCGGTTTCAAAAACAGATAAAGGCGTGTCCGAACGGATGCGCCTTTTTTTGTAAATACTTCCATTCAGCGATTTGCGAAACATCCGTTCCGATGTTTGTTGTTTTTTCTCGCATGGGGATATTCTGAAAATTAGAAAACATATTCAATTTTTACCCGTTTAATTCAACTTTTTAAAATTAAATTAAAACGAGTTAGATGCTAATGTTTTCCTTATTTAAAATATCTTCAATAATTGTATGCATATTCGTATAAGGGTCGTCGCCCAAATTAAAATTAAACTCTTTTGCGTTTTTGATCGCCTGTTTCAATCCGTCACGTCCATCAACTATTTGAAAAATATTCGGTTGTTGTTTCAATTGTTTCAACGATAAATTCAGCCCCGTTTGGTTATAGATTTTGCTTATTAAAAAGTTACTGCATTCTTGCGAACTGTCAAAACTTCTATTTGTTTTAAAAAAATGCAAAAGCAACCAGTATTCATAACACGGAGAGGATACGGCGGAGGCATATTTCTCAGCATTGATCTTAAAGCTTTCCATAGACATATCATCACGATCAAATAAGATATAGCTTTTTTTGACGTTCTCTTTGCCTTTCTTTCGCACTTCTTCTTTCAAGCGTTTATTCAATCCGGCAGGCGTTCTATTATTCGAAGTACAGGTTTTGATATTTATGTTTAACTCCCTGCCCAATCCTTCCAAATAATATCTGGACGATTTTAAATCTTCACAGCAGAAAAGGTAAATTTTTCTCTCTTGTCTGGGGGTGTATGGTCTGGGCATTTTATAGCTCCGGCACATTGGGAACGGCACCGTACACGCCATTGATATAAGCCTTGTAGAAGCCTTCTTTTTTACGTTCGCTAAAATCACTTAACGGGTAAAGTTCCGTATAAAAGCCATTATCTTTTGATGTAAACCAAATTTGATCGCGGGTCAATGTTTCGCCGTCCATCAAATAATGGGCGTGGGACGTAAAAATCAGTTGTGCTTTGGCATCGTTTTTATTAAACAGATTTATTAAATTGCGCACCAAATAAGGGTGCAACGATTCGTCAATTTCGTCGATAAATAAAACTTTTCCATTTTGCAGTACATCCAGAACGGAATCAGAAATCGCCAGATACATTTTTGTTCCTTCGGATTCCGTTTGAGTCAGAGAAGTTTCTTTTGTTTCCCCTTCTTCTGTTTTATGATACGTTTTGGCTTCGATAGGATGGATTTTATCAAAAAAAACTTTTTTTTCAGTTTCGTTGATTTTTTCTGTGAGATCAAATTGTTTGAAAAATTCATCCAATGGTGGCCTTTTTACGGATATATCCTCTAAACCAAGGTCGGCGTTTTTTGTAAATTCGATGATGTCTTTACGGCAATTTGCATCATCAGCCATTTTGTGTAGAACGGACGAGAAATAAGTGGACTTTTCGCCGATGATAACAACATCTTTTCTGAAAAAATCATAAATATCCCGTATTTCTTTTCTGTCCGTGTTTCTATTGTTAACTAAATCCGATAAAAAAACGCGTTGCGGGATCAGCTCTGTACTCCATGCCCTTTTAATACCTTTGGACAAATCAAAAGTATATGTTTCGTCTTCTTTCCGTTCTCTGGAAAAGATGCATTTATACCGCTTCGTTCCTTTTTCGGAAAAATCGCAAAAAGATGCGCTTTCCTTTACGACACTACCGTTTAACAAGCAAATTTCATAATCATACAATTTGAAGTTTTTTAAAAATTTAATCTTCAAGCAGGTCGGTTTTTTATCATAGCCTTTCGCAAACAGATAGTAGTCGGAAGCCAGCCTGTCATCGCTTTTTGCTGACGCTCCCGTGCTTAAAATGGCTTTAAGGTATCTTATGGCGTTTAGTACATTTGTTTTACCCGAGGCGTTCGCTCCAAAAATACCGGAAGTTTTATAGACATACGGCACTTTTTGAAAACCGATTTCTATTAAATTAGCTTTCCCTCCATTTTTAGAAGCTGGTTCCATTGAAAAAACGACTTCATCCTTGAACGATCGAAAGTTTGAGATTTTAACTTCAACAAGCATTTTATATCATTCCTTGAAGATTTTTTGCAAAGAGTGATATTTTATATGCATAAAAATTCAAAAAAGTCAAAAAAAATTTGACTAAGAACTTTTGTCGGAGCGAACTTTTAACTCATCATCCATGCTATATACCATGAAAAGCTCCGAAATGAGATTCAGGACTTTATTGAATGCAGGCTAAAATTTTCATCGAAGCGAGAAAACGAAGAAAAATGGCATAAAAAGCTGATTTGCAAAGGAAAAACAAGTGCTGCAAGGTGGTTTCTTGCAACCAACTTGCAACCTGTTTAGCAAAGTATGGGCCATCCATTTTCGTCCGAATGTGTCTTTTTTATCCTCAAAACGATGTCTTAAATGTTCCAAAAGCACATCTTCTGGATCCCGTTTTTATGCAATTTGAACTCTGAAAAATCATTTTTTTGTCATTCCACCCGTGACGACAGCACCGAAAAAATGAAGTCAAAAACAGCATATAATCGTCTTATTTGACGTTTTTCATTATTTTCTGAGAAAAAATTATTTTTATCGTCCTACAAACACATTTGAACACTTTTCCGCAGAAAATCATTATTTTCCGAGAAAAAAATACTTTTATCGTCCTGCAAGCGCATACGGATACATTTCCGTCCGAAATCGGGAATTTTACTGATTTACCGATTTTCCGGAAAACTTTTTCAAAATCGCACCCTGAAACGCATTTTTTTTGAAAACTCGATTTTTTCAGAAATTTAAAATCGCAGAAATCCGCCATTTTCACCGATTTACCAATTGAGTGTAAAAACAACTTTTTCCCAGTACATCGTCCTTCCAGTCGTTCGCGTATAGGAAAAAACCAAAAATCGGTATGAATCGGTAAAACGGTAAAAAATAAAATTCAAAAAAACATCTCGGATCACTCAAATTTTTTTATGATATTTATATCATAAAAAAATCAGGCCCGTTTTTGAGGAAAATTTGACGTTTTGACGACGGAACGAGGATCGGTATCCCGCAAAAAAACCGTCTAAAAAATTTTTTAATTTTAGATTTGACTTTTGCCGTCAAAAACGACTACGCTAATTCGAGAACGCTTTTCGGAGATCAAACCATGGAACTCGACATATCGCAACTGAACGGCTACATCGACGATATCGCCAAACGGCAGATGCCTTTTGCCACGGCTTCGGCTTTGACGCAAACGGCGGCAGCCATCGGCAAACACATGGCGAACCTTACCGCGTCCGGCATGAAAACACTGACGCCGTTCAGCAGAACGCACAGAACAGCCCGCATCGGCGGAACACCGTCCCCTGCATCGTCCTACGCCACGATCCCGGCGAACAAGCGTGACGGCATGGGCAAGATGTTTGCCGAGGTCGGGAACCAGCATTGGGGCATTTCGGAGCAGATCGACCAAGCGACCACGGACAGAACGCCCCAAAACAGCAAATACCTCTGGATCCCGCTTCGCGGTCGGAAGCGTTCATTCACACCGGGCAAAGCGTTGGCACAGAGAAACACGTTCGTCGCCAGAACGCCCGCAGGGCAAACGTTTATTTTCCAGCGCAAGGGCAAAGGCCGAACGATAACGCCCTTGTTCCTTGCCCGTAAGCGGCAGACGATCACGCCGCGCATCAATTTCCGATCGGTGGCAAACCGATACGCCCAACGATTGATGAGCATTTACCTTGATCGGGCGATGGAAAAAGCCCTGAAAACAGCAAAAGCGTAGGAAAACAAGGCTTGTAGGTTCTTCCTTGCGGGCAAAACATCGGGGGTCAGCGCGAGCGCGGCATTTTCGCATTTACGGAACAAAAAAAGCAGGTTGACAGGTTGACAATGACAGACGACGCAGAAATCTTTGAAAAGCTTCAGCAAATGCAAATCGAATTGGTTAGCATTGACGCGCTTGTCCCCGATCCGCTGAACACGAAAAACCATCCGGACGACCAGATCCGGCAGATTGCCGACAGCATGAAAAAGCGGTGGACCAACCCGATTCTGGTTGACGACGGAATGATGATCGTCGCCGGGCACGGCAGACGGCTGGCGGCAATGCAGGCGGGCTTCAAAAAGGTCCCGGTTATCGTCCTGCACGATTTGACCGAAGCCGAACGTTTGAAATACCAGATCTTCGATAACAAATCCGCAGAAATGGCGGAATGGAATTACGAAAACTTGCAGGCCGTGGTTGACAGGTTGACAGAATTGGGCGAGTACATCGAAGGGACCGGATGGACGGCGGACGAACTTGAGGAACAGCTCGCCGAATTCGACGAGCCCGGAAAAGAAATCCACGTCGAGAAGCTGAACGATGCACCGCCGGTGTCCGATATGGTCCGCAGCAGGCGCGGAGACCTTTGGATCTGCGGAAATCATCGCATCCTTTGCGGTGACAGTTGCCGCGAGGAAGACGTCGAAAAACTTATGGACGGTCAACTTGCCGACCTGATCTTCACGGATCCGCCCTACGGCGTGAGCTACAAGAGATCAAACAATCCGAATGGCAGGGAATGGGAAATCATCAAAAACGACAAGCTGCGAAACGACGAGTTGTTTTTGTTTCTGCTTGAAGCGTTCAAGAACATCAAGAGGTTTCTCCGGCGCGACCGTGCGTTTTACATCTGGTACGCAAACAGCAATCACGCCAACTTTGAGATGGCGATCAACGGAGCCGAGCTGAAAAGCAAACAGATAATCATCTGGGACAAAGGGATGGTGCTCGGACATTCGGACTATCATTGGGCCTACGAACCGTGCTTTTACGGATGCCACGCCGACACAAACTGCAAATGGTTCGGGGACAGAACGCAAAAAACGCTTTGGCGTGAGGGAAACCGTGATTTCGGAACGATGGATCGCGATGAACTTCTGGAAGTTTTGAACAAACTGAAAGAGGGAACGGACATCTGGTCCATCAAGCGTGACGCCGCGTCAACATATCTCCACCCGACGCAAAAGCCCGTGGCTCTGGCGCAGCGGGCGATGCTGAACAGTAGTAACAAGGGCGAAATCGTCCTGGATCTATTTGGCGGATCCGGTTCGACGATGGCGGCAGGCGAAGCGATGGGAAGAAAAGTCCGACTGATGGAGCTTGACGAAAAGTACGTCGATGTCGAAGTTAAACGCTGGCAGGAACTGACCGATAAAAAGGCATATCGGGAAAATGACGGTATGGCGTTCAACGACGTCGAGGAGCGCGACTATGACGGTAATGACTAAGGCGGATTTTGCCCGCGAGATAAAAAGAACCCGTCAATACGTCGATAAACTTGCCAAGCAAGGCAAGCTCGTCATGGTCAAAAAAAACGGGAAATCGCAGATCGACGTCGAACGATCAAAGGCTTTGTTGACTCAAAACGCCGATGTCGCGAACGATCCTGCGACGAAAGTGAACGGCGGGCGTCCGTCCGTGGGAATGACGATGCGCGAGGATCAGACACCTTCGGATCCGATGACGGCCAAAAGCTCCGAGCAATACACGAAAAGCCGAGCCGTCAAAGAAGGATATTCGGCACGGTTGAAGAAAGTGGAATTCGAAGAAAAGATGAAGACCGTCGTCCGGAAAGACGGCGTCGAAAAAGCGGCGTTCGCCGTTTCCCGTGTGTTGCGGGAAAAACTGAAAGCCTTCCCTAACCGCCTCGCGCCGAAGGTAACCGTGATTACGGAGCAAAAAGAAAACTTCATTCTGCTGACGGACGAGGTCGAAAATTTAATCAGGGAAATTCAGAATGCCATCAACGAGCTTATTCAATGACGGCGGAACCGATACGCGCCTGATGATCTGAAAAGGGCGATCCGGATGAATACACCCGAAGCAGCAGAAAGATATACGGACGAATGGTTGACGCTTGAGGGCGTGAAGTCTTTTTGCGACGGATTTTTGCGCGGGCTTGATCTTCCGCCGCGTCAAACCATCAGCGAATGGGCGGATACGAACAGGATCCTCTCCTCCGAAAGCTCCGCCGAGCCCGGGCAATGGCAGACGTCGAGAGCGGAATACCAACGCGGATTGATGGACGCCATCAGCGACATCAGCGTGACCGAGGTTACGATCATCGCATCGGCGCAGGTCGGCAAGACGGAGATGATAAACAACGCCGTCGGATATTTCATCGACAAGGATCCGTGTCCGATATTATTGCTTCAACCGTCATTGGACGTTGCGAAAAGCTGGTCTACGGACAGATTGAAGCCGATGCTTCGCGATACGCCCTGTCTGCACGGCAAAGTCAGCGACGGTCGGGACGACGAAAACACGAAACTGCATAAGATATTCCCCGGCGGACACATCACGATGGCAGGCGCGAACTCCGCAGCGTCGCTGTCAAGCAGACCGATCCGCGTCGTTTTGCTCGACGAGGTGGACAGATATCCTCTAAGCGCGGGCAAAGAAGGCGATCCGGTAAAGCTCGCGATCAAAAGAACAACGACATTCTGGAACAAAAAGATCGTTTTATGCAGCACCCCGACAATCGCCGGAATATCACGCATCCAAGCCAGCTTCGATAAAAGCGATCAGCGGTTTTATTACGTCCCGTGTCCGCATTGCGGAGAATACCAGAGGATCTTGTGGAAAAACGTGCATTGGGAGAACGGCGATCCGAAAACAGCCTGCTACGTTTGCGAAAAATGCGGCGTCTGCTGGAACGACGTTGAGAGATGGCACGCGATCAGCAAAGGCGAATGGCGGGCGACAAAACCGTTCAAAGGACACGCGGGATTCGCACTTTGGGAAGGATACAGCAGCTGGGTCAAACTTGAAGAAATCGTTCAGGACTTCCTTGACGCGAAAGACGATCCGGAAGGCTTAAAGACGTTTGTGAACACATCTCTCGGCGAATGTTGGGAAGACCGAGGAGAACGGGTCGATGAAGAAAAGCTCTTTGCGCGAAGGGAACCATACGAACGAGCCCCGGCAAATGTCGTTTGCATCACGGCGGGCGTTGACGTTCAGGACGACCGTCTGGAAATCGATCGTTTCGGTTGGACGGTCACATCGCAAAGCTACGGACTTGGCAAAGTCGTTCTGTTCGGAGATCCGACCGCCCCGCGCGTCTGGAACGAGCTCGACGAACTTCTATCCACGCCGATAGAGCACGATCTTGTCGGCGAGATGAACATCAGCGCGTGTTGCGTGGACTCCGGCTTTTTGACGCAGACGGTCGGCGAATTCTGCCGCGACAAATGGAACCGCAGGATCTGGGCGATCAAAGGAATGCCCGGCGAAGGACGCCCGATATTCAAACGCGCTCCGGGGAAGCTCAAAAAAACGAACCTTGAATTTTTCCTCGTGGGAACGGACACGGTCAAAGACGTGCTTTATTCGCGGCTTCGCATCGAGGATCCGACAGCTCCGGGGTACTGCCACTTCAATATGAGCTACGATCAAAACCACTTTTTCCAGCTCACAGCCGAGGAAGTCAAAATCAAATACAGCAAAGGACGGAAGATCAGGCAATACGAGCTCCGGCCCGGACGGAAACGGAACGAAGCCCTCGACATTTTCGGATACAGCCTCGCTGCCCTTGAAGGTCTGAAGATCAGCGGATTAAATCTGCGGCGGAAATGGGAAAAGATGCTCGAAAAGAACGGCGAAAAAGCCAAAGAGCTGATCCGGGTAAAGCAGGAACTTCAACGGGAAGCCGATCTGCCGAAGATGGTAAAAGCCCCTCCGAGAAGGAAAAGACGCGTTATCGGACGTTTCGGATAAAAATGAAGCCCGGAGACAGGGATCCCGGGCTTCGATCGGTTGAGTGAAACCGAAATGTGCTTCGCGTTACATTCCGGAAATTTTCTACGATGCCTTTCCGGGGGCCTTAAAAGAATGACGGTGATCCGTCATTTTTGACTTTATCGTATTAAACATCCGCCGTTCCGTCAATCGTTTTCTCAAAAAAATTTGAATACTTGCGTCAAATATGACTACAATTTATTGGATATGACTTTTTAAGGGCAAAAAAATGACCGAAGCGACATTGACGGACGCAGAAAAAGCCGATATGCGCGAACGCCTGAAAAAGCTGAAGGCGGCGTATCTGAGCGGAACGGCATCAATCAGCCATAACGGAAAGAGCGTGACCTTCCGCAGCATGGACGATTTGAAGAAAGCCATTGATTTCGCCGAAGACGAACTCGGCTTGAGACGCACAAAAACGATTAAAACGATTTCACACAGAGGACTTTGATGTTCGGCTTCAAAAAGAGAAAACAAACGCGAACAGATCCGGCTTTCAGCGGAACCGGTCGCGGAAGATTGCGCGGCTGGGTCGTTAGCGGAAGCGGCCCGAACACGAACATCGTCAATTCAGTCAGCGAATTGAGAAGACGAAGCCGCGATTTGAGCCGCAACTTCCCGTATATAAACGCGGCTTATGCGACGGTCGCAAGCAATATCGTCGGTCCGGGAATAAACATAAAACCGCGACACGACGACTGTGCGGTATGCAATAAATTGCGAGAACTCTGGGATGATTGGACGCAGGATTGCACGATTGACAACACGGATTCGCTTAACGGTCTTCTGATCTTGGCCGTTCGCGAAAGATGGGAAGCCGGAGAATGCTTCCTCCGTTTTATTCCCGTTAAAGAGGGCGTCGTCCCCCTAAAATTACAAATTATCCCGGCTGATCAATGCAAAATCGACGAGAACGAAACAAACAAAGATGGTGGCAAAACCGTCGGCGGGATCAGATTTGACACTCTGGGACGCATAGTCAGCTACACGTTTTACAAAGAAAATCCGACGGAAAGTGTAGCTTCGCGCGACACCTATACCACAATCAACGTTCCGGCGGAGCAGATCTGCCATTATTTCAGACCACTCTGGGCGGGACAGGTGCGCGGAGTCCCGGAAGCCTTCAGTGCATTGGTAAAATCAAGAGAGATGCTCGAATACGACGAAGCCGAATTGGCGCGAAAGAAGATAACTGCCTGTTATTCTGGCTTCATTACAACGCCGAACCCGGACGGAGTCCTGAACGCCGACGATGAAGACGAAGACGCAGGTATCGGGGAAGCCGTGGCAAACATCGAGCCCGGAACAATCTCCGTCCTTGCGCCGGGCGAAGACATCAAATTCAACGGCCCGGCCGAAAGCGGCAGCAGTTACGATCCCTTTATGAACCAGAACCTCCGACAGATAGCTGCCGCAATCGGTCTGACATACGAAGAATTCTCCAACGATATGAGCAAGGCGAATTTCAGCAGCATTCGTGCCGGACTGAACATTACGCAAAGGAAATGCAGACAAGAGCAAGAGCGGCTCGTTCATCAGGTTTTGAGGAAAATCTGGCGCGAATTCGTAAAGACGGCAGTTTTGTCCGGAGCGTTGGGTGTTTCCCCGCGCGAATACAACGAACATCCCGAACATTTCCTGCGGGCGACGTTTCAAACGCCCGGATGGGCTTACGTCAACCCGCAGCAGGAAGTCGCCGCGCAAAAGGAAAAGGTTTTATGCGGCTTTGCTTCAAGAAGCCAGATCATCAGCGAAAACGGCGGAGACGCGGCAGATGTCGACAGGCAAGTCGCCGATGACGCGAACAGAGCCGAAAGCCTCGGCCTCGTTTATACAACGGATCCGACAAACGGCAAAGGTGCTCCCGTCAAAAATGACGATGAAGAAAACGAAATAACCGTCGAATAAAAAAACTTGAACACTCTATTGCCGAATGAAACAATAAAAAAAGGAAGATTTGACGCTTAAAGTCAAAAAAGGAAAAATGATGAAAAAAAGCGCATTAAACGCCACGATGAGCAGAGAAGCTTCATTCGCTCCGTCTACCATCGATGAGAGCGACAGGACCGTCGAACTGGTCTGGACGACCGGCGCGAGGGCTCGTCAATTCTCCTGGTCGTTGGGCGAATTTGAGGAAGAACTTGACGTCAGCGAAGATGCCGTAGATCTGACACGGCTGAACAGCGGGAACGCCAATCTTCTGGCCGATCACGAAACGGAACTCGGATCCGTGCTCGGCGTCATTGAACGTGCATGGATCGATAAAAGCAAACACGAAGGACACGCCGTCGTTCGCTTTGCCAAAGACAACGACGACATCGATAAAATCTGGAACCTCGTTCGTCAGGGGATCCTGCGGAACATTTCCGTCGGTTACACGGTCCAGGAATACGAAACATACATTGACGGCGACGCCAAAATCTACCGTGCAGTTAAATGGACGCCGCTCGAACTTTCAGCAGTGACAGTTCCGGCGGATGCGGGCGCGACGTTCCGCGCAAAACGGGAACAAAAGACCTGCATCGTTAGAGATCACTGCGATACCAAGGAGAAGACGATGAGCAAACGTGAAGACGAAGCCCCGAAAAACGAAGACGACAAGGGCAAGGAAGGCGTCGAAGGAAAACGCGAAACCGAAGACGAAAAAGAAAAGAGCGAACAGGAACACGAAGACGACAAAAGCAAAGAAAAAGATGCCGAAAAAGATCGTTCGTCCGGTTCGATCTCCCGCCGCGAATACATTGACGACATCTGCGAGGTCGCCGGTTTGTCGATCAAACGGGCCCGCGAACTGAGCGAAAGCAAAATGTCGATTGCCGAAGTCCGTGAAGCCGTAATGGCGGAACGATCCGCTTCTTTTATTCCCGTCAGCACCGTGCGTGTCGTTGACGGCAAAACAACCCAAGTTCGGAAAATGGGCGATTACGCATCCGAACGCTACAAGAAGGAACACAAATAATGCCTGTCGAAAAGAACAAAACATCGGATGTCGTCAGATACGAAGCTCCGTGTGAATATTCCCGCGAAGCGATCACCATCGCAAGCGGCGAAGGAAAAATCTCCGTCGGAACCGTTTTGCAGAAAAACACGTCGTCCGGCAAATACGAAAAGCTGAAGTACACCGCAGCCTCCGGCGAAGGGAACAACGCCGTCACCGCTTCCATCGGTACCGGTGCGGCCGTCGCCGCTTTTGACGCCGACGCCACGGACGCGGACGCAAAGACCGTAGCCATCGTTCGCCACGCGATCGTGGTCGGAGAAGAATTGATCTTTCCGGATGGTATCGATGCCGAAGCGAAAACCGAGGTAATCGGCGATCTGGAGTCTCTTGGAATTATCATTCGAAAGGGAGTTAAATAATATGAGCAATCCGATCTTAGATATTTTCAGCAGCGATGCTTTCAGTACCATCGAACTGACCAAAGCCATCAACCTCGTACCGAACAAATACGGCTTGGTCAATCAGTTGGGCATTTTCAAAAATCGCGGCGTTTCCAACACGGCCATAGCGATTGAACGTAAAGAAAATACGCTGTCCGTCCTGGGCGCGACCGAACGCGGAGCTCCGGGAACGGAAAACATTCGTGCGAAGCGCGATATCCTGACGCTGAACATTCCCCATTTTCAGCACCACGACAAGATTCTGGCGGCAGATCTGCAGAACGTCCGAAAATTTGACACGGATTCCGAATTTGAATCCGTGCAGTCCGCCGTTCAGGACAGTCTGGAACAGATGCGAGCAAAGCACGAGATCACGTTGGAATATATGCGCTCCCAGGCTTTACAGGGCATCGTCAAAGACGGCGACGGAACGACGTTGGTCGATTTCTTCTCGGCCTTCGGCATCAGCCAGAAAACCGTGAGCATCGCGACGTCAAACGCGAACACCAATGTCGACGAGAAACTGCGTGACATCAAACGGTATCTGGCGAAAAACCTCAAAGGCGAAACGATGACGGGCGTCCTTTGCTTGTGCTCCGGCGGTTATTTTGAAAGCATCGTGCACCATAAGAGCATCAAGGACGCGTTCCACGCATACCAGGGCATCACTCCGTACCGTGAAGATTTGCGCGAAGACTTTGTCTTCAACGGCGTTCATTTCATCGAATACGACGGTTCAGCCTCCTCGACTTCCGGATCCGAATTGAAGTTCATTCCGGACAACGAAGCCATCTTCCTGCCGTTGGGCACGCAGAACGTCTTCGAAACCATGTTCGCTCCGGCGGATTACGTCGAAGCCGTCAATACCAAAGGCTTGCCGTTCTACGCTAAACAACAGGTCCTGGATTTTGGCAAAGGCGTCGAAATCGAAACGCAGAGCAATCCCTTGCCGATTTGCAAACGCCCCGACTTGCTGATCAAAGGCACGTTGAGCTGACGGAAGTCGAAAATGGCAGAATTCGACAGCGATATCGATCTTTGCATGACTTGTTGCGTTGATTATTTCGGCGACGAGATTTTGTATCTCCCGCAGGACGGCGGACGGTATACAATGCACGGTATCCTTGACGAAGCGGTCACGACGATCGACACAACGGGCGAAGTTCCGGTCGAAACCGCCCAGCCGTTTCTGAGTGTCCGGCTTTCGGAGTTTGACACTCTCGGCATCGGCCGCCCGCAACAAGGCGACGAATTCGTCGTCAAGGGAAAGATCTATCAGGTCACACGTTCCCCGGAAGACGGTTGGTCGGAATCGAGAATTCCGCTCTTTTGCGAAGGCGCATACAATGAATGACAGGCAGTTTGTTCGCGAATATGTGGTTAAAAAGCTCAAGGAAACCAAAGCCGTCACGGATTTGGTCGATGCGAACCATATATCCGACAGCAAAGCGACGGCGTGGACACGAAACGTTTTGCCGGGAATAAACGTCGTCGTTCAAAGCCAATCGGGCGAATGCGTTTCGGCACATATCCCGACGTTTAACTTTTCGATCAGGCTGAATGTCGAGATTTACTTTCAAACAAACGACGGTTGGGCGGCAAAGGCCGACGAAATAGCGGAACAGGTCGAAAAGACTTTGTTCCGCGACCAGACGCTTGGCGGTTACCTGATCAACGGCAGCGCATACGACGTTGAGTATTCCAACTATGGAACGGGCGAACAGCCGATCGCTGTCGAAATCCTGTCGTTTTCGTTCCGGGCCCGCGAAAGGTATGAGCCGGACATCAGCGATGCCGATGATTTGAACACGATGCACACGGAAGTCGATGTCATCGAGCCGATTGCGGATCCGTGTCCCGGACCGGACGGAAGAACGGAATTCGTCATCGACAGCATTTTTGCAAAACAGGAGTCAGAGAATGAAAATCAAACCGAACCCGAATAAAACCGTCAACAGCAAACCCTTGGTGGTCGTTGATATCGCCCACGGCGACGCCCTGCCGACGGAAGGACGCGAAGTCCATCGGAACGCTTATTGGGTACGCCGTCTTGAAGTCGGTGACGTCGTTTTATGCGAAGACGAAGTGAAAGCGAAGACAAAATCCAAGTCGAAATCCAATAAAAAAGGAGCTTAAACAATGGCGATCTCATTCAATCAAATCCCCGCGACCCTTCGCGTTCCTCTTTTTTATTGCGAAATGGACAATTCCGCCGCGGGAACATTCAGCGCGACGTACAGAACTCTGCTCATCGGACAGGCTTTGTCCGCCGATGAATTCGGAAAACCCGCTTACGTTTCGTCGCTCGCCAAAGCCAAAGCGCAATACGGCAACGGTTCCCAGCTTGCCCAGATGGTAGAGGGATGCCTTAACAATAACACGTCCGTCGAGGTCTATGTTCTGCCCATTGCCGATCCGGCATCCGGAACGAAAGCGGAAGGATCCTTTGCCATCAGCGGATCCGCTTCGGCGGCGGGCGTTTTGTCGCTTTACATCTACGACGATCAGGTGCAGGTGCCTGTCGCGCAAGGCGATGACGCGAAAACGATCGCAGCGTCGGCAGCGGCGGCGATCAACGCGACGGCGAAACTGCCCGTAACGGCGGCGGCAAACTCCGGAACCGTAACGGTGACGGCGAAGCATAAAGGTCTGATCGGAAACGACATTGTCCTCGGCTTGAACGTCGGCGGCGAAGCAAACGGCGAACAGACTCCGTCGGGTGTCAGCGTCACAACCGCTCAGCCGACCGGCGGCGCGGGAACGGTCGATCTTGAAACCGCTCTGGCGAACCTCGGCGACGAAGCGTATGATTTTGTTGTTTCCGGTTGGACGGCATCCGGCGTCCTGGACGATTTGCGTTCGTATATGAGCGACAGTACGGGACAATGGAGCTACCTGAAACAGTTATTCGGTCATGTCTGGGCGGCTTTTCGCGGAACGGTCGCGGAATGTCAGACGTTCGGATCATCGCGAAACGATCAGCATCTTTCCGTTATCGGAATTGACGGAACGCGATCTCCGATCTGGGAAGTCGCGGCCGCAGCGGCTGGAACGTCCGCGACATCGATCGCGTCGGATCCTGCCCGTCCGTTACAGACGCTCCCGTTGGAAGGAATTGCCGCGCCGACAACGGCTGACCGCTTCACGATAACCGAGCGGGAATCTCTTTTGAAAAAAGGTGTTTCGACCACAAACGTCAACGCCGGGATCGTTCAGATCGACCGGATCATCACGACCTATCAGACAAACGCCTACGGTCAAGCCGATAACAGCTACTTGAGCGTCGAAACATTATACACGTCGCAATACATCCTGCGGGCTCTGAAAGGACGCATCACGTCGAAATACGGCAGGCATAAACTCGCGAACGACGGGACGCGCTTCTCCGAGGGACAGGCGATCGTCACGTCGAAAGTCATTCGCGGCGAACTCATCGCAATGTACGGCGAGCTCGAATACCAGGGACTTGTCGAGGACGTGAAAGCGTTCAAGGAAAACCTGATCGTCGAGCGCAATCAGAACGACAAAAACCGCATCGACGTCTTGTTCACGCCGGACTATGTGAACCAACTGAACGTCTTTGCTTTGGTCAATCAATTCAGGATTTAAGGAGCGCAGCAATGGGAGCTATTGCAGGAACGGCATACTTAAAAATCAACGGCGAACAGAAAACGCTTGCCGGATCTTGGAAGGTATCTCCGACCAAGACGATCAAAACCGGCGTAACGGGTTTGTCCGGTATTGCCGGTCATACGGAAACTCACAGAGTCCCGTATATGGACGGTTCTCTTTACGACACGGGAAGTTTGAGCATCGCGGAATTGGAAGCGTTGGATAACGCGACTGTCACGCTGGAGCTGACAAACGGCAAAACGTACCTCGGACGCGGCATGTATCTTGCCGGAGAGCCGGAACACGACGTCTCGAACGGCGAAGTTTCCGTCCGTCTTGAAGGAACGGAAATCACCGAGATGTAAGAGAGGAAAAAGTATGGGAACCGAATTCAAATTGAGAAAGCCCGTTCAAAGCGAGGGACAGGAAATCGACAAACTGATCTTTCGCGAACCGATCGGCGATGACGTCATTGCCTGCGGATATCCGATCGCATTGGTCACAAACGCCGAAGGCGGTACGGAATATAGGGTCAATCCTGCGGCGATCGCAAAACTCGCTGCTAGAATGGCAAACGTCCCGCCGAGCACCATCAAACAGATGTGCGTGGCGGATTTTAACGATCTGACCGGAGTGATTTCCGGTTTTTTCGGTTAATCCGAAACGGCGACATAGACGTCGAGAAAGAGATAGGCGACCTCATCTATCTCTTTCACATTTCGCCGACGGAATTGTTCGGAATGACGCTGACGCGCATTGATTGGCTTTATTCAAGAATGGTCAAAACCGACCGGGAAATGAGAAGGGAAAAATAATGGCGAACTTCGGAATTAAAGCTGTATTCAATGTCGGCGGAAACGCGGAAAAAAGATTCCAGGCTATCGGAGCGGCGGCAAGACCGATGGCGCGACAGATCGAAGTCGTCAGGAAAAACTTCGCCAATTTAACGGGACCGCTCGGAAAACTTGCCTCGCCTTTTATGCTCTTGGGCGGAACGGCAAGCATCGTCGGCATCGGCGCGATGGTAAAAAAGACGGCTGAATTCGGCGATGTCATGAGCAAGACGATCCAGAAAGTCGGCTTCGGTTCCGCAGCGTACCAGGAATACGCATACGCGGCAAAACTCTGCGGAATGAGCACGGAAGAATTTAACAGCAATATCGGTTTTCTCACGAAAAATATGGGACAGCTCCGGGCAGGAACAGGTCCTCTGGTCGCAGGCATAAGCAAGATTTCCCCTGTTTTAGCCGATCAGCTGAAGAACACGAAAACGAACGAGGAAGCGTTCGAGCTTTTAATCAAGGCGATCCAAAAGGTCGAGGATCCGGTCAAAAAGGCGTATATCGCCCAGCAGGCCTTCGGACGCGGCGGTCAGTCAATGGTCCTGCTCGCCAATCAAGGCTCGGACGGAATTGCAAAGTTGCGAAAAGAAGCGCAAGACCTCGGCATCGTTATGGAAGATTCCGCTTTGACCGGCTCCGAAAGTTTCCTTGATTCCCTTGAACGTTTGAAAACGGCGGGACAAGGGCTCGCACAGACGATCACGGCAAAACTGCTGCCGATTTTTGAGCCGATTATCGATAAAATGACGAAATGGGTCGTCGCAAACAGAGATCTGATCGCGACGAAGATCGGCTCTTTCATAGAAAAAATCGGAGAAGCGGTCTCAAAGATCGACTTTGACAAGGTGGGTGCGGCCCTGACATCGATCATCGGCGGATTATTCAATCTGGCAAAAACGATCGCGACCTGCCAGCCTTTGCTTTATGCGTTCGGCACAGCGGTAGCCGGGATAAAACTGTTTGAATTTGCCACGCTTTTGGGAAGCACCTGGACGCTGATTAAAACGGGCGGACCGCTTTTGACGCAGATCGCCGGATCGATCGGGGGCTTGGCCAAAGCGTTCATCGGGTGCATCCCGTCAATCGTGTCCTTCGGAGCCGCCATGCTCACTTGCCCGATAACGTGGATCGTCGCCGGTATCGCCGCGGTCGCCGCCGGAGCCGTCATGCTTTACAAAAATTGGGACAGCGTAACGGCGTTTTTCGGAAAGACGTGGGACACGATCAAAGGATATTTCAAAGCGGGTTGGGATTTTATCGAGCCGATCATCAAAGCCATATCCGATCCGCTCGGTGCTTTAAAAGCCGGAGCGTCCTGGCTTGCCAAAAAGATCGGCATCGGCGGCGATGAAAAAGAAGACGAAGACAAGCCCGATCAGCCGAAGAAAAAGCAGAAACCCGACGAAAAAGACGAGCCGGAACGGGAAACACCCGCACCGGAACAATACGATATGCCGGACGAAAAACCTGAAAGAAAACAAAGCAGAACGATCGCTGAAAACCTTGGAAGTCTGAAAAACGGAGCGTCCCGGCTCGCGGATAGGATCGAAAGAACGAACGACGAAGAAACGACAACCGGAGATCGTTCGGCTCCCGAGGATGCGAAAACGTCGCGAGAGGCAACGCCCGACAACGCGATCCTGACACCGCCTCCGACCGGGAACCTCGCCGACAGCAATATAGCCGCGAGAACGGCAACGGAATCAAAGTCGGAAGTCACGGTCCGGTTCGAAAATATGCCGAAAGAAGCAAGGGTCGAACAAACCGTGTCGGACAACGCGACGGATCTTGGCGTCGAATTCGGATACAGCTTTTAAGGGGGACGAATGGTTCAATACAGCAAAGCGTCTTTTCGCGGCGTTGAATTTCACGTTGATGAGCACGATGTGACCGGCGGCCGCAGGGTTCAAAATCATGAATACCCGAACCGCGACGAAAACTACGCCGAAGATCTCGGCAGAGTAACGCCGACCTTTTCATTTACGGCATTCCTGATCGGCGCGAAGTATAAAGAACAGCTCGACGCCCTAATCGACGCCTGCAATAAACCGGGAACGGGAAAGCTCGTTCATCCGGGCTACGGCACAAAAAACGTCATCTGCACGAATATCACGCCGAAAATATCATCGAAGCAAGGCGGCATGGCAACGGTCGAACTGACGACGTTCATCAACGCCGGATCAAAAGCCGTTCCCGTGACGTCGATTGATCTTGGCGGTCTGCTGTCTTCGGCGGCAGAAGCGTTGATATCGTCGGCATCGCTGTCATTTGCGGAGAATTGGACCCTTTCAAACGGCGTGGCGGGATTGCTCGGACTGATCAACGGAATAGCCGACGCGGCAAGTTCCGCGATCGACAATCTTTCCGCCGGTATCGGATACGTCGAAGGAATGACGTCGGATATTATGGATACGACGAATAAACTCGTTGATGTGGCTTCGAAAGTCGTTCAACTGAAGACGAAGGCAAAAGCTCTTTTAAGCCTTCCGACGGCGATCGCGTCGAACCTGTGCATCGTGTATAACGCCATCAGCTCGCTTGCCGGAAAATCCGCCCAGAGTTTCAAGACGGTTCAGAACCTTGCGAAGCAGAGCAACAAATCGGAAAAAGCATCGACCGCGAACGCCGACGCGATCGCGGAAAAAAGATGTATGCAGCAGATTGAACAGCTGACGAAACAGATCATTGTCGCCGAAGAAGCCAATGCCCTTCTGCAGATAGAATTCGAAAACAGCGAGGAAGCGAACAGCGTTCTTGAAAGTTTTCTGGCCGATGCGGAAGAAATCGAACTTTACGAAGATATTGAGCCGACAACCGAAGTGATGACAGCGATCCGCGACCTGCGGGAAATAGTCATTCGATATATGAACGAGCTTGTCCTGAAATTGCCGCAAACGCGCACGATAACGCTCGCGGAAGAAACGCCGTCCCTTGTCCTCGCCTACGACCTTTATGAAGACCTGGATCGGGCCGACGAAATCGAAAAGAAAAACAAGATTGCCTTTCCGGCATTTTGCCCGGCAAACAAACAACTGAAAGTGCTGACGCAATGACGGACATCATAGAACTTAAAATCGGCGGAAAGATTTTCAACGGGTGGAAAACAGCCAATGTCACTCGTTCGCTCAATGCGATGACGTCCTCATTTGAACTGACAGTAAGTGACAAATACATCGGGCAATACGCGAACATTCCACTCAACCGGGAATGCAAGATCCTGATCGGCGGAAAGCCCGTCGTAACGGGATATCTTGATCAGATTGCGCCGAAGTATTCCGCTACGTCGCACGAAGTTCAATTCAGCGGCCGAAGCAAAACGTGCGATCTCGTTGACTGCTCGGCGGAAGTCCAAACCGGTCAGGTTTTGACTGGAACGGTATCGGAGCTTGCCCGAAAACTTATCGCCCCGTTTGGCATCTCGCTCAAAATGTCGCTTTCCTCATTAGCGGCGACAATTCCGGACTTTCAGGTTCAACCCGGCGAAACGGTTCAATCCGCGATCGACCGCCTTTGCAAAGCCTGCGGCCTCGTTTACACGGACGATGAAAACGGCAACCTCGTCATTCAATCAATCGGCATCGGAATGTCAGCCGGACTGCTCGTGCATCATACGCGAAACGGCGACGCGAACAACGTCCTGTCCGGCGAAGCGACGTATTCTGCGCGGGAAACTTTCAGCAGTTACACCGTCAAAGCGCAGACGCAAGGATCCGATTTTGCGGGCGGCGACGACATAACGGGGATAGAAGCCCGAGCCGAAGACAGCGACGTCAACAGATACAGACCGCTGATCCTCAATGCCGAAAACGCCATGAACGAAAGTATGGCCAAGAAACGTGCGGAATGGGAAAGATCGCAGCGCAGAGCCAGGGCTTTCAGCGCGGAATACGTCGTTACCGGTTGGAAAAATTCAAGAGGTTCTCTGTGGGTCCCGAACTCATACGTCACGGTCGATGACGACTTTATTCGGGCGCGCGGCCTCCTGCTGATTTCAGAGGTCAGATTGACGACCGGAACGTCCGGCACGACCGCATCGTTGAAACTATCGCGCCCGGACGCTTACATCACCCAGTTCAATCTGAAAGGCTTTTCCGGCTGGGAAGAATTAAGGATGGGCGTCTGAAATGGATATCCGCGATCAATTAAACCGCTTCCTTCTGCCGCTTAAAAACCGCATTCAGAACATGGTCTGCCGGTGCACGATCAAGCTCGTTGACGACACAAAAAAGGTTCAAAACATTCAGGCGTCCCTGCTGGCGGGCGAACTGAAAAGCGACATCGAGCATTATCAGTCATACGGCTTTACATCGGTCCCGAAACCCGGCATGGAAGGCTTGATCGCCTTCATCGGCGGAGACCGGAGCAACGGCGTTATCGTGGCAATCGGCGACCGGGAATTCAGGCTCAAATCGCTTCAACCCGGCGAAGTGGCGATATATACTGATGAAGGCGATTTCATCAGGCTCGGCAGAGACCATCATATCAGCGTCAGCACCCTTCACCTGGACATCACGGCGACCGAAGACACCCTGATCAACACAAAGAAATTGACGATCAACGCGGAAACGGGGATCGACATAACGACACCGGCAATGACGACATCCGCAGACTTCAGCGCGGACGGAGAGATCAAAGACGTCAAAGGAACAATGAACGCCATGCGCGACGTCTTCAACGGACACACGCACACGGGCAATATGGGCGCGCAGACTACGCCGCCGGATCCGCAGATGTAAAGGAAAGCCGGGATATCTATGCTTTTCTTAACAACCAATCCAAAACGTTCAGTTTTTGAATTCCGTTATAGCTTTCGGCAGGCGTTATGTCCGCCGTCAGCAGATATTTCGGATTATGGTCGGTAATCGTTTCCAATGCGGACAGTTCGCGCGTCAGCGTCGCCGGATCTCTGATCGTTTCGGAAACCTGATAGTATTCGACGATGTTCGGGGCTTTGATCGCGACAAAATCGACCTCTTTGTTTCCCGATTGACCGACATAAACTTCATAGCCGCGGCGTTTCAGTTCCAGGAAAACGACATTTTCCAGAATGTGCCCGCTGTCGGACGCTTCGGACGCAACTTTCAACCGACGCAAAGCCGTATCGCACAGATAATATTTATCCACCAATTTTAAGAGGTTTTTCCCTTTCACGTCATAACGGGGAACGCGATATAAAATATAGCTTTCCGTCAAAGCAGACAGATAGTTTTCGACCGTCGGCGAAGTAATTTTCCGTCCGCCCGAAGTCAGCGTGTCGCTGATTTTTTTCGCCGAACACAAATTGCCGATGTTGTCGAACATAAACCGGATCAGGCTGTCCAGAACCGCCGCGTCCGCCACCTTTTTACGGGCGACGACGTCCTTTAAAACGATCGTGCTGTAAACGCCTTGCAGATAATCGCGAATAGCGTTCGGGTCAGACAACTGCAACACATACGGAAAGGAACTGTTTTCAAGATAGCTTTGAAACAACCGGTCGATGTTTCTGTCTTCTTCAAACGCGCTGACATACTCCGCGAACGACAGCGGCAACATCTCGATTTGCACATACCGTCCCGAAAGCAACGTCGCCATTTCGCCCGAAAGCATATAGGCGTTCGATCCCGTCAGATACAAATCCACATTGTCTTTGATAAATAAACTGTCCACCGCTTTTTCATAAGAAGGCACGTTTTGAATTTCATCAAGGAAAACATAATTTTTCCGATCCGGCAGCAGGCGGACGCAAATGTAGTCGTGCAGTTTCCGATAGTCGAGCAGGCTTTCAAAAGCAAGATCTTCCAAATTGATGGAAATGATCTGCTCGGGCGCGACGCCGTCCTTTAAAAGCTGTTCCTGATACAGCTTGAACAGCGTTGATTTTCCGCACCGACGCACACCCGAAATGACTTTGATCAGCTGTTTATCCTTAAACGGTAAGAGCTTTTCCAAATATGTTTGACGTTTGATCATTGCTTGGCACCTTTTTAAATTCGATTTTTAGAATATACCATAAACGTCATTTTCTTAAAATATATTTTAAAGTTTTTTTGAAACGCGGGAAACGGGAATATGCCTCCGGATCCGCAGATGTAAAAAAACTTGAACACTTATTTGACGGATAGTTAAAATTATAGTCAGAAATGACTTTTTAATAACGAAAAGGCAAAATATGTCAGATTTGCTGTTAGTTTTTGATGGCTCGTTCAGAGAATACGACTGCAAAGTGATCAACGGGGAACTCGCATTGGGGAACGACCTTGAAAGCGCGGTCATCATTTCGTTGTTCACCTGGGCGCGGGCGAAGCCGGAAGAAGTCCCCGAAGGAACGCCGAGATACGGTTGGTTCGGGGATAAAATCGACAGCGAAAACACGGACAGCACCGGCTCGAAACTTTACCTTTTGAAGCGGGAAAAAATCACGGAAGACACGGTCAGCCAGGCGAAGGAATATATCCAGGACACTCTGGCGTGGCTGATTGATGACGGCATAGCTTCTGAAATCAGCGTCGAACTTGAACGAAACAAAAACGACGGAAATCGGGTTGACGGGATTATCGTGATCAGGCGCGGCGACGTGTCGAACACGATGCGCTTCGACGATCTGTGGTCTGCTCTTTAAGGGAACGGAACGGATGACGAATTACGCGAAACCGACGCTGAAGGCTTTACGCGACAGAGCAATCTCGGAACTGAATTCAAACATTCAGGGTGCGGACGCCACGCTACGCCGTCGCGTTCTTAAAGTCATCGCGATCATCTGCGCCGCCATGGCGGACGAGATCCTGCGCCGCGTCGAGTATCTGCTTAAACAGGTGTTTCCGACCGAAGCGGATGAGCAATACCTGATCAAACACGGGAAAGTCCGGAACTTTCCGCGAAAGTCCGCATCAAAAGCGACCGGATCGGCCACGTTTACCGGATGCGTGCCCGGAAGCGTTGTCCCGGAAGCAACGGAGCTGAAGCGGGCCGACAACGTTCTTTATACGACGACAGCCGAAGCCACGGCAGGCGAAGACGGCTTCATCACCTTGAGCGTTATCGCCACCGACGCTTCCGAAAACGGAAATGCGGATCCAGGAACAATTCTCACATTCAGCACCCCGATCCAAGGCGTCCCGACCTCCGGCGCGGTCGGATCCGGCGGTCTTACCGGCGGCGCGGACATTGAAGACATCGAGGAATACCGTGCCCGGTTTCTTGAATTTATCCGCAATCCGTCAACGGGCGGAAACAAGACCGATTATGTCATCTGGGCGAAGGAAGTCGCAGGCGTCACGCGCGCCTGGTGCTATCCCGTGGAAAGCGGCCCGGGAACGGTAACGGTTCGTTTTATGATGGACGACACATATCCCGACGGCATTCCGAACGCCGACGACGTCGCAGCGGTTCAATCGCATATCGCCGATCTGAAACCGGCCACATCGACGCTTTATGTCGTTGCTCCCGTCGCTGACCCGGTAAACATAACCTTTTCGCGCTTATCTCCGGCAACGCAGGCGGTCAGGCAGACCATCGAACAAAACCTGAAAAGCCTTTTTCAATCCTCGACCAATGAGCCGGGAGTCGGCATCGCGCTTTCGGCGATCAATACGGCGATCGGTAAAACCGAGGGCGTTGAAGATTTTGCTTTAACTTCCCCGGCGTCGAACGTGAATGTTGCAGTCGGACACATACCGACGCTCGGAACGATCGCATATCCGTCGGAGTAACGCCATGAACAAAGAAGATTACAGACTTTTATTCCAAAGACTGATGCCGTTCGGCCCCGCCTGGACGCGGCACAAAGACAGCGTGATGTCGATGCTCGCGAACGGGATCGCCGCAATATACTTGTTCGTCAATGACCGTGTCGAAAAAACGACGCGGGAGATGTTTCCGTATTCCTGCGAGGAAACACTTGAAGATTGGGAAAAAGCCTATGAATTACCGGAACCATGCCCGCACGAAGGATATCACGCCGAAGGTTTGACCGCCGAAGAACGCGCCGATGCGGTCGTCGCCAAAATCAACCGGTCAATGTCGCTGACGGCGAAGAACATTGAGGATCTGGCAGCGCGGCTCGGTTATTCCGTCCGGGCCATAGAATTCCCGCAAACCGTCTGCGGCATAGCCAGATGCGGCGACAGGCTCGGCGGCGATCACAACAGCAGTTTTCACATTTTAGTGAACATTGACGGAAACCGTTTTTCATACGCCCGGACCGGCATGGGCAGATGCAGCGACTATATGTGCCGCGTTTCATGGGCGGACGACCTTGAGTGTCTGTTGAACCGTATCAAGCACGCGCACACGGTCGTCACCGTCAGAAACAACACGGGAGCCTAAAGAATGAAATACACGCAACCGCTCAACGAAACCGATCAGAACGCAAGCTATATCAACGCGGATCCGGCGCAAGGGACGCAGGGCTCGATCATTCCCGCCGGAGCCATCGAGAACCCGCAAAGGGAAATCGTCAACGTCATAACTTCCGCCGGAATAACGCCATCGGATGCCGACAATACGCAGTTGGTTCAGGCGTTATTCAAACTCATCAAAAACAACAGCCTGCAATACGAATACATTTCCGGCGACGCGAATGTTGAGATCACCTCCGGCGGAAACGGACAACAGGTTTTTTCGGGGTTCCTGTTTGAAGAAATTTGAAATCCCCAGTTTTTAACAAGGAGCAAAACATGACTGAAAAGAACGTGCAAATCAAAGACCTTACCGGCAACCTCGTTTTTCCGAAAACGAAAGCCGCTTTGGTGGTCAACGGAAACAACGAAAACCTGGGCGAAGTCGAAGCGGGCGCGCAGGTCAATAAAATCGAAAAGATCAAAGTCAACGGCGTGGAACTGAGCATCGTTTCCAAAGCGGTCGATATCGCCGTCCCCGGTTATACGCTCACAAAAGCGACAACGGCGGATTCCGGCTATGCGGCAACGTATCAGCTGTTCAAAGACGGCGTCGCGATCGGCGACAAGATCAACGTGCCGAAAGACATGGTCGTTTCCTCCGGCCAGGTCAAATACTGCGAAACCGCGAACACGCCCGTTTCCGGTTTGGCCGTCGGCGATCCGTACATCGAATTGACGATCGCGAACAATGACGGCACGAAAATCTACATCCCGGTCAAGGATCTGGTTGACGTCTATACCGCAGGGAACGGCCTGACGCTGTCCGGCAATTCGTTCTCCGTAAACACCGCCGATACAAACACGGTCGATACGACGCCAACCGCAAATTCGACGAAGTTGGTGCAATCCGGCGGTGTCCATACGGCATTGGCGGGCAAGCAGGATACGATCGACGCTTCCCACAAACTGTCCGCCGATTTGCTTTCCTCAGGATCGACGAACGCCGTTCTGACCGTGGCGGAAAAGGCGGCGTTGATGACGACGCTGACCTACGAGGAACTTGTAAGCGCGTAACGACAAGAGAGGAATGGGGCGTCCCGTTCCTCTCCATCTTTGAATTTTGACGCGGAGGAAAGAATGGCACAAAACTATACGGCAAGATACATCATCCTAAAAAACGCGGCGGGAGAATATCTGATCCCGTACACGGACAAACAGGATCAGCTTGTATCGGGCACAAACATCAAAACGCTTAACAGCGTCAGCCTGCTCGGCGAAGGGAACATCTCCGTTCAAGCCACGATCACGGGTGCGGCAACGACAATCACATCGTCTAATTTAACGGCCAACCGTGCATTGATCGCCAACGCTTCCGGCAAAGTCGCCGTAGCAGCCGTAACGAGCACGGAACTCGGTTATTTAAGCGGCGTGACATCTTCCATTCAGGCGCAATTGAATGAAAAACTTTCTACCACGTCGGGAGCCGCTTCCACCATTATCTCGTCCAATCTGACCGCGTCGAGAGCCCTTGTGTCAAACGCAAGCGGCAAAGTCGCGGTATCATCCGTAACCGGCACGGAACTCGGATACTTAAGCGGCGTGACGTCAGCCGTTCAGACCCAGTTGGATAACAAGGTCACTAAAAATGCCGCTCAGACCATGACGGGAACGATGACTTCGCAAAATAATCCGTGGTACTGCAAAAATACAAATTTTGTCTCAAATGATGCAAGGCTCTCAGCCAATACGATAGTGGGCGGTGTGTTCAATCAGGCCAATGATTCCAGCACCTTGGGCGGTTGCTATACGCAAGTCGATGCAACGGGTCGTGTCGTTACCTATGTGTATGCGAGGAAGAAACTTGACGGCACGGAAAAAACGTCCTGGTTTTCCGTGGTTCAGAACATCGACGGAACAGCGTGTTGCATGGCTCCGACGCCTTGGTCCAAAGAAGACAACTCGACCAAAGTGGCGACGACGGAATGGGTCAGAAACCATTGTGCCACGACAGCGGCGACAACGACTTCGTCCGCCAGTTTGAACGCGCCCGCTTATGTCGTGAAAAATTATAAGAATGGAGAGAATTGGTATCGCGTCTGGTCTGACGGCTGGATCGAGCAAGGCGGAACCCAAACGAACACTACGGGCGGATCTACCTCATACACGGTCTCTTTGCTCAAAGCGTTTGCAACGACGGATTATACGGTGATGCGTGCCCCTGTTTGGGGCGCAAGCTGGGGCGGTGCCGGTAGCGACGGATATACCACCGGTATTTTTTCTAAAACCACAAGCACATTTACCTGCGCGACGCACGCAAGTGGTTACGTTTCAAAAATCATGTGGTATGCCTGCGGATATTAAGGAGAAAAACAATGACCAAAATCAACGATATCATTACCGATGCCGACGATTCCGTTTATGCCGACGCTGCGATCTGGTGCAACGAAAACAACGCCTTTCTGGAAGAAATCGAGCCGGAAGGCGAAGTCAGGCGATTCAAAGTCGTTCCCGTTCCCGAACCGACGGAATCCGAATTGAGAACCGCTCGTATCGCCGAACTGCAAAAATACCTGAACGACACGGATTGGTATGCCGTCCGGTTCGCCGAAACGGGCGCGGAGATCCCCGACGACATCAAAGAGGAACGCCGGGCGGCAAGAGAGGAAATCAGCAGCCTTAGAGAAGAAAACGAAGCCGCCTGAAGACCTGCATTTTATTGAGGAAAAACATGACGGACATCAAAGTGAATTGGGACCAGATCATAAATTTGCTTGCGCAGGGAAACCCGTTTATATGGGGGCTTCTCGTGATCGCCCTGTTTTGCCTGTTCGTCCTGGCATGGGTGCGTTATGAGCAGCAGATGCGCCGACTGACATCGTTCATCCTGCGCGTGTTTTCAAAGAAGCAGCGAACCGAATACTATCGGCAGCAAGAAACGGCCGAAATCGCCCGCGCCCGATACGAAAAATTCGCGGATAAAATCTACGGGCTGATCTGCCGGATTTCCGACCTTCAGATTGACGGCGAACGGGGACGCAATCGTTTTTATCGTTACATCGTGAAAACGGCGTTTGAAACGTATTACAAAGCATACACGACCGTCTGCGTCGATTATACCGAGGGCAAAATACAGCCTGAGTTTTTCATATCGTACCGGAAAACCCATCACGCCGTCGCGCACAAAGCTCTGATTGACACGCAGCAGATGATCCGCGACAGACTTGTTATCGAAGGCTGGGATCCGGAAAGAATCGCCTATGTCAATGAGCAGTTCAAAATATGGATTTCAGCACACATCGGATTTATGCGCGAGCTGATGACGAACGACGAAACGCCGCTTGAAATCATAAAAACGTGGTTTTGCTTCTTCTCCGGAATGTTCGTTGACATCGAGAAATTCGGTCTCGGCATCAACGGGCGCATTACCGGAATGACGTTTGACAACGTGGAACTGAAAGGAATTTCTCATGAATAATTTCAGGAAAGCCGTTTCGCTTACTCTTGAAGCGGAAGGCGTTTTGTCCGACCATCCGGACGACAAAGGCGGCCTGACGAAATACGGCATAAGCAAAAGAGCGTATTCGGATCTTGACATCGCGAACATAACGAAAGAACAGGCTGTCGAAATTTACCGCAGGGACTATTGGGAAAAGTGCAAATGTGAAGTCCTGCCGTACCCGTTGGACGTCTGGGTGTTCGACACGTCCATCAATCACGGCGTAAAGAAGGCCGTGCGGATCCTGCAGGAAACACTCGGCGTAACCGCTGACGGCATCATCGGACCGAAAACGATCAAAGCCGCCAACGAAGCCGGTATGAATGCCGTCAATGAATACGCGCTCCGGCGACTTTACGCTTACGCGGAAACGGATGCTTGGCCAACGTTCAAAAAAGGATGGCTCAACCGCCTGATCAGGCTGACACGGGAAACGGCATGACGCAGATCAGGATCATCATCGCCACCGTGCTTATAATCGTCCTTGCGTGGATCTGTCGGCAGATTTATTCCGCAGGGTATGAAAAAGCCGCAGCCGAATACGAAGAAAAGGCAAAACAGGCGATGGTGCGGAAGATCGAGAACACGGAAAAGCTCGAGCAGGT
This sequence comes from uncultured Alphaproteobacteria bacterium, assembly GCA_937912005.1. Lineage (GTDB taxonomy): Bacteria > Pseudomonadota > Alphaproteobacteria > CAAGCB01 > CAG-977 > UBA11549. The sequence continues at coordinate 58,965 of CALDOX010000009.1, forward strand.
AAAAACGAAAATCATAACGCAGAGGGAAATCCGCTATGAAAAGATCACTCCGACGTGCAAAGAGATTTATTCCATTGATCTTCGTGCTTGCCGCGACCAGCTGCTCGGACAGGTACATTGAAATCAACTGTTGCCCGGTCAACACTTGCCAGCGCGGAAACACGGTGCTGGATTTAGAGAACGCCTTCGATTGCCAGCAGGCCGTCATCAGAGCCTGCCAATGCGGCGTCAAACACCCCGGCAAGCTCGAACCGTAGCAAACGACAACAACGACTTTTTAGCGCGCCTCTATCGAAGCGTATATGAAATCAAGACTAAGCGGCGGACCATATAATAGAAAGCAACGTTTCCGCGCGAGATTTTAATCCTTTTATTTCAGCATAATGAGTTCGAAGATTGTCCACTTTGCACAGCCACTCAACAAGCCAAGTCGTTGAAAACAAACGAACTTGGCTTTTTTGTATTGTGGAATCTATTAACACTGTTAATAGACCTGCTAATAAACACCCCTTAAATTCCGCAGGTAACGATGTGCCTTTATAATCGTGGAACATCGTATTATGCGGTACTGAATGTACCGATTGCTTTCCGCAGTCTGGTCGGTAAAAGACAACTGTGGGTGTCCCTCAGAACCAAAAATAAGCAAATTGCGCAAAGACGCTATATCGTGGTAATGTCGGACTTGTATGAACGGTTGGACTTCAAAGAAAAAATGGCAAAAAGAATGGGATACGACAAGGACGAACACACTCTGGATTATGACCGCAGTCAAGCGGAAACGTTTGCATACGAATATTTGCTGACCCGAATTGCGGAAGAACGGGAAAGCTGCGCGGGAAAACCGTTGTCTCCGGAACCGTATATGGAACGGTTTGCGCAGTTGCGTTCGAAGTATGCCGTAGCGGATTATGGGATTATTGAACGGAAGTGTCTGTCCTTTTTACTGCGGAACAATTATCCGTTCCCCACAGAATCTTCCAAACGCGTCTTAGAAGAAGCCTTTATGCGCGCTGAAATGCAGTTTTGCGATTTTATGCATCATTGCGCTCTCGGAGTAACGGATGTTCCTCCTCAACGTCTGACGGTGGGCGTCCCTTCGGGACTGACTGCGGAGAGTATCGTTTCCTCTCCGATGTTGTTAAGAACTCCGTTAAAACCAGATATGACATTGGACGCATTGGCGGAGGTGTATAACAACCAGAATTCCCGCAAGAATAAATCCGCCGATTCCAAAAACCGTATCAGCAAGAAGATCCATATTTTACAGGAGATTTTGGGCAAAGATAAAACGGTACGTTCCGTAACGACGGAAGACCTGCAACATGCCGTCGAATTGTTACCGTTCATCACGAAAAACAGCGCGCGGAGTAAACCTGATACATACAACGTATTGAAAGATATAGAACGGGGAAAGAAACATCCGACGGAATGCATCGGATCAAAAACATTGGGGGATTACTTCGTTGTCATCAAACGCTTTTTCGGTTGGGCGGTTAAGTATAAATATCTGAGCGAGAATCCGTATGATACGGTTGATGTCCCGTGTGCCGCCAATGAAGAAGACGAAATAAAGCGTTTGTCTTTTTCGGTAAAGCAACTGAATTATATCTTCAACGCTCCGATTTATACAGGATGTCGGGACGACAAACGGGGATACGCGATCAAAGGCGATGCCCACCCGAGACATGCGCGTTTTTGGGTTCCGTTGTTGGGAATCTTCACAGGTGCGAGATGTAACGAATTATGCCAATTGACCCCGAAAGATATCCGACAAATTGACGATGTTTGGGTAATCAGTATTAACGATGAAGGAGAAAAACACGTCAAAACAAAGGCAGGGATTCGCCTGGTTCCCCTACACGATGAGTTGATAAAGGTTGGTTTTCTGGACTATGTGAAAGAAATGCGCAAAGAAAAGAGGCTGTTTCCCGAACTGCGAGTCAATGCGCGAGGACATTATTCCGATGATATTTCCAAGTGGTTCGGTCGGTTTTTAGACAGCTTGAACAAAGGGATCAAAGCCAAAACGGATAAGTTTGAAGAAGGTCATGTCTTCCACAGTTTTCGCCATACGGTGCGTACCGAGTTTCGGAATAATGAAGCCAATCCGGAGTTTGTAACGCGTATTCAAGGATGGGAGAGCGGATCAAGCCTTTCCGAACATTATGGAGAGGTCAGTCTTAAAGTCCTGCGCGAAACGGTGAATCGCAAGCTGAAATATAACGGGCTGGATTTAAGCCATTTGTATGTAAAGTAAGCTTTAAAGAGATAAACTGTGTTTTTCAAAACGATAAAATATTTGTTTTTGTAAAGTGTGTTTTACAAAATCATTGATTTTAGATAAATTGTAAATTATAGTGTGTTTGTATAAACAAGGAGTTTCTTCAATGGAAAGTGCTTCGATACAGCTTATTGACAGACCTAAATACCTTCAGGATTTATCGAAATGGACGGGACAAAATGATCTGGTAAAGATTGTCACGGGTGTTCGGCGTTGCGGTAAATCGAAGCTGTTAGAACTGTTTCAAGCCAATCTAATAATGAAGAATTTGGCAACGGACGAACAAATCATCAGTGTTAATTTGGAAGACCCTGTGCAAACAAAAGAAATCGGTCTGACACTGACGGAAAACAAAAGACTGCGTCCTTATGAAACTTTGTTAGATTATATTTTGAAACGTCTTCAAAAGGACAAAATGAACTATGTTTTCATTGATGAAATTCAGCTGTTGGAAAACTGGGAACAAGTCGCAAATGCTTTGCGGTTAAGAGGCAATGTTGATGTCTATTTAACAGGTTCGAACGCGTATATGTTTTCCAGCGACCTGGCGAATGCTTTCGGCGGACGGTATGTTGAAATCAAAATACTGCCGTATTCTTTTGCGGAATATTATAATGCTTATGAGAGTATGATCGGTCTTAAAGCTTTTGAAAATCGCGAAGACTTTTTAAAACGGCACGATCTGCAAACCATTTATATCAAGTATGTAACGGAAAGCGGTTTCCCGCAAACCGTCAACATTATCTTTGACCGACAGATGATTAACGACTACCTGCATGACACGGTTTATATGAACACGTTGCAAAAGGATATTGTGCGGCGATTCAATATAGCCGATTCCAATAAATTGGATTCGGTCGTACGTTATATGTTCGACAATATCGGAAACGAAACATCTTTACGAAGTATCGAACGCGGATTAAAAGCCGCCGGATACAATGTTTCCGCCCCGTCGATAGATGTTTATCTGAAAGGGTTGTTGGACAGTTATCTTTTATACAAATGCGAACGCTATGACATAAAAGGCAAAAAGTATCTGGACAGCAACGCGAAGTATTATGTGGTTGATACGGGATTACGGGGGACATTGCTCGGTCAAAAAAACGCAGATTACGGTCATATTTTGGAGAATGTCGTTTATCTGGAACTTTTGCGTCGCGGTTACAAGGTTTCTGTCGGAAGAATTTATTCCGCCGGAAAAAATCTGGAAGTCGATTTTGTCGCGCAAAAAGCCGGCGGACAAGTGGAGTATTATCAGGTGGCTCTTTACGCACTTGAACCAGAAACGCTGAACAGAGAACTTGCGCCGTTGGAAGCCATTGATGACAATTACCCCAAATTCATTCTGTCATTGGACTTCGGAAGCGGAGAAACAAAAGGGATTAAACGGCTTAACGTCATTGACTGGCTGTTGAATGATGTTAAGCAGGTCTAAGAATTTTCATCGAATTAAATCTCAAGAAAAGATTTCACTTTCCTCCCAATGCCCTTAAAAGAAATTTGCGATGATTGTGCGGTGTAGCAATATATTTGCATACGGCATCAAATTGTTCTTCCTCATCTTTTGTTTTGCAAAATGTGTGGCGAATGTAATCCAAATCATTATGGGCATACATCATCACAGCCCGAGCAAAAGTTCCTTCTTCTCGTGCCCCGCGACCGGAACCTTGACAGTATTCTGTCAACGACAAAGGCGGCTCAAAATGAATGACCAATTCGACGTGAGGTATATCAACACCCATGCACAAAGCCGAAGTTGCAACAATTACCAACCGCTCTCTTTTACTTTTTGCGATAATGTCGGCATTGTTCTTTCCTTTTCCCAAAAACAACTCTGTTTCAATACCGTTTCTTTTTAGCATTTCCGAAACAGCCATTGCCGTATCACGCAAAGTGCAAAAAACAATTACGGTTCCTGCACAACTTTCTACCATGCGACACAGTTGTTTTCGTCCGTTTCCTTTTCGCTTTTTTACCAAATAGGTTATTTCCGGACGATCAATGTTCCCGACAAAGCAGGCTTTTTCAGAAATTTTCAAAGATTTCCGGATCACTTTTATTGTTCTTGCGTCAGCACTTCCTGTAAGAGCTACGACTTTTGCGGACGACTTCATCTTTTGAATGGTTTCTCCGATTTTCAGGTATTTCGGGCGAAAGTCATTCTCTCCATAAAAAGCAATGCAATGAGCTTCGTCGACAACGATTTGGCCTGTTTCTGTTTGCCGAAGAACGTCTTGAAAGACATCCTGACAAAACGTCTCGGGCGTAACGTATAGAAACTTGTATTTTCCCTGCTTGATCTGCTTATATATCGACTTTTTATCGCCGGTGTTGCCGTTGATTGTTACGGCACTATGCGGTAAAACCGTATTCAGTTTCTCGACTTGATCGTTCATTACGGCGATCAAAGGTTCGATTACAACACACAAGCCGCTTTGGCAAAGAGCCGCCATTTGGAAACATAAACTTTTCCCAAATCCGGTTCGCAACCGAAAAAAAGTTCGGTTATATTTCAATATACGGGCGACAACAGCCTTTTGTTCCGAACGAAAGAAGGAACACCCCAATAAATGCAAAGCGTTTTTTTCAGTCAAGGGGCTGTCCTCAAATCCGTCAGCCTGACCGATGGCCGTCGTCATTGACTGCATCAATTGCGCATTGAATGGCGTAAAAACGGCTGTGGACGGCAAGCTATCCAAAAATAACAAATGCGTGTTATGCACTTTCGGAGCCGGGCGACAGGTCTTGTGTTTGTATTGAATCGGTTTTAAATGTCGAATCCAATATTTGGAACTGTAGCTCTTCAATTTGGTCATGTAAGTCGAAACTCGGTAAAAATCACTTTTTTTCGTAACGACGTCCTTAACAACCGCCAACTTAATCGGTGTCGGATACTGTAAAGCCAGCGGATCGATGTGGTTTCGTTCGTTCTTTTTATCGTAAAACGAACGGCATATTCGTTTTGTTTCCTGGGGTGCATATAATGTTTTGAAAATTTTTCTCAAACTTGTCGCCGTCGCGCCAAAAGACAAAATATGAACGTGCGGCAGGAAACGTTCAAAACGTTCATCCCATTTGATTTCCACAGTAATGAAGCCGCAACATTCTGGTAAAGACCCAAGTTGCTTTCGCAGCGTATTGACAGCCTGTCGCACATTGAAAGATTCGACCTCATCACAAGACAGCCAACGTGTTGCTTTGTCTTTTCCCTGCCCTTGACAAATATTGACGGTTGACAAGCAAACAGGGAGGCCTTCTTTTAACGCATGATTGAACAAAGGTCGGGCTTTATTCAGACATTCCCGTTGAAACTGTTCGGCATATATCGGATTGGCAAAGGTTTCTGCTCCGTTTGCGATTTTTTTCTTCAATTTTAATAATGCCATTCTTCGGTTGCCATCTGTTTCCAGTTGCTTTATTTCTTTAGCCAACGTTTTAATACGCTCTTTTTTTTCTTTTTCAGGATCATATTTCATTTGATTCCTCCTTAAAGTTATGCTTCCGAGGGCGAGTTTTCTCGCCCCCGGAACAAATCGCATTAAATAGGGTTTACAGTAATCTTGACTCCCAGCTCTTCAAGCACACATGAAGCTCGCTTTTTTTGTCCGTCTTTAATCAATCGCTCTATCTTTTTCCAATATCCGGTTTTGGGCTTTTGAGACGATTTGAGTTTGGGCTTTTTCTTTGCAACGGTTTTTGTCGAGCCTTTAACACGACATGTTTTGCTAGAAAATGTTTTTCTTTTTCGCATTTTGCTTGGAGCGGGATCCGAGTGTTTTTTGTTCAACCGTTCCGCATAGGCGTCTGATAATTTTCGACAGGACGTTAAGTTAGCTTCTATGCACTTTTGAAAAAGTTCTTCTGCGGAGCCTTTCCATCCGTTGCTTTGTATATAAAGGACAGCTTGCGCATATTTGGTTTTCACATCGGTGGATAAGTGGTCGCCCACGCTGTCAAACAAAGATTGAATCAGATCTTTGACTGACTTCATGTTTGTTTTGTTGCGATCATATCCAAGAAGAGCAACATAGCATACAAGTTTCAGAGCAGCTTGTGTTCCCTTCTTCCTATGTTCCCTGATTTCTTTAATTAATTGTACGCAGATTTCATTTGTATTTAAACTTTTCATTTTTTTACCTCCAATTTAAAAAGATGGCGTTCACACAGAATTTTGCGTGACAGGCTCATTTACAATTTTTGTTTTGGGCTTTTTTCAGATGAATTTTTGAATGTAGAAAAATTTCTCAAACAAAAAAGGAATTGCTTTTTTAAGCGCGAGATTTCGCATCTAAAAAAAGAATTTCTATTTATTTACAAGATTGTTTTTTTCTGTTTTTTATCGAATAATATCCTAGGATATTAATTCCTATCCTAGGATAAATTATGAGGAATACGGGTTATGGATTTGATACAGATAAATTTGGCATGCCAAACGAAAAAAAAATTTAACTGAAACAAAAAAAGAACTAGAAAAATATGTAAATGATGCAACAAGCTACGAAGCAATCAGTTTGGCTTATATTTTTTTGAAAAAAGCAAAGGGAAAAAAATTAGATAAATGTTTCGGCGATGTTTCAGCAAGAAAGAAAGGAAAAAAAACAAACAAGCCCTTAATAATCATCAGAGGGTTGTTTCCTAATAAGTTTAAAGCAAATACAGAAACAAAATATGCAAAAATTTTATCGTACGCGGATGCAAACGAATGGGCTCTTGAAGAGTTGATAGAACAGCTAAATGAAAAAGGCATCGCTAGAATTCATCAGGAATATTTGGAACAAGAAGGAGCCGAACCCATAAACAAATTAACGGAGTTTACTAAAAAGAAAACGTATTCTGTAACAAAATATAAAGACAATTCAGGCAATTTCATTGTTTTGTTCGGGAAAACAACAGCAAATTCGGTTAAATTTTATGAAGGAACAACAAACCCGCGAATTGTCAAAATGGTGATGCGGGAACTAGGTCTGATAGAACCGGATAAAAAGAAAAAGAAGTTTTCGGTATAGGTTTTTATTATACCCTTGTGTTCAACATCATTTTCTTCCAAATACCCACTTTTCCATACCTGTGCCCCATATTATCCCGTCAAACTAACGATTCTTCTGTTTTTGCTGATGACAGTTCTCGTCATTATGACATTACCGTTAGACTCAAAGGATAAACAAACTTAAATACGGTAAAAGGGACTAAATATCCCCTTTTTCTATGACAATATTTTGAAGTTTTTTTACCCGATAGCCTTTAATGCTTCTATGATATTCCTCGGGTTGGAACGGTAATAAATCGACAGTGTTGAAATCGATGAATGACCGGATATCTGCTGAATCAAGGGCAAGGGGTATCCCGCGTCCATCAACTTGGTTAGTGTGGTCGCACGCAAACTATGACACCGATATTGTTTGTCCAATCCGACCGCATCAAACACTTGTCTGAACATATAAATTATTTGTTGCTTTGACAGGAATCCTCTTTTGTTTGACCGGAATAGGTAATCATCAGGGGTGACCGATGGTTTAAAAGTCGAAAGGTATTTGGCATATCGTTTCAGCTCTTTTTTCAAGGTTTCGTTTATATAAACCTGTAACGACTTTTTATGTCTCTTATTCTGTTCAGGTTGTAAAAGGAAGCTGTCGCGCGGGTTAAAATCGTCGTCATAAACCTGACCGATTGTCAATTTTTGAATTGAATGTATACGCAGAGCTGTGTTTAACATCATTTCAAACATTGCGCGATTGCGTTCACCGTTTTCCATATCGT
>CALDOX010000010.1:0-55838 GCA_937912005.1 uncultured Alphaproteobacteria bacterium
GGTCAGGTTGTTTTCTCCGCTGATGACGCTGAAAAGTGGGCCGGCGAAGGCAAGAAGGTCGTTCTGGTTCGTCTGGAAACCTCTCCGGAAGACATTCACGGCATGCACTCCTCTCAGGGTATTCTGACGGCGCGCGGCGGTATGACCTCTCACGCGGCGGTGGTTGCCCGCGGTATGGGAACGCCGGCTGTTTGCGGTGCATCCGACGTTAAAGTCGATTATGCCAACAAGAAGATGACCATCAAAGGCGTTGAAATCAAAGAAGGCGATATCATCACGTTGGACGGCTCCACGGGTGAAGTCATTAACGGTGCGATCGCTCTGAAAGACGCGGAACTGACCGGTGATTTCGGTGTGTTCATGGGTTGGGCTGACGAAGTTCGCAAGCTGAAAGTCCGCACGAACGCCGATACGCCGCATGACGCGCAGGTCGCCCGCAAGTTCGGTGCCGAAGGTATCGGCTTGTGCCGTACGGAACACATGTTCTTTGATCCGCAGCGTATTAAACATATGCGTGAAATGATCCTGGCCGAAACGGAAGAAGCTCGCCGCGAAGCTCTGGCGAAGTTGTTGCCGTATCAGCGCGAAGATTTCAAGGGCTTGTTCAAGGCTTTGGAAGGCTTGCACGTCACGATCCGTCTGTTGGATCCGCCTCTGCACGAATTCCTGCCGACGAAAGAAGCCGAACAGCGCGAAATCGCCAAGGAATTGGGCACGACGTTGGAAGCCGTTCAGGCGCGCGTCAACCAGCTGCACGAAGCCAACCCGATGTTGGGTCTGCGCGGATGCCGTTTGGGCCTGACCTATCCGGAAATCACGGAAATGCAGGCGCAGGCCATTTTCGAAGCGGCTGTCGAAGCCTCCAAGGAAATGGGTAAGCAGGTCGAACCTGAAGTCATGGTTCCGCTGACCGACACGAAGAAAGAGCTGGACATGATGAAGGCGATCATCGTCAAGAAAGCCGAAGAAGTCATGGAAAAGGCCGGCGTGAAGTTCAATTACATGGTCGGTACCATGATTGAAATGCCGCGTGCCGCTTTGACGGCGGACAAGATTGCCGAAACGGCCGAATTCTTCAGCTTCGGTACGAACGACTTGACGCAGACGACTTTGGGTATGAGCCGTGACGACGCGGGATCCTTCCTGCCGAATTACGTTTCCAAAGGCATTTTTGCCAAGGATCCGTTCAAGTCCATCGACGAAGAAGGCGTCGGCCAATTAGTTCAGATGGCTGTCGAAAAGGGCCGCAAGACCCGCCCGAACATCAAGTTGGGCATCTGCGGTGAACACGGCGGCGATCCGGCTACGATTGATTTCTGCCACCGCGTCGGTTTGACGTACGTCTCCTGCTCGCCGTTCCGCGTGCCTATCGCGCGTTTGGCTGCGGCTCAGGCGGCTGTCCGCAACGCATAATCGCGGACGCGAAACAAAAGAATCTCCTGCCGAAAGGCAGGAGGTTTTCTTTTTTACCGTCATTGCGAGCCCGTTTTAGCGGGCGCGGCAATCCAGCGGGCGGAAAATATAGAGATAGAAAAAACTTAAAGCTTTTTAATAAATTCGGCGGCATCAATGCCGATACAATCGGCAATTTCCAAAAACTCGATAACATCCAGCCGCCGTTCTCCGTTTTCATACTTTGACACATACGATTGCGGCTTTTGAAGCTTTTCAGCTAATTGAACCTGCGTTATTCCTTTCTCGCGGCGTTCCTGAATCAACAACTGCAAAAACAACCGGTAGCGATCTGTAAAAACGGATTTTGTCATGGGTTTTATCCTTTGCGTTTGACAAAGGATAAAATCCCGTTTTAGAATATCCCAAATCAGGATATTATAAGATGAGGACGTTATGAGCAGAACAAAAGATTTTATGCTGGACGGGATATATTATGAAGATGTGAAAAATTATCTTTTCCAAGTCGGAGCCATTACAACCTGCCCGATACACGGAAATATCCTGATTGATAACGGTTTAGATACAAACGAACTGTACGCAAAAGTAACCACCGCATATAAGAGGGATTATGGCAATCAATTGCCTGTTTCATATTCTGCGTTTCACGAACTTGTGCAGGATATTATGCGCGATACGTTCAATGATTGTCCTGAATGTCGTCATGCAATGGAATAGGAGCTGAAAATGAAAAAAATAATTTTGGCAACAATGGCGATTTTGTTTTTCTCCGTACCGTTTACGGTTCAAGCCATTGGGGGAAGAGTATATAAACATAAAGGTTGGATACCGCTAAAAGAAACCTTTCTTGATGCAGCTCAAATTGACGAGTTCGGGGAGAAAATGTCAGGAGCTATAGTTACGATCGAACCCGATAAATATTTTCTTTATATAAAAGATAAAGAAAATACAGGTTTTATTCCTTTGGATACGTTAAAAGCAATAATCATACCGAATTGAAATTTTGATGCTAAAATGTTTCCGGCTTTTACGTTAAAAAAAAGAAGCATGTACTGCCGCGTATCCGATTGAAAAGTAAAAATTATGTCAAAAAAGAACGAATAATCAAGCCGCCGTTTTGGCAGACAAAAAGTTTTTGGTTAATACTCTTTCTGGTTTATGTGGTTTGGATTTACGGGCTCCGGCGACTGGTTTATCAGCTTTTGTACGGGAAACCCGCTGGAGGCTTTCTTGTCATTGCGAGGCCTGATAAGGACGAAGCAATCCAGAAGAATTATAATTAAAGACGGATCTTTTTAATAAATTCCGCGACGTCAATGCCGATACGGTCGGCCATTTTAGAATATAAATAATTTTCTGTCGCATATTTTACTGTTTCGGATAAAGTGCTAGTCTGTATTATCATAAAGTTATAACTCCATTCTAAAAAAGGAATACTCCATGAAAACCGATTTTTTTTGCCTGAAACAAAACGGTACCAGTGTCCGTACGGAAGTCATCGCCGGAATTACAACATTCTTTTCCATGTCCTATATTCTGGCGGTGAATCCGGCCATTTTATCCGCGGCGGGAATGCCTGCCGGAGCGGTGTTTACGGCGACAGTACTTGCCTCCGTTCTGGTAACTTTGGTGATGGGATTGTGGGCAAATCTGCCGGTCGTATTATCGGCGGGAATGGGGTTGAACGCCTTTTTCGCTTACACCGTTTGCGGCGTGATGGGATACAGTTATCAAACGGCACTGACGGCGGTGTTTTGTGAAGGGGTCGTTTTCTTCCTGCTTTCGATGTCAAAAGCGCGTGACGTTTTCATCCGCAGCGTTCCGCCGTTTTTAAAAGCGGCGATCGCCGCGGCGATCGGCTGTTTCATCGCATTTATCGGGCTTCAAAACGGTAAAGTCATCGTTGCCAATCCGGCGACTTTTGTTACCATCGGGTCGCTGAAAACCCCCGAAGCTTTTCTGACTTTGTTAGGGCTTGTCCTTTGCGCGACATTGTTTATGAAACAGGTCAAAGGAGCTTTTCTGATCAGCATTTTTACGATAACGGCGATTGCTTTTCCTTTGGGACTGGTTTCATTGCCTGAAGGTTTTTCACCGATTTCTCTACCGGAAAAACCGCTGTTTTGGGAGTTCAGTTGGAAAGGCGTCTTTTCGTTTGATTTCTTCATGGTCTTTTTCACGCTGTTTTTTATGGATATTTTTGACACGCTCGGAACTTTGATCGGAATAGCCAGTCAGACGGGATTGACGGACAAGGATGGAACGCTGCTTAATTTCAAAAAAGCGTTGATTACGGACGCGCTCGGAACGGTGGCGGGGTCGTCTCTCGGTTGTTCGCCGATCACTTCTTTTGCCGAAAGCTCGACCGGTGTGGCGGAAGGCGGCAGAACGGGTTTGACGGCGGTTACGGCGGCGGGGCTGTTTTTAGCGGCGTTTTTTCTGTCGCCGGTTTTCCTGCTGATCCCGTCTTTTGCGACGGCGCCCGTTCTGATTATTGTCGGTTTTCTGATGGCGGGTTCTTTGCGCCATATCGATTTTTCGGATTTCAGCCAATGTTTCGTAACGATGATGACCGTTTTGATGATGCTGTTGTCTTACAGCATCGCGCAGGGCATCGTTTTCGGAATTTTGAGCTTTGTTCTTTGCTCGGTCGTTCGCAAGCGTTTCAAAGACGTTTCCGCACTGATTTGGGCGTTAAGCGTTATCTTTTCGATCTGGCTGTATCTGCAAAAGTAATAAACAAAAAGTGTTTTGAAGATACTTGAAATATAAAAAAATGCCCCGTATCCGGTTAAAAAATAAAAACTATGTCAAAACAGAACGCGTGATCAAGCCGCCGGTTTGGCAGACGAAAAGCTTCTGGTTGACGGTTGTTGCGCTTTATGCGATTTGGATTTACGGGCTCCGGCGACCTGTTTATCAGCATTTATACGGCAAACCGGCGGAGCTGCCGCCCGAACAGATGGTGGAAACGTGGGAAGATATAACGGGGCAGGATTGGCAGGAAACAACGGTCAACGGTTATAAAATCCACTATATGATTCGCAAAAAGTATACGGTTGTCGGTCGGATCGTTTATCTTGATTGGTATAATTTAATCGGAGCGTGGTATCGGTCGGCAATGTATGGCGACGACGTGTATTTATATGACCGTGTTGCATTTGTTGACGTATCTGTCATTCATGGGACGACGGCGGCGGAGAATAACTGGCGCAAGCTGAAATTTTCTCACGAATATCGGCTCTTATGGAGTCGTCTTAAAGATAGAGATGCAATTTATAATCCTGAGGAAAGAAACAACAATCATACCATTCCGGCATCGGAAAATATTGCACATGCGCTTAAAATCGTCAAAATCGGCGAACCGGTTTATATTGAGGGATACCTGATCGACTGGGAGGGGACAGGAAAACACTCTAATTTTAAAATTAATACGGCTATAGCGCCGGGGGATCTTCACAAAGACAAATACGGCGGTTTAACGACATACTTGTGTCGGCAGATTTTTGTGACGAAAATTTCTTTCGGCGGATATACGTTTGAATGATTATTTTTTCAAAAATTCTTTGACCTTTTCAGCATATTTCAAGCCGGTTTGGTATCCGATCGTGTGAACGGCGCGCATTTTATCGGCATTATGTTCGACTTTGCCGATCGGCAAGGCTTTTTCAGGACGGATTGCGATCAAATCGCCTTGTTTTTCCTGTTGCCGGATATGTTCCAACGTTTCGTTGTAAACTTCGTGCCGGCGTTCCAAAGCGTCGATAAATTTGGGATATTTCCTGAACGCTATTTTAAACAAAGGCATAAACTTTGTTTTTGTTTTGGCATATCCTTCGGGACGGGTCAGAATGATAACGTTTCTGTCGTAGCCGTTTTTTTCAAAATGTTTGATCGGTATGGCGTCCGCAATGCCTCCGTCCAGCAGGCGGAAAGAATCGATTTTGACAATCTTGGACGCCAAAGGCATGGAAGCGGACGCTCTCATCCATTCCAAATCCATATAATCCATTTTTTCCAGTTTTTGATAAACGGGACGACCGGTCAGAACGTCCGTGCAAACGACGACAAATTCGGCCGGATTGTGCGTAAATGTTTTTGTATCAAAAACGTCCAGATGTTCGGGGATTTCGTGATAGCAGAAATTTGCGTTGTAGAGGTCGCCCGTTTTAATCAAAGAACGCAGGGAACAATACCGTTTATCTTTGCTGAATCGCGTGTTATAGCGAAGGACGCGCCCTTTTTGTTTCGAGATATAGTTGCAACCGAACGCCGCGCCGGCGGAAACGCCGATCACGCCGTCAAAGGCGATCTCATTTTCCAAAAAGGCATCTATCACGCCCGCGCTGAACAAGCCGCGCATCGCGCCGCCTTCCAAGATCAGTCCTTTTTTCATTTCTTTTTCCTTTTTTAAGGATATTTTAAAATCTTGTATAAGATTCCTTTTTGTTTTTGGCAAGGGATTGTGTTTTTTTTAAATCGATATATACTTTTTTTAAATGTTTTATGGAGGTTGATATGCCCGAATATCCGCTGATTATGATTAATGACTTTTTGGATACCGATATCCGCGGTATTTTTACGACGCAATATGTTGAACCGGATGAAATGCTTTTATTGCACAATCTTTCCGGTTTGAAAGTCAAAATCGTCAAAGAGCCGTCATCAGTGGCAACGTATCTGTTTTCCGTTGCAAACGGATGGCTTGAAATTCAGCGCGAACGCGTTTCAGGTCCGATAACGTTCATTCCGATGATGCTGTCTAAAGCGGATGAGGAAATAGAAGCTGCCAAACGGGAAGCTTCCGTTGAAGAATACAGAAAATATAACGGATTAAGATATTTGAAGAATCTGGCTATTCTTTTGGGCGAAAATCCGGAAGAAATGGATTCCGTTATGTTGGAACTGTCTTAAAAAGCATCTTGTTTAATCAGAGCGATTGTGCTGATCGGAACAAAAACAAATCCTTTTTTTTGCGCTTTGGGAATCCATTTTTTCAAGGCGTTGATCGTTGTCGGATGAGGATGTCCGATAGCAACGGAAGTGCGGCGCTGCAAAGCATGCTTTTCCACTAAAAGCAGCTGCTTCATAATTTCTTCCTCATTTTGAGAATTGTCCAAAAAAATATCACGCACCGCATAAGGAACATGCTGATCGCGCGCAGATTTCCATGCGGCGCTGTTGCCGGATGTCAATGAATCCAAAAATAAAAGTTCTCTTTTTCTTAATTCATCTATTACAACGGAAATTGACTGTTTATCAGATGTAAATTTGCTGCCCATATGATTATTAATTCCGACGTAACCGTCAAAGGAAGTCAGCATCATTTTAAATTTTTCCGCAATTTCTTCGGCGGACATATCCGAGCGTAAAGCGCCCGGCCCCGGATTAAAGCGGGGATTGATCGGCTCCATCGGTGTATGCAGCAGCAACTCATGCCCGTTTAATCGGGCTTGTTCGGTTTGTTGCGGCAAATCGTCGGCATACGATAAAAAAGAAGCGGTTATAGGCGGCGGTAAAGATAACACCGCGCGCGTCATCGCTTTATTTAATCCTAAGTCATCAATGACAATCGCGATCATCGGAGCATCTTCCGGTGTGTCGGGAACAGGAACGGCATATTTTAGCCATGTCGGCAAAAGAGGTGTCGGTTCTGGTGCTTTA
This sequence comes from uncultured Alphaproteobacteria bacterium, assembly GCA_937912005.1. Taxonomy (GTDB): domain Bacteria; phylum Pseudomonadota; class Alphaproteobacteria; order CAAGCB01; family CAG-977; genus UBA11549. Next base: position 7,078 of record CALDOX010000010.1, read on the forward strand.
TCCTGAAATGAATCGGTTGTCTGAATGGGAAGAGTTTCTTTCCGTATTTCTTTCGGTTTTTCCGGCGTATGTTTTTTTCCCCACAATTCTTCTTCGGAAGAATGAGCGGACGGCGGCGTATATGATTTTGCCGAAATTGATGCGGGAAACCAGCAGATTAAAAGAAAGCTTAAAAATATATTTGCCGGACGAAACAATTAAAAAAACTCCTGAAATCAAACTTGGTTTACTTTAATCTTAAAAATTAAAAAATTTCTTGCCAAAACAAAGGAACTAAAGTAGAACAAAAAGAGAAAATTTGTTCATGGAGGACATTATGCTGACAAAAAGGCAGTATCAGCTGTTGATGCTTATTGAAAAAAAACTGCGGGAAAACGGGGTTTCTCCTTCTTTTGAGGAAATGAAGGACGCGATCGGTTTAAAATCAAAATCAGGTATTCATCGGTTGATTTCAGGACTGGAAGAACGCGGTTTTATTCGTCGCTTGCCGAATCGGGCCAGAGCATTGGAAGTTTTGCGGTTGCCGGATAATCAGGTTGAAACATCGCTTTCCGCTAAAGGATTGATGAACAAACAAATGACGCAATCTTTTTCGAAACTGTCGGAGAATCTGGTTGCCAATTCGGTTGAATTGCCGCGTTACGGCAAAATTGCCGCAGGAACGCCGATAGAAGCGTTATGCAGCAATGAAACGATTGCCGTTCCTGCAAATATGGTCGGAAACGGGGAACATTACGCTTTGACTGTAGCAGGTGACTCTATGATTGAAGCCGGTATTTTAGACGGTGATACGGTTATCATTCAGCGCGCGAATACTGTTGAAAACGGGGAAATCGCAGTGGCTTTGGTAGACGGATGCGAAGTGACTCTGAAAAAAATTAGGCGCAAAGGAAATTCGATTATGTTGGAACCGTGCAACAGGAATTACGAAGCGCGGATATACAGTCCCGAACGAATTGCGGTGCAGGGAAAACTTGTCGGTTTAATGCGCAGTTACGGATAAAAGCGCAAAAAGATTCAAAAAAGTATTGACGGATTAAAGGATAATCTTTATATATAACCCGTCTTTATGATGTTCCCATCGTCTAGAGGCCTAGGACATCGCCCTTTCACGGCGGTAACGGGGGTTCGAATCCCCCTGGGAACGCCAAAATAAAAACACCGTCCGTAAGGGCGGTTTTTTTATTTCAGTTTACAGGGGAGAAGAGAAGCCCCGTATCGGGGTTCGGTGAGCCGTGACAACGGCGAACGTCGCACAGGACGGAACGTCCGAGCGACCGGCCAGACCGGAGAGCACAGCGAACAATCCCCCTGGGAACGCCAAAATAAAAAAAATGCGCCCGTGATGGTGCTTTTTTTATTTCAGACGTGTTTGACGTTGTCGAATTAAACGGTCAAAGGCTCTATGTGTTTTTAATTTCTATTCTTTTGGTTTTGCCGCCATATTATGAAACGATCAAAATCGCGAATTTCGAGCTAACGCAAAAGGACAAAAAAGATAAATAACCCCAAATTGTTATAAACTGAAAAACAGGAAGTCGTTTCTTTGTTTTTTGCTATGTTAGAAAAAAACAAAGGAGTGTGCGATGGCTGAAATAAAAAAGGATTTAAAAATACGAAAAGGATTAGTTGTTTCCAGCATTTTTATGATTATTGCCGGAATTTTGGCTTGGATCTTTCCTGATACGGCTTTATTGGCTGCTGCAATTTATCTGGGAGTGATGTTCCTGATCAGCGGTGTCGGGTATTTGGTAGATTTTTATTCGCTGCGGTCGGGATGGTTATTGGTAACGGGAATACTGGATATTATAATCGGAGCCGTTTTGATGTTAAATCTGGGAGTTACGGTCGCGTCTTTGCCGGTTTTCCTTGCTGTTTGGATTTTGTGTGTTGCTGTAATGCAGGTTGCTTTCGGCGTCGATGCCAGATCAGCGGGCGATCCTTCCGGGAAATGGGTTCTGGGTTCCGGATTATTGGGCATTTTATTCGGTTTGTGGATTTTAGGCTCTCCTGTCTTAGGGATTTTTACGGTTTCGACTTTGGTCGGATTTTATTTGGTTTTATACGGCGGCCTGGGAATAGCCGAATATCGGGAAATGAAGAAAAAGGCATCTGCTGCCGTTTAGAAAAAACCCCGCTTGAGCGGGTTTTTTTTTATTGGTATCGCAACGCTTCGATCGGATCAAGCTTCATCGCTTTGTAAGCGGGAAAAACACCAGAAACAACGCCGACAAAGAAAGCGACCGTAAAAGAAAGAACAACCGGCCACAAACTGAACGGTACGGCAACTTTATAGAAATATCCGCCGGCCTGTGACAGACCTATTCCCAAAACCAGACCGATTACGCCGCCGATCATCGAGATAAGAACGGCTTCAAATAAAAACTGCATCATAATCCAGTTGTTCGGCGCGCCCAAGGCTTTTCGAATGCCGATTTCCCGCGTTCGTTCCGTGACGGACACAAGCATCATATTGACAATGCCGATCGCTCCGACCACCAGAGAAATAGAGGCGATCGCCATTAACAAAATAGATAACACCGTTCCGATTAAGCGAATGTTTTCCACAAATTCGGCGACGTTGAAAATGCGAAAGTCGTTCGGGTCTTCGTCTTTGATTTTATGACGTCCGCGCAAAAAACGGGTGATGCGCTGCTCTACGATATTCAGGTCTTCGTTTTCCGAGAATTTGACGGCTATATAGTTCAGCGCGTTCAGTTTGGCATAACGGTTGAAGCGACGCTGCACCGTCAGCAGCGGCATCATCACGGAAGAGTCTTGATTGGCGCCGCCCGTGCTGGAACCTTTTTCCTTTAACACGCCGACGATGTTGAAAGGTTGATTGCCGATGCGAATTGTTTTCCCGATCGGGTCTTCATACGGATAAAGTTCCGTCATAACTTCGTTTCCGATCACAACGTTTGTTGTGCCGCGGCGTATGTCCTGTTCATCCAGACCGCGGCCTTTGGAAATTTCCCAGTTGGCGGTTTTCATATAATCCGGTGTTGTGCCGATAATCGAAACGCTCCAGTTGTTGGAACCGTTGATCGCTTGGGCATTGGCGCTTAATACGGGAGCGACGACATCCAATCCCCGCAGTGTTTTTAAAGCGTTGGCGTCATCTAAGGTAATTGAGGTTGTCGGCCCCGAGGTTTTAACGGTTGCTTTCGGGCGTTCGGAGCGAATGATCAGCAGGTTTGACCCCATAGCGACAAAGCGTTCCTGAATGATGTTCTGGACGGTCTGACCGGCGGCAACCATCATCACGACCGCGCAGACACCGATGATGATGCCCAGTGTCGTCAGAAAAGATCTAAGTTTGTTTCCCGTCATAGACAGGCAGGCTTCATAAAAAACGGATTTGATCATTTGGCCGGCTCCTTATAATCTTTAACGGCGCCGTCATACGCGATCATACCGTCAACAATACGCACCAGGCGACGGGCGTATTGCGCGATATCCGGTTCATGCGTGACCAGAACGATCGTGATGCCTTGTTCTTGATTAAGCTTTTGCAAAAAAAGCATAATTTCATCGCTGGTTTTGCTGTCCAGATTGCCGGTCGGTTCGTCTGCCAAAATCATTTCCGGAGAGTTGACCAAAGCGCGGGCGATGGCAACACGTTGCTGCATACCGCCGGAAATTTGATTGGGATAGCGATCCGTGAAACCTTTCAAACCGACCAGTTCCAATTTTTCAACGGCGCGTTTGCGGCGTTCTTCCTTGGTTGTGTCGTTTGCGTAAATCATAGGCAGAGCGACATTATCCGTCAGCGTTCTGCGCATCAGCAAATTAAAGCCCTGAAACACAAAGCCGATCATACGGTTGCGGACATGTGCCTGTTCATTGTCGTTCATTGAAGACACTTCTTTGCCGCCCAAAAAATACTGACCGGATGTCGGGCGATCCAAACAGCCCAGTACATTCATAAAAGTCGATTTGCCGGCGCCGGAAGGCCCCATAATTGCGACAAATTCCCCTTCTTCAACGGATAAATCAACGTGTTTCAACACGTCTTGCTTCATGCCGCCGCCCATAAAATAGGTTTTGCAGACGTCTTTGATTTCAATTACTTTTTTGGTCATGGAGGACCTCCGCGCTTAACGGTGACTTTGGTGGTCAGGTCTTCAAGAATGACGGTGTCGTCTGCCGATAACCCTTCGACGATTTCCGTTTCCAACAAATTGGAAATGCCTTTTTTCACTTTGCGGGAAACAGGTTTTTTGTCTTTCAAAACATAAATCATGGCTTCGTTGGGCTGTAAGGATTTACGTTCCTGAATGATTTTTTGACGTTCCACATTGGATTTTTTACCGGAAACTTCGCCGGCAACGACGGGGCGGAATTGGAAGGCCATATTCTGCAATTTTAAAACATCCGGTTTTTCTTCCACGGTAATCGTTACATAAGCCGTCATTCCCGGCAGCAGGCGCAAATCGTCGTTTGAAATGGTCATGACAACCGTGTACATCACGACGTTGGAATCTTCGGTCGGCTGCAGGCGCACCTGATTGACCGTTCCTTTAAAGGTATCGGCGGGGAACGTATCAACCGTAAAAGTGACGGGCAGTCCCGGTTTGATTTGGCCGATATCGGCTTCGGAAATAGAGGCTTCGATCTGCATTTTTGTCAAATCTTCCGCAATCGTAAACAGTTCCGGCGTTTGGAAACTTGAAGCGACGGTTTGTCCTTCTTCAACTTTTTTGGTAACGATGATGCCGTTGACCGGCGAGACAATATTCGCGTAGCCTAAATTGCGCTTGGCCTTTTTTTGTTGAGCGACAGCTTTGTCATAAGCCGCCTGAGCGTTAACCGCGTTAAGTTCGGCCTCTTCCCATTCATAGCGGGCGATATAGTTTTGTTCAAACAGCTTTTTATTGCGTTTGGCGTTCAGTTTGGCGTAATCCAGTTTCGCTTTCGCGTCAGTGACGGCGGCTTGTGCCTCTTTGAGGTTTTCTTCCAAAGTGAACGTTTCCAGCTGGGCAATCAGCTCACCTTTTTTCACGACGGAGTTATAATCAACGAAAACCTTTTCGATAATGCCGGAAACTTGTGTTCCGACGCTGACAATGTTCACGGGTTGAATCGTGCCGGACGCGGTCACGTCAACTTTTAATGATCCGCGGGCGGGTTTTATCGTATCATAAACGATTTCGGATTTTTTCCCGTGATGTTTGTAATACAGAAAACCGCCGCAGGCCAGTCCTAAAATAATCAGAATAACAAGCGTTTTTTTCATGGGTTAAAATCCTTTGTTCGTTTGAAAGGGATCAATCAATCCGATTTTGCGGATGATGTTTATTTTTGCAATCAGCAGATCGTAGAAAGAGGTGCTTTTGACCGAGCGGGCCGAAGCCAGTTTGGATTGAGCATCCAAAACGTTTAAAATACTGCCTTTGCCGGCTTTGTACGCACCGAGGGCGACATTGGCATTCTGATCGGCGGAAGCAAACATCGTTAAAGAAATTTCATATGTTTTCTTGGCCGTATTGAAATTTTGATAGGTTGTCCAGACTTCCTGCCGGATATCGTTTTCCAGCTGTTTCAGTTCGGCTTTGCTTTGTTCCAGCTGATAGCGGGCCTGAGAAATTTTATAAGTATTCTTAAAACCTGTAAACAAGGGAACCGTCATTGTCAGGCCGACGGAACTGGTATAAGAACGCGGGCCGTTTTGCGTCAATTCATCCTGACCGTTCAGTCCGGCCGAAAGTCTTAAACTTGGGGCATTTTGGGCTTTTTGAACGTCGATTTTTGATTCCGCTTGTTTAATGGCGGCTTTTTTCGCGGCGATATCGGCACGGTTGTTTAAAGCCGTTGAAAACAAGTTTTCAATGCTGTCCGGAATGATAAAATAATCCGAAGAGTAATGTTCTTCCGATAATTCCAACGGCTGATCCGGCGCATAGTTCAATAAGACGGCCAGTTTTCCTTTTGCCAGAGCGAGAGCTTCTTCTGTTTTGGTCACGCTGAGCTGCGCTTCGGAATAGGATGTTTCCGCTTGCAGTTTATCCGATAAAGCGGCTAATCCCAATTCATAGCGTTTTGAAGCGGCTTCAAATGCGGAAAGAGCTGCCGCCAAAGTCGCGTTGGAATTTTTATATTCCTCTTGTGCGGCAAAAACTTGAAAATAAGTTTCCGCCGTATCAAAAATCAGGCGCTGAAGCGTATCGGATCGTGTGGCTAATGCCGCGTTTAAGGATTGACGAATGACTTCGTTTGATGCTTCTCGTCTGCCGAAATCATATAAAAGCCAGCTTAAATTCAATCCGGCCGATGCCGAAGCGGAATTGGAATCGCGTCTATGAATGACGGTTGTATCCGATTGATTAATGCCGGCATTGAAATTTAATTCCGGCAAATAATCCCCTTTTGTTTGTCCGTATTCTGCCGCGGCGGCCAATGCGCCCATATATAATGATTGAGTTTGCGGATTTTGACATAGAGCCAAATTAACAACATCCGCCAGACGCAGCTTTTCGGAAATAAGGCTTGCAGAACAAACAGAGGCTTTCGGCGTGGGTTTTACTTCTTTTTCGACATCAAACGGATCCGCATAGACGGAATATGTCTGCAAACAGGATAAAAATAAAAGAGTCAAAAAACGTTTTTTCATTCTCTGCTTTTCCGTTGGAAGGGCAAAAAGAAAATCTTTTTGTTGCGCATTGCTTTTATCATTTTTATATGCTCAAAGTTAATGTTATCTTACACGGAAACCAAATAGTCAATAAGGTTTGTTCTTTCTTTTTGCCGCGTTATATTCTTTAACGTATGCGCAGAAAAAAACTTGCGAAAAAAAATATCGCACTGAAATTATGCGGCGGCCGGTTTTGCCGCAGGCAAAAGAATATCCGTTTCTTTTTCAAGTTTTTTGTATTTTTTGAATTGTTGTACGGTAACGGGAAACGCTATTAAAAAACCGAAAAAATCGGCCGTCGGAAAAGCGTAAAATACACCGTCCAATCCGAAATAACGCGGCAAAATCAGCAAAGAAGGAATGATAAACAGCAACTGACGCCCGACCGCTAAAAAAGCGGCTATGTGCGGATGTTTGACAGCCTGAAGGAAAAAGGTCGTCGCAATCGGCAAACCGATAAACGGATAAAGCAGACTGATCAATTTTAAAGAACGGGCGCCGATCGCGATTAATTCCCGATCCTGATTGTTGAAAAGACGGATAATATTAACGGAAAACAGTTGGAGCACACTCCAGCCGAAAATGAAAAACACCGTCGAAATGATTAAAGTTAACCGGAAAATTTTCAACATACGGCCGTATTTTTTCGCGCCTAAATTAAATCCGATGACCGGCTGCATACCTTCGCATAATCCCGTGACGGGCATAAACAGTAAAATTGTAACGGCAAGCGTTGCTCCCATCGCGGAAACGGCGATGTCTCCGCCGTATTGAACTAAAGATTTGTTGATTAAAGTCTGCATAAAGCCGTTGGTGATTTGAATTAAAAACGGCGCGGCTCCGACAAAGCAAATTGTTGAAACGATTTTCGGCGAAAGTTTTATATATTTTTTTCGGAAACGATAAACGGCTCGGGAAGAAATAAAAAAGGAAGACGCCCATAAAAAGGAAATCGCTTGAGCAATAACGGTAGCGGCGGCAGCGCCGACAATGCCTGCCTTGAAAACAAAGATAAACAATGCGTCCAAAACTGTGTTTGTGACGGCGCCGATCAGCAGCGTGTACATAGCAAAACGGGGAAAACCGCTTGCCCGGATAAAATTGTTCAGCGTCATATTTGTCATCATAAATATTGAACCGAGCGAAATAATGCTCAAATATGTTTTGGCATATGGGATAATTGTTGGGGTTGCTCCGTATAATTTAAGCAGCGGCTCTAAAAATAAAAGATGAACGGTAATAAAGAGAAGCGCGAATATCACGATTAATATGACCGCGTTGGTAAAGATTTTTTCGGCACGGGGAATTTTGTTCTGTCCCAGACTGACGGCAAAATTGACACTGCCGCCGATGCCGACCAACAATCCTAACGCCAGCTGTAAAATCATACTGGGGAAACTGACCGTTATCGCCGCCAGTCCCAAAGCGCCGATTCCGTTTCCGACAAAAATCCGGTCGATCAGATTGTAAGACGCATTGATCAGCAATCCGATAATCGCCGGCGGAGCGAATATCAGCAGCAGTTTTAAAATCGGATCCGTTCCTAATTGCGGCTGTTGTGTATTCATAATGTGTTAGGAGTATAGGAAAATAAAAATTTTAGCCAGAAAAAAAGTAAAGAAAAAAGACTATATGGAAACGGATGCCCACGCGCCGGCGCGTGACGCGACAAAAGCAGCTGTTTCAACGGCTTTTTTGTGAGCTTCGGGAACGGATTTCCCTGTCAAAATGCCGTAAACGAACGCGCCGGAAAAAGAATCCCCCGCGCCCACGGTATCAACCACTTTGACTTTCGGCGTCGGCAGAAAGGATTTTTCATCGGGCGTGAAAACAGCGCTGTATTTGTCCCCCGCCGTCAAAACGACGTAACGCAGAGAATAACGCTGCAATACTTCCCGACAGGCGTCGTCCTCTTGTTCCGGCAGGCTGAACATCGGAGTCAACAGCTTTAATTCCTCGTCGTTGATTTTAAAAGCGTTCGCTGTCGTTAGCAGAGAATGAATCAAATCGCGGGAATAATATTTTCCCCTTAAATTGATGTCGAAGAATTTCAGTGCGTCGGCGGGAACGAAAGACAGAAGCGTTTCGACGGTCTTGCGGGAATCTTCATTCCTCATCGCCAACGTGCCGAACGTGATCGCATCCGCTTTTCGAACCAGTTTTGCCGCTTCATCGGAAACCCGTATATGGTCCCAGGCGACGTTTTCGACAATGTCGTAAGAGGGAATGCCGTTGTTCAGCGTTACTTGCACCGTTCCCGTCGGATAAGGCGATCGGGTAAGGCAGTGTTTGATGCCGTTTTTATCCAGTTCGTTCAGCAGTTCATCGCCTAAATCGTCATTTCCGATCGCGCTGACCGCATATCCCTGCGCGCCCTGTTTCGTCGCGTGATAAACGAAATTGACCGGCGCGCCGCCGACGACTTTTCCCGTCGGCAGCATATCCCATAACAGTTCGCCGATGCCGATAATCAAAGGTTTTTTCGTTTCAGTCATAATTTCTTCCTTATCCTTTCCGGTTATCGTAAAACGTTTTGTTTTGTGAAGCAAGAATGACACAGACTTGAATATTTTTCTTTTATCGCTAGTATATGAAACGTATGTAATGGCGGGGCGAAAATGAAATGTTTAAAATGCGGTTCCGGAAACGCTGAAAAATACGGCTTTGTGCGCGGAAAGCAACGCTACAGATGCCGCAAGTGCGGGTATCAGTTTACGCGGGATACGGAACGGGGAAAACAACTTGAGTTGCGTCGTTTGGCCGTCATTTTCTATGCGGTTGGCGTGTCGCGCCGGAAAATCGCCAAAATTCTGGGTGTGTCGCCGACAACGATCAACCGTTGGATCGGGTTGTATTACAGCGATTGGGCGCGGGAAAACAAAACGCCGCTTTCTTTGATTAAAATTCAGCCGGAGGATATCCTTCAGCCGATGATTTTGCGAGGCCTGCCACCCCGTGAAGTAAAGAAGGAAGCTTATATCCTTTCCGTGACTATACCGGAAACGGGGTGGCATTTGGATTTGGCGGTCAGCCATGATTGAACCATTACTTTGTTTTCGGCGCGGATTTGTTGTTGCTAAGCGAAAGGATATACGCTACTTTCCGTCCAGCAATCAATAAAGAGGGAATGTGATGACGGAAGCGAAAAAATCCAAAACCAAACGCAAAGCGGCAATTATTTTTCTTGTTTTATTATGCGCGGCGGCTGGCGGCGCGGTTTACTTTCTGGGGCAAAAAGAGTTCCGTTACGCCGGAACGTTGGAAGTTACGAAAGTAACGCTTTCTTCCAAACTGGCGACGGATATTCTCGATTTTCCGTATGAGGAAGGCGATGCGCTGAAAGAAGGCGATGTTATCGTCAAACTGAATGACGATATTTACACGGTCGCGTCCAAACAGCTGAACAACGACTATGAACGCGCGAAAAGCCTGAGGGAAAAAGGGCATATCTCCGAAGACCAGTTCGACATGACGGAACGGCTGAAAAACGAAAACGATCTGCATATCGAATGGAGCGAAATCAAAGCGCCCCTTTCCGGAACGATTCTGACGAAATTCAAGGAAAAAGGAGAATTCGTCTCTCCCGGTCAGCCGTTGGTGTCGATGGCGGACACGAAAAACATCTGGGCTTATTTCTATGTGGAACACGATCGCGTCCACACGTTGCATATCGGGGATAAGGTGATCGGGACTTTGCCGGAACTTCCCGGCCGTCAGTTCAAGGGGAAAATCATCAAAATCAACGAAGAGGCCGAATTTACGCCGAAGAACGTTCAGACGCGCGCCGAACGCACCCGTCTGGTGTACGGTGTCAAAGTCCGTTTTGAAAACGACGATTTGACGCTGAAATCCGGTATGACCGTGGAGACCTCTTTTGAATAATCCGGTTTCCGTCAAGGTCGAAAACGTTTTCCGCCGTTTCGGAAAGATTCGGGCGTTGGACAACGTTTCGATGAATTTTGCCGCGGGGCGTCTGCACGGTATGATCGGGCCCGCCGGTTCCGGAAAAACGACGATGTTGCGGATTATGCTGAAACTGCTGAACAAGGATTCCGGTTCCGTAACCTATTACGAAGACGGCGCTCCGATCGCATTTGAAGATATTCGGGACGAAATCGCTTATATGCCCGAAAAGCAAAGCCTTTACGCCGATTTGTCGATCGAGGAGCATATGCGTTTTTTCGCCGATATGTATGCGATCGATAAAAAAACGTATGCCGAACGCGCCGAAAAGCTGTACGGAATTACGCGTCTGGATAAATTCAAAGACCGTCCCGCGGGAAAGCTGTCCGGCGGAATGTATAAAAAACTGGGGCTGATGTGTTCCCTGTTGCGTTCGCCGCGGGTGGTCTTGCTGGACGAACCGACGAACGGCGTCGATCCGATCAGCCGGCGCGAATTCTGGGACGTTCTGAATCAATCGGCGGCGGACGGGATTTTGGTGATTATGACGACGGCTTATATGGACGAAGCGGAAAGATGCGCCGAAGTGCATCTGATCGAAAACGGCGTCGTTCTGGACGAAGGCGATCCGGCAGAGCTTTTGAAAAAAGAGCAGGCGGACAATTTTGATCAATTCTTTATCAAGCGGGCGCAAAGAAATGACTGAGATTGTTAGAGTCGAACACTTATATGTGACGTTCGGCGATTTTCACGCCGTCAAAGACGTAAGCTTTTCCGTTCCGAAAGGCGAGATTTTCGGCTTTTTAGGGGCGAACGGTGCGGGCAAGACGACGACGATCCGCGTGTTGTGCGGGCTGTTGCGGGCGTCGCAGGGAAGAGTCGTCATAGACGGCGTCGAGTTCGTCAAAGGCCGCGAAAACGACATCAAAAGCCGCGTCGGTTATATGTCGCAGAAATTCACGCTGTACGACGATATTTCTGTTGCGGAGAATTTGGAATTCGCGGCGGCTTTGCGCCGGATTCCGCGCGAAACGTATCTGGAACGCAAACAAAAATTGTTGGAATTTATCGGATTTAAAGCGGAAGAAACAACCGTGGTCAGAGAGTTACCGGGAGGAATCAAACAGGAAATCGCGTTGGTCGCGTCGATGATGCACGACCCGCAAATCGTTTTTTTGGATGAACCCACCGCAGGCGTGGCGCCGGCGTCCCGTGACAAGTTCTGGCGTTTGATCCGTTTGCTGGCGCAACAGGGCAAAACGATTTTCGTAACGACGCACTATATGGACGAAGCCGAAAACTGCAACCGCATCGCTTTGATGCGGTCGGGGGAGCTGATCGCTTTGGACAGTCCCGAAAATCTGAAAACGAAGACGTTTTCCAAGAAGATGTATCTGGTTAAAACGACGGACGGGGCGGCGCGCGAGAATTTATTGGCGTGGCGGGCCGACAGGTTTTCAATGTTCACGCCGTACGGACTGAATTACCACGCGATTTTCAAAGACGGCGTCGATGAAGCCGCCGCCTGCCGCGAAATCACGCAGAAATACGGTTCGATTGCGGAAATGAAACCGTCGTTGGAAGACGTGTTCGTGCAGTTGGTGGAAGGGGCGAACAGATGAAAAACGCTTCTCTGACCCGCATCAAAGCGATTTTTATGAAAGAGTGCAAGCACGTCCTGCGCGATCCGTTCACGCTGATGCTGGCGGTTGTCCTGCCGTTCGTGCAGGTGTTGATTCTGGGGGATTCCGTCGAATTCAACCTGCGCGACATCAAGACCGCCGTCGTTGACCAGTCCCGTTCCTATGAATCAAAGGAACTGTTGCGCACGATGAACAGCTCCGGTTACTTCAAAACGTTCGCCGCGCCTTCCCCCGAAGAAGCGATGCGTATGATCAAAAACGGGCAGGCGAAAGCCGCCGTCGTCATTCCGCCCGATTTTGACGAAGAGCTTTCCTCCGGTCGGAACGCGGACGTGCAGGTGCTTTTGGACGGGACGGACAATTCCTCCGTTTCCGCGGTTCAGGGCTATCTGACGCGAGTCAGCGAAATGGCGACGCAAAACCTTTTGAAAACGAAAACGGCTCCGTCCGTTTTGAAAATCCGCCTGTTGTTCAATCCCGAACTTAATTCGCAGAATTTCATTATGCCTGCCTTGGCGGTGCTGATTTTGTCTCTGGTCGCGATTTTGATGACGGCGCTGACGATTTGCCGCGAGTGGGAGCTCGGTTCCATGGAACTGCTGTTGTCCACGCCGGTCAGACCGATAGAGATTCTGATCGGAAAAATCGGGCCTTACACGGTTTTAAGCGGTGTTGCGTTTATGATCATCTATCTGGCGACGCGCTTCATTTTCAACGTGCCGTTTATCGGTTCGCATTGGATTTTGTTCCTTGCCGGTTTGCTGTGCACGATCGATTATCTGGGAATAGGGCTGTTTGTTTCCGTGATTTCCAAACAACAGCAGGTTGCCGTTCAATATGTCAGTCTGATCGGTATGTTGCCCGCGTCCATGCTGTCAGGGTTCGTTTTCCCGATCGAGTATATGCCGGAAATTATGCAGTGGGTAACGATGATTTTCCCCGCGCGGTGGTATGTGGAAATCGCGCGCGGCGAGTTTTTAAAGGATATGGCTTTCGCCGATTTGTGGATTCCGTTTGCGGCGATGGCCGTTCAGGGCGTCGTCATTCTGGCTTTCACGCTGTCCAAATTTAAGAGGAATCTGGAATGAACGTTATTGCGGGATTTATCAAAAAGGAATTGATTCAGTTGCTTCGCAATCCGCAGATGCTGATCGCGCTGTTGATTATGCCGCTGATCCAGACATTGATTTTAAACTCCAGTCTGTCCAGCACGGCGCAGAACATCAAACTGTACGTTGACGGCAAAGCGGACGATTATGTGCTGTCCAAGATTCAGGAAAAAGCACAGGCTTCCAAATGGTTTTCCGGCGTCGAACCGACGACCGAAACGCCGTTTAAAGCCGTTCAGACGGGTGTTGCGGATATGGTTATGATCGCGCCACCGAAAGGATTCACGCGTTCTTTGGGATCGGAAAAGCCGGAATTGCAGGTTCTGATCGACGCGTCCAACGTCGTCAAGGCGCAGGCGATGGAACAATACGCGCGGGCGATCGTTCAAAAGGGATTGGCGGAAACGCGTTTCGTCAAAATGCCAGAAACGACGGGAATCAGTTTTAGAACCAGAGTTCTGTTCAATCCCGAAATGGAAACGAACTATTTTCTTTTGCCGTTTCTGGTCGCTTTTCAGGCGGCGATCATGGTCATCGTCCTTGTCAGCGATTCCATCTGCCGCGAAAAAGAGCAGGGCACTTTTGAAACGCTGATTTCCGCTCCGATCAAAACGAGTCATATCATTATCGGAAAAACAATTCCCGCCGTCATTGTCGCGCTTTTGAGCATGCTGTCCCTGCAGGCGGAATCGATGATCGTGTTTCACGTTCCGTTTGTCGGCAGCATTTTGCAGCTGATCGTTGTTTTTACGGTGATGTCGGTGTCTTTTTCCGCTTTTTCGATCTGGCTGTCAACGTTATGCACGACGCAAAAGCAAGGCATGTTCGCGACGATGATGGTCATTATGGTTTTGATGCTGTTGTCGGGCGGTATGGCGCCGGTGGACAATATGCCGGCCGTTTTACGTTATCTGTCCTATTGCAATCCGCTGTATCACCTGTCCGAAGTGTCGCGCACTTTATTTCTGAAAGGGTGCGAATGGGGATACTGTTTCCGCCATATGGGCGCGGTCATGCTGTTCGGTATGGTTTTCGGACTGTGGGGCATACGCCGGTTTAAAACGACTTTATAGGGAGTCTTTTTATGAAGAAAAATATTTTTTGGGCAGTTTCGTTTCTGACGTTGACTTCGTTTGCGGCATACGCCGGTTCGTTGAACGGAATTATCGGCTACACGCTTCAAAACAATCCCGAAATGGCCGTCGTTCAGGCGCAGAAAAAAGCGGTTTCGGCACAAAAAGGACAATTTTCGTCAGGCTATAAACCACGGGTCGATCTGGTCGGCGATGTCGCCGCGGAACGGCGCGAATATACGGTAACGGGCGCGGCGAACGAAACCAAGGAAGATGAAACGCCGTACTCTTACGGCGTTCGGGCGCAGATGAATCTGTACGAAGGCGGCAAAACCCTTTACGCCGTCCGCGCGGCCGAATACAGTGAAAAGGCCGAAGACAGCGCCGTCGCCGAAAAGCGTTCCGATCTGGTTTACCGCGTCGTTCGGTCGTATCTGGATTATATGGACGCGGTGGACGTTCAGACGTTGCGGCGCAACAACGCGGACGTTTTGCGGGCGTATTATGTCGAGACGCGCGACAAGGCCGCTTTGGGACGCGGCACGTCGACCGACGTCGCGCAGGCCGAAGCCCGTCTTCAGCGCGCCCGCGCCGCTTTGACTCAGGCGGATATGGCCGTCAGCAACGCGCAGGAAGCTTTTTTCCGTCTGACGGGAAAAACGGCGGAATATGACAAGACGCTTTCCATCCGTTCAATCATTTCGGAAAAACCGGAAAGCGAAAACGAAAAATTCCTTTATGTGCTGACCAAAGACGGCCCGCGTTCTTTGGAGGACGCCGAACGGACCGCGGAACGGGAAAACCTGAAAATCAAAGAATTGAACGAACGGGAAAACGCCGCGAGGGAAAACGTCAAGGTATCGAAAAACGCTTCTTCCCCGTCTTTGGATTTAAGCCTTTACGCCGGTCGTCAGGAAAAGCCGATGATGATGGACGACTATACGAACTATCAGGCGAAGCTGGCGTTGACGATTCCTTTGTACGACGCTTCGACCTCGCATTATAAAAGCGAGGAGGCCGCCGAACGGCTGAACGTCGTGCGCGCGCAAATCGACAATATGAAAGCGGCCGTGCGCGAACGCGTCCGCATCGCGTGGAACGATCTGCGCAGTCATAAGGCGGAAATTGATTACGCGCAGGCGCAAATCAGAGCCAATGAAGAAGCGCTGAACGGCGTCAGGGACGAAGCCGCTCACGGGTCGAGGACGACGCTGGACGTGCTGAACGCCCAGCAGGAACTGCTGGATTCCAAAGTTTCTCTGGCGCACGCGGAATACGGAATGGTCAAATCGTATGTAGCGTTGATGAACGCGATGGGGACGCTGAAATACTAATCTTTTTCACCGTGCAGTTTTTGCAGGGTTTTGATGAAATACAGCAAACTTTCGCGTTTGTCCGAAGCGTGCCGGCATAAAACGATGTTGAATTTTTCCGGACAGGCGAAAGGCGTCCAACCGAATTCGCCGGTATGATCGTTTAAAAAAGCGGGGGCGAGGCAGACGGCGGAACTCGCCGCGACGTGCGTCAAAGTCGTATCGTGGTCGGCGCTGTTGAAATACCGGATCTTTCCCGTTTTTACAAGCCTTTGCTGAACTTTGCGCAAAGCGGGCGGGGATCCGCCGCCGACCAGAAGCGTTCTGCCGTATAAATCTTCGGCGGCGACGGCTTTTTTCTTTGTCAGCGGGTCGTCTTTTTGCGTAATCAGAGAAATACCGCACCGGTACAGCGGACAAACCGTGATGTCGGGAACGTGCCTCAATTCAAAATCCATCGCGATCAGAATGTCCTGCCGGTTGTTTAAAAAAGCGTCAGGCGCGTAAAATCCCGTGAATTGCGGCGTAACGGAAACGGCGGGGAATTTCTTTTTCAGTTTGACGATCGCCTGCGGCAGGAAACGCAGCATCGAACGCACCGGCAGACCGATCGTCAGGGCGTCCGAATATTCGGCTGAAAAGTTTTGTCCCTGCTCCACGGCGTTTTTCAATTCTTCGCGAATGGAACGCAAAGCCGCGCAAAACTGCGATCCCGCCGGTGTCAATGTCGCCCCTTTGCCGGAACGGTGGAATATCCGGAATCCGATTTCGTCTTCGAAGGATTTGATTTCATAGGATAAAGTCGGTTGGGAAACGCACAGGTTTTCCTCGGCTTTGTTAAAGTTCAGCGTTTGCGCCAGTTCTAAAACGGCATTGATCTGCTTTGTGTTCATAATAGAAATTTTCTATTGAATATTAAATGTTTCGATTTGATTTTTATATTATATCCGGCTACCGTTTTTGTAAACGGATAAAAGGAGAAACTGAAATGAAATATGTGAAATTGGGCAATTCCGGCGTTGACGTGTCGAAAATCTGTCTGGGGTGTATGAGCTTCGGCAAACCGGGGAGCGAAAACGGCGTTTTCCCGTGGGCGAAAGATTACGACGACGCGAAACCGATTTTTAAAAAAGCGGTCGATCTGGGCATCAACTATTTCGATACGGCGAACGTTTACCAACTGGGCACAAGCGAAGAAATCACCGGACGCCTGATAAAAGACCTGGGCTTGAACCGAGATGAAATCGTCGTCGCGACCAAAGTCCATTTCGCGATGAGGGAGGGACGGCCGAACGGCGCGGGATCCTCGCGCAAAAACATTATGGCGGAAATCGACCATTCTTTGGAACGTCTGGGATTGGATTACGTCGATCTGTACCAGATTCACCGCCTTGACCGCGAAACGCCGTGGGAGGAGATCATGGAAGCCCTGCACGATGTCGTCAAATCCGGCAAGGCGCGCTATATCGGGGCTTCGACAATGTTCGCTTGGGAATTCGAGCGGCTGAACAACATCGCCGAAAAGCACAGCTGGACGAAGTTCGTTTCGATGCAAAACCAGTACAACCTGATTTACCGCGAAGAGGAACGCGAAATGATGCCTTTGTGTCGGGACAGGAAAATCGCCGTCGTGCCGTGGTCGCCTCTGGCGGGCGGACGTTGCGCGCGTCCTTGGGGGACGCGGACGGAACGGTCGAAAATCGACGCCGTTTCCCCGATGGTCTGGGGCGCTACCGAAGCGCAGGACAAAAAAGTCGTTGACGCTTTGGAAGAGGTGTCGAAGAAAAACGGCAACACGATGGCGCAGAACGCTTTGGCTTGGATACTGTCGAAACCCTATGTTACCGCGCCGATCGTCGGAACGACGTCCGTCAGGCACGTCGAAGAAGCCGTCGCCGCTCTGGAGATCGAACTTTCCGACGAGGAAATCAAAGCGTTGGAAGCCCCCTATGTGCCGCATATCAAAACGGGAGCGTTCTAAAAAACATTTGACTTGAAGTGTGCTTTAACCTGTACACTTCAAGTCGTTTTTTGATACGGAGGCCGGCAATGAAATCGTTCTTATCCGCTTTTTTAATAGGTTTGGCGGTTTTTATCGGATTTAAAGCAAACGCGCAGGAGAAGAAAATGGTCAATAAAAACGCAAAAGCTCTGGTCGTGTATTTTTCGCGCACGGGCGAACAGTACGGTGTCGGAAACATCACCAAAGGCAACACGGCGTATGTCGCGGACGAAATCGCCGCGCAGACGGGCGCCGATCTGTTTGAAATCAAGCTGAAAAACGACGCTTATCCGGCGGCGTACAAAGCGTTGACGGAAGTCGCTCTGGCCGAAAAGAAACAAAACGCGCGCCCTGAAATCGCCGGAGGTGTCGCGAACTTCGCCGATTATGAAACGGTGTTTATCGGCACGCCGAACTGGTGGGCGGATATGCCGATGGCGGTCTATACGTTTTTGGAAAGCCACGATTTCAAAGGCAAAACGGTCGCCGTTTTCGTTACGCACGAAGGCAGCGGATATTCCTCCATTCCGTCAAATGTGCAAACAACGACGGGCGCGGACATCACGGAAGCTTTGGCAGTTGCCGGACACACGGCGCAGAACGACCGCGCGGGAACAAAAGCGGCGGTTTCGGGCTGGTTGAAAAAAATCGGATTTTAAAAAGGGGAAAAATTATGACGCAAACATACCTGACGCTTAACAACGGTTTAAAAATGCCGCAATTCGGCCTGGGCGTTTATCTGGTGCCGGAGGGAAAAGACACGATTGACGCCTGTTTGAACGCTTTTAAGCTTGGTATCCGCCACATCGACACGGCGCACGCCTATCAGAATGAACGCGGCGTCGGCGAAGCGCTGAAACAAAGCGGCTTGAAACGCGAAGAAGTCTGGATTACGACAAAGCTCTGGCCGACCGAATACGGCGAGGGAAAAACGCTTCAAGGCATCGGTAAAATGCTGGAACGCCTGCAAACGGACTATATCGACTTGTTGTTGTTGCATCAGCAGGTCGGCGATTACGTCGGCGCGTGGAAAGATATGGAAAAAGCGGTCGAATCCGGCAAAGTCCGCGCGATCGGCATCAGCAATTTCAACGAAAATCTGGAAGACTTGTTGAAACACGCGACAGTCAAGCCGGCGGCGGTTCAGGTGGAATGCCACCCGTATTTTCCTCAACACGAATTGAAAAAACGTATGGCGGAATACGGAACCGTTTTGGAAAGCTGGTATCCTCTGGGACACGGCGACAAAAACCTGATCAACGAGCCCGTCTTTACAAAACTGGCGCAAAAGTATAAAAAAACGAATGTGCAGATCATTCTGCGCTGGCATATTCAGGAAGGCAACGCCGTTTTCCCGAAAACGACCAACCCGCAGCATATGAAAGACAACTTCGATATTTTCGATTTCGAACTGACGGCGGAGGAAATGGCCGAAATCGCCGAACTGGACAACGGAAAACGCTATTACAACGCGACTTTGGCGGAACAGGAACGCTTTACGCAATGGAAACCGGCGGATTAAAGGAGGAAAAGAATGAAAGTTTTATTGGTCAACGGTTCGTCCCGTAAAAACGGATGCACTTATACGGCTTTGGAGGAAATCGCCAAAACGCTGAACGAAGAAGGGATTGAATCGGAAATCTATCATATCGGCGTGAAGCCGATCTCCGGCTGTATGGGCTGTCGCGCCTGCGCCAAGCTGGGGCGGTGCGTCATCGACGATCAGGTCAACGGATTTGTGGAAAAAGCCAAGGAATTCGACGGTTTCGTTTTCGGTTCCCCCGTTCATTACGCCGCCGCCGGCGGGGCGATCACGTCCTTTATGGACAGAGTGTTCTTCTCGGCTTTTTGTTCGGGACGCGGGGAAGCGTTCCTGCACAAGCCCGCCGCCGCGGTCGCCAGCGCCAGAGGGCGGGAACGACCGTTACTCTGGATCAGCTGAACAGATATTTCGGAATCACGCAAATGCCCGTCATTTCCGGCCGCTATTGGAATATGGTTCACGGCGCGGCGCCTGAAGAAGTCCTGAAAGACGAAGAGGGATTGCAGAATATGCGCATTCTGGCGCGCAATATGGCGTGGCATCTGAAATGTCAGGAAGCGGGCCGGAAAGCGGGCGTTCCGATGCCGAAAGAGGAAGAAGTCGTTTTCACGAACTTTATCAGGTAGAAGAACAATGAACGCGATGGAACGCAATAAAGCGCAGATGCGCCGTTTTGAAACGATGATCAACACCGCCGACGAAGCGTTGGCGGAGGAATTGGTCGCGAACGACGCGCCGTTTTACACGCCGGCAAGTCCCGAACCGCTTTACGGCGGAAAGGGGTATTTATCCGTTGTTCACTGGATGCGGAAAGGCTTTTCCGATGTTCGTTGGCGGCTGAAAGAAATGGTCGCGGACGAGGACAAAGTCGCCGTTCTGTGGATTTTGACGGGAACGCACGACGGGGATTTTCTGGGGCTGCCCGCCACCGGCAAAAAAATCGAAACGACTGTGATGAATTTTTATTATTTCAACGCGGTCGGCAAAATCACCAACGACATCGCCGCGGAAGGAATGATCGGGATTTTGCGTCAACTGGGATTAAGCAAATAAGCGCGGCGCTTGCCTGACAACGGCGGATGATATATCCTTTCTTTCGGGGATTGAAAGAAAATGAGTTATTGCGATTGGGACAAGGCATCGGAGCTATGTCGCCTCTATCACGACGAGGAATGGGGCATCCCCGTTCACGACGACAAAAAACAGTTCGAGTTTTTGATGCTTGAGGCGATGCAGTGTGGCCTGAGCTGGAATCTGATGATTCAAAAGCGGGAAATCTTCCGCAAGTGTTTTGACGATTTCGATTACGACAAAATCGCGCTTTATACGGAAGCGGACGTTGACCGGATTTTAAACACGGACGGTATGATCCGTTCCCCCCGCAAGGTCGAAGCCGTTATCAACAACGCGCGGTGTTTTCAAAAAATCAGGGCGGAATACGGCTCTTTCTGCGCTTATTTGTGGGGGCATTCGGACGGCAAGACGATCTTATACGACAAACACGCGGACGGTTTTATCCCCGTTTCAAACGGTTTGTCCGACAGGATTGCAAAAGATTTGAAAAAACGGGGATTCAAATATCTGGGATCGATCACCGTTTATTCGCATTTGCAGGCGTGCGGCATTATCAACGACCACGATAAAAACTGCCCAAAGTATAGCTTGATTAACGCGTCCCACCCGACTATACGCAAAAAAAGAGACGCTGAAAAACAAGTAACGCATTTCAAATGAAAAGGGGTGAAAATGAAAAACATTCTGGTTGTGTCGGGGCATGCCGACTTGAACGATTCCGTTGCGAACAAGTTGATTTTGGAGGACTTGAAGGCAAAATTGCCGTCCGCCGGATTTGATTTGCTGGACGAACTTTATCCCGATTTTAAAATCGACGTGAAAGCCGAGCGGGAAAAGCTGACAAAAGCGGATATCATCGTGTTACAGTTCCCCGTTTTCTGGTATTCGTATCCGTCTTTGATGCACAAGTGGATGGAAGACGTGTTCGTGTTCGGCTTTTCGCACGGCACGGGCAAGGCGTTGAGCGGTAAAACGCTTCTCGCTTCTCTGACCAGCGGCGCGCCCGAAGAAGTGTACAAGAAAGATTATACTGTCGATGATATGACGGCGCCTTTGAAACAAACGGCGGCTTTGTGTTCGATGAAATGGGCGGGGTCCGTTTATACGGGCGGCGTTTCCTACGCGTTGCGGAACGTTCCCGAAAAGCGCAGGGAAATCGAGGAAAAAGCTCTGCTTCACGCGCAAAGACTGATGGACAAATTGAATGGATTGTCTTGACCGCTATGAATCCCCTCTGGGCGGCATCACGCTGGCCGGCGACGGGGACGCTTTGACGGGACTGTGGTTCGACGGGCAGAAATATTTCGCCGACACGCTTGAGGGCGGGGGCGTTGAAAAAAATTTGCCCGTCTTTGATTCGGCGAAACGGTGGCTTGATGTTTATTTTAAAGGGATTTCTCCCGATTTTACGCCGCCGTTGAACCTGCGCGGTTCGGCTTTCAGAAAAGCGGTCTGGGATATTCTGCTGACGATTCCGTTCGGCCGGACAATGACTTACGGACAAATTGCCGCCCGTTTTTCTTCCCGTATGTCCGCGCAAGCCGTCGGCGGCGCGGTCGGGCGCAATCCGGTTTCCATTATCGTTCCGTGTCATCGCGTCGTCGGCGCGAACGGGGCTTTAACGGGATACGCCGGCGGTTTGGATAAAAAAATCAAACTGCTTGAATTGGAAAAAGCTGAAATTTCCCGAAAATAAGCTATACTGTTTACATCGGCTTCAGCGCGAAAGGAACGGTTATGGCGGCTAAAAAAATCAAAATGGCGATTTGTTACGACTTTGACGGGACGTTGGCTCCGGGGAATATGCAGGAATACGGCTTCACCGAAAAAGTCGGCTATGCCAATCCCAAGGACTTTTGGATTAAATCTTCTCAAATCGCCAAAGAACAGCACGCTGATGAAATTTTGGCCTATATGCATCTGATGATCAGGGAATCCAAAAGCAAAAATGTCCCTTTCAAGCGCGAAGACTTTAAAAAATACGGCGAGGGAATCAAGCTGTTCAACGGGGTTGCAGATTGGTTCGACCGCATTTCCGCCTATGCCTGCGCTAAAGGGATTGAGCTGAAACACTTTATCATTTCTTCGGGGCTGAAAGAAATGATCGAAGGGTCGGGCATCGCTTCGAAATTTGAAAAGATATACGCTTCGTGCTTTATGTATGACGCGAACGGCGCGGCGCAATGGCCGGCGGTCGCTTTGAACTACACGACGAAAACGCAGTTCCTTTACCGCATCAACAAAGGCGTTCTGGACGAAACCGACAACAAGACGATCAACGAATACACACCGCCGGAACAACGGGACATTCCGTTTGAAAATATGGTTTACATCGGGGACGGCGAAACGGATATCCCTTGTATGAAAATGATTAAAATCAGCGGAGGCCACTCGATCGCCGTTTATCCGCCGCACGTTCGGGGCGCGAAAGACAAAATAAAGCACCTGATCACGGACGACCGTGTCAACATCATCGCCGCCGCCGATTATTCGGAAAACGCGGAAATTGATCGCTATATCAAAGCCGTCATCGATAAAGTCGCCGCAGATAACGCGTTGAAGGAATTCGAGAAGTAATTGTTGACATTACAACGATAAAGAGGTATTGATGTAATTAAGATTATTACATTAGGAGACTCTTTTTATGCAGATTTCCAGTCGTTTTACGATCGCTTTGCACGTTTTGGCGTGTATCGCGACTTTTTCAAAAAAAATGAGGGTGACAAGCGTTTTTCTGGCGTCAAGCGTGAACACGAACGCCGTTATCATCCGCAATATTTTATTACAGCTGAAAGCGGCGGGACTGATACGGGTCGAACGCGGCACGGGCGGGGCTTATCTGGAACAGTCGGCGGATGAAATCAGTCTGCTGGACGTGTATAAGGCGATCGAGCCGTTGGAAAAGGAAACGTTGTTCCGGTTTCATGAAAACCCAAACCCCGAATGTCCGGTCGGGCGGAACATTCACGAAATACTGGACGGACGTCTGTCCGCCATACAAGAGGTTATGGAACTGAAACTGCGCAGTATGAGTCTGGCGGACATTATGGCTGATTTAAACGAATACATAGAACAGGGGGATAAAAAATGAGTAATTTCAAAGCAACGGATTTGGGCGCGGTCAAAGATTTGATCAAACTGGAAAACGGCAAAGCGTTTCTGCACGACGCTCTGGGGCTGACAAGCTGTGAGATTTCCCTCAACACCGCGCCGAAAGGCTTTAAAGTGCCGTTTAATCACAAGCACAAACAGAACGAAGAGATTTACATCATTCTGAAAGGCGAAGGCATTATCACCGTTGACGGCAAACAAATTCCCGTAAAAGAAGGCTCCTGTGTGAAAGTCGGCACGGGCGCGGCGCGGACGATCGAAAACACGACGGACGGTGAAATATCGTTCATCTGCATTCAGGCCAAAGAAAACTCTTTGGAACAGTTCGGGTTCGCCGACGCCGAATTGTGCTGATTAAATAAAGAAGACAAAAAGCGGAACTGCCGTCATAAAAAATGATCGGTGATGAACCGATTGAAGAGGAATAAAAAAAGGGAGAGAAAAATCTCCCTTTTTTAAGGATAAACAAAAAAGTCTGTTGTTTCCGAATCGACAGCAAATATGACGGAAATATTTATAATTCAGGCAAAGCTTCTCCTCGTTTGATCTTATCGCTGAATTCGGAAGCGGCGACAAAGAGAACGTCTCCCGACGAGTTCAATGCCGTTTCAAGAGAATCTTGAAGCACTCCGATCGTAAAACCGATGGCAACAACCTGCATTGCAATATCGTTGCTGATGCCGAATAAAGAACAGGCCAGCGGAATCAGCAGAATGGAACCGCCGGCTACACCTGAAGTTCCGCAAGCGGCAAGAGCGGATAAAACGCTCATCATAATGGCTCCGGACAAGCTGACCTCAATGCCTAACGTATGAACGGCGGCCATTGTCATAACGGTGATCGTCACGGCCGCGCCGTCCATGTTGACGGTAGCCCCCAAAGGAATGGAAACGGAATAAACTTTCTTATCCAGTCCCAATTCTTCGCACAATTCCATATTGACGGGAATATTTGCTGCGGAGCTTCTGGTGAAAAAAGCGGTAATACCGCTGGATTTCAGGCATTTGAAAACCAGAGGATACGGATTGCGGCGTATCAGGCAAAACACGATCAGCGGATTGACGACCAAAGCGACAAAAGTCATTGTGCCGATTAATACAACAAACAGTCTGCCGTAATCTTCAAAGACCTTTAAACCGTTTTGGGAAACGGTTGTAAAGACAATCCCCATAATTCCGATCGGAGCCAGGCTGATAATCCAGCGAACGACGGTCGTCAACGCTTCGGCGATTTGAGAAATAAAATCTTTTGTCGATTCCGTCGCGTGTTTTTTTAAAGCGATTCCGAAAACGACCGCCCAGACCAGAATCCCGATATAGTTGGCTTTTAATAAAGCATTGACGGGGCTGTCAATCAGTTGATTCAACAAAGCAAGCGCGACTTCTTTTAATCCTTCGGGAGCAGAATCGGATGCGGCTTGCAAAAAGTTCACTTTGACCGGAAACAGAAAACTGATGAAAACGGAAACCACGGCAGCTGTCAGCGTGCTGAACAGATAGAGTGCGATGATTTTACGAAATCTTTTCCCTTCGCTGTTTGAAGCGTTAACCAAAGCGCTGATCACCAATACCATTACCAATGCCGGCGCAACGGCTTTTAATGCTTCGATAAAAGAGCTTCCGAATAGGTTAAGGATTTCAAACTGCGGCAAAAACAAACCGGTTAAAGTACCGATAACTAAACCGATAATGATTTGTCCGACCAAACTGATATTTTTAAAGAAAGACATGATTTTTCCAATTTTATAAAAACAATCGTTAGCAATACTTTCTTAACCGATACGGGCAGCGATTCCGCTTTGTTTTTATCGGGACCGTAATCGCTTTCCGTAAAATCGGTTAAGAACTTTTTTCAGATTTCTTTTTTAGCGGTTATATTTTCAATTTTCTGAATTCTTCCAGTTCCTCAACCGTGTTGATATCCGCGGGAGCTGCTTCGTTCAGTTTGATTTTATCGACAATTAACGCCTGGATATGATAACCGTTTTGCAAAAAGCGCAGCTGTTCCAGCTTTTCGCGTTTTTCCAAAACAGCTTCTTTCATTGTCGGAAATTTTTTCAGGACGCTTGTTTTGAAAACATAAATTCCGATATGGTGATAATAATCCTGATACGCACATTTTTCGGCATCGCGGATATACGGAGCCAAAGCACGGGTGAAATATACGGCGCGTCCCTGCGTTTCACCTTTTTCCAATCCCATAACGATTTTAACGTTATTCGGATTTTCGGCGTCTTTCAATGTTTTGAAAACCATGCCGCAGGTCGCAATGTCGCAGTCGGTTTCTTCGATGATTTTGATCAGGCGATTGTTAATAGCCGGATCGACGTTGATGTTGTCGCCTTGGAAGTTGACGGCAATGTCATACTTGGTGCCGTCGGGGTCTATTTCTTTCAAAGCGACGGCGATTCTGTCCGTGCCGGAAGGAAGGTTTGGGTCTGTCAGAACGCATTTCGCGCCGAATTTTTCGGCCTCTTGCATAATTTTTTCATCGCCGCATGCGATGCAGACATCTCCGTCGATCGCCGCTTTGACGTTTTCATAAACGCGTTGAATCAGCGTTTTGCCGTTAATGTCCAGCAAAGGTTTGTTCGGCAGACGGGTAGCGGCCAGTCTGACCGGAATCATTGTGATTACTTTACTCATAGTTGTCCTCTTTTATTATTTTTGGGAAAAAAGCCATTTTTTAAATTCATCCAGACTATGCATTTCCGGAATCCAGTTTAATTCTTCGGGCAGGTCGGACGTAAATTCACAGCGGTAGCGCACGGGGTGCGCTCCGACGTTAATCGCGGCATATTGATTATAGATACGGTCGTCAACCAGAACGGTTTCTTCCGCTTTCAGGCCGTATTTTGCGAAACATTCCTTCAACATATCTTCTTTAGCGGTATCGTGCATAAATTTGCCGTGCTGCACACATTCTATTGTGAGAAAATCGGTAACGTCTTTCAGCAGTTCGTTTAACAGTTTCTTTTTTGTTTCCACGTTGAACGTGGCGGAAAGCGTGAATTGCTTATATCCTTTTTCGTTCAATTCCTTCAGAGTTTCAACGACGTGCGGATACAGCGGGCGGTTATTGAAGAATTCGGGCGAATGGCAAAAGTCATAATCCATTTGTTCGCCTTTTTCAGGATGGGTTTTCAATTCCAAAGCGCCGTATTTCGGAACGATCGGCAGAACTTTTGGCAAATCCTCCCATTTCAAGTCGGCATAGTCGTTTCTATAGTTCGGATGATGTGTCAAAAAGTTGTAATAGGCGTAATTCAGATTTGCCAGAACACCGTCCACATCCCAGAAAATGTTTTTAATTGTCATTGTGTCCTCCTTTTCAAATTTTTTATAGGTATAGAAGGAGAAATTCTCGGATGCAAGGCTTTATTCGACAGTTTCGCCGAATAAGTCGTATTCGTCCGCGTCGGTGATTTTGATTTTTACAAAATCGCCGGCTGCAACAGGAGTTCGGGAAACGAAAAAAACTTTGCCGTCCACATCAAATCCGTTGGAAAAATCACGGCCGATAAACAGTTCTTTTTCCGGATCAAAACCTTCGCATAATACGTCGCGGGTTTGACCGATGACGGTTTGCTGATGTTCGAAACTGATTTGCGCCTGTGCTTCCATTAAAGTTTCGTAACGTTGCTGTTTAATTTCTGGCGCAATTTGATCCGGCATATCGAACGCGGGCGTTCCTTCCTCGCGAGAGTAGGCAAACGCCCCCAAACGGTTCAGGCGGACGGTTTTTACAAAATCAAGCAATTCGCTGAACTGTTCGTCCGTTTCCCCCGGAAAACCGACGATGACCGTCGTCCGGATGACCATATCGGGAATCTCCCGACGCAGTTTTTCAATAACGGTTTCGATCTGTTTACGGTTGCCGCCGCGGTTCATCTTTTTTAAAACGGCGTCGCTGATATGCTGAATCGGCATATCGAGGTAAGGCAAAACACGCGGATTATCACGCATTTCCGCAATCAGCTCGTCCGTGATCTGATCGGGATAGCAATAAAAAATCCGTATCCAAGGAATAGTTGTTTCTTCGGTCAGACGGCGCAGTAATTCCGGCAGTTTGTTTTCGTGATATAAATCTGTTCCGTAACGCGATGTGTCTTCCGCGATCAGGTTCAGTTCTTTCGCTCCGGCAGCTTCAAGGTCCTGCGCTTCCTCAATAATGCTTTCGATCGTGCGGGAACGGTAGCGACCGCGAATTTTCGGAATGGCGCAATAAGAACAGCGGTTGTCGCACCCTTCTGAAATGCGCAGGAAGACGGACGGAGAATCGTCGGAGAGCATCCGTTCGCCTTCGATTTCTGTTTTTTCATAATCACCGAAAGCGGCATACTTTTCTTTTTCTAAAGAGATTCTGACTGTTTCGACAATGCTGTGAATTTCACTTAGTCCGACAACTGCGTCGATTTCAGGCATTCTTTCCATCAGTTTGTTCCGCCAGCGTTCGGCCAGGCAACCCGTAACGATCAGTTTTTTCAGCTTTCCCGTCTTTTTATATCGCGCCATTTCCCGAATCGTTTCGATTGATTCTTTCCGCGCGTCGCCGATAAAGCCGCAGGTGTTGATTAAAATAATCTCGGCTTCCCCGGCGTCGGCGGTGATTTCAAATGCGGCGTTGTCTAAATGCGCCAGCATCATTTCCGTGTCGATCGTGTTTTTGGAGCAGCCTAAAGAAATAAATCCGATTTTCATTCTTTTTCCATCGCGTTTTTGGTTTTGTTCTTTTCTGTTTTCAGTAAGTCTTTTAACGTTATTTCATTCATCTGTTTTCTGATTTTCTTATTTAAGGAAGACCAGATTTTGCACGCGGAACAATCTTCCGATTTCGGGCAAAAGTTTTTATCTGAGGCACATTCAACGATTGATATTCTGCCTTCCATCGCTTCGACGATTTCCAACAGCGTGATTTCTTTCGGGGGCTTTGCCAGTTTCAAACCGCCTTTCGCTCCGCGGAAAGAAGTGACAAAACCGGCTTCATTCAGCTGTAAAATCAACCGACTGATATATTTTTCCGAGATTTGTTGGGAACGAGCAATATCTTTCATTAAGCGCGGAGTATTTTGGTCGTGCAAAGCCAGATCCAATAAAATCCGCAGTCCGTAACGTCCTTTGGTCGATATTTTCATATAAATGCCTTTCGTTGAACGCTTTATACCATGTTCTCAAGGAAAATCGGAGAAAAATAATCACTACTATTTTAGTTGACTTTTTGAAACGCTGTGGAATAATGATTTTGTTGTTTCATCGGGAAGGGAAGAGAACTAAGATGAAGAAAATGACTTTTTTTGTTTTGGCCTGTCTGCTGTACGCCTCCGCGGCGTTTGCCTGCGGCTGTCAGCATCCCTGTGAATGCGGCTGCGGGGCCGAAACGGAATGTAATTGCGGAAAGTAATGTTGAATACAACATTTTAAGGGCTTTCCGAGCAGGAAAGCCCTTTTTGTTTAATTTGGAACAGAGGAAAAAAACATGACAAAAATTTATAAATCGGTATCGGAATTGGTCGGACGGACGCCTTTGATGGAACTGACCAACTATGAAAAGGCGGAAAAGTTGGAAGCGGTTTTGCTGGCAAAATTGGAACTGTTTAATCCGGCAGGATCCGTTAAAGACAGAATCGCCAAAGCAATGATCGAAGACGCGGAACAAAAGGGCATTCTGAAACCGGGGGCGGTGATCGTCGAACCGACCAGCGGCAATACCGGAATCGGGCTGGCTTCCATTGCGGCTTCCAAAGGATACAAAGTGATTTTGACAATGCCGGAAACGATGAGTGTCGAACGCCGCAACCTGTTGAAAGCGTACGGGGCGGAATTGGTTCTGACCGAAG
The DNA here is from genome assembly GCA_937912005.1 of uncultured Alphaproteobacteria bacterium. Taxonomy (GTDB): domain Bacteria; phylum Pseudomonadota; class Alphaproteobacteria; order CAAGCB01; family CAG-977; genus UBA11549. The sequence continues at coordinate 36,319 of CALDOX010000010.1, forward strand.
GGGCAAAAGGGATGAAAGGAGCAATTGAAAAAGCGAAAGAAATTGCGGATACGACACCGAACAGCATGTTGGCGGGGCAATTCGTCAATCCGGCCAATCCGATGGCGCACGAAAAAACGACGGGACCGGAAATCTGGCAGGATACGGATGGAAAAGTCGATATTTTTGTTGCCGGAGTCGGAACGGGCGGAACTTTGTCAGGCGTCGGGCATTATCTGAAATCGAAAAATCCGGCTGTCAAAATTGTTGCTGTCGAGCCTTCGGATTCTCCGGTCTTATCGCAGGGCAAAGCGGGACCGCACAAAATACAGGGAATCGGCGCGGGGTTTGTGCCGGATACATTGGATACTGCCGTCTATGATGAAATCGTGACTGTCGATAGTGAAAACGCTTTTGCGACGGGACGCAGATTGGCGCGGGAAGAAGGCGTTCTGGTCGGAATTTCCTCCGCGGCGGCGGTTTATGCAGCGGCTCAAATCGCTAAACGACCGGAAAACAAGGGCAAGACAATCGTTGCTTTGTTGCCGGACACGGGCGAAAGATACTTGTCTACGCCGATGTTTTCATAAATAAAATTAAGGCGTTTCTTTTTCAGCGGCGACTGACGTATCCAGTCTGAGCAGCAGATCCGTCAGCCGCCGTAAAAACGTGCCGTTGAGGACGCTCAGGGGGACTTGTTTCCCGGCTTTGCTTTGGAAACGGATCGTTCCTGGGGATTTGATAAATTGTGCCAATGTTTGAGCGATATCCGTATTGCGTTGGCGATGCGCGTTTGAAAAAGAGAGATAAGAGGCGATTTTTTGAATGCCTTTTGAATCCAATTCTGCCGGACTGGCGGCTCCCGGCAGGCGCAGATAGAGCGTATCAATATATTTCTTATAGCCTTTGACAAGCCCCGTATCCGTATAGGTCAGCGAAAAATTCGTTACGACGGCGCCTTCCAGAAAATTTTTTATATCTTGCAGCGGATCGCCTTTTTGCAAAAAATGTTTTAAAGCCAAAATGAGCTGACCCTGCTGCGCATTTGAAATGTTTCCCAGTGATATTTCTGCTTCCCAGCGTCCAAGGCATTGATCGGTTGTTTTGGCCTTTAAAGTCATTTTTTTCGCGGCCGGCGCATAAGAGTATTCACCTCGAATTTCTGCGGAAACATTATCGCAGCCTGCCAGCAAAACGGCATACAAAGGACTGTTTATGATGTCGGCAATCGGGTCAAAATCCGCAAAAGCATCGACGACATTTTCTTCAGTTGTTTTCAGCTGCTGAGCCGCTGTTATCAGGCTGAAGGAAACGTCTTTGGCCGTAAAAGAAAGAAAAACGGGAATATGATTGCTTTTTTTGTAAGTATGAACGGTAAATTCACGGATATGATTCGGCATTTGGGGCAAAACGCGTAAATGCAGAGAAACGTTTTTCAGCGAGGCCGCGTCTGAAACGGATAAAGCCGCTTCCTGGAAGGAAATAAGTTTGTTCAGTTTGCGGGCGGTCAGGAAATAATGAATGTTTTTTTGTGCTTCATCCTTTTGCAGTAAGACCATAAAAGAACCGCAAGCCGCAAATAATAAAGCCAAAATAACGACGGCAACCCACATACTTTTTGTCATAAACCGGCCTCCTCCTGTCTGAAAGGCGCATGATAAGGCTGCCAGTTCGGTTTTTCATGACGTCTCCGTATCAATCCGACCAGATCGGAAACCTCTGCGCAGGCGTCCTGTTCGCATGCGGCAGCGGAAGCAAGTTCCAGAACGCCGATAACGGAACGGTTCTCTTTTTTGTTTTGTTTCTTTTCCTGATCTGTCATTAATCGCAGATTGCCGCTGACAATATGCCATCCGGAACGATTTAAAAGACCGCTGGTCTGCATAATCAAAAGTTCGTCCGGCCAATCTGTCCATGCCCGATCCAAACCGATTGAACTAATGTTGACCAACAAATTAACGCGTACCGCTTTTTGAATGATTGTTGAAGCCGTCAGCATTGCCGACAAATTATCTATACGGTCCGTTCCGATCATGTATGCCAATCGTCCCAGATAATCTGTCTTGGTTAATTCATTGTAATCGGCCATCATCAGTTGGTGTTCATGCAGTTCTTCCGTTCGGCGGGCGTTTTCGCGCAGTTTTGCCAGATTTTGAGTTTTATCGGAAATAACTTTCCACTTTTTTCCGGGGGCTCTCTGCAGTGCGGCCGCATAAATCAAACGATCATGCGACGCATTTTCTTTCGTTTCGGGCAATGCCGGAATATCCATTCCCGGAATGCCTCGGGGAACGGTGGTGGCAAAGAATTTCATTTGTGTCGCGCCAGGACAAAAAATATCCGCATAACTTTGAGCCGCTCTTAAAATGTTGTCGGTTATGACGTTTTCCAAAAACAACTCTTCATTTTCCGTAACCGCGGCAATAGTAAAGGGAGAACAGCCCGACCACGGAGAGTAAAAACCGGTCTTGGGATTTTTTCGGCTTTGCAGGTAACTGACATAGTTGATTTTTAAATCCTGATCCGAGTCGATTAAATAACTCAGCCGCTGTTCGTTTTTATTGGCACCATAGCGATTCAACAAAACGACATTTAAATTTTTTTTGCCGGTAAAACGTCCTTCCGTGAAATAACCGTCAAGTGTTGTTTCGAGATGGCCTTTTTCATTGAATAAAGAAACTTCCGCTCGTCCGTAAACGAGATTTTCGGCGCAGGAGTTGCCTCCGACACTGATAAACCACTTTTTTAATTTTTCAGCCGGCTTATCGGTTGTATACAGAATCGAACATGCTTTGTCTTTGGAATAAAGCCGATATTCTAATGCTGTTTTGGAATCAATATGCGCGATGATTTTCTGTTTTTCAGATGAAGAGGGCCGTTCCTTTGCCGGTTCGGACGGCGATATTTTAGTCGAGGCTGTCTGTAATTGTTGAATTTTGACTTTTAATGTGCCTTTTTCAGGTTTCCATTTGTCGGCAGATGAAGCTGATCCCTGAAAAATCAAAGTATTTTTGCTGTATCCGTCAATAACGGCATGTTGCGCCGAGGGACATTCGTTGTTTAAAACCAGTCCGACTTTTGCCATCAAAAGAGTTAGAGGCTTGTCTGCAAAAGCAGTTTCATCCTGGGCAAAAATTTTCAAATTAAGTATGTTTTCACACCATTCTCCGCCGGAAGCTTCTGCAAAAATCTCAACGCCCGCTTTGGCAGAGAAAGCGATTCTTTTCATTTCATGACCGGTCTGAATGTCCGGTATTTGTGCACCGGCGGCAGTCGTCATGTAAAAAAATAAAACGATCTTTTTGAAAAAACTGTTCATACGGGAAACTATAAAATATAATTTCAGAAAATTATAGCATTAAAACAGAAGGAAAAAAAATTGATAGTTCCTGATAAAAAAACGGAAACGTTTTTAAATAAGACAGCAAAAGCGGAGGATATAATAAGTCTGTGCCATGAAGGGATTCTGCCGTCCGCCGACTTTTTGAAGGCGCTGGCTTTGTGCCGTTCGGAAAAAAAATGGCTGAACGGAATCAGGCTGGCTTTGTTATGTTTGGTATGTTTGTGGTTTTGTTCGGCATTTTTTTTCTTCGTTCTTTCCGGATGGAGTTTTTTTTATACGCTGAACGGCGGAATTTTGTTGGCTATTCTTTTTATCGTTTGTTGTTGTTTTCGCCGGTTTGCCATAGCGGATTATGTTGGGGCGTTTGTTATCGGAGTTATGATTTTTTTACCGGACATGGTTTTCGGAACGAATACTTTTTTATATAAACAGTTTTTTTTGTATTTCGTTTTGTTGATTTTTTGGGCGGTGCCGTCAAAACGGACGGGAATTCGTCTTTTGCCTTTTATCGTTCTGAATGTTTCGATCGCAATGTACGGCATTCAGTTTTTGCTTCCTTCTTTTCGTACGGATGTATCCTCTTTTTGCGCATTGGCAGCATTGTTGAATGCGGGATTGCTGATTTTACGCGAGGAAACGGTTGATCGGATAACATGGTTCAGAAATACGGCTTTTCGTTTGTTTCTTTTAATGGCGGGATGTGTTTTTTTATTGGCCGGAGCGATAATGCGGGAAAATTCAGTCAGTCAAGAATTGCCGTTTCTTTATTGCCTGTTTTTTGCAGTCATTTTGAGCGCTTTTTATTTTTTCAAAGATAGGGAACGAACGGTTTTTTGTGCTCTTCTTGTCTTTTGTCCTTTATGGGGCAGTTTGCTGCTGTATGGCTATATTAAAAGCCTGGAGCTTTCGTTTCAAATGGGGCAGGCGCTTTTCCTGACGGGAGAATCTTTGATCGTAATGACTGTTTGGATCGCAGGAAACAAGTTGAATGATTGCTTGAAGGAGAAAAAGAATGTCTGTTAATTTTTCTGTTCGGCAATTATTGGCATGTTTGAATGTGTCTGTTTTTGATCCCGTAAAAGAACCCGCTTTGAAAAAGATCGGCCAAACTAAAACGGAAACGCAAAGCTGTTTTTATAATATTCCGTCTTTGATAATAATGATGATTATCGCGTCGGTTTGTTTTTACGGACTGCGCTCTTATTCTTTTCCGGCGGGAAGCGTCCTGTTCATAGTTTGCGGATTGGCGCTGCAAAAATCAAATTCCGGCGCTGTTCGGTTTTTCTTCAGGACATATTTTTTCGCGGGAGCTTTTTTATTGACTCAAGCTGTTTTTTGGCTTTCTCCCGTTGTTATGATGGCGCTTCTTTTTGTTCTTCTGGTGCGCAGTTTTTTCTGTCCGGCAGATGTTTGGCAAAGAATTGTTCTTGCCGTGCTTTTCTTCTTTTTATTGCAAAGTTTGCCGATTGTACCGCTCGCTCTGCTTTCTTTTTTGGGAACGGCGGGATTGTTGTTTCCGATAAAAGGAATGCGTAATCGGGAAGCGATGTATGTTTTTGCGGTTTTGCCGGTATTATCACTGTTAATAGAAAAAATGACGGGATCTTTATCTGCGGATTCGTGGGTTTGGACAGGTGTTTTTACATCCAGCTTTTTGCTTTTGATTTTTCGTTTGTACCGCGATTTGGAAATTGGCGAGCTCTCTTTGTTTGTTATAGGGGCGTTGGTTTTGTTTTTTTGCGGGATATTGCTGTCCGTCGGAATAGAAGGAAGCATCGTTCTGTTTTTAGTGGCTTTTTTTATAGATTCGGCCTTTTTGGCAACTGCGGCGATTCTTTTATTCACTTCTTTTTTGATAGTTTGCTTTCTGTCTTTGCCGGTTTCATTGGTTGGGGCAGGAATTATTTCTTTAATCGCAGGGTGTTTTTTCTTGCTGCTGCGCTGCCGGATTAAAGGAGACGCCAATGAAGCGTAAATTTTCTTCTTTCTTTTGTCCTTTATTGATTTTCAGTATTTTAACCGCGCGTTATTTTTCCGTTGCGGAAGCCTTTCAGACCGGCGTAAAATTATTATTGCCGGTTTATGTGGAAAAAATAGAAACAAATTCTTTTTCTTCCACGGCACGAATACGTTATCATAATTTTATTCCGATAAAAGATCTGATTGATGAAGCCGGCGTGATCGTTGTCAGGCATTTTGAAGACGGGCGGGTTGTCTTTGTTTCAAAAGAAAAAGGACGAAAGCTCCATCCGCGGGAAGTTTTGCTGCAGTATATTGCTGTGCCGTCTTCATTGTTCCGAAAAGAGGAACAAAAACCCGATGTCAGATTCGCTTCTTCTGAATTACGTTTTTCAAACAACCAGCCAATAGAGCCGTCAGCTGTCAAATATGCGATTGTCTGTGTAAATGATAGGGGAAAAGCTTTTTTAACAGGACTGGCAGACAATTCCGGAACAGTACTGGTTAAGGGGCTTGCTTCTTTCCGCATTTTTTAAAGTCGATATGGTAGATTAAATACTTTTCTTTAAGCGTTTCGGGCATGTCTTCGGGAAAGGATAAAAAGCAATAATCGTATTTTCCGGAAAAAAGCTGTCCGGCAAATGTGTGGGAATCTAGAAGAAAATCGAAAATTTTTTTTCTCTTTCCCCGAGAAGGAATGTGTTCGGGCCTGTCCAATAAAATTGTGGTAACATGACGCTTTTTCAGAAGCTTTTGCGCTTCAATAGGATCGGGTGTGTTCAATATGGTATAGTTATCTGTAATCCCCTGAACATTAGAATGATACGGCGATCCGATTACAGATCGTCCTGTTCCCCAAGCTATTTCCGGGCCGCGGTCATTTAAAGCCATAATACACCCCGGCGTTGATGAAATATAAGAACGGTATTCATCAGGAAGGGATATTCTTCCGTTTAAATCAAGTTGGATTTGATGGTTTGAATTTACTTTTGCCGCATATAGGCACGCAAAGAAAAATAAAAAAAACATTTTTCCGGCAGTTAATGCTTTAGGCGGTATTTGAAAATTTTGAATGAGGATGTGAAGAGAAAGTAAAAATAAAAATACGGCAAATACAGAGCAGGGGCGACTGAAGCGAGCGCTGATTAAAGACAATATAAAAAAGAAAAAGACGGGAATACCGATCGTTATTAACAATTTTTTTGTTCGAAATGATCCTGAAAAAAAAGAAACGAGGGCAATCATTAAAACATAAAGGAAAATAACAACCTCGCTTTCAAAAAGATTTCCTTTATATCCCGGTTGAAGCTCATTTATGTCTTTTGCCCAAATATAGAAAATTTCCGGTGGGATAGGTGATGAAAAAAGAGCTTTTTTTCCGAATATGAAAAAAACAAAAACAAAAGAAAGTGCCGCTGCAAAAAATAAAGAGCAAAATCGCCCGATAAAAGAAGCGATATAACGTTCTTTTTCCAGAAATTCTTCGGTATAAAAAGAAACAAAAGAAAGGCCTAAGACAACAGCCATTAAAACGGACAACCGCCCGTTGTCAGGATAAAAAAGCCCCTGCATCGGCGGATTGACAATCCAGCAAACAGCGGTTGTGATAAATAAGAATTGGCTGAAAAATCGAATTTGCCGGATGTTTTGATATCGGCATAACCATGCGGCGATCATCCCCGCAAAAAGAAAAATACAGGCTAAAAATCCTTCGGGCGTTGCCCAAACAGCCAGACCTCCGAAAATTCCCGCAAGTTTATAATAAGCAGTCTTTTGTGTTTTTGCTCCATGTAACAAGCAACCGCAAAGAATAATCAATAACAGATTTAATAAGACATGATGATCTGGCCTGCCGGCTAAGAACAAAAGAGAAACGGTTTGTATTCCAAAAAAATAGAAACAAACAGATATTATTCGCATTGCCGGCGTGAAAAAAGTTCTGCCGGCCCAAATCAATCCTGCGGCGGATAAGCAGGCCATCAAAGGATTATACAAAAACCCCCCGAAGACAATGGCTTGTTTCAGATCCATAAACGATCGGAAAGGAAGAGTCGTTAAAAACAGAAACATATCGGTAATGCGTGTAAAATGCAGCATTTGCCCGAAAGGACAGTTGTCATGGCGATATAAAATTTCCTGCCATGAACCGGATTGGATCATATCCATCAGACGCAGCGCATGGGTATAATTGTCTGTTTCGACGAACAAACCGTTTGAAGCGAATAAGAGAACAACCTGCCAGATCAGAACAAAAGTTAAGACGAAGGAATATTCGTGCTTGACATAAAAATCGGAAATGCGGGAGCAGGTATTCAAAGGAAAATCCTTATTTCATTTGGTCGGTTTCTGTTGTTTTGCATTTTTTAAAATCGACATAGAAAATCAATTTTTTTTGTGTAATGTTATCCGGTGCATTTTCAGCCTGTTTTAAAAAACAATAATTATGTTGTCCGGTCAAAAGTTTTCCTACGAATGTTTCGGGATCTACCGCAATATTTGCGTTCATTTTTAGGGCTAAGCCCAAATAGTAATATATCGGGTTTTTTATTATAATAGTACTGATATCGCGCTTTTTTAGTAAGGCAGTGACTTCATTTATATTTTTTCCTTGCAGAATATTATATCCGTCCGTAATGCCTTCCGCATTTGAATGATAGGGAGAAGAGACTACGGCTTTACCCGTTCCCCAGGCTATTTCGGGACCTTCATTGTTAAGTGTCAAAAAACATCCTTTTCTTTGGGAAATATAAGGAAAATATTCTGCCGGATTTGTTAATTTTTTTTGCCAAGCTGTTTGTTCTTTATAAAGATGCGAAATTTCTGAAATATAAAAAAAAGCGAGCGGTATTAAAGTAAGTAATAGGATTGTTTTTGTAAAAGAAAAATGTTTTAAAAACGAAAAAAGTGCCAGAAGTAATCCAAAAACGGAAAATACAAGACCGGTTCTTTCAAATCGAGCGCTTATTAATGTAATGAAAGCCAATAAAAATAAAGACATGCAAAAGGTTAAGAGCAATTTTCGCATTTGCAAAGAGGCCGGAAAGAAAGCGATAGCACATGCAATAAGAATGTAAAAGAAAGCAATACCGTTGCTTGTGAACAAATTTCCCGTATATCCCGGCAGAAGCTCATTAACGTCTTTTGCCCAAATGTAGAAAATTTCCTGTGGAATCGGTGAAGAAAAAAGAACATTTGCATCAAACAGCAAAAGAGTGAGGCCGAGAGACATCAATGCCAAAAAAGAAAGAGAAAGGAAACGTCTGAAAAAAGAACGAATATAGCGCTTTTTTTCCAAAAATTCTTCGGTATAAAAAGAAACAAAAGAAAGACCTAAAATAACGACCATTAAAACGGACAACCGCCCGTTGTCAGGATAAAAGAGCCCCTGCATCGGCGGATTGACAATCCAGCAAACAGCGGTTGTGATAAATAAGAATTGGCTGAAAAATCGAATTTGCCGGATGTTTTGATATCGGCATAACCATGCGGCGATCATCCCCGCAAAAAGAAAAATACAGGCTAAAAATCCTTCGGGCGTTGCCCAAACAGCCAGACCTCCGAAAATTCCCGCAAGTTTATAATAAGCAGTCTTTTGTGTTTTTGCTCCATGTAACAAGCAACCGCAAAGAATAATCAATAACAGATTTAATAAGACATGATGATCTGGCCTGCCGGCTAAGAACAAAAGAGAAACGGTTTGTATTCCAAAAAAATAGAAACAAACAGATATTATTCGCATTGCCGGCGTGAAAAAAGTTCTGCCGGCCCAAATCAATCCTGCGGCGGATAAGCAGGCCATCAAAGGATTATACAAAAACCCCCCGAAGACAATGGCTTGTTTCAGATCCATAAACGATCGGAAAGGAAGAGTCGTTAAAAACAGAAACATATCGGTAATGCGTGTAAAATGCAGCATTTGCCCGAAAGGACAGTTGTCATGGCGATATAAAATTTCATGCCATGAACCGGATTGGATCATATCCATCAGACGCAGCGCATGGGTATAACTGTCTGTTTCGACGAACAAACCGTTTGAAGCTGATAAGAGAACAACCTGCCAAATCAGAACAAAAGTTAAGACGAAGAAATATTCGTGTGTGCTATAAAATGAGGATATTCGATTAAAAGCTTTAGAAATCAAAGAGGTTCCCCTGTTTCAAGTTAACGTTGTCTTGAGGCGTTTCTTCCGGTTCATAGACAGGACTGAACGGATAATGTTTCGCGCATCTGGGTTCGTAAATTTCCGCGGCCCCCAGCTCGATGTCTGACGTCGAGCCGCCGCGTTTGTATGTGTAAATGGCCGGTTCGTTGCAAACGGAGCATCTGGCGTGCAAAACGGTATAGCGATCGGCAATCGTTTTTAATTTGGAGATGATTTCAAATGATTCGCCTTTCCAATTTTTATCCAACCCGCAGCAGAAAACGGATAATCCTCTGTTCAGAAGAGTGTTGATGCAAGCAATGACATCTCCGCCAAAATAAGGTTCCATAAAAAATTGAATTTCGTCAAAAAAAACGGCCTGCGCTTTTTCTATAGCCTGCGATTCCAGAATTTCACTGGTGTTTGTCAGATTAAACGCTTCCGCGGCGACGCCGTCATGCGTTTTGATTTCGCAAATGCCGTACCGTGTGTCAAAGGAAGGTTTGATTAAAACCATTTCTCCGTTAAAAGAGCGGGCTTTTTTCAATAAAGCAGAAGTTTTCCCGGCAAACATCGGACCGGTAATAATTTCCAAGGTTCCTTTGGTCATCGTTAATTTTTCCTGACGATAAATCAAAAATTTTCCATTTAGATTTGTCAGTAACATTTTCCTCTGTCCAGTAAAAAACAAAAACAAAAGGATATCTGAGGTTTTGAAGCGATCTTAAAAGGTTAACGAAAGAAGAAAATTGAAAAATTGTTTTATCCATTATATAAAAATAGAAGCATAGAAATGATTTTGTAAAGGCAGAGGTTTTTTATGTTTGCAGAAGGATTGGAATTGACGCTGATCGGAATGTCCGGCGTATTGGTGTTTTTATTGCTGCTGATTGCTTTAATGTATGCTCAGGCGGCAATTTTTAATTATTTGGGGATTGCAGACGAATCCGAACAGTCCGAAGATGAGGACGAAGCTTTGATCGCGGCGGCAATCGCTGTGAAACTGAAAAACAGTTAATAAAGAAGGTGAATGGATATGGCTAAAAAGGTTGTAAATTTTATGTGCACGGCTTTCCGAGACGGATTCCAATCGGTTTTCGGAATGCGTGTTCTTCCGAAAGATTATTTCCCGGCGGTTGAAATGGCTCGCGACGCCGGGATTCGTTATTTTGAAGCCGGCGGCGGCGCGGCGTTTCAGTCTGCCTTCTTTTACTGCAATGAAAATGCTTTCGATGTGATGGATAAGTTTCGTAAGGTTGCGGGTCCCGAAGCTAATTTGCAAACATTGGCGCGCGGCATCAATGTCGTCGGGTTGGATTCGATGTCCACCGATTTAATTAAATTGCATGCCAAATTGTTTAAAAAGCATGGAATGACGACGATTCGTAACTTTGACGCTTTGAACGATCCCAACAATTTGGTTGTATCCGGCAAAGCGATTAAGGAAGCGGGACTGCAGCATCAGATGACGATTACGATCATGTCTTTGCCTCCCGGCTGTACGGGAGCGCATGATCCCGATTTTTATGAACAGCGTCTGCGCGCCGTTTTGGATGCCGATGTCCCGTTTGATTCTTTGTGTTTGAAGGATGCCTCCGGTACATGCACCCCCGCGATCGTTCACGAAACGATCAAACGGATGCGCAAACTGACGGATAAACCGATTTCCTTCCACACGCATGAAACGGCGGGAACATCCGTCTTGTGCTGTATGTCGGCGATTGAAGCCGGCGCGGATACTGTGGATTTATCTTTGGCGCCCGTTTCCGGCGGAACGTGTTCTCCGGATGTGCTGACGATGTGGCATGCTTTGCGCGGTACGGATTATGTTTTGGATGTTGATCCGCAAAAGATTTTGGAAACGGAAGAATTTTTGAAAAACGCTTTAAGCGAATATCTGCTGCCGCCCGAAGCGACGAAAGTCGAACCGCGCGTGCCGTGGTCTCCGCTGCCCGGCGGCGCGCTGACTGCGAATACGCAGATGCTGCGCGACAACGGCATTTTGGATAAGTTTCCAGAAATAGTCAAAGCGATGGAAGAGGTTGTCCGCAAAGGCGGATACGGCACGTCCGTGACTCCTGTTTCCCAGTTCTATTTTCAGCAGGCGTTCAATAACGTTATGCAGGGACCATGGAAGAAAATCGCCGAAGGATATGGCAAGATGGTTTTGGGGTATTTCGGCCGTACGCCGCATGAGCCCGATCCCGAAGTTGTAAAAATCGCTGCCGAACAGCTGAATTTGGAGCCGACAAAAGAGTCTCCGTTAGCGATTAATGACCGCAATCCGAAAAAGCAGTTGGAGCATTTCCGTAATGTCCTGAAAGAAAATAATTTGCCGGAAACGGATGAAAACATTTTTATTGCGGCGGCTTGCGGCGATAAAGGCATCACGTTCCTGAAAGGCGAAGCGAAAATCGGCGTTCGTTACAAGGAAAAACCGGCGGTCAAAGTCACGTCGGGCAACTTTGACGTGACGGTTGACGGCAAATCTTATCAGGCTTCTTTGGATGGCGATAAAGTCATTGTCAACGGCAAAACGTTTAATATCAGCGTTGCCGCGGCAGGACAAGCCGTTGTCAAACCGGCGGCCGGCGGCGCGGGAACGGAAGTAACTTCTCCGGTTCCGGGAACGTTGACTAAATTACTGGTTAAAGAAGGCGACACTGTTAAAAAAGGACAGCAAATCGCGATTCTGGAAGTAATGAAAATGGAAAGCCCCGTTCCTTCTCCGGCAGACGGTGTTGTCGGTAAAATCGCCGTACGTCAAGGAGATCAGGTTGTAACCGGCCAGCTTTTAATGACGCTGAACTAAGGGGGCGGCTATGGATTCCAATATGCAGCTTTTTAAAGCGGAAAGACGCCACAAATTTATTATGTGGTCGGTTATTGCCGTATGTGCTCTTTTTTCATTGATCAATATTTTGATCGCCGCTTCTCATGGGTGTATGGGAGAGATAGTTTCCGCGTATCTGGATAATCATCCTTCTTTGGCACAATTAATTCGATCGACGGGTCTTTACGGATTTTTCGCGGAACGGGCCGCTGCTGCGGAAACAATGGTTGTTTCCGTCGGTTTGGGGCAGCTGATAATGATCGGTATCAGTATTTTGCTGATTTATTTGGCAATAGCCAAAGGTTTTGAGCCGCTTTTGTTGATTCCGATCGGTTTCGGCGGATTGCTGTCCAATGCCCCGGGGGCGGGGGTCGCCGAAGTGACGGACGGTGTGACGGGCTTCCTTTTGTATATTTACAATATCGGCATTGCTCCGCCGAGTATTTTTCCGCTGATCATCTTTATGGGGGTTGGAGCGATGACGGATTTCGGTCCGATGATTGCCAATCCGAAAGTTGCCATTTTGGGCGGTGCGGCTCAGTTCGGAATCTTTGCGACCGTTTTGGGCGCGTTGGCGATGACTGATCTGGGGTGGGTTGATTTTTCGTTGAAGCAAGCCGCTTCCATCGGTATTATCGGCGGCGCGGACGGTCCTACGGCAATTTTTCTGACAGGACGTTTGGCTCCGGAGCTGATGGGCGCAATCGTTGTTGCCGCATATTCCTATATGGCGCTTGTTCCGATTATTCAGCCGCCGATTATGCGGGCGCTGACAACGGTTGAAGAGCGTAAAATCAGAATGAAACAGCTGCGCGAAGTTTCCCGTAAAGAAAAAATCGTTTTTGTGTTTTTGGTTGTTTCTTTGTGCATTTTGTTCGTGCCGTCGGCGGCTCCGTTGATGGGGATGCTGATGTTCGGCAATCTGCTTAAAGAGTCAAAGGTCGCAGATCGTTTGGCAAAATGCGCGGCGAACGAATTGTGCAATATCGTGACGATTTTCATCGGTTTGACTGTCGGTTCGAAATTATCGGCGGATAAATTCCTGGCGGCGCAGACATTGGGAATTTTAGTGTTGGGGTTGATCGCTTTTTCGATCGCGACGGCAACCGGTGTTTTGATGGCAAAACTGATGAATAAGTTCAGCAAGGAACAGCTGAATCCGTTGATCGGCGCTGCAGGTGTTTCCGCGGTTCCGATGGCGGCTCGTGTTGCCGACAGAGTGGCTAAAGAAGCAGATCCGACGAACTTTATTTTGATGCATGCGATGGGGCCGAATGTGTCCGGAGTGATCGGATCTGCGGTGGCTGCCGGTATTTTGTTGGTGATGTGCGGCTGATGACGGAAGAAAACGTTTTAACGCTGAAGCAATCCGAAAGTGCGGGGCAGGCTCGTGCTCTCGGGTTGTTTTTGTTAAAACGGTACAAGGAAGCGGCGGCAGCTTATGATAAGCTGCTGAAACAAGATTCTGAAAATATGATATTTTGGATAAATCGTATGATTTGCCAGCTGCAGTATTCGCCTGCCGACGTTGCTTTTTTTGATCAAATGATCAAGCGTGTCAACCGTCTGCCGGCACAGGGGTATTTGTGTTTGTCAAACGTGCTGCAGGATTTTGGTCGTGATGAAGAAGCTCTTGTCTTTGTCAACAAAGCGTTGGAGATGGATCCTGAAAACGTGGATGCTTATATTCTTAAAGCGACATTGTTGAACAATTTGGGACGTTCTGACGAATTATTTTTGTTAATGCGGTCGGTTTATCCCCGTTTTAAAAAAGAAGATCGTATTTTGTGTTTGGAAGCTTCTTATGCGGCGTTGTTTCAGAATGTGTATCAGACAAATTATTTTTTGGAAAAAGCTTTGAAGCTTAACCGGTCAGCGGTAATTCAGAATGAGATATTTTATCAGGCGCTGTTTTCCGCCGATCGTGCGGAAGATATTCTTGAATTCGGAAACGAAGCTTTGGAGGTTTGGAAGGAAAATCCGGCCGTTTGGGACGCTTTGGCCAGGACAGCGGCATCTTTGGGCGAATATGAAACGGCAGACAGATCCTTTTCGGTGCTGTCGCGTTTGATGGATTTGCCGGAAAATTTGTGTCTGCAATGGATGGATGTTTCATTGAATTTGAAAAAGTATGAGCAGGCTTTTGATTTATTACTTCAAGTGTATTCTGATTCTGAAGAATGGCTTATTCTGCTTTATGAATTTTTTAAAAGAATGAAGCAGGACGAGGCGGATGAAGAATGTGAGAAAATAGCCGAAATTTTAATGTCGGAAGAAAATAAAACGCCGGAGATGCAGTTTATCTGCGATATGGCGCTTGACGCCGAAAGAACGGAAGCTGTTCCGTTGTTAATGGCTCGGCTGATAAATGATGAAAACGCGGCGAATGAGGTTTCGGCGACGTCTTACGGTGATCTGTCGCTTTTGGAAAAAACGCTGAATTCTCTTCAAGTTCCTGAAAATCAGTCGTTAAATGTGCTTGATTTAGGATGCGGTACGGGAACTTTGGGATCCGTATTGAAAAAATACAGCCTTTCCGAGGGGACATTGACAGGAGTCGATGTTTCGTCCGTTGCGTTGGATTTTGCTTTTGATGAGGAAACTTATACGGATCTTCAGGAAGAGGATTTGGTTGCGTTTTGCAAAACGAAAGACAACGCGAAAAAATACGATTTGATCGTTTGTATGGATGTATTATCTTATTTTTCCGATTTGGTTCCTGTTTTCAAAACTGTAAAGTCGGCTTTGAAACAGAACGGTTTGTTCGTTTTTTCCATCCGTCCGTTGGCAAAAACCGATCAGCGGTTTGCTTTCCGAAGCAGCGGTTTCTTTTCGCATAATCCGGAGTTTGTGGAGTCTTGTTTGAAAACGGCCAGACTGCAGAAAAGAGAACTGACGGAAAGCACATTATATCAGACTGAGAAAGAAGAAATGCCGTGCTTGATTTTTGCGGTGCAGAAAAAGAAATAATGCCGCCGGATAATTTGGTCTCCGTTATAAACGAGTTGAATAATCGGGCGGAATATCAGTCTGCCTTGGATAAGGTTTTGCCGATTTTAAATGAGACAATGCCGGATTATGCGCTTTGGATCGGGGCGGGAAACGCTTATTATGGATTAAAATGCTTTAACGAAGCCGAACAAGCGTATTTAAAAGCGGCTTCATTGAATGCGGCTGACGCGGTTTCATTGGCTAATTTAGCCGGAGTTTATTTTGAAACGGCACAGTATGAAAAAGGATTGGACGTTTGTGATCAAGCTTTGATTCGTCAGCCGGATTATTTAAACGTTTTGATTCATCGCGGAAATATGCTGTCATCGTTGAATCGGTACGATGAGGCGGTAAAAACATATCAAAAGGCTTTAAAACTGGCGCCGGACGATTTGTTGACGGCGTTTAATCTGGCATATGCTTTGACGATGACGGAGCAGCTGGATGCCGCCGAAGAAATATATTTGCGGTTATTGGAAGCAGTTCCCGAAGATCAGGAATATTTGTTTGCGTATGCTTCCTTTTTAGAAAAAAAAGAAGCGTTTGATCAAGCTGCCGAAGTGTATTTGCGTTTGTTGAAGATTAAAGAGGAACCGACGATACATATTACGCTCAGCGGTTGTTTGTATAATTTGCAGCTGCAGGGAAAAAACGATCAGGTGCTGAACTTGATGGACAAATGGCTGTCTTTCTTTCCGGACAATCCGGCGGCTTTGCATATGTTGGAAACGTTGAAAAATTCAAAAGAGGTTAAGCGGGCTTCCGCCGAATATGTCCAGGAATTATTTGACGCTTTCGCGGATTCGTTTGATTCGGTTTTGGAAGGATTGAACTATCAGGCGCCGTCATTGGTTGCTTCCGCTGTTCAGGAACTGTCATTTGCTTTTCCTCCTGTGATGCTTGATTTAGGATGCGGAACAGGTTTATGTGCCGCGGCAATGACAAAAAAAGGAATTTCTTTTTCGGAGATAATCGGCGTTGATTTGTCTGAAAAAATGCTTAAAAAAGCGGAACAAAGACATATTTATACGACATTGGTTCAAGAGGATATTTTATCGTTTTTGCCATCAAATAAGGATCGTTTTGATTTAGTCGTTTCAGCAGACGTATTAACGTATTTGGGAGATTTGTCCCAAGTGTTTTCCGGTTTGTCGGCGGCTGTTAAAACCGGAGGAAAAATCGTTTTTACCGTCAGTGAAAATACGCGGAATAAAGCGGATTATGCATTGGAACCGTCGGGTCGTTTTATGCACAGCAGAGAATATATTCTGAACGAACTGAATGAAAATGGGTTCAAAGCTGAAAAAATACTTTCCGTCGAACTGCGTCAGGAACTGGGACAGTCCGTTCTTGGGCTGTTATTCGTTGGAAAAAGAGATATAAAAGCTTGATCTTTTAGCGTTTTATTTTTAATAATAGAATAAAAATCGAATCAGAAGAGGTGTTTTATGACAGAAGAAGTCTCAGCGACCGAAGTGCCGACAGAAACAAAAACAGAAAAAGTGCGTATTCGTTTGTTTTCAAAGGCATGGTTCCTTCAGTTGCTGGAAAATGAGGCAACCAGCGGTTTAGTAATGATTTTTGCTATGATTGCAGCGATCGTTTGCGCCAATACGGCGGCTCGTGAGCCGGTACATCATTTTCTGGAAACAACGATCACAATCGGCGTCGGAAACAGCATGTTTCCTAAATCCATTGAATGGTGGGTGAATGACGTACTGATGGTTTTCTTTTTCCTGTCAGTCGGATTGGAATTGAAACGCGAAATGAAGGAAGGCTTTTTGTCCGATATTCGGCAGGTCTTTGTTCCATGCGTGGCGGCTATCGGAGGAATTTGCTGCCCGGCGATTATTTACGCGATCATCAATAATTCTTCGCCCGAATATATGCATGGTTGGGCTATTCCGACGGCGACGGATATTGCGTTTGCCGTATGCGTTTTGATGTTGGTTGGTGGAACCGTTCCTCAGGCGGCAAAAATCTTTTTATTGGCAATCGCAATTTTTGACGATTTGGGCGCTATTCTTATTATTGCGTTGTTCTATAATCAAGGCGTTTATCTGTCATTATTGGGATATGCGTGCATCGCGACATTTGCATTATATTTGCTGAACAAGATGCGGGTTACGAATTTTTTGCCGTATTTGCTGTTGGGGGTCGTGTTGTGGTATTGCTTCCTGAACGGCGGTATTCATACAACGATTGCAGGCGTTGTGGTCGCGATGGCTTATCCGATGCGCGTTGAGGGAGAGAGAGAATCTCCGCTGAATCATTTAATGAAGCTGTTGAAGCCGTGGGTGGATTTCTTTATTTTGCCGATTTTCGCTTTTGCCAGCGCAGGGTTGTATTTAGGCGGCGTCACGGCGGAAACCTTTACGCATACACTGACCTTAGGCATTATTTTCGGCTTGTTCTTCGGCAAGCAGATCGGTATTTTTGCAACGACCTGGGTTTTGATTAAAATGAAGATCGCTTCTTTCCCTAAAACCGTAACAATGTTGGATTTGTACGGCGTGGCGGTTGTTGCCGGCATCGGATTTACGATGGCTTTGTTTGTCGGCAAACTGGCTTTGCCCGGGGAAACAATGCAGCAGGAGATTCGCTTGGGCGTGATTTGCGGATCGGTGATTTCCGCGCTTTGGGGGGCTGTAGTATTCCGCTATGGCCGTCTGTTGAAGCGTTGGTTTATGGTCAAAGTTCTGAAAAAAGAGAATTCGCCTCTTTAAGACTGGAAAAAATCCAATAAAAAGCGGGAATTTTTTAATTCCCGCTTTTTATTATTCCACCGCCTAAAACTAAATCTTTATCATAAAGCACAACAGATTGACCCGGAGCGACGCCGCGTTGGTTCAGTTCAAAATCGATTTTGATTTCATCCGGAGATACGGGGGTAACCAGAACAGGGGTCGGCGGTTGGGAAGAACGGATTTTTGCCAAAGCCGCAAAAGGTGCAGTCGGAGGTTCTATGGAGGACCAACATAAAGACACAGCGGTTAAAGCGTGACAAACGTTTTCGTCTTCGTATCCGACAATGACATTGTTTTTATCTTTATCAAAACCGATGACATATAACGGAGCGGGCGCGCTGATGCCCAAGCCTTTGCGCTGACCGATCGTGTAGTTCCAGAAGCCGTTATGCTTTCCCATAACAGTGCCGTCTTTCATTATAAACAATCCCGGTTTTGGTTCGGCTTGTAAAATATCGTTGATATTGCCGGAGTAAAAATCTTGACTGTCGGGTTTGTCGCTGACGGGTAGGCCGACGGTACGGGCAATATCGCGTATTTCCATTTTTGTTTTATCGCCCAAAGGAAGCAGAATGCCCGCTAATTGTTCCTGATTGAGGCGGTAGAGAAAATAAGATTGGTCTTTTTTGTCGTCAATGCCGCGGCAGAGGCAATAGCGGTTTGTTTCGGTGTTTAAAAAAATGCGGGCATAGTGTCCCGTAGCGAATTTATCAAAATCAATGCCGGCGGCGCGGGCGGCATCGGGCAGAGCCTGAAATTTGATTTTTGCATTACACCATACGCACGGATTCGGGGTTCGGCCGGACATATACTCATTTTTAAAATTGGCCAAAACGGTTTTCTTGTAAATCTCCGAGCAATCAACCGTACGGTAGGGAATATTCAGAAGGCTGCAAATTTCCTGCGCGGCGGCAATATCTTGCTCTTCATGCGGGGAAAAACAAGCGTCGGCAGTAGAAATGCCGGAAAAAGACCGGCCTTTTTCCCAAATAGACATTGTTGCGCCGATGACTTCATGTCCGGCTTGTTTCATCAGATAAGCGGCAACGGCGGAATCAACTCCGCCGCTCATTCCAACGAGAACTTTCATAAAAAAAACCTTTATTCGGAATAAGTATTGAACATTTCACGCAATTCGTCGATTTTTTGCTGTCGTTCCTCTTCCGAAGAAGAGGTAAAACTTTGAACAACGCAATGCTGCAAATGCGATTTCAATACATTTGCTGAACGTACGGCACGCAGCTGAGATAGAATTTCCGCACATTCCCGATGTTCGGCGATCATTTTTTTTATTCCTTCGATTTGTCCCGAGATACGATTCAAACGGCCGGTTTCCTTGAAATGATCCGGCTGATTTGTAATGTTGGTCATATTTTTCTCCGCATAAGAATTTTTTTAATGTTAATCGGTTTGGAAGGATAAAAAAAGCTTTTTAATAAAAAAACAAAGGCGGGGAAAACCCTGCCTTTGCTTTTTTTATAGCTCTGTAGGCAATTAGAACAAACGCAGCACGCTCTGCGAAGCCTG
>CALDOX010000011.1:0-99830 GCA_937912005.1 uncultured Alphaproteobacteria bacterium
GAATTGGTAGACACGCAAGCTTGAGGTGCTTGTTGCTTAACCGCAGTGGAAGTTCAAGTCTTCTTGGCCGCACCATAAAATCCCCCGTTTGGTCGGGGGTTTTCTTTTGCTTATTTCAAAGCTTGGCGTAAAGATTCGATCGCGGTTCTGGCCAGCAAATCGCATCGTTCGTTTTCAGGATGTCCGGCATGTCCCTTCACCCAGTGCCAATGCAGCGTGTGCTTTTTGCTGAATCTGTATAATTCCTGCCATAAATCGCTGTTTTTGACCGGTTTTTTGTCCGCTGTCCGCCAGCCGTTTTTTACCCATCCGGTCATCCATTCTTCAGCGCCTTTCATTACATATTGACTGTCCGTATAAAGATTGATTTCACAAGGTTCTTTCAACAGCTGCAGCGCCTGCAAAACGGCCGTCAGCTCCATACGGTTGTTTGTTGTCGCTTCCTGCGCTCCGCTGATTTCTTTTTCAATGCCTTTATAGCTCAGAACAGCTCCCCAACCGCCAAGACCAGGGTTTCCGCTGCATGCGCCGTCCGTGTAAAGTGTGACCTGTTTCATAAAGCGTAATCTGACATATCGGGAAAAAAAAGTCGAGAGGATAAAATAAAGCAATCTTATCGGCTTGCATTTTTACAATCAGACTTGATATGATTTAAAAAAAACGAAACGGGTGTTTGAATGTCTTTTCCTTTTTTTACTTACGGCGGAATGTTTTACTGGATTGACCGCTATAATTATGCGGGATGGCGGATTCAGGAATCTATGTGGACGCGCCGCTGTCGGTTGCTGGATCCTTTCAATATTAAGCGCGCAACCGGATCATTTGAAGAATGCCGTGGTAAATTGCAGTATTTTTTGCGGGCCTGGGAAGTGGAAGCGCCAGTAAAAAAAGCGGCGGTTCTGATCCATGGACTGTTTCAGCGGCCGGCATCTTTTGAAAAAATGGCATATAGCCTGAAAAAACATTTTGAACCGATTATTTTCAGTTATCCTATGTTGCGATTCGGTTTGGCTAAATCGGCAATGGCTTTGAACGCAATGCTGGACAGCAGAGAAGATCTGGAACAGATTAATTTTGTCGCGTACGGAACGGGCGGATTGATTTTGCGTCAAGCGATCGAAATGAATCCGAAATGGCTGAATAAAATAGGACGAACAGTTTTTCTGGCGGTGCCGAACAATGGGTATTCCTGGGCTGAGAAATGGAAAGACAAGAAGATTTATCAAAAACTGCTGGGGGAAGCCGGAAAAAATATTTTGCCGGAAACGGCAAAAGCTCTTTTTGAAATGAAAGGAGAATTCGGCATCATTTTCGCGGGAAAAGATGACGGAAAAGGTTTTTTGCCGCTTTTAAAAGAAGATAACGACGGTATTTTGACGGTTAAAGACGCCCGCTGCAGCGGAGCGAAAGAAGAATTTTTAGCGCTGAATAAGACGCATTTTTTCCTGCATCGGGATGATAAATTGCTTGAAATGACTCAAAGCTTTTTAAGTACGGGGCGTTTCGGGCGCGGCGTTCGGATTCGCAAAGAGAAAAGTTATACCAATATTTGGGACGAATAGAGAAAAACGGTTAAGCGGAATGCTTTTCCATTTGTTTGGCTTCGACCCAAAGCGCTTCCATTTCTTCAAGGCCTGTTTGTTCAAAAGGCTGATTGCGGTTTTTCAAAACGGTTTCGATATGTGAAAAACGGCGTTCGAATTTAGCATTCGTACGTTTTAATGCTTTTTCCGGATCTATATTTAATTTTCGAGCTAAATTGACACATGCAAACAATAAATCGCCCATTTCGTCTTCGCGTTCGGAAATGTGTTCTTTTTGCGCGATTTCGGCGCGTAATTCTCCGCTTTCTTCAATGATTTTATCCAAAACGAGATCCGGTTTGTCCCAATCAAAGCCGACACGCGCGGCGCGGCTTTGCAGTTTATAAGCTCTGGTTGTGGCGGGCAGGGCCTTTGCAATGCCGGATAAAACACCGGTTTGACAATGTTCTTTGCGTTCCTGCTGTTTGATTTCCTCCCAGTCGGGCGCTTGCGCGGCCGTTCCGAAAATGTGTGGATGGCGGCGAATCATTTTATCACACGCCGCTTGCGCAACATCAAAAAAATTGAAAGCTCCCTGTTCTTCGGCAATGCGGGCATAAAAAACGATGTGAAACAGCAAGTCTCCCAACTCTGTGCGCAAAGCATCCATATCGTCCGCTTCCACGGCGTCGTAAACTTCGTAAGCCTCTTCCAGAGTATATTTGGAAATACTTTTGGCGGATTGGACACGATCCCACGGGCATCCTTTTTCAGGGTCCCGCAGATGCGCCATAATATTTAAAAGAGTTTCCAATGCGTTTTCATTTTTTGTGCTCATTTCTTCAGCCTCGGTTGTATTTTTTCTTTTTTGTTTTTTTGGTTGCGGGCTTATATTAGAACATATCTTTTTTTTGACAACCTGTTTTAAGGAGTCTCTTTTTCCGTTTTGTCTATTTTGCCGCCGTTTGTTTTATTTTGGCGTCTGTTTTTTTGGAAAAGAAAAAGCAAAAGCATCATTGGCACGGAAGGAAAGATTAAAAAAACAGAGCCCGCAACGGACTGATTTTTAAATGGTTTTTGTTTTTTTTGAAAAGCGGGACGAAAAAAAAAGGAAATTATGGACAAAATGTTCTTGAAAAAAGAAAAAAGCTTCGGTATAAATAAAAGTTAAGAAAGATTTTTTTTAAAGAGAGGTTTTTATGAGCGAGAAGAAACCGGTAACATTGGTTGTGAGTGATGTTGATAATACGATCTCGGATTATTTTAATAATTGGGGATTGGCTTGGGACAAGGGTATTGAAAAGCTTGCGGAAAGCCGCGGTATGGATAAGGATAAATTGTACGAAGAGATTCGTGAAAATGCCGGCGGCTATGCGCGTTTTCATAATTTCCCGGATCTGTTGAAAGAAACGCCGTCGTTAAGCTTGAAAGATAAATCACCCGAAGAACGCGCCCGTTTGGAAAAAAGTGATGCTCAGATTTGCCATGAGGTCGCAAAGCAGTATCATGCCGGCAATACAATGTATGAAGGGACGGTTGCCACGATTCGTAAAATGAAAGCGGCCGGCGCTCAGTTCGTTCTGTATTCGGATTCGCCCGCATCCGGTTTGATTGCGCGTATGGCGGATATGCAGTTTCCGTTGGATTTGGTTGACGGAGTGGTTTGCCGCGCTGACGGAACAACCGAAAAGGTTGACGGAAAAATTCAATTCAAAAAAGCTCCTATGCAGGTGACGGGCGGCTGCTACAGTGCTTATCGCGATGCATTGGTTGAAAAATTGGGCGATAAATTTGTGATGAATGACGGTGATGTCTGGAAACCGAATATGAAAGTGATGCAGGACATTATGGATCGTCATGGCGCAACGGCCGAACAGACGGTTATGGTCGGCGATAATATTAAATCCGACGGCGGTATTGTTCGTTTGGGCGTTCACTTCGCTTGGCAGAAAGAGGGATCCGAGGTTTGCGATGAAGCTCAGGCTATGTATTCCAAGATCAACGAATTGTCTGATTATAAAATCGGCATTCAAGGTCACTTGGATATGTTGGCCGCTATGTCGAAAAAGGATCCTGTCCTGGGCAAGCAATATCAGGATAAAATGGTTACGTTGGAAGGCGGTTTCAAGGATTTGAACAAGTACTTCCGATTCCAATCCGCCGAACGTGCCAAAGCTCAGGCCAAAACGACGGAAAAGAACAGTGAAGCCTTTAAAGCTGCTGTTGTTGCGCGTCGGGCAAACGGCCGCTGATAAAATAATAATTTGTTTTAAAAAAGGGAAAGAAGCTTCTTTCCCTTTTTTTTGTAGCAATAAAAGAAGGCAGAAACCACGTCTTTTGACAGCCGAAACGATCTCCGACTATAATATCAGTTATATTTCATCGTTTTTTTTCTGCCAAAAAAGTAACGGTCAAAAGAAAGAGATTTTTATGGCTGTAAATATAAGAAATTATAAGGGCGGTTTAAGAGTA
This sequence comes from uncultured Alphaproteobacteria bacterium, assembly GCA_937912005.1. Taxonomy (GTDB): domain Bacteria; phylum Pseudomonadota; class Alphaproteobacteria; order CAAGCB01; family CAG-977; genus UBA11549. The sequence continues at coordinate 3,996 of CALDOX010000011.1, forward strand.
TATCGGCTCGGATGCTAAATGTGTGGAATGTCGGTGTTGCAGTCTCTTTCAAGATCATAATGTTGATAGGAAAAACGAAAGACGGATTTCATAGAGAAGCCGATGGTGAAATTGACGCACGATATACAGAAAAGTATCTGTTAAATGACTATTCCCTGAAAATCGAATTGAGCGCATATATTTATGCGTATAAGTTACACAGATAACCGAACGCCCGAACCGGAAAGCGAAAGCGTTTTTTATCCGCTTTTACCGATTCGATGTGAAATTTTTTTTGAGCCGATGATAACGATGTTTTTGTATTAGCTATAAGCATAAAAAAACGGACTGTCCGGAAAAATTTTAACCCCCGAAAACTTCTATGTTTTCAGGGGTTTAAATGGTGGGCACGACAAGGATCGAACTTGTGACCCCTACGATGTCAACGTAGTGCTCTACCGCTGAGCTACGTGCCCGTACATTGTTGCGTATCACCTCAAGATGATTTATGCTTTTATAGTCTTCTTTGAAGGAATGCAACAAAAAAATAAAAAATAGAGTAAAAAAGTGACGATATCAAAAAATTATCCTCCTTTTTTGTTGGAAAAATCAGGAAAACAGTCGTTTCCTGTAGTGTTGTCGTCGCCGCACAGCGGGACTTTTTACCCAGAGCGATTGTTTCATTTGACGGATTTGAAGTTGTCCGATTTTCAAAGATATGAAGACGCGGCTGTTGATCGTTTGTTTTCTTTTGCTTCTGCTATGGGGATGCCTTTATTGTCGGCCGTTTACGGCAGAGCTTGGGTCGATTTGAACAGACATCCGCTGGAATTGGATTCGACGATGTTTTTTGATGAATTGCCTCCGCAGGCCGGAAGCGATTCAAAGCGGGTTCAATACGGATTCGGAGTCATTCCGCGTCAATTGAATGCGAATAAACTGATTTATAAAAATAAACTGTATTTTTCAAAAGAGCAGGAACGACTGACAAAAGTTCATTTTCCGTATCATGACGCTTTAAAAAAATTGCTGCAAAAAAACTTGGATACTTTCGGAAAGTCTGTTTTATTGGATCTGCATTCAATGCCGATTCTGCCGAGCGATTGTTTGATTAAAGGCCGGATGCCGGATTTCGTATTGGGAACCGCGCATGGAGAAGCCTGTTCTCAGGCTTTGGCAGAGCAAGCGGCTGAGATTTTACGCGGAATGGACTTTTTTGTTACGATTGATTTACCCTACAGCGGAGCTTATACAACAGTTAATTACGGTCGTCCGAAAATACACAGTCATGCGATGCAGATAGAAATCGGAAGGCATTTATATTGGAATGAAGATCAATATGCACCATCAGAAAATTTTAACGCTTTGTGGCGTAAACTATCAATATTTATGGATCGTTTTTTAGGGATTTTGCCGACATTAACTCTGTAAAAAAATGAAACTTTTCCGATTTGCCGCAATAATGATGCTTTTGATGTTTTTTGTCCGGGCAGGGCAGGCGGATGATTCTTTGTTGTGTTTGAAAGAAGCGGTTCGTTTGGAAAAAAGGGAAAGGATTAAAACAAATCTTTTAAGCGCTATTTCTTTGGTCGAAAGCGGCCGATATTCCAAGCAGTACCCGACCGGCGTTTCATGGCCGTGGACGGTAACGGCGGAAGGAAAAGGGCAATTCTTTTCGTCTAAGGGCGAAGCTCTGAGCGCAGTTCTCGATTTGCAAAGCAAAGGTGTTGAAAATATAGATGTCGGCTGTATGCAGATCAATCTGAAATATCATCCGGATGCGTTTAAAAGCATAGGCGACGCTTTGGATCCGGTTCAAAACGTGACGTATGCCGCAGAGTTTTTGAAAAGAAACTATCGGGAAACAAAATCATGGGGAGAAGCCGCAACGCGCTATCATTCCAGGAATGTGAACAAGGCTTTTAAATATGAAGATAAATTGCTGGACGCGTGGAACCGTTTGACAAAATATGGCAATCCTGCCGATCCGGAACAAATCGCCCGGCTCAGAGACTCCTCAAAAGAGACGGTAGATAAAATAAATAAAAAAGTGCGTCAAATTAAGCAAAAACATCAGCAAAAAGAGGCGGAAACCATTAAATCCGGATCAGAACAGGCCAGAGAAATGGCGGCTCAGTGGCGTAAAGAAAAATTAGAAGAATATATGGCTAAGAAAAAAGCCAAACCAACGGAAGAACCTATTTTTGAGGATGCTCCCGCAATGTCGGATAAAAAGTCAAGGAATTGACGGATTAGACAAAAAAACATTGATTAATATTTTAAGCTTTTTTATACTCATTAAATTAAGGGTGTTTTGCTAAAGGAAAAGAAAATGGCTTCAATGGAAAATTCTCAATCGGGGCTGTATTGGACGCCTAAGGGCGGTAATAATCATGAAGGCATGTTTGCCAGTTGCCATAAATATACTTCTGTGACAAAAGATCAAGACAGCGGACGAACCAGCGAGACAACAATCTTGATTGATATGGGGCAAAATGAGTTTCCTGAAAAGTTCGCAGACGGTAAGTATGATAAGGTTGTTCCTGCTTTGACGGATTGCTTGGCTATTCCCGGTCAAAAAGCTCCTGAGACTCCTGCCTCGGCCATTTTCCTGACGCATTGCCATTCGGATCATATCGACGCTGTTTTTGAATATGTTCAAATGGGAGTAAAACTGCCGCCGATTTATGGGACGGATTATACACTTAAAGCTTTAAGGGCCGAATTTTACGCACGGGGAATAGATATTCCTGAAAAACTTGAAATGAAAAAAGTAGAAGCCGGCCAAACGATTGAAATCGGCAATATGAAAGTTCGTGCTTTGGCCGCCTCTCATTCTATTCCCGGTTGCCTAAGCTTTGAAATTTCCAATGGTGAAGCTTCGATTTTCCATTCCGGTGATACGAAGTCAGATGAAACATCTTCTTTAGGAAAAGGCGTGGATTTGAATTCATATCGCGATATCGCCGGCGTTGATTTTGCTGTTTGGGACGCTGCGAATGCAGATAGAGACGGGCATTCAACCAGTGAAGCGGAAGCCTGTGAAGAATATCGGGAAATATTCAAGGAAAATGCGGATAAACAGATTGTCGTTGCGATGCCCGCCGCTCATATGGAACGGCTGGCCTCGGTGATAAAGGCGGCCTCTGCGACCGGCAAGCATATTATCATTAACGGCGGCGCGACTATGCTGCAAAACGTTATGGCATTGAAAGAGGGCGGATATGATTTAGAGCAGATATGGCCAAACGTTCACAGTTCTAAATCTTCCGTTGATGAATATGACCCGAAAAATACAATCGTCATTACGACGGGCGTTTTTGGCGAGAAAAATTCTCCGTTTGTCAAAAAATTAAAAATGGAAGAAAGCGATTTTGTTTTACAGGACGATGCGGTAATTGTTACGCCGGCTGTCGGTAAAGATGTGGATAAAGGGGAAAAAATTGAAGATTTAGTTTCTCAGTATTGCAAAAAGCAACATTCGGGAATCCGGCTGATTACGGCTAAAGACAGAAAAATCGCTTCAAGCGGCCATGCTCAAAAAGAAGATCTTTTTAATGAGCTCCTGTCGGCTCTTAATGCGAAAGTTAACATCCCGACACATACCAGAACGGCGGCTGATGCGGAGGCTTTTATGCGTGAATTGTCGGAAAACGGATATGGAACTCTTTCCGAATATCCGCGTAACGGTTATACGGTTCATGTGACAAAACAAGGATGTGAAATTGTTGCTAAAGAAGATGTTAAGTGGGTCGGATTGCGTTATTCCAAAGAGAAAAGTAAAAATGGACAGGAACGGCTGAGCAAAATGCTCAGTTGGAAAATAGAGGGTGATCATGGTTTTTCTACGGGAAAAGAAACAAAGACCAAACTTAAAGACGGCCGTTTGAAAAAATTTTATTATGAGCATAAAACAAAGGCGATAAAAGAAATAAAGAAAAGTTATTACGAAAAAAGATTACAGTTCAAAGCCGCTCTGCTTCGGGAAAGCAAAGGAAACAGCAAATGAGAGATGATAAAAATTGGAATGATATTCGATTTTGGGCAGCTGAATTAGATGAAAAATATCCGCGGACGGATTTGATCGCTTTGTCAAATACAGAATTGATTCAGATGCTTTTGTCTTTGGATGAAGCGAAAAATATGCCGGCTTTACAAAGAGATGACGCTTACTTTTTTGCTTTAAAATCCGAATGGGCCATTGTTCAGAATGGCGGTGTCGATGATTCCGGGGATGTACCGGACGCATATATTTAATTATTTATCTGTTTACTTTTAACGGCGTTGTGGCATTCTTTTCCTTAATTAAGTTATGAAAGGAAGAAAATATGCCGGATCATTCTATGGGATTGATAGCCGATATCGGCGGAACGAATGCGCGCTTTGCTTTGTGTTCGGCGGAAGGTGAGATTGTTTCTCCGCTGACATTGGAGTGTAAAAAATATCCGTCTTTGGAAGCGGCGGCGAAAGCCTATTTGACATGGGTCAAATATCGTGGGCCGGCGATTAAAGAAGCGGCCTTTGCCGTAGCATGTCCTGTTTTAACGGACAGAGTGTCTTTGACTAATTACGATTGGAGCTTTTCGATCGGAGAACTGCAGGATCAGCTGCGGTTAGACCACTTAACCGTTGTGAATGATTTTGTGGCGCAGGCGTTGGCTGTGCCGTTATTAAAAGATCATCAGAAAATAAAAATCGGGCAGGGCGAAGCGGCCGAAGGTTTTCCGATTGTTGTCGTCGGTCCCGGAACAGGATTGGGCGTGTCAATTCTGGTGCCGCAGCCGGACGGCCGTTGGACGGCTTTGGCCAGCGAAGGAGGCCATGCGACGATGCCGGCTCCGTATCCGGAAGAAGAGCGAGTCATTGCGGCGCTGCGTCAGGAATACGGGCATGTTTCCGCAGAACGTGTCGTTTCCGGTATGGGACTGACGAATCTTTACAAAACGTTGCTGACTTTGCATGGACAGGAAGGAAAATCTTTGCTGCCGGAAGAAATTTCATATAGAGCCTTGAAAGGGGATGCTTTATGCAAAGAAGCTGTGCAGATGATGTTTGGCTTACTGGGGACGTTGGCCGGTAATCTGGCGTTGACGGCGGGCGCTTTAGGCGGTGTCTATATTGCCGGCGGAATTATTCCGCGCGAAGGACTTTTGGAAATGTTCAAAGAGTCTTCTTTTAGAGTCAGATTCGAAGCGAAGGGGCGCTTTACTTCTTATTTGTCGCGTATTCCAACATATGTGATGCGAGCGGATTATCCGGCGTTCCTGGGATTGTACGGGTTAGTTCAAAAAAATATCGGGAATTAAAAAAAAGTCTTGCAAAGCGCAAAGGATATCTATATAAACATTTCTGTTGCGGGGGTGTAGCTCAGTTTGGTTAGAGCGACGGCCTGTCACGCCGTAGGTCGCGGGTTCGAGCCCCGTCACTCCCGCCATTAAAACAAAAAGAGTTCCTGAAAAGGAACTCTTTTTGTTTTAAAGAAGAAACGAGAAGCTCGAACCCGTGACCTGTCGCGGGCTGGAGGCAAAAAATCAGTCCGGTGGACTGATTTTTAACGACAGGCGAAGTTTTGTTATTGAGCAAGCTAGCGGAAGCGACGCGCAGCGAAATTAAAAAACGAGTGCCCGAAGCGCGGTAAGCGAAGCTTACAAGCAAGAAAAGCCCCGTCACTCCCGCCATTAAAAAAGCCGCCTGAAAAGGCGGTTTTTTTAATGGTTTAGGAGTTCAAACCCTTTTTTATTCTCCGATATACAAAACGGTTTTATGCGGATAAGTCAGCACGCCGTTTTCCTGATAACGGGCAAACAGCTCTTTCAATTCCTGCCTGAAAGGTTCGTAACGCGGATCGTCTTTCTTTGGAGCGGCAGAAGAAGATAAGGATTTAAACAGAAAAGTTTCCTCGTCCAAATATAGCGTGTTGTCAAATTCAAATCGCTTAAAATTATTTAAAAAATCTTCCGCTTGTTTGAAAAAAGTGCCGTAGGGATTTTCTTTTTCTTCTTCGGGGATATCGCTTATTGTCAGCCTTTTCAGTATTTCTCCGTAATCGCGGAAAAAATCGCCGCCGAAGACTTCCACGTTCCAAATCAGGACGATTTTGCCGCCAGGAGTCAATATCCGATCGCATTCTTTACGGAAAGCCGTTTTGTCAAACCAATGGAAGGCCTGCGCGGCGGAAATGAAATCGACGCTGTGATCGGGCAGAGTCGTATTTTCAGCCGACCCGTCAACGCAGCGGGTGTTCGGCATATCTTTCAGGTATTCTTCGGCCGCTTGCCGCATATCTTCATTCGGTTCGACCGCGTAAACGGTTGCGCCGTTTGCAGCCAGTTGCTTGGAAAAGATTCCGGTTCCCGCGCCGATATCGGCGATGCGGGCGGATTCATCAATGCCTTGTTCCTTTAAAAAATCCAGAGCGGCTCGGGCGTACAAGGGGCGTCCTTTGGTGTAGGCGGCGGCTTTTCCGGTGAATTGATCGGGTCTTTCCATAGTTTTGTTCCATTTCTTTGGAATTGACGTCTGTGCTTAAACAAGGTATATGAAAATCGGCTTTAAATCAAAAAGGAAAATGCGATGTCCGAATGCAATCATAACTGCTCTGAATGTGCTAAACACTGTTCCGAAAGAACAGAAATTCAGAAAGACGCTCCCAATCAACTGAGTCATATCAAAAAGGTAATTGCCGTCGTCAGCGGCAAAGGTGGTGTCGGCAAGTCTTCCGTTACGTCGCAAATGGCGGTCGCGATGAACAGACGGGGCTTTAAGGTCGCCGTTTTGGACGCGGATATAACGGGGCCGTCCATTCCCAAGGCCTTCGGCGTTCGGGAAAAAGCGTTCGGCAACGAACTGGGCATCATTCCGGCGACGACCGAAGGCGGCATTGAACTGATGTCTGTCAATCTGTTGCTGGAAAACGACACCGATCCGGTCATCTGGCGCGGTCCGGTGATTGCGGGAACGGTGCGGCAGTTTTGGACGGAAGTCGTTTGGAACGACGTTGATTTTATGTTTATCGATATGCCGCCGGGAACGGGCGATGTACCGCTGACGGTATTCCAGTCTTTGCCCGTTGACGGGATTATCATTGTGACTTCGCCGCAGGAACTGGTGTCGATGATCGTCGGCAAAGCGGTCAAAATGGCGCAGAAGATGAATGTTCCCATTTTAGGGTTGGTCGAAAACATGTCTTATTTCAAATGTCCCGACTGCGGCAAAGAACTGGAGATTTTCGGTAAGTCGCGCTTAAATGAAACGGCAAAGGAATACGGCATTGAAAACACGGCGCGCCTGCCGATCGATCCGGCGATAGCCGCGGCGTGCGATGCGGGAACGATCGAAGACTTCGATCCCGTCGGATTGGCTCCCTTGGCCGATGTGTTGGCTAAAACGGTTTAATTAAAAAAGCCTCCGAAAGGAGGCTTTTTTTTAATCTAATTGACAGACCAACATTTTCAGATACGCCGTTTCGGGCAGGTGAGGGTGGACGGGATGATCCGGTCCGGCGCCCGCCTGTAAAATCACGCGTCCGGTTTTGCCGGCTTCGGTAACGCCGCGCATACATTCGGTGAAAAATTCGTCCGGCTTGACGTGATGCGAGCAGGAACCCAACGCCAGAATGCCGTCTTTTTCGACCAGTCCGGCGGCCAGTCTGGCCATCTTGCGATAACCGCGCAATCCTGCCGCGATGTCTTTTTTGACTTTGGCAAAAGCGGGCGGATCGCAAACGACGATGCCGAATTTTTCCTTGTCTTTGTTCATATTTTCCAGAACGTCGAAAGCGTTGTCCTTAATCCACGAACATTTGTCCGACAGTTCGTTTTTGTCGGCGGCTTTCCGTGCCAGAGCCAAGGCGGATTCGGAACGATCGACGCCGATGATTTCCTTTGCGTGTCCGATGCCCATATGCAAAGCGAACCCACCCGCATAAGTGTAAAAGTCAATGCACCGTTTGTTCGGGGCAAGGCGTCCTACAAAGGAACGGTTGTCGCGCTGGTCGTAGAACCACCCCGTCTTTTGCCCTTCCTTCAGGTCGGCAAAGAAATAAATCCCGTTTTCGCGCACGGAAACAACATCGGGCAGGACGCCTTTCGCGACTTCGTAAAGCGGCGGCAGGCCTTCCAACTCTCTGGCGGAGGATTCGGAACGCAAAACGATGCAGGAAGGTTTCAAAACCTCGTCGATCGCATCGACGATTTTCTGCTTCAGTCCGTCCATGCCGGCCGTGTTCAGCTGGCAGGCGATAATGTCGTCGAATCGGTCGATGATCAACCCCGGCAGTCCGTCGCCTTCGGAATGAACCAGACGATAAAAGGGCGAATTGATCAACGCGTCGCGCAAAGCGACGGAGCGGCGCAAACGTTTGGCAAAAAAGGCGGCGTCGATTTCCGTTTGCGGATCGCCGGCCATTTTGCGGAAGGAAATCAGGGAATGCGGGTTGAAAGAACCGACTCCAATAAACGTGTCGTTGGCCTCAAACAGTCTGACCAATGTTCCGGAGGGCAGATTCTTTGTTTCGGGCGTCATATCGATTTCATTGGAAAACACCCACGGACTGCCGGCTTTTACGCGCTTTGCACATCCTTGCTTCATTTTAACGGCGGGATAATTCGTCTTTTTCATAGCGTTTCTTTTCAACCTCTTTTAAACTGCGTAAAACGGTTTTAGCATGACAGAGGCGCAAATGCCAAAAAAAGAAAAAAGTTTTTCAGCGGGCGAAGTCATTTTCAAACAGGGGGAGCCGTGCAAGACGGTTTACACCATTGTTGAAGGAAAGGCGGAACTGTTTTATGAAATTAACGGCAAAGCCCGTATTTTAAGCCGAAAAGGCGAAGACGATCAACTGGGCGCGGATGCTGTTTTGGAAGGAGCTTACGCGACTTCGGCGCGGGCGGTGACGGCTTTGACCGTTTCTTTGCAAAGCGCTGACGAGTATATCGCACAGCTGCAGCGATCCGGCGAACTTTCTCCGACAGTGAAGCCAAAGACTAAAACGGCTGATCCGTTTGATGCCGATGATGATGAAGATGATTTTAATTTTTCATTCGGAGACAATGACGAAGAAGAGGAGGAGGACGAACAGCCAAAGCTTCCCGTCAGAGCCGGCCGACGGACAAGCATTGTTTCTTCTTCCCGCCGCAAAGATGAAGAAAACGGAAAAAAGAAGGAAAAAACCGCTTCCGCTTTAGTCAAGGTAGAAAAGCCTCTGCCGGTTGTTGCCGCGGTTCAAAAACCTGTTGTTCTGCCTGCCGAAATTAAAAAGTTTCCGATAAAAGAATGGCTGCGGGAAGGGACGGAAGAAAGCGTCGCTTTCGGGCCCGTCGTTTTGCTGGCATCGGTGGACAGAGATGTCAACGGAGATATTCGGGACAATGTATATCAGGTTTTGCGCCAGATTCCTAATTTGCAGGTCAAAGCGGTTGATAAATCGATAACGGATTCCAATATCCGCCGCGGCGCGATGCAGATGCAGTCCTGGATGGAACAGCATAATGCGGATGTCGGTCTGTATGCCGTTTTGGATAACGCCGGGCGAATCTTGGAATTTCATACGGTCAGACCGGCGAATCAGACTGATATGTCTTTGTTTTCAGCCGGTTCCAGATTCTTTCTGCCCGTACAGATGTCTGACGAACAAAAAACACTGTTGAAAATTTTCACAATCTGCGCGATGACGCCGACGCGTTTGGAACACGAACAGCTGCTGCGGCTGTTTTTGCCGTCTTTGCTGAACGGGATTATAGCGTACGCGTCCGAACCGATGACAGGTTTGACGAGCGAGGAACAGGCGGTCAATTTGACGGCTTTTGCCAATGTGCTTTCGTGGACAAGTCTGATTTTATCCGATGAAAACCGCCAGCATCAAGCGATGGCAATTTATGAATCAGCTTTAAATCTGTTGCCGTCCTACGCGCCGGAATACGTTTTCGTCAATCGGCAGGTTGGGCTTTTGCGTCAGATGGAAGCGGAGCGCAGCGAAAACATAGACACCTTTAAAGCCGCCGAGGAAACCTTTAAAAAGGGATTGGAAGCCGTTTCCGAAAAACATCAGCCGGAAGCTTTCAGCGACTTGAAACAAAGAATCGGCAGCGTGCGTCAGAAAATCGCTTTGCAAACCGGCGAGGGCGAGGATTTTGCCCAGGCGATGAGCGCGTATCGCGATGCGTTGAGGCCGCTGTCCCCTCATTTGCATACGGAGCGTTGGGCGGACGCTGTCAGCGGTCTGGCGAAGACAATGCAGCTGTTTTCATCCTACAGTACGAAAACGACTTTATTGAAAAAAGCGGTGGAGTTATACGAAAAGGAATTGTCCGTTTTGGATAAGGACGAATATCCGATGCTGTGGGGCAGAGCATGCAATAATCTGGCCTCGGCTCTGTTTTTATTGTCGGACAGAGAGGGCGGAAAGGCGGATTTGCTGCGCCGTGCGGTCGAAGTCTTTTCGGACGCTTTGCGGGTTTACGACAAGACCGGCGCAAAACAAATGGCCGTTGTCGCGGACAATAATCTGAAACGCGCGGAAAAAGTCCTGAAAGAAACGGAAAAAGAGTTGGAAAAAAATAAAAACTGGCTGGATGATATTTTGAGTGATTCTTCCGAAAAACAGGAAAAAAATACGCCTGTTTCAGAGGAACAGCCTTTGGTTTTTGAACGAATCGCAGTGTTTGAGGAATTGGATGACGATGAAGACTAAGGAAACGATGCGATCAATTCGTTGACAACGGGAATGTTGTTTAACGCGATAACCGTCATTGTCGCCAGAAATAAAGACAAGCCGTAAGGGCCTTCACGACGCTTGCATATAATTGCGATGGCTAAGAAATAAAACGCGGAAATGAAAATAACGGCAGCAATGCCGAAAAGCCCCAGCCATGCTCCGATTGCGCATAACAGTTTGAAGTCTCCGAAACCCAACGCACGCGGACGAAACGGCGTCATAATAAAGCCGGTCAGTGTCGGGACGGCAAATCCGAACAATGCCCCCGCCGCGGAAGAAGCGGGTAAAATCGTTCCTTCTAACGGATTAACGGAAACGTAAAAGCCTGAAATCAGCAAAGGAATAGTCAGAATATCAGGCAAAATACTCAGTTTTTCATCAATGCATGCCATTAGCGCCATTAACCAGAACAAAACGAAATAAAGCGGAGAATATCCGCTGAAAACAATTAAAAATATCGCCGCTGTGCCGCAGCATCCCCAAAACAGTCCGGTCCCAACCAGTTTAAGCCATAATTTCTTACGAAGCTTGCGGCGGTTGTCATCCTTTTTCGGTCGGGCAAAACGGGGGAAATGAATAACTCTGGCTAATGCCGTTCCTGCGTCCGCCGGATAGAATTTGCAAAACCGTCGGGCAATAAAAGGAATAAGAAATGAAAGGCCGAATATAAACGGATAAGGAATTAAAACAGACACCATAAACGGACTCCGAACAATTTTTTTTATTCTAGCGTAAAAAGTTATTTCAGAAAGTATAATTCTTATATAATAAAAAAACTTTGTTAGGAGTCGATATGTCTGTTCATTTTCATCAAGCGGCAATTATCGGGATAGGGCTGATCGGTTCGTCTTTGGCGCGAGTCTTGCGGCAAAAGAGACTGGCGGATAAAATCACGGGCGCGGCGCGTTCGGAAAAAAACCGAAAAACGGCGTTGGAGCTGGGCGTTGTTGACGAAGCGTTTGAAAATCCGTCGGATGCCGTCGCGGATGCGGATATTGTTTTTGTTTGCACGCCGGTAGGGGCGATTGCCGAAACGATAGGAAGCTTTGTTCCCGCTTTAAAGAAAGGCGCGATCGTCACCGATGTCGGGTCGGTCAAATCGGAAATCGTCAAACAAGTCAAGCCGTTTTTGACGGATTCTTTTTTCTTTGTGCCGGGTCATCCGGTGGCCGGAACGGAAAAGTCGGGCCCCGAAAACGGATTTGCGGAATTATTTGACGGGCGATGGTGCATTCTGACTCCGGAAGCCGAAACAAGTCCCGAAGCCGTGGCGTCCGTGCGCGAGGTCTGGGAGCAGGCCGGAATGAAAGTCGAGGAAATGTCTGCCGAACGTCATGACAAAGTGATGGCGTTAATGTCGCATCTGCCTCATTTAATTGCTTATACGATAGTCGGAACGGCGGCGGATCTGGAAACGGAAACGCGCGAGGACATTCTTAAATATGCGGCGGGCGGTTTTCGTGATTTTACGCGCATTGCGGGGTCAGATCCCGTGATGTGGCGCGATATTTTTTTGAACAATACGGGAGCGGTATTGGATTGCCTTCAGCGGTTTTCTGAAGATTTAACGGTTCTGCAAAAAGCGATTCGCCAAAAAGACGGGAAATCTTTGCAGGATTGGTTTGCCCGCACGCGCAAAATCCGCCGCGAAGTCATCGATATGCGTCAGGCTCAGCCGGAAAATGAAAAATTATGGATTAGGAACAAAGGATAGAAATATGACAAAAGTAACGTATCAAGGGGTCATAGGATGCTTTTCGTCAATGACGTGCGAACAGTGTTTTCCGGATGCCGTATCGCGCAGTTGTTTATCGTTTGGAGACGCAATCCAATCCGTCGTCAGCGGTGAAGCGGATATAGCCGTTATTCCGGTTGAAAATTCAACAGCCGGACGCGTGACGGAAGTTTACGGATTACTGCCCGAATCGTCTCTGTCGATTATCGGAGAGCATTTTTTGCCGATACATCATTGTTTGATGATGCCGACAAAGTTTGTGCGCGGATTGCCGCCGCAGAACGTTACAGAAGAGGAATTGTTGGAATGGAAGCGTTCCGCCCCCAGTCAGGATGAAATCAATCATGCGGTTACAACAATTTCCGAAGTTCGTTCTCATCCGCAAGGGTTGGCTCAATGCCAGAAGTTTTTGATGCGGAATCTGCCGAACGCCCGTCAGCGTGAATCCTGGGATACGGCGGGAGCCGCGCGCGATCTGGCGCAGGAAATGACGCCGAATGTCGCTGTGATTGCTCCGGCCGGAGCGGTGCGCTATGGCATGACAATTTTGAAAGAAAATATTGAAGATGCTTCCGGCAATACGACTCGTTTCTTGTTTTTGCGCAAAACGCCGCTGAAAGCCGAAGAAATTCACGCTCATCCGATTACAACGCTCGTTTTTAGAACTCAACATATCGCCGGCGCTTTGGTTGATGCGCTGAAAGTGTTTCAGGCCCATAACATCAATATGACCAAATTGGAAACGTATATGACGGGTGTTCACCATTCGGAACCCGTGTTCTATGTTGATCTGGCGATGAACCAATATGACGCTACGGGCGTGAAAACGTTGGAGGAACTGCGCCGCGCGACTTTAAGCGTTCAGGTGTTGGGAACGTATGAAGCGTCCCCCGCGCGTTCGGAAAAATTTGGATTTGTTGCTGTAGATTAAGGAGGAATGACAATGACGGAATTCGATTTAAAGGCGTGTGTGCCGACCTACCCCGGATTTCCAAAGGAAGGGGTGAACTTTTACGATATAACGGGATTGTTTAAAACGCCGGAAGCGTTTGCAATAACGGTGCAAAGAATGACTCGTCTTGTCGCACAGTATTCGCCGGACAGATTGTTTGCGATTGACTCAAAAGGTTTTATTTTCGCCGCGCCCGTCGCCGCGAATTTGGGAATAGGTCTGTCACTGTTGCGCAAAGCGTCCAAATTGCCCGGAAACGTTGTCAGGTATTCTTATGAACTGGAATACGGCACGGATGAAATGGAATGCCGCACGGAAGATTTCGATCCGTCGGAACGTCTGGTCGTCATTGACGACGTTCTGGCGACCGGCGGGACTTTGGCGGCGGGCGTCGCCTTGTTGCGTCAGGTCGGCGGAAATGTCGTCGGCGCCGTTACGGCGTTGGAAATCGGCAATCTGAACGGCCGTAAAAAACTGGACGTTCCGTTTTCCGCAATGCTTTATTTTCCGGAATGAAAATGAAATACCAACTGATTTTTTTCGCGCTTGTTTTCATCATTACCTTTCTGATGCACAAGCCGTTTAACGTTCACGCCTGTCAAAAAAAAGGCGTTCAGCGTCTGCACGATATTCTGGAAACGGTTTTTACCGTTCAGGCGGTCATTTTAATTAACAAATGGCTGAAAATCCTGCCGTAAAACTATCCGTTTTCCGCGGAAGAAGCCGTCAGCAGTCCGCGCGCCTTTTCGGCGATGGTGTCACCCAGTTTCATGGCATATTGAGCGCCTTTAATCGTTCGCAGCAGATTGACGGAGCGGCGGTCTTTTTCATCAATTTGCCGAGTGATCAATCCTAAAGCGCTCAGTTTATCGACCGCGCGGGAAACGGCTGGTTTGGAAATATTTAAATCGGCCGCTAAAGCGCGTACCGTATGCGGCGGATCTGTCAAATAAACGTTCAACAAAATGGCCATTTGACGCGAGGACAGATCTTCATCGTTTTCCGTTTGCCGAACAATTTCAAAAATCGTCTGCCGCCAAAGTTCCAATCCCGTAAAATTATCTAACGCCATATTTATTTCCCCGCTACGGACAGATGAGGAATACACAAGGTCGGCACATCAACGGCATAGCGGTCATTTAAATCGTTAGCCGCGATCATACTTTTAAACATATCTTTTAAATTGCCCGCTACGGTAACTTCACTGACCGGAACGGTGATTTGTCCGTTTTCAATTAAGAATCCGGCCGCGCCGCGGCTGTAATCGCCGGTGATCATATTGACGCCCTGACCGAATAATTGTGTGACATAAAGACCTTTTTCAATGTTTGAGATCAGTTCTTCAGGCGTTGCCGTCCCTCCTGTCAAGGTCAGGTTGGATGCCGAAGGATGAGGCAGCCCGCCTATTCCTCTGGCGGCGTGGCCTGTCGGAGGCAGATTTAATTTTCTTGCGGAGTGCAGATCTAACAGCCAAGTTGTCAAAACGCCGTTTTTTACCAATGTGCATGGTTGGCAAAGCAATCCTTCCGCGTCGCAGGGGCGGGAATGAAGCCCATGCTTTTTATGCGGATTCTCAAACAGAGACAGTTCCGCAGGCAGAAGCTGCGTATTCAGACTGTCTTTTAAAAAGGATGTTCCTCTGGCGACAGCCGCGCCGTTGATTGCTCCGGTTAGAGTTCCGATCAATCCCCGGGCTAACCGCGGTTCAAAAACCACATCCATTGTCTGCGAAGCTATTTTTCGGGAATGAAGCCGCTTTACCGCGCGTTCTCCCGCATTCTTTCCGATTTGTTCCGGTGTTTCCAGGTCGGAAAAATAAACGGCGGAGGAATAATCGTAATCCATTTCCTTATTGCCGTCACTGTCCGCCGCAATCACAGATACGGAAAAGGAAGCGGATGAACGGTCGTATTCCCGCCTGAAACCCGTTGTGGACGCCATAATGATATGTGATTTGTCAACGTTTGCTCCCGCACCGTCGGATTGAAAAACGCCGCTGACGGACAATGCGGCATCTTCGGCCTCTAATGCCAGATTCAACAAGTCTTGCGTGCTTGTTTCGGCCGCATCATACATATCCAATTCGGGAAAGTTTTGCGCTTGCAAAGCGGGGGCCGCCAATCCGCAATACGGGTCTTCCGGCACGATTTCAGCCATTTGTACGGCGCGTTCGGCTAACTCTTTTAAAGCATTCTTTTCCAAAACGGAGGAAGAAACAACGGATTGCCGCCGACCGCAAAAAACGCGCAGGTCAACGGCGGCGGTTTGCGCATATTCGAGCGTTTCCGTTTTTTGCTGACGGCATTCCGCACTGATTGTCGTACTGTCTATTCCGAACGATTCCGCTGCGTCTGCTCCGTTTTTTTTTGCGTGTTCAAGTAAAAAACTGATTGCGTTTGAAAGAGAAAGTGTTTCTGTCATTTTTATCTCTTTGTTTTTGAAGGCATAAAAGTCGTTTGTTCCATAATGGCGTTTTGAGAAGGCAAAACGGTAATTTTACCGTTGGGTTTGTTCGTCGTGATGTCTAATCCGACTAAAAGGTAGTTTTGTCTTTGAGCGCTGACCAGCAGGAAGGGTTCGCCGTTGACATAGCCGATTTTTTTGTTTTCGATTTTAGCGGAAGCAATGCCGCTGTAAAACGCGGTGACAATCAGGATTAAAACAAATGCGGCCGAGGTGAATAAATGCGCCAGAGAACTTTTCCTGGCTTTGAAATGAGCGCCTAAAACGCAAGCGTACAAAAAGAACAGATATAAACATTCAGACAAAAAAACGCCTGTTTTTAAATAATGAACAAAAACAGCGCAGCAGTAAGACGTGAAGCAGAGAGTTGTTATCAGGGAAAAGAAATAACTGATTTTTTGAGATTTGCTCAAAACGCTTTTGGACGAGCCGTCCGCGGTCAGAGATCTTTGCAATGCCAATCCGGCCAGTACGGCCAAAAACAAAGAACAAGCCAAACCAAAAACCATACCTGACGGCAATTCCATTAAAAACAAAGGAATCCTGTATTCGATAAACCGGCCGGAAACAACCGCCGCAGAAAGCAAATACGACAGACAAACGCCGAAAATACAAATCAATAAAATTAATTGGGAAAAAGAAACGGGAGTGGGTTGATTTGATGAATGCTCATCTGCGGAATTGCTTTTTTTATCGCTGAATAAAGCCATTTTTATCTTTCCTCGCGTGATAACAAAATATATTTTTATGCTAATTAAAAACAGTTTATCTTTCATTAATTTTCGATTACAAAGCAGTCTAAGCTTTTGTTTTATTGAAAAAAGAATAAGGGAAGCTTTTGACATTGCCTGTAAGAGATGAGATAATAACCAAAAATATAAAAATTAAGGGGGGGCTTATGATTAGCGATCGGGAGGCGGAGGAGACGGTTTCTCTGTCGGCAGAAGAATTAGATCGCTTGTTTGATATCGGCATAGCTCTTTCGTCGGAACAGGATATGGATGTCCTGATGGAGCGTATTTTGACAACGGCGCAGGAATTCTGCAATGCCGAAGGCGGGACGCTTTATCTGATGGATCCCGAACACAATCAGCTGATCTTTTCCGTTTTGCGCAATGATAAGTTGGGGATCAGAATGGGCGGCACTTCGGAAAAGAAGACGACGCCGTTTCCTCCTTTGTATCTTTATGATCCCGAAACAAACGAACCTAATCATTCAAATATCTCGACCTATGCCGCTTTGACCGAGCAGATCGTGAATGTCAAAGATGCGTATGACGATTCAACGCCCTTTGATTTTTCGGGAACGCATAAGTTTGACGAATCATCCGGATATCGGTCAAAGTCGTTTTTAACCGTTCCTCTGAAAACCAGAACAGGGCAGGTTGTCGCTGTTTTGCAGCTGATTAATGCCCGGGCTTCTTCCGGCGAAACAATACCTTTTTCAAAATCCGTGCAAAGATTGGTCGAAGCTTTGGCTTCTCATGCGGCCGTGGCGATTGATAATCAGCTGCTGCTGACATCTCAAAGAAATTTATTGGAATCTTTTCTGGAAGTTATTGCCCGCGCGATTGACGATAAATCCCTTTATACCGGCGCCCATTGTCAGCGGGTTCCGGTCATTGCCCGTATGATGGCATTCGCTGCAGAAATGGACCAGGACGGGCCTTTTAAGGATTTTGAACTGTCGGATAATGAATGGTACGCTTTTCATCTGGCCAGTTGGATGCACGATTGCGGCAAAATGAAAATACCGGAATATATTCTGGATAAAGCGACAAAGCTTGAAACCGTCAATAACCGTATTCATGAAATTCGTACCCGCTTTGAAATCCTTTATCGGGACGTGCACATTGAATATTTGAAAAAAAGATTGGCATCTGCGGCTCCGAAAGAACAGCTGCTGGGGGAATTTAATGCGCGCATCAAAAAACTGAAGGATGATTTTTCTTTTTTAGCAGCTTCAAACCTCGGATATACTCCGTTGTCAGATGATGATATTCAAAGAATTTATGAGATCGGCAAACAGACCTATTATCGTCATTTTGATAAAACGCTGGGGTTGTCCTGGGATGAAATGGATCGCATTAAAGATAATATGCCGCCTAAAGTAAATCCGAAAGAACCCTTGTTGGAAGATCGCCCCGATCATGTTTTTGGCGGGTGCAACCGCGGCGAAGTGCATAATCTGATTATTCCCCGCGGTACTTTGACGGCGGAAGAATCTAAAAAGATCAACTCGCATATTGACGCGACAATCGAAATGCTGAAAGAAATTCCGTTTCCTTCTTATGTTAAAAACGTGGTCGAATATGCGGCCGGGCATCATGAACATATGGATGGAACGGGCTTTCCTAATCATTTGAAACGGAATCAAATGTCGATTCCGGCGCGTATTTTGGGGCTGGCGGATGTTTTTGAAGCCTTGTCCGCCAGCGACAGACCGTATAAAAAAGTCAAAACGCTGTCAGAGATTGTCGCTATTATGTCCGATATGGCCAAAGGCGGACATTTGGATCCGGATTTGTTCAATTTGTTTTTAACGTCCGGCGTCTATCGCGAATATGCGGAACAATATATGCAGCCGGAACAGCTTGATGATGTAAATGCAGACGCTTATCTGGTTCCGTCGGAAGGGTCTGTCGAGTAAATGCAAATTCGCCTTTTCATTGATCAGCCGCTGGCAGTCGGCGCAACCGTTTTTCTGACGCTGGAACAGACGCATTATTTAAGAAACGTACTCAGAGCGCAGCCGGGGGCGGAGCTGTTTGTTTTTGACGGCAAAAACGGCGAGTTTTCGGCAGTGCTGTCGGCACTGGATAAAAAAAGCGCAGAAATTCAAATTTGTCGTTTGCTGCGCGGGCAGCCGGAAAAATATGATGTGCGATTGTATTTTGCACCGTTAAAGCGAGACCGTACGGATCTTGTTGTGGAAAAAGCGACTGAATTGGGGGTGACGCAAATTATTCCCGTAATAACGGAATATACGGCGGCTAAACGTGTGAATACGGACCGACTGCGTTTGATTGCGATTGAGGCCTGTGAACAATGCCGACGTTTGGATGTGCCTGAAATTTTGGAACCGGTTTCTTTAAAAGAACTGCTGGAACAGCAAAATGAAACGAAGCCGCTGCTGATTCATTTAGATGAAACGGGACAGGGAAAAAAGGCTGAAACGGTTTTTAAAGAATTGACTTCCGCGGCTTTTTTGGTCGGACCTGAAGGGGGCTTTTCCGAAGCGGAACGGGTCTTAATCAAAAAGACGCCATATACGGCGGGAATGGATTTGGGAAAAAGGATTTTGCGGGCGGAAACGGCGGCGATCGCCGCATTAGCTCTGTTTATGTGTCGATAGTTTAAGGATAAGTCAAATGAAAAAAGAACATCATTGTCATTGTCATCATTCTGATGAACACGATGAAGGAAAATTCTGCGGACATCATCACGATCATTGCGCCTGCGGGCATGAAGAAGAACATGAGGACTATTCCGCGGTGAATGCAATGTTCGGATTGGATACGGACGTGCCGGAAGACGCGCTGTCATTGCTCCAAATGGAAATGGACGAGTGCGACGAACTCAGCGAGATGCTGGGATTAGGCGATAATCCCGATGTGGATGATATTTTGCAGGACGCGATCGAAGATTTAACGCCGAAAAAGAAAAAAACGCTGATGAATCTTGCGGTTATTTTGCATGATTATCTGCCGGAAGAAAATTGAACAAAAAAAGCTCCCGTTATCGGGAGCTTTTTTGATCAGGCCAATACCTTGTCCAAAAAATAGGGCAGTTGGACATACCACCAATCCCAGTCGTGGTTCACGTCTTTTCCCCAAAAATCGATAAAAGCCGGAATCCGTTTTTCTTCCAAAATTTGCTTTAAGCGTCCCGTTTCTTCAATCATCGGGTCTTCCCATGCTCCTTGGCCGACGCAGAACACCAGACGGGCGCGGCGCATTTGATTCAGATAATTTTCATCATAAATATCGGGCAGGAAATACAGCGGGCTGTTTTTATAAACATTTTCGTCCACATAATCGCCCAAGAAGTATCTGGGACCGTATAATCCGCTGAGCGCAATCACGGAATCGATCAGATCGGGACGGCGGAAAAACGTATTGGCGCTGTGGGTCGCCCCCATGGAACAGCCGGTTGCCAGAATACCTATTTCTTC
Organism: uncultured Alphaproteobacteria bacterium; assembly: GCA_937912005.1. Taxonomy (GTDB): domain Bacteria; phylum Pseudomonadota; class Alphaproteobacteria; order CAAGCB01; family CAG-977; genus UBA11549. Next base: position 24,013 of record CALDOX010000011.1, read on the forward strand.
ACCGCCGTTGGCGTCGCGGCTGATTTCTTTGATGCGGGGAATGAATTCTTCAACCGTATAATTGAAGTATCTTTCCTGCATCTGCATATTGTCATACGGATTGCCGTCTTTCTTTTCCCAAGATTCCCAATCAATACCGTCAATGCAGAACAGCTGAATCCGTCCGTCTTCAATATAAGGCGCGCAAATGTTCACCATCCCATGATATTCATAGTGCCAAAAGCGGCCGCATCCGGGCGGAAAAACCAGAACGGGTTTGCCGGTATGACCGTAAACCTTAAATTCCATATCCCGATCCAGACAGGACGACCATTCTTTAAAGTATTCTTCTTTCATTTGTCTTTTTCCTTCAAACGCGCGCATTTACGGCGTCAATGATTTCGTTGATTTCTTCAAGAGTATCCGCATAAATCAGATAAATATAGTCTCCCATCGCGCGGGCGGTGATTCCTTCAATCGGCATATGCTCCATAATATGATCGCTGTATTTGGCCAGAATGGCTTCGTGCGTGTAAACATAATTAAAGCGGAATTTTCGACTGGCAAAAGCGGCATAACGCTTTTGACTCATATCGCCTTCGGGGCGGCCTTTGATCAGCGTATCGGCCCAGGCTTTATAAATATTTACGTCATGAGATGCTTCATAAATTTCCGTAATCATGCCGCCGGGCGGACGCATATTGACTTCCAAAGCCATTACCTTGGTTTTCCCTGTTTTTTTATCGGTCGTACGGAAAAATTCAAAGTGGAAAAAAATGTCTTTGATGCCGTACGCTTTGACGATTGCCGTTCCGGCTTTGCGTATATCTTCCGCCATTTCTTTGTCGGTGTGGTACATAATGCAGTCATCATTGACGACGGTATCCATCAAAGACTGGTGATACACCTGACTGGCGCAGAAAACGATTTCATCGTCATGATTGGTCAAGCCGTCAAATGTTTCGACATGGCCGTCAATGAAGGTTTCCATAATATATTGCACATCCGGCTTCTGAGCAAAAAAATCGGCCATTTCCGATTCGGTATGCAGTGTGTAAGTGTCGCAGGCGCCGACTCCGTCATCAGGTTTGACAACGACGGGAAATCCGTGTTTATCCGTGAAAGCTTTGCCGTCCGCAAAATTTTTAGGCAGGCAATAGTCAGCACAGGCAACGCCGGCCTTTTTAAAGAAAGCTTTCATTCTGGATTTTTGTTTGTGGTTCAGAATTTCCGGATATTTGACGCCTTCGATGTTAAAATCGGTTCTTAACATCGCTTCCGTAATCAACCAAAATTCGTTGTTGGATTGAATCCGATCGATTTTACCGTGGTGATGGATCAGGCAGGCAACAGCGCGATAAACCTGGTCATAGTCCTGTAAATTATCAACGCGGTAATATTCGGTTAAAACATCTTTTAATTCCGGCTGCAGTTCATCATATCCTTGATCGCCGATTCCCAATACATTAACGCCGTTTTCTTTTAAATAGCGGCAGAATTTCCACCCGTAGGTCGGAAAATTCGGAGAAAAATAAAGAAAATTCATTTTTGTTTTTCCTATAAGGATTTTTCTATTTTTTGCGGGCTTTTTTTAATTTTAAAGAAGCTCTTGTGAGAAAGTGGCAAGCCTTACCGCTGATGTCAATAAAAAATTAAAGGAATTGTTTTATTTTTTTATCAACTTTCTTTTTTAGGAAAAAGTGCTAATAATAAAGCCGTTCTAACCGTTTGTTGAGAATACGCATGTTGTCTTGGTTTGTTGATTTTCTGCATTTTTCATTGGCGATGCTGGCCGTATGCGCGCCGCAGTCGGCGATTCCCGTATTTATCAATCTGACAGACGGAATGGGACGGCGCGAAAAAGCGGGAATAGCCCGTCAAACGGGAATAGCGGTGGCGTGCGTTTTATGTTCATCCGCTTTTTTCGGCAGCGCTTTGCTGGATATGTTCGGTGTCAGCTTGAACTCGTTCAGAATTGCCGGCGGAATTTTGCTGATGTCGATTGCGTTCGGTATGATGAAAGCGTCTGAAAAGCGTCACACAAAGGAAGAACAGGCTGAAGCGGAAAATCGTGAAGCGATCGGCGTTATGCCGTTGGCTATTCCGGTGATTTCCGGTCCCGGTTCGATTTCCGCTATGGTGATTGCGACACAGATGGATAAGTCGTTGCCACATTTGATTGCGGTACTTTGTTCCGGTTTGGCTGTTGCGACGGTCGCGTGGCTGTTGCTGCGCGTGGCGGACAAATTAGCGGCTGTTTTGGGGCAGACCGGACTGAATATCATCGGGCGTTTGTGCGGTATGCTGCTGGCCGCTTTGGCGGTTGAATTTATTTACACGTCACTGAAAGATATGTTTCCCGCTTGGATCGGATAAGAGATTACCGATTGCGTTGAATGACATCATTCTGCGGCGGTATGTCTTCTTTGTTCGGGTGGTTGTCTCTTCTTTTATGTTCTCTGACGGCGGCCTCGACCAAATGCCAGAACAGACGGGCTTCCAGAAAAATTGCAAACAGGCAGGCCATAAATCCGATTGTTGAACCAAAAGAACCGGCAGAAGAATTCATTTTGAAAGTATATAATTTTTCCGTGCCGCGCAAAAACCGGTTGAATCTTATGGCTTCTTTTTCAGCCGTATGTATGTTGTTGCAATGCGGCGCAAAACTGAAGCTTTTATCCTTTTCAACCAATTCCACCGTATAAAAGGTTTTTCTGCCGTGTCTGCCTATGCGGCTGTTCTTTTTAGCGCGGGCAAATTCCGTACGGGAAATATCGTATCTTTCGATAACGCTCATTTCTTTGTTGAAATAAGTCGTGTGAGAGTAAGTGCATGTCATCGCGTCTTTTTGACATTCCAGATAAAAAGACCGTTCTTCAAAGAAATAAAGGTATCCGGAAAACAGCAAAAAAATAATCAGATAAACAATCAAATATTCATTGATTTTTTTATTCAATCTTTTCGGAAGCTTGCTTCGTTTTCCTTTGATATACTGATACAGCGCCGCTTCAATTATGAAAAAAACGGCAAAGACGGAAAAAACAATGTGTAAAATATCAGTCATAAAATCAACCTATATTGTTATGTAAAATCTGTGTTTGAGCCGGTTAGCGATCGGAAAAGATTCGGTCTTTCTTCCAACTGCTTTATCGGGGATAATTTTTACAGTTCTCTTTTTTCTAAATGTTTTTAGAGCGTTGAATAACATCGTCGTTAGGGTCGGAAAGGGTAAGTTCTCGATCGGTTTCTTCATTCAATTCTTTCAGAAAAGCCTCGATTTCTTCGTCCGACAGGCCTTCTTCTTTTAAATTTTTTCTGATTTCCTCATCTATATCGGAAATTTCCGAATGGTTTACAGTACCGTTTGAATCGCTTCGAATGTTTTTTCGGAAAGAGAACAGAGCGACGGCAACTAAAAACAGGTTGAGAAGGAAGAAGAGTTTGACCGGAGATATTTCGGACGGCATCTTAAAATAAGCGTAATTTTTTTGAGAAGAAGATAAAAAATGATTGAATTTGCGGGCTTCGTTCTGCGCCTCAGAGTCGTTCGTAAAATCGTGGGGAATTTTGAATAAAAAGCCGTTTGTTCCGGTCATATCCACCGTGTAATAAAAACCGCTTTTGCGTCGTTTGTGTCTGGTGATTTTTGCATACATGTTCTGTGAAAGATTATATGTTTTTACCGGGCGCATCGTTTTGTCGTATTCGGTGGAATGGCTGTAGGTACAAACCATTGTTTCTTTCATGCATTCAAAATACATTGAGCGGTCGCTGAAAAAATACATATAACCGGGAATCAGAAATAAAATAAAAAGAACGATCAGGCTTTGTTTTTCTGATTCTTTTTTATTTTTTTGCACTCAATATCTCCGTATCATCGTTAAAATTTCTTTCATTATACCCGACGGAGCAGATAAAAGAAATGGCTTTATTCTTTTTACTAAAGGAGAAAAGACACTGAATGCTGCATGGATGGGGGAATTATCATAAACGGCAATAAAGCATCATTCATCGGGTATTTTTTCTTTTTTCCGATATTCGAGGTATTTTTCCTTCTTTTTGCGCTGAAAGATTTTAGTTAATGCCGTCAACGATCCGAACATACTCAGAATAACGGAAAGAAACAACGGAAGGAGAATAATCGAATAATTTTTCGTATTATTCGGTGTTATTTCCTTATATGCGTAATACGGTTTATCCGTCTGCAAAAAAGCCGCGGCGCGGGCGGCCTGTCTTTCGGCGTCTTCCTTGAAATCGAAATCCTTCGGCATTTCAAAGGAATTGTTTTCCCCGTTGAAAACGATCCTGTAAACGGTTTTGGAACAGTGGCGGCCGCAGGAACGTTTGTGCGGGACGATTCCGGCTTCTTTGATGCCGGATAAATCAAAGGAACGGGCCAGACGGATGTTTTTGTTATAATGCGTCGAATGATGGTAATCGCAACGCTGTGTGTCTTTTCCGCATCTGAAAATGAAATCCACATCTTCAAAAAAGAAAAAATATCCTACGCCGCCGAAAAAAATAAGTATTATGAAAAAAAAACTTTTCTTCTTTGGTAAAAGTCAATCCTTGCCGACGCATAAAAAGCAGTAAAAGGATAAAGACGCCCCCGAATGCGGCGGCGATTCCCGCGACAGATGACACTAAATCGTCCATATTTTTTCCTTTCTTCCTTTTTATTTCCGCATATTCTTTCTGTCGGCGGAGCTTATTTCAGGCTTCCGTATAAAAATAAGGAAGCCGTTTTCTAACGCCTCTTTTGCCGTTTCATATTAGCATTATCTTGTTTTTCAAACAACTTTGAAAGAAGGGAAAAACAAGCCATAATTGTGGTGCCGTACAAAATAAACATGGAAACGACTTTCATTCCTTCCGCGGAATCCGTAGATTCCGTATAAACGTATTCGGGAACGTCCGTGTGCAGAAAAGCGCCCGCCAAAGCCGCCTGTTTCTGCGCGTCGCTTTGATAATTGAATTTTTTCGGCATTTCAAAGCTTTTTCCGTTTCCGGAAAAGCCGACGACGTAGTAAGGGCGTCTCGCCTTTCTTCTGCCTGCGTAGCGCGTATGCCGTTTGATTTCAACATTGTTTATTCCGTCAAGACCGAAACTGTCGGCGATTCGCAATTCTTTGTTAAAAAGGGAGGAATGATGATATTCGCAACGCTGCGTTTCTTTCCGGCAGACGAAACGGAATTCGGCATCTTCAAAAAAAGTGAACCAAACGACCGTTCCGGTTAAAAGAAGCAAGAGGAAAACGGCGTATTGTTTCATTTCTTTTGCGAAAGATTTTAACTTTTCGGGCGCAAATATCCGCGCATAAACCAAAAGAAGAAGGAAAACAATCCATGATGACGTGAATATTTTTCCAAAAACAGCAAGCAGTTCCATATCCGTCCTCCGGTTTTCCGAAAAGCTGTCAAATGTTCTTTTTCTTTTTGTTTTCCCGTGCCGCCATAAACAAATTGACCCCGAACAGAATGGAACCCGCAACGGCGATGGTTTCGGCAAAAATCCCGATCATAAAATATAACAGGAAGTTCCCTTGCGCCGACCGTATCCGTTCATAATGATAAACGTCCTGATCTTTTTCCAGAAAGGCGCCGATTTTAGCGGCTTCGTCCCGCGCGTCGTCGCGAAACGAAAAATCGTAGGGCATTTCGAAACCGCCGTCGGCGGAAACGAAGGCGATTTTGTAATAATAATCTTTATAACCGGACTTCCGGCGGCGATAACGTTCCCTGATTTCTATATTTTTGACGTCGGAAATATCGAAAGTTCCGGCGGGCCTTAATTCTTTGTCAGCCAATGTCGAATGATAATATTCGCATTTTTGCGTTTCGCGCCGGCAGTCGAAAATAAAATCCTGATCTTTAAAGAAAAAGAAGAAGCCGAAAACAAGAACGACGGAGATGAGCAGCGCCTTGAAATGCCAGCTTTGTTTTTCATTCAGGCGCAACCCTTTCTTTTTAAACAGGATGAACAGCGTGATGAAAAGAATCCAGGAAACAAGCAAAGGAACAAGCAGGATATGCAAAAAAGTCGTCGGCATGAAAAACTTCTTCTCCTTAAAGAACAAGAACCGCAGTGGAAAATAAGATAAAAAAATCAGACATCCGTATCATCCTTTTTTACGGAATGAGGCTTGCGTCGGAGAAGGGTGGGAAAAACAGTTCTTTGTTTTTTTTCTCCCCTTTTTCTTTCTTTTTCTCTTCCATACAGGATAAGACCATAAAGAAATAAGGATGGCGTGATGATGATGTGAAAAACAGTCTCAAATGTCGGTCTTGACGCTTCATAGTGATAGGACGCCTCCTTTCTTTTTTAAAAGGGCGTCGATTTTTACCGCTTCGTTTGCCGCATCGTCGAATGACGAAAATTCCTGAGGCATTGAAAAGGATTTGTTGCTGGAAACAAACCTGATGCGATAGGGATGATTATCATAAAGACGCCGCTTCCGACTCGTTCTTTTGACTTCTGCTCGTATGATTTCGGAAATATCATACGTATTGGCCAGTTTCATTTTCCAATTTATCAACGTTGAAGAATAATATTCGCATTTTTGTGTGTCGCTCTGACAATCAAAAGTGGAATACATATCGTCAAACAGTAAGGAACATAAGAAAAACAGAGCGGCAGCAAAGCAAAGGTACGGATTTTTATGATAGCGAGAGGGAGCGGAAAAATGTTCCTGTACCTGTACTTGTACCTGTTTTTTCTTCTTTCTTTTTTTTATACAGACGAATACCGTAAAGAACAATTCCTATGCCGGCAATGAAGATGACAATATCGCTGAAAGTAAAACTGGTTTGCGGGGTGAAATGTTCATAACGGTAAGACGTATTCTTTTTCTTATTCTTAAGAAAAGAATTGATTTTGGCGGCTTCCTCTTTTGCTTCTTCAAAAGAGGGAAACCAGCCGGGCATGTAGAATTCGCCGTCGGCTGACACAAAAACGATTTCATAATAATCGCTATATTGCAGGGGACTGGAAAATCTTTTGACTTTGGCGCTTGTCGCTTTTGAAATATCGTAAGTATCTACCGGATACAGTTTCTCATCGAAAAGCATCGACTGATGATATTCGCATTTTTTCGTTGCACGTTGACAATCGAAAACATAATCCGGATTAAAACCGTAATTCGGACCTTCTATAAAGAAGTTTATCGCTAAAGGCAGAGTGGGCAGAAGAACCGGAAGATACCAGTATTTTTTGAAAAAATGTCCCCAAAATTCTCTTCCTTGATCCGATCTTGATATAAACGTAAGAACCGCTACGCTGAGAAAAAACAAAAGAAAAATCAGTTGGATCAGACAATCCATTAAATAAACTCCCTATTTCTTGGCGCGGGGGTGGGCGTGAACGTAAACGTCCATCATACGGTCGGCATCGATGCCGGTATACTTTTGCGTCGTGGATAAAGAAGAATGTCCCAACAATTCCTGTATCGTGCGCAAATCGCTGCCGCCGGAAAGCAGGTGCGTGGCAAAGCTGTGGCGCAAAGCGTGCGGCGTCGCCGTTTCCGGCAATCCGAGCATATCCCTGATTTTGCGCATTTGACGTTGCATCACTCCGGGATTGACGCGTTCGCCTCTGGCGCCGATGAACAGGGGGGAGGCGGCCGGCGCGCCGTCTGGACGTTCTTTCAGGTATTCCTCAATCGCCGTGCGGACGAAAGGTAACACGGGCACGACGCGTTCCTTTTTGCCTTTGCCGTAAATCGTCATCATATCGGATTTCGGGCGGTCTTTCACGTCAAGGGAAAGCGCTTCGCCGATACGCAGGCCGCATCCGTACAGCAGGACGACAAACGCCATATCACGTTTTTTCAGCCATAAATCTTCCTGCAGTTCAGCGGCTGTTTTAATGACGTTGAAAGCTTGCTCCCGTGTCAGCGGTTTCGGCAGAGTTTTCGGCGCGGCGGGGGAGTGAATAACACTGATGGCCGGATTGGACAACAATGCGTTGCGCTCCAGAAATTTAAAGAAGTTGCGCAAAGTGGACATATTGCGCGCCAAAGACGACCGTCCGATGCCTTCCTGCGTTCTGGCGGCCAGATAAGCGCGGAAATCCGTTACCTCCATTTTTTGCAACACGGCGAAAGAGGGCGTTTTGCCGACATATTCTTGTATGAAATCAAGAAAAGCGGCCAAGTCGCGTCCGTAAGCCGCCGCCGTATGGCCCGAACACCGGCGTTCGAATTTCAGCCAGCGCTGCCATTCTTCGATTGCGGTCATTAAACGGTCGTCCGCCGCGTAGTGAATGTCGACATTTTCGGGTTCATACAGTTTTGCCATGATAAATGCCTAAAAAATCCGAGGAATTTCTTCCTCGGATTCTAAAGGATTGCATAAGAACAATCCATCTTTTTTTACAGAATGGACTGACCCGTTTTCGCCCAGTCTTCCGCAAACGTCTTCAAACCGGAATCGGTCAGCGGGTGATGGTAGAGCTGGCGAATCACTTTCGGAGGAGCCGTCACGACATCGGCGCCGATTCTGCCGGCGTTGATGATGTGTTCCGGACTGCGGACGGAAGCGACCAGAATCTGCGTTTTGAAGGAATCGTAGTTGTCATAGACCATACGGATGTCTTCAATCAACTGCATGCCGTTGACGCCCAAATCGTCCAAACGGCCGACGAACGGGGAAACGAATGTCGCGCCGGCTTTGGCCGCCAGAATAGCCTGACCGCAGGTGAAGCACAGCGTCACGTTGACCATCGTTCCTTCGGAAGACAGAGCGCGGCAGACTTTCAAACCGTCCTGAGTCAGAGGGACTTTGATCGTGATGTTGCGCGCGATTTTGCGCAGGACATCGGCTTCCTTCATCATTGTTTCATAATCCAGAGCGGTAACTTCGGCGGAAACGGGACCGGGGACGACTTTGCAGACTTCCGCGATCAGTTCCTTGAAGTTCATACCCTGTTTAGCGGCCAAAGACGGGTTTGTCGTAACGCCGTCAACCATACCGGTGGCGGCCAAATCCTTAATTTCATTCAAATCAGCTGTATCGACAAAAAATTTCATTTGAGAATCTCACCTTAATGTTAGTAAATTGAAACTGATTTAAAGAGTGTAAGGAAATGTCGGCCGAGAATCAATTAAATAAAAAGCGATTGCATGTTTTGTTGCCGTTGCCGCTGGCCGGAGCGTTCGATTACACCGTGCCCGAAAGCCTTGCTTTTCCTGATGTCGGCCGCTTTGTGTGCGTGCCGTTCGGGGCAAGGGTGATGACGGGAGTCGTTTGGGATAACGGTGAAAACGACTCCGTGGACGATTCGCGGCTGAAAAACATTCTTTCCGTGTACGATATGCCGGTTTTGACGCCGGCAAACAGGAAATTGATCGACTGGGTGTCGGATTACACGCTTTTCGCTCCCGGCGCCGTGTTGAAAATGGCGATGAGCATTGATGACGTTTTCCAAGGTATCGGAGAAACTTTCGGATTCGTTAAAGGGGAAATTCCTGCGGATTTAAAGATGACTCCGGCGCGCAAAAAGGTTTTGGATTATGTTTCCGATGCGCCCGAAACGGCGGCGGAAATCGCCAGACAAGCGGGTGTTTCTTCAGGCGTTGTGACAGGATTGGCCGAAGCGGGAGCACTGGTCAGGCAAAAAATCAAGCCGCTTGAATTTGCCGCGCCGCAGACTGATTTGACGGGTGTTTCCTTGTCCGCCGAACAGAAAAAGGCGGCCGACGCTTTGTCCGAAATGGTCGGCAAAGGCTTTGGTGTATGTGTGTTGAACGGCGTGACCGGATCGGGAAAAACGGAAGTTTATTTTGATATGATCGCGCGGGCTTTAAAACAAGGGAAGCAAGCCTTGATTCTGTTGCCGGAAATCGGATTGACGGGACAGTGGCTGGAACGGTTCGAACGCCGTTTCGGAACAAAGCCGGCCGTGTGGCATTCCGATTTGAGTCAAAGGGTGCGCCGCGAAACGTGGAAAGCCGTCTTGACAGGCGAAGTGCGCGTTTTGGCCGGCGCACGGTCGGCATTGTTTCTGCCTTTTCCGGAACTGGGCGCGATTATCGTTGATGAAGAACACGACGCATCCTACAAACAGGAGGACGGAGTCGTTTATCAGGCGCGCGATATGGCGGTCGTTCGGGCAAAGCTGGAAAATATTCCGATTGTTTTATCTTCGGCGACGCCGTCTTTGGAAACCAGAATCAACGTTCAGACGGGCAAATATAAAGAAGTCGTGCTGCCCAACCGTTTCGGTCAGGCCGTTCTGCCGGACATACACTTAATCGATATGCGGCGTGACGCTCCGGAAAAAATCGGGGAAGCAAAAAGCTTTTTGTCGCCTGTTTTGATCAATGAAATGAAAACAACTTTGGAAAAAGGGGAACAGGCGCTTTTATTCCTGAACAGGCGAGGGTATGCGCCTTTGGTTTTGTGCCGCAAATGCGGACATCGTTTTCAATGCCCGCATTGTTCGGCGTGGCTTGTTGAACACAGAAACGGGCGCCGGTTGGAATGTCATCATTGCGGATATTCTTTGCCCGTTCCGGAAATTTGTCCTGTCTGCGGCGAAGCGGAACTGGCTTCCTGCGGTCCCGGCGTCGAACGCATCAGCGAGGAAATCACGCTTCGTTTTCCTGAAGCCAAACAGTTGGTTGTTACCAGTGATTTGAATGCGAGCGCCTCTGAAATGGCGGAGCTGATGCGGCGGATTCATGATCACGAAGCGGATATTGTTATCGGAACGCAGATCCTAACCAAAGGGCATCATTTTCCCGATTTGACTTTGGTCGGCGTCATTGATGCGGATTTGGGCCTGTCCGGCGGCGATTTGAGAGCGGGGGAACGGACGTTTCAGATGCTGCATCAGGTGGCGGGCCGTGCCGGTCGTGCCGAAAAAAAAGGACAAGTCTTTTTACAAACGTTTGATCCCGAAAATCAGATTATGCGGGCGATGAAGACGGGCAGTGCCGAACAATTTTTATCGGCGGAAGCGCAAAGCAGACAAATGCTGAAAATGCCGCCGTTCGGACGTTTGGCCGCTTTAATTGTCAGCGGCAGTTCTCAGGAACAAACGCAGCGCGCGGCGGCTTTGTTGGGGAAAACCGCTCCGTCCGGCAATGGTATGCGCGTGCTGGGGCCCGCTCCGGCGCCGCTGGCGTTGTTAAGGGGAAAATACCGTTACAGACTGCTTTTGCAGACGGAAAAACAAATTAAAATTCAGCGGGTTTTAAGACATTGGCTTTCCTCCGTTTCCCTGCCGTCCTCCATACGGATACAAACGGACGTTGATCCGTACAGTTTTTTTTAAAAAAAGACTATACAGGGAGAGAGAAAATCTCTACATTAAAGTACTTTTTAATGGGGGAAGCGTGGATAAAAAAGAGGACAAATTTAAAAACAAGCATCATTTTGCCGCTGCTAAAAACGCAAAATACGCTCAACCCGTTTTTGCCGCAATTGATTTGGGAACGACAAACTGTCGTCTGCTGATTGCGACCCCGACCCCGACAGGCTTTGCGGTCAAGGAAACTTTTTCCAGAATTACCAGATTGGGAGAAGGATTGGTCAGTGACGGCATTTTATCCGAACGTGCGATAAAAAGAACGATTTTCGCTTTAAAATTATGCGTTAAAAAATTGAAAAAATATAAAACGCTCAGAACGCGTTTTGTGGCGACGGAAGCTTGCCGCCGCGCGAAAAACGGTGCGGAATTTATTGAACGCGTTAAAAAAGAAACGGGACTGGATTTAAAAATCATTTCTTTTGAAGAAGAATGCCGGTTGGGCGTTTCGGGATGTGTTCCGTTGATCAACCGCAATATCCGTTATGCCGTTGTATTTGATATCGGCGGCGGTTCGACGGAAGTGTCTTTTGCAAGGATTAATCAGAACAATCATGTGAAAATCGAAGGGTTCTTATCGTTTCCTCTGGGCGTGATTACCGTTTCCGAAGCTTTTACGGGTAAGGAACTGTCTTCGGCAGCCTATCGTGCCGTGACGAAAAAAGTGCTTTATTATCTTCAGCCGTTTGAAGATAAATACGGGATAATGAGCAAGATTGAACAAGGTGAAGTACAGATGATCGCTATGTCGGGAACCGTTACGACGATCGGCGCGTTTCATTTGGGACTGCCGGTTTATAATCGTGCCGTCGTTGACGGTATGGCACTTAGTTATGACGATTTGACCAAAGCGAAAAAAAAGCTTGAAAAAATGACTTATGCGGAAAAAGAAGCTCATCCGTGCATCGGAACGCAGCGGGCGGATCTGTCTTTGCCGGGATGCGCGATTTTGCAGGGAATTTGCGAAATGTGGCCGATCGGTGAAATCACGATCGCCGATCGCGGCCTGCGCGAAGGCATCGTGCTGGATTTAATCCGTCGGGAAAATGCGCAGGCAGGGAAAAAATGAAAAAAAATTCTGCCCATATGTTGGCGGTACGGGTTAAAACCGCTAAGAAAAGATCCTCCGCATCGACTCAATGGCTGCAGCGCCAGCTGAACGATCCTTATGTGGCAATGGCTAAACAGGAAGGATACCGCGCCCGTTCCGCTTTCAAACTGATCGAATTAGACGATAAATTCCGTTTTCTGTCCGCAGGAAAACGCGTCGTTGATTTGGGCGCCGCACCCGGAGGGTGGACTCAAATCGCGGTTAAACGGGTAAAATCAACGCCGGACAATCCGTTGGTCGTCGGGTTGGATTTATTGGAAATGGCGCCGATTGCCGGAGCCAAAACGACGCAGTTGGATTTTCTGGATGATTCCGCGCCGGATGTTTTAAAAGAAATGCTTGGCGGGCATAAGGCTGATGTCGTGTTGAGCGATATGGCGCCGAACACGACGGGTATGAAAGACATTGACCATTTGCGGATTATGGGGCTGCTGGAAACGGCTTACGCTTTTGCATGCGAGATTCTCAATCCGGAAGGCGCGTTTGTCGCCAAGATTTTTCAGGGCGGAACAGAACAGAATCTGTTAAATGAAATGAAAAAACGCTTTAAAGTCGTCAAGCATGCCAAACCGCCCGCAAGCCGTAAGGAATCTTCGGAATTTTATGTTGTCGCAATGGGGTTTAAAGGCGAAGCATGAAAGACGAAGCCCGACTGCAAACGGTTATAGAGTTGGCCGATATGCTGTTTTCTTTTGAACAGCCGGCAGATAATGTGATCAATGCTTATTTTCGAACGCACCGTTATATCGGCAGTCGGGACAGACGTTATATAGCCGATTTGGTTTGGCAGATATTGCGTCATTACGGCCGTCTGTCTTCTTTGACGCAAGAGGATCTGACGGGCAGGGCTGCTGCTGCGGCATTGTTGTTTTATCGGGATAAAGAGGCTTTGTCCCTGTTCAACGGAGACAAATACGCTCCCGCGCCGTTGTCGGAAAAAGAAAAGGCATGGCTTGATACATTGCCCGAAACGCTGCCGTCTGCGGGATTGGAATGTCCCGCTTGGTTGAAAAACAGATTGGATTCGGCTGATGTTGAGGCAATGTCTTGTCCGGCATCGGTGGATTTACGCGTCAATACCTTGAAAACGGACAGGGAAACGGTTTTAAAACAACTGGAAAAAGAGGGAATTAAAGCGGAAAAAACGCCTTTTTCCCCGTGGGGAATCCGTTTGAATGAACGCTTCAATATCGCGAAACATTTTTTGTTTCAAAATGGTTTGATTGAAATTCAGGATGAAGGGTCTCAGTTGGTTTCTTTATTAACGCAGGCGCAGGCCGGACAAACGGTCATTGACTGGTGTGCGGGTGCGGGCGGCAAAACGTTGGCTCTGTCAGCGATGATGCGGGCAAAAGGGACTTTATACGCTGCGGACGCTTTTCCGAAGCGGCTGAAAGATTTGCCGGAACGGGCGAGCAGAGCGGGGGCGGCGAATATTATTTTATTGAACGATTATCAGGACTTGAAAACGTATGATTTGGTTCTGATTGATGCTCCGTGCACGGGAACGGGAACGTGGAGAAGATCACCGGACGCCCGTTGGCGGATTACACCGGAACAGTCCGCCGCAATCGTGAAAACGCAGGCGGAAATTTTAGATAAGGCCGCTCCTTACGTCAAAAAAGGCGGGCGGTTGTTTTATATTACATGCTCTTTGGATAAAGCGGAAAATGAAGATCAGGCGGATGCTTTTTTAAAACGTTATGCCGATTTTGAAGCGGAAGATTTAAGTCCTCTTTTTAATTCGATAACAGGGCGGTCGTTAAAAATGAAAACAATCCGACTTCGTCCGTCGGAATTAAAGACGGACGGCTTTTTTGCCGTATCTTTCCGTAAAAAATAAAGAGAGCCGAAGCCCTCTTTTTGATAATTTTATTTTTTCAGCAGATTTTCTATAACGGAAGTGGCCATAGTGGTTGTTTCCGTCGTATCCAGACCGGCGGACTGTAAAGCCAACTTTTTAACGCAAGTGGTGCTGATTTCTTTTGCGGTCGTTTTAATATCAGCGTTTGCTAAAGTGCCGGCTTTGAATTTTGCGGTCGCTTCATTGACCATGCAGGCGCGCATTCTGACTTTAATAGGATCGTCTTTTGTCGCGGAAGTGAGAGATTCGCAAGCGGTTAAAGCGGAAATAACGGCTAAAATGCCGATAATCTTTTTCATGGTTTCCTCCTTCTCAATTAAGAATAAAGCGGTTTTATCACAAAAAAATATATCGTCAACCATATAGTTTGTTTCGTCATAGGTTCTATTGAGAACGAAAAGAAAAAATCCGATTTTTTTTAAGGTAAGGTATGCATGTTTGTAAGGAAAAAAATGAAATCTTTGAAGCGTATTTTCAATAAGGATTCTTTGATCAAGCACGGTTCGGCAGAAATGAAATCCCGATCGGTCAAAGTGATCGACACAATAGCCAAATATTCCAAAACAGGAAGGATGTTGTTAAAACAAGCCCGCAAAGACGGCTATAAATTGATAATGATTCCCGGCGGCGACTGGGCGGGCCGTGTGGACGCCAAGCGTAAGCTTATCGTTTTGAATGCCCGTGAAACCGATGAACAGTTGATAGAAGCGCTTGTGCATGAATGCCGTCATATTCAGCAGTTTTCCCGAGGCGTTGATTACGGCTGCGGAGCGTATAACATTAAAGATGCCGTTCGTTTGCATCGATGTAAGGAAGCGGATGCCGAAGCCGTCACCGCCGCCGTTTGTCATGAGATACGGTGTCGCTGCGGAAATGAAGGCCCCTGGAAGGCTTTTGCGTCGGGCAGACCTTTCGTCGCCGCGGGATTGGAAAAAGCGGCGCTGAATCAAAAAACTTCCGCCGTTACGCCGTTGATGCTGAGAGCGGCTTTTGACGGGTGGTATGCGGATGAGAAGGTCGTTCAAATCTATGAAGAAAACTATATTGAAAAGGGAATTTTAACGGAATGTTTCAGTCAAAAGGAAAAGCTTGGAAACTATTTTCGTAAAAAAACAACGTCGGAAAAGATTGTTTCTATGGTTTGTGCCGATGATAAAGGCGGGTGTTATTGGAGCATAAACCCGTTCGTTTTAAACGAGCGCAGTCGTCTTCTGATTAATAAATCGACCGTTCTTCGCGCGGAAAAAGTGCTGACCGGTATCGAAAAGATGACGGGGATAAAACAAAACCATTCCTATCGGGAATTGCCGCTTCGTCAGGCTAAAGTTTTTCAATGATCGCGGGCAGATCGGCAAAATTGTCCGTCAAAGCGTCCGGTTTGATTTCTTCATACGGGATATGCGTGTAGCCGTAAGACAGCAAAATGACGGGAACGCCGGCGGCACGGGCGGTTTCGGCATCCGTTTCGCTGTCTCCGACCATCACGGCCGAATCATTCGTTCCCCCCATGCGTCTGACGGCTTCCCATAACGGCTCGGGGCGCGGCTTGCGTTCAGGCAGGGCGTCGGCATCCAAAATCACGTCGAAATGCTTTTTCAAATCAAGCTTGGTCAGAATCGCTTCCGTCGGGGTGTGCGGTTTGTTCGTGCAAACGGCCAGTCGGCATCCTCTTTCTTTTAATTTGATTAAAGTTTCCGCAACGTGCGGATAAGGCTTCGTTTCCGCCATTTCCGCTTTGCCGTACTGATCCAGCCAGGCGGCCAGCAAATCAGGCGTTTCATTTTCTTTGATCGGCTCTCCGGTTAAAGCGAAAGCCCCTTTGAGCAGAACGGGCGCGCCGTTGCCGATGACGGAAACCGTTTCTGCTTCGGTCAGACCGCGGCGGCCGTTTTTGTTTAAAAACAGGCTGATTTCGCGGCACATATCGGGAATGCTGTTGATTAAAGTTCCGTCCAAATCAAAGATAATGTATTTTTTTGCCATTTTTTTAATCTTTCGTAACAAACCGTTGTGATAATTTATTTTAATTTTCGAGTTAAGTATGTCAAATTGCTTTTAAATTTACAAAGAAAAGGATTCTTTTATGTCTGAAAATAAACTTGTCGCCGTTCTTCTGGCCGCCGGACAGGGAACCAGAATGAAATCCGCTCTGCCCAAAGTGCTGCACAAAGTCGCCGGTCGTCCGATGATCAATCATTTGTTGGCAACGGTCGATTCTTTGAACACTGACAAAGCCGTTGTCGTGATTTCCGAAGGAATGAAAGACAGCGTCGCCAAAGCCGTCGCGCCTCATACGGTCGCCGTTCAGCATGAGCAGCTGGGCACGGGGGACGCGGTCAAGGCCGCTTTGCCGGAATTTGAAAACGTCAAAGGCAATGTGTTGGTGCTTTACGGCGATACGCCGCTGATCGGAAAAGAAACGCTGGAAAGAATGCTCGAAGCCAGACGGAACGGCGCGGACGTTGTCGTCTTGGGCTTTACGCCGGACGATCCGAAACGCTACGGACGGCTGATTCTGGACGACAAGGGCGAATTGGCGGAAATCGTTGAATACAAGGAAGCGACCGAAGAACAGAAAGCTGTTCGCTTTTGCAATTCCGGCATATTGTGCTTTGACGCGCAAAAGCTGTGCGGTTGGCTGAAAAGAATGAAAAAGCAGCCGGGATCCGGAGAATATTACTTAACCGAAACGGTTGCTATGGCGCGGGCGGACGGCTGCCGTGCCGTGGCGGTTGAAGGCGACGAAGAAGAAATGCTCGGGATTAATTCGCGCGAAGAACTGGCTGTAATGGAAAAAATCGTTCAACGCCGCCTGCGCGAAAAGTTTTTAGCGCAGGGCGTGACAATGACCGATCCCGAAACGGTTTATTTTTCTTTTGATACCATGTTGGGCAAAGACGTGACGATTGAACCGAACGTGATTTTCGAAACGGGCTGCGTGGTTGAAGATAACGTTGAAATCAAAGGTTTCTGCCATTTTGAAGGGACGCATATTCATAAAAACGCCAAAGTCGGACCGTTCGCCCGCCTGCGTCCGGGGGCGGATATCGGCGAAGAATGCCATATCGGCGACTTTGTGGAAATCAAAAACGCCGCCATTGAAACCGGCGCGAAAGTCAACCATCTTTCTTATATCGGGGACGCTCGCATCGGCGCTAAAACAAACATCGGCGCGGGAACGATCACCTGCAACTACGACGGCTTTTTCAAGTCGAAAACGGACATCGGGGCGGGGGCATTCATCGGATCGGATACTGTGATTGTCGCGCCTTGCACGATCGGGGACGGCGCGATGACGGCGGCCGGCTCGGTCATTACAAAAGATGTAGCTGCAAACGCGATGGCGGTTGCCCGCGGCAAACAAACGGCTTTGGACGGGTGGGCGGAAAAATTCCGAGCCCAGAAAAAAGCATTGAAAGAACAGACAGAGAAATAAAGGAATAAAAACTATGTGCGGCATTGTCGGTATTATTTCCCACAGACAGGCAACCCCTCTTTTGATAGACGGTTTAAAGCGGCTGGAATACCGCGGTTATGATTCCGCCGGTGTGGCAACGCTGATCGACGGTCGTATCGAACGACGCAGAGCCAAAGGGAAAATCGTCAATCTGGAAGCCAAAATCGCGGAAAATCCTTTGCCGGGGACGGTCGGTATCGGGCATACCCGTTGGGCGACTCACGGCGTGCCGAACGAAACGAACGCGCATCCGCACGCGACGAAACACGTAGCCGTTGTTCATAACGGCATTATCGAAAACTACCGCGAATTGCGCGATGAATTGCAGGCTTTGGGACACGTCTTTGAAAGCGAAACGGATACCGAAGTCGTCGTTCATCTGATTTCTCAGAAAATAGAAGAGGGCGCCGATCCGCAAACCGCCGTGGCGCAGTCTCTGAAACGGTTGAAAGGCGCGTTCGCTCTGGCGATCATCTTTGCCGGCCGCGAGGACCTGATTATCGGCGCGCGCAAAGGGTCGCCTCTGGCCGTCGGTTTCGGGGACAATGAAATGTTCCTGGGCTCCGACGCTTTGGCTTTGGCTCCGTTGACACAAAGACTGATGTATCTGGAGGAAGGCGATTACGCCGTTCTGTCCCATACGGACGCGAAAGTTTTTGACATCAACGACAAACCGGTCGAACGCAAAATCGTCCTTTCCGCAACGTCCGGCGCGATGATCGGAAAAGGCGGATACCGTCATTTTATGCTTAAAGAAATTTATGAACAGCCGCAAGTCATTGGGGACACGCTGAATACGATGATCAATCAGGATATGAGCACGATCACCCTGCCGAACGTGCCGTTCGATTTGAAAGACGTGCCGCGTCTGACAATTGTTGCGTGCGGGACATCTTACTATGCGGGGTTGGTCGGCAAATACTGGATTGAATCCGTCGCCCGCGTGCCGGTTGACATTGACGTGGCGTCCGAATTCAGATACCGCGCTCCCGTGATGGAAAAGGGCGGCGTGTCGCTGTTTATTTCCCAGTCCGGCGAAACGGCGGATACGTTGGCGGCTTTACGCTATTGCAAAGAGCAGGGGCAAAAGATCGTGTCGATCGTCAATGTGGCGGAAAGCACAATGGCGCGCGAGTCCGACTGCGTACTGAGAACATTGGCAGGTCCTGAAATCGGTGTTGCTTCGACAAAAGCGTTTACGACACAGCTGACATTACTGGCATGCTTTGCAATCGTTTTAGGACGGGCAAAAGGCATGCTGTCCAAAAAGGAGGAAGCCAGATTGTCTCACGCTTTGGTTGAAGTCCCGTCCCGTGTGGCAGATGTTTTGAATAACGATGCGGCGATAGCGAAGATTGCCCAAACATTGTTTGTCGATGCGCGCGATGTGCTTTATTTGGGACGCGGCAGCAGCTTTCCGATTGCGTTGGAAGGGGCGTTGAAGCTCAAGGAAATTTCTTATATTCACGCGGAAGGCTATGCGGCCGGTGAAATGAAGCACGGTCCGATCGCTTTAATAGATGAAGAAGTGCCTGTAGTGGTGGTGGCACCGTCGGATTCTCTGTTTGACAAGACTGTTTCCAATATGCAGGAAGTCTTGGCGCGTGGCGGAAAAGTCGTTTTCTTCGGCGATGCGGAAGGAATGGCGTCCGTAAAAGACCGTTCCGCGGCGGCGATCGTTCTGCCGAAAGTCGATCCGTTCGTCGCGCCGATTTTGTACGCTATTCCCGTACAGTTGTTGGCTTATCATACGGCGGTTGCCAAAGGCACGGACGTTGACCAACCGCGCAATCTGGCAAAAAGCGTGACGGTGGAATGATGATAAGCAAAGAAAAGTTTGATCGTTTGTTCGGAAAGCTCAAACGTAATTGGCGGTCGATATTGCTGCTTTGGCTGCCGGCGGGGCTTGTTGTTCTTGTTTTAGGCATTGTTTTCTTTTCCGTAGCTCTTTCCGAAGACGCATCTTTTCATATCTGTTCAAAACAATTATCCGCTTGTATCGGGGAAAAAACGGGTTTTTCAAAAGTTCTCGGCTGTTCTTATCAAACGGCATGGTGTGATGTCAAAGTGATTTGGGACAAGGCTAACGGCAAAATGATAGTTTCCGATTTGCCGGGATTGCCGCCCGTTGACGAAAAAGCGGATAAAGAGCTGTTTGAAAAGCTGACTTCCGATGAATTTTTGGAAAAGAGATTTGAAGAATTTCAACAGGAAAAAAAGAAATTAAATGCGAACAGCTTGAGCGAAAAAGAAAATCTGAAAGAATATATGGAAGAACTGCGCGCCGAGCGGATTCAATTTGAAAAAGAAATGACAGAAAAAAGAAAGAAAATGCTTGAAGAGCGGGCGACAGATGTTTCGGAAGAAAATAATTTGTCTGGTCAAACCGAAAAATAAAGCATATAAGAAAGCAGGTTTGATAAAGGGCTTGCAATAATGGAAGAATGGTTGCCTGATTCCTGGCGCTCAAAGCCGGCGGCTCATTTGCCGGAATACGCGAATCAGGAAGAATTACAAGCAGTTGAAAAAAAATTGCGCAAATATCCGCCTTTGGTCTTTGCGGAGGAAGCTTTGCGTTTGAAAAAGTCGCTGGGGGATGTGGCCAACGGAAAAGCCTTTTTGCTGCAAGGCGGCGACTGCGCGGAAAGTTTCGCCGATTTCGGGGCGGGCAATATCCGCGATATGTTCCGTATTTTGCTGCAAATGGCGGTCGTTTTGATGTTTGGCGCTTCCCGTCCGGTCGTCAAAGTCGGACGTATGGCCGGTCAATTTGCAAAACCGCGTTCTTCTGCGTATGAAACGGTCAACGGGATTACTTTGCCGTCTTATAAAGGGGATAATATCAACGGCATTGAATTTACGCCGCAGTCGCGCGCGGCTCAACCGGATCGGATGCTGCAGGCGTATCATCACGCTTCGGCAACGTTGAATTTGCTGCGGGCGTTTTCTCAGGGCGGTTTTGCCGATCTGAACAAAGTTCAGGAATGGAATTTGGGCTTTGTTGCCAATTCTCTGCAAGGCGAACAGTATCGCCGCTTCGCCGACAGAATCAGCGAAACGCTTGATTTTATGGCGGCTTGCGGCATTTCTGCTGAATCCGTTCCTTTGGTGCGCGAAACGCCGTTTTACACGTCGCATGAAGCTTTGCTGCTGCCGTTTGAAGAAGCAATGACGCGCGTTGATACGTCTTCGGGCGACTGGTACGACTGTTCGGCACATATGCTGTGGATCGGTGAAAGAACGCGCGATCCGAAAGGGGCGCATGTCGAATTTGCCAGCGGTATCTGCAATCCGATCGGTGTTAAGGTCGGGCCGAATACAACCGGTGATGATTTGCTGCGTCTGTGCGATATCCTGAATCCGCTGAACGAAGCCGGAAGGCTGACGTTTATTGTGCGTATGGGAGTGGACCGCGTCGAAGAAAAGCTGCCGCCTTTAGTTCGCGCCGTAGAGCGGGAAGGGTATCGTGTCGTATGGTCATGCGATCCGATGCATGCGAATACGCAGGTTGCTTCCAATGGCTATAAAACACGGGATTTCCAAGCAATTTTGCGGGAAGTAAAATCATTTTTCGCCATTCATCAGGCGGAAGGAACATACGCCGGCGGACTGCATTTTGAAATGACAGGGCAAGATGTGACGGAATGTGTCGGCGGTTCGCAAAAAATCACGGAAGAAAATCTGTCTGAGCATTACAGTACTCTGTGTGACCCGAGACTGAACGCCAATCAGTCGCTGGAGCTGGCTTTTCTGGTCGCCGAAATTTTGAAGAAAAATATGATGCAGAAAACGGTTCCGGCTCTTTTAGCCGAATGAAAAGCGTTAACGAATGTTGAGCAAAAGCTCTTTTGTTTTCGGAGCGTTTTGGGAAACCTGTGTTTTCCAAAAGCTTTCACAGCCTTTGATCTTTCCTTCGCTCAGCGGAATCCTTTTCTGAAATGTCAGATTCTTTTTTCCGATAAAAGGATTGATTCGCAAACTGTTTCCGCCGAAGCATTGAACATAACCTTCCGGAATTTTTCGTTCATGACCGAATAAACGTCTGTCGGAGAATTTAAAATCGGTCTG
The DNA here is from genome assembly GCA_937912005.1 of uncultured Alphaproteobacteria bacterium. GTDB lineage: Bacteria > Pseudomonadota > Alphaproteobacteria > CAAGCB01 > CAG-977 > UBA11549. The sequence goes on from CALDOX010000011.1 coordinate 45,800, forward strand.
CGCGATAATTTTGTTGTTTCTTCCGGACAGGTCGATAATGATTACTTCAGGCAAGGTCCATCCCGCGACGCCGACAAAATCCCAGACAAATAATTGGTTTGCCGCTTTGGGAATACGACTTCCTTCTGCGCGGGAAGGAAAAGTTTTCAACAGTTCTTCCGTTAAAACTTTATGTTCCTGATGGCGCAGTCCGACCCCTTGATAAATCAATTTTTTTTGAGCTTCATCCCATTGTTTGGCAAAAAAGGCGAATGGTCCCGCTTTTTCGGAAACAGAGCGATACAAAAAGGCTGTTTCCCGACGAGTTTCAAGATCTCTTGTCATAGATCTGTGCGCTGTGGGAATGGCGGCCGCAATTACTCCGTAAATCAAAAAGAGAATTAAAACGCTTGATACTTTGGCGACAATGTTTTCCGCCAGCATTTTAACGCCGGCCAGAGCGCATAAGGGAATAAAGAAGCTCAAAGGCCGGTATTCCAAAGAATCTCCGCCCATAATAAACATATAGAAACCGATATAAGCCGCAAACGTCAACAGCAGCAACAGCAGAAGGGCAAGACCTTTTTGTTTTTGGATGACAAATTTGAAAACGGCCCAGACAATAAAAAAGATCACCCAGAAATAGAAAGCGTATTCCAAGAAAAACGACAGAATATAATCCCGCCCGATATCCGGAAAAATATCCCGATAATATGCGGTAAACGAATGCGGGATAAAATCGCCGTATGTTTTTTCAAGCCAAAAATAATACAGGCCGATTGTTCCTGATAAAAGCAAGGCGCTCAGACATTTGAGTTTAGACGCTCCGCAACACATAAACAAAATCAGGAAACAGGCCGATGCGGGGATGAATATAATTCCTTCCGTACGGCAAAGAGCCAGTAACACGGCTGCGATGGAAAGAGAATACGGTTTGGTTCCTGAAGAAATCGCGGCATACGTCCACCAGAGTACCAGAAAATTGAACAAAGCCGTTTCCGTGCCAGAAGTCATAAACGCCAAAAACGTTCTGTTCGTTAATAAAATCAAACAGACGGCCAGAAACAGATAAAGGCTTTTTTCCCGCATTTTCGGTTGGATGTTTATTTTTCGAATAAATAAAAAACACATCCAAAGCTGCCCTATGGAAAAGATGAAAGTCAGCAAATCTGCGCTGTGCGGGGGTTCCAATCCGATTTTCCATAACGCCTGCAGCAAAGCCAGCCACAAAAAGCCGGTATATCCGCTGACCGGTTCAAACGGCGGCGGGTTGAACGTATATCCCCAGCCTTTAATGGCGTTCGATACATATCGGAAAGAAATAAAAGCATCGTCGGCTGTAAAGCTGTAACGTCTCCCCGCGAAATAAAAAACAACGGATAATAAACCGAACAGCAGCAAATAACGCACAAAATCCGGAATGGTTTTAAAAGGCCATTCTTTTAAATTTAAAGACGTTTGTCCGATATCGGAAAGAATTGCGCGCGGCAAAGATTTAAACCGCACATGTTTTAATGATTTGACGGCATTGAAAAAATCAGCCGGAGCCTTTTTCGCCTTTAGTTTGATATCCGTTATTTTTAATTTGAGTTTAAAAAAACGATCGCCGAACGCCATTATTCTTTTCTCATATATACTGTTTCAGGAGCTTTTTCCAATCGCTTTGAAAATTGCTTAATGCCGAGCATGTCGATCAACAAATCCCAAGAGGCCATACATTCCAAATCGTCATGGCAGATATAAATCAGAAATGATGAAACGGGCTCGATGGTTTGCAGCTGCGCCGGAATGGTTGTTTTGCTGGCCATTGCCGATTTCATCAGAGGATAGAGAGACGCCATAACTTGAACGGGAGGCTGAACGACCAGTTGATCGTTATTGATCGGAGTTACTCCCGCTTGGATTAACAACGTTTGAGACAAAAGAGAAGCTGAGGTTTTATTGAAAAAGTCCTTGTAGGGCATCTGAACCATTTCTGAAATTTTTTGTTCGTCACTTTCTCCCGCCCAGTCGGCAATCATGTTTTTAACCAGAAAATGATAGGAGTCCAAAGTTTCAAATGTTATTTTGTTCGCCGCAGCCAAATATGCATTCAGCGAGGGCTTTTGTTTGGCTGCCGTTGTAAAATCAGGCAGAACGCCGGAGCCGTTTAAAGTAATGGTGAAACTTGTCGGAATATCCTGCGGTATAGAACGCAGCGCAGGTTTTTCCGTTTCCTTTTTGCCGAGAGACAGAACCGGCGCGTCCGTTTCCTTTTCATGAGAGGAGATTATTTCCGAAATTTTGCCGCGCAGATTTGTGAAGAGTTCCGGACGGAAAATGTAAAAATAACAGCAGGCGATCATACTCAAGGAAAGAAAGATTTTAAAAGCCATTCCGATACAGCCGCTGCCTTTCGGCAGTTCATGCCGTTTGGATCGATTCTGCGGCGCGGCAGGTTGTTTATCCGCAAATTCATCGTCCGGCCCTAAATCCAAATCCTCTTCTTCTTCATAAACGGCATTCGGATCATGGTCAAATTGATCTTCAAAACTTTTAGAGTCAGCCATTTTTATTTTTCCCGATGTTTGTCTTTTCGGGAAATAGTATCTCTTTGCTCATTGAAATGCAAAGTAAAATCCCGGCTTGTCGTTAACGAATGACTTTGTTATTCTGCAAAACAAGGTAAATGAAAGGAAAGGTCCGATGATTTTAGTTTTTGGTTCTTTGAACGCTGATTTTTTTCTGCCGCTGCAGGCATTTCCTTTGCCGGGGGAAACGGTTTTAACGCCGCAGGCATTGGTGAAGGCGGGCGGCAAGGGGGCCAATCAGGCTGCCGCCGCGGCAAAAGCCGGCGGATTGGTCAAAATGATCGGCGCCGTCGGAACGGATGAAGTCGCTAAGGTACCCGTGACGGCTTTAAAGGCTTTGGGGGTGGATTGTTCCGGCATGCAAACCAGTGATAAAGCAACAGGCATGGCCATGATTATGGTCGATGCCAAAGGGGAAAATTCAATCGTTGTGGCCAGCGGAGCCAACGGAACTTTGTCTGCCGATGCGGTCAGCGAAACATTGATCGGTAAAGAAACGCTGTTGGTAATGCAGATGGAAGTTCCCGTTGAAGAAAATTTTAAATTGTTGCGGCGGGCCAAAGCCAAAGGAGCGCGCTCAATCCTGAACACGGCGCCGGCACGGGCGGCTGGTTCGGAAGATCTTGCTTTGGCGGACTATTTGATTTTGAATGAAATTGAGGCGGACACCGTTTACAGCGCTCTGTTTGAAAAGACTTTTTTGGGAACGGAAGAAAAAGCGCTGGCAATTTCCGAAAAAACGGGAGGAACCTGCCTGATAACTTTAGGAGCGAAAGGCGTTGTCATCGCCGAAAACGGCGATCTTGCAAAAGTGTCTTCTTTGCCGATCGAACCGGTTGACACGACCGGGGCCGGCGATGCTTTTGTCGGTATTTTCGCCGCTATGCTTGACAGCGGCGCCGATACGGTGGAAGCGGCGCGATACGCCAGCGCGGGAGCGGGTTTGGCGTGCTTAAAAATGGGGGCGCAGGAAGCGTTGCCGTCATTGAAGGAAATTGAATCCCGCGTCGAAGAAATTCGGCGAATATAGGTTTTTTTATGGCATTGCGTTCCAAACAGTTATAAACTGGTGAAAATTTTTTAATACAGAGGTTGTTTTTATGCTGATTGCACAACTTAATCCTATTCCCGCAGATTTGGACGGCAATCTGAAGCTGATCCGTTGGGCGGCAGAACAATGCCCGCATTGCCAAGGGGAAACACTGGTTTTGCCGGCGTATGCTTTGACGGGCTGGCCTTTGGGGGATTTGGCGTATTCCAAATCGTTTATGTCCGAGGTTCATAAAAAATTAGGGCAGATCTATCATAATAACCGTGAAGTTTTGACGGCTATTCCGGACGGTGCGGGCGGGGCTACGCCGGTTTTGTTGAATGCGAAAGGCGTTCATTACGGAAACAGATTTACCATAGACGGACGCACGGCGGCCGTTTCCGTCGGATTTGAACCCGTCAACTGCGAAGGAGCGGACAGATTGATTGTTTTGGATGCCAAGCCGTTCCGAAGCGGTTCCGTGACAGAAACGTTGGAACATTCCAGAACGTTTGCGAGTCGTATCCGTTTGCCGCTTGTTTACACTAATTTGGTCGGCGGCAATGACAGCACGGTTTTTCCCGGCGGATCGTTTATGTTGGATCAGGACGGAGGATTTATCGAATGTTTGCCTCTGTGGGAAACGGCGGTGGCCGGCGTGGATGAAATTCATTGGCCATGGACGGCGGAACCGGAAAATACATGGCGCGCTTTGACAATAGGACTAAGCGATTTTGTACAAAAGAACGGCTTTAAAGGCGTTCTTTTAGGACTGTCCGGCGGGTTTGACAGCGCTTTGTGCGCGGCAATCGCCGTTGACGCGTTGGGCGCGGATAAAGTGCGCGCGGTGATGATGCCTTCCGAATATACGTCCAGAGAAAGTTTGGATGATGCGCAGGATGTTGCCAAAGCGCTGGGGATTCGTTATGAAATTCTGCCGATTGTCGCTCCTGTTGCCTGTTATAAGCAACTGTTGGCTCCGGTGTTTCAGGGGCTGAAAGAAGATACAACGGAAGAAAATTTGCAGGCGCGTTTGCGTGGTGTTTTATTAATGGCCTTATCGAATAAATTCGGAGATTTGCTGCTTTCTACGGGAAATAAATCCGAAGCTTCCGTCGGCTATGCGACGCTGTACGGCGATATGTGCGGCGGCTATGCGCCGATTAACGATTTATATAAAACCGATGCTTATGCTCTGGCGCATTGGCGCAACTCGAATCATCCGACATGGATTAAAAACGATATTCGCCGGATTATGCCGGATCGTTTGATTACTAAAGCGCCGACGGCGGAACTGCGTCCCGGTCAGAAAGACGAAGATTCTTTGCCGGCTTATGAAACGTTGGATGCAATTTTAAAAATGCTGGTGGAAAATGATGCCGGTGTTGAAGAAATCGTCGCCGCCGGATACGAAGAAGCCGTTGTGAAAAAGGTTTATACATTGCTTCATCGTTCCGAGTTTAAGCGCAAGCAGGCAACTCCCGGTATTAAATTATCTCGCCGTTCGTTTAACGGCGATTGGTCTTATCCGATTACCAAGAAGGTCTAAAAACGTGATTACAGTTCGTTTTGCCCCCAGTCCGACGGGGTATATGCATATTGGCAACTTGCGGACGGCTTTATTAAATTATTTGTTCGCTTTAAGCATGAAAAAGCAAACGGGAGAAGAGTTTTCTTTTGTTTTGCGTATGGACGATACGGATAGGGAACGTTCCAAACCCGAATACGAACAAGCCGTTTACGAGGATATGCAGTGGTTGGGTATTCCTTGGGATCGCCTGGAACATCAATCAAAACGCTTGGCTCGTTATAATGAGGTGCTGGAGGATTTAAAACGGCGCGGATTGGTTTACGCTTGTTATGAAACGGCGGAAGAATTGGAATATAAACGCCGCCGTCAGCGCGCCAGAGGCTTGCCGCCGGTCTATGATCGCGCGGGTATGAAGCTGACGGAAGAGGAAAAAGCTGAATTGGAAGCGGAGGGCCGTCGTCCGCATTATCGTTTTAAACTGGAGCACAAGGAAACGTCTTGGGACGATTTAGTGCGCGGGCATTGTTCTTACAACGGGGCGCATTTAAGCGATCCGATCATTGTGCGCGAAGACGGTACTTTCCCGTATATGCTGCCGTCCGTTATTGACGATATGGATTTTGGCATAACGCATATTATCCGCGGGGAAGATCACGTCACGAACACCGCCGTTCAAATTCAAATGTTTGAAGTCTTGGGCGGCAAAATTCCCGTTTTCGGCCATCCGCCTTTGTTGACCGGACGGGAAGGGAAGCTTTCCAAGCGATTGGGGTCTTTAAGTTCCCGTGAATTGCGCGAGGAAGGAATTGAGCCGATGACGATCGCCAGTTTATTGGCGCGTTTGGGAACGTCCGATCCGGTTGTTCCTTGTCAAGCTTGGGAAGAATTGGCTGGCCATTTTGATTTAACGCGTTTCGGCCGGGCGCAGCCTCATTTCGATACGGAAGATTTGTTTAAACTGAATCCGCGTGTGGTGCGTTCTATGCCGTTGGAAAAGGTCAATACTCGTTTAAAAGAACGCGAAGAAAAAGAAATTACCGCCGATTTTTGGGCGGCAATCAGCCCGAATATCGATAAAATTGCCGATATTGCTCAATGGGAACAAATCTGTTTTTCGGATGATATCTTTTCTTTGAGCGAAGAAGACAGAACTTTCTGCCGTCAGGCGGCTGATCTGCTTCCGGCCGGGGATTTTGATCAAACAACATTCGGAACCTGGACAGGATCGGTAAAAGAAAAAACGGGACGGAAAGGAAAGGAACTTTTTCATCCGATTCGTCTGGCTTTAACCGGTCGAGAACAGGGGCCGGAATTAAAAATGCTGCTGCCTGTTTTGGGGCGGGCGAAAACAGTAATGCGTTTGCAGGGATAAGACAATGACTTTAACCGTATTTAACACGCTGACTCGCAGAAAAGAAACTTTTGTGCCGCTGGATGCAAGCCATGTGCGTATGTATGTGTGCGGCCCGACGGTCTATGACCGCGCCCATATCGGCAACGCGCGTCCGATTATCGTTTTCGATACATTGTACAGGCTGTTGAAGCATTTGTATCCGAAAGTAACGTATGTCCGCAACATCACGGACGTTGACGACAAAATCATTAAAAAATCTCAGGAAAGCGGCGAACCGATTGACGTGATCACGCAAAAGACTTCCCGTTTCTTTCACGAAGATATCGCCGAATTGAACGCTTTGCCGCCCGATATCGAGCCGCGTGCAACCCAACATATTCCGGAAATGATCAATTTGGTCAAGCGTTTGGTTGATAACGGATACGCTTACGAAGCGCAGGGACATGTCCTGTTCAGCGTTTCCAAAATGAAAAACTATGGCGCTTTGTCCGGTCGATCAATGGATGAAATGATTGCCGGCGCACGCGTTGAGGTCGCTCCGTATAAAAAAGAACCCGCGGACTTTATTTTATGGAAACCGTCCGACGCAACGCAACCGGGGTGGGAGAGCCCGTGGGGATTCGGCCGTCCGGGGTGGCATCTGGAATGTTCCGCGATGAGCAGCAAATATTTGGGTGAAACCTTTGATATTCATGGCGGTGGTCAAGATCTGATCTTTCCGCATCATGAAAACGAAATCGCGCAGTCCTGCTGCGCCTTCGGACATGATTTTTATGCGAAATACTGGATGCATAACGGTCATTTGATGGTCAACGGCGAAAAAATGTCCAAGTCTTTGGGGAATTTCTTTACCATTCGTGAAATTCTGGACCAAGTTCCGGGCGAAGCGTTCCGGTTGTACACGCTCGGCACGCATTATCATCAGCCGTTAAACTGGCTGCCGGACGGATTGAAGCAGGCAAAACAAGTGATGGATCGTTTCTATACGGCTCTGCGCAATACGCCGGAAGTTGATTTGGCCGGTGTTGCGCCTGACGAGGAAATCGTTGCCGCATTGGAAGACGACTTGAACACGCCAAAGGCGATAGCTGCTTTACATGCATTGGCAACGGCTCTGAATAAAGCCGAGACGGGACAGGAAAAAGCGGCGGCAAAAGCCAAATTGTTAGCTTCGGCGCATTTACTGGGGTTGTTGTATCAGGACGCGGAAGAATGGTTCCGCAGCGGATCGACTGCGACGGAAGGATTGAGCGAATCGGAAATCGAGACGTTGATTCAAAAACGCGCGGATGCTCGCAAAGCGAAAGATTTTGCGACGGCTGACGCGGTTCGCAAGGAATTGGCGGAAAAAGGGATTGTTATTGAAGATACGCCGTCCGGCACACAATGGAAAAGGGTTTAAAACGGACAACGCATTGATAAAAAATGTTTTTGCTTTTTTTCATAAAAAAAACGGAAAATGACATATATTTGTAACTATTTCTTTTGACAAAAAAAGGGTATTCTTAAAGTAAAGCAGAATTTTATCGGCGAGGGCGCAATGAAAAAAATAAATTCTCAGATGGCATGGCGTTTAACGGCCGCAGTTTCTTTAGCGGTTATTTTGGCGGTTCCTTATGCTCGGGCTGATGAATCGTTGCCGACAGATCCGTGGGCAGCGCAGCCGGCCGCCGCTTCTTCTTCTACGATTTCACAAGTACAGACAGGGGCCTCTCAGGCAACTGTGGTGCAGGTGCAGCAAGTCGGGCCGGTGGTGTACGGATCTCAACCGTATCAGCCGACGTATGAAGGCGGAAGCGACAATATCTGGAATACCAAGATGCCTGAATTTACGGGGGAAATGACGACTTGGGGTGATTCGCCGAATGCGAAATATAACGCTCCGGAAGTCAATACGCACAACATTTTGGCGCTTACTCAGCATTTGCGCAATATGGGATATAAGATCCCGACATCCTTTGAAACCAATGTAAAGAATGCGCCGAAAGCGGTTCGCAATCGTATTTTCAATGCAATGAACCATATTGCTCACAGCAAGGATCCGATCTCTCAGGGAACGACGCTGGCATTAAAAGCCTTTGAAAACGAAACAGGACTTTCATACGAAAATCTGGTCGGCAATACATTGAATATATTGTCCGCGAAATAAGGAATTAAAAGTATAAAAAAATACCGCTTTTTTTAAGCGGTATTTTTTTTGATGATCAAACTTGCTTTTCTGCGGCGGCTCTGGCTTGTTCAAAAACGGTTCTGAACGGCAGTTCGGAATTTTCAGCAGCTTTTTTTACACTCTCGTATTCCGGATAACACCGTATAATTTCCCCCAATTGACATTTTTTTATTTCAATGTCGGCATAGGGCAGAGAAACCGTAAAGAATGATCGATTCATACAAGTGCGACCCACGGGATATTTGCGCAGACCGATTGTCGAGGTGTTTTGGAAAACAAGCTTTTCAATTTCAGGCAGTGTAGATGCATCCGCAATGACGCGCAAAATATAGGCGGGCCGCCCTTTTTTCATAAAGCAGGGAATGAAATGCACGTCTCGAGCGCCTCCGGTCATCAACTTTTCCATAACCAATCCCAATTCTTCACCGGTTGCGTCGTCTATATTGGATTCGATAACGTAAATTTGATCTTCGGGCAAAGCCTCTTCAATGATCATCGCTCTTAAAATATTGGCGCGCCCGAAATCCCGCTTGCCCAAGCCGATGCCGGAACGAATGACTTTGTATGCGGCGGGGAGTTTGTCCCGGGTGTGCAGCGCGGCTGCAGCCGCTATGCCGGTCGGAGTGACCATTTCGTTTCGTACATCGCAAGGGCGCAAAGGTATGCCGCTTGTTTGCGCTATGTTCAATACGGCGGGAACGGGAACGGGCAATTCTCCATGCTGACACATAACCGTACCGCATCCTTCGGTTAGTCCGGTGACAACACAGTCTGTGATTTGCAGGTCGTCGATTAAAACGGCAACGGACAGAATATCGACAATGGAATCAACGGCTCCGACTTCATGAAAATGGACTTCTTCCAAAGGGCAGCCATGCGCTTTGCTTTCGGCTTCGGCAACGATTAAAAAGATCTTTTTGGCCAGATTTTTTGCATTTTTTGTTGTTTGGGCGCGGTCTATAATCTCGTATATGTCTTTTAAATGCCTGTGTTCATGCGGATGATCGTGCTTGTGCTCGTCGCTGTGATGATGCGTTAAAATAACGTCAAAATCACAGCCCCGGATGCCGTAAGAAGTTTTGGATGAAATCCGATATTCAAAACCGTCTAAATGCAGGGTGTCCAAAACCTGTTCTAATTTTTTTTGATTTGCTCCCAAATCCAATAAAGCGGCAACGGTCATGTCGCCGCTGATACCGCAGGAGCCTTCCAAATACAGAATTTTTGTCATTTTGTTTTTCCTTGTATTTTTCTGATAATTCGACAAGCCATAACGCCTGCGCCGAAACCGTTGTCTATATTTACGACGGCAATTCCTTCCGCACAGGAATTCAACATTGTCAGCAATGGAGCCAATCCCTGAAAAGAGGCGCCGTATCCGACGGAAGTCGGTACGGCGATAACGGGAGCATTTGTCAATCCGGCAATAACACCGGCCAAAGCGCCTTCCATACCGGCAACGGCAACGACAACATCGGCTTGACGTATTTCGTCTATTTTTGACATAAGGCGATGAATCCCGGCAATGCCGACATCAAAAAAACGCGTAACTTCCGCACCGAAAAATTCAGCGGTTTGCGCGGCTTCTTCCGCGATGGGCAAGTCGGCGGTTCCGCCGGTGCATACGGCGATTTTTCCGCTTAATTCGGGATGTTTCCCAGTATCCAAACGCAGAATTCCGGATGTTTCATCATATAGGGCATCAGGCATTCGGCTGCGGATAAAATCAGCTTGTTTCGGGCTGCATTTTGTTCCGAGAACGGACAATTTTTGTTTTTGAAACACTTTTAAAATAGATAAAAGTTGACTGTTTGTTTTGCCGGGGCAGAAAATCGTTTCGTTTATGCCTGTTCTTTCGGCACGGGAGATATCCAGTTTGGCAAATCCCAAATCGTCAAAAACAGTATCGTTCATATGATGTTTCCTTTATTGAATGCCGGTTCAGGATATCATTTTAAGTTGACTTTAAGTCAATATATTTTTTATCAGATGTTTCGTTCTGAAAAATATTGCGCGGTATCGAACGGAAATTTTTATCGCAAAGACATTTATTTTAGAGTACATTAAACTAAAGTACCGTTAAGCCGGATAGGAGAAAATCGTATGCGTGTTTTAAAGTTTTTCCTGTGTTTTATCTTCTTAACTGCCGCTGCATCGCAGGCGTTTGCCGAAAGTATGGCAGCCGCTGCCGCAAAAATGTCAAAAGCCCGAAATGAAAAGGCCAAACTGGAAGAGGATAAAGTTAAAATCGGCGAAACAATTGCCGATATCGGCAACCTGACAATAGAAGATTTTCTGGAATTGGAGGCTGTTCCCGACGGTATGGATGCGGTGTCGGCTCAAACCTTGAACGGCGCGCCGGACAGTTTCGGCTTTATGACCACGCAGCAGGCCCTTAAATCCATAGCGGCTATGCGCAAACAGGGGATTGTCTTGCCGGAAGACCTGGAAGAAAAAATCAAAAAGAACCCGGAACAGGCATCTCAGTTGATGAACGAAGCGTTTGAAACGATTCCTGCCGCTCAGGTGGAAAATAAAGAAGATATTGCTCGTCAGCGCAAAAGCGCAATTAAGGATGCAGAAAATAATTTGGGCATTAAATTTAAAGATATTTTGGAACAGCAAAAACGTATGATGGGAACCGCTCCCGCTTCAACGCCAAAAGGCAGAAGAAGAGGCAAAAAATAATAATGTCTTTGAATGAAGAGCAAGAACGTCGGGATATTCGGCCGGTCTTTATTTTAGTGCGTCCGCAGTTGGCGGAAAATGTCGGGACGGCTGCTCGGGCTATGATGAACTGCGCATTGGAGAAAATGCGTTTGGTCGATCCGGATGAGGATCATTTGTGTTCCAGAGCGATAGCCGCTTCTTCGGGTGCGGAAGAAATACTGCGCCATGCAAAGGTTTTTAAAACGGTTGCCGAAGCTGTTTCTGATTTGCAGAAAGTTTATGCGACGACAGGCCGTTCCCGCGATATGACCAAACCTGTTTTTACGGGGCAGGGAATGGCTAAAGATATCTTGAAAAACAGCAGCAGAGAAGTGCGGTGCGGCGTTTTGTTCGGTCCTGAAAGAACCGGATTGGAAAACGAAGATTTGGCCTATGCCGACGCAATCGTCAATATTCCTTTAAATCCGAAACATTGTTCCTTAAATTTGGCACAAGCGGTTTTGCTGACGGGATATGAACTGTTCAGGCTGACCGATACGACGCAGGATCGGTTTTTATCTATGCCGAATACGGAGCCGGCCAATAAACAGGAAACGGAGCATTTGTTTGATCATTTGGAGCTGGAACTGGAAAAGGCGGGTTATTTTAAATCTCCGGAAAAGCGGCCGCGTATGATGCGCAATTTACGCAATATTTTTATGCGGGCGGAATTAACGTCGCAGGATGTGCGGACTTTGCATGGGGTGATTGCGGATCTTTCCCGTCGTTAACGCGTCTTCTTTTTTGTTTTTGCGGGAAAATTCTTTTGTTTGTTTTTGGCAGGCGTTTTAACCGAAGTGTTTTTCCGGGATTGAGGCGGAACTTCAGAAGCGCAAACCAGTTTTTCGTTGTCTGAAGAAACCATTTCTTCTCCGTAAGGGCAGTTAAAACAACCGCCTTGTTTGTTTTTATACGGCGCATTTTTCGGACAAGCGCGGCATGTCCATTTACCTTCCGCGTTTTTTTCAACGTAAGGACATAAAAAATCATTTTGGCGGACCAATCGGCGACAAATATTTATTTGTTTCTGTGCAGTTTCGTCTTCGGGATAGGATGAGGGGCAGACATTTTTCAGTTTTTCTTTGTTCCTAAAGGTCTTCTCCGCTGCTTTCGGCTGTACGGGCATGTTTGTTTTATAATCGGCGCTTAACCGCAAAGAGAGGCGTTCCATATCTTCATCGGAAGCGGTTTCTCCATCAGACCTTTGAGCTTTTCCGTTTATGACGGGATAGGCGCTTAAGCACATCGGATAACCGTTTCTTTTAACCAGAAGCGTTCCGATCGGGCATTTAAAACACAAAGCTTTGTTCTGTGTTTCATCTATCAGATAAACAGTGGAGTCGGGACAGGAAACGCAGGCGCCGATCTGTTTGGGATACTCTTTTTTTTCTCCGATGGAACACTTTTCACGTTTTCGGTATAAAAAGTTGTAGATGGTCGGAGAAGATGATTTTGGCACATAAGAATATTGATAAGCACCCCATGCATGGGCGGAATAAAACAGCAATAATAAAACGCTCCATTTTTTCATTGATCTTCCTCGTCGCTTTGTTCCTGCCAAGGCAGATTTAAATCGCAAACGCCGATCATTTCCGCACCCAGACAAGCGTTTTTATAACGGCTGATTTTAATGACGTTTTTATTCTTTAAAGATTTAAGGAAAAGCCTTTTAAGCTCGAGAGTTGTGTAAAAAGTAATGCCGCAGGCTTCAAAAGTCTGGTCTCCGATGCCGGCTTTTTCAATATAATTGTCATAGACATCAAAGCTGCGGTAAAAATCGGGTGCGAAAATCTTGACGGCATAAATCGCAATTTTAGTATTTTTTCTTTTTGCGTTTTTTAAACAGCCGTCCGGAATCAATTGATCCCGAATAGTTTTTTTGCCGACGGAAGATTGAGATTGACCGTTTAAATCATTCCAATCGGCCAAAGTTTCTTTTAAATCCGCCCGAATCAGGATTTCTTTGGCCTTTTCTTTATCCTTAGGAACGCCATGCCCATAAAAAGACATCAACGCCTGAATAAGCGGATTATCACATAAATTAAGCCAGTATTTCGTATCTTTGATGCTGCGGCGCATACCAATTCCGAAGTACGACATTTCAACCAAAGCGCATCTGGCGGATTTGTTCGGGTTTTTACGGGCATGGGCTGCTCTGCGCATCCATTTTAACGCTTTTTCATAATCGGAATGAACGCCTTTTCCTTCAATGTAAAGACGCCCCATCCGATATTGAGCTTCGGGATCATCTCCGAAGGCGGCCTTGCTGTAATAAGAGAAAGCATTGTCATAATCGCCGATTTGGTAGTAAATGCGCCCCAGTTCTTTATGGCAGAAGAAATTTTTTTCTTCGGCAGCGCATTTTTTATACCATTCTATGCCTGTTTGTGTGTTTTGCGCCACGTTATAACGCCCGGAATAGTAGGCAAAACCTAACAGAGAACAAGCCCGTAAATAGTTTTTTTGGCACAAGCGGACCAATTCGGGCAAAGCTTTCAGGGATTCTTTGCGATACAACAAAGCTTCGGCCGTCCGAAAATCCGTTTCGTTTTTTTTCTTTTCAAGCTCAGCCGCCGTCGGCTTTTTTTCAGTGTTTCTTTTGGGAGCGGGAGCGGCCGACACATAAGCCGTCGTTGAAAGAATTAAAAGCAATATCAAAAAAAAGCGTTTCATTCTTCGGGTCTCCCTGCCTTGCCGGAAGCAGTATATATTGAGCGCGCATAATTGACAAAGCATAAAAAAAGCTTTCTAATATTTTCTCTTGTTTTTTTAGGAATGAAAGTCTATGTCCGCGTTTTCCGGTTTGTTTTTCTCTTGTTTTACCCTGTTGATCGCCGCAGTTATTTTTTTGATGGTCGTTTTGAAAAAGAATGCCCGACTGAATACGGAAAAAAACGATTTGCTCGCTCAGTCGGGGCAGACTTTGTTTCAGCAGGAACAGTTGGAAGAGCTGAAAAAGGAAAACAGCCGGCTGAATAGCGAAAATATGCGGCTGACGGCAAAAGCGGCCTCTTTGGAAACACAGATGAAAGAGGAAAGCCGCCATCTGAACGATAAAATTGAAGAGCTGAAAAAAGCACGCGAAGAATTATCCGTACAGTTTAAAGCGGTTTCCGCCGATCTTTTGAAAACGCAGACCGCCGATTTTAAAAAAGATCAGCAAGAGTCTTTGGGGCAGATTTTAACGCCGTTGAAAGAACAGTTGGATGCGTTTAAAAAACGCATGGAAGAAATCAATCAAATCAACGCGACCGACAAAGGCAAAATGGACGAACAGCTGAAAAATCTGCTGGAAATGAATCAAAACTTGTCCGAAGACGCAAAAAATCTGACAAACGCTTTGAAAGGCAACACGAAACATCAGGGCGATTGGGGAGAAACGCAGTTGGAACGTGTGTTTGAGGTCGCGGGGTTTGAAAAGGGGATCAACTATTCCACGCAAGAAAACTTCAAAGACGAAGACGGCAGCAACAAACGTCCCGACTATATTGTCAATCTGCCGAACAACCGCCGGCTGATCGTGGACTGCAAAGTGTCTTTGAACGCGTATATGCGTTATATCAAGGCTGAAACGCCGGAAGATAAGAAGAAATTCTTAAACGAGCATATTCAGGCTTTGCGCAATCATATCAAAGGGCTGTCCTCCAAAAACTATCAGTCGGAAATTAAAGAACAGGGCTTGGATTATGTGTTTATGTTCATTCCCGTAGAACAAGCTTATATTGAAGCTTTAAGCGCCGATCCAGAAATCTATGAAGCGGCGTATCAAAACAATATCGCCGTGACGACGGCTTCTTCTTTGCTGCCGGTTTTGCGCACGATTGAAAATCTGTGGCGGATTGAAAAGCAAAACAAAAACGTTCAGCAAATCGCTGAAATCGGCGGCAAGCTGCATGATAAACTGGTCGGTTTCGTCGAGGATATGCAGGCGATCGACAAAGCTTTGACAAAAGCTAAATCAAGCTATGACGATGCGTTTAAGAAATTGGCGGAAGGCAAAGGCAACGCGATCGGCTGGGCTGAAAAGCTAAAGCTTCAGGGCGCGCGAGTCACAAAAGAATTTCAGATTGATTTTGACGATCAGGATCTGTTACAAATTGAAGAAAATTAACGTTTTCTGACGGAAAAAGGACAGCCGCAATAATCCTGCGCATACATACCGGTTTCTTTGACCAGTTGTTGACGTAATTGCTCCAATCCGCCTTTGCGCCAGTTCGTTTCATCATAGAGAACGCCTGTTTCTTCGGAAGCTTTTTTGGCCGCGCGGTTGACTTGATCCATATCTTTGTAGCGGGAGATGCCTAAAACAGAACTGACGGCGGCAAAGCCGTTTTCTTTGGCGTATTTCATCGCCCGTTTTAACCGCAAATGAAAACAGACGGAACATCTTTCTCCGCGCTCCGGTTCGTTTTCCAATCCTTTGACGGCTTGCAGCCAGTTTTCGGGATCATATTCCAAAGCGATGAAAGGCACGTTTCTTTCCAGACAGAAACGTTCGTTTTCTTTGCGCCGTTTTTCGTATTCTTCAAGCGGTTGGATATTCGGATTATAAAACAGAACCGAAAAATCCTTTTTTTCCCGCGCCAGTTTGTCAATCACGGCGCAGGAGCAGGGAGCGCAGCAGGAAACAAGTAATAATTCAGGCATATTATATCAAAAAAATAAAAAACGGCCGAAAAAACTTTCAGCCGCTTTTTTTAGGTGAAATTATATTTACTTCTTTGCTGCGGCTTTCTTGGCAGGCGCTTTTTTGGCGGCAGGCTTCTTTTCCGCCTTTTCGGCAGCAGGAGCAGCAGCTTTTTTAGCGGCGGCTTTCTTTGCCGGTTTCTTTTCCTCGGCGGCTGTTTCACAGCAGCAGCAAGTTTTTTCTTCGCTGCAGCAGCAATCGCCTTCCTGAGCTTCGGCTTCCAGCCAGCAGTCGATTTCAACGCCTTCCGGACAACCGTTGTTCAACCAAACGAAATATGCCGCTTCACGGATTTCATCTTCTTTAGCCATTTACATTCTCCCAAAACATAAAAATAATAAATCTTTTTATTCGGCCTGATTATCTTCTCACGCTTCTATTACTTTTAGCTGATTTTTTTTCAAAACTCAATGTTTTTTAAGTGAAATAAAAATTATAAAAAAGTTACTTTTAATTTTATTGGAAAATTTTTTAAGACTCAGTCCAAGCAGGCAATACACTGAAAGCGGAAGCTTTTTCTTTGAAAACGGGAAGTAATTTATTTAAAACGGCGGCGCGTTCCCATGTCCGTTCCGGCGAAAAATAGCGTTCTCTTTTTTCCAGTCGGGGCAGAACCAGAGCCGGATCGGCGGCAATATAGCGGATGTCCACAATATAGCCGGCCTGCTTTATTTTTTCGTACAGTTCGATATGGTAAGGCGTGGCATTGGAATGTTCGAATAAAATCGGCAATTTATGCTTGACCGCCTGTTTCAGCAGCTGATATCCGACAAAACGCGCGGGCAGTTCCCACCGTTCAAAGGATTTTTTGCGGTCTTTCAGGTGTTCGCTTAAATATGTCGGCAAGTCCTCCATTAAAGCGTCAAAAGAAATGTAAAGCATTTCCGTATGTTTTGCTTTAAATATTCGGCACAGATGCGTTTTTCCCGAAGCAGGCAGTCCGCAAATATTGATTAAATACGGATTTTCAACAGACCTGACGCCGTCCAGGGCATTTTTGACGGCTTGCCTGATTTCGCGCTTGATTATCCCTATGTCAACGTCGGCAGGGAATATTTTGCTCAGCGTTGTGTGGGGAGCCAAAATTTTATTGATGACTGACTGCATATAAATTCGATCCGAACCGAAAAAGAACAATAAAATGCTATCATAACGTTTTTGAGAATCAATGAAAAACGATCGGCAGTTAAATATGGAAAAAGGAACCGGGATTGTATATACTGTTCGAAATTTTATTTTATGAAAGGCGACACAATGGCTCAAGAACGCAAAATAAAACCGAAAAAAACGCCGACAATCAGCGGTTCGGATGTATCGAATGTCAGCAAACGCGGCTGGGTGATTAAAGAAAAGAAAAATCATCTGCTTGACTTTGCGGCCAGTTCTCCGATTACGATTGAGCATGTCAGTCCGCAGATCAGCGCCGGTCGTTTTGTTGTTAAACGCGAAGTCGGCGATACGATGGAAGTTTGGGCAAATATCTTTAAAGACGGCCACGATCTTCTGAAAGCCGTTATTCTTTGCCGTCATACGGATTCCGACGAATGGTGGGAAGCGCCGATGTATGAAATCAATCACGGCCTTGCTTTATGGAGCGGCGATTTATGGTTTGGTGACAATAAACGCTATATTTATACGATTGAAGCGTGGGTGGACGAATTCGGCACCTGGCGCGACGGAACGATTAAAAAGCTGGAAGCCGGACAGGGCGTCGCTTTGGAATTGGTTGAAGGGGCAAATATCGTCCGCAAAACTCTGGAACGCCTGAAACATACGACAGACGTCCGCGATCCGGAAGCAAGGGAGCATGATATCGCTTTCCTGACGGATATGCTGAACGCTTTTGATGCCAGCAATGACGAATACGAATGCGCCGGCATGCTGATGAGCGATGAAGTTCTGGGCGCGATGGACCGTTGGCCGGACCGTGAGCAGGCTACCCGTTACGACCGTGAGCTGGAAGTTTTCGTAGATCGCGAACGGGCGCGTTTCGGCGCGTGGTATGAAATGGACGTCCGTTCTCAAGGGACGGAACCGGGTGTTCACGGTACGTTTAAAGATGCGGAAGCTCGTTTGCCGGAAATTCAGGAAATGGGTTTTGACGTTGTTTATTTGCTTCCGATTCATCCGATCGGCCATACTCACCGCAAAGGCAAAAATAATTCCCTGATTTGCGAGCCATGGGATGTCGGGTCTCCTTATGCGATCGGATCGGAAGAAGGGGGGCATAAAGCAATTCATCCGCAGCTGGGAACAATGGACGATTTCCGCTCTTTTGTCCGTCGGGCGCGGGAATTGGAAATGGAGGTCGCTTTAGACTTTGCTATTCAATGTTCGCCGGATCATCCGTGGATCAAGGAACACCCCGAATGGTTCACATTCCGTCCGGACGGCACGATTAAATATGCCGAAAATCCGCCGAAAAAATATCAGGATATCGTGAATGTGGATTTTTACGGACCGCAGGGTGATTCTTTGTGGATGGAGCTGCGCGATACGTTTATGTTCTGGGCGAACGAAGGAATCCGGATTTTCCGTATTGACAACCCGCACACCAAATCCGTTCCGTTCTGGGAATGGGTTATCCGCGAAGTCCAGAACGTTTATCCCGACACGATCTTTCTGGCGGAAGCCTTTACGCGTCCGCCAATGATGCAGATGCTGGCCAAGATCGGATTTTCCCAGTCTTATACTTATTTCACATGGCGTGAATCCCGTCATGAGCTGGAAGAGTACTTCAAAGAACTGACGCTGTCGGAAATGAAAGAATATTTCCGTCCGAATTTGTTCCCGACAACGCCGGATATTATGCCGTTCTATTTGCATGACGCACCGCGTTCGGCTTTTATCATCCGCTTTATTCTGGCGGCGACGCTTTCTCCTTCTTACGGGATGCTGAACGGGTACGAGCTTTGCGAAAACGACGGCATCTACGGCAAGGAGGAATTTAATAATTCCGAAAAGTATGAAATTAAGACACGCGACTGGAATGCAGAGGGAAATATCAAGGATCTGATCGCGCAGATCAACTGGATACGCGGTGAGAATTATGCTTTGCAACTCTATGAAAATCTTAGATTTTATTCTTCCGAGAATGAAAATATTATGTTCTACGGCAAGATGACCGAAAACCGCGATAATATGATTTTCGTGGCGATCAGTTTGGATCCGTATCACGGACAAGCGGGGCGGATCTGGTTCCCGACCGAAGAGATGGGAGTCGCTTTCGGCGGGCGTTTCCGGGTGGAAGAATTGCTGAGCGGCCGTGAATTTGAAGTCCGCGGCAATGAATTGTGGGTCAATTTGTATCCGGCCGGCAATCAGGCCGAAATTTACCGAGTGACGCCGATAGATTGGGCCTGATGATGAAAATAAAAAGTGGCAGCTGTAAAAAACAGTTGTCACTTTTGCTTTATTTGAGCCATACTCTCTCTTACACTTTAACAAAACAGGTTTTTTATAATGATTTCCAGTTTTAAAGATCAGGATTTTCTGTCGGTTGACAATGAAAATCTCAACGAAGTTTTTAAAGATTTGGTTTTTCAGGATTCTTTTTGCCGCAAATTGGAAGCTTTTTTGCCCGCCAAGCGTTGGTACAGCGCAAAAGATGACACGATTGTCACGGTTTCCTTTCAGGCATTAATTCCGTTGGAAAAGGTTTTGTTGGCCGTTGTTTTGGTAGCTTTAAAGGGCGGCGAAAAGCCGACTTTTTTAATTCCTTTGCGCGCTGCTTTTGGCGAAGCTGCCGATAAAGTGCCGGAATCAGCCATAATTGCGGGAATTGAGACGCCTCAATCTAAAGGCGTTATTTATGATGCCGCCGGTGATGACGATTTTGCCGCTTGTTTGCTGCCGTTGTTGGAAAAAGACGCTTCCGTCGAAATCGGCGCCGGTTTGACTTTAACGGGGACTTCTACGGCAACCGGTAAGAAATTGATTCATGAGGTTGATGGCCTGCCGCAGAAAATGCTGGGCGTTGAGCAAAGCAACACGTCTTTGATTGTCGGCAAAAAAATTATGCTGAAAATGTACCGCCGCACGGCATTCGGTTCCCATCCCGAAGTGGCGACGACAAGCTTTTTGACAGAAGAAGCGAAATTTAAAAATACGCCGGCTTATTTGGGAATGCTGGCATTGGAATATGCCGACGGCAAAACAATGGCCTTGGGAATTTTACAGGCGTTCGTTCCGAATGTCGGAGACGGCTGGTCTTATACGATGGATTATTTGAAATCCTATTTTGTCGAAACGTTTGCCGGGCAAACGGGGCTGCGCCATACGGCCTATCTGAAAGAAGCGCGTCTGCTGGGAAAACGGACGGCTGAAATGCATAAGGCGTTTGCCAAAGGAATGGATGAAGTTTTCAGACCTGTTTCCGTAATGGCGGATGATTTGGCTTCCTGGCGGGATCAGGTGATCGCTCAGGCGGATAAAACGCTGGCCGTCGCACGCGCTAATGTGGAAAATCTGACCGGAGAAATAAAAACGCGGGTGGAAAACCTGATTAACGGACGGGATCGCATTGTCGAACGGGTGACGGAGCTTTTGCCCGTGATTGCGGACGGTAAAAAAACGCGTTTTCATGGCGACTATCATTTGGGACAGGTCGTCCTGGATGAAGACGGCGATTTTTATATTCTGGATTTTGAAGGAGAACCGCTGCGTCCGATTACCGAAAGACAGATTAAGCAGTCCGTGTTGAAAGATGTGGCCGGTATGGTACGCTCGTTTGATTATGCTGCGTTCGGCGCCGTATTGCTGTATGTTTTGCCGGAAAACCGTGAAAAAGCTTTGAAATTGGCGGCTAAATGGCAGGAAAAGGCGACGCAGGCGTTTTTGGACGGGTATTTTGAAAATATGGACGGATGCGATTCGTTGCCGACGGAAAAGGAAATCACGCTGAAGCTGCTCGATTTGTTTGTTTTGGAAAAAGCGTTGTACGAAGTGATTTATGAAGTGGCCAATCGTCCGGATTGGTTGGCAATTCCGATGAACGGGCTGGCCCGTTTGGTTAACCTCGATGGAGAATAAAGTATGAAAAATTATTTGGATGAAAGTATTGTTGAAGCTTTGGTAACATCGGGGTATGGCGACCCGTTTTCCGTTTTAGGTCTGCATCGCGAAGGTGCTGACGGCGATTTGGTTTTGCGCACGTTTCAGCCGCAGGCACAGAACGTTTATGTGCTGGAATACGAAACCGGCAAAATTATGGCGCAGATGGAACGCGTTCACAGCTCCGGTCTGTTCCAATTTGAATTTCCGGCCGATTGGGAATATTTCAAATATCGTCTGCGTATAGATCTATGGGTCGGCGAATCGTATGATACCGAAGATCCTTACCGTTTTCCGCCGGTTTTGGGAGAAATGGATTTGTATTTCCTTTCCGAAGGATCACATCTGGATGAATACGATCGTTTGGGCGCGCATCCGATGGTTCATGACGGTGTAAGCGGCGTATCTTTTGCTTTATGGGCGCCGAATGCCCGCCGCGTTTCCGTTGTCGGCACGTTCAACGAATGGGACGGCCGCCGTCATATGATGCGGCCGCGCGGTTCGACCGGTGTGTGGGAAATCTTTATTCCGCATATTTCCGCCGGCGTTTTGTATAAGTACGAATTGATCGGACCGGACGGCAATATTCTGCCGTTAAAAGCGGATCCTTTTGCGTTTTATGCCGAAAAGCGTCCATCCACCGCTTCTATGGTTTATGATCTGGATAAATACGAATGGAAAGCTAAAGGTTGGGAAAAGAAACGTGAAAATGTCAATGCCTTGGATGCGCCCGTTTCCATTTACGAAGTGCATTTGGGATCTTGGAAACGTCATTTTGACGACAACAGCTATCTGTCTTATCAGGAAATGGCGACCGATCTGGTTAATTATGTCAGGGATATGGGCTATACGCATGTCGAATTGCTGCCTGTGAACGAACATCCGTTTGACGGTTCCTGGGGCTATCAGGCGACGGGGCTTTACGCGCCGACAAGCCGTTTCGGAAAACCGGATGATTTCCGCGCTTTGGTCGATGCGTTCCATAAGGCGGGCATCGCCGTGATTATGGACTGGGTGCCGGGACATTTCCCCAAGGATTCTTTCGGTTTGGCAAATTTTGACGGCACGGCTTTGTATGAACATGCCGATCCGCGCCGCGGCGAACATAAAGACTGGGGAACGAAAATTTATAACTACGGCCGCCGCGAAGTAAACAACTTCCTGACTTCCAACGCGATGTTCTGGAACAAGAAATACCAGATCGACGGTTTGCGCGTGGATGCGGTTGCTTCAATGCTTTATCTGGATTACAGCCGCAAAGCGGGCGAATGGATTCCGAATGAATTCGGCGGTCATGAAGATTTGGAAGCCGTTGCATTCCTGAAGCGCACGAATGAGCTGATGTACGCCAACTGCCCGGGAGCGGCGACCTTCGCAGAGGAATCAACCGCATGGCCGATGGTGTCCCGACCAACCTATATGGGCGGTTTGGGCTTCGGTTACAAATGGAATATGGGCTGGATGCATGACACGTTGGATTATATGGCAAAAGACCCGATTTATCGGCGTTATCACCATAATAAAATGACGTTCGGCATGCTGTACGCCTATAATGAAAACTTTGTTCTGCCGCTCAGTCATGACGAAGTTGTCCATGGCAAATGTTCCCTGTTGAATAAAATGTCCGGCGACCGTTGGCAGAAATTCGCGAATTTGAGAGCGTACTATGGCTTTATGTACGCTTTCCCCGGCAAGAAACTGTTGTTTATGGGCGGCGAATTTGCTCAGGATCGCGAATGGGATTACAACGGTTCTTTGAGTTGGCATTTGCTGAACGACCCGATGCATCGCGGCGTTCAGAATGCAGTGCGCGATCTGAACCGTATTTATCGGGAAACAACGGCTTTGTATGAACAAGACTACGATCCGGCAGGGTTTGAATGGATTGATCCGGATAATGCGGACGAAAGCGTCTTTACATTTATCCGGTACGCCAAAGATCGGGAAACGATGGTTGTCGCCGTTTCCAACTTTACGCCGGTACCTCGCGAAAATTATCGCATAGGTGTGCCGAACGCCGGCCGTTATGTCGAAGTATTCAACTCTGATGCCGAGATTTATGGCGGCAGCGGTATGGGCAATATGGGCGGCGTGGACGCTGTGGAAGAAGGATGCAACGGACGGCCGTATTCCGTTTCCGTGACGCTTCCGCCGTTGGCTACGGTTCTTTTTGTATTGCAGCGCTGATTTGGGGTGAACAATGCCTACCGGAATTCGTGTTTTCCCGGGGCGTCCTTATCCTTTAGGGGCGACATGGGACGGCAGAGGGGTGAATTTCGCTCTGTTTTCAGCCAATGCCGAAAAAGTTTTGCTCTGTTTGTTTGATGAAACCGGAACGCGTGAAATTCAAAGGATTGCAATGCCGGAAAGAACGGATGAAGTCTGGCATGTTTATTTGCCGGATATTCGGCCGGGACAGTTGTACGGCTACCGCGTTTTCGGGCCTTATGACCCGGAACGCGGCCATAGATTTAATCATAACAAGCTGTTGCTGGATCCGTATGCAAAGTCAATCAACGGTAATTTGATTTTTCATGAAGCAATGCAGGGATACCGTTCCGAATCGCCGAAGGAAGATATGTCTTTCGACCGTCGGGACAGCGCTCCTTTTGTGCCGAAGTGTCGTGTCATAGACGATACATATCCTTGGGGAGGGGATAAATCTCCGGCGACTCCTTGGACGGATACGGTTATTTATGAAACGCATCTGAAAGGGTTTACTTTTCAAAATTCTGAAATTGACGAGCAAATTCGAGGCACTTTTGCCGGCATGGGGGCTCCTCAAGCGGTTGATTATTTGAAGAATTTAGGCGTGACATCCGTAGAATTTCTGCCAATTCAGGCTTTTTTCACGGGAAATCATCTGCTGAAAAACAAGCTGCATAATTATTGGGGATATGATCCGATCTGCTATTTTGCGCCTCAGCCGTCGTATATGAAGGGGACGGATATCGGCGAAGTTAAAAATATGATCCGTATGTTCCATGAAGCGGGAATCGAAGTCATTATGGACGTGGTCTATAATCATACGGGCGAAGGCAACCAGATGGGCGTGACACTGTCTTTCCGCGGAATCGACAACGCCGTGTATTACCGCTTAAAACCCGAAAATCCGCGTTATTACGAAGATACGACAGGCTGCGGCGCTTCATTTAATGTGGAGCATCCGCGCGTCATTCAATTGGTAATGGATTCGCTGCGTTATTGGGTGGAGCAGATGCACGTTGACGGCTTCCGGTTTGATTTGGCTCCGACGTTGGCCAGAACGGGGGCAGGTTTTACGAATAAAGCGGGATTTTTAACCGCCGTGCAGCAGGATCCCGTTTTGCAGCGCGTTAAAATGATAGCCGAACCGTGGGATGTCGGTTTGGGCGGCTATCAAGTGGGCGCGTTTCCTCCGGGATGGTCGGAATGGAATGACCGTTTTCGCGATACGGTTCGTTCTTTTTGGAAAGGCGATACGGGGCAGATCGGCAATATGGCTTCCCGTTTGACGGGATCCAGCGAAACGTTCGGCTATCGCGGCCGCCATCCGTGGACAAGCGTGAATTTTGTGACGGCGCATGACGGTTTTACATTGAAAGATGTCGTCAGTTATGAGCAAAAGCATAACGAAGCTAACGGAGAAAACAATCGTGACGGCACGAATGACAACAGGACGTGGAACAGTGGCGTGGAAGGAGATACGGGCAATCCCGTAATATTAGACCTGCGCCGCAAAAGAATGCGGGCTATGGCTGCTACCCTGCTGCTGTCTTTAGGCGTGCCGATGATTACGGCCGGAGATGAATTTTGCCGCACGCAAAAAGGTAATAATAACGCTTATTGTCAGGACAGTCCGATCAGCTGGCTGAATTGGGATGAAATCAGCGAAGACGATGCCGCCTTCAGAGAATTGATCCGTTATTTGATCAAGCTGCGCCAATCTCATCGCGTTTTCCGTCGCAAGCGGTATTATGTCGGAAAAAAATCGGGGGATTCTTCGATCAAAGATATTACATGGATCACGCCCGAAGGTCTGGAGATGGCGCCGGCCGATTGGAACAAGCCGTATGCGCAAAGCTTGTCCGCTTTGATTTCCGGTTCTTTAAGCGTCGCTTTTTGCAATGATGAGGGACGGTTCTATTCAGACAATCATTTCTTTATTGTTTTGAACGCCTTTCATGACAATATCGAATGGCTGTTGCCCGAAGTGGAAGAAGGAACGGTCTGGAATTTGATTCTGGATACGTCACGCGATCAGTCCGTTGTTATGGGTGAATCATATAAGCCCGGAGATTCCTTTAATGTTCCGGCATGGTCGGTTTTGCTTTTTGAAGCGCCGTTAACGGATAATGAAAAAGCGGTTCTTCATTCCCGCGCCGGTATGACGGGCATTTTGGGAAATGTTTATCAAAGCGTTCAGAGCAATCGCTTGGTTGCCACGATAAAAGATTTGGACAATCTGGACTTTATGACATATGGCCCGATGGGGCCGGTGGCGACGTTGGCCGATCTTGAAAAAGAGGAAGAAAAGGACGGATTTACCCGTTTGATATAAGGATAAAATAAAGTGGTTTTAGAATATACGCAAATCGTTGATTTGCTCGCTGAAAAAGCGGGAATTTTGCCGGAATTTGAAGCAGACGGAAAGGTTTATCCCACCTCTTTTGAAACGAAAAAAGCTTTGTTGAAAGCTTTGGGATTGCCTGCGGATACATTGCAGACGGCTGAAAGTTCTTTGCAGACAGTTTCGGAAAAGCCGTTTAAACGGGCTTTGCCGCCGGTAATGGTCGTCCGCCGGGAACAAAAAACGATAGATGTTCCGGTAACATTTGCGGCGGGAGCAAAGCAAAGTGTTTTGAATTATGAAATCGTTCTGGAAAACGGAGAAAAATTATCCGGACAAAAAAGTTGCTCTGAATTGACAGTGTTAGAAAAAACAACAATTAAAAAATCCGAATACGAGCGATGCTTGCTGCATTTCGATGTGCCGGAATTGCTTGGATATCATACTTTGAAAGTATCCGGAGACGCTGTCTTGAAACAGGGACGGCAAATGTCACTGATCGTTGCGCCGGAAAAATGCTATATGCCGGAAATAATGCGGCAGGGTGGTAAACCTTGGGGATTTCCGGTACAGTTATATGCGCTTCGGTCGGAACGTAACTGGGGCATCGGCGATTTTACGGATTTAAAAGAAATGAACGCCGTTGCCAAGACTTTTGGCGCGGATATCGTCGGCATCAATCCGATCAATGTGGCTTTTGCCGCGAATTGGGAAACGGCCAGCCCGTATTACTCTTCTTCCCGTTTGTTTTTGAATCCGTTGTATATTGACGTTGACGCGGTTGCAGGCGCAAAAACGGTTTTGAAAAAGTGGAAAGCTTCCGCCGATGTCAAAGCCAGGTTGAAACGGGCAAAAGATTCCGATTTGGTCGATTATACGACGGTCGGCGCGTTGAAAACGGAAGCGCTGCACTTGTTGTTTGCCGCTTTTAAAGGAGATAAGGATTTTGACGTGTTTTGCAAAGAAGGCGGAAAAGAACTGGACGGCGCGGCCTTGTATCAGGCATTGTCGGTTTTCTTTGTGAATGATCGTGGACGACACGCTTCTTTAGATGATTTGGATCGGGCTGCAAGTCCTGTCGCAGCGTTGGAGGATTTATTCCTGCGCAAAGGAACGGGTTTCAAATCCTGGGGCAGGGCGTATGCGTCTGCCGATACGGAACAGTCCCGCCGATTTGCTTTGGAAAATGCGGATGAGATTCGTTTTTACAAATTTATGTTTTGGATTGCCGATCGGCAGTTTCAGGCCGCTTCCGATGAAAGCAAAAAACAGGGACTGGGAATAGGATTATATCAGGATTTAGCTGTCGGCGTTGCTTCCGAAAGTGCGGAAACATGGAGCGCGCAGCAGCTTTTCGCAACAGAATTAAGTATCGGTTCCCCGCCGGATATGTTTAATGCGAACGGTCAGGAATGGGGCGTTGCGCCGATGCGTCCGGATGTGATGCGGGATGAGGCGTATGCTTCTTATCGTCGTGTTTTGTCTGCGAACATGAAACGGGCGGGGGCTGTCCGTATTGATCACGTTATGGGGTTGGTGCGGCTGTTCTGCATTCCTCGCGGAGAAAAAGGCGCCTATATCAAATACAATGTCGAAGATATGATCGGTATCGTCGCTTTGGAAAGTTATCGAAACAAATGTTTGGTTGTTGGCGAAGATTTGGGCGTTGTGCCTGATTTTTTCCGCAGTATGCTTGAAAAAGCGGGGATTTTATCTTTCCGTGTTTTCCGCTATGAACAGACAAACGACGGACGTTATAAACCTCTAAATTCTTATCCGAAAACGGCTTTGGTTGCGGCGGGGACGCACGACATGCCGACTTTGGCCGGATATTGGTTGGGATCGGATATCGAAACAGCAAAAGAAATCGGTCTGATGGATGAAGAAAAATACGCTTTAGCCTGCGATTTGCGTCGTAAAGACCGTTTCGCCGTTGTTGAAGCTTTGGCGCAATCCGGACGCTGGTTTACCAATGCGAACATCTTTGATGACGAAATGAACGGCCGATCATTGCCGCCGCGCTTTACGGAGGTTCTTTATTCTTATCTGGCAACGGCTCCGTGCTGTTTGCTGCTTGTTCAATTAGAAGATCTTCTGGGGCAAAAAGATCAGGTGAATATGCCGGGGACAAATACCGAATATCCGAATTGGCGCTGTAAATTGCCAAAAACGGTTTCCGAATTGTATGACAGCGATGAAATGAAGCGTCTGTGCGCGATAATTATGCAAAACAGAAAATAAATCCGTTTTTTGGCTGAGAAGGAAATAAAGATGTTTTTTCTTTTGTCTTTTATCTTCAGTTTAGCCGCGTTTATTATCACATTAAAGATTTTGATCGGTTATAACCCAGAATTTTCTTTGCGGCGAAAATTGAGTATTTCTTTCATTGTTGTTTTCGCATGGTTCTGTCCGATGATTGCGGGTATGATCCGGTGGCTGAAGCTTTTTCCGGAAAAGACCGGAGTTCTTGTGTCGCAGGGACTATATACGCTGTTTATAACGGCTGTTTTTCTGCTGGGCGTTTTGTTGGTTCGCGATCTTTTTTGGATTCACGGTTATCAGATCGCAAAAAAATTGGGAAAAGCTTCGCCCGATTATGATCCGATGAAACCGGAAGCGATCAAAAAGGCAAATATCGCGGCTTTTGTCATAACGGTTCTTTTATCGGTTTATTCTTTGTATGAAGGAATGAAGTTTCCGGCGATCAAAGAAACGGTAATTAAAACGGATAAGATTGACTATCCCTTTAAAATCATCGCTTTGACCGATACGCATATTACATCTGTAACCTCGGTTTCTTATGTGGAAAAGTTGGTTCGTACCGTTAATGCTTTAAAACCGGATATTACCGTTTTGGTCGGAGATATTATTGATGCCAAACCGGCTTCTTTGGAAGCTCAAATGCAGGCATTGGCTAAATTGGATGCCAAATACGGCGTTTTTGTCACTTTGGGAAATCACGAGTTTTATCACGGCAGTGTGGAGTGGGAAAACAAATTCAGGCGGATGGGGTTGTTTTATCTGGCAAACGAGGGGCTGAATCTGAACGGCGCAAACGTTTATGTATCCGGATTGCCCGATCCGCAGCTGCTGATGATCTCCGATCAAACAATGCAAGGAATTAAGAGCACATTAAAAGCCGCGCCTGAAGGAGCTTATCGTATTTTTCTGTCACATTCTCCGCGTTTTATCAGGCGATTGAACAAAGACCTGATTGATTTGCAAATTTCCGGCCATACACATGGAGGACAAATTTTTCCGTTTCATTTTCTTGTCAAGCGGTTTAATGATTTTGTCGCCGGATTGTATGACGTTGACGGGATAAAACTGTATGTTTCCCGCGGTGCAGGCGGATGGGGACCACCAATGCGGCTGTTCGCTCCGTCAGAAATTTCCGTGATTACGCTGATTCCGTCAAATAAAGAATAAAGTCAGCCGGATTATTCGCTTTTTTCTTCTTCGTCTGTTGCGGCTTCAGACGCGGAAGGAGAGGAAAAACTGGTTTTGAAAATGTTTTCCAGAATGCCTTCGCGGTCTTCGTCTTTAGCTTTGCCTTCCGTTTCCAAAGCTGCCAGTGTTTCCAGCATAGACACTTTTTCCTGAGCCTGTGCCGCTGCTTTTTCATATCTGATGCGCGTTTGAATCAGCATAAACATCAAACCGCAGGCGATCGCAATCGGCAAGCCTAACGTAATAGAAGCCATAAACGTGGAAATATTTGTCATTTTGAAAGAAATGCCGGCAACGATCGCCAAAACGGTTGTGATGGTAAACAGACCTGAAATGACATACCAACCTGTCATCTGATTTGTTTTGGTTTGATTCTGAAGCAACTGGTCATTCCAGTAATCCAGAGCCGTGCCGTAGCGGATACGGCTGGCAACGCTTTGCCGCAAAGAAGCCAGCTGACGTTCGTGATCATTTTGAATCAAATTCAATTGATCCCACATCGCGTTGACGGCTCCGTCGGAGGTTTGCTTAATTTCCGCTACCAGACGGGATATGTATTCGGCCACGTCATTTCTGTAGCTTTGCAGCTGATGCGTAGCCTCTTCAATTCCTTTTTGTAAAGCGAAATGTTCGTTTTCCAAAGGCTTGATTTGCTTTTCGGCCAATTCGACACGACGGATAATGCTGTTGATTTTACGCAGTGTTTCAGACACTTTGCCATCCAGCATATCCGGTTGGACGTTTGTTCTGAATTGCAAAGTAAAAGCGTAACCGAAAGTGAAACTTTCCGCATCGGAAGAAGTGTTGAAACCCGTTGCGTCTTCAAGGTCGGCCGCTCCTGTCGCACCGGCCAGCAGTCCCATCAACATCGGTTCGTAACGATACATAATCGTTGCCATTTGTCCTAAAACGCCCTGGGAATGGATGCATTTAAATCCCAAGTAAGCATTTAAATCTTTGCGGATAATGGAAAATCCCTCCGCAGGGGTCATTTCTCCGTTTAAGACAGCCTGTGCGGCAGAGAAGACGGAACGAGGCGTACGTAGTTGAAAATCAATGATTTTTTGAATGAACGGCTTTTCCGATTCTTCTTTTCCGATAATGTCATGCCAAGCTTTCTGCTCATCCGCAGCGAATATGCCGGCTTCATAAAAGGAGCGAAGTTCCACAACGCCGCCATTGTCGTCCAATTCAATGTGAATGGGGACATTAAAAGGAATGTCCTTTTCTTTGCTGAAAGGACTGTTTTCTTCAACGGAAATGTTTGTTTCGGTATTCATGATCAAACTATGTCGTAAACAGCTTTAAAAATCAACAACTAATCATCACTTTTTACAAACGGATAAGACAGATAGGCCAGTCTGACGTTTTCACGTTTGTTTTTGGTCAGCCCGTTTAAAAAAATGCCGCAGAACAGGAAAAACCAAAATCCGATAAAAACGTAAAGTTGATATATAACCGTTTCCGTATAATCAGGATGAACGGAAAGAAAAATTGTTGCCGCAGCGCAAAGCAGCGAGAAAAAAGCGTAAAACGGAAGAGGGCGTTCCGTTCTGAAAAGGCGAAGGATCATAAATAAAATTTTAAAGCCGTCCTTTATGGTTGACAGTTTGCTGAAAGAACCTTCCGGACGAGCAAAATAATTTGTTTCGACCTCCGCATAAGGAAGGTTGTTCATGCTGGTAAAAACGTTCAGCTCCGTTTCGATTTCAAAACCGTTTGATCTGGCGGAAAAGGTCTTGACAAACCGTTTGGAAAAAACGCGCAGACCGGACAGCATATCCGTTTGCTTGATATTAAACAGAATGCGGACAAGGAAGGTTAAAAACGCATTGCCGAATCGATGGCCGAAACGATAGGCTTCCTGCTGTTGTTCTTTGCGCGTGCCGACAACCATATCTTTTTGCCGCGTTATCAGCGTATTGATTAAAGCGGGAACGGCATCCAGATCATAGGTCATGTCCCCGTCCGTCATCACATACACATCCGCGTCAATGTCGGCGAACATACGACGGACAACGGAACCTTTTCCCTGTTGAGTTACTGATCGGACGATCGCTCCGGCTTGAGAAGCGATCTGAGCGGTGCCGTCTGACGAATTATTGTCATACACATAAATTTTCGCTTCGGGCAAGACTTGTTTGGCTTTCTGAACGACGGAAGCAATGGCTTCTGCTTCATTATAACAGGGAATGATGACGGCGACTTGAACGGACATAATTTTCTCCTTGATGCTTTTATTCAAGTATATGCAATCATGCTCAGGAAAGAAATGATTTTTAATTTCTATTGAGTGGCTTCTGAAAGCGTTTGTTTCGGCCCGCGACAGCGTAGGTAAAATAATACCTATATTTTAACATATTGATTTTTAATGTTTTTTTTGATTCAAAAAATGTTGACTTGTTCGCCGAGACCATATAATTTAAACACCAGTTTTTAACTGTAACTTTTTAAGGAATAAAACTAAATGCAGACCTTATCCGTTAAGCCGTCTGAAGTCAAAAAGAAGTGGTATCTGATCGATGCCGAAGATTTGGTCTTGGGACGTCTGGCAAGCATTGTCGCCAAAATTTTGCGCGGCAAGCATAAAACCTGTTTTACGCCGCATGTTGACTGTGGTGACTATGTTGTGATCATCAATGCGGAAAAAGTGCATCTGACCGGCAAAAAACTGTCCGACAAGGTGTACTATCGTCACACCGGTTTCCCCGGAGGAATTAAAGGCGTAACCGCCGGCAAAGTCATTGAAGGCGCGCATCCGGAACGCGTGATTATCAAAGCTGTTGAACGTATGATTACACGCAATCCGCTGGGCCGCAAGCAGATGACAAATCTGCGCGTTTATGCCGGTCCCGAACATCCGCATGCCGCTCAAAACCCAGAAGTTTTGGACGTCGCCGCTTTGAACCCGAAAAATAAGAGGAACTAATCATGGCTGGTTTGGAAGATCTGAAAAAAGAAATGGTAGCTGCCGTTCCCGCTGAACCGACGGTTGTTCGCGAACCCAAGAAAGATAAATTCGGCCGCGCTTATGCGACGGGACGTCGTAAAGACGCCAGCGCTCGCGTTTGGCTCAAGCTCGGCTCCGGCAAAATGACGGTGAACGGGATTGATATTGAAAAATATTTTACGCGTCCCGTTTTGCGTATGATCATCAATCAGCCGTTCGAAGTGACCAATCGCGTCGGCCAGTTTGATGTGACGATTACGGTTTCCGGCGGCGGTTTGTCCGGTCAGGCCGGTGCTGTTCGTCATGGCGTCAGCCGCTGTTTGGACAACTTTGAACCGGAACTGCATACAGCTTTGAAACATGCCGGTTTCCTGACCCGCGATCCGCGTGTCGTGGAACGTAAAAAATACGGTAAAGCCAAAGCTCGCCGCAGCTATCAGTTCAGCAAACGTTAATTCTTTTGCATACTTTACAAGGGGCTGTATCAATCGGTACAGCCTCTTTTTCTTTTAAAGTTATTCGTCGGATAAAATGATGAATCAGATTGCGGAAAATACTCCTGATAAAGAACTGTTAATGCGAAAGGCCATATTATCGTGGAATCCATCAATTGATTTGAAAAATACGGTGATTTTACCCGGCGGCAGCAATTCGACGGCTGTTAGGGCAGGGGAGACTGTTTACCGCTTTCCCCAAACTAAAGAAGCGTTTGCGGCGATGCGGCAGGAAGCAAATTTGACAAAAGTTTTAAGAGATAGCCTTTCCGAAACGTTTCGTTCCAAAATCGCGGAAGTTTTTATCGTTGACCAAAGTAAGGATATTTTGTCAGCCTTTTCTTATCATAGGTATATTCCCGGAAAAATTATGGATAATCGCCGCGGAGAAACGGAATTTAATACATGTTATGCTCATTTAAACTTAGAGCGGCAAGACAGATTGGCACGGAAAACTGCGGCATTTTTGGCCGAGCTTCATTCTGTGCCGCTGAAAGCGTTTCAAAAAATATCGATTCAGGCAGGGCAGGATTGGGACTTTACTAATCGGATTAATATAGAGTGCTGTCGGGAATTGCTGTTGAAACACAGCCACAATCGGATAGATTTGAATGATTTTAAAATGAATTGTTCTCGTGATTTTGTTTTTTGTCACAATGATTTAAGCGGCAGTAATATACTGATTGATCCTGAAAAGGAAAGTATTTTAACCGGAATAATTGATTTTGCGAATGCAGGTTTTTATCCGCGGACGAATGAATTTGTTCCGTTATATAAAATCGGTCGGGATTTTGTTTGTCGGATCGTCAAATATTATAATCGATTTTCAAACGTGTCCGTTGATATGCGGGAAACGGATTATAAGCTTTTATGTTTTATTTGTTTTCTGTTGGAAAAACAAAAAAAGCCGTCATTTTTTATAACGGCTTTAATTAAAGATTTTATTCAAAGCTATTTTACACAGCGCACATAACCGCCAAAGCCGCTTTTAATCCAAAACGGTCTGTATTGTTCTTCGCCTTGTTCGCCGAATTTACGGACTAAAGCGCCATCTTTTACTTGTTGATACTCTTCGGCGCCGTTTCCGAAAATAATTCGATATCCATAGTCTTGGCCGTCTTCGTTATGCGTCGCTCTTTCAGACCAATAAGGCCAGCCGCCCGCGTCAAAACCGTTGGTGAAACCGCCGATTCGATCCCTATATTTATACATTTCACGCAATTCTTCAATAGTCGGTAGTCGTTTTCCTTCTTCTTTGCACCATTTTTCGGCGGCCGCACCGTTTCCTCTTTGACGGGGAGGGGGCAGATTAGCCGAATCAACAACGGCGCCTGTGCTGAGCGTGTAAGCATAACCGTTCGCAGCATTTAATAACAAAACGGCGGAAAAAACAGAAGCAAACGTCAAAAATTTAATATCAGCGCGCAAGATCTTGTTTCCTTTTCATCGCAATAATTTTGGCCTGTGCCGCTTTTTCACGATCGGACAGCGCAGCACTCTTGTCTTTTGAATCTGTTTGCTGTTTTGCTTCTGCATTCTTTATTTGAGCCTGCAAAGATTTTTTCGGCTTGGCTTCTTTTCCTTTTGCCGATTTTTCTTCTTTCTGTTTGGCCTGTTTTTCTTTCTCTTGTTCAGGCGTTTCTTTCATATTCTCCTGCAATTTTTCTGAAACGCGTCCGGCTTCAACTTCAGCTGGTTGTTTGGATTTTTGTTTGGAAACAGTTGATTCTTTAACAGGAGACTGAAGCTGTTTGTTTCGCGCTTCTTTTTCCAATTCCTCAGTTTCTTTGAGTTTTTGTTCCAGCGTCAATTTGTCATCCCTTGCGATACCATGTAATTGTCCCAGATTAACTTTGTTTTGTTTTAAACGTTCGGCGATTTCAAGCGTTTCAGGTGTTATTTGATCTGCGCCGTAAATTTTGGTTACCGCGTC
The DNA here is from genome assembly GCA_937912005.1 of uncultured Alphaproteobacteria bacterium. GTDB lineage: Bacteria > Pseudomonadota > Alphaproteobacteria > CAAGCB01 > CAG-977 > UBA11549. The sequence continues at coordinate 80,258 of CALDOX010000011.1, forward strand.
CAAATATTGCATTAAAAGTTTATCTTCTTTGTCCTCAACACCGTTTTTACGGTTGTCTCTGCTCTGTTCTGTCAAATCGGAAATGCTTTTGCCGGCAGATACATCCAATGGCTGCAGATTAGTTTTATTTTCAGCTTTTGCTAATTTGCCTGCATTTACTTTATCATGAGTTTCTTTTGAGTTCCGTTCATGTTCAATTGCACCAAAAAGTTTTCTTCTTTCCAGAACGCCAAATAATGCATCTTCATTTTGGCGTAAATCTGTCTTTGAGGTCAAACGTTCAGGCTCAAGTATCTTATCATATTGTTCATGAACATGAGCTAACAATTTTTGTTCGGCATCTGTTAAGCTTTCATGTCGTTCTTCTTTTCCCAACAGATCTTTAACAAGAGCGATTTTTTCTTGAGATCTTTTATTGTTCTCAGCCAGAAGTTCATTACGTCTCGCTTTATCGCATATTGCTCGTCCTTCGCGTTCTGTTCCTTTGGCGGAAGAAACTTGCTGGGCTAATTGTTCAAGCCCTGCCATTTCTAATTTCTCCACGTTTGTAATGAAGTTGTTGGAGTTGCCTCTTTTGACTTTTTGTATAGCCTTATCTATGCTTTTCAGATTGTTAGGGGCAAAATCTTTGTTGAGTACGCCAGTTTCACGATGCAGCTCTATCAGTTTTATATCTTCTTCTGATGCTTCACCTTCTTTTAAACGTTCAAGAGCCTGAGTAAGAGCTTTTTTGACGATTATTTTTGGCGCTATTTCGAAAGAGTTCCCTCTGATTTCTCCTTCTTCTGACTGATAGCTTACGCTATTTCCTCTGCGATAAATGATGTTGTCTTTTTGATTGTTTCCAAACTTCTCATGTAAATAAGCCACACTTTTCGCAGCACTGTCAAAATTCGCTTCTGCTCGCTCTTTATTAAGAGGTTTGTCCTGAATGATAAACTCCGTCCCTTCGTCCGCTACGCGTTTCATATCTTCGGTAGCAGTGATAGAAAACGGAGATTCCCCGTTCTTCGACGGGAAGGTCAAACGATCCCCATCCAACGTCCCTTTTCTGAGACTTCCGAAAATAGCGGCCCCCATAGCTTTAGCCGCATTATCCGCCGCTCCAGCTGCTCCAAATCCTTTGGCCATATCACTTGCATCTTTAGCTGCTTTAGCCGCATTATCCGCCGCTTTTGCCGCATTTTGCAATGTTTGTCTTGCTTCGGCGGCTTCCGCGGCTCTGCCTTTGTAAGAGGTTGAAATATTCGCTTTTTCCATTCCCTTCAAGACGGCTTCCTTTAATTCGGGCGGAATTTCGCCTTCAACGGCGGCATAACCGTATTCGCGAATCTTTCTTAAAAACTCGGCCACACGAGCATGTACATATGACAGACGGGTTTGTTCTTTAAAGCGATCCAACGCCTTTTCCTGTCCGTTATCTTTAATTGTCTGGCCGCCGTACATATTGACCTGAACGGCGATTTTTCCGTTTTCGTCTTTTTTAAAGGTAACAGACGTGATTCTTCTGTCGGCGCGCATTTTAATGCCGGAGTTCTGCTGACGCTTGGCCAAATCTTCCCATTGACGCTTTAATGTTTCGGCGATTTGTTTTGAAACCTTGATTTCATTTGCCTGTTTTGCGGAAATTTTAAGCGTTTTCTGCATTTCTTTTTGCGGTGCCGTCTGTTCCATAGCGGTTACTCCTTAATCTAGTATTGTTTAATGTAGCATGCATTCCGCAGGGGTGTCAAGGATTAGTCAAAATTTTCCGAAAAAATAGAAAAATTGACAAAAAAGTGAAAAAATTCTATTTCGCTTTTTTGATTCTTAATCCGGCTTTTTCGGCGGCGATAATGCCGCCTTGAATAACGACTGCTTTTTTGAAGCCGGCTTGTTTAAATTGCTGGGCCGCTTTTCCCGCGCGTTTTCCCGAACGGCACAGAATATAAAGCGGTTTTGTCCCGTCCAGTTTGTGTTCCGCAATAAAAGCGGAAGCGTTCAATTTGTCCAACGGCACAAGCCAATGATCTTGCGCTAATGATGCGGCTTGATGTTCCGCAGGGGTGCGCACATCTAAAATCAACGCATCCTGTTTCAGATCGGCCGGAGAGATTTCCGAGGGGAGATCATTTGAGCATGCACTTAAAAACAGAAACAGAATCAGAAATTTTTTCATAATAACCTAATTAAATCTAAGGCAGACCAAAAGAAAAAAGCGGAAGATTTTATCCTCCGCCTTTTTTGTTTGATGATCGGTTAAAAACCGTCGCGTTCCAAGCGTTTGCGTTCCAGCTTGCGGGCACGGCGGATGGCTTCGGCTTTTTCACGCGCCTTCTTTTCGGAAGGTTTTTCAAAATTGCGGCGCAATTTCATTTCACGAAAAACGCCTTCGCGCTGCATTTTCTTTTTTAAAGCCTTTAAAGCCTGATCAACATTGTTGTCTCGTACAATAACCTGTACCATAAAATCACATCCTTATTTTTAAAGGGAGAATTTTTTTTCTCCGATAAACACAAAATCATCCGATCAGCGCTAAAATATCCAAGATCAGATGAAAACTCAAGAATAAAAAACTCTTTTCTGGCAAAAAGAGAAAAAATCCCCTCCTTTACGGAAAAAAAATAAAAACCGATAAATAAAATACGCTTTACGGGATTATTTTTCAAGCGCATTTTTTCGTTTTACGGCAATGACGGCGGCAGACAGTTTGCTTGAATTTAAGCTTTTACGCTTATATTCCGCAATTTTTGCCGCTGCATTCGTTTGTCGCTGCCGCAGAGGGGAGGCAACTTCGTAATAGTCGGATTCCCGAATGGTAAAGTTTCCCTCTTTTTTCATAACTTCTTTAGCGTCTGCGGAAAAATCGAAGTGTTTAATATCCCGCAAGTTCCGATAGATCGCCCAAAAAGTTTCATGGGCAACGCTGGTTAGTTCAGGGCGGCTGAAAAAGTCTTTGACTTCTTTTTCGGACAGATAGGGTTTGCCGTCAATGTTGCAAATTTTAGCCGCGTTTTCCGTAACGGGAACGGAGCGCTGCATAGCGGTTTCCCGTTCGGCAAGCGTTGCGTGGCGTTTGTTGCATTCAAAATTGCGCAGATAATTCTTTTCATAAGCGTTTCTGATATACAGATCGTCAAACCAACCGTAAAAAGCGTCTTTTTGAGCTTGTCCCGTTTCGACGCCGCCTTTTTCGGCCGCCTGTAAGAACGGATTGGCAATCAGAGGATGTTCCTGGGCAAATTCTTCCATCGGTTTTGAATTTCCCTGCTGCTTCAAATCCCAGGCAACGACGCAGGAAGCAACGTTCGCATCGGCTTCAATCAATCCCTGTGAGTGCAGATAATCTCTGGGCACATCCTTAAAAGCGTTCAGCAAAACGCCGTTTTTAAATTGTTGGGCATGACGCAGTTCATGAGCCAAAGTAACGACTTGCCGATCAAATGAGGCCCCCGGCGCAAGTGTAACCAGTTTGTTGGCATCATTATACGCCCCGTGAGAACCATGCATTGTCGCGGTTGTGATTGTAACTCCGGCTTCGGCGGCGTCATCCAATAATTGTGTCCCGAGCTTTGTTTGGCGCAAAACGGCAATCAATTTTTCCAACCGTTCCGTGTCGCCGCTCAAACGAGGATAAACGTCGCTTTTTATAACCTGTTCCTTTTCGGAAGAAGAATGTTCTATCATTTTGGAACCTTTCCTAATTTGTTCGTAGTTTTATCATTTTTTTGTCAAAAGTCCATAAAATACAGTTTGTTTAAGTTTGCTTTTTTCTGAGTCGAAAAAAATCAGGAAAGTTTCGCGGAAGATTAAAAAAACAGAAAAAAAACATGGTGCTTTCCGTCTAAAAAATTTTTGCTCCACACGTTAAGAAAAGATGAAAAAGAATGATAACATATTGATAGATAATAATTTTATCTGCTTTTGATAGGGAGGGATAATTTTTTGAAAAATGAAAAAAAATGTTGCAGAAAAAACAGTTTTTTTCTATTATACGCTATCATTTAATAAAGAGGTTTCAAATGTCGTTAAAACAGTCTTTTGATACAAAGGTTTCTGCTAAACAGTATGATGCTTCCGTTAAGCCAGTCGTTGATGTCGATATGACGGAATGCAAAAAAGAAGATCAGCCGCGTATGGTTGCATTGGTTAATCGTTTGGCTAAGTCGCCCTGCGGTTTGGAAACGTTACAGATTGCTGCGGAAAACGGTTTTAAGTTCAGCTTTTTCGAGCCGGGTGTCCGTTGCTGCGGCGCTTGTGACGAAGCGGGACATTGGGTTCGTTTGAACCCGAATGAAACAGATGATAAGTTGGTTGGAACTTTGGCTCATGAATGTCGTCACGCCGGTCAATTTGTCCGCGGCGCTCATGAAGCATTCGGCGTTATGGATGTTCGTTCGGAATTGATTGCTTTTCGAGCGATGGAAGCCGATGCGCAGACCTATGCCGTGACTTCCTGCAAAGAATTGGCTCTGCAAGGCGAAACGGGACCGTATGACATTTTCAAAAAACGTTATCCGGAAATCGAAAAAGCGTTCGATACGGCTTATAAAGCTGCCGGAAACAAGATCACCCATGAAGTGATGACGGAAACATTTGAAGGCTGGTACGACCAGTTGAGAACAAAAACGGTTTATGAAGAAGCTTATCAGATTGAACCGATGACAAAAGAAATCTATGAAATCAAGCAGGGCAAAGAACCGACGTTGTTTTATAATAAGGAAACAATGTCCGGTCCCGAAGCGGTCGCTTTGGCCGGCTGGACGAAAGACGGAAACTACTACACCAAAGATCCAAAGCGTTTGGAAAGCGGAAAATTTCTGGATGTTGCCGAGGCGACAATGCAGGATATGCGCGATTTCTTCAAACTGCGTAAAGAATTGACGGGGATGGAACCTGATCCTTCTTTGGATGCAGTTCCGACACGTCCGGATACAATGGAGCGCAACCGTCCGAAAATGGGCGAAAAGCCTATGGCCGGTATGTTTGAAACAAAAGGCCGCATTTTGGCAAACAAGCATCGGTATGCGGTCGAAAGAAATGAGCTGAAACAGGTTGCTTTGGCAAAAGCGGCCGCTATGAAAAATGTCAGATAAAGGACAAAAATAATGGAATTGATGAATTCTGTCGCGTTAAAAAACGTTTTTGAGGCTCCTGTCGTTAAGCAGGAATATGATCCGGATGCCAAACTGGCCGTAGATGTTGATATTTCTCTTTGCACGGAAGAAGAACGTCCCCGTATGATTTCCATCGTCAACCGTTTGGCAAAATCCGAAGCCGGAAAAGAAACGTTGGAAATCGCGGCTAAAGCCGGCTATAAATTCGGATTTTTGGATGCGGCGACAAACTGTTTCGGCTGTTGCTTCGGCGGAATGAACTGCATCGGGTTGGGGCCTATGGCTTCCGATGACAAGTTGGTCAGCACGCTGTGCCATGAAGCCCGACATGCGGGGCAGGGCGTCCGTATGGAAAACATTCCCGATCGTGATCAGTTGAATGTCGCTTCCATTATCCGCGCTTCCCGTGCGAAAGAAGCCGACGCGCAGGCTTATGCCGTCAAAGCGTGCAAGGAATTGGAAATGCAGGGTGATAAAGGACCTTTGGCGACTTTCGCAAAGTTCTATCCGCCGATTTATGCAGCTTATGAAAAAGCTTTGGCGGAACAGAACGGCGTGATGAACGACAAGGTTGTCGCCGGTACGTTCAAAGGCTGGTACGATCAGACGGGAACCAAGCAGAATTACGAAGAAGGCTACATCATTGATCCGATGCACGATGCGATTGAACAGTTCAACAAAGGAACGACGGAAGATACATATACGTTTGAAAAAAGTGTGACTTCCGAAGAAGTTGTGGAAAAGATCGGTTGGACGAAGAACGGCAACTATTTGGCTGGCGAAGATCCGAAATTCCTGGACGGGGAACGTTTCATCAGCATCGGCGAACGCACTAAGCAGGATGCGCAGGCTTTCTTTGAAATCCGTAAAGAAAAAACGGGGATTGAAATTGATAACTCCGTAGCTTCCATGCCGACGCACGTTGATGCGTTCGCTCGTCGTTTGCCGGAAATGGGCAAGCCGCGCGGCGATGTCGGCGAAACAATGTCTATGGGCGGAACAATCGATAAATGGAACAAGATTCTTGCCGCTAAGGAAGAATACAACAAGAAAAACGGGCAAAAGAAAGAAGCTAAGCCTGCCGTTTTAGCTAAAATGGCTCAGAAAGGGCGTTGTTTCTAAAGTCGAAAGGTAAGAAAATGTCCGCAATTCCGCAAAAATTGCTTTCGCTTCAACAAAAATTTGAAGCCCCTGTTGTTCGGCAGGAATATGATCCGAATGCCAAACTGGTTGTAGATGTTGATATCTCCATTTGTACGGAAGAGGAACGTCCCCGCATGATTTCCATCGTGAACCGTTTGGCTAAATCCGAAGCAGGACGCGAGACTTTGGAAATTGCGGCAAAAGCCGGATGCAAGTTTGGTTTTCTTGATGCTTCCAAACAAAGTTTCGGAACTTATTTCAGCGCCGGTTTCATCGGATTGGGGCCTAACGCTTCCGATGATAAGTTGGTCAGCACGCTGTGCCACGAATCCCGTCACGCGGGACAGGCTGTCCGTATGGGGCATATTCCGAACAGAGATGAACTGAACGTTTCTTCCATTATTCGTTATTCCTGCGCGAAAGAAGCTGATGCCCAAGCGTATGCCGTCAAAGCGTGCAAGGAATTGGAAATGCAGGGCGACAAAGGGCCTTTGGAAACGTTTGCGAAGTTCTATCCGCCGATTTATGCCGCTTATGAAAAGGCTTTGGCGGAACAAAACGGCGTGATGAACGACAAAGTTGTCGCCGGGACGTTTAAGGGCTGGTACGACCAGATGGAAACGAAGCAAAAGTATGAGGAAAATTATATTCTCACTTCGATGCATAGAGCTTTAAAAGCGTTTGACAAAGAAAGGCCGGAAGAAGCCTATACTTTTAAAAAGAATGTAACATCGGAGGAGATTGTTTCTCTGGTAGGTTGGACGAAAAACGGCAGTTACTTGGCCGGGGAAGATCCGGAATTTTTAGATCAGGATCATTTCCTCAGCATCGGCGAAAGGACAAAGAAAGACGCTCAGGATTTCTTTAAACTCCGCGAAGAGAAAACAGGGATTGCGAAAGATTCGTCTTTAGAAAATATGCCTACGCGTAAAGACGCTTTTGCGCGTCGTTTGCCGGAAATGGGAAAGCCTTTGGACGATCAAAAAGCTTCGGCCAATGGTAAAACCATTTCAAAATGGATGGCTGCTTTGGCGGCAAATCAGGATAAAAAGCGTTCGGAAACATCTCCAAAGCAAGCTGTCTTAATGAAAAAGCTGGTTTCTCGGAAAGGGCGTAATTGATAAGAATCTCAACTGCCTATAAAAAGATTTTTCTTAAATTGTGCGCAATAGACCTTATTTTCGCGCTGATGTTCATCGGTTGGGGGCTAATGTTGTCTCCGCATGGCGTTTTTACAAAAGGGACGCTGTCTTGCGACGGTCGCCTTTGCACGGTAGAGGGAAAAACTCTGGCCGGAAGAGTTTTTAAAACGTTTTCTTTCGAACAGAAAATGGGACGGGAAGCGTTTGTTGAAGAGGGCGGACGCGGATACAGACTTTGGATCGGAAAAGATTATATTTCCTCCTGCGCCGACTGCGCTTTATGGAGCAGGGCCTCTTTCCCTTTTTTATGGTACCGCCGTTCTTCCGGTGAAAAATTAAAAGTACGGATAATTTCCGGCCAAAGCTTTTTCTACGACCAATACAATCATTTGCTTCGATGGTTGGGATACGTCATGGCGGGCACTTTTATCGTTGTCAGCGCCTTATATAAAGCGGGCGCAATTAAAGAATAAAAAAGATTTTAATCGAATAAGCGATACAGGATATTTTCTTCTTTTTCTTCCTGCAGACAATCGGCGTCTTTTTCACCGGGGATGGATGAAACGTCCTGATCTTTTTCGTCCGACGGCGTAACTGTATAAACAATAGCGCCCAGGCGTTCTCCATCCAAACCGGTTAATGAGAGTGTTCCGCTGGGCAAATTAAGATCGGGCAGGGTAAAATCATCGGTATGATCAGATAAAAACAGTAATTTCTTTTGTTGTTTTTTTGTCAGCAGGCGACCTGATCCGATAGAGGTTAAAAAGGCCAGATTGTTTGCCGTACACCATCCGGAATGCCTTGTTCTATCCGGTTCCTTGCGGCGCATTTTGAACCAGGCCATTTTTTTTAATCCGGTTTTATCCAAAGCCGTATAAATACGGCCTTTTCCGTAGGGAGAAAGAACGTCCGGCATATTGGAAACCATACGCGTTAATTTTTTTGATATCTTTAAATATCCTGTTTTCTCATCATTAATTTTAATTAAAGCGCTGTAAACCAAATCTTGTGACAGCAGACGTTCCCAAAAGCAGGCTGAAGCAGATGCGGCCGCATCTGCAGGCAGACGCATTCTGCCCCGATAGGCATTATCATTAACGCGGACGAAAAAGCGCGTGTTCGGATGATAGAAAATAAAATCCGCATCATATTCTTTTGCCAGTGTTTGAGCATATTTGGAAGTTGCCTGTACAACTTTGCGCGTATTGCGACCTTTTGCCGCATTCATAAAAGCAGGATCTTTAAAAATATTTTCACGGGCAAACGTACGCAGTTCGGAACAAACACGGCTTTCTTCAGAACGCAAAAAGCTTGCCAGTGTTTCTTTGGGGGTCGGTTCTGCAGGAGAAGCCGCTTCGATTGTTTTGACTTTGATGATCTCCTGAGCATTCGAAACAGGGCAGATTAACAGCGTCAAAGCAACCGATAAAAGAAAAGTTTTTTTCATGCGGCTTCTCCTTTTAAATTATAAGGAACTCAGACGGGCCAAAGCTCCGTTCACGTTGTCCAGAGCGGTTTGCGCTTCGCTTAAACGCATTTTCTGCTCTTCGACGACTTTGGCGGGCGCTTTGGCAACGAAGGATTCGTTGCTTAAACGCCCCTGAATGCCGGCGATCGTCTTTTCCAAATTGGCTTTTTCTTTGTTCAGGCGTTCCGTTTCTTTGGCAACGTCAATCACGCCGGCCAAAGGCAGCAAGATTTCTGCCGTTCCGAACACTGCCTGCGCCGCGCCTTTCGCATCGTCCGCCGATACGGAAATTTCCGCTTTTTCCAGACGGGCAAGCGTCTTGATCAGCGTTTCAAAAGCTTTCAGACGGCCTTTTTCCGTTTCGGAAGCTTTGCTTAGCAGCATCGTGATCTTGGCCGACGGAGCGATGTTCATTTCCGAACGCAGGGAACGCACGGCCGCAATCAATCCGGCCACCCAATCCAAATCTTCTTCTGCGGACGGAACGATCAAATCGTTCAGATCGCCCCACGGCGTAACGATCAGCATTTGATCGCGTTCGGATTTGCCCCACAGTTCTTCCGTCACAAACGGCATAATCGGGTGCAACATAATTAAAATGCGGTCAAGCACCCAGGCAGCCGTTGCGCGCGTTTCCGTCTTTGCGGCTTCGTCGTCACCGTAGAACAGCGGTTTCGCAAATTCCAGATACCAGTCGCAGAACGTTCCCCATGCGAACTGATACGCCGCGTTTGCCGCTTCATTGAATTTGTATTCGTCAAAAGCGGTCGTGACTTTTGCGTGTGCCTGTGCTGTCTTGGAAACAATCCACTTGTTCAGAGGATCTTTGACTGATTTCGGGTCGAATCCTTTAACCGGCTTACATTCGTTCATTTTGCAGAAACGGGCGGCGTTCCACAGCTTTGTCACAAAGTTGCGGTACCCTTCGACGCGGCTTTCGCTCATCAGAACGTCGCGGCCTTGCGCCGCCATTGCCGCCAGAGTGAAGCGCATCGCGTCAACGCCGTACTTGTCCGCCAAAATCAGCGGGTCGATCACGTTGCCTTTAGATTTTGACATTTTGCGGCCTTGTTCGTCGCGTACCAAAGCGTGAATGTAAACCGTTTTGAACGGCACATCTTTCATAAAGTGCATTCCCAGCATCACCATACGGGCGACCCAGAAGAAAATAATGTCGAAGCCTGTGACCAGAACGTTTGTCGGGTAGTAGCGTTTCAGCTCGGCGGTCTGATCCGGCCAGCCCAGAGTGGAGAAGGGCCAAATGCCCGATGAAAACCAAGTATCGAAAACGTCTTCTTCTTGTGTCAGGTCTTCGTGATGACCATAATAAGCATCCGCTTCTTTTTGGGCTTCCTGAGCATTTTCCTGCACAAAGAAATGACCATCCGGACCGTACCAGACAGGAATCTGATGCCCCCACCACAGCTGGCGGGAAACACACCACGGCTGAATATTGCGCATCCATTCAAAATACGTCTTTTCCCAAGCTTTGGGAACAAATTCCATACGGCCGTCTTCAACGACTTTGATTGCTTCCTCGGCCAGCTTCGGCGCATCGACAAACCATTGGTCGGTTAACCACGGTTCAATCACGACACCGGAACGGTCGCCATAGGGGATTGTCATCGGATTGTCTTCCTCTTTAACGTACAATCCTAAAGCCTTTACGTCTTCCAACACTTTGATGCGGGCGTCAACCGTGGAAAGTCCTTGATAGGCTTCCGGCACGTTTTCATTCAGATGCGCTGTTGAATCCAGAATGTTAATCATCGGCAGATTGTGGCGTTTGCCTACTTCAAAGTCGTTGAAGTCGTGCGCCGGCGTGATTTTCACCGCGCCCGTTCCTTTTTCGGGGTCGGCGTGTTCGTCCGCGACGACCGGAATGGCTCGGTTGCAAATCGGAATGATTACATTTTTTCCAATAAGGTCTTTATAGCGATCGTCTTCATCGGAAACAGCTACAGCCGTATCGCCGAACAAGGTTTCCGGACGCGTCGTCGCAATTGTGATATAACGGCCTTCCTCATTTTCGACGGGATAGTTGAAATACCACATTTTTCCGACGGTTTCGCGCTGTTCGACTTCCAGATCGGAAATTGCTGTCTGCAGCTGCGGGTCCCAGTTGACTAAACGCTTGGCACGGTAAACCAGTCCGTCGCGGTACAGCTGAACAAATTCCTGACGCACCGCGCGGCACAAGCCTTCATCCATTGTGAAGCGTTCGCGCGGCCAATCCAAAGAAGCCCCCAGACGGCGCAGCTGATTCGTGATTTGTCCGCCGGATTTGGCTTTCCATTCCCAGACTTTTTCAATGAACTTTTCGCGTCCGAGATCGTGACGGGAAACGCCTTCTTTGGCCAACAGACGTTCGACGACCATTTGCGTCGCTATGCCGGCATGGTCGGTTCCCGGCTGCCACAGAACGTCTTTGCCTTTCATACGCTGATAACGGATTAAGGAATCCTGCAAAGTGAAGGTCAGTGCGTGGCCGATATGCAGATTGCCGGTGACATTCGGCGGCGGAATCATAATGCAGTAAGGCTCTTTATCCGAATCGGGATGGCAGGCAAAAGCGCCGGATTGTTCCCATTTTTCGTAACAAGCCGTTTCAGTTTCGGCCGGATTGTACATTTTATCCAACATGATCATTCCTTTTAGTATTCCTTAATGTCTTAATAAAAAATATTCCTCAAGTTTTCAGGCTTGAGGAAATAAAAGTGCGGGCAGCAAATTATTTCAAATCAAGCCTGTCCATAATATGAGCGACTTCTTTTCTGACGACCCGCTCGACGATATCGGGCAGGTGCGCATCCAGCCATTCTTTTAAGTAGGGCTTGAGCGTTTCGCGAACAATCGCTTCAATGGTCAGGGTGCCGTTGCCTAAATCAAGCTGCCGTTCAACGGCAATGTTGCGTAAATGAGACAGAGACTCTGTCGCAGCCATAACTGTCGGCTCAGCCAACAGCATATCGTCTTCCAGTTGTTTAGCGGCAGTTTCTTTGATCAGATCCGTCAGCGTTTCTTCTTTCATCGGTTCCTGCGGAATAACAGGTTCCGGCGTAAAGTCGTCTTCTTCTGTTTCTTCCTGTTGAACCAAAGTCGGTTCCTTGTGTTCATCAACGATCATATCCGTTGTTAAATTCATAATTTCATCGTCAGATTCTTTATTTTGAAGATCTGAGGGAACGGGAACATCCTCTTCAACAGACTGATCTTGATCGGCTTGTTCCTTCGTTTCAGAATCGGTTTCCTGTTGTTGTGTTTCTGGCGGAAGTTCTTCTTCTTGATTTTCGGCAGGCTGAGATTCCGGCTCTGTATTCAAAGCAGGCTTTTTTTCTTCAGCGGGAGCTTCGAGCGTTTCATCCTCGTCTTCTGCTAAAATACTTCGAATAGAAGCAAGAATGGCTTCCATAGACGGTTCGTTTTGTTCTGTCATTTCGTGTCCATATAACTGTTATCAACTTAAATATAACATCTCCTTTAAAAGGAGCAAGTCGATATTTTATTGAATTCAGGAGTTTGTTCCTTTTTGTTCCTCTGTCATCTCCTGCGGTTCGGATGAATTATCGGCGGCAGGCGCGGCGGAATCCGTTCGTTCTTTGCGGTAACGCGCGACATCCAACCCTAAACCGGACGGTGTCATCATTCCCATAGATGAAATCAGCTGATACGCCGCATCAATCAGGTTTTTCTTTGCGGTAACAACACTGACCCGGGCGTCCAGCAATTCCTGTTCCGCATTCAAAATATCCAAAATGGTTCTTTCGCCGGCCTGTTCTTCGTAACGAACTCCCTCCAAAGCCAAAGCTGAAGCACGGACTTGTTCCTCCAAAGAAGTTAAGGACGCCAGAACGGACTGATAATTTTCCCAAGCCTGTGTCGTTGTTCTGGTAACCGCGCGTTTGACGGAGTTGATATTGATGCGGGCTTGTCCGGCGGCATGTTTTACTTCCCGCACTTTGGAGGACGTTGAGCCGGCAGTGTAGAACGGAACATCCAGCACAAGTTTAACTGTCGTATCTTCGTCTCTGGTGCGTCCTGTTCTGACATTGACTCCGGCGATATTGGCTGTTCCGTGCGCGCCGGCTCGCATGTTTTGATACGTCGCCTGCAATTCCAAAGACGGATAATATCCCGCTTCGACGGCTTCAATTGAACTTTGTGCGCTTTGAGCTTGTTTTTCGGCAGCCAAAACGGCGGGGTTGTTCTTTAAGGCTATTTCCAAAGCATCTTCCAATGTTTGTGGCAATTTAGCGGCGGGAACTTCAGGTTCATAAATTTTGTCGGGCATTTTTCCGATGACTTTGCGGTAAGTCGCATAAGCGATTTTTACATCGCCTTCCGCGGAAATCTTAGCGGCAACCGCTCCCGCGTGGCGGGCTTCCGCCTGGGCGACATCCGTTTTGGTTAATTCGCCGACGCGGAAGCGATCCTGTGTGTATTCCAGCTGGCGCTGCAAAACGGTTTCGTTGTTTTGATTGAGTTTTAATACGGCCAAAGCCCGAATGACATCCGTATAAGCAATGACGGCATTGATCAAAGCCGTTTGTTCCGCTGTTTTCAGATTGGATTTTTCCGCTTCAAACAAAGCTTTTGCCGCTTTAACGGAAGCGGATGTGGTAAAACCGGAAAAAATCGGCTGAACGGCCGAAATACCGAAAGTCACGGGGCGGCTTTCATTTTCCTGAAAAATCGGAGCCGTGCGGGTTCTTTCATATTCATATCCGTAAGAAGCTTGTCCGGCTACGGTCGGTTTGTAACCCGATTGGCTTTGAGTGATTTTTTCTTGAACGGACCGCAGATAAGCTCTTTGTGCCAAAATCTCCGGGTTGGCGACGTAAGTATATGTCAGCGCTTCTTCCAGTGTTTCGGCGCAGGCAACGCCGCTCAACAATACAGCGGATAAAGATATTCCCGACAAAATCCTTTTTAATGTTTGTTGGTTTGACACGGCACACCCTTTCAACACACAATAAACTTCCCGTTCTTTTTTAGCGTTAATTATACTTTAATATCAACAACTATTTAAGAAACGGTTTCAAAAATGAACCTTTTATAAAGACGGCTGCGCGGAAAACAGCTCAGATCAAGATCGGACAATGTGTCATAAGTTAAAGCCCCCGCACTTTTGACAACCTTTGTTATATGTGCGGCATCATCCGAATTTTGTGATATAATACAGATCAATCGGCCGTTTTCCGATAATTGTAAAAGCAAATTTTCGGGAATATGTGAAATAATCCCTTCTATAAAAATAACGTCAAAGGGAGCCTGAGACGGAAAGCCTTCGTCCGGATTCCGATTAAGAACGGCGACATTGTCTATTTCGGCATCAATCAAAATCTGTTGCGCCGTTTCACATAAAACCGAATCGCTTTCCAGAGCGACAACCGCCTGAGCCAAAGCCGCCATAACTGCCGCCGAGTAACCGGATCCCGATTTAACGTCTAAGACAAAATCGTTTTTGTTTAATTCGGCGGCCATTAGCAGGTTTGCCAAAATTCTGGGAGAAAACATTAATGTTTGTGCGTCCACATAAATTGTTTCGTCGGCATAAGCCCGGCTTTTCAGACGATCGGGCAGAAAACGTTCGCGGGCTACGGTTCCCATGGCATTAAGAAGGCGCAAATCATGAATGCGATTGGGAATTAACTGGCCCAACAGCATATTCTGCCGCGCTGTTTTATATGAATTTTCAATTGAAATGCCAGTCATACGTCCACTCTTTGATAAGATATGTTTTTTATAACATAATCGGTTCTTTTTTAAAAAGAAGAAAAAAAGTTTCATTTTTTTATTGACGCAAAAAAAAACAAGAGATATAAAATTTCTGTTTTAGAGCAAAACCGCTTGAGGGCCGAATGGCAGAATGGTTATGCAGAGGACTGCAAATCCTTAGATATCGGTTCGATTCCGGTTTCGGCCTCCAAAAGCTTTTTCCGCGATAGCTCAGCGGTAGAGCAATCGGCTGTTAACCGATTGGTCGTAGGTTCGAATCCTACTCGCGGAGCCAATAAAAGAAACCCGTCCTTGATTAGGGCGGGTTTTTGTTGTAAAGCGTTGTTCAATTTCTGCGATATTCCGACACTGCAGGGCCGAAAAGTGATAAAACGCGGATCTGATCCGGCGTCAACAGAAAAGAAAGATCGGAAAACGGATTAAGGATAACGCCTTCGCAGCGGATGGAATAAAATGTTTTAATCCATCCGGAACAATGCATAAAAACAGCTTTTCCAGCCGTATAATCCGGTGGTATTTTTGCCGGATCTGAAAAAATCGGCATCAAATGTTTCCGTTGGGAAGAAATATAAAGAATATCCGGTTTAAAGGCCGTTTGTTTTAAAATCCCTTCGTTGCCGAAAGGCAGTTCCG
This sequence comes from uncultured Alphaproteobacteria bacterium, assembly GCA_937912005.1. GTDB lineage: Bacteria > Pseudomonadota > Alphaproteobacteria > CAAGCB01 > CAG-977 > UBA11549. The sequence goes on from CALDOX010000011.1 coordinate 95,479, forward strand.
CCGCTGTCCGCTCATAGGGAACTAAAACGTCCGTGCAGCGAAAAGCTTCCAGCAAGAGAACATAATTCTCTTTGCTTTTGTTTCGGGAAAAATCAATCAGGCGCTTTTCCAATAAAGGAAGTGTCTGATCAGACGGCTTCGTCTTTTTCTTCTCCGTCTTCATCATCTTCTTCGTTTTTTTTCAAAAAGGCTTTGACCTTTTTGACGCGGAAGCCGTCAATTTCCAAAATTTCAAAGCTGCACAGCGGGCAGTCGACCACATCGCCGACTTTCGGTTTGCGCGCCAGCAAACCGAAAACGTATCCGCCGATGGTGTCTTCCTCATGTTCTTCCAACGGACGCAGTCCCATATATTCCATAGCTTCATCCAGCAAAGTCATGCCTAAAAACTCGAAAGTGCCATCGTCCAAACGCTTTTCATAAACATCATTTGTCGTGTCATGTTCGTCCTGAATATCCCCGACCAGTTCTTCCAAAACGTCTTCCATTGAAATTAAACCGGAAGTGCCGCCGTATTCGTCAATCACGATCGCCATATGGATGCGTCTGCGTTTCATTGTGTGCAAAACTTCGGAAACGGAAAGACTTTCCGGAACAAATAAGACTTCGCGCAGCATTTTCGTGATGTCTTTTTCGCCTTCTTTCATCAAAATGTCGCGCAAATGCACCATACCGACAATATTGTCTTTGTCTTGGTCGCAGACGGGATAACGCGTATGGTTGCTGGTTTTGACGGTATCAAAGTTTTCTTCATAAGAACTTTCCAAATACAGGCATTCCATATCCTGACGGGGAACCATAATTTCGCGGGCGATTTTATCGGAAAAATCAACGGCGTTTTTAATGATTTCGCTTTCGGTTTTATCAATGATTCCGCCGCGTTGAGAAGCGCCGGCAATCAGTTTGATTTCTTCTTCCGAATGAACAAGGTCGCTGTTGTGCGCCGGCTGGATTCCGATCAGTTTCAGAGCAAATGCGGCGATATTGTCAAAAACGTAAATTACCGGACGGAAAAGCTGGGCAAATAAATATAAAGGACGGGCTATCAGCATAACGGCCGTTTCCGTTTTCTGAATGGCGATTGATTTCGGAACCAGCTCTCCGAAAACGACATGCATCAGCGTGATGATCGTGAAGGCCGCGGCAATGCTGACGGAATGCATCAAAATCGGATCGTTTTTCAGCCATGTGCCGAATAACGGATCCATAATCACGGCCAAAGCCGGTTCTCCGATCCAGCCCAGGGCCAGAGAAGCCAACGTAATTCCCAGTTGTGTGGCACTGAGGTAAGAATCTAAAGAAGATGTGATTTTGATGGCCAGTTTGGCTTTTTTGTTTCCGTGAGATTCTATTTCTTCCAATCTGGAACGGCGGATTTTGACAATTGAAAATTCCGCCGCGACGAAAAACGCGTTAATCGCCACGAAAACAAGAGCTGCAAAGATCTTTAAAAAAGTATAAGACGAAGGAGAATCCATATTTTCCTCTGGTTATTGTAAAAATAGATCGCACCGAACGGGTGCATGATCGGATGTTTTTTCGGCTTTTCTGGTTTTCGAGTCGACTTCCGCAAAAGAGAGGCGGTCGGCCCAAAACGGCGATAAAAAAAGATGATCCAGCAAAATGCCGTTGTTTCTTTCCCAGGCGCCGGCACGGTAATCCCAATAAGAATAAACGGGAACAATATTTTGCATCCGACGCAAAGCGTTTGTCAGACCGGTATAATAAAAAGCGCGGAAACGCTGTCTGATAGGTGGGACGGTAAAAGCGCTGTCTTTGAATGCGGCCGGATCATAAACGTCCCGATCATATTCAATGACGTTGAAATCTCCGCCGATAATAAAGGGCGTATCTTGGTTCATTAAAACGCGGGCACGTTCGGTCAACGCATCCAGCCAGGCCATTTTATATTCCAGTCTGTCCGTGCTGTCGGGATTGTTTGCCGGCGCTTCTCCGTTCGGGACATAAACGCTGATAAACGTGGATTTAAAAAAAGGACAGTAAGTCTCAATATAGCGGGCTTGTTCCCCGTTGTCCGGAGCGCCGGGCAAAATATCGTTGACCAATTCGATTTTATGCTTTGAAAGCAATGCGACGCCGTTATAACTTTTCTGGCCTTTAGCCAAAGAATGATATCCCAGACTTTCCAGTTCGAAAAACGGAAAAGAATTTGTTTCCGTTTTAATTTCCTGCAGCATCATAATGTCCGGTTTTTTGTCCTGCAGATACGCAGCAAGAAGAGGCAGGCGGAGTTTAACGGAATTAACGTTCCATGCAGATACGGAAAAACACCCGTTTCCATCTGTATCCGGCGGAGACGGGGGCTTTGCAGAGTTTAGAGAACCATCGTCCATTGTTAATAGAGCAACCTTTATTGCTTTTTATATGTTGTTCTTATTTTATACAGGAAAAAAATCAGGGAATCCACAGGAAAATATATTTAATATGGAAAAGATTGTCTTCCGGCGACGGTTTGTTTAAAATAAAATCTCTGAAAACAAACGGCGCGTTGCTGATGAAAAGATTTTTTTATATTGTTCTGTCCTTTGTTTCGGCTTTATTTCCGGCTTTTGCAAAAGCGGCCGAAGAACAAATCAAACCGGAAATAGTCATAAAAATCGATGAAGGAACGCCAAAGTATATTTATAAAAACAAAAGGGTTCAATGCACTCTTAAAGGGCATTCCGACGGATGTACGCGCGTTGTTTTTTATGCTCAGCTGAAAAGCTCTGAAATAACGACTGACGGCGTATTGATAAAATTAATGCTGCAAATCGGGTTAAGAGACGTGGAGATAGAAGTGTCTTCCGATTTGCAAAAAGAGTCTTGTTTGTTTAATGTGGTGTTGAAGCACGAATTAACGCATCTGGCGCTGCACAGAAAGATATTAAAGCGGTTTGCGCCGGAGATAGCTAAAGCTGTCCTGAGTGTCGCGGAAAAAATGCCGCCGCCGATTACTCAAATGCAGTTTGACCGTATAGCAGGCGTATTGAACAAATATATTGATCGTATGATGCGGGAGGATCGCAAACAAAACGCCCTGATGGATTCAAACAGCGCTTATCGTTATCAGTCGGAACAATGTTGGCATGAGTTGGCGCAATGAAGGGTATTCTTTACGATTTTATGAATACGGTTCGGATGGTGAAGAAATGAAACGACGGGAATTTTGTTTAAATCGCTTTTGAAAGGGAGTTGAACGGTCGAATGCGGAAAATGATTCTGTTTTTTTGTCTTTGCTGCGGTTTGTCGTATTTCTGTTTGCCGGTTAATTCCGCTTTTGCCGTCAAACAGAAATACGAGCGGCGGTACCAAAAGAAAACGGCTGTATTTCAGAAAAAAACGCCGTATGTTCAGGAAAAAAATTTGCCTGATGCCGGTTCTTATTTTGAAGTCAGCCGTAAAAAGCCTCAGGTGAAAACGGAATATCAGCCGCAGGAAACGATTTTTAAAACGGACGGTGCCAACGTTGTTTGCCGCGGCGAAAATACGTTCAGCTGCACTTTTTTTAAAGCGAATTTTGAAACTTCGGTTGACTGTGAAGATTCTCGTATTGTTTTGAAGGTGACGGAGCCGCAAAAAATGACTGTGGCTTTATCTTCTTTATATCCGAAAGGAAGCTGTCCGTTTGATCTGATTTTAAAGCACGAGCTGTTGCATGTTGATATATACAGAAAAACATTGAATGGATTTATCAAAAGAACAGAGCAGAATTTGGCGGACAAGTACAGAAAAGGGCAGACGGACTCTAAAGGATGTAAAGAAATCCAGAAAAGAATCGCGGCTCTGACAGAAAGTTTGGCGAAGAATTATTCCGAAGAGGCCGCGGTCGAAACAGCTAAATTGGATCGGGAAGACGGATCGCATAAATACGGCTTTGAAGCCTGCAAAGTTCAAACAGAAAAAACGGGAGAAAAACAAGAGTGAGGAAGTTTGTTTTTTGTACCGTATGTCTGACGGGATGGCTCGGGATTTTCAACGCTTTTGCCGCGCAGAAACCAACGGCTAAAGCAACGCGTGTCGAACCGCGGATCATTTATGAAATATCCAAACCTGAAACGGCATGCAAAGATATAGTTCTGAACGATCCGACACTTCGCGGTCATCAGGACGGAGGATGCACCGTGCCGGAGGATTGGATCGGCGAGGCGGATGTGGACTGTGCAAAAAAACAGATATCCTTTACGTTCGGATTTCAAAAATTCACTGTTCAAATCGCTAACAGATTTAAGAAAGGAACGGTGATATTCGATCAGATATTAAAGCATGAATCAACGCATGTGAGCCTTTATCGAAACGCTTAATTATGAATAACGTATGATAATTTTTCTTGCACCACAAGGAAATCATTG
>CALDOX010000012.1:0-3554 GCA_937912005.1 uncultured Alphaproteobacteria bacterium
CGAAGCGGTCAACGCTATTACGGAATCGTTGAAAACGTGCTACGACCGAAGGCCACAATCCGCGCACCGGTACCAAGATTAAGATTCCGGCTTCCAAACAGCCGAAATTCAAAGCGGGTAATCTTCGAACTCATTATACTGAAATTGAAGAATTAAAATCCCGCACCAAAGCCTTAATTGCTTTTATCAAATCTGCGGCTTAAATACAATCCATGTCATATAAACTATAAAAAGTCCGGCGGTTTGTACCCGTCGGACTTTTATTTTTGATACGATTCGATGAGATTCCGCCGAAACGGAACCTTTCTTATCCGGTTCAATAAACTGTTTCTTATAAAAGAAAAATACCGTAATCTTATGAGCAGAAACAAAAAGCATTGACCGGATATTCCGTATCAATCGGAGAGAACAAATGGAAATCAAATCGTTACGTTATTTTTTAGCGATTGCCCGTATGGAAAATATGACCAAAGCGTCCGAAATCCTGCACGTCACCCAACCGACTTTATCAAAGGCGTTGAAAGAATTGGAAGAGGAGTTAGGCAAAAAACTTTTCCTGCGCAAAAGCACCAAAATGGTATTGACGGAAGAAGGGCTTTTGCTGAAAAAACGCGCGGAAGACATTGTCGGTATGACCGACAAAACCATCGGGGAATTTAAAACATTAAGCGACCTGACGGGCGGCGACGTATATCTGGGGTGTGCGGAATCGTATCAAATCCGTTATCTGGTCAACGCATTGAAAAAAGTGCGTGAAACCTGTCCGAACATTCATTTTCATATGTTCAGCGGCGATACGGAACACGTTGCGGAAAAACTGGACAAGGGTTTGTTGGATTTGGCTGTATTCGTAGAAAATCCCGATCTGTCGAAATACAATGTCGTCCGTGTTCCCGAAAATGATTCCTTCGGAGCGGTCGTTCTGAAAAATCACCCGTTGAGCCGTCTGGAAAGTGTTTCTTTTAACGATTTGAAGAAGTATTCCCTGATTTGTTCGGAACAGAGTTTTCACAAAGATTTACCGCGTTGGTGCGGAGATCGGAGGGACGAGTTGGACATTATCGGCTTTAACACTCTGCCGTATAACGGAACGGCGTTTGTTCGGGAAAATATGGCGGTGATGCTGACGTTTGACAAATTGCTGTATTGCGGAAAAGACAGCGAGTTCAGCTTTATCCCGCTGAACCCGCCGTTGGAATGCCCGTTTTATTTTGTTTGGCGGAAGTATCAGGCTTTTACACCCGTCGCCGCTTTGTTGTTGGAATGTATCAAACAAGCCGTTCGCGCTTAAATATTCCTGCCCGTATCATAAGCGGTTTTTAACATTTCCGAGTTTTTCAGAATATCGTTCGGCGCGGTAACGCCCCCCGCGTTGAAAGATCCGGCGAACTTTGCCTTTTCAAAGCATTCGATCCAACCTTTCAGACCGGAAACGGCGCGTTCGGCGGCATTTTGCCCTTCCTCTGCGGAGGAACTTAACAGATAAACATCGCGGAAAGCGTATTCCTGCGGATAGATCGGATTGCACCGGTCGAGAAAAGTTTTCAGCTGTCCGCTCATTTCATAGTAATAGATCGGGGTTGCGAAAATAACGACGTCAGCGTTTTTGACTTTTTCAATCATTTCCGCCATATCGTCTTTAATGACGCATTTCAGCAGTTTTTGACAAGCCAGACAGCCGCGGCAGAAATTGATTGTTTTGTCGCGCAAAAGCAAGATTTCGACTTCATTTCCGGCGTCTTTCGCGCCTTTGGCGGCTTCAAACGCCAGTATTTCAGAATTGCCGTTTTTACGCGGCGAAGAAGAAACGATAACAACTTTTTTCACATCAAACTCCTTTATTTTGTAAAAGTGACGGATACCTTTCCGCGTTTCAGAATCTCAAAAAGACTTTCCGCCTTTTCTATCCGTCCTATTCTTGTGTAAGTGTAAGACGTTTTAAAATTCTGATAGAAGATCACCAGACAATCATCGCCGAACAACATCACATCTCCGGCTTTGATGTTTCCGACGGGCTCCGGTGCCGACGGCAAAGAAAAAGGCAGGTAAACGTATTTTTCGTTGCCGTTCAGCTCCGCCATTTCAACGGTCAGCGGCAATTTTTCCGAAATCGCCGCCGCCGTCGGATTATTTTCAAGCGCGACCGCCAACATTATGCTTCCGACAAGAATATTCATCATATGCCTGCACGGGATTACTTCAAATTCGATTTAAAGAACCGCTCCATTTTATCAAACGGAATGACATCGGTTTTGTAATATAAATCCACATGGTTCGCTCCCGGAATGATATAGAGTTCCTTGTTTTTTCCGGTAAGTTTTTTAAAAGCCCCTTCGCTGAAATAACGGCTGTGCGCTTTTTCTCCGTGAATCATCAAAACGGGGCTTTTAATCGTGTCCGCGTAGGACAAAATCGGCTGTGTAATTAAAGATAAAGAGGAAGTCGTCTTCCAATGACCGTTGGAATTGATGGAACGGGAATGAAACCCTAACGGCGTTTTATAATACCCGAAATAGTCTTTTACAAACTGCGGTTCACTTCCCGTCAGCTTGTCCGGCAATCCGGCGGCTTCGGCGAAAGTTTCGTTTTTATAATCCCGTGTGCGTTGATTGTTCAAATTCTGCCGCATCTTATACAAATCGTCCGCAGACATTGAGTCATTATATCCTTTGGCGGAAACCCGCGTCATATCATACATTGTTGAAGTGACTGTCGCTTTAATGCGCGTGTCCATTGCCGCAGCATTCAAGGCAAAGCCGCCCCACCCGCAAATACCGATAATTCCGATTTTATTTTCATCGACTTCCGGTAAGGTCGTCAAATAATCGACGGCGGCGGAAAAATCTTCGGTGTTGATGTCGGGGGAAGCGACGTTGCGGGGCTGTCCGCCGCTTTCGCCCGTATAGGACGGATCAAAAGCCAAAGTGACAAAACCGCGTTCCGCCATTGTTTGCGCGTAAAGACCGGAAGACTGTTCTTTGACCGCTCCGAACGGGCCGCTGACCGCAATCGCCGCCGTTTTGCCGTTCAGGTTCTTCGGCACATACAAATCGGCAACCAAAGACAGACCGTAGCGATTTTTAAAGGTCACTTTTTTATGTTCAACCTTATCGCTTTTCGGAAACACTTTATCCCATTCTTTAACCATAGAAACGGGCTTTGTCGGATCTTTTTTGCAGATTGAGGCGCACCCCGCCGTAAAAAACACGCTTACTGCGACAACAGATGTCAGCACTTTCTTCGTCAATGTCATTTTGAAAACTCCTTTGTTCGGTTGGTATTGATTTAACCTTAAAGAGATTTCAACGTTATGTCTAATCGTTTGTTTTTATGAAAAGCTATTCCTTTTTAGAATAATACTATGATTTTGTCAGAAAGATGCCTTACAGAATGAAAAATAAGCTACAAGCCCCGCCATATGTTCAGCTAGATTTAAGGCATATAAAGTTATGAAAAATCAATGTCTTGTTTGAAAACGGTGCTGTTTTGACGTTCTCGAAAAACGGTGCGATCGAACCGAAAAAAGATAATAAAAACAAAGGCTTGCCGGAAAA
>CALDOX010000013.1:0-6109 GCA_937912005.1 uncultured Alphaproteobacteria bacterium
TTCTTCAACCGTTTTCGTCCTTAATCAATCCGAATCCATTATTGTAAAAAGCCCCTGTTTTTGCAACCGGTTTCTAAAATTGAAAAATCGGATTTTTTCTCGTGATCCTATTGTAATACAGCAAGCGTGCATTTTTAGATGTGTTTTTACCGTTTGGTGGACGGACGATAAAAATAAGATTTTGACCGCCTGTTTTTGTTCCTCTTTGCCGTCGGCAAATGCCTCGCAGAGTTCACCGGAAGCGTTCGTATTACGAATTGCGTATCCTGCAAACCCACTCATTTTTATCCGTCTGCCTCGTCCTGTCCGCCTGTTAAAAATGAAATCCCGTGAAAAGATGCGACAGAGGAAAGTCTTGCAGCTCTCTGATCGTCTAAACAAAAAGAAAAGCCTTTCCTTTCTTCAATTATTTAGGCCGTTGTATTTCTTTTTTAGGAGAAAAGATTGTTTTCTACCGCTATCAGATTGAAAATGATTTCTGAAAACGACATTTAAAATTTTTCAAGCTGTTTTGTAACTTTATTTAAAACATCACGCATCGTTTGTTTTAACCGTTCGGGAGCAATGAGCTGAACAGAATCCTCCCACGCGACCAAAAAATAGCAAAGTTCCCGCAATCCGCCCGTTCTCATTGACAACGTAATGCTTCCGTCTTTGTTTTTTTTCATTTTTTGAGTCGGATGGAAACTGTAATTTTCAATAAACGACGCCGCTTCCTTTGTGAAAAGCAGAACGATATTTTCCTCGTCGCCGTGAAAAATACCGACGGCGTTCTGACAAGCATATTCTTTCAGCGAAAAATCGACGGGCTTTTGAAACGTTTGTTTCGTTGATTCGGTATCCCTGATGTTCAGGATGTTAAAAGTCAGTATTTCCCCGTTTTCTTCGGCAATCAGATAGGATTTTCCGAAATGATGAATGACGCCATACGGGGAAACGCATCGTTCGGCAACTTTTCCCGCTGCCGTTGTATAAGAAAAAGACATTTTATGAAAAGAGTCTGCCGCCTGTTTAATCAAGCTTATGACTTTTTCATTTTCCGCCGTAAAGCGGTTGACCGGATGTTGCAGATAAATCTCCGTTTCGTTTTTGTCGTTCATATCCGCTTCCGTTTTTTTCAGCGTTTTTTCCGGCAGTCTGTCTTTGATTTTGGTTTCAAGTCCAATCAACAATCGTTTCAGCCTGTCCGCATTTTGTATTGACAGTAGCTTCTCAACCTCTTTCAAACAAAACAAATCGTCGCTTGTAAAAAAATCATCTTTTTGCTCTTTCCTTCTGATTCGCCATCGTTTGACCGTGTCCCAGAAATCGACGGTTTCGACCCCCAGAGCAAGATCGGGATCCGATACGGCGGCGATCATCCTCTGCGCGGTGCGATAACTGACGTTGAACGTCTTTGTGATGTCTTCCAACGAAACGCCCGATGCCGACGAACGCATCATCTTGATCAGTAATAAGATGTTCTTTACTTTTTCCAATCGCATTTTTTATAATCCCTTTATCAATGTGACCGATTTTGTCATATCGCCGTGTTTATAATCAAGTCTTTGATAAAAACGGAGAAAAAAATGATTTGCAGGGAAATGATCGGACGGGAAACGGACTGGAAAGCTCTTGAACCGGAAATCCGAGGCGCAAGCGTTGAAGAAATCGATACTTTTTTTATGTTTATCGCCGGATTATGCCGGGAAACGAAGGTTTTAAAAACGTTGGTCAGGCGGGTTAATTTGCTGTTTGAAACAGGACTTCCGGCATCGTTTTTTCAGCTCGCGGTCGTTCAACAGACGCCGGAAAATCTAGACGTCTTACTTGAAACCGTTTCGGATATCAACGAAACCGTTGACGGCACGGACACGTTATTGACAATGGCGGTAAAGGAAGCCAAAGAGGACGTTTTTTCCGTTTTGCACAAACACGGGGCGGATTTTAATCGTTGCGATGAAAACGGACTTTATCCTGTCGATCTGGCGGGAATTTGCAACAGTCCTTTTCTGAAAAGCGTTTCAAAATACGAAAAGAATCAAATTTTTGATTTTGGAAAAGTGACGCTTGCCGACGTCCGCCAATGGATAAAAAACGGCGGTGATGTCAACGCTATAGCGGTCGATGACGGCAAAGGGCATCAAAGAACGCTTTTGCAGCGTGCCGTTTTGTTGGCACAGAAACCTCAAATCATCAAAGCACTGCTTGACGCGGGTGCAAAAGACGAAAATCATCAGGCACGGTTTTGCTATGTTGTCAAAGCGGGAAAAGACCTTGCGAATATGCGAGCCGTTTTAAAATCAGGTATGGATGTCAACGGTTTGACGCCCGTTTTTATCCGTCCTCTGTTTTACGCTTTACGTTTCAGCGACAACCCCGCCATAATCAAAGCTGTTTTGGAAGCGGGCGCGGATGTACACGCAACGGAAGCCATATATTCGTCTGTTATCAATTCAGGTTTTTCCGCTTTGAAACGCGCCGTCCACGACAATAAGGGCGTGAAAATCGTAAAAACTTTACTGGAATACGGCGACGATTTTGAAGATGAGGCGTTATCTTTACTTTGCACGGCGGTTCTGCGATGTCCCGATCTGAACGTCTTTACCGCTTTATGCGATACGGTCAAAAAAAATCCGGAAAAGCAGGAAGTGTTGAAAGAAAAAATGAAAGCGGCGTATCAGGTCGCGGTTCGTCAAAAGCTTCCTATCGCGGACGGCTTGATTTTGCCGATTAGCGAAATCCTAGCTCAAATTGCCAAAAACAAAGTGAAAAAGCTGATTGAAAATAAAGAAACGAACAAACTGATCGAATATTTAAAAATCGACGCGGGCAACGAAACGGCTTTGCAAAGGGCGTTGATGATGCGTTATCCGCCTTTCGTTATTATGGATTTTATCGACTGCGGCGAAGACGTGAACGTTACGCAGTACGCTTTCGGAACGATTTTAATGTTGGCTCTGCTATATAAATACAAAACGCCGGTCATTCGAAAAATACTGGACGCCGGGGCGCGAATCAACGAAACGACGAAAGATAATCTGACGGCGTTTTATCAGGCGATCAAATCCGATGTCTGCGACAAAACCTTAAAACTGCTGTTGGAACGGGGCGCAAATCCCGACATCAAAACGGAAAAAGGACAATCCGCGCGCGATATCGCGAACGAACATCAAAAAAGAATCATCGAACAATTTGAAGGGAAAAAGAAATGAACGCCAATCAAGAACAGAAAACATCCATCAAAAAAGTATCATCCGAATACACGCCTTATTTAGCATTGGCTCTTTGTTGGAAAGACCAGAGACAGACAGGACTTTTTTATGACAAGGTTCCGGCGTCCTTTGCCCGTCATCCGTGCGATTTGTTTAAGGAAGGCGAGGACAACGAAGTAAAAAGAGAAGTATGGAAACCATTAGAACGATACGACAAGGAAAAAATAAATTTTTTGTTGCCTAACGATGCTCCGTATTTATGGCATTACATCGCCGGCGGCTTGGAAGTCAGCAGTTTCGGACGCGTCGGCATTCCGATCAACAACGAATCCTCTAAGGACTGTAAAAAATGTGCTCTAAAGAACGAATGTAAAAGATTTCATTTCATTTTACCGCAATATGAAGAATGTCTTTGGGATGATTCAAAAGAAAAATTTGATAAATATAACGGCTATCTGGTGGTTGATATAAACGGACGGAAAGAATGCGTTTATCACTTAGTTGCCGAAGCGTTTAAAATGAAAGAAGAGACTTTTCAAAAAATGAAAGAAGGTAATAAGAAAGAAGGTAATAAGGATTTCATAGATTACATTAAAGAAAAATGCGGATATGGCGATGAAGAAAACCTGAAAAAGGCTTTTGAAAACGCAGATGAATTGCAAATTCATCATATAAACAACAACGGGCATCACAACACGCCGACCTATTGGGAAAAAGGAAGAATGATAAAAGGGAATTTAATCGCCTTGCCGAAGAGCGTTCATCAGAACCTATAAAATCAAAACTCCTTCTTAAAAGTTAGCCTGCCATTCATTCTTTCCTCGGCGGCGAAAATCTATCGGTAGTGTTCGTATTCGGACGTTTACGAATATATTCATTCGTAGCGTCTTGTTTCGTCGGTATTCCTTTTGCCGCGGCAGAAAATCTGCCATAGCGCGCCGTCCGTCCGGTCGCGTCTGTTGACGCTTCCGGTCTGCGGCGGTCTTGAACGGGCGTTCCCTTTTGTTCGTAATTCAAGAAAGGGGTGTTCCATATTCGGAGCTTTTCTCTTCTATCTGCTATTTTTCAAATCCGGAGCAAACGCCCCCTCTGTTATCGGGAGCGTCTGCCGTGAAGCGTCGCTTCACCATCGGATTTGTAAAAATGCGATAGCAAGTTAGCGCAAAACTTTTGCGCCCTTGCCAAAGGGACTTCGCCCCTCTTGGATCACCCCTTGTCCCGTTCACCCTTGATTATATTTTCGGAAACTCTCAAACGTGTTGACGGTGTTTTGCAACGCTTGAGCGACAGCCGACGTGTCCACCCGCGTATAAACTTGCGTCGCCGAAAGCGTTTTATAGTTCAGCGTCTTTGACACGACGGACAAATTCACGCCGCCAGTTTGTATTCGAAACCGTGGAACGTGCCCGTGAACGCCCGTTTCCGGTCGAACGCATCGTAAAGCATTATCGAAACATATTGTTCAAATACCGAACTCTTTTTTATTTTATTCCAATCTTGTTTCGTTCAACAAATCTACGTATTTTTGGAAACAAAAAACGCGATTGCGTTTTCCATGCGTCGTTTGCACCAAAATGCCTTTTTCAACAAAAGAATCCAGTAATTTATATGCCGTTCCCGCGCTGGTTTGCGTGTATTCTTTGATTTTGTCGGCTTCGATAAACGGCTCTTCAAAAAAACAATCTACCAAATTATACGGGTCTTTAATTTCGCGTTTCAGCGTTTCCTTCAACGTCAAAATCGATTTCGTTGTTTTACCAATCGATTCCGCCACCTGAATCACGCCTTCCAAAAAAAACTGTATCCAACGGCCGTAATCCCCCGTCTGCCGGACATACGTCAAAATATCGTAGTATTGCGTCTTATATTTCTTAAAATACAAGCTTAAATACAGCATCGGTCTTTTCAAGACTTTGCGATCAATCAAAAACAACGTTATCAACATACGTCCGATACGCCCGTTTCCGTCATTAAACGGATGAATCGTTTCAAACTGATAATGCAACAACGCGGCTTTGATCAAATACGGCAAATCGTCTTCATACATCGCTTTTTCAAAATTATCCAAATGCGTCGCCAAAGTTTCAGGGGAGCACGGAACAAAAACCGCCGTTTGAATATCTCTGCCTCCGATCCAGTTTTGAGAACGCCTGAATTCCCCCGGTGTTTTTACCGGCTCTCCGCCGCGAACATCTTTCATTAAAATTGCGTGCAGTTCTTTAATCAAACGCAAAGACAGCGGCAATCCATTTTCCGACAGAATGTTGTCAACGCCAAAATGTACCGCTTTTTCATAATTTTTAACTTCGCGCACATTGACGTTTTTCGGAAAATCCGACTTTTCCGCCATAACCTCCGACAATGTCGATTGCGTCCCTTCGATTTCCGAAGAAAGCAATGCCTCCTTTAAAGCATAAGGCCGAATCAGCAAGTCCAAATTCGGTAAAACAAGCTCTAAGGCATTCAACATCCCCAACACACCGACAGCTTTTTCAAAAGTCCGGTAAATTTGCGGCGAAATATCCGGTTTTATCGGAAAAGGAGCGGGTTCAAAGGACTTATAACCTCTTAATGTTGTAATAAATTTTCCCGCGGCCATCTTATTTTCCTTTTTTGCATTATAACCCGTTTTTCACTTTTATATTATACTTTTTTTATTTTTTCTGCAATATGGCTCTTTTCAAAAAGCCATATTTTACAAAACGAGACTATGAAACAGGAAAACTTGCTTTTTCACGCCGCCAGTTTGTATTCGAAACCGTGGAACGTGCCCGTGAACACCCGTTTGCCGTGGCGGTACGCCAGCGGCGTCATGAACGGCATCGGCTGCCATTCCCCGTCGTCCAGCGGCACGGTCGCGAACACCGCCGCGCCCTGCGTTTCCTTCATATACAGCGAATTGGCGAAATTCGTGT
>CALDOX010000014.1:0-274809 GCA_937912005.1 uncultured Alphaproteobacteria bacterium
TACTTTGTCTCAAGACACGGAAGAGTAGGTCGCTGCCGGATCTAGCAATACTAACGATAAGCTCAAATGAGCGGCGTTCCTGTTCACAACCTATCCAAGCCCCCCCCCCAGCATTAAATTGCGGGGGGCTTGCTCTATGTAAGAGGATGCCGGAAGCCCTGCCAAACTTATACTTATGAGGACGTTTCCCAATGAAGCTGAAATAAACGCCTGAAAAATTTTGAGGGAAAAATATAACATTCTCATAAAATGTTGCTTGAATAAAAATTAAAGGGGAAGACTTGCTTCCCCACATTTTTCGGCATTCTCAGCCTTATTATATATCGTATTGATCGTCTGAGTAATCTCTGTAAAAAACTCTGAATCAATAAGATCATTTATCATTTAAACGATTTATGCTTTAATTGTCAAATAATTTAATTATTTTGGAGGATTAGATGCGTTATCGTTTAGGATTGGATTTAGGTGTTTCTTCTATTGGTTCGGCCGTTATACAGCTTTCCGATAAAAATGAAGCGCTTAAAATCATTGATGCGGGCAGTCGGATTTTTGAAGTATCCGAAGGGGCTGAAGACCGGCGCTTAAAAAGGACTGCTCGAAAAAATACGATTCGAACGAAAAAGCGTTTGGAGTTGTTAGCAAAAGTGTTGTTTGAAAACGGTTTATGGTCAAGCTTTGATCCTGCCGGAACAAGAAAATTACGAGCCATGTCTCCATATGAATTAAGAGCAAAATCTCTTGATGAAAAGTTGTCTATACCTGAAATGGTCGGACGTATTATCCTGCATTTGGCAAAACATCGTGGCGCTGGTTTTATTAGCGCGGCCTCTGAAATGGAGGAGGAGATATTGGAAGCCGGAGAAAAAAGGAAGAAGTCTTCTCCGTATGAAATAATGGCACAACATTTAAAAGAAACGCACAGTCGTACGCTCGGGGAATTTTTTTATAATCGTATTTGCGAAAGTTATGAAAAGAAAGAACCGCGATTAAGAATGGTCCGTCAAAGAGATTATGCTCTAAGCAGCAAAGCGGTAGATTATGCCATTCCACGATATCTGGTTAAAGACGAATTTAATCAAATTTGGGCTTCTCAAGCCAGATTTTATCCGGTGATGAATACGGACGGATTAAAGGAAAAAGTTTATTCCATTTTATTTTTTGAACGTCCCGCCTTTCCGTATGCAATCGGGAAATGCGTTTATTTCAATAATGAAGACCGTCTGCTGAAAGCACATCCTTTTTCGGAGTATCGGCGTATTTATGAAAGTGTGAACAATATCAGGGTGTTGACGGCAAAAGATAAACGTCGGCTGACTTTGGAAGAGCGAGACCTGGTTGTTGCCGAGTTGATACGCGGACAAAATGCGGGAAAGAAAGTTATTAAGGATTTGCTCCATTTGCCTGCGGATCAGAAGATCAGTATTGACGATGACAAAGGCGCGCCGATTAAAGCTTATTTATATTCAACGGATATATTTAAAACGATTCCATACTTTTCTTCAATTTCAGAAAGACAGTTATGCGATTTTATCGAGTTTTTAGCCGATCCTCGAAATCCCGACGATAAAAGCGGCAGGTTATACAATGAAGAAGAGCTGATTTCTATTTTAAAATCAAAATTAGGCGTTGATGATGAAAAGAAAATCGGCGAATTGCTGACAAAATTGCCTAAAGGGCGCGCAATGTTGGGTATGACTGCAACCCAAGCGATATTAGATGGACTGAAAGCGGATGTTTTAAGTCAGCGTGAAGTAACGGATAAGCTTTCCGAAACGGATTCGCATTATATTGCGGAAGAAGAAATCGCTCGTCAAAATCAGGGAAAATATGCGCAGTTACCCTATTACGGAAAGATTTTAACGACGGATACGGCTCCTTTGCCGGAAGCGCAGATTAAAAACAACCTGACTTTGAATGAAGATGAGAAAAGATTTGGAAAGATAGCGAATCCGGCCGTTCATATGATTTTGAATCAGCTTCGCGCTGTTGTGAACGATATTATTCGTATTTACGGGCGACCGTATGAAATCGGTTTGGAAGTCGGGCGAGATGTCGGTTTATCGACAAAGAAGAAAAAAGAATTTGAAAACAAAAATAAAGAAAATAAAAATCTGAACGATGAAGCGCGAGATTATCTTCAGAACAGGCATCTTTTTATTAACGCCAAAAACATATTAAAGTATAAATTGGCTAAACAGCAAAAATGGAAAGACGCTTATAATCCGTCTCAAAACATTTCCCAAAATTTATCCGGCTGTGAAATCGAGCATATTATTCCGCAAGCCAAGCACGGGACGGATACCTTTAATAATCTTGTTTTAGTATCGGCAACGGATAACCGGCAAAAGAGCGATGAATATGCGTTTGATTTCTTTCAGCGAACAAAGTCGGAAGCGGAGATCGCTGTGATTTTAAAATTTGCCAGAGACAATCTGAAAGAAAAATCATGGCGTTTTGAACCCGATGCGCGGGAACGGTTCGAAGACGCCGGAGATGAAGATGAGACAACCCGCTATATGACGGATACGCGTTATGTGTCAAAAATGGCACAGCGGTATTTGCGGGCGATTGTGGATTGTCCGTCATCGGAAGATTCTTCCGAAGTTCGCATTTCGTCTCCGCGCGGCAGCTATACGGCACAATTAAGGACGGCGTGGAATTTGGACGGGTTGGAATACGATTTGTCGGGGATTGACGTGCCGCGATATTTACCGTGCGAACCGCATTATGTCAATCAGGAAACGGGAGATATTGTTGAGGGACGTGAAAAACCGGATATTGACGGCAAGTGGCGTTTTTATGAAACAAAGAAGAATCCCAAATGGATGAAAAAGCCGCGTATTGATCATCGTCATCATGCGATGGACGCGATAGTCGTTGCGTGTTTAAGTCGTTCTTTAATGCAAAAAATGGCTCGGATTGAAAAGCAGGGCGGTTATATTCTCAAAAATGAATTTCCTTTACCTTTAGCAGGTATGGATGCGGAAAACAGAAAAGCCGAGTTGTCAAAATTCAGACAGAATGTGATTTCCGTTTTAAAACGAGTTCTTGTTTCGCACAAGCCGGATCATTCCGCGGCGGGACAACTGCATAAAGATACGGGGCGCACTGTTTTAGGGAGCAACCCGACGGATAAAAACTCGAAAGTCATTATGTATAAAAAGAAAATCAAAGATGTTTTGAAAAAGAAAACGGCTTTGAAAAAATTACAGGTTTCTCCTGCTGTCAAAGATGAATGGATTCCATTGGTTTTTGAAAAAGGGAAAGACGAAAATATGACGGAACGGGAATGGAAAAGAAAGCAAAAACTTTGGAATGAGCTTCCGAAAAACAGAGAAAAACAAGCGGAACTGGTTTCATTGTTTGAAGATTATTATCCCTCTTGCCTGCAAAAATTGGAGGAAAAACGAGATACGGAGGTCGAGAACGGGAAAAAGAAATATGAGATTTCAGAAAATATGGTTTTGACGGATGTATTGAAAACACTGCAACGGGAAAAGCTTTGGGATGGCGATACGTTTAAATGTTATGAATGTTCGTCGGCATTGATTGAAATTCCGAAACACGGCATCGCGTATGAATCGGGTAACAACAGCTGTATTGATTTTTATGAAAAAGCTGGAAAAGTCGGTTGGGAGCTGATGAATAATTTTGAAGCAAATCAATCCGACTATGTGCCGGAATGGAAACGGCAGGGGGCTAAAGCAATATGGCGGTTACAGAAAAGCGATATGATTGAATTGGATACGCCCGAAGAATGGAAACATTATACGGATCAGCCCAGATGTTTGGCGCGTGTGAAGAAGTTTAGTGACGGAAAAATAGGAATTGATTATATTTCTGACGCCAGAATGACCTCTCCAACGGATAAGATGAAATATATGTTTGTAGAAACATTAGAAGATAGAGGGTTGTCTTATTTAGTCAATCATCATACGCGTAAAATCGAATTGACGCCGTTCGGAAAAATTAAGCGACGACATAAGATATTGAAAAATGGCCAGAAGAAAAAGGAATAACATTCCGACAGGGTGGTCGATGATGTGGGTGTTTTGTATGTTCGACATACCTGTCAGAACGAAAACGGAAACCCGAAAAGCGACCAGATTCAGAAATACGTTGCTGGATTTCGGCTTTGTGATGAAACAATTTTCCGTTTATATCAAACCGTGTTCGTCATTGGTTGAATCAAAGCGTGTGGCGAAGCAACTTGTTCCGTTTATTCCCGAAAACAGTTCCGTTTCTTTTTTGTATGTAACTGATAAGCAATATTTGATGACGGAAAATTTTTTAGGGAAATTTTTGGCTTTGAATGAGGAAGAAGAACGGGAAGAAACAGCGCAGCTGATGCTGTTTTAATAGAAAAGGCTTTGAAAATTGTTTGTTTTCAAAGCCTTTTCCGATGCCTATTTTAACAGAGATTACTTAGACGATCAATTATAACTGAATGTGCGAGGAACGCTTTGCAGAATCGATTTTAACAGAGATTACTTAGACGATCAATTATAACCTTGTATTCAGAAGAAATTTTTATAAACACAATTTTAACAGAGATTACTTAGACGATCAATTATAACACGCAGGGATACGGGGACGCATAGCGAACCATTTTAACAGAGATTACTTAGACGATCAATTATAACTCCGCCATCGATTTAATGAAATTCGCGCCTATTTTAACAGAGATTACTTAGACGATCAATTATAACACAATATTCCAGATGTCCTATTGTTGTGAAATTTTAACAGAGATTACTCAAAAAAACTATGAAGATAAATCTAATTTCGGAAAATAAAGAGTGTCTTCACTATTTTTATAGCTTTCGGTTAAGGAATAAACTGTTTTAGCTATAGCTTCCGGCAACAACAGCTTGCCATGATCTCCTTTGCAGGGAAAAGTCAGAAGGCCGCAAATTTCCCGTTTTATTGTGGGTGTCAGTTCCGTTTTTTCATTTTTATGTCGCTCTGATATCTTTTTTACAAAATAATCCGCAATCGGGCGAAACGGTTCGATTAAATCATCGGCTAACGGATAAGCGTTTGTCGGATTGCAATGTTTTATTCCTAATACCGCCGTTAACCCCGAAGCGCAAATCGCGCGAATAATGCAACTGCGTAAAACGATGTAAGCATAATTCAAATAAATATTGCAGTCTTCCGCACTGCGATTGCGAGTAAACTCTTTTCCGAAAAGGGCTTTAAAATAAACTTTTGAAGCTTGTCCTTCAGCATTAGAAGAGTCATTTTTTAAAACGCTTTTCTCTAAAAAATTCAGCCGTGCGAAGTCTTTTGAAAAAGGATCAAAATAAGATAAGACAGTTGCTTGATTATGTATCTTTTGCCGGATAATCGTTTGCCATAGTTTTTCGTTTAAGTCCTGGGAAGCATTGATTTGTGTTTTCATTCTTGAACCGCTCAGGCAATGTATCGTCGTCGGCAAGATAACGCTTTCGGGTAAAAAGGAAGGCCCGCACAAAAAAATGATAATCCCTTTTTCTGTTAATGCGTTAATCACGTTTTTGCTCAATAAAGCATCTGTAGAGGTAATGATAACGGAAAATATATTATCGATTGCAACAGAGGTCGTTTTTCCGTTTTGCGTAACGTTTAAAAATCCTCGTTCTTTAGATAAGCATGTTTTTTCTTTAGATATTTCAATAATAATTTTTTCCATTAATAACCTTATATATTAGAAAATAAATCAGAATAATTGTATCGCATTTATATTGGAAAGGAACGTATAATCAGCGTGCAAATTTTCAATTCGGAGAGGCGGTGTTTGGGGGCGCAAGCAATAAACGCGTTTGCTGGAACACAGGGCGGTTGAGCCGATGATGCTATAAAAAAAGCCTCCGTTTTATCGGAGACTTTTTTTTAATGCTGTGCGGTTCGGGCTTTAGCTTTAATTGTGGCCGCTTGCTTCGTTTTCGCCGCTTTATCTATTTGTGTCAAAGACGACATCATAGACGCTTTTTGAGGCCGTACGGAAGCCGCTGCGGCTTCTTTAGGTTTTTCCAGAGAGACGTGCTTCTGTCCCGTTTCATAGGAATACATATCCCGTAAAGACGGATCTTTTTGTCCGTTGAAATACAATGCTGTCGATTTATCCAATCTTTCAACGGCGTTTTCCGAAACGGAAAAAGCCTCTTTAGACGTTAAAAACTCGGGTGAAATGTTTTGTTTGATATCATCAGAAACGAAGACTTTATTCAAAACCTCTTCCGACGGCAAGACTCCGGATAAGGCGTCATCTTTCCCCCGGGCATAAGCTTGATCCATGAAATAAGCAAAGTTATTGACATGGTTTTCTTCATAGACGTTCTGATAATGCTTAAAGCCGTACCAGGTTTTAAACGCAGCTTCGCCGGCTTTGGCCATATCGCCGGATTTATCCATTTCTTCAGTGAAAGCGCGATACATCGGAAAGGCGCTGACATGGTCTTCGACTTCAGGATGCTGTTCTTTGATCTGATAAGCAAATTTGGCTTCTTCCGTCCAAGCGGCGGCTTCAGCCGCGCGATGAAATTTAAACTGATCAGCCAGATTATATTGTGCGCTGCTCAAGCCTAACATACCGTTTGTTCTTTCGTTTTGAACGGCGTGCGTCATTTCATGGAAAGCCGTGGCGGCTAATCCGGCGACGCTTGTATGCTGGCACGGGCAAAGCATAATTTTTTTCTGATCCGCAAACATACAGCCGTCGTTTCTTCCGTGGAAAGCCTCAAAGTAAAATTCGTATCCGCCTTGAGCCACTTCATCCAACAGCTTTTGTCCCTGCGGAACAGAAGCAATCAGATCAAACACATCTTTGAGTAATTTTTTTTCTTCTTCAAGCGGGACACGGCGTTGCTGAAAAGACGTCTGTAATGGCCCTTGAGCCGTTTGAAAGGAAGTTGTAACAATTTCCTGAACGGATAAAGAGTCTTCCATATCCTGCCGGGTTTTAGGCGGTTCCGGTTGTTGAGGTTTTCTTTTAAAAAGATCAGATAAAAAAGACATCAAAATAACTCCTTAAAATACAAGGGCAAGTATAGGATTAGCTTCTTTTTTTGTCAATCATTGAAATAATTTATGGTGTTTCCGCTTTACCGGCGTTGTTGATTTTAAAAACAGATATTTTTCGTTTCGGCGTGGCCAATTTTTCAAAAACAGGTTCCGCGCATAACCAGTCGCTCATCCCCTTGTTTGTTCCGCCTAAACGGTTTTGAACCGGCTCGCGCGCAGAATAGCAATTTTCTCCTTTTTGAATGTTAACGGCAATGTAGTAGTCAACTTTATAATTTTGAAAAACCTTGTCTAAAGAGTCTTGCTTTGAAAGCATATCCAAAAATGTTATGTCTTCAGCCGATCCGTCCAAACGCACAAAATCCTTTCCCGTCATAAAAGACGAAAATCCCGCGCCGTATCCCATCGCATAGCGGCCCGGGTTCCGATTGGTAAACTCGGATATCGTCCGAATAACATAAGGCAAATATGCTGATCTGGGTTTGATCGCCGAAAAGAAAGCGATCGTCATCAGCAAAAAACCCAATGTCAGCCATACCGTCCGAGCTTGTTTCTTTTCTTTTTCATTCACCTTTTTATCGATGTTGTTTGTGACAAACATTAAGGCAAGAGGAGCTCCGACCGCAAACGGATAAAAAGCATAATCCGGCAATATGATAAACGTTGCGGCAGCCAAAACGGTTAAATAAACAATAGGGTACCAAATCAGGGAATAAAAAACAGTGTCTTTCGGCGTTTGTTTTTGTTCCTGCCATGGAAAAGAAGCGTATGCGACAAATAACAGCAATAAAACGGGAAACGTCATCAGGGCTAGAGCGTCCGGCATCCGCAAAATATAGCGAAACGGTTCGTAGAAAACGAAAACCAGAATGCGCCATACGGATGAGCCCTGGACCATTTTCCAACTGAGCAGTTCGGCAGGAACGGGCGAACCGAATTTCGTTTGCAGCATATCCGCATAAAACATCAGCGGAATCAATCCGATGACTATTCCCAAAAGAAGAATTAAGCTTTGTTTGGAAGAAATCGGATCCTTGCGGTTAAACTGAAAATAAAAAACAAGCAGAGCCGTTAAAAAAAACGCCGCGCTGTCAAAACGGGCAAAGGCGCATAATGAAACCGCCAGACCGCAAACAATTCCTGATTTGACGGACGGATGCTTTAAGGCGTTGAGCAAACTTAATGCGGCAACAAAAACGCACGGGACGGCTAAAGCGACATCCGATCCTGTCAATGCGGCATAAAGAAACAGAGCCGCCAAAAAAGAGAAAGCCAAAAAACGAGTCTCTTTTTCAGGCTTGAACTCTAAAGCGTCAATCAATCGGTTAAACAGCCATAAAGAACAACCCAAAGCCACTCCCGACACCAAACGGACAAGTATGAAAAAAGCAGTTGTTTTTGAAGAAACAACAGCGGATAAGCCGCTTATCATCAAAATCCACAACAGCGAAAAATCGTTTGTCGGGGTAATGCCGTCAAAAGTGGGGAACCCTTTTTCTCTGAAATTTTCGGAAATTTTCAGCGTATTGAAAAAATTATCATAGAACCAATATGGAGCAGATACGGACCGAAGCAGCAAAGGAGCGAATATAAAAACAAGAATGAGGGCGGCGAATCCGGCTCTCATTCTTGTTTCAAAAGAAAAATCAGTTTTCATTAACCGGTTCGACCTCAAGCATTGTACCGCGTATGCCAACCACTTTGACGGATGTGTTTGCGTCAATGTTTGTATTCGCGCATGCCAGCCATAAAGTATCTCCGACGGAAATTTTTCCGCGGCCGTCAACGATCGGCTCATAGACCTGATAGACCTGGCCGATGTATTGTCCCATTCGGTTATTCAAACCGGAGTCTTCGATATTTTCTTTTTTCAGCGTAATTTTTTTGCCGGCAAAAACGGAAATAACGCTGAGAACCGCGAAAATAAATCCCAAAAGAGCCGGAACGGCCGACGGAAAAACAGCGGCAATCAAACCTGTAACAAAAGCGCCAATGCCGATCCACATAAAGAAAATACCCGGAGTAATAATCTCCAGAACCATCAGCACTGTACCGGCTGACAACCACCACCAATAATCCGCTACGGTCATTTCAATGCTCCTTTACAAGCTATTTAATGCTTTTCGAAGTTGCTTTTCCTTTTGCCAGGCTTTCTTTGGCAATTTTGCCAATACCAGCGATCGATCCCAGGATATTTGTCGCTTCAATCGGCAGCATGACCATCTTGGAATTATCCGCCGTTCCGATTTCTTTCAAAGCTTCCAAATATTTCTGGCCAAGGAAGTAGTTAATCGCGTTAATATTGCCTTTGCCGATCGCTTCGGAAACGTAAGCGGTTGCTTTTGCTTCGGCTTCAGCTTGGCGTTCGCGGGCTTCCGCATCGCGGTAAGCGGCTTCTTTGCGGCCTTCCGCCTGCAGAACGGCAGACTGTTTTTCCCCTTCTGCGCGCAGAATTTGAGCCTGACGCAAACCTTCCGCTTCCAGAATTTGAGCGCGTTTATCGCGTTCCGCTTTCATCTGACGAGCCATCGCGTCCACCAAGTCGCGCGGCGGCGTAATGTCTTTAATTTCAATACGGGTCACTTTGACGCCCCAGGGTTCCGTCGCTTTATCGACGACTTCCAACAGACGATGGTTGATGACATCGCGCTGACTTAACAGTTCGTCCAAATCCATAGAACCCATCACTGTACGGATGTTCGTCATTACCAAATTTAAAATGGCGACTTGCAGCTGGCGGACTTCATATACGGCATTTTTTGCTTCCAATACCTGAAAAAACACAACGCCGTCCACGGTGACCATAGCGTTGTCTTTTGTAATGACTTCCTGAGACGGAACGTCTAAGACCTGTTCCATCATATTCACTTTTGCGCCGATTGTATCGACAAAAGGAATAATCAGATTCAATCCCGGTTTTAACGTATGTGTGTATCGTCCGAAACGTTCAACCGTGTATTCCATTCCCTGCGGAACGGTTTTGACGCCGGAGGAAATGGCAAAAAAGGCGAGAACAACCAAAAATATGACGAAAACTTCCATTCTTAATGCTCCATTGAAAAAAAGAATGGATTATTATATCTGAAAAAGTCCGTCTTGGCTATGATTTAAAAGTTTATTTTTTGAAAATTAACGCGCCGGCAATGACCAACAGAATAAAACCGGCAATATGATTCCAGCGCAGTTCTTCGCCCAGATAAAAAACGGAAAACACCGCAAAAACAGAAAGGGTAATGATTTCCTGCAGGCCTTTTAATTGAGCGGCCGAGTAATATTCATGCCCGATTCTGTTTGCCGGCACTTGCAGACAATATTCAAAAAAGGCAATTCCCCAACTGACCAGAATAACCGCCCATAATGCGGTTGATTTAAATTTTAAATGACCGTACCAGGCAAACGTCATAAAAATATTTGAACAAATCAGCAAAAAAACAGGCAGAACGGCTTGCATGAAAAAATCTCCCGCAGAAAAAAACAGCACAGTCTTAGGCCTGTTTTTTCTATTTTGCAAAGGAAATAAATAAAAAAACGGCACGATTTTTGCATTTGTTTCTGTGTGGCAACATTCACGTTTTTTTAAAGAAATAAACGCACAATCAAGATCACAAGGGAGTCACAAATGGATTTACAAAATTTAACACTGTATCAGATGAGCGAAGAAAAAATGCGCTGGCTGGCACAAAGACAGTCCGTTTTGGCTCACAATATCGCCAACGGGGATACGCCGAATTTTATGCCGTCGGATGTGAAGCCTTTGACGTTCAAAGAGTTTGTCGGGGAAAGCAGGCATGTGCCGATGACACGCACGAATCCTGCGCACAGAACGCGCGGTTCGGCCGAAACCCAAATCGTGAAAACAAACGAAAATCATCTGTCGCCGATATCCGAAGGCAAGGTGCGCGTCAGATCGACTCGCCGTCCTTTCGAAACCAGCATTGATAAAAACGGTGTCATTCTGGAAGAACAAATGGCCAAGGTTGACGAAACGCGCGCGCAGCATGAACAGGTAACGGCTTTGTTTAAGAAAAACGCGGCTCTGCTGGGAACGGCATTGGGCTTGAAATAAACGGGGAAGGAGAACGTAAATGGATGATTTGACGCTCAGTAAAACAATAGCCTCCTCCGGAATGAAGGCCCAAGCGCAGCGGTTGCGCGTTATTTCCGAAAATTTAGCCAATGCCGATTCGCTGGCTAAAACGCCGGGAGGTTTGCCGTATCGCAGAAAAGTCGTAACTTTTCGTAACGAATTAGATCGGGATACGGGGGCCGAATTGGTCAAAATCGGGCGCGTTTCGCGTGACAGAAGCCGGTTGGAACGCAAATACGATCCCACCCATGTCGCAGCCGGCGCGGACGGATACGTTTTATTGCCGAACGTTAATCCGTTGATCGAAACAATGGATATGAAAGAGGCTCAACGGACATATGAAGCAAATTTGAATGTCATTTCCGTATCCAAAGATATGATGACAAAAACATTAGATCTGATTCGTTAAAATTTTTAAGGGAAAACAATAATGGTCAATGAGGTTTCCAAAGCTCTTTCCGCTTATCAGGCTGCCGCCGCCAGACAAGTAATTCCGTCGGCGCAGGAAACGCAGGCCGCGCCTGAAGGAACATTTTCCTCTTTACTGCGTACTGCTGCGGTGCAAGCGGAAGAAGACAACAAACAAGCCGAATTGATGAGTATGAAAGCGATTAAAGGAACGGCGGATATGCAGGATGTCGTTATGGCTGTTTCTAATGCCGAAGTCGCTTTGCAGACGGTTGTCGCCGTGCGGGACAAGGTTGTTTCCGCGTATCAGGAAATTATGCAGATGCCGATTTGAGGAAAGGCTCGCGTTATGACGGAGGTAATGGTTGTTGAAGTCGGCAAAGACGCGATTTACACGCTGTTGCTGGTTGTCGGCCCGTTGCTGTTGATCGCGATGATTGTCGGATTGTTGATCAGCTTGTTTCAAACGCTGACGCAAATTCAGGAAATGACGCTTGTTTTCGTGCCTAAAATCCTGTTGGTTTTTCTGGCGTTGGTTTTTCTGTTGCCTTTTATGATCGAACAGCTTCGGACGTTCACAAACGGTTTGTTTGACCGGATGATCGGTTTAGGGTCGTGATATGAATTGGGAAAAGCTGCTGTCTTTGGAGCTTTATCATTTTCTGTTCGTTTTTGCGCGCCTTGGCGGCGCTTTTTTATTTATGCCGTTTTACGCTTCCGTTTATATTCCCGCCCGCGTTCGTTTGATTTTCGCTCTGACGCTGGCCGTAATGCTGACGCCGGTGCTGAGCGGACAAATGCTGTTGCCGCCGGAAAACGTGCCCGAATTGTTCAGGATGCTGTTGATTGAAATCACGGTTGGTGTTTTTTTAGGTCTTTTCCCGTTTTTTTTGATGACAGCGATCGATTTGGTCGGCGTGAACGCTTCTATGGCAACCAGCTTTTCGAACGCGACTCTGTTGGATCCTCAAACGAATGTTCAATCCACCGTTTTGACCGGTTTTTTAACGCTGTGCGCTTTGCTGTTGATCGTGACGACGGATTTATATCAGATTTTATTGGGAGCCGTTTTGGCCAGTTATGAAATTTTTCCCGTCGGCGAAGCTTTGTTGTCGGGCGATATGATGCAGGTTCTGGCTAAAGCTTTGAGCGCGGCTTTTACATACGGATTTCAAATCGGGTCTCCCTTTATTATTATGATCATTTTGATATATTCTTCTATGGGAGTGATGTCTCGGCTGATGCCTCAGCTGAATATTATTTTCATTGTGATGCCTTTGCAGGTATACTTGGGACTGGCGCTGCTGATGGTGTCATTATCGGTAATGATGTGGTGGTTTTTGGATTTTTTCAGAAACAATCTCCTCCATTTTGTTTTGTAGGGAAGAATGGCTGACGAACAGGACGAAGCATCGAAGACTGAGGAAGCTTCCGAGCGAAAGTTGGAACGTGCCCGCGAAGAAGGAAACGTTCCTCTGTCACAGGAAGTCAAAAGCTGGTTTATGCTGTTTGCCGCCCTGATGATGCTGTGGGGATTGGCTCCGTATGTAATGAAAAAGACGACGGCCATTTCTTTGAAGTTCATTGAACGGCCGGCGGAATTGCCGGTGGACCCTTTGGGGCTGCAGGACTTGCTGCGGGAAACGTCATTCGATTTGTTTCTTGTTTTATTGCTGCCGTTGGGACTGTTTATGATTTTGGCCGCGGCTTCGGCATTGGTGCAGATCGGTTTTCTGTACGCGCCGAAAAGAATGGAAATCAAATGGGAAAGAGTTAATCTGTTCGCAAACGCCAAAGAATTTATTACCAAAGCCAAAATCGTCGATATGCTTAAAGGCGTTTTCAAAATTTCTGCGGTCGGTTACGCGGGGTGGCTGGTCGTTAAACCGAGAATTTTGGATATTTTAAGCACGCCCGCTTTTGACACGGCAACAATACTGGCTTTGCTGTATAAGCTTTTATTGTTGATTTTGCTGACAATGGTAATGATCATCTTCGTTATCGCGTTCGCCGACTATTTTTATCAAAAGTTTTCCTATTTGAAGCGTCAGCGTATGACAAAGCAGGAAGTTAAAGACGAATACAAACAAATGGAAGGCGATCCTCAAATCAAGATGCGATTGCGATCCATCCGTATGGACCGCCTGCGCAAGCGTATGATGGCAAACGTGCCCAAAGCCTCCGTTGTCGTCACCAATCCGACACACTTTGCCGTAGCTTTGCGCTATGAACCGGAGGAAGGTATGGAAGCGCCCGTCGTTGTCGCTAAAGGGCAGGACTTTATCGCGTTAAAAATTAAAGAAGTGGCTGCCGCCAATGATGTGCCGATTGTGGAAAATCCGCCGTTGGCCAGAGCTTTGTACGC
Source organism: uncultured Alphaproteobacteria bacterium (assembly GCA_937912005.1). Classification (GTDB taxonomy): domain Bacteria; phylum Pseudomonadota; class Alphaproteobacteria; order CAAGCB01; family CAG-977; genus UBA11549. The sequence goes on from CALDOX010000014.1 coordinate 13,866, forward strand.
TTCCGTGGAAATTGACTCTCCCATTCCGACGGAGCATTATGCCGCTGTGGCGGAAGTGATCAAGTATGTTTACCAGCTCAAAGGAAAAGCTTTGCCGCAAAGAGAGGACAATTAAATGAGTCATTCGTTTTTCAGAAAATTGGCCGGCAGTTTGGGGTTGGGCAGCTTTGTTCGTGATTGGGACACGATCAGGGCGCTGATGGAAAGCGAAACGGACGCTTTGGCGCTGGTTTCGCCTGAAGGGGAACCGATCTACATCAATGCGGCGGGAAAGGATTTTTTCAAAGCTTCTTCTTTGCTGCAGTCCGTTTTGGATCGTATTTTGGACGATGAAGCCAATCGATTGGCGTTGGCTAAACTGGAAGCGGCCGTTAAACACAAAGCCGAAACGTCCGTCGAACTGTTAATGCAGCCTTTAACCGGCGAAGCGGATTTTTGGGAATGGTATTTCATTTCAATCAAACAGCTGTCTGTCGGAACGTTGTGGCGGGTTCGGGATGTTACCTCTGATCGCGCTTTGGAAGCCGTTATGCGGAAGGAAACGCAGGATTTGGCAGAGTTCTTGGATGTTTTGCCGATCGGATTGTATCAGATTGATTCCGGCGGCGTCATTTATTTTGTCAATCAGCGCTTTTGTGACTGGATGGGCTATACGAACACGCGTGAGCTGAAAGGAAAGAAGCTGGTTGATCTGCTGGTCGGCACTCATATTCCGGAACTGGACGGGTTCTGGCATGGAGAATTGACTTTCCGCACGCAGACGGGAACTTTTTTTACAGCTTTCGTCAGTCATGCGGTATATGACGAAAACGGCGAAACAATGTTGCGCGCTTCCGTCGTTCGTGACGTAACCTCGCGCCATGAACACGACGGATCGGCTAAAGAAGCCGAATTGGGTTTTTCCCGATTGTTTGCCGAAGCACCGGTGGGGATTGTTTTTTTAGACAAGGAAAATGTCATAACCGAGGCAAATTCCGCTCTGTTTCAAATGTTTTCCCGTTCTCGGGAAGAAATGATCGGCATATCTCTGGAGGAATGTATTTGTTCTGACGATTGGGCGGAATTAAAAGATAAAATGGCTAAAGTTATGATGGCCAAATTGTCCCGCGTTCATGACGAAGTTCGACTGAAAACAAATCAGGAAAAATTTGCCGCCGTGTATATTACGCCGATGACCGAAGAAGACGAAGACGGGAAATCCGATGTATTTGGCTTCATCGCTCATTTTATTGACAATACGGAACGCCGGACATTGGCTCTGCAGTTTTCTCAGGCGCAAAAAATGCAGGCGATCGGACAACTTGCCGGCGGAATTGCGCATGACTTCAACAATTTGTTGACGGCCATTATTGGTTCAACTGATCTGCTTTTGCAAACGCATCCGGCTTCCGATCCGGATTTTACCGACCTGATGAACGTGCATTACAGCGCGACACGCGCCGCCAGCTTGGTCGGCCAGCTTTTATCCTATTCGCGCCAACAGCCGCTGCGTCCGAATTATCTTGATGTGACGGATGTTTTCGCGGAATTGCATCATATGCTGAAGCGCTTGCTGGGGGCAAAAATTTCCGTTCAAATTGAAAACGGACGAAATTTAGGTTTTATCCGCGTTGATAAAACACAATTCGATCAGGTTTTCGTTAATTTGGCGGTTAATGCCCGGGACGCTATGCCGGACGGAGGAACTTTTACGATCTCAACGCGTTACCAAAAGTTTCCCGCCGGACAATATATCGGTTCGGAAGAAGTCGTTCCCGGCGAATATGTCGTTATTGACGTTGCAGACACCGGCTGCGGCATCAGCGATGAAAATCTGCAAAGAATTTTCGAACCGTTCTTTACCACCAAATCGGGAGGCGCCGATTCGGGAACGGGGCTCGGATTGGCGATGGTTTACGGCAATATCAGACAATCGGACGGTTATATTAACGTGAAAAGCACGGTAAATGTCGGCACGACATTCAGTTTGTATTTACCGCGTCATTCGCCGGAAGATGTGCGCCGTCTGACGGAAGAGGCAAAACAAAATACTTTGCCGGACAATTATGACGCGCAGGCTGTGGCACAGGTTGTGCGCGTTAAACCGAATGTTCCTAAAACCGGAGATCAATTACAATTTTCCTTTGCGCAAAACAATCCGTCCCTGCCGCCGCCGCTGCTGCCGTCTAAAGATTTAAGCGGGTCGGGAACAATTCTGTTGGTCGAGGATGAAGACGGCGTGCGCGCCGTTACCAAAAAAGCGCTGAGTGCAAAGGGCTATACGATTGTGGACAGCACTTGTGCCGAAGAAGCTTTGGAAAAAATTGAAAACGGAGTGGCTTTTGATTTGTTGATTACCGATATGATTATGCCGGGTATGGACGGAGTGACGTTGGCTTCGACCGTGCGGCAGAAAGGAATTTACAGCAAAATTCTTTTGATTTCTGGTTTTTCGGAGGAAGCCGCCCGCGGCGAAATTAAAGAAATGCCCGACTTTTATTTCTTGGCAAAGCCTTTTACTTTGCATGAACTGTGTGAAAAAGTAAAAGAGATTATGGGGAAAAAACAATGAACTATCCGTTTAAAATACAGGATTTGATCGATTTGACCGTCAAAGCCGGGCAAGCGGCAATGCATATTTATCGGCAGGATTTTACCGTTTATGAAAAGGAAGATCAGTCTCCCGTGACAGACGCCGATCTGGCGGCGGAAAAAATTATTTTTGAAGGACTGGAAAAGCTGACGCCCGACATTCCGATCGTCGGCGAAGAACATACGGCTGCGGGAGCCGTCTCTGATTTGTCTAAACAATATTTTTGGTTGGTTGATCCGATTGACGGAACGGCGGATTTTGTTCACAAAAACGATGAATTTACAGTTAATATCGGTTTAATCGACGGAGATAAGCCGATTTTCGGCATTGTTTATGCGCCCGCTTTGGATGAAATGTATTATACGGCTTCGGAAACGGCGGCTTTCTTTTTAAAAAACGGCAAACGGAAGCAACTGAAAACCCGTTCCGTTCCACAGGAAGGCATGACCGTTTTAACCAGCCGTTTCCATTGTGATGAAACGGCGGCAAGGGAAATGGTCGGCAACCGTCCCGTCGCCGAATACAAATCTTACGGCAGTTCGCTGAAATTTTGCGCGATTGCAGCGGGAAAAGCCGATTTTTATCCGTGCACGCACTTGACCAAAGAATGGGATACGGCGGCGGCACAAGCCATCCTGACAGCGGCCGGCGGCGAGGTTCTTGTTGCGGAAACGAACGAACCGCTGCGCTATCGCAAAGACGGATTGAAAAATCCCCGGTTAATTGCGGCAGGCTGTTAAAAATACCCTGAAAATAAAAAAAACGTTTCCCGTTTGTTCTTTTTTCTTGAAATCAAGAACAAATGTGGTACAACTTATAAAGTTGCTCTTGACGTTTTTTTGTGGGATAACAGAGGCGTTATATTATGGATCAAACCGTTTTACACTTGGTGGATAAGGATACTATGGATAAAGAAAAAGCATTGGCGGCCGCTCTGACGCAGATTGAGCGGGCCTTCGGAAAAGGGTCGATCATGCGCTTGGGACAGCGCGAAAACGCTGTTGAAATTCCGGCGATTTCGACGGGATCTTTGGGATTGGACATTGCTCTGGGAATCGGCGGTTTGCCGCGCGGCAGGATTGTCGAGGTGTATGGCCCTGAAAGCTCCGGCAAAACAACGTTGGCGCAGCACGTTGTCGCGCAGGCACAGAAAAACGGCGGCAAGTGCGCTTATATTGATGCGGAACACGCATTAGATCCGATTTATGCGAAAAAACTGGGCGTTGATATTGACAACTTATTGATTTCTCAGCCGGATACGGGAGAACAAGCGTTGGAAATTGCCGATACGTTAGTGCGCTCCGGCGCGATTGACGTGTTGGTGGTTGATTCGGTCGCCGCTCTGGTGCCCAAAGCGGAACTGGAAGGCGAAATGGGCGATTCCCATGTCGGGCTGCAGGCGCGGTTAATGTCGCAGGCACTGCGTAAGCTGACGGCTTCCGTCGCGCGGTCGAACACGCTGATTATTTTTATTAACCAGCTGCGCATGAAAATCGGCGTGATGTTCGGCAATCCCGAAACGACAACGGGCGGCAACGCGCTGAAGTTTTATGCTTCTGTGCGTATCGAAATCCGCCGCGGTGCACAGATCAAAGATAAAGATGAAACGATCGGCAACAACACGACGGTCAAAATTGTTAAAAATAAAGTCGCCCCTCCGTTCAGAACGGTTGAATTTGATATCATTTACGGCGAAGGCATTTCCAAAACGGGCGAATTGATCGATTTGGGCATTAAAGCCGGTTTGATTGAAAAATCGGGGGCTTGGATGTCCTATAAAAGCGAACGGTGGCAAGGACGAGAGAATGCGCGGACGTTCTTGCGGGAAAATCCCGATGTGGCAAATGAAATCGAACAACAAATCAGAGAAAAAGCGGGTCTGCTGTCGCAAAAGATGATCGGGGACGAACCTGTTGAGGAGGAATAAACAAAAAAGGGAGATAACTTCTCCCTTTTTTAGTTTCTATAGATGTTGAAAAAACATAAAAAAGTTTTAAAATTATTTGAAGTTTTATTTAATAAAAAACCGCAGGCTGATATAAGCGGTTCATTTTGAGGAAGATCGTTAATCTGTAAGCGGCATGATTGAAAAAATAATCAGTTCTGTTTCAAATTTTGTTTGGGGGCTCCCGGTTTTGTTTTTGCTTGTCGGAACGGGAGTGTTTTTAACCGTCCGTCTTGCCGGAATACAATTCCGTAAATTGCCGTATGCGTTGAAGTTGGTTCTTTCAAATAAAAAAGATGACACGTCAAAGGGGGACATCTCTCATTTTCAGGCATTGATGACGGCGTTGGCGGCGACGGTGGGCACGGGAAATATTGTCGGCGTCGCTACGGCCGTTGTTTTGGGCGGGCCGGGAGCTTTGGTTTGGATGTGGATGTCGGCTTTGTTCGGCATGGCGACCAAATATGCGGAAGCTTTGCTGGCCGTGAAATACCGTGTGGTTGACGAAAACGGACAAATGGCCGGCGGACCGATGTATTATCTGGAAAACGGTTTAAAGCAGAAATGGTTGGGCGTTTTATTCGCGGTGTTTGCCGTGTTTGCGTCGTTCGGAATCGGCTGCGGCGTGCAGACAAATTCAATCAGTGCGGCAGTGCATGATGCTTTTAATGTCCCGCCGGTTATAACGGCTGTTGTGATCGGTGTTTTGGCCGCAATGGTGATTTTAGGAGGAATCAAATCAATCGGCCGGGTCGTTTCTTTCTTTGTGCCGTTTATGATGCTTTTCTATCTGTTGTTTTGTTTGTATGCACTCGGAATGCATTTATCCGCCGTGCCTGAAGCCCTTTCTTTGATTTTTCATTCGGCTTTTTCCGCACAGGCTTTTTCGGGCGGGATTGTCGGCGTGGCTATTCGTTACGGCGTTGCGCGCGGCGTATTTTCCAATGAAGCCGGCCTGGGTTCCGCACCTATAGCGGCAGCGGCGGCCAAAAGCGATTATCCGGGACGACAAGCGTTGGTTTCTATGACGCAGGTTTTCTTGGATACGTTGGTTATCTGTTCGATGACCGGACTTGTATTGGTTATCGGCGGAGATTTGAGCGGCGATAAAAACGGGGCGGCTTTAACGGCGCACAGTTTTTCGGTAATGCTGGGGCCGATCGGACGTTACTTTGTCGCTTTGAGTTTATTGTTTTTTGCTTTTTCCACGGTTTTGGGATGGTCTTATTACGGAGAACGCTGCATTTACTATTTATCCGGCAGAAAAAGCATTTTACCGTATAGAATAGTGTTCATTTTGGTCGCGATGTTGGGTGCCGCAGCAACCAATCTGGAACTGGTATGGAATATTTCGGATGTGTTTAACGGATTAATGGCAATCCCCAATTTAATCGGATTGCTCGGACTGTCCGGTATTATTTCTTCCGAAACGGATTTATTTGAGAAAATAATTGCTCAAGAACGCGTCGAGAAAAAAACAACATAAAAAAAAACAGAAAAAATCAATAAAGTTATTGCCTTTCGATTTTTAAGGTGTTATATACTCACCTGTTATCGCGGGATGGAGCAGTCCGGTAGCTCGTCAGGCTCATAACCTGAAGGTCGTGAGGTTCAAATCCCACTCCCGCACCCAAAATAAAGTGACCCGTTGTTTTACAACGGGTTTTTTTATGGAAAGAATCAGGGCAGAACTTAAAATACGCCTTCTTTGAAATCTTTTTCATTTAGATTCAAAACGGATCCGGATAAAAGGCGTTTTCAAAAAGTTATAGAAATATGGAGTAACGTTTTAAGAGATAAAATATGCAACAAAAAATATCGGTGTTAAGAGGAGTTTTGTCTTAATACCTGAAAGGGGTAATCAATCGCTGCAATGGTTTGCAAAAACAGAAAGCTTGAATAAATTCGTCAGAAACCATCTTAGATATGATGTACGGAAAAATTTTAAAGTCCGCTTGTTTAATTAAAAAAAACGGCGTAAAGAAAAATTCCGTAAACAGTAAAAAAATTTATAAAAGAAAGCAAAACTATCGAGCTTCCGATATCTTTGGCTTTTTTGGAAAGATCATTATATTCGTCTCCGATTCTGTCAATCGCGGTTTCTACGGCTGTATTGGTCAATTCAGCAAACAAAATGAAAAATAAAGAAAAAACGATAAGCGCTGACTGAAACGGAGAAAAAGGCATAAAGAAAAGAGACGCTCCGAAAACCAGACAAAAGAAAATGTCTTGACGAAAAGCGGCTTCAGACTTAAAGGCGGCTTTAAAACCGTCGTAAGAATAAATAAAAGCTTTGAGAATGCGTTTTATTCCTTTTAATTCGGATTTCATCATATTTTCCTTTAAGTGATTTTTTTTTATTTTTTATAAAAGCTTTTTGAGATTTGCAAGAAAATTAAACCTGCGGATAACGATATATGATTTTTCATCTGTTCGCCATGTAATATCAATTCTCTGCTCAAATTTAGGTGTTCGCATACAAAAAAACTCCGCCGAAGCGAAGTTTTTTTGGCGACCCCAACGGGATTCGAACCCGTATTGTCGCCGTGAGAGGGCGGTGTCCTAACCGTTAGACGATGGGGTCAAATAATTATTCTCTGTATAATTCCTTCCCTCTATTTCGTCAATATATTTCGGGTTATATAGCTTTTTTTATGCCGGTTTTAGCCGTTTCGTCAGGATTACAGCCGTTTATTCACGGCTTATAATCGCCGTTGATCTGTTTTATTTTGAAGGAGGAGATAATGGTTGTTTGCCAAATGAAAAACAGTTCTTTGACGCTTCTTTTTCGTTCTTTTTACGACAAGCTTTTGGCAGAAAATTATATTCGTTCGGGACATGGAATAGGGTTTTCCCCGCTGTTCGTGTTATCGGTTTTATCAGGAATGATATATGCAATTTCTTCTGTTTTCTTTTTGAAAGCTTTTGCTCCGGAAGTTATAACAGAAAAAATCGTGGATTTGCCGACAATTGAAGTTCGCGACGGACAAATAGTGCGGCCGGAAAATTTCTTTCAGCGGTTTGCTTTAGGAAATGGCGTGCATTTAACTTTGGATACCACAACGGATGCGGAGATAATTAAAGATCCTTCTCCGAATGAAATTTATATTTCGAAAAACGGCGTTCAATTTATAAAAGGGCATAAAGTCGAATTAATGCCTCTTAAAAAGTTGTTTGGGACGGATAATATTACGATTACCGCACAGAATATAACTGATTTTGTGAATAAAATTACAAATGAAATGAGTATGGTCATTCCGTCGTTGATGTTTTTAATTTCCATTCCCATTTTATTTTTTAAATATGGGGTCTTGGTCTATTTGCTGGCATTATTTTCTTATGTGATGACGTTGTTTTCAAAGAAACCGATGCATTTCGAAGCCAGAATGCGTTTGGCGACTGTTTCCGCGCTGCCTGTTTTTGTATTTAATTTTTTCTTTGATACAATGTTCGGGTTGTTTGGACTGAGCGGAATTGTCGGTATAATCATTACGTTGATCTATTTGTATTTTTATATCGCTCAGCTGCCGCCGGCAGAACCTAAATCCGAATAAAAGATTGCTAAAAGGAAACATTTGCGTGTAAACTTTGACAGTAAAAATTAAAGGGTTCGCGCAGATGTTTTCTTTTCTTTATCGTGTTTTTTATGACAGAACTTTATCGGTTTCATATATTAAGAACGGACAGGGATATGGACTGAAACCGTTGTTGATTTTGACGGTATTCGGGGCTTTTTGTTTTTCTGTGCGTTTGTTTTGGCTGTTTTCTGCCGTCCCGTCCCGATTGATTGATAGTTTCGTTTCACAAATGCCGCAGATCGTTTTTGAAAAAGGGGAAATCGTTTCTCCGGAAAATAAAAGATTTTCGTATGTGTCCGAAAACGGCCGTATATTTTTTGTCTTTGATACGACACCGGGGCCGCTTGATTTAAAAGGACTGCCCTCTACCGGCGTTTATTTGACAAGAGATGCTCTTTTGACGATACGCCGTAGAGAAATTCGTCGCATTCCTTTTGTAAAAATATTAAGTGATTTTAATCTTGTTTTAAATCAGGAAAATATGCGTTCGGCTATTAACGAAGCTATTTCTCTTTCAAAGATAATTATGCCGCCTTTAATGTTCGTTTTTTATATTCCCGGAATATTTGGGATTTATTTTTTTATGGTTTTATTTTCGTTTGTTTTTTCGTTCTTGTTTACGCAGTCCGTTAAACCGACATGGGAACAACGTCTGCGCTTGTCCGTTTTATCTGTTATGCCCGCAGGTGTAATTGGCGGAATGGGGATGATTCTCAATACGAATTATTCACTTGGAGCGCTGAATATCGCGGTTATTTTTATCTATATGTATTGTTTCTTGAAAGATCAGGAAAACGGACACGGAAATGAAGCGGTAATTGAACGTTAGAACAGCTCGTCCACAAAAAGATACAATGCTTCTGAAAATGTCGGAAAGCTACAGCTGTCCGAAAAATCAAGGCGGTTAATAATATGGTATTTTTGATCCATACTGTCATAGACGAATAATTCTTCTGCCGCGCGTCCCAGCAAAAGCTTTCCGCGCATAGGAACCACTTGGGAAAAATCCAAATTGGCTTCTATCAATCCGGGCAGAGTATAGCCTTGTATTTCCCTGTCATTTGCGCGGGTTCCGTATAATTCTACGCCATTCCAGCTTAATCCGTCGGTTTGTTTTAATAAAGCAATGTAATCTATGGGAACGGGAGGAAAATGATGGGATGACAGAAGAGAACTGATAAAGCGTAAGGAGCGTTCATCTACAGGCGGAAAAAAAGTGCCGTTGTCTTTCTTTAAAGTGTTTAAAATTCGTGTCAGCATATTTTTTTAACGTCCCAGCATTGACCGTTGTTCTATATATTCAAAAGTGCTTTCCAGGAAGCCCGCGTAAACGCTGCGGTCATGACGGCTTGTTCCGCCGGAAGAAACTTCGATTTCTCCCGAGAAATAAACCTTACCCTTCGGTGCAGGCAAAAACAGCTTGCGCGGTTTGAAATTCGGCTGTGTCAGGGTCTGCATATCAATAAACCGATGAATTTCCGTATGAAAAGGATGCGTTTGAATTAAAATCAAATTGGAAAAACTGTTCGTTCCGCCGTAGTCAAACGGTACACGAATATGAATATTAAAATTTTCCGGCGCTTTTCCTTTTTTCACCAGTTTGATGTCTTCTTCGCTCATACCGGCAGCCAATAATTCATTAATATGATGATAGCCGACATATTTCAGAAAATCACGACGGGTTCTTTTGAACGCTTTGCGTAATTCGGACAGCCAATTCGGATCCAAGGGAACAAAGTCAACTTCTATCAAATCCATATTAAGCAGGCCGGTTTGCTGAAACTGCCATTCCCATAACGCTCTGTCTTCCTGAGAGGATATTCCTCCGTTCATTGCGGACTGCGGAGTGTACGGCTGCGGCGCTTGAGGAGCGTACGGCTGAGGAGCATATCCTTGCGGGGCATACGGCTGCGGCGCTTGAGGGGCGTACGACTGAGGAGCGTATCCTTGCGGGGCATACGGCTGCGGCGCTTGAGGGGCGTACGACTGAGGAGCATATCCTTGCGGGGCATACGGCTGCGGCGCTTGAGGAGCGTACGACTGAGGAGCGTACGGCTGAGGAGCATATCCTTGCGGCAGCGGAGCGGGACGATGATATGTCGGCGGCACCCGTTGTGCGTAAGGAGAAGCCGGAGTGTCCTGTCCTTCCAAAGGATTGGGGTATGCCGAAGCCGGTGCTGTCGGAGGAAGCGTTCTGTAGGATCTGGCATCTTTATAAATAGGTACAGGTCGAATATCATGGCGAACAGGTGTTACGCCCTGACTTTGCGCTTCTTCTGCCGCTTCCTCTCTTGATCGAACAGACGGCGGCGGCATTTTAGATCCCGACCAGTCCCACATTTGTCAGTCTTTAAGCCTCCTTGTTGAAAAAAGGACTAAAATTTTTCATCAATGAAATCGTCATAGTTTTCATTGTCGAAAGCTTCTTCTTCGTCGTCTTCTCCCCCTTCTTCTTCTCCGTCTTCCTCTTCATAATCTTCGTCATCATAATCTTCATCGTCATATTCTTCGTCGCCGTCGGAGTCATTATCGCCGTATTTTTCATAATCTTCGATGATTTGCTGTGCGGGATCGTTTTCATCTTCCTCTTCATCCTCGGCAATATCGATCAATCCCTGTAAAGCGCTGACATCCGTATCTTCACGTTGGGCAACTACCCAATACGGAACAAAAGGCGACGGCGGAATATTGCATTTTGCCGTCATTTCTTTATCTAAGAACCAACGCGGCGCGTCCGCCATAATCGGTCTGTTCATAAACCCTTGCATTAAGACGATTTGTTGGGTTGACGGCAATGACAGCATTTGCGAGGCGCCAATAACCGCCGTTCCCTGCAAAGAACGAGATACGTTGGCCGAAAACGGCGTCGCCTGTTTCGACCAACCTTCTGTTCTGGATTTGGAAGCGACTTCAACGGTTTTTGTACCGATCATTTTTTCAAAACGCTGAGCCGTTTGTTCGTTGTTCTGCGATAGAATAATTTTGGCGGCCGTTGTAGAAATAATCGTTTCCAGGTCGTCCTTTCCGTATTGACCTGAAATTTGGCCTAAGTCTTGTCCGATCAGTAAATAAGATACTTTTTGACCACGACCGACCGCCGGTCCGTCTTTCACCGCGCCCAATTTCGGCATTTGCGGGAATTCGTCGAGCACAAACAATGTCGGGAACGGCCCTGTCATCGATCCGTCGCCTTGTTTGAAATTAGGCGGATTCGCAATCAGGAAGTTACTCATTAATTCGACGAACGTTCCGGTAATAATATTTAACGTGCGCGCATCAACCTGGTTCACGGACAGATAAATCGCGATGGATTTCATCTCGCCGGTGATCGGATCTTTCATACCGCGTAAGTCTTTGAAAATGAAGTCGCTCATTTTCGTTCTGGAACGAACGGCCGAGTTCTTGAAAATACCGATGCCGGTTAATGCCGTTGACAAAATAGAACCGCGTTCCTTATCCGGCGTTCCTGACAGCTGATTCAATTCCACAACCGCGCGGTGCGCATATCCGTAGCGTTTGCATTCGGCTACGGCCTGATCCAACATATCGCGCATCGGATCGGCCAAAGCCGCCATTTGGTCGCCTTCTTCCGTTTTGCGCTTGATTTCCGCCGCCATTTGCATTTGCGCTTCAGTCAGCCAGTCCAGAATCATCGCGATACATGGTTCGGCGCCGATCCATGATTCCGGCAGCATTTCCCACGTTCCGATCGGCACATAATTGTTCAAGTCCAAAGTTCCGTTGCGCAGATGTTCCAAGGCCTCGGCCGCATCCGCGTCAGTCATATCCATATAATAACCTTCCAGAACTTCACGGTCTTTATCATCCAGTTTGCCTTCATACAGACGACCGATAAAATAGTCATTCGCACGGGCATGTTCGCATTTTCCGACAACAAAGTGAATAAAGCCGGTCAATGCGTTACGGCCGGTCTTGGCCCAGTGCGGATCCGCGCCGCCTTTAGGCTCTTCCACCAGAACGTTCACCATAGAGTCGACATACATATCGCGCGCCGGGCCGAACGGCGGCAGACAAGTGTTGGACAGCATGTTCCAGCTGGGATAATAAATGCCTTTTTCCGGTTCGTCTTCCGCCCCCCAGTTGATAACGAAAACAGGGCCGATCGTTTGCCTGTATCCGCTTGTTTTAAAACACAATTCCGGTTTAGGGTCGTTGACGATGATGCTGATGTTGTTGGATTCAAAAATGGTTGGCATAACGACGCCGACGGTTTTACCTGTTCCGGGAGGCGCCAACACCAAAACGGACAATGTTTCAGGCAAGCGCAGCAGCTTGCCGTGCCAGCGGCCAAGAACGACGATGAAGCCTCTGAACAATCCCATTTTTTCAATATCGGCTTTTGTAGCAATACGCCCGGATCCGTGAATGGTGGATAACCAGGAATGCGGGTTTGTCGCTATTCCCGTAAACAATATCCCCATAAAAGAAAAAATGGGAATGACCGGAAGCCAAAAATAAAAAGGCATATCCGCATTAGTCGTAAAAAATTTAACGCTCCATTTCCAGTAAATGTTAAGAAGATATATCGGATCAAAAATTGCTTTTTTAGTAAATTTCCAAACCATCAGCATCGTATTTTGGCTGATGCCTCTGGGGATTAGGTTTGTTAAAGAAAAAGACAGAATGGCCAGTATATGTGATGCAAATAATGCAATCAAAACCGTCCACACAACCCATTGTATGGCGGCTTCTCTTTCTGCCCATTCTTCCCCGGTTCTAGCCATTTTGGAAAATACTCCTTAAAGGTACAAAATTATCTTTTCCAGTATAAAAGAAATGAGAACAAAAATCTACCGTTCTCGTTATTTTTTTTATTAAGAATAAAGAAAAATTTTTTAACCGATCAGGTTTGAAATGCTGTGATACAGTCCGTCATCCGGAGCGCCGACGGAAGAAACGGCATTTTGTAAATTGGTGATTTCATCCGGCCCGCCTTCATCAAAACGGCATACCGTTACATTTAATCCGTTCCATACTTCAAACATATCTTCCGCATTGATGATCGTTCCCTGACGGATAACGACCATTGCTTTTATTTCCAAACCTTTTGCCGTTCCGGTCAACATAGGAGCTAAAGCATCACGCGCATTCAAAACAACGCGAACCGGGGAAATACGATGATTGCTTTCTGAAAACCATAAAGGCTCTTCATCATTAAATCGCTCTTCATCTGCAAGCCAGTCTCCGCTTTCCGAATCAATCAGGCACAACAAAATATGATTGGCCGCCACAGCGGCAAAATCAATTTTCTTGCCGGCGATTTTAGCATCGGTAATCAGCCTGTAACCGGCCGAACGCAAAATATCCATCACAGAACCGCCCGCAGCGGAAGACGCGGTGTTCGTCGCCTTTTGAACAACAGGCGCGGAAGTTGCCTGAGAACGTTCAACAGCAGGCGCCGCAGCCGGAGAGATATTTTGAGGACTTTCTTCTTTTTCCGGCGCTTTATCCGGATGCTTGATTTTTCCGGATCCGGCTCTGATAGCGGGCGGCCGTGTTTGTTTATAAGACTTTTTCTTTGTGATTTTCGGACGAGCTGTTTTCTTTTCTTTATTTTTCTCTTTAATTTTGTTGCGTATAAAGCGCAGAGGGAAAAGTAAGATAATTTTAAACCATTTGAGCCATGGAATGGTACAAAGAATGGCGCTGCCCGTCAGCCAGACCGGCAACATTGCAAATAAAACGATAACAAACGACCATTCGCGAACAGATTGAATTATCCAGCCGTTTTGCCATTCATTCCAAATATACAGCCAATGCTGCCGTGCTGTAGGGTTAAATCCCCACATAGACATCATCAGACGCTGCAGCCAAAAAAAGTATCCGATTGTCCAGATGAACAAAATAAAGAAAATCCGGGAAATGGCAAAAATTATTTTGACCAACGAAGCCTCCTGTGTCAGTTATTCGCCATTTCCTGTTTCCATTAAATCAAGAATTGCGACAGCCATCGCATCGTTCAATGTCTGCGAAGAGGCCGGCTGTGATTTAATGTATTCTGTCAAGGCATTTGTATCCGGCAGAGAAGTGGTTTTGCAGGATCCCATCCTTAAAACAGATATATCCCACTTTTCCAAATGCTTCAGGAGTTCGTCCGTATTCAAGACATTTCCATGATCCAATATCATGCAGCAGTTAATGCTCAGTTCGGCATATTCGGGCATTTCTTTTGAGAAATATTTTTGCAAAACAGTCTTGGCTTTTACCATAGGACGCAAAGGAGAGGGAATGGAAGTTTTTTCCGTTTTCCAAACGGCGGGGGAAGCATCTTCCATAACTTCCCAGGTTTCTCCTTCATCCGGGCCTTCACAAAGCAAAAACACCCCTTCTTGTGTGATTGCAATCAAATTGACGGGAAAATCCACGATTTTCATTTGCCGTAAAATAAAGATTTTTCTGGCTTCCAACGTATCCGCCAGTTTTTGCCATAAATCGAAGCGGATAGCCGCCTGATCAGCCGGAGACTCATTTGTTTGTAGCGACGAACTTTTTTCTGTGTGTTCGGCCGTTGCCGCAGTTCCTTTCCCGCGCAGATGGTCAATATGGTGTAGCTTTTGAGAGGAAATTTTGATGGTTTTTTCGGGTTCTTTTTTAGCGGCTAAAGCTTCCTGACGATTCGCCGGTCCTAATGCCGCTGCTATAGATTGAGCCTGTAATTTAGCTTTTTTCTTATTTTCGAAGAATGTTTTAGGAAATAATAAAAACTTTTTTAAGGGAAAAACGTAAACAACAAACAATGTTCCGAAATATCCGGGGATCAGCAGCAACAGTCCGACAAAGAACATAACCTCTTTGGGTTTGCGCAGAGTCCAGCCGCTTTTCCATTTTTCTATGATATGGTTCCAATGCCGTTCCGAAATCAGGTCAAACCCCCAGCAATACGAAAAAATGCTGCGCGCAATTACAAAAAAGAGCCCGGCAGCAACAACCGCCGAAAAAAGAAGCGGGATAAGCCGTATTTTTCCTTTTTTCATTTAACCCCCTCATATTACTGTATATTAAATATATAACAATGCTGATAAAAGTCAAAAAGAAAGGGAGCAGCGCGCTCCCTTTTTCGAAAAAGGCAAAGAAGTTCAGTATGAGTGCTCGTTTTTTGGAGTCATGACGGGGCGCGTCACGTTGGCAGTATTGGTGCTGTTTCTTGCATGTTCGGCAGTCCGTAGAGTGGCCTCCAGTGCATCTTTCCTGGCACCGAGTTTTTTTCCGGCCTGTAAGTGTTTATCTATGGCTTCCACTAAACCCTTTGCTCTGTCTCCGAGACTTTGCAGTGAACCTTTAGGGGTGTTTATCGTGTTTTCTCTCTCTTTTTTTATAGCTTCTAATTCTTTTTTGGATACTCTATATGTATTTATAGGACCTTTTCCGTTTATGCCAAAGATCAGGCAAATATCATCATGTATAGGGCCGTCTCCCAAAGCGGCGCTGTATAAATCAGACATAAAATTCAGCATTATCTCATCTCTGGTATTTCCTCTGAATTGGAATTTAATTTCCCCGTCCTCTTTTTCTTCTTCTTTTTTTTCTCTTTTTTTTGCTTGCCCTTGATCCGGCGTGACTCTTTCAGAAAAGGTCATTGACGACGATTCTTCTTTTTCATCAAAGACAGTGGAGTTGTCTGTGTTGGTCATGTTTTTGTTTTTTTCGGTCATAAACATTCTCCTTTTGAGAAATAGAATAAACGCTTCCTTAGCTGTCGAGTATATAAGGAAAGTTTTTTTTTGTCTATACAGTCATTAAAAGTTCATATTAATGAAAGGACTATATTTTTAAGCCTTTAAGAAAAGACGCCAATTGTTTGTTGATGGCGGAGGCTTTCGCTGCAGAGGTGTTTTTAGGCATTTTTTCCAATAGGATAGGGGAAAAAAACAACGGGTTTGTAATTAAGGTCTGATACGCCTTTTCCGGTTCTTTTTTTGACAAATTGAAATAGTTGTCAATCAGTTTTTTGGCGTCCACCGGAAATTTCTTGCGTTCGATTGCGGCGACGAAACGTTTTTTTACAGCCTCAACGTCTTCTTTTATTTTTTTTACGTTTTTGATGATTTCTTTTGCTTGTTCTTTAACTCCGCGAAGCTCTATTTTTTGACTGATTATTTGCATGTCAAGCCGTATATCCAAATAAGCTAAAATAATCTGGTCGGATGTTGACGGAACTTGGTCTCCTATCCGCAGGCGTTCCGCTTCCAGAAGCTTTTCCGTCGGAGCGGTCGATTTCATAATCCGTTCCAATCCGTTGATGAATGGAGCGATCTCTCTTAAATCTTGTATAAGGGCGACAGGTTTCTTTTTCTTGAATTTCTGCAAAAATTCTGCCGGTGAATTTGAGCTTTCAGGTAAGGGAATCCGCATTTTGGGAAATTGATAACCGTTTTGCTGGGCGACTTTTTTAGCATAAATGCGGGCATAGACATAAAAGAGGAACATTTTTACAAAAATATTGTCCGCTTTTCTGAGGGTTGCCGTGATGTCTTTCGGTATTTCAATGGCAAAAGGAAGAAAACCGTTGCTGCCGGATTGATTTTTAGCGGGCGATTCGTTTCTTGACGGGGGAACCGGAGCGGGCGCGGCAAATGTGCCGGCCGGTTTTACGGGAGCCGGTGCAACGGGCTGTTTTATGATTGGAGCCGATTGCGAAGGCGCTGAAACCGGGCGTTTGACAAGAACTTTAACCCGTTTGACCAAAATCTTTTTGACAGGGACGGGTGAAGAGGGCTGCTGCGGAGAATCCATAGGCTTATTCTTAAACAAAATTAAAACAACGATACGGTTAATATAACGAAACAGAAATAAGAAGTCAAAAAAATCTATGCCGCCGGGAGAGGCAAGATATTTTTTGACAAAAATCAAAAAACTGTCACATTTTGTATTATGGTTTTGTGTTAGCCTAAAAAAATAGGATTCTTATCAGCACGGCATGGTTCGAAAAGTCTTGAGATTTTGCCTGAAAGGATGTTCAACAATGAATAATTATAAACACAAAAGTAGATTGGCTTTTTTATGGTTGCTTTTAGCCGCATGTGTTTTTTCGGCCGTTTCGGCGCAGTGTTGGGCAGGCCCGATAGGTCTTGAGACGATAGCGTTTACAGATGATTCTAAGATAGACGAGCCATGCAATATAAACGCTGATACGGCAAGTAATGGCAAATGGTGGAAAGGGCCGTTGGAATCTGTTGTGGACGCCGCCGTGGCGGTCGGGGAAGGGACTTTTACAAGTGTGGCCGGCGGCGTTGTCGGCGTGGTTGTTGCCGGCTCCGGGCTGTGGCTGGCTGTTTTTATGATAAAGTTTATAGGGGGATTTCAGGCGCCGGATCTTCCGCAGGCGATGACGGAAATCGGGGGACTTTTCTTCAGAGTTCTTATCGCGATAGCGCTTTTGAAAAACAGCGGTTTCTTTTTTAATTACTTTTTTGCGCCGGTGATTGAAGCGGGGGCTGGTTTTGTGAATGCCGGCTCGCTTATTGGCGGGAATGATCCCCAGATTACGGTTGCCAACGGAGGGTTGGCCGGCGCCGGAGCGGCTTTAGTCGGTATGGCGGACACGGTTCATGAAACGATTGGCCAAATCAGCGCTATGGGAAGCTATACGGCATGTCTTTCAAGAATTCATATCTTCAGTATCTTGGGGAAAGATTTGCCCGAGGCCGGTTGGTGGGATATTGGTGTGCTTACTATGGGATGTGCCATGAAGGTCGGAGCATGGATTTTTATGGCTTTCTTCCCCTTCTTTGTAATAGATGCGGTTTTCCGTATGGGGGTTGTGGCCGCTTTATGCCCGTTGTTTATTGCGTCCTGGGTGTTTAAATCAACTCGAAAATATGCCGGCACGGGCTTCAGCGCGCTTTTAAATGTCGCGTTTGTTTTTATGATGCTGAAAATTTCGGCGCTGATTGCGATTAATTTGTTGGCGGATGCTTCCGGTACCAGTGGGCATACAAATGTAACTCCTGAAGATAAAACGGCAATTGTATGTAAAAACAGACTGTTTCATTTTGAGGAAGGAAATCTCTGTGAGGGCGTCGATACAAGCGGCGGCGGTATTTTGATCTTTGCGCTTTGTGTGGTGTATGGCATATTGCTGATGCACACTGCAACCGGAGAATTGGCGAATAAGTTTTCCGGAATTGACTTCTCCGGCGATAATGCCATTAAGGCGGCTAAAACGGTTGCCAATCCGGTGATGAAAAAGGCGGGGACGATAGCTAAGAACGCCATAGGAGGCGCCGTAAAAGGAGGTCTTAATAAAGTAGGCAATCGTATAAAAGATCGTAAGGCCGCGCGTACGGTGGATAAATATAACGCTAAAGTTGAAGCGGCTAAAAGGACCGGTCAGGAATTTAAACCATCCGAACGGGAGCAGGCGCGTTATCAGCAAGCGAGGGCGCGTTTGACAAACAGAGGCTATATGGAGAAAGACGGCAGCCAGACCAAGGATTTCGGAAAACTGTTATCCCGTTCCAGACGGGGAGCTTATGAGGCTCGCGGCGGCGCTATAACGGCCGGCAGTTCTCGATTGGCGGATATTCAGGCTCAAGACAAAAAAATGGAAACGAACTCGTATCACTACAGGGGTGAGAATACTGCGCTGGGACGCGCTCTTAGCCATACCCATTTGGGACGAGCAATGGGCATGGGAGAACTGAAACGCGAGACAACACAGGATGCAAATGGTGTTGTGACAACAAATGAATATAGAAATGGCCTAGTGGGCGGCGGTTTGAAAAAGCAAACAACTGTGGGAACGGACGGAAAACAGGTGGATAAAATCAGAAAAGACGGTAGTATCGACAGGAAGATTAAGGGAGTCGACGGATCTGAAACAACAATGCATGTTGATCAGAATGGACAGCCTCAGAGGGCTAGAACCACTTATCCGGACGGAAGCCATTCGATTACAACTTTCGGGACAGATAAACAAGGTAATAGAGTAAGCACGACCAGAACAAGAGATAAATGGGGGCGCATTACATCAACGGGGACCGCAACATATAATGATCAGGGACAGGAAGTAAAATCGGTTACTACGAATTTCGAAAACGGAAAGGTATCTTCCAAGGAATATACGCAGTCTACATATGATCCTAAAACAGGGGAAGGAGTATCGCATACAGAGAAAGTCGACGCGCAGGGGAAAACGATATCAGAAACAGAGAGCCACCGTGATAGCAACGGTACAGTGACAATGAGTTATACCGATAATAAAGCGGACGGATCGCTTACCACAACCGATTACCAAGGTGGTCGGCCGGTCCATTCAACAACGGATTATATGGATGGCTCTCAGGTAGAAAAAACAATAGGCTATGATGAAAAAGGAAGACATTCCGGCGCTACATGGACCAAGCGTGACGGAAATGGAACGGTTTTGGCCACAGGAATAGATAGAGCTGACGGCAGCGCAAGGGAAAGGTCCGATATGGATTATGATAGCAACGGAGATTATAAAGGAGTGACGACCAGTAAATTTAGTCGCATTATACCTAATCAGGCTATCTCCCAAAGGTATCATAAAAAGAATTTTAAGTACTGAGGACAAGATTTTTCGACAGGAGGAATGGAAAAGATAAAAGAGAACGTTTGGATTTTTTCTTTGTAAGGAAAAATCTGGATAAAAAAGAAGCGTTAAACAGGTAATTTGATTTTTTGGGAAAAATACAATGATAAGGGCATGTACTTTAATTTTAAAACGGTCGTATGTTGCACGTTTTGTGTGCATGCTTTTATTAGTGCTTTGCGTCGTTTCTTTGACGGGCTGCTCGGATGACACTGAAACACAAAATAGTGCGGATGAGGCGGTTAAATACGAAAAATGGGCAAAGGGATGTTGGACGTGTTCTCTTTTTGAAACGGTTTATAATGCTGCAAGCGGTGCGGCAAGCAGTGTTGTGCCTTCCGTCGCTTCCAGCGCGGTGGGATTGGTGGCCGTCGGATACGGATTGTGGCTGGCAATTTTTATTTTGAAGTTTGTTGGCTCTTTGCATGAAAAAGATGCCGGTGAATTTTGGTCGGCAATAGCGGCGCAGACGTTTTGGCTGGTTATGGGCGTTGGTTTGCTGCGCGCTTTAGCGGGAGGAGGAAAAGGATCGGCGTTGACGTGGTTTGCAGAACCAGTTTTCGGCGGTTTTGTTAACGCGGGCCTGACAGTTATTCAGGCAACAGGGGACGTGCCATGCTCGGCAGGCGGAGATCCGCAATCCGGATTGCTTTGTTTGGTCAAAGAGCTGCAGGAAAAAATGAATTTCGGAGCGACAATCGGCGGTATAGCCATCGCAAAAGGAGCCAGTCTTTTTTCAATGTTTACAGGGGCGGTTGTTTATGTGATTTCCTTAATTTTGATGGTGTATTTACCGCTTCAACTGTTGGATTGCGTGTTCAGGTACGGAATCGCTTTGTGTATGCTTCCGTTAGCGGTGGCCGCGTATATTTTTAAACAGACGCGGCGGTTTACGGGCGTGGTCGTTAAAATTATAATGGAAATAGGTATGGCTGTTTTTGGGATGTGCGTATTTGCAGCATGTGCCGTCGGTGTTTTGACAAAATATTCTGAGGAATTCCTTCCCACGTCGCTTTATTCGGTTATTTTGGCGGATGAGGAAGCGTTGGATAAAGTATTATACGGCCCCGGATTGACGGGATTGATTTTCCTCAGTCTGTTTTTCATTTGTTTTTCGGAAGTGGTGCTTGATTTCGTAGGAGCTTTGGCCGGAGGTTCGGTCGGCGGTATGTCCAAGGCGATAGTAAATAAGGTGAAACAGAAAGCACAGGAAAAAGTGGGCGAAGCGAAAGGTAAGGCAATGGAAGGCCTTGAGAAAAAGGCAAACACTAAAGCCGCTGATGCCAGAGATTTCGGTAAGGATAAGGACAAGGATAAAGACAAAGACAAGGATAAAGATAAAGACAAAGACAAGGACAAAGACAAGAACAAAGATAAAGATAAGGACAAAGACAAGGATAAGGATAATAAACCGGAAGCTACGGGGTAAATAAATTGGATGTCTAAGCTGAAACAATATGTTCTGTTGGGAGGATTGCTCTTTTTAATCTATGGGACGCCAATAGGACGGTTATTGAAATCTTCGGCATTTTTAAACGTTGTTTGGGGAATGATAGGCTTTTTATTGATTGTTGCGGTGGTTATTACTTGGCCGGAAATAAAAGAAAAGCTGAAGAAGAAAAAAAAGAGAAAGAGTTCTTTTTGGGACAAGGAAGGGTTTTGATATGACAAAACGTTTTGCTTTTAAACGATTGTGTGGCGGGTTGGCTGTTGCCATCGGCTCTTTCTTTATATTGTCCCGTCCGGTTATGGCTGGTCTTTTTGACAAGGATATGAGCGAAGTGTGTGGCTCATGGGAAAATGCTCTCAGCGATTATTCCGGAACAGAACATTGTTGGGCCTGTCAGATTTTTATGCTGGTTTTTGATGCGTGTAATCAGGTGGCCGGTCAAATCAACAGCGCTTTAAGCGGTCCGCTGAGCAGTCTTGTCGTCGCCGGATGCGGTTTATGGATTGCTTTTGAAACGGCTTCTTTTTTTGGAAGTTTCGGCAATCGTGAAACGGCGGAATATTTGACAAAGCTTGGAGGTATAATATTAAAGGTTCTTTTTGCTCTGCTGTTTTTAAAAGGCGGAGCGGCGATGGCTTTTACATACATCGTTAATCCGGTTTTAACCGCCGGCGCGCGGTTGGCAACGAATGTGATCGCTATGACCAATTCGGGACTTAACGTTTCAATGGGGGATATCAGCGGTTCAATGGGCGGCGGCCCCATGGGCGCCGGCGTTCGCGGCGCGTTAAATCAAATGATCGAAAGCATATCCTCCAGTATGGCTCAAAGCCAAGCTATCGCGCATGGATTAAGATGCGGTGCGTGGTTCTGGAAAGAAATTGAAATTTCATTGATAATTTTTTCTATAAAACTTCATATTTTTAATCCGGTAATGTTCCAAATCGGTGCCGTTTTGGGATGCATGTTCTGGGCTATCGCCATTCTGTTTTCTTTTGCGGTGTTGGACGTGATTTTCCGTATCGGAATGTTGGTCGGAATGATGCCCGTGTTTATCGCTGCCTGGGTGTTTCCCAAAACAGCCAGCTTTGCCGATACCGCATGGAGCGTTTTTTTGCACAGTACGCTGGTTTTCTTTATCACCGGACTTCTTGCTTCCGCTATTAATATATTAGTGGAGAAGTCATGGAATGTCGCGGGTGATAATACTAATAAATTTATGGCTAAAATGCAAAGCGGTGATTATGTCGAAGCTTGGGATTCTTTGTTTGACAGCGGTATCGGCGGCGCATTGGGAAGTATTTTCCTTGTGCATTGCGTGGTTGTTTGGTGCTGGTTTATGGCGCCGAAAGCGGATGAATTGGCCGGTAAATTTGCGGAAGGGGGATTTACTTCAAATTGTGCGCTGAAAGCGATAAAAATGATCCTTGGGTTCATTATGGATTTAATTATGTTTATTATTACTATTGTTACACTGGGAGTTGCTTCGTGTATGTATTCGATCAAAGTGGGAAAAATGTTCGCTGACAATGCCGAAAAAGCATACGAAATTGCGGATAAGATCGAAAAACGACTGCAAAAGATCAAAAAAGAAATGGAGAGGCTGCAAAAAGTGGCGCAGAGTATGGACAATACTTGATCAGGATTCAGGCTTAAAACCACACAAAAAGCTCCGCAAAAACATTGCGGAGCTTTTTGTAATCCGAAAACCGCACGTTAAGCGGCAGAGCTGTTTTTTTATGCGGAAAATTATTACGCTGAAAACGGCGGCCGTATTGAAACCGATTAATTATTTTTGTTCTAAAAGGACGAAAGCTTCCAAAGCGGTTTGGATTTCGTTTTTTTCACCTTGAACCGTTGAATTTTCTCCGTCAACATAGCCGCCGATACTGTTTGCCGTATCCGTATGGCAAAGAACGACGTTATTTAAAATCGAAGCGGCTTTTATTCCGCGCAGCCGTCCGATTGTAAACAGAGCCGCCGTTTCCATATCCGCCCCTAAAACACCGCGTTTTGCCCAGAATTGCTTTTGTTCTTCGTTGTCGTCTATATAAAAACTTTCATGGCTGTGGATTAGGCCGATATGATGTGCAAAGCCGTTTTGACGGGCGGCGGTCAGACACGCGTTCAACAATTCTGTATCGGCTACGGCAGGGAAACGCAAATCGACATAGGCCTGCGATGCGCCATCGTCGCGTACGGCTCCGGCCGCTAAAATCAAATCACCTAACCCTATGTTTGGCTGCATTGCGCCGCATGATCCGATTCGAATCATTGCTTTTATTCCCGTACGCGCCAATTCTTCAACGGCAATGCCGGCGGAACATCCTCCGATTCCCGTCGAAACAGCCAATACGGGAACATCTTTATAAAAACCGGAAATGCTGCGGTATTCGCGATTGTAAGCCAATTCCGTTACATTCGATAAAAAAGGTATGATCCGATCTAACCGCGCGGGATCCCCGGGAAGCAAGGCATATTTTGCATTATGGGATTCATCTATTCTGATATGAGGCTGAAGCATTTTTTTGTCCTTGATTAAGCTGATTTTCTGTTTTGTCTTTTTTTGCCGCAGCAATCAAAGCGCTTCATTTTTGCTTTAATTTTTTTTATTTTTGCCGGAATTTGATTTTCCTGAAGATTTTTAACCGCCTCCGTGCTTCCCAATTCGATGGCCGTATCATAGAACCAGCATTTATACGTCAATAAATCCAAAGTGCCTTGCAGCAGTTCGATTTCCTGTTCGACGTTTTCTTTTTGTGTATAGAACATCTGGCGACGTTCTTCGATTGTCGAATCTCCTTGAACGAACAAATCGATGTACCGTTTGATATCTTTAATTTGAAGTCCGCTGGCTTTTAAGCATTCGATTAATCGCAACCATTCCAGGTCAGTTTCCTGAAACTTGCGGATACCGCCGTTGCCGCGGTTGACGAAGGGAAGTAATCCTTCTTTATCATAATAACGCAGAGTCGGAGCCGGCAGTCCTGTTTTTTCCGAAACATCACCAATCGTATAAAGCATAATATATCCCTTCTTAAAGTTGGCTTTAAATTTTAGGAAAAGGATATACCGCTTGGCACCGGTTTTCAACAAGAATAGATTTTATTTCAGGATCATTTCATAGTTGATATCAGCCGGGTCAGATACGCTGGCCGGTCTGTTTTTCCACAATTTTATATGAAGTGCGGCGGGATGTTCCGGAAATTGGATGCGCCGAAAAATTATTAAAATCAGCGCAAAAAAGAATTTTTGGAAAAAGGACAGCGCAGAGGAATGAAAAGAAAAAAATTGCATAATTTATTATTGATGCTCCATAGCTTTTCTTGAGCTGTATTTCTTGGTTGAAAAAAGGATTTTAAAGTCGATTTAAGAATCTGTTTGCAATCAAGAGATGCTTTTGTATAACCTGAACAAACGGTTATCTTTTTGGAAAAGGAAAATAAACATGAAATATATTTGCACCGTTTGCGGCCAAGTTGTCGAATCCGATACAATGCCGGCAGAATGTCCTGTTTGCAAGGCCAAGACGTTTAAAGTCGTTGATGAAACAGCCAAAACTTATGCCGATGAACATAAGGTTGGTGTGGCAAAGGGATTGGATGAACGCGTTGTCGCCGGATTGCGGGAAAACTTTACCGGCGAATGCTGTGAAGTCGGAATGTATTTGGCTATGGCGCGTCAGGCGGACCGTGAAGGCTATCCGGAAGTTGCCGAAGCTTTTAAGCGTTATGCTTTTGAAGAGGCGGATCATGCTTCCCGTTTTGCGGAATTGTTGGGCGAAGTTGTCACGGATTCGACTAAAAAGAATGTTGAAATGCGGGCTGCCGCCGAATACGGCGCTTGTGAAGGCAAGTTAAAACTGGCTAAGCTGGCAAAAGAATTAGGTTATGATGCCGTTCATGACACGGTTCATGAAATGTGCAAGGACGAAGCCCGTCATGGCAAAGGTTTTGACGGTTTGTTCAACAGATATTTTAAATAAAAGACGGTTGTTGAAAAAAAAAGGGGGAAAACTTCAATTTTCCCCCTTTTTTGTTTTAAAGTCCCGTCAGCATTCTGTCTTTAGGCCAGGCGATCGAATAGCCGAAAAGGATTTCCTTTTTTTCTTTCGGCTGATAAACGCTTTCCCATTGTACCAGTCCGATTTTATTATTCGGCTCCATAACATAGCCGGCGGTTGTTTTGTCTTTAATGATTTTTACGCTTACGTCACTGTTGCGGGAAACGGGAATTTGTTCATAAACAGCGATTTTTAAAGGCTGATTGTGCAAATTCTGAACATCCGTGCGCGACAGAGCGTCTTTTCTGGTTTCTCTGGAAATAACGCCGCCTTCGGTCGTTTCCCCTCCCAAAGTCGTATAAGTGACGCGAATTTTTTCATCCTGCCCGAAAGCCAAATGTAATTTTTCATTCGGACGCAGCATTTCAAGATATGAATTGCCGATGAATGCGCCGTCTCTGAATAAAGCGATTTGTCCGGGCAGTAAAGGCAGCTGACCGTTGAAAACCAAAGTTGCGATTAAATAAGCGGAAGTGTCTGTTTTCGGGAAAATTTCCGCGCGGATTTCGGTTTTGTTTGTGTAGTCGCCGATGTTAAACCGATATTCGGAACCGTCTGAGGGAACGTTTGAGGCGCCCTTGATCGTGAAAACACCGGAAAATTCCGTTCCGACAGCTGTAGTCTGTACAAAACCTGCGCTTTCTTCAAATGACGGGGGAAGGGCTGAACCGGCATCGGCAACGTCGTCCATCATTTCCATATTATCTGCCGCCGCAAAATTAGTGGCCATTTTTGCCATCATCGGAGCCGCCCGCAGGCTTTTACTATACTGAAGAACGGGTTCTTTATTTCTCAGATTCAACCAAATCGGCGACAAAACGGGAGGCTGCATTGTTGCGGACGGCCGCGCTGTGGAAAGCGTTAAGGCGACATTTGTCCAATCTTCGCCTGTTTTTTGAGCAATATTGCCGTATTGGGTAATATTGACGGTTTGATCTGCCGAATTTAATCGGGCTTCATATAATGGTTTCCAGGAAGCGCCCATAATCTGATATTGCAAAGTCAGCTGTGCTTGAACGTTTTTATTTGCTTCAACATTAACACGGACTTGTTTGTAGCTTTTTTTGCCCGTTGCGATTGTTCTCAGTTGATTATTCAAAGCTGAAATTTCTTTGTCAATGGAACGCAAACTGATTTGGTTTTCTATAACTTCCTGTCCCAATTGGTTCATACCGTTTTGAATCGTACGCCATGCTTCCTGCCATGCCGCGGGGGAGAGCGGTTGGACAGCCCGTCCCGTTTGTTCGACGGGCGGAACGGGATTCTTGGTCAGGCCTTCCAGATAGGCTTTGCCGGTATCCGCCGCTTTGATTTGTGCCTCAATGAATCGGCGGCGATCACGCAATGCGGCGATCTGATCCTGAATGTTTTTTTCTTCCGTGACAGCCAACTCTGTCGTAAAGATCTGTTTTGTTTCTACGGAACCGATCGTAAATCCGGCGGATCCTTTTCCGGCGACGCGCAGAGAATCCGTTATCAATCCGGCGGGCAGACTGTTAAAAACGATCGTATGTTTTCCGGCCGGAACGGAAAGACGGGCAATACGCGAAACATCTGCTCTGTCTGGGAAAACGGTGACATCGGAAATTTCGGAAACGGCTTCTATTTCTCCGGCGAAAGCGGTTCCCGTATACATCAGAGCAATGATAAAGCATAACGTTTTTTTCATTTTAATTCCCTTATTTTTGAAAGTCTTGAACTTGAATCAAGCCGCCGTTTTTGCTTAGCTTGTTTGCGGTTCGTTTAAGCCGAAGAATTGATTTTTCACCCAGCCCTCTTTGATAAATTTCGTTGTAATTGCCTTGTTCGGCCAGGGCGCGATAAATCCATCCGTTGTCAACGCCCAATTTTTCGGCGGCAATTTTATCCTGTCCCAACAGATTCTGTATTTCGGGATCTTCGGTGTTTTGGAAATCTTCAATGTTTTGGGAAGATATGCCCTTTTCTTCAGCTTTGACAACGGCGTAAATCAGCCAGCGCAGAATTTTAAACAACTCCTTGTCGTCATCCCGGATATAAGGGCCTGTCGGATATGTTCTGACGATTTCGGGCAGGACAACCAGATCCACATCGGCAGGACTTTTTTTGAAATAGTCCGAATGCAGCGTTTCCAAACGGGCAAAAACCAAATCGCATCGCTTTAAATACAATAGTTCTTTCGCACGGGAAAGCGTCGGCAGTTTCATTATGCGCATATCCAGTTTGTGCCGTTTGTTGTAAGCTTCCAGTTCCTGAATGAGAAAAGGCGTTCCTTCAACGCAGACTTTAGCTTCCCGATAGTCTTTCATTGAAGAGGCTTCGGGTTTGTAATGACCGATAAATGCCAGTGCGGAATAATAAAAAACGGAAGGAAAAGAAACATTCGACCGTAATTCTTTTTCCATTGTCCACGGCGTGGCGGCATTTAAAACATCAATCTGATTGTTTTCCAATAAATGGAAACCTTCCTCCTGATTAACAGGAATGATTTGAACGGCTTCGGGACGCCCTAAAACGGCGGAAGCAATCAGTCGGCAAATTTCAACATCAATGCCAAACCATTCGCTGTCTTTTCTGTACGCATAAGCGTCGGCAGTCGTTCTGGCGCCGCATCGCACGACTCCGGTTTGCTTTATCCGGGACAAGACGGCACCCGCTTGAACGCGGGGACTTAAACCAAAATAAAATAAGCCAAAAAGGAAAAGACATATCAAACGCTTGGTCATTTTTTCCCCATTAATTGAAACATTCGAATTTTTAATATACATAAAAAACTAAAAGTAAGATATAATTAAAATGTAATAGTGAAAAATGCTTTTTTGAAAAAATCTTAAAGAGGGCGTATGAAAAAATTAAAAGCAGTTTTTGTTTTTCTGTTGTTTCTTTCTTCCTGTTTTTCGGCGCGGGCGCAAACGGCTGCGGCGTCTGCCGAACAGTCGCCGGAGGCATGGCTGCTCAAAAAAGGATATGAACTGTTGGACGTTCTGTCGATTGAAGAAACAAAGGCGCGTTATTTAAAACTGCGCCGCATTGCCAAAGAAGTCTTTAATCAAAAAGAAATGCCGCGTCTTGTAATGGGAAAAAACTGGAAAAATATGTCCGTTGAACAACAGGAGGCTTTGCAGCTGATTTTCTTTGATTATTTTGTGGTAACGTACGGATCTTCCAGTTTTAGTTTCCGGGGCGTATCTCTTCAAGTGAGCGAAAAGGTTCCTGCGGGCAAGGATATTCTTTTAAAAACAAAAATAAAATTAAAAGACGAAGAACAGTTGTATCAAAGCGTTAAGAGTATTCAAGCGCAATTTGGTTCGGGGCAAAAGGAAGATCAGGAACCTTCTTCGCAGGCTGAAGACGGGGATTTTGAAATTTTGTTTGCGTTAAGGAAAAAGCAGGGCGGGTATTATATCCGTGATGCCAAGTTTGAAGGACAGAGCATCATTATGTTTTTAAGAGATCAAATCGAAAAAGAATACAAGAGGGCTTCTTACGATACGGACGTTTTTCTGGAGGCAATGCGTCAGAAAATAAACAACAGGTATCGTGCGGCCGAAGATTTGGCCCAAAAACAAAAAGATAAGAAAAATAAATCTCTGTAAGAATATTTGCGGGAAAAGTCGAAGCGTTTATTTTCAATGAAAAAAAGGACGTTGACTGAAAACTTGACAAAAATTTCAAAAAGATTACAATATTTTCACTAATATTCGATTCGAAAGGGAACATTATGGCTTTATCGTTGGAACAAAAGAAAGAAACAGCCGGAAAAGATTCAAAATCTGCGGCATTGTTGAATAAATATTTAGAAGAAGTCGTTGAATTGACTCATTCCGATTCGATGATCGTTGCCAATCATTATTTGAAAGATTTTGCAACACGCCCCCGTTGGGAAGGAATTAAACAGGAAGACATCTCTGCCAGATATGCTGAAAATAAAGAAAAAATGAAAGAATACGGCTTTAGAGATAAGGCGGCTTATTATGCCAATATACGGACCAGAGATAACGGAAAGGAATCGTTTATCAAATTAGGTGCCGTTATGGCGACCACATTGGCGGCTGCGGCGGTTTCTCCTGAATTGGGACAAGTTGTCGGCGGAATTGGCGCCGCTTATTTAGGATCAAAAATGATTGCCGGAACAATCGGCGATCCCACAACGCCGAAGGAATTATTTTCTACCAGTTCTTATAAAGATCTGCGTCATGAACAGCTCGCTTTGCGTAAGTTGTCGCGTCATCTGGCAAAGAAAGAAAAAGAAGAAAAAAATTCAGCCGCTAAAAAAAGCGTGCTTGCTTTTGTTGGCCGCGGCGGCAGATAATGCTTCGCTGATTACAAAAAAGCTCCGTGCAAACGGAGCTTTTTTAGTTGGAAAAATGTCTCTTCCCTAATTGTATTAAGCAAAAATGTTACGGCAAAATATCCTGTTGTGATAAACAGCCGGGAAATACTTGAGGAACAAAGTTACCGAAAAGGAACAGTATATTAAAGAATAAAGTATTTTATACGGCAGGTGTTGTAATTTTTTTTGAAAACGGCTATAAAAAGAAAAGTCGTTTTTTCGGCTTGTTGTTGACAGATAAAGGATAATGTGAATGGAAGAGATTATCTTTCCGAATCAAATTCGTATGTATCGTCGGGTGCGCGGTCGCTCAATGCAGGAGTTGGCGGATTTTTTGGGCGTCAGCCTTTCAGCCGTCAGTAAAATTGAAAAGGGATACAGGCGCATAGATCAGGAACAGTTAGTTCGGATCGCCGAGTTTTTGGATTGTCCTTTGCATGAAATTTTTGTCAATGAGGCCAGTTCTCAGCCTGATGTCGTGCAGGCCTGGCGTCGTGAGCAGGAACGGCGCAACCGCGTCAACGAACGTTGCGGATTGAAAATGTTGGGCGCAGGACTGCGTTATATTCGCGGACAGAAAAATTTAACGTTGGCCGATGTGGCGGACGGATCGGAACTGACGCTTTCGGTGTATCACCGTATAGAAATGGGGCAGCGCGAAGTTTCCGAAGACGAAATTTCAAGAATTGCCCGCGCCTTGGGATATACGAATGATGAGCTGCAAAAGCAGATCTATGATTTGGATAAAGCCGGCGCTTTGGAAGAATTTATTCAAAGGAATGACGCCCGTTATCGTACCGTTGCCGGCGTGAAAACGGGATATCCCGAATTGCCGGTATCTAAAATGGCTTCCATGAAACAGGAACATCCGGATATCGTTTTACAGGTATATGGTCAGGCCGGAGAAAACGGCACGATTATTATTGACCGTCAAGCACCGTTGGGAACGGTTAATTGTTTTGCCGGTGCAGTTAATCCGATGTCTTCCTATGCGGTTTCGCTGTGTACCCGCCGTTTGGGCAATTTGTTGCCGGCTCGTTCTGTTTTGATTGTCGATCCGACGAAAATGGTCGGTTTGGGTGATATCGCGGTCATGTATATGAATGATACGGAAGCGCGTTTGATCAGCGTGCGTGAAGATATTGACGGCAAATTGTTCGGTGTTCTTTGGAATCCGGAAGAAAAAGTTGAAATTTCCGAGGATAAGGCATCGGCATTGCATCGGGTCGTGCAAATTCATTTGCCGTAAGAAAAAAATGTTTTAATAAAAAATACCGCAGATTAAAGATATATTAATCTGCGGTATCGTAGTATTATGCTGAATATCCTTAATAAACAATAAGGATACGAATGATTATGCCTGCTTGGAGAAAAAATGAGCCCGCCGAAAAAGGATACTAAAAAATGGAAACCGAAATTTCCCGGTGCGGCGACCGACGGGGAAGAAGATCCTTACGTTACGGCTCAAAGATTTGTAAACGTTTATCGTCAGCTGCATGTGCTCAGGGAAGATCTGGTTACCCGTTATAATGATATGTTGTTGGCGATTAATCCGGAAGCTCGTTCGACATTGATCGACATTCCCGGCGGTCGGGATGTGCGGGATTATCTGACATATTTGGAACAGCAGAAATACGGCGACGACTATGTGCCGGAAGAGGAAGATGACGCTTTTGTTTCAGCGGAGGAAAAAGCGAAAGCAAAAGCGATCGCGGACGCTTTGTCGTCCGCTCAAGAAAAAATGAATATGAATCAGATGGCCGTTATGCAGCAGGCACAGGAAGAAGCTCGCCGCAATATGGAAATGTTGGCGAAGACGCTTGCGGAGGCAAAGCAGGATTCTTCCAGAACGGTGGAGGTCGCGCAATTAACACAGGCGCTGCAGGCCGCGCAGCAGGAATTTAACGCTATTTCCGCCGTTGAAGGGAACGCCAGCGAAGCTGAAAATGTCCAGGCAAAATTAAGAGCGCAATATGCGGCGCAAGCCGCTCCGCCGATGCCTGTACCGATGTCTGTGCCGATGCAAGCGGCGCCTGTCAATTATGCCGTTCAGGGGGGGCTGGAAAGTCTTTCGCAAGCCGGATCGCAAGGGCTTGAGGCATTGGTCAACGCCTTGACCGAAGCGCAGGTTAAGTCTGCCGAATTACAGGCTAAAGCGCAGTCCGAAACAATGGCAAAGATTTTTTCTCAAAGCCAGGAAATGACGGCGCGCGCAATGGCGGAAGCTTTTTCCAAGTCACAGCAAAATGCAGCGGAAGTTCAGGGCAGCTTGATAGCAAAAGCGATTGCCGATTCTCAAAGGAACGCGAACGAAACATTGGCGGCTTTGTTTTCGTCAATTCAAAAAGGCGGGTCTTTGCCGCAATTTCAGCAGGCCCCTCAAATCGTTATTGAAAATAACAATTCCGCTTCTTCATCGTCTTCTTCTGCCGCGCAGGCAGCTTCATATGCCGAACAAATCAAAATGATGGTTCAGGCGCAGGTCGAAGCGCAAAAAGAAATTCTGGAAATGCAAAAAAAGGCGATGTTGGAAAACGCCGTTTTTAATGCGGGATCCGGCGGTCAGGGCGGCGGAATGTCTGCTGCCGAACAGGCTAAAATGATCGCGGATGTCGTAGCGCAGACGCAAAGCAGTATTTTGACCGAAACAATGGGTCAAATGATGCATCGGCAGGAAGAATCGCAGCGTTTCCAGGCGACTTTGATGGCGGAAGCTTTTTCAAAGCAGACGCAGGAAATAGCAATGGCTCTTTCCAATGCGCAAAAGGCCGTTCGTAACGATACGTTGGCGACTCAGGCGCAGGCGGTGGCGCAGGCGATGATGCGGGCGCAGTCGGAAACGCAAGCCGAAACAATTACGGCGCAGGCCAAGGCGATCGCTACGGCAATGTCGGAATCACAAAATGCTTTGCAGGCGGAAGCTTTGGCGACGCAGGCCCGTGTCGTCGCGGAGGCGGTGGCGGAATCTCAAGCAAGCGTTCAGAGGGATGTGCTGGCAGAACAGGCGCGCGTTGTTGCGGAAGCAATGTCAGAATCACAGGCAAATGTTCAGGCTGAAGCTTTAGCAACACAGGCGCGCGTTGTTGCCGCGGCGGTTGCGGAATCTCAGGGAGCGGTTCAAAAAGAAGTTTTGGCGGAACAAGCGCGCGTTATCGCGGAAACGCAGCAGGCGATTCAGCAGGATGCTTTAGCAGAGCAGGCGCGTGTCGTTGCGGAAGCAATGTCGGAATCGCAAGCAAGTGTTCAGACGGATGCTTTGGCGGAGCAGGCTCGCATCGTCGCGGAAGCAATGGCTCAGCAGCAAAATACGTCTTTATCGGAAACAGTTGAATTGATCAGCCAAAAACAGATGGATCAAACATCCGCTTTGGCAACGGCGTTGGCTAAACAGCAGGCAAAAACGCAGGAAGTGGTTCATACCTGGGTACAAGACGGCGGAATACCCGGCGGCGGAGTGCCGCAGCCTGCTTTACAGGCGCCGCAGCAAAACCATGATTATTATGATACGCCTTATACTTCCGGTTATGAGGAAAGCAGCGTTGAAACCGTTCAGCCGCAACCCGTTGAAGAAGAACCGAAGAAAAAAACGCGCGAATTGCCTAAAATGGATTTGTCGGATTGGAATGCCAATTTGGACGAAGCCATTTCTTTATCTCAACAAGCGGCAGCTGAAGCCGGTTATGATTTGGATGACAACTGGGGGTACGGATATGCGGATGCTTCCAGCGAATCTATAGATTATTCCAATGTCGACGAAAATGAAGGCTATAATTATCAGGATACGGAAGGCTATGAAGGTGAACAAGCCTACTATGATTATCCGCAGGAAGATCAAGGGCTTTACGGTTATGTCGCGGCAGGGAATTACGGCGCGTATTACTATACGGATGAAGACGGAAATCCCTATTATTTAGATGCAAACGGGAATCCGTATTATGTGGATGAAAACGGTCAGGCCGTCTATTTTGACCCGAATGCGGCCGGAACGGAACAAGCGCAGGAGGAGCAAGCCTATTATACGGATGAGAACGGGAATCCGTATTACTTGGATGCGAATGGGAATCCATATTATATGGATGAAAATGGCCAGGCATATTATGTCGATGAAAACGGTCAGGCCGTCTATTTTGACCCGAAC
Organism: uncultured Alphaproteobacteria bacterium; assembly: GCA_937912005.1. Classification (GTDB taxonomy): domain Bacteria; phylum Pseudomonadota; class Alphaproteobacteria; order CAAGCB01; family CAG-977; genus UBA11549. The sequence goes on from CALDOX010000014.1 coordinate 47,499, forward strand.
GCGACATCTCAGGGGACAGAAGAAGCAATTGATAATGCCGGAGAAGAAGCGCAGGCAGAAGGAAATGAACAGTCCGCAGAATCTCAAGAACCGATAGCATACACAGCGGAAGACGGCAGTATCTATTATTTGGATCAAAATGGGGCTGTTTGTTATTTGGACGAATCCGGACAGTTTTATTATTTAGATCAGGCCGGAAATCCATATTATATTGACGCCGAAGGAAGAGCTTATTATTCAGATGATCAGGGAAACGCCTATTATGTCGGAGATGACGGGGAAGCGTACTATATAACGCCTGAAGGCGAAAAAGTTTATTATACACAACAGGCTGTGGAAGAAGCGGAACCGGCGGAAGAGGAACTTCCGATAGAGGAAGACGCGGAACCGGCGGAAGAGGAACTTCCGATAGAGGAAGACGCGGAACCGGCAGAAGAGGAACTTCCGATAGAGGAAGAAGCGGAGCCGACAGAAGAGGAACTCCCGATAGAGGAAGAAGCGGAGCCGACAGAAGAGGAACTTCCGATAGAGGAAGAAGCGGAACCGGCAGAAGAGGAACTCCCGATAGAGGAAGAAGCAGAACCGGCGGAAGAGGAACTTCCGATAGAGGAAGACGCGGAACTCGCAGAAGAGGAACTCCCGATAGAGGAAGAAGCGGAACTCGCAGAAGAGGAACTCCCGATAGAGGAAGAAGCGGAGCCGACAGAAGAGGAACTCCCGATAGAGGAAGACGCGGAACCGTCGGAAGAGGAACTTCCGATAGAGGAAGAAGCGGAACCCGCAGAAGAAGAACTCCCGATAGAGGAAGAAGCTGAGCCGGTGGAAGAGGAACTCCCGATAGAGGAAGAAGCGGAACCCGCAGAAGAAGAACTCCCGATTGAAGAAAAAAATATTTCTCATGAAAATCAGGAAAACGCTTCAATTTCGGTAATAAATGCTTCGATGCCGGCAGAAACGTCAGACATTCGTTCACTGCTTCGTTTCGAAGGTTTTGCTGATGAAAAACCGCTGAAAGAAATATTGGTTTCTTCCGTTCCGTTCGTTTTCGGGGCGGCTGTTCGTTTTCGGCCGAATGCTGAAGCCGGAGAGCCTCTTGTACCTGCGGATAATGTCGTTGTTTCTGTGTTGAAAGAAAAGGATGATCCTTATTTCAAAGGATAATGTTGCTTTTTAGGAGTAAAACATAATATATAATATTTGATAAGGATTCTATAACGCGGAAAAGAAAATGGCTGAAAAAGAAATACCGGAAGCTTTATCATCGCTGTTTGAAGCTGTTCTGTCGTATCAGGATACGCAGGAAGGTCTTGCGCGCGTTCGTTCGACGGCACAGTCAATGTTCGGGGACAACTGGCGCGCGCAGTTGCCCGGCATTTTGACCGATTGCCCCGATAATATCCAACAACAGGTGAAGACGAATATTGATCGGGCTTTAACATATGAAAAGGCGGGTTCAGTCTGGACGGAAGTTTCCCGTATGCTGGATCCCAGGCGACAAATAGATGCCGCACAGGTCAAGGCTCAAATTCCGGAAATGCAGCAATGGCTTTCCATTTTTGGAAAAGCCGGTCAGGATTTAATTGCCAAGCTTCAGGAAAAAATAGCTCAGACGGAAGCAAATCCTTCGACGGGCGGTTCCGTAACGGCAAACGCTTACGGATTGACGGTTGAACAATTATGGAATTTTGATCATTTTATGCGCTTGAAGACATATTATGATCAAACTATTTCCCGAACCAGCGCTAGATGCGTTCATTTGGGGGGATTGGAGCTCAGTCAATATCCGTATTTCGGGTATATTCTTGATTTATTGGATGAAATTCTGACATTCGGTATGGAAATCATCACTCCGCCGTATGCGCAAATTGTGCGGGATCGTTATAAAGGCGGCGAAGCGGCGTTGAAAAAAGTTTTGATGGAGTACAAGGCGGAATTTGACAGCAATGCGCCGCCTGAAATGTTGGAAGACGAAGAAACAATGGACGATATCAAAGATCGTTTGGGATCGTTGGCTGATAAAAACGAAGTGGAAGAAGATATCGGTCCGGCTCCGGACGGATTTGAGGCGGCGGAAGAACAGGAAGAACCCGTCGTTCAACAGCAGACGCGGCCCGCTGCCGTACAGGTAAAACAACCGGCGAAGATGCCGCAGAAGATGCCCGTTAAGGCTCCGGTACAAGCTAAAATGCCTGTTAAACGTCCGGTTCCGGCAGGCTAAAATATTAGGGATGGCAGACGAATGTTTTTTAAAAGAATCAAAAAATATCTTTTATCCGCTGTAATTTTGGGAAGCGGAGCGTTTTTGGTTTCCTGCGGCAATGATATTCGTGCCGGCCGGCCGATGGTTCAAATGGTTCGTCCGACGGCTTTGCCGACAGAGCCCAGAACGACTCGGTCCGCGGAAATGGTCAGTTTGGAATCGCCTATGCGCTGCACGGTTCATGAAACACAGCAAAATATTATGACGGTCATTCCCTTTAAACAGGAGGCTTTCAGACTGGAACGCGCGCAAAAAAGCGATCCTTTGCCGCGTTATGAAGTGACGGGCTTTTCTTTTGACGGTCAAACGGCGGAACGCGTTTTTTACAAGTTGTTGAGCGAAGCAAAAATTAAGGTGGTCGGAGAAGGCGGGCCTTTCCCCGAATTGGCGGCGGAAAATATTACGGGCGAATTGTCCGAAGTGATGGATATGATCGCAAATGCGGCCGATGTTTATTATCGCTACAATGATCAGCAAAAGGTTTTAATTGTCAGCCGGGAAGTGGGGTGGAATTTATATATTCCCGATAAACGCGAAGTGATGATCGCCGTTTTGGATTCCCTGCGCGGTGCGGGAATGCATGATTTGGTTGTCAACTGGGAAGAAAACGTTATTTCTTTCACGGGAGACAAGAAAATCGAGGATAAGGTAAAAAAGCTGATAGAATTATTTGATACCGAACCTAAGCTGATCGTATTTAATGCGCAGATTTTGCGGGTTAAGCCCTATGGTGCGACAAAAGAAATTGTATGGCAGGAATTGGTTGATATTTTCGGTGCGGACAGAATTAAGTTTATGTTAAAAGGCGTTTTAGGCCGCGCTTTGGTGACGGACTATGACATTAATCCGAAAAGTCTCAAAAATTTCCTGAATGCCCGCGGGTCTGTGACACAAGTGTCGGAAGGGATGTTTATTGCCGCCAATAAATGGCGCGCGCGTTTTGATGTCGGCCGGTGCGGTTATATGTCTATGCCAGAAGCGCAGCTGTCCATTATGACCCAAACGGAGCTGTATGGCGAACGACGAATGAATACGGAAATAACTTTGGATTCCGATCAAGGGGAAGTGACCGCTTTTACGGCGAAAAGTCGATTGGGAGACAATATCGTTCTGATCGGAATACCGTCGGCATCGTTCAGTGATTCATTGAACGGATATGAAACTGTGGTCATTTTAACTCCCAGTGTTATCAAATTGATTAAAGAGTTTAATTAGGAGGAATCGATGTCAGAACAACAGCAGCGTCCGCCTTATCCGCCGGCTCCGCCATATCCTCAGCAGGCAGGGGCGCCGCAGCCGCCGCGTCCGGCAGGCGTGCCGCCTTATCCGGCCGGTATGAAAATGCCCGTTGGTATGAAAATGCCGCCGCGTCCGATGGGATATCCTATGCCCGCCGGTGTGAAAATGCCGCCGCGTCCGGCAGGCATACCGCCGATGGGAATGCCTCCGCCGGGAGGAGTGGGGATGCCGCCTCATACTTTTCCGGCGGCCGAACCGATGCCGCCCGTTCCTTCTGATGAAAATTTTGAGGAGGAATGGGGCGAAGAAGACGCATCTCAGCCGGAAGTCGATGAAAACGGTTTCATTGATGATTTGGAAGAAGATGTTCCCGAACCGGAGGAAGAGGAAACAGAAGCGGAAGAAGAAAATCCGTATGAGCATAATATGGCATCGGATTTGGGGCTGCCTCCGGCGTTCGTGAAGACGAAGGTTTTGCTGCCGCTGTTTTTCTTGTTGTTTGTTTTCGGTGGAATCGCAGGCTTCTTTGGAGGAACGTTGCAAAATAAATCCGAAGGTGAGCTGCCGGGGGTTGTCAATAACGCCGAGATTCCCAAAGGGCGTCCGCGCTGCGGAATCGCGCAGAAGGGGCAAGGCTGTGTTTTATACATAATGAACGCTCAGCGCCGGGAAGTTGAAGGTAAAGAATTTTTTGGTATGGCCGCAGATATTTTGGGTGTTCCGAAATTTCAAATTGAAACGGCGAACATACGTTATGCAATAGTGCGGATTCCGCCGGGATATATCGCGCTGCTGAATGTGCCGCCTGTACAATAATTTTCAGGCTTTATATCAAATATTTGCGAAAAAAGATAAGATTTTAGGGGGCTCTGAGGATTTAACAGCCCCCTAACTATATAAAAAACAAATAATTTTTGTGTTTTTTCGGAAGAGTGTGTTTTTTGTCAAAAAAAATTGAAAAATTGTCGAAAAAGTATTTGCAAAAAGTAAAAAAGTAGGTGTAATATGTTTTTAACAGACTTGGGAAACAGAGTCTTACAGCAAGGGAGTATTAAGTGATGGCATTACTTTGGAAGGATTATTGCGATATCGCAGATGCTTTGAATGAGGCTTATCCTGATAAGGCTTTGACCGACATGAAAGATGAGGAATTGATTCGTCTGGTGAAGTCTCTGCCGGATTTTGATGATGCCGGCGAACCGGACGAAACGGTTTTGAGCGCGATTTGGAATCGTTGGGTTTATGTCGCTTATCCCGAAGATTAATAATTTTTTTTTGATTGATGAAAGGTGTAGTTATGGCTGAAAAAAGAACAGAGTTCGAATCCCTCGGCGGTAATAACTTGGACGGCATCGGCGGAAATGCCAAAAAAATTACATATACCGCCGAAGACGGAAGCAAGAGATCGATTCAAATCGACTGCGGTATGAAATTTTCCGACAAAGCCGTAACCGGCGTGGATAATTATATCGCTCCGCTGGAATGTGACGATTTGCTGATTACGCATGCGCATGCCGACCATATTGCCGGGATTATTCATCATATCCAGATGAATCCCGATCGTCCGCTGAACATTTATGCCGATCAGTTTACGCATCATTTTATGGTGGCCGAAATGACCAAACAGGGCTTGCCCTTGGATAATATGCCGACTTTCCATGATGTGAAGGACGGCGAAAAATTCAAGGTCAACGGCTTTGAAGTCGAACCTGTTCCCGTGACGCACTCCGCGCCCGGCGCTATTGCTTTTGTTGTCGAATCTCCGGATGGCACGCGCCTGATGGATATGGGCGATTTCAAAACAACGCCGGCCGAATTGGGCAAAGGCTGGGAAGACGAACGTATGGCGGGCGTTTTTGCCAAAGGCATAGACGTTTGCTTCTGCGACTCCACTTCCACAACCTCTAAGGAGGTAACTCCGTCCTATGAAGCCGTTACCAAAGGTTTCAAGAAAATTCTGTATGAAAACCCCAATGCGCAGATGATGGTCGGCACGATTGCCCGTTCCGCTCAGCAGATGATGGCTGACGTGATCGCGGTTGCCGAATATGCGAAGGAAACCGGCACGAAGCCTCGTACGTTCATTTTGGACGGCGCTTCTTTGGTTCAGGTCAACAATGCGCTGAACAAGTCCGGCATGAGCATGTCTAAAGCCTGCAAGGAACGCACCGGCGTTGATGTCAAGATAATTGACGCGAAGTCTCCGGAAGCCAAATCCATTCCGCCGCAGGAACGCATTTATATGGTAACGGGAACGCAGGGCGAAGAAATGGCTGCTATGGCTCGTGTTTCCCGCGGTGAAAACAGGAATATCCACCCGTCCAAATCCTGCCCGAATTTGTGCGTCAACCAGCAGGCTGTTATTCCCTCCGGCAACAATCAGGAAGTCGTTGATGAAATGATGGCTGCGCTGAGAGCTCAGGGTTGGAAGACAATGATTCCCGAACGCGGCGCTCCGTTTGTAGACGGTGAAACATACTATGTTTCCGGTCATGGCCGTGCCGGTGATATGGAAAAGGTTGCCGATATCGCTGCTAAAAATCAGCCGACAGGCCGTCCCTGCACATTCATCGGTATTCACGGAAATGAAGAACAGACTCACGCTACGGAAGCAATCTTTGAAGCCAAAGGCGAAAAAGTCGAACACATCACCAATGCGCAGAAAGTTGTTGTGTCAAAAGGTGAAGTTCAGGTTTCCCCGACTATCGGCAAAGCCAGCCGTATTGCGGTTATTGACCAGAACGACGACTTTATGAATCCTGATTTCCGCTATATCAAAGAAGCTTTCAACCCCGTTTCCAAAAAATGGGAAAAGGTTACGGAAGTCGAATATGAAAAGATCCTTGTTTCCAAGAAAGACCGTGAAAAGAACGGTAAAGGAGGCAAAGGCGGAAAAGACAATCGCGGTCACGGCGGCAAAAAGCATGGCCATAAGGGACATCGCGATATGTCTCCGGTGCTGATGCAGAAAATGCAAAGAACGCACTAAGAGCTGAATTAAATTAAAGAGAGCGCCGTAAGGCGCTCTTTTTGTATTCGGAAGATATGTCTTAATTTTTTTATTTCTCTGATCAAAATATTATGTTTTCCCCTCTTGACAAAAGCATTCGGGATTCCTATTTTGTTAGCACTCGGAGGGTTGGAGTGCTAAACACTGCATCCTCGAAGAAGGTTTAAAGGACTTTTGATTTTTATTACTAGAGGGTTGTTTACCATGAAATTCAAACCGTTATTTGATCGCGTTTTGGTTAAACGCATGGCGGAAGACACAAAAACCGCCGGCGGAATCATCATTCCGGATACGGCAAAAGAAAAGCCGTCTAAAGGCGAGGTTGTCGCAGTCGGGACGGGTGACCGCAATGAACAGGGCGTAACGATTCCCATGACCGTTAAAGTCGGCGATAAAGTTCTGTTCGGAAAATGGTCGGGTACCGAAGTGAAAATTGACGGTGAAGAACTGTTGATTATCAAAGAAGCCGACGTTCTGGGAATTTTGGAATAATTCCGGTTGTTTGAATTAAGGTTTGTTTTAAAGGAAGGTTTTTAAAATGTCTGCTAAAGAAGTCAAATTTTCCACAGATGCCCGTAACGCAATGCTGCGCGGCGTTGATGTTCTGGCCGATACGGTAAAGGTTACTTTGGGACCGAAGGGCCGCAACGTTGTTTTGTCAAAGTCTTTCGGTGCGCCGCGCATTACGAAAGACGGCGTTTCCGTTGCCAAGGAAATCGAATTGGCAAACAAGTTTGAAAATATGGGCGCCCAGATGGTTAAAGAAGCCGCTTCCAAAACAGCTGACGTTGCCGGTGACGGCACGACGTCCGCTACGGTTTTGGCTCAGGCGATTGTCCGCGAAGGCTGCAAAGCCGTTGCCGCCGGTATGAATCCGATGGATTTGCGCCGCGGTATTGATATGGCTGTTGCGGCTGTTGTTGAAGATGTTAAATCCCGTTCCCGCAAAGTGTCCACTTCGGCCGAGGTTGCTCAGGTCGGCACGATTTCCGCGAACGGCGATGCTTCTATCGGCGAATATCTGGCAAACGCGATGGACAAAGTCGGCAATGAAGGCGTGATCACGGTTGAAGACGCCAAAGGCTTGAACACCGAACTGGAAGTTGTTGAAGGAATGCAGTTTGACCGCGGTTATTTGTCCCCGTATTTTGTGACGAATGCGGAAAAGATGACCTGCGAGTTGGAAAATCCGTACATTCTGATTCACGAAGCGAAACTGTCCAACCTGCAATCTATGTTGCCGGTGTTGGAAGCCGTTGTTCAATCCGGCCGTCCGTTGCTGATCATTGCGGAAGACGTTGAAGGCGAAGCTTTGGCCACATTGGTTGTCAACAAACTGCGCGGCGGTTTGAAAGTCGCGGCGGTTAAGGCTCCGGGCTTCGGCGATCGCCGCAAAGCGATGCTGCAGGATATTGCCATTCTGACAAAGGGTCAGGTCATTTCCGCCGATTTGGGTATCAAGTTGGAAGAAGTAACGCTGGATATGTTGGGAACGGCAAAGAAAGTTTCTATCACGAAAGACAACACGACAATCGTTGACGGTTCCGGTGAAAAAGAAGAAATCGCGGCTCGCTGCGCTCAGATCAAGAAGCAGCTCGAAACGACTTCTTCCGAATACGATAAGGAAAAACTGCAGGAACGTTTGGCCAAGTTGTCCGGCGGTGTTGCCGTGATCAAAGTCGGCGGCGCTTCTGAAGTCGAAGTGAAAGAAAAGAAAGATCGTGTTGACGATGCTCTGCATGCAACGCGTGCGGCCGTTGAAGAAGGTGTTGTCACCGGCGGCGGTACGGCGTTGTTGTATGCCGTAAAGAGCTTGGATGCTTTGAAGCCGGCGAACGATGATCAGCGTGTCGGCATTGATATTATTCGCCGCGCTTTGCAGGCTCCTGTTCGTCAGATCGCAGCCAATGCGGGCGAAGACGGCGCCGTGATCGCCGGCAAATTGCTGGAAGGCGAAAAGACGAATATTGGTTTCGATGCGCAGACCGGCAAGTATGTCGATATGTTTGAAGCCGGCATTATCGACCCGACAAAAGTCGTCCGCACGTCTTTGGAAAGTGCGGCATCCATCGCCGGATTGCTGATCACGACCGAAGCTATGGTTGCTGATAAGCCGGAAGAAAAATGCGCCTGCCATGGCGGTGCCGACGCCGGAATGGGCGGTATGGGTGGAATGGGCGGTTTCTAATCGTCTGCCGTGTTTCGCACAAATTAAAAGAGCCTCTGCGGAGGCTCTTTTCTATTTTGAGAAAAATATTTATTAAATAACGCCGTCTTTTTTCAATTCATCTATTTGCGGATCAGTCATTCCCAATTTGCGCAAAATATCTGCGGTGTCCTGTCCCAACACAGGGGCAGCCGGTCGGGATGTTTGATTTGGCAGAGAAGTCATTTTAATCGGTGTGGCCATTAATCTGATCTCCGCCAATTCAGGAGCTTCCGATTTGATCATCATTTGTCTGGCGATGACCTGCGGGTCTTGGCAGACTTCTTCCAAATTTTGGATTAAAGAAACGGGAACGGAATTTTCTTCCAATAATTTAACCCATTCTTTCGCTGTTTTGGTGCTGAATTCTTTTTGCAGGATGGTGCTTAATTCATCTCTGTTTTTATGTCGTGCGGCTAGGGATGAAAATCTCGGATCCGCATAGATTTCCGGATGACCGAGAAGATCGCACAGTCGTTGAAACATGGTATCTCCGATCGCGGCGATCACAAAAGGACGGTCCGAAGCATTGAAAGATTGAAACGGCGCTTCCGTCGGATGTCGGCAGCCGACCGGTTTCGGAGGAACTTTGGTCGCCTGATAGCGCATCATCGAGCTTTCCAGCAAAGAAACCTGACAATCCAGCATGGAAATATCGATTTGCTGACCTTCATTTGTTTTTTCACGCTGATAAAGGGCGGTCGTAATGGCTGTTACGGCAAAAACGCCGGCGACCATATCGCTGAAAGATATGCCGATCATCATCGGGTCGCCGTCGGGATATCCGGTCAAACTCATTATTCCGCCGCGCGCCTGCGTTAAAATATCGTAAGCCGGTCTGAGCGCATCCGGTCCTGTTTGGCCGAATCCGGAAATGGAAGCGTAAATTAAACGCGGATTAATTTCTTTGACATGTTCATAATCCAGTCCGAACTTTTTCATAATTCCGGGACGGAAATTTTCAACAAGAACATCGGCTTCCGCAATTAATTTTTTCAGGATTTCAATAGCTTTCGGGGTTTTCAAATTTAAAGTCAGGCTTTTTTTGCCGCCATTGGTAAATTCGAAATAAAGGCTTCTTTCTCCGATGTACGGTTGGAATAAACGGGAATCGTCCCCCCAAGCCGGATTTTCTATTTTTAAAACTTCGGCTCCCAGATCAAACAGCGTCTGCGCGCAATAAGGGCCGGATAAAACACGGGTTAAATCTAAAACTTTAATTCCGGCAAGTGGTTTTGTCGTCGTCATTTATATCCTCTTATTTTTTTCAAATCTGAAAAGATCAGTTTTTGCGAATGAAGGGAATAGGCGCGGCCGCCGGGTGCGGGTTGTGCAGCATATCAATCAAATTAATGATTGTTTGGCGGATTTTTCGGCGATCAACCACCATATCGACCATTCCATGTTCCATTAAATACTCGGCTTTTTGGAAACCTTCGGGCAAACTGGTACGGATGGTTTGTTCAATAACCCGGGCGCCGGCGAAACCGATCAATGCGCCGGGTTCGGCGATCGCGATGTCGCCCAACATCGCAAAAGAAGCGGAAACGCCCCCCATTGTCGGATCGGTTAAGATGACAAAATAGGGCAATCCTTTTTCTTTTAAGCGACGGACGGCCATGGTGGTTCTGGCCATTTGCATTAAAGACAGAATGCCTTCCTGCATTCTTGCACCGCCGGAAGCGGGAATCATAATTAACGCTGCATCTTGCAGCAAAGCCAGTTCCACGGCGGCGATAATGCTTTCGCCGACGGCCATTCCCATAGAGCCGCCCATAAAATCAAAATTCAAAATACCGGCAACAACATTCATGCCGCCCATTTTTCCGGAAGCAACCAGAATAGCATCCTTTTGTTTGGTTTTTTTTCGCGCGTCTTTCAGACGGTCGGTATAATCTTTTAAATCGGAAAAATTTAAAGGGTCTTCTTTGACTTCAGGCAGTTCAATTAAGGTGTAAACACCGTCGTCGAACATCATTCCCAGCCGTTTTTCCGGATCCAACCGCATATGATGGCTGCACTGCGGACAAATTCGGAAATTCTGTTCCAGTTCTCTATGATAAATCATAGCGCCGCATGACGGGCATTTTTCCCATAAATTATCCGGAATCTCTTTTGTGCCGACTAAACTTTGCAGCTTAGGACGCACATAACTCGTCAACCAGTTCATAGAAGCTCCTGTTTCAAATCAGTTACCGGACATTCTTTTAGCAGAAACCGAAATGGAAAGCGACCAAAAAAGTTTAATTGTTCTTTTCTGCTTCCAATTCGGCGATCTTCTGTGTCAGTTCTTTGATTTTTTTTGCCTGAAGATAACGTTCGTTTCTGACCGGAACAGACAAAAGCCAGCTGTAAAACCCGCCAAATATAAAAAAGAGCAGGGCAAAAGCCAAAACGATAAAGCTGACCGGCAAGCTGATTTCAAATGGAAACGGCCATAAAGTCAGCGGAAAAATCTGTTTGTTCGAGACAGCAAAAGATATCGTAAAAAACAGCACGATACAGCTGAAAATGAAATGAATGATTTTCAAAGGTTTTGTCCTTACGCTTCAGTATTCAGCCGGTCTTTTAATTTTTTGCCGGCTTTGAAAAACGGAACGTTTTTAGCTTCAACGCTTACTTTTTCTCCTGTTCTGGGATTGCGTCCGGCGCGTGCTTTTCTGGTGCGGACGGAAAATACGCCGAAGCCGCGCAATTCAACGCGGTGCCCCTTTGACAGGGCGGCGGAAATTTCATTAAAAATGGTTGAAACAATTTTTTCGGCGTCACTTTGGTACAGATGAGGATTTATTTCGGCAATACGCGCGATCAGTTCAGATTTTGTCATTATTAACCCCTGCTGATGAAAAATAATCGTCCTTCATGATGCCAAAGCTGAAACAAACCGTCAATGTAAATTCAAATTTTTTCACATTCGGGCGTTAAATTATTGTTTTTTTTACCAGTATAATTTATAAAATTTTTTAAGACAGTCTGTATTTGTAGGGGAACGTAAGTGAGTGGCGATCAGGTTTGGGAAATATTGGCTTTTTTAGCCGCCGTTGTTATTTTTATTCCTATTTTTTACCGGTTGAAGGTTAATCCTTTGTTGGCCTTTATCGTTGCCGGCGTCGTTTTGGGGCCTCACGGTCTGAAAATGATCAAAGATACGGACGTTACCGAAAATATCGGAGAAGTCGGCTTGTTGTTTTTGATGTTTACGATCGGATTGGATTTGTCCTTCCATCGTTTCAAGGCGATGCGCCTGTATATTTTCGGGTTTGGCTGTCTGCAGCTGTTCGTTACGGCGGCAGTGCTGGGCGGAGCCGCTTATTTCATGCACAGAACGCTGAATGAAGCGATTATTATCGGCTTTGCTTTGGCAATGTCCTCGACGGCCATTGCGCTGCGTTTGATGCAGGAACGCGGGGAACTGCATACGGGCGCGGGCCGTGCAACGGTCGGAATTTTGCTGATGCAGGATTTGGCCGTGATTCCGATTATGGTGTTGTTGCCGCGTATGGCGCAGACGGATGCTACCGCAATCGGTAATTTGGGGCAAGCGTTCACGCAAGCGGTCGGCGCGGTTACGTTGATTATGGTTGTCGGCCGTATGTTGGTTAAACCGTTGTTCAGAATCGTTGTTTCGACGAAAAACACGGAAGCTTTTACCGCGGTTGTTTTCTTTACGTTTTTGGCAACGGCTTGGGCGACGAATATGGCCGGGCTGTCAATTTCTTTAGGCGCTTTTTTGGCAGGTATGCTGATCGCCGAAACGGATTTCGGTCATGAAGTCGAAGCGGAGATAGCTTCTTTCAGCGGGATGCTTTTGGGGATTTTCTTCTTATCTGTCGGTATGATGATTGATATCCACTATGCCTGGAAGCATATCATACAAATCGCATTGCTGACGATCGGCGTTATGTCAGCTAAATTCGGTGTTTTATATCTGATTGAACGCCGTATGAAAGTGGATCATAACGGTTCTATGACATCTTCCGTTTTTTTGTGTCAGGCCGGTGAGTTCGGTTTTGTGGTGTTTAATCTGGCGGCTCAGAACTTTCACTTAATCAGTGTTCAGGTTTCTTCGTTGCTGCAGGTTGTGATCGCTTTGTCTATGTCTTTAACACCGTTTGTCAGCTCTTTTGTCCTGAAATTGCTTGAGAAAAAAGACAAGCAGGAGGCGGCTAAAAATGCGGCGGTCCCCGACCATATTGAAGATGAAAAAGAACTGGAAAATCATGTGCTTTTGATCGGATACGGGCGTGTCGGTCAAGCGGCGGCGCGTATGATGACGCGCAATGAAATACCGTTTTTGGTAATGGATACGGATGTTTCCCATATTGAATGGGCAAAGAAAAACAAGAGGGAATATTTATTCGGCAACGCCGGAAATACCCGTATTCTTGAAGCCGCCAATATTTCAAAAGCTAAAGCGGTAATGATTTGCATCAGCGGTTTGCCTTCCGCAATTCGCGTGTTGCAGGCTGTGCGCGAGGTGTCTTCTTCCATTCCCGTTTTCATTCGGTGCAACGACGATGCACGCTGGGGGGAATTGGTACGTTTGGGCGCAACGGGAGTTATTTCTGAAACGCAGGAATGCGGAATCCGTTTGGCTGCGGCAACAATTCTCAGTTTGGACGGAGACGAGGACCGCGTTCGTGAAACGGCCGCTGTTTTGCGTCAGGAAAATACGCTGAACGCTTCGTTGCCGACGGCCGGCACGGGGGTTTGATTTTTTCAGTGCAAAGGAATAGGAGCTTGCGGTTTAATGCCCCGCGGATCGATTTGCAATACTTTTTGCAAAGTCGAAATTCTTTCATGGATAACGGTCAGCCAAGGATCTTCCGCAGAAAGGCTTTGTTCCAGATAACGCCACAAAGCTAAAGCCTTTTGCTGTTCTTTATTTTGCAGCCTTGCCAATCCCAAAAAGTAAATGGCTTTGGGGTCGTTGGGGCGATAGCGCAATACGTTTTCCAAGGCTTTTTGGGCTTCCCCTGTAATTCGGCCGTTGTTCGCCTGAATCAATGTTTCGGCTAAAGCATGCCAACCGGAAATATCTTCGGGGATACCCCGTTCTATGGCGTTGCGGTAGGCGATGGCGGCTTTGTCATAATAACCGGCCGTTCTGTAAGTCTGAGCCAGCTGCCGCCAGACAATTTCATCATCGGGAGCCATATCCAGATATTTTTCCAGTCGTCTGGCGCGCGCCATAGCGCGAGTGTTACTTTCGGACTGAAGTGTGTCTCGGGAAGCCAAAGGATAATCCGGCATTAACATTTTGCCTTGGTAGCCGTAAAGAACAGGGACAATAACGGCAAAAAGAAAAAAAACAAAACAAATATATGTCAATTTTATCTTTTTATGTTTTCCATGGCCGCGATTTAACGGCAAAATAGGAAAAATAAATAAGCTGAGCGCTCCGATTGTCAACGAAAGCAATGCTGTTAAAAAGAAAATCATGACAAGCCTCTACGCTTTAAAATTCCGGGATCTGCGGTAAATATAAAATCCCATTGCCGCAAAGGTGAAAATGAAAGAAACGGTTACAAACATTTCTTCGTGTTGAGCGGTCGGAGTCGGCATATCTTCCAAAGAAATCATATCCCCGTATTGTGCCAGCAGCAAATGAACAACCAGATCCTGTGTTTTGCCGTCCGCCAAATGACGGCGGATAAAAAAGCGCATATCTTTTGCGGTTTCATCTTTTGCGTTTTCGATATTTTCGTCCGAACAAACCAGACATCTTAATCTGTCGGCTATTTCCAAGGCTTCCGTTTCTACGGAAAAAGTATCATTCGCAAAGCTCCGCGCAACTGAAAGCAGCAGTATTGTCGGAAATAAGAATTTAAAGAGGCTTTTCATTTTTCAGCTCCTGCAGAAACGGCAGAACAGTTTGAATATAAAAGTCTTCCGTTATGATACCGTTGATTTTTGCAACGATTTGGCTTTTTTCATTCAGGATAAAAGCGGTGGGCAATTTATCGGCATGCATCGCTTCCGCCCATTTTGCATTCGGATCCAGCGCAACGAATTGATACGGATTTTTTTCTTTTAAAAAAGAGGTTAACTTTTTTACATCGTCACGGACGGCGATGCCGATAAAGGGCACATCTTTTCTTTCGGACAATTTAACGATAACGGGCGCTTCCATAACGCATGGTCTGCACCATGAAGCGAAAAAAAACAAAAGCAACGGCTGTTTCGGCATGGTTTCCGCGGACAGAACGGCTTCTTCGGGGCGGTCTAAAATGTGCAGTTTTCCTTCAGGCAAAGGAAAGTCCTTGATGACCAGAGAATTTTCTGCCGTGAAATCCAATCTGAACGTGTACATCAAATTGCAAAAAACGGTGGAAACAAAAAAAATCAAAACAAAGCCGTACCATCTCATGGGGCGCTCTCCTTTCTTATGGAAAGCAGGAAGAACAATAAGCCCGAACAGATCAGAAAAATTCCGCAAACAGCCGGCTGCAGCGCCGGATAACAGATAATTCGTACGGATAAAGTATCTTCCTGATTCTGATTTACCCATATCAATCGAGTCGAAAATCGGGTTGTGTGTAAAAAAGCTGCTTTCAATTTTTTTTCCGGCCATTGGAAATTCGGATTGCCGTTCAATAATTCCAGAGGCGGCTTGCATAACAAACGGTATCGGGCTCCGGCTGTTTCCGCTTTTCCCGTCAGCTGTTCAACGGCGCATGGAATATCACTTCGGGATAAGTCTTGAAATTTATATGTTTCAATCGTTTTGGTTTGATTAAAAACGGCATATGACAAAGCAAAGGAAAAAATGCTAAATCCGACGGCAATGAAAAAAATTCCATAGGTGAATGCCGGAACGGATCTGAAAAGGCATATGGCTTCGTTGAAAGAGCTTGGGATTTTAAAGGTTTTACTGCATACGGCCGAACCTAAAATCAAAATGGCCGGCAATGTATGGAAAAGAATTTGCTTTGCGTGAGGCACTTTATAATAACACAAACAAATCGCCGTAAGAATGCCGCCGCAGAAAATAAGAGCGGTTTTGCCATTAGTTGTAACCCATCCGGTGACAACCGATTTTCGTCTGAAAGCAATAAAGAATAAAAGGGAAGCCGGAATAAGAGTCCGAAAGAGTGTCGTCTTAATCAAAGCCGGCAGCAACCGTAAAGGCAAATCGGGCAGAAACATAAATAAAGCAGGTGTTAATGACAGCAATCCGATGCTGATTGAAGCGGCCGTCAGCGCCGTTACGGACAAACCGATAAAGCTTTCTCTGGAAAAGACGGAAAAATCATTTTCTTTAAATGTCTTTTTCACGGCGACCGAACATAAAAACAATAAAAAGCAGATCACTCCGGCCAAAGCGCATAATGCCGCAACGGGATTCGGGAAATAGACTTCCGAATCGGAAAGATCGAAAAGCCGGTATTCTTCGGCGAAAAAAGAAGCGTTTGATAAAGCTGCGCCGGAAAAAGAAAGGAAAACAATCCAATTGGTAAAAACATGGGAAATATTACAGAAAAACAGCAGAACGATTTGTCCGGCCGTCAGCAATATAACGGAAAGCAGCAGTGTGTTAACAGGCATCCATTGCCATAAAGTGCCATTGCTTCCGGCAAGGGTGAAGCTTGTCATCAATTCCATTCCCGCAGCGCACAGCAGTAAAATCAGTGCAAGTAAATTATCGCGCAGAATCGGGCGAACGAATTGCCGGCCTTTGGAATACATACAAATCATTTTAATAAAAGAAACGGTCAGAAGCGCGCATGAACCAAACGAAAACAGCGTTGATAAAATTTTATAGGGAGGGCGCCATTCCTGCTTGAAACCGATTCCTTCAAAGGGCGGTTCTTCGATGCGGATAAACGGGTCTGCCGTCATCAGCATTAAAATCAACAGGAAAAAAATCAGACCGCCGCCGGCAAACAGATATCGTCCGCGTTCCTGATAAGTGGCTAATTCGCGTTTGGAAAAATCGGAAAGAAAAACAAAAGTCAGCAGGACGATAAACGTGAAGAAAAAACCTTCCCGCGTTGAGCAAAAAGCCTGAAGCGCATAAAACGATCCGCTTTGAGAATCAAAGGATTCAAAAACGACGGCCAAAGAAAAATCATGCACGATAAATCCGGATAAAAGAACAAGAAATGAAAACAACAGCAATGCGGTTGTAAAACAAATTCCCCTGAATCCAAGCCTGATCGCAATAGCCGATCCCGAAGACCATAAAGTCGGACAAAGTAAAAAGGTTTGCAGCCCGACAACGGTTAGAGCGAACAAAACAGTATAATGAGCCAATTCAATCAGCATAGAGCGCCTTATTATCAACAATGATTTCAATTAAGTTAAAAAACTCTGTTCTTTTTTGCAAGAAACAAAAGACGACTTTTTTATAAGGAATGCGAATTGCGGGATTAAAAATGTTTGCCTGTTAAAACTTTTAATGATAACATACAGTCATATAAAAGTTTGATTGGGAAAACTTCTTATGAGCGAAGAAAAAAACAGATTAAACGGATTTGCCGGATTAAAAGCCGGAGATAAAGCGGTCGTTGCCGGATTTTATAAAGGAAAGGACTCGTATCGCAAAAAGCTTTTGGCGATGGGAATTACTCCGGGGACTTTGTTGAAAGTTGTGCGTGTGGCGCCTTTGGGTGATCCCGTTGAAATTCAGGTGCGCGGCTATTTGGTTTCTTTGCGGCGGGAAGAAGCTTCTTTAATTTCAATATCAAACGCGGCATAAGGCAAAAGAAATGTCTTTTGATAAAACGGTTGCTCTGATCGGAAACCCGAATTGCGGCAAAACGACGATTTTTAATGCGTTGACGGGGGCGCATCAGTATGTCGGAAACTGGCCGGGGGTTACGGTTGAAAAAAAATCCGGATTTTTTGAAAAGGATGGCCGAAAAATAGAAGTCGTCGATTTGCCGGGCGTTTATTCTCTCAGCGTCATTTCAGCAACTTCCGAAGACGAAAAAATCGCGCGGGATTATCTGCTGTTTCACAAACCCGACTGCGTCATTAATATTTTGGACGCTTCCAATCTGGAACGCAATTTATACATGACGGTGCAGCTGTTTGAAATGCATCTGCCGGTTGTTTTGGTATTGAATATGATGGATACGGCGGCGGCTTTAAAAATTAAAATCGATATCGAAGCTTTGGCGCGCTTGTTTAAAGTGCCGGTTGTTCCGATGATCGCTTCCAAGACAAAAGGCGTCACGGAATTGAAGAATCAGATTTTACAATCCGTTTCGCCGAACGAAACCTTTAAAATCCCCTATGCGCCGACGATTGAAACGGCTGTGGAACAGATATTGCCGGTTGTTGCTCCGATTGCGGAAAAAAACGGATGGTCGGATCGTTGGCTGGCGGTGCATCTGTTGGACGGAGATGCGGATCCGCGGGTTTCCGGTTCCTCTGAAAATGCGGTGAAGATCGATTCTTTGCGCCGGTCATTTGAAGAAAACGGGCAAGAGGAGCTGGATACGCTTATTGCGGACGGGCGTTACGAATTTATTACGAATATCAGTAAGCAATTAATTGCGCGCACGGATCAGCTGGCGCGGAATGTTACGGAACGTCTGGATCGGATCGCTTTGGGCAAATATACGGGAATACCTGTGTTTTTGCTGATGATGTATTTGATGTTTTTATGGACGATTTCTCTTGGCAATCTGCTGATTGATCCGATCGCCGATTTCGGGGACGAATATCTGGTGGACGGCTTTGCGGCGTTATTGACGCGAATGAATGTTCCGAACGGACTGAATATTTTTCTTTCCGCCGGAGTCGGGCGGGGAATAGCGACGGTAATTACTTTTATTCCTCCGATCGGTTTTTTGTTTTTATTCTTATCCGCTTTGGAAGATTCGGGGTATATGTCCCGCGGCGCTTTTGTGATGGACAGGCTGATGCGCGGCATGGGACTGCCGGGGACGGCGTTTGTGCCGATGATTGTCGCGTTCGGCTGTACCGTGCCCGCAATTATGGGAACGCGGATTTTGTCTTCCAGACGGGACAGGCTGATCACATTAATGATGACGCCGTTTATGTCCTGCGGAGCGCGGCTGCCGGTATATGCGCTTTTCGCGACGGCTTTTTTCAGTAATTACGGGACGGAAATGGTGTTCGGATTATATATGATCGGAATCGTGATTGCGATTTTGACCGGTCTTGTTTTTAAGAAGACTTTATTCCAAGGAAAACCGGTCCCGTTGATTTTGGAAATGCCGCCGTATCACCTTCCGATCATTAAAAATATGGCGATCAGAACGTGGGATCGGCTGCATGGTTTTATCGTTCGGGCGGGCGCGTTGATCGTGCCGTTGGTCATTATTTTAAATTTGATGAATTCGGTGGATTTTAAAGGAAATTATATTCCCGAGACTCCGCAGTATTCTGTTTTGTCCTCCATCGGGCGGGGCATTACGCCTGTTTTTAAACCGATGGGCATTTCCGAACAAAACTGGCCGGCGACAGTCGGATTGTTCACCGGAGTGATGGCTAAAGAAGCTTTGATCGGGACGCTTGACGCTTTATACGCGGGCGTGGCCGAAGGCGTTTCGTCAACCGAACGGTTGTCCGCGTTTTTTGACGGACGCATAGGGGCGTTTGCTTATTTGTTGTTTATTTTGCTTTATACGCCGTGTTTGTCGGCTTTGGGGGCGGTCGCCAAAGAATTCAGTCTGAAATGGGCGGCGGCGGTGGCTTTGTGGACAACGATGCAAGCGTATTTACTTTCGGTTTTGTTTTATCAAACGGCAGTGATAAACAGGCAAGGTTCGGGCTCTTTTGAATGGATTGCGGGTATTTTGTTGACGGAAGCATTGATTGTATTCGGTTTGCGCCTGGCAGGAAGAAAGGCGGCCCATGATTTTGCTTGAAATCAAAAAGTATTTGCAGGAACAAAAACAGGTGTCTTTGCAGGATATCGCCGCAAAATTCGATTTGACGGAAAATGCGGCAAAAGAAATGCTGGCGCATTGGGAGCGTAAAGGCAAGCTTGAGCAAGTTGAAACATCATGCTGTGAAAAAAAGTGCTCTTGCTGTTCTTCACCGTGCGGCACGGTGTTTCAGTGGAAAGAAGATTAGTAAGTAATTCCGGACGACATAATTTTATAACCGTCAGCTCCTTCGGCCAATCCGTTGGCAAACGCGAAAGAAGTCGGTTTACAGGAATATATGCGGTAGAGCACTTCTCCCTGTTCGACCTGATCGCCGACTTTTTTCATCAAGTCGATGCCGGCGCCTTTGTTGTGGGGAGCGCCCGCCGTCATCGCAATGCGGTTAAGCTGCTGTCCGTCTATTTCAGAGATGACGCCGGATATGGGCGCGGTTACGTCGCGTGTCAGTTGTCCTAAAGGCGGAGGCGTTTGTTTGCCTTGAGCATGCACGATCTGGCTCATGACTTCCAAAGCGCGTCCCGAATCCAAAATCTCGCGCGCCTGGTAATAACCCTGCCCGCCGCGCAGCTGCGGATCAAATTCTAAAACCTTGCCGGCCATAAATAAGGCTTTTTCACGCAGATCCTGAGGAGCGTCTTCCCGACAGCGCAGAACTTTCATGACATCGCGGGCTTCCAAAACGGGACCGATGCCGTTGCCGACCGGTTCGGAACCGTCGGTGACAATAACGTCGATTTTCATAGACAGCATATCGCCGACATATTCAAACAGCTTGCGCAGACTCATTGCTTCGCTCATCGTTCGGATTTTGGCTGTTTTGCCGACAGGAATATCGACCAGCAGATGCGTGATCCCCATCGCGATTTTACTGGATATGATTGAAGCGACTATTTGCTGCGGCGTGCTGATGCCCAAAGCGCGTTCCAGACTCATTAACAAATCTTCGGTGGCGGACATAGCTAAACGCTGTCCGTCCAAAACCAGACAGCCGCCAATTTCATTAACGGTTTTGCCGGCTTCCGTTTCCGACAATTCGACTCCTGTCAACACTTCCATCGCATCAGCCACGCTGGAACATGAAGTTACGCTGCGCGTTGTCGTGCCCGGCATGCACAGCCCGTAAGCGATTGCGATCGGCAGAACAATCATTTTTGTCCGGTTCGCGGGAATGCCGCCGATGCAATGTTCATCCACGACCAGATTAATTCCCCAGTCAACGGGCTGACGGTGTTCGATCAACGCTTCCGTCATTGACAGAACCTCCTGCGGAGACATAAAACTGGCGTTTGAAACCAGAAAAGCGGCCAGTTCAATCGGCGTGTAGCGATAAGCGGACAGATCGGAAATGATGCTGCGGTATTCTTTGGCGCTTAAAATACCTCCGTTGATTTTGCGTCGCACGGAATCGATGCTGGCCGGAGCGGCAGCCGGAGCAATCGCGACTTCAGATCCTTCCGACATACTGATCAGGTGGAAAGCCTGATCGGTCAGTGCAATTTCATCGGGTTTGACCAATGAGTCGTCTTCACAAATGTAAATGCTGACAAACAGCGGCTGCAGTCCGCCGTGTATTTCGATCCGGCTGGACGATCCGCCGCCTTCTTCTGTTTGAAGATCCGGGCATCGTTTGTTAATAAAAGCGATGTTTTCTTTGCCGGTGTCGATCGGAAGATGTTTTAAACGCAGCATAGGACAAAAAGAGCTTTCGATAGAGTTGTTTTTTTTCAATGTAACAGCAGGCGAATGCGATTACCATCTTTTTTTCCGGAAATCCTAAAGTAAGATATGGGCTTGAAGTGCATAGCCGTTTGTTTTAAACTAACTGCGTTTTTGTTCTTTTAAGAGGTGAAAAGAAAAATGAAAAAAACAGCTCGTATTTTCTATGTTTTTGCAGCGATTTTAGCGCTTTCCGCGTGCTCTTCTCTCCCGAAGGATCAGGTTTTGGCTCGGTCGGACGATTTGTCTTCCCGTCCGAAATGGGCCAGCGAAGAAAAGACGTTCACGATTGAAAAAGGCACAGTTTATGTGTTGGGAATGCATGAAATGCCTGTTGCCGGCAAGCGGCTCCAAACCGGTATTCGTGTTGCTGAAAACAATGCGAAAGGAAGATTGTCCGGCGCGATTGAACAGCGTTTGAACTTTATTTTCCAGAACGCTGAAGAAGGCGACGAAATGGGGGCGGATCAGGCCCGCTTTATCGGCGGTGAAACCTCCAAGTTGGTGGCTTCTTCCATTCGTCCGGATAAAAACTATTGGGAAAAGGTTTCCCGCGTGATCGATGCGGACGGAAACCGCGATCTGATCTATCGTATTTTCGCGCGGATTCAAATGCCGGAAGCCGACTTCAAAAAGGCTATTGAAGAAGCGATCAAACGCAACGCCGGAAAGAAAGGAATTTCTGAAGAATTTACCAAGAAAGTAGAAGCTCATTGGGACCAGATGAGCGAATAAACCGGAGTGCTTTTCGATGAAGTTTTGGGCGGCGTTTCTGTCCTTTTGGGTGTTGACTCTGGCAGTTAACGCACAAACATCTTGGACGGCAGCGACGCCCAAAGCGGATTCCGATTATAAATACTATGTCGGCCGCGGAGAAGCTTCTTCCGAAAAAGAAGCGTTCAATCAGGCCGTCAAGGATGCTTACGATCAGGCTGCCCGGGAAAATTTTCCCGCCGAATATTCTTATCAGGCCGATATTTATCAAACGGAAGAATCGTCTTATTTAACGGAAAGAACTATTTTTTCAGGTATTTCCGCCCGCTTTGACGGCTTCGAAAAAGAAGACGAAGAAATTCGGAAAAATAAAAACGGTTATACGGTCAAGCTGTTATATAAGTTTTCCAAAAAAGCGATCGCACAGGAAAAAGCGCGTTTAAAAACGGTTGCCGCCGATCGTTCCAAAAAAGAGGAAATGTCTGTTTTCGGCAGTAAATCCGACGCGGCCAAAGGTGTTTTGATTGTTGAAACGACGCCTACGGACGGAGCCGCCGTCTATATTGACGGTGACCGATACGGTCAAACGCCGATGACATTATACGGGGCTTTGTCTGCGGGAAAGCATTCTTTGCGGATTGATCATCCGCGTTATCAAACGGTAACGGAAGAAATAATTACCGTCCCCGGAAAAACATCAAAAATCAAAAAAACTTTAGTGCCTGCTTTTGCAACGGTTTCTGTTTCCACCGATCCCGTTAATGCCGATGTGTTCATAGACGGCAAACCTTTGGGAACGGCGCCATTGACATATAACCGCATTCCTGTGGAAGAAAAAATAACGTTAAGTCTGCGCCATTCCGAAACGGAAACAATGTCTTTGCCGTTAAATCTGAAAAAAAACGAAACGCGCCCGATTAACATTGTTTTGCCGGAAAAATCGGCTTCGTTTTCCGTGTTTTCGTTTCCTTCCGGCGCGGAGGTGTTTATTGATAAAAAGCGTGTAGGGACAACGCCGCTGCGGAATTTTCCCGTATCGCGCGGGTCGCATACGTTTACGGTGGAAAAAGAAAACTATGAGCCGGTAACGCGGTCGTTTGCGGCAAAAGGCGGAGCGATTTTAAGCGAGACGATTGAATTAAACGCTTTAACGAGGATACAAACGGTTACTTCCGGGAAAACTTCTTCCGTCATCGCCGGAGCAAGCGATAAATTTCATCGGTATGAAGAAAAGCTGCCGCCGAAGACGCATTTAAATCTTGGGGGCGCTTCGGAAGGCGAAGATATTTTGTTGGCGTTGATGCGTTGGTCTTATCCGTCCAATTTCATTCGGGCTCGTGTTTCTTATAAAGCAAAAGGGAATGGAACTTTCTTTATTTTATTCTTTTCGTTTGACTGGGACAATTATCGGAATTTATTTCTTAAACCCGCGATTAACGCGCTGAAAAATGTTTCGGAACGCAAAGGCATAGTAACGGAAAAAACGGGTTGTTCTTACGAAAAGAAAACACACGGTCAGATTTTATGCTCGGCTCCGGCAGTCAAAAGCTCCGATACGATTCTGATCAAATCAAGCCCGATCAAACATGGTTTTTGGTCGGATAAAACGGACTTTGAAAAATTTGTTTTAATAACTTCTGCTGACGGCCGAAGAAATAATATTCCCTCATATGAGCAACATAAAATTATATTGTCGATTGTTGATCGTTCGGGAAATGAAAAGATCGTAAATACGGATACGTTGTCGATTGCTAAATTTACGGCAGACAAGAACAGAAACATTGTTTTTATGCCGGCTTTTGAAGAAGGGTTCGAAAATTTCGTTTCCGCTACGGATGTTCCGAATTTAAAGCCGGCGGATATCAGCCGGGTGATTATCAGAATAACGGAAGGAACTCCGATTCAAAATCCTTTTTCTTCAAAGGAAAAGAAGAAATAGAAAGAAAATCCGAATGAAATATTTTAAATCTCTTTTTTTTGTTCCTTTATTTTTAATTATTGGAGCCTGTGCTTATCAGGAACCGCAAGTCGTCATTATTGATTCCAACGTTTCCGCTTTTGTGTATCAAGGGGATACGCGTTTGGGCGAAACACCGTATATCGGAAAGATAGAGCGTCAAAAGATCGGCAGTTTGAAGCTGAAAAAAACAGGATACAAAACGGTTGATGTGCCGGTTGAAAAAGTTTACAGCCGCGACGCCGGACCTTTGACAAGTGAATTTACACACCAAGGCCTTTCATCGGAAGATGAAAATATGGAAGCTCCGATGGTTTCCACTCTTTTTGTTTCATTACCGCTGTCAGTAGGAACTGACGCGACGATTTTTTTAAACGGATATTGGGTTGAATATATGCCGAATTCGTTTTATGTGGAAATGGTGCCGGAAAACCGCAAACAAGCGTCCGACGATCCTTTACGTAATTACCAGATCAAAAACTTCGCGTTGAAAATGTATCCATCTCTGGCTTCCGGAAATCAGGAAAGTTTAACGGCTTTGGCTGAAATATCCGGTCAAACGGAAGATAATCTTTCCCGTTTGTTGAATCAAAAAACGGATCCGGTTTCCTTTGCCGACGCCGTCGCACGTTTTTAAGCCGTTCCGATGAGTGAAGCTTTAGATCAAAAAATCGCGACAGCCGGATTGTTGCGCTTTGCCGCACCGACGATTTTCAGCATGATGCTTTTGGAAATTTTCGGCATTATCGACGGGCTGTTTGTTATTCATTTGGTCGGGACAAAGGCTCTGTCCGCGCTAAACATTACTTTCCCGCTGATTTTAGGCATTGTCGCTATCGGCGCGATGTTCGGTTCCGGCGGAAACGCTTTGGTTGCCAGACAGCTGGGACAAAAAAGGGAAACGGACGCGCGGCAGAATTTTTCTTTGATCATGATCGCGGCGCTGATTGCGGGGCTTTTGTTTTCGGGTTTTGTTTGGCTGTTCTTGGACAGGATTCTGTTGCTTTTAGGGGCTGACGACGATCTTTTGTCGTTATGCGAAGAATATGCGTATCCCTGTGTGTTTTTTATGCCGCTGACCTTGTTTTCCTGCGCTTTTGCGATGTTTTACATCACGCGCGGAAAAGCGATTTTCGGAACGCTGCTTTCATCTTTAAGCGGCGTGATAAACATACTTTTGGACTATGTTTTTATCGCTTTGTTTGATATGGGGCTGCGCGGGGCCGCCATAGCGACGGGAACGGGATTTTCCGTCGTCGGTTTGATCGGATTTTTTTATTTTTATTTTAACCGGAACGGCAACGTTTATTTCATTCGACCGAAATTCAGACCGTACGTGGTAGTTAAAGCGTGTACGAACGGAATATCGGAAATGGTGACAAACTTTTCGATTTGCATCGTGACGATCTTGCTGAACAATATCGTGATGCGCTTGGCGGGATCGGACGGTGTGGCGGCAATTACCATTATTTTATATATGCAAACGTCTTTAACATCGGCATGTTTCGGCTACTCGATCGGCGTTTCTCCGCTGATCAGCTATAATTACGGCAAAAGAGAAACAGAGCGGCTGAAACGAATTTTTTCCCGCAGCATCAAAATGCTGTCATATGTGTCGGCAGTTGTTTTTCTGTTATGCTGTTGGAAAGCGGATTTGCTGATCGGGTTGTTTGTCGAACCGGATACGGCGGTTTATAAAATGGCTCTGGAGGGCAGCAGGCTGTTTGCGCCATGCTTTTTGTTCATGGGATTGAACATTTTCGCGTCCGCCTTGTTCACGGCGTTTTCCAATGGCAAAGTGTCGGCGATACTGTCGTTTTGTCGGACGTTTCTGTTTGTGGCGGGAGCTTTGCTGATTTTACCGCATTTCTGGCAAATTACGGGGGTGTGGCTGTCCGTTCCGGCGGCGGAAGTTTTGTCCTTTGTAATGGCGGTTTATTTCTTTAAAAAATACAAAGCCGTTTATCATTTTGCGTGAAGGACAAATTATTCTGAATTTGGTACGGAAAAGATGCTAGATTATAAAATATATATAAAAGGAAAAGATTGTACGTCTCAAATAAAGGAATTTAAAACTTTTGGAAATAAAACAGATATCGTCTTTTTAAACGGGAAAAAATATACATATAATTCTTATAAAGTTCTTATAAAGGAATCAGCATTATCTCATAAAAAATGTTTGAATATTTTTGAATATTTAAAAAAAATAGCTTTTGTTACGGGCTTGAAGACGGCTGAAGGAGAAAACATTCTTTTTAACCGGTTTAATAAAATAAACTTTATTCCACGGGAAAGTGTACTTTCTCTTTTTTTAGACGGTAAGGCTTGTTTTTCTTCAGTTTCTGTTTTTAGATCTATTTATCCGTTCGGCTTTAATATCAGTCAGCACAAAGCGGTGGATATTGCTTTTTCAAATCCGTTAAGCGTCATTGAAGGTCCGCCCGGAACAGGAAAAACACAGACGATTTTAAATATTGTCGCAAATGCTGTTATGCATAATAAAAGCGTCGCCATCGTATCGAATAACAATTCAGCAACGGAAAACGTTTTAGAAAAATTAAAAAAGCATCAGCTCGATTTTATCGCGGCTTTTTTGGGAAATACGGATAACAAACAAAGATTTATTTCTTCTCAAAAAGAACTGCCGGATTTAACAAACTGGGTTTTACCGTCAACTGAAAAGAACGAAATATGCAAAAGAATAGACGATATACATAAAAAACTGAATAAAAGTATGAAGGACAAAAACCGGCTTGCCGAATTGAAAAAAAATAAGGACGAAATAGAAACGGAACACTATTATTTTAAAGATGATTTTTTCAAAAATGATAAGGATATAAGTGTTTATCTGAAACAATGTTCTTCTTCTGTGGCATTGGATTTATGGATACTTTGCGAAAAGTATCTTCAACAGGGAAAAAAGCCTGGTTTTTGGGGACAGTTGATGAACTATTTTCTCAGAGGAGTCATTAACCGATCTTTTTATCAACTTTCATCGGAAGATATGATAAAAATAAGCCAAAAAAGATGGTATGAATCAAAAATAAAAGAATTAACAGATGAAATAAAAGAGATTCAAAAAGAATTAAATTATTTTGATTTTGATGAAATAATGAATGAATACACTCATTTATCAATGAAGCTTTTTTATAATGTTTTGGCTCGTAGATATAAAGGAAAAGAACGGAAAATATTCGATTTATCCGATTTGCGGCAGAAATCGGATGAATTTATTTGTGAATATCCGGTTGTTTTGGCTACGACATATTCTTTAAGAGAAAGTTTGGCCCAAGATGTAATGTATGATTATGTCGTTGTTGATGAAGCTTCCCAAGTGGATATAGCAACAGGATGTTTGGCGTTGTCTTGTGCAAAGAATGCTATTATTGTTGGGGACAGAAAACAGCTGCCGAATGTTGTGGATACGAAAACGGCAGAAAAAACGGATGCAGTTTTCAAAGAATATCGTGTACCTCCAGCGTATCAATACAAAAATCATAGTTTACTTGATGCAGTAATAGAAATTTTTCCGAATGTTCCTCAAACTTTATTAAAAGAACATTATCGTTGTCATCCAAAAATTATTGAGTTTTGCAATCGCGTTTTTTACGATGATCAACTTATCGTTTTAAGTAAACCGAAATCTTCAAGAAAACCATTGCTGATTTATGAAACCGTTGCGGGAAATCATGCCCGAGGGCATTTAAATCAACGGCAGATAGATGTTATTCTGGAAGAAATTATTCCCCGACAATCTCTTGATAGTTCGGATGTTTCCGTCGGTATTATAACGCCGTATCGCGATCAGGCGGATGCCCTTAAAGGAGTTTTTGAAAAAAAAGGAATTCAGGCAGATACTGTTGATAAATTTCAGGGGCGGGAAAAAGATATTATTATTCTGTCAACGGTGGATAATGAAATATCTGATTTTACAGATGATGCTAACAGATTAAATGTGGCTGTTTCACGGGCAATCGATCAGTTTATACTTGTGGTTAATAAAAGCAATGGAAGGTATAATAAGAATATAGATGCTTTAATTAATTATATAAGATATAACAATTTTGAAATAATAAAAAGTGATGTCCGTTCTGTTTTTGATTTATTGTATAAAGGTTATTATAATAGAAAAATGGAGATTTTAAGGAAGGAAAATAAAATATCTGATTATGATAGCGAAAACTTAATGTATGTTTCTATAAAAAAGATTCTGAAAAAAGATTGTTTTAAATTTTTGGATGTGGCTGTTCGTATTCCGTTAAAGATGGTTTTGTGCGATTTTTCAAAACTTACAGACAGAGAAAAAGTTTATGCTGGAAATATGTTGACCCATATCGATTTTCTAATTTTCAATAAAACGGATAAGGCACCATGTTTGGCAATAGAGGTTGATGGGACGGCATATCATCAAGACAGTTCAAGACAGAAAGAAAGAGATGAAATGAAAAATGAAATTTTAGAAAAATATAAGATTCCCTTGCTTCGGTTTAGAACAGACGGAAGTTTGGAAGAAAGGAAATTAAAAGAAAAACTTCTGGAAATTTTGAATATATAAAGCATTTAATGATTGTCGTTTTGCTTATAATAAGTAGTAGCAAAAAAAAGGGGGAAAACATATTCCCCCCTCCCTTTTTTATATGGACGTTTTTTTTATTTCTTTTCGATCGTTTTCGGCATTTCGACCCGAATATGCAATTCCTTGAGCTGCTGCGGCGTTACTTCGCACGGCGCCTGCATCATCAAATCCTGTGCCATACCGTTCATCGGGAACAAAATGACTTCGCGGATGTTCGGTTCGTCCGCCAGCAACATCACCATACGGTCGATGCCCGGAGCCGCGCCGCCGTGAGGAGGAGCGCCGTACTTGAACGCGTTCAGCATACCGCCGAATTTGTGTTCGACGACTTCGGGGCCGTAGCCGGCGATTTCAAACGCTTTGTACATAATGTCCGGTCTGTGGTTGCGGATCGCGCCGGAAGACAGTTCAATACCGTTGCAGACAATGTCGTACTGATAGGCGTTGATTTCCAACGGGTCTTTGTTCAGTAAAGCGTCCATTCCGCCCTGCGGCATCGAGAACGGGTTGTGCGAAAAGATAATCTGGTTGGTTTCTTCGTCCAGTTCGAACATCGGGAAGTCGGTAATCCAGCAAAACTTGAAGATGTCCTTTTCCAGCAATTCCAACTGTTCGCAAATCTTGGTGCGGACTTGTCCGGCAAATTTTTCGACTTTGCCTTTCTTTTCGCAGACGAAGAAAATCACGTCGCCGTCCTTGACGCCGACGGATGTCTTCAGGTCGTTGATGCGGTCTTCGTCCAAATTTTTAGCGATCGCGCCTTTCGGGCCTTCGGTCGTGTAGGTGATGAAGCCGATGCCGGGCAGACCGATTTCACGCGCCCAGGCGTTCATCTTGTCAAACCAGCTGCGCGGTTTCGTCGCCGCCCCCGGAGCCGGAATCGCGCGCACGACGGCGCCGCGTTCGATCGCGTTGGCGAAAATGCCAAAGCCGGAACCTGTAAAGATGTCTGTTACATCCGTGATCAACAGCGGGTTGCGCAGATCGGGTTTATCCGAACCGTATTTCAACATCGCTTCGGCAAAAGGAATGCGCGGGAACGGCGCGGGAGTAACTTTGCGGCCGTTTGCAAATTCTTCAAAAACGCCCTGCAAAACGGGTTCGATCGCGGCGAACACGTCTTCCTGCGTTACGAAAGCCATTTCAAAGTCCAGCTGATAGAATTCGCCGGGGGAACGGTCAGCGCGGCTGTCTTCGTCGCGGAAGCACGGCGCGATCTGGAAATAGCGGTCGAAACCGGAAACCATCAACAGCTGTTTGAATTGCTGCGGCGCCTGCGGCAAAGCGTAGAACTGGCCGGGGTGCAGACGGGACGGGACGAGGAAGTCGCGCGCGCCTTCCGGACTGGAGGCAGTCAAAATCGGCGTCTGGTATTCGACGAATCCCTGTTCAATCATACGGCGGCGGCAGGAAGCGATAACCTGAGAACGCAGCAGCATGTTTTTGTGCAGTTTTTCGCGGCGCAAGTCCAAAAAGCGGTAACGCAGGCGCGTTTCTTCCGGCTGTTCAAAGTCGGCGGCAACCTGTAACGGCAGAATATCGGCTTCGGAAAGCACTTCGGCTTCCGTTACGGACAGTTCGATTTCGCCGGTCGGCAGGTTCGGATTGACGTTTTCCCCGCCGCGCATAACGACTTCGCCGGTGACGCAAATAACGCTTTCGGGACGGCATTTTTCCAGAATTTTAAAAACGGGACTGGAAATATCGACGACACACTGCGTAATGCCGTAATGGTCGCGCAAGTCGATGAAAACAAGGTTCCCGTGGTCGCGTTTGCGATGAATCCAGCCGGATAAACGAGCCTGTTTTCCCGCGTCTGAAGCACGCAGCTGACCGCAGGTATGCGAACGATATGTATGCATGGAAAAAATCCTTTTTAAAGTAAAAAAACAATCCTGTGTATATTGGTTTCAGGCGTGTTTTTTGTCAACAGAAATTCTGTTGAATCCGGCACAAAACAAACTTTTTTTCTGCGTTTTACAAAGAATAATAGAGAAAAAAGGCGTATTGTTTTATCGTCTATTCTTCCTAAACGGAAGTGTCTCCGTCTGTATCCGCTTCGTCGGGTTCGCGCGTGTCAATCGAATAACCGACGGCACGAACGGTGCGGATCAGGTCTTTTTCTCCGCCTTCGTTCATTGCTTTGCGCAACCGGCGGATGTGAACGTCAACCGTGCGCAGTTCGACATGGATGTCGGCTCCCCAGACTTCTTTTAACAGCTGTTCGCGCGGGAAGACGTGGCGCGGC
Source organism: uncultured Alphaproteobacteria bacterium (assembly GCA_937912005.1). GTDB lineage: Bacteria > Pseudomonadota > Alphaproteobacteria > CAAGCB01 > CAG-977 > UBA11549. The sequence goes on from CALDOX010000014.1 coordinate 78,290, forward strand.
TGTTCCATCAGGAATTGCAGCAATCTGAATTCGGTCGGCCCCAGATGGACGAAGCGGGAACCGCGAAAAACGCGGCAAGTGGCCAAATCCATTTTAATGTCTTCAAAAAACAATTCGCCTTTGACTTTTGTCGGCTGAACGCGCCGCAGCAAAGCTTTGATGCGCGCGATCAATTCGGGAACGGAAAACGGTTTGACCATATAATCATCCGCGCCGACGGTTAATCCGCGGATCTTGTCCGCTTCTTCGCCGCGGGCGGTCAGCATAATGATCGGGACGGTGCGCAGATCGTTGTCGTAACGGATTTGTTTGCAAATATCCACCCCGTTCATACCGGGAAGCATCCAGTCCAATAAAATTAAAGTCGGCTGATTTATTTTGATCGCACTGAAAGCTTTTTCTCCATCCATGGCAAAACAGGTTTCGAAACCTTCTTTTTCCAAATTATAGCGCAGCAAAGTGACGATATCTTCTTCGTCTTCAATGATCATAATTTTATCGGTCATGAGCTTTCCTTTTTTAAGCGATGATTTTTATTATAGGCGAACGAAACCGCTTTGTGTGTTACAAAAAAGTTATGACTTCAACTTTTTGATGTTTTCGGCGTATTTCCCGTTGTTGAAAACGGCGCTGCCCGCAACAAGAACATCTGCGCCCGCCGCTGCGCAAAGCTTTGCAGTTTCCGGATTGACGCCGCCGTCAACTTCCAGTTCAATCGGGCGGGAGCCGATCATTTGTTTTATGCGCTTCATTTTTTCCAGCTGGGATGAAATAAAGCTCTGTCCGCCGAAACCGGGATTAACGGTCATCACCAAAATCAAATCGACCTTGTCCAGAACGTATTCCAGAACGTTTTCGGGCGTCGCGGGGTTAAGCGAAACGCCGGCTTTGACACCGAACGATTTGACGTATTGCAACAACCGGTCGAGATGCTTGTCCGCTTCGGCGTGAACAGTGATGATGTCCGCGCCGGCTTTGGCGAACGCTTCGATGTAGGGCGTAACGGGTTCGATCATCAGGTGCACGTCGAATACTTTGTCCGTATAGGGGCGGATTGCTTTGACGACTGCGGGGCCGAACGTGATGTTGGGGACGAAATGCCCGTCCATCACGTCGATATGAATATAATCCGCGCCGGCTTCGGCGACGGCTTCAACTTCCGCACCTAAGCGGGAAAAATCGGCGGAAAGAATGCTGGGAGCTATTTTTATCACGGTGAAGAACCTCCTTAAAACGTCGTGCCTATATATTAGACCGAAAAAGCGTCCTGACAAACCTTTTTCGTCATATCCCTCTTATCGGGCGATGATATAGCCCGTGTATCCCGCGTAAATCAGCAGGCAGCACACGCCTTCCGCGCGGGAAATCGTGTGATGCGTGCGGGAAAAAACGAAAATCAAAACGCTTGCCGCCAATAAAACAAGGCAGTCAACGGTGTAATTTGCCGATACGGAAACGGGGGAAACGGATACCGCCGAACCGACGACCAGCAAAATGTTAAACAGGTTCGACCCGATAACGTTCCCGAGCGCCAGTCCCGTTTCGCCTTTTTTCGCGGCGGCGACGGAAGTAACCAGTTCGGGCAGGGACGTTCCGACGGCAACAATGGTCAGGCCGATCAACGTCTGGCTGACGCCCATCGTTTCGGCAATCCGGCAGGCGTTGTCAACAACCAGATCGCCGCCGTATATGACCGCCGCCAAACCGGACAAAATGAAAAGCCCGCTTTTCCACAACGAAACGGAAGGCTTTTCGGATTTTTCAGGCTTGTTTTTCATTGCGGAACGCAAAACGATCGCTAAATAAGCCCCCAATCCGGTCAGTAACAGAACGCCTTCATGCCGTTCGGCCGCCCCGTCGGAAAGCATATATTGCAGGAAAATCGTCGCCGCGATGCATGCCGGAATGTCGAAGCGAAGCAGTCCGCGGTCGCTCGGCACGGGACGGACGACGGCGCAAAGTCCCAAAATCAGCAGGATATTGCACAAATTCGATCCGACAGCGTTGCTTAACGCGATATCGCCGTTGCCCTGCAAGGCGGATGTTACGCTGACGGCGATTTCGGGGGCGCTTGTTCCTATGGCAACGACGGTCAGACCGATGACGGTCGGGGATACGCCGAACAGACGCGCCAGAGCCGACGCGCCGTTGACAAAAACGTCCGCTCCTTTAACCAGAAAAACAAAGCCCAAAAGAAGAAGTGCGTAACTCATCGGAAGGCTCCTTAAAAAAATGTTTTTATTCCGGACGGCGGAATACGGGGAAAAACGTTACGGCATCGGCCGGTGGGTGTGGTTGACGTGTTCGGGCGGATGATGATGGACAACGTGGTGATGATGTTCTTGTCCGGCCGGTTTGTCTTCGGCGATTTTATTCATATTCACACTTTTCGTCCAGGCGTAAAAAACGCTCAGAACGCCGACGATCGTATAAGAATACCAGCTGAAAGTCATTTCATTGTCAAACGACGTTCCCGCCCAGACGATGAACATCAGCAATACAAAGATCATAATAAAATTTAAAACGAATTTTCCGGGTTGCATAGAGACCGCGTCCTTTCGGAAAAGGATGATAAGCCTATTTCTTTCAGGAAAAAAGGAAAAGATGTTTCTATGCCGGCAAAGTTTCTCCGTCCGCGCTTTTGACAAGGGTAACCACATAATCTGAAAATCCTTTATGAAAAAGCCCGCTTCGGACAATCGGGAAGTCGATTTCGTCGCGTTCAAGGGCTCGGATACGGAGTATTATCAAGTCGCGTTGAGCGTTTTGGACGAACAAACGCTTAAACGGGAATTGGGAGCTTTGGAAAGCATTGCCGACCATAATCCCAAATTTTTGATAACGCTCGATTCGTTTCCCGTCACTTCCCATAACGGTATCAAGCAAATCAACGCACTAGACTGGCTGTTGAAAAAATAATGAAAGTTTTTCAGTTAAAAAAGCCCTTCCGTTTCCGGAAGGGGTTCCTTTATGAAAAGAAAAATTAAAGCATATGATCCAGTTCGCCGGATTTATAACGCTTCGCCATATCCGCCAAAGAAATCGGCTTGATTTTGGAAGCCATTCCCGCCGCGCCGAACTGTTCGTAACGCGCTTCGCAGACTTTCTGCATTTCTTCCATCGCGGGGCCCATATACTTGCGAACGTCGAATTCTTCCGGCTTTGTCGCAAAGATTTTGCGGATTGCGCCCGTCATCGCCATACGGCAGTCCGTATCGACGTTGACTTTGCGCACGCCATACTTGATGCCTTCCTGAATTTCTTCTATGGGCACGCCGTAGGTCTGCGGAATCTTGCCGCCGAATTCGTTGATCATATCCTGCAATTCCTGCGGAACGGACGACGAACCGTGCATCACCAGATGAACCGTCGGGATTTTGGCGTGAATCTTCTTGATCGTGTCGATTGACAGGATTGCGCCGTCCGGTTTGCGCGTGAACTTGTACGCGCCGTGGGATGTGCCGATCGCGACCGCCAAAGCGTCGATGTTGGTCGCTTTGACGAAATCGTAGGCTTCGTCCGGATCCGTCAAAAGCTGTTTCTTGTCGATGGCGCCGTCAAAACCGTGGCCATCTTCCTTTTCTCCTTTTCCGGTTTCCAAAGAACCGATGCAGCCCAATTCCGCTTCGACGGAAGCGCCCATCATATGCGCGAACTTTGCGACCGTGCCGGACACTTCGGCGTTGTATTCGTGGGAAGCGGGCTTTCCGTCCTTCAAAGAACCGTCCATCATCACGGAAGTCCAGCCGTTGCCCAAAGCGGTAACGCACGTTTCAACGGAAGAACCGTGATCCTGATGCAGACACACCGGAATTTCCGGATACATTTCAGCGACAGCCAAAGCCATATTTCGGATCATCAGATCGCCGGCGTAGGAACGGGCGCCCTTGGACGTTTGAATGATGACGGGCGAATTTGTTTTCTTTGCCGCGGCCATCACGGCCAGAATCTGTTCCATATTGTTGATGTTGAAAGCCGGCATGCCGTAGCCGTATTCGGCGGCATGATCCAACAGCTGACGCATACTGATCATAGACATTTGTTTTACTTCTCCTTCAGGTTTAAAAATTACTTTTTCAGACAATCCTTGGCCGCGGCGGCGACAGCGTTCGGCGTGATGCCGAAATGTTCGTACAGCTGTTCGGCCGGAGCGGAAGCGCCGAAGCCGCGCATTGCGACGACCGCGCCGTCCAGACCGGTGTACTTTTCCCAACCGAACGCGCCCTGCGATTCAACGGCGACGCGCGGGCAATCGCCCAGAACGGCTTTCTTGTAAGCGGCGTCCTGCTTGTCGAACAATTCCCAGGAAGGCATCGAAACGACGGCGGCTTTGATGTTCTTTTCGGCCAATAAAGCCTGCGCTTTGACGGCAATTTCGACTTCGGATCCGGTCGCCAGCAGCGTTACATCGCGCTTGCCTTCGCAGTCGGACAGGACGTAAGCGCCTTTCGCGGACAGGTTTTCTTTTACGCTTGTGCGCAGCGTCGGCAGGTTCTGACGGGACAGCGCCAGAACGGACGGGGTGTGTTCGGCTTCGATCGCCAATTCCCAGCATTCCGCCGTTTCGATCACGTCGCAGGGACGGAACACGTTGACGTTCGGAATCGCGCGCATGGACGCCAGATGTTCGATCGGCTGATGCGTCGGGCCGTCTTCGCCGACGCCGATGGAATCATGCGTCAGAACGTAAATTACGCGAATGCCCATCAAAGCGGCCAGACGCAGGGACGGTTTCAGGTAATCCATAAACACGAGGAACGCGCCGGAGTACGGAATGAATCCGCCGTGCAGGGAAATGCCGTTCATCGCCGCAGCCATCGCGTGTTCGCGGATGCCGTAGTGCATATAGTTGCCGGCGAAGTTGTCGGGCGTTACGGAAACGGACGCTTTGGCGTTCGTCAGGTTGGACGCGGTCAGATCCGCGGAACCGCCAAGCAATTCGGGAATGGTGGGAACCAAAACTTCCAAAGCCATCTGGGAAGCTTTACGAGTGGCGACCTTCGGTTTGTCGGCCAACAGCTGTTCTTTGTACGCCTGCATTTTTTCTTTCCAGCCGGCGGGCAGGGCGTGATTCAGAACCGTGCGTTCAAATTCGGCTTTCTTAGCGGAATCCATAGCGGCGAAACGCTTTTCCCAAGCTTCGCGGTCGGCCTGACCTTTTTTGCCGAAGGAACGCCATTCGTTCAGAATGTCTTCCGGAACTTCGAACGGAGCGTATTCAAATCCCAAACGCTTGCGGGCGGCCAACAGGTCTTCCGCGCCGATCGGGGAACCGTGAACTTTGCTTGTGCCTTCTTTGGCCGCGCCGTAACCGATGACGGAATGGCAGGCGATCAGCGTCGGTTTGTCGGATTTTTTGGCGCGCGCGATGGCGGATTCGATTTCTTCGGGCTTGTAGGCATCGCATTCATCCGTGTTCCAACCGTTCGCTTCAAAACGTTTGCGCTGGTCGGTTGAGGTCGCGACGGAGGTTGAGCCGTCGATCGTGATCTTGTTGTCGTCCCACAGAACGATCATTTTGTTCAAACGCAGATGACCGGCCAGAGAAATCGCTTCTTCGGAAATGCCTTCCATCAGGCAGCCGTCGCCGCAAATCACATAAGTGTAGTGGTCAACGATGTCTTTGCCGAAGCGGGCGGACAACAGCTTTTCGGCAATCGCCATGCCGACGGCGGTGGAAATGCCCTGCCCCAAAGGTCCGGTTGTCGTTTCAATGCCTTCCAGATGGCCGTATTCGGGGTGACCGGCGCAACGGGAACCGAGTTGGCGGAAATTCTTCAGCTGATCCAAAGTCGCCTGTTCATATCCCGTCAGGTACAGCAGGCTGTACAACAGCATCGAGCCGTGACCGGCGGACAGGATGAAACGGTCGCGGTCGGCCCAATGAGGGGCTTTCGCGTCAAACTTTAAAAACTTGGAAAACAGAACGGTGGCGACATCCGCCATCCCCATCGGCATGCCGGGGTGACCGGAATTGGCTTTCTGCACACCTTCCGCAGCTAAAAAACGCAGCGCATTCGCTAAATCTTTATGAGCAACCATGATTCCTCCTTTAAGGGGTGAAAAATAAAAAAAACAAAATTTTATCTTGTATAGCACATTTGCGGCCGATAAAAAAAGACTTCTTTTTTTGTTTAATCAAAAACGGAAATATGCCACAGTGGAAAAACGTTTCGGTTAAGGAGAACTGTTATGGGAAAACTGGTGCATTTGTCTTGTCCCGACTGCGGGTATTTTTTCATCGCAAAGTACGGTATCGGCAAAACGGATTTGGCCGCCGGAACAAAGGATTTTCCTTCGGAAGAGGAAAAAGAGGTCGGCGTTAATTTTTCGCAGTACATTGTTGATAATCCGCACGAACTGGTTTTTATCCGCAGCCTGATTCGCGAACACCGGCCCGTCATGTTGAAAACATGGGAGCATCAGCCTTATGTCTGTCCGCATTGCGCCCGTTTGTATAACCGTTTTACTTACCATTTTATTTTTAAAAACGGGGATTACGCGCCGTCTTTTACCTGCCTGGACTGCGGCAGAGTGCTTGAAAAAGTGCCGATGAAGCAAACCGTTCTGTGTCCGAAATGCCATCACAGAAATCTTGAAATCGACAGCGTTATGCCCTGGGAATAAAAGTTCCCGCCCATTTGGCTTTGCGTGCGGCTTTGTAAACAATGCCGTCTTTTTTGGAAAAAGTCTTTTCCGTTATGCCGTTCGGCGTACATAAAGAAAGAGTAACTTTTCCCGTTTCGATCAAAGGACGCCGCAGGATGCGTTCGGCCGTGCTGTTATATTTTTGACGCGTCGCGATCAGATAGCAGAATTTTTCGTCTTCAAAGGGCGCGTTGCCGCCTTTGGCTATACGGTGCGTTTTCGATCGCGCTACGCGGCATCCGAAATGGCACCAGTCGTTCAAACATTCGTTTTGATGCGGGCAGGGAGCGGCGATAAACGCTCCGTTTTCAATCAATGTCTTCCGGTATGTCATAACTTGCCGGAAACTTTCGGGTGTTGCCGGTTCGACTAAAACAAGGACGTTTTGTGCCGCCGTCCATAATTTTAATAAAGCGTTCAAACGGTCTTTTTCATTCAATTCGTTTAAAACGTAACCGGTCGTTACCAAATCCGCCCGCGGCAAAGAATCCTGAATCAAATCAAAATTCCGCCAGACGGGAGATACGGCAAAAAAATCCGACGCTTTTTCCGTCAGTTCTTTTCCGACGGCGCGCATATCGGGATTGCGTTCCAGACAAATAATTTGACGCAAATTAAAAAAGCATGAAGCCGCCCAAACGGCGCTACCTGTTCCCGAACCGACATCAATCATTGTTTCGGGAAAAAAGTTCGGCAAAGCGGACGCCTGTTCCAAAACAAGAGAAAGGGCGCCGAAGGTTGCCGGCATACGGCTGACGGCATAAGCGACAGAATCGGCTTTATCGTCCGTTAAACTTTGTCCCTGCCGTTTCTCCGTCCTGTAACGCGAGCTGAGACGGACAGCGACTTTTTTGAGATTATTCCGTTTTAATCCGATTGTCAGATCTTCAAGAAACTGTTTCAAAGCGGCAGGCATTTCCATGGCGGCTATTTCTTTTTGCCCCAGTCGATAATCGCGTTTTTGACAACATTGGCATGTTGTTCCGTATTCAGGCTTTGTTTGATCGAGGAAATGCGGTCAAGGTTTTCTGATAATTTTTGCGCTGCAATTCGCATTTCTCTGTATTCGGATTCGCTGGATCCCGTTTTTTCTTGTTTCATCGGAGCGAAAAACGGCGTTTGTGTCAACGTATCAAGCGCGGGAGAGGTATTTTTTAAAGCGGCAAATCCGGAATCCAGCAATTTGAAAATATGTCTGTCGCGTTCGCGCACGGAATTGCGCCCCATCACGACGCCGATTAATCGCTTGCCGTTGCGGATCGCCGATCCGACAACATGATAGCCGGACGCATCGACATATCCCGTCTTCAATCCGTCTCCGCCTTTATAAAAACGAGCGACAAGGTTGTGATTGCCGTAATAGCGGTTTCCATATCTGAACCCCCGTACGGAAAACAGTTTGTAATATTCCGGAAAATGCTGAATTAAAGCCATTGATAAAATCGCCATATCCTGCGCGGTCGTGATCTGGTCTTTGTTATGCAGACCGGAGGCATTTTTAAAGCGTGTGTTTTTCATACCCAACTCACGGGCAACGCGCGTCATTTTATCGGCAAATTGCGCTTCCGATCCCGCTAAGCCTTCTGCAGCAACAACGGCGGCATCGTTGGCGGAACGCGAAATCATTGCGAAAATCGCGTTTTCCACCGAAATGGTAGAGTTTTCTTTCAAGCCCATTCGGGAACGGGGCATACCTGCGGCTTTTTTGGAAACGGTCAACAGTTGGTCCATTTGAATTTCACCTTTTTCCAACGCATCAAAAACCAGATATAAAGTCATCATTTTTGTCAGCGAAGCGGGATATCTTTTTTCCGCGGCGTTTTCGGAAAACAGGACGCGCCCTGTTTCCGCTTCAACCAATAAAGACGAGACGCGCGATGATTCCGCCCGGGCTGCCGCGGGCAGAACGGTTAAAAATAAAAACAGGAAAAAACACGACAGTTTCATACCGGTCATTATAGGCAATTTTATTTACGACGCCACCAAATTATATATTTGGAATAAAGAATGTGATAACATACTTTTTCTTAACGGAATTATGATTGAATACGCTCGATTTTACATTTTTTAGGACGGAGAATTATGGCAGAAAAGCCGTTGCAGCAAGAACAGCCGTGGGAAGGCGTGGCGACCAAACCCAAGCTTAAAAAGCCCTCTTTGTATAAAGTGATTATGCTGAACGACGATTTTACGCCGATGGATTTTGTCGTTTCTTTATTGCAGAGTCTTTTTGATAAAACGTCGCAGGAAGCAACTGACATTATGCTGCAAATTCATCGCAGCGGCGTCGGCGTGTGCGGCGTTTATACTTACGAAGTTGCGGAAATGAAAGCTTCCCAGGTTGTTGAAATCGCCCGCCGCAGTCAGCATCCGCTGCGCTGTGAAGTGGAAAGGGTTTAGTTATGCTGTCGCCGGAATTAGAGGAAACTTTACAGAAAGCATTGCTGTTCGCGGCTGAAAGAGGGCACGAATTCGCGACTTTGGAACATTTGCTGCTGGCGATTATGGACGATGCCGATTGTGTGACGCTGTTCCGCAAATACTGCCGCAGGGCGCCGGAAATGGAAAAGGAGCTGATTGCTTTTATCAACAAGGATTTAAGCGGTTTGATTCAAAAAAACAATCCGCGCGAACCAAGACCTACTCTGGCTTTTCAGCGCGTGCTGCAGCGGGCGGCTTTGCAGGTTCAGTCCAGCGGGCGGGATATCGTTATCGCACCGCATTTGATTGTAGCGATGTTTTCCGAAGAAGAATCATACGCGGTTTACCTGTTAAGCAAATACGGCGTTTCCAAGTTGGACGTGGTGACTTTTCTCAGCCGCAGCACAACAGTTTCCGGCGTTGATGACGATGAGGTTCTGGACGAAGACGAAGCGTTGGCGGCGTATTGCCGCAACCTGAATGAAAAAGCGTTGGCCGGCAAAACCGACGCTTTGATCGGCCGGCATCAGGAATTGAACAGAATGATGCAGGTGTTGTGCCGACGCACGAAAAACAATCCGCTGCTGATCGGCGAACCGGGAGTCGGCAAAACAATGCTGGCCGAAGGATTGGCTTCACGCATCGTTGAAGGAAAAGTCCCGCCGCAGTTGGCCGAAGCGGTCATTTATCAGCTGGATATGGGGGCTTTGTTGGCCGGGACGCGGTATCGCGGCGATTTTGAAGAACGGCTGAAAAATATTTTAAACAAATTGGAAGGTGATCCGAACGCGATTCTGTTCATTGACGAAATTCATACGGTCATCGGCGCGGGCGCGGTGTCGGGCGGCTCGATGGATGCGTCGAATCTGTTAAAGCCGGCTTTGTCGGACGGTTCTTTGCGCTGTATCGGATCAACGACATATAAAGAGTTCCGCAATCATATGGAAAAAGACAGGGCTTTTCTTCGCCGTTTCCAAAAGATCGACATTAAAGAACCGAGCGTCGCCGAAACGATTGAGATTCTGCGCGGCATCAAAGACGAATACGAACGTCATCATGGCGTGACCTATACATCGGAAGCGATTAAAGCCGCCGTTGATTTGTCGGTGCGTTATCTGCACGATAAAAAATTGCCGGACAAGGCGATAGATGTTTTGGATGAGGCCGGCGCGGTACGGACTTTGCAGGTTGGGCGCAAGAAAAAGCAAATCACGGCACAGGATATTGAAGATGTTATTTCTTTAATGGCGCATGTTCCTGCCAAAACGGTTTCTTCCGATGATACGGAAGCTTTGCGTAATCTGGAAAAGGATTTGAAAGCCGTTGTATTTGGCCAGAACAAAGCGATAGAAGCTTTGACATCCTCTATTAAGATGGCGCGGGCAGGACTGCGTGAACCGGAAAAACCGATCGGTTCTTATCTGTTTTCGGGACCGACCGGTGTCGGCAAGACCGAAGTTGCCCGACAGTTGGCCAAATCTTTGGGTATCGAGTTGCTGCGCTTTGATATGTCGGAGTATATGGAAAAGCATTCGGTTTCAAAGCTGATCGGAACGCCGCCCGGATATGTCGGGTTTGATCAGGGCGGTTTGTTGACGGATGCCGTGGATCGTCATCCTTATGCCGTTTTGCTGTTGGATGAAATCGAAAAGGCGCACCAAGATCTGTTTAATGTTTTGCTGCAAGTGATGGACTACGGCAAACTGACGGATTCCAACGGCAAGAGAATCGACTTTTCCAACATTATTTTGATTATGACAACGAATGCCGGCGCGGCGGATATGGCTAAACCCGCTATGGGATTCGGCAGGACGGAACGTGTTGACGAAGATAAGGAAGCGATCGAGCGGCTGTTTACGCCGGAATTCAGAAATCGTTTGGATGCGGTGATACCGTTTGTCCGATTGGATTCGGAAATTATGGGACGGGTCGCGGACAAATTCTTAAACGAATTGAAAAAGAGTTTGGCGGATAGGAAGATTGTTTTGGAAGTCAATTATTCGGCGAAAGACTGGCTGATCAAAAAAGGATTCGACCCGCAAAACGGCGCGCGACCGCTGGCTCGGGTTATTCAGGAACAGATTAAAAAGCCGTTGGCGGAAGAAATTCTGTTCGGCAATTTGACGCATGGCGGCACAGTGCGGTTAAGTGCCAAAAACGGCAAGCTGTCTTTTGTGTGTCGTCCTCCGGTCAAGAAAAAAAGCAGGCAGGGCGAACAGGAATTGATGTTGCTTTAAAACGAAGAACGAGTCGTTTGCGTCCTGGATTTTCTTGTTTTTTAATCGGAGGCGGGCGTTATGGAGCTTCTTCTCAAAACGGCGCTTTGTCTTGTTTTAAAAATTTCTTTATTTTTGACTCGCCTTTTACATCTTCTGTCGATATAAAGAAATTCCGATAACGTGATTCATACGGAGACCCCCTCATGACGACTTTTGACGTAACCGCTATCGGCGTGGCTTTTGTGGATGTTGTGGCCAATGTCTCGGAAGAATTTTTACAGGATTATTCGCTGACTAAAGGACAGGGAAACACCCTGCCGATTGCCGTTTTGCGCGAGATTCGGAAAAACTTGGCGGATTCCCGCGTCATTCCGGGCGGCACGGCGGCGAACGCGATGGCAAACGTGGCGTCTTTGGGCGGAAAAGCCGCTTTTATCGGCAAAGCCTGTGGAGACACTATGGGGGAAAAATTTAAAGAAGCGTTTGATAAATCCGGTATCAGATCATGTGTCCCGTTAGTGCCGTTTGATCGCGAAATTGATCGGGCAACCGCCAGATGTTTGGTGATGGTTACGCCGGATCACGACCGTACGTTTGCGTTTAATATGGGGATTTGCGAAGAAATAGACGAAGCGGACATAGACGTACAAACGATTCTTGATTCAAAAATTTTGTTTATTGAAGGGCAAATGCTGGTTTCCCGTCGGGCGCGTCAGGCTGTGATGCTGGCACTGAACACGGCAAAGCAGGCGGGCGTAAAGGTCGCTTTTAATATGCATGATTTGAGCTTCCGCGCGGTCGCTGTTCAGGAAGTGATTGAAACAATCCGGACTCAGGCCGACATTTTGATCGGCAACGAACGTGAAATTCGCGGTTGTTTTGAAATTGACCGCAGCGTGACGGATATGGACGCTTTTATGAATGTATTGTCGGACCGTCGTCAGGTTTTGGCAATGACGCGCGGATCAAAGGGCGCATGCATTTTTTCGGATCAGGGTATAGCGACGGTGGCTTCCGAAAATCATCAGGCGATTGTGGACAGCACGGGGGCCGGAGACGCTTTCGCCGGAGGCTTCCTTTACGGACTTTCTCAGGGTATGAGCCTGCCCGCGGCGGGTAAACTGGCGGCTTTGACTGCGGCGGAAATCATTCGTATCTGGGGCGGTCGGCCGGAAAAATCTTTGGCATTGGAACTCAAGCCTTATCTGGACAGTGTACGCCCGTTATTTTAAAACCGAAACTGCTTCAATTCTTTTTCTTTTTCGGGTACACTACTTCCTGTTTTAACAGGGAGTGATGCAATGCATTGGTATGAAATGAAACTGAGAGGCCGGGGACAGACAAATTCCGGTGTTTCTCAGGTTTGTCGGCCGGAACGTGTCGCGGATATTGCCAAGTATCTGGAACAAGTCGGCAAAAACGGTATTATCGTCCGCGGGTCGGCCGGCAGTTATGCGGATCAGGCGTTGAACACCGATGGCGCCGTGATGTTGTCAAAACGTTTGGATTGCATTCGCTCTTTTGATCCGGAAACAGGCGAACTGGTTTGCGAACCGGGGATTATGCTGAAAACAATTACTGAACTTTATGCGCCGCAGGGCTTTATGCTGGCGACGGCGTCGGATTCCGGGCAGTATACGCTGGGTGGGGCAATCGCGGCGAATATTATCGGACAAAACGCTCATAAACGCATGTCTTTGGCAAAATCAGTCAACTGGATTGATGTTGTTTTGGCGGACGGTACGACTGTTCGGGCAAGCGAAAAAGAAAACGAAACGTTGTTTAAAGCGGTCGTCGGCGGTCAGGGATTAATCGGTATTATCAGTCTTGTTTCCATTACATTATTAAAACGGCCGCAGGAAAATGTCTTGGTTGAAAAACGCCGCGTGGCTCATTTGGACGAATTAATGTCGCTTTTAAAGTCTGTCCGGAAAACAGCCGATTTTTGTTCTGTCTGGATTGATACTTCCGCCAAACCGGAAGCGGTGGGACGCGGTATTTTAAAGACGGCCTGTTTTACGAAAGACGCGGCTCCCTCATCGACTTTTCCGTTGCCGAAAATCAAGATGACCTTGCCGCATTTGGCGCTGCATATTGCGGCGATGCCGTTGTTAAAAAATCTGCGTTACCGGTTGGCGGCGGCACAGAGTCAAAAAATAGAGCCGTATGAACAGTTTTTATATTCTTCCGATAATGTGCGGGTGTTTTCCAATAAAGGGATTTATCAGCTGCGGGTTTCTTTTTCCGAAGCGGAGGGACCTCAGGCGCTTCGGCGGATTTTGACCGAGCTGGCGCAAACGCGGATCGGAGCTTGCCGCGCGGAACTGGTGTTGACAAAAGAAGATACGCTTTCCTATTTGGGATCGGCATTGCGCGGTTATACGTTAAGTCTGGATTTCTTCCGCCGCAAAGGGCTGGAGGATTTTTTAAAACATTTGATTATGGTCGTCGGTGAACATAACGGGCGCGTTTCTTTGCAGGACGATGCTTTGTTGGAACCGCGCAATCTGGTGCTGATGTACAAGAATTTGGAAAAGTTCACGAAAGCCAGAAATACGTTTGATCCGCAAAAAAAGTTTGATTCGGATTTCGGGCGCCGTCTGTTTTCGGGAGAGAAAAAATATGAACAATAAACGTACTTGGATCGTTTTGGGCGGAACCTGTGTTATCGGGCGTTCTTTTGCCCGCGAAGCCGCAAAAGCCGGACACGACATTATTTTGTTGGGAAAAGATGATGACGATTTAACTTTGTCCGCCAACGATATTCGTGCGCGTTATCCCGATGTCGAAGTGATGACGCTGCCGCTGGATACGGCTAATTTGGATTCTTTGGCAAAAACGGCGGAAAAATGCGAAGCGGAGGCAAAGAACATCATCAGTGTTTTTTCCGCTTTGGAAACGGTCTATACCCAAAAAGAATGCGGCCGAGATTTGGGAAAAATTAAAAATATGTTCCAAATCAACTATTTTTCACAAGTTTATTTTTTGTCGGCGATGGCTCCGATTTTGCAGAAACAAAGCTGCGGTGAAATCATAGTATTGGGTTCGGCTGCCGGTGAATACGGTATGCCGGACAACTATGCGTTCGGATCGACAAAAGCGGCGTTGCACATCTGGCTGCAGGGGTTTCAATCTCAAATGGCACAAAATCATGTGTCCGTCACGACGATTAAAGCGGATGATTGGGATACGGTCGGCACGCGGCGTTATTCTTTTTGGCAGAAACCGATTAATCCGCAGGCATGTGCGCAGGCTTGTTTGTTCTATGCGCGAAAAGGCGTTAAAATCCGTTATTTCCCGTGGTATACGTCTTTAACGGTTTTATTCAGACGCTTTTTGCTGAGTTTGAATAAGCCGCAGCGTGATTAAAAAAACGGAGTCAATGATGCGCAGGGTTTGTTCTTTTGATGCTTCCATTTTGCGAATCAACGATGACTCGCCGATTAAAGTCACGTTTTTAAATGCGAACGGAAACGGTCATTTTGTCGGTTTTTATTCAATCTCTGACGGTGTTTTTTATGACATCAGGACTTTGTTTGCCAATGCCGGAGCAGACGTTTTGATTCCGAAAGTCAGCTCTGTTTTTTTGGGCAATCGTTTAAACGGCAGGACTCCTGTTTTTTTTGTTATTGAAAACGGGTATGCGTTAAATAAAGATTTTGAATGGTTCCAAGACGCAGCCGCCGGACATGGCGGTTTTTGGAAATTTTTAAAGCCGCCTTCACAGCCGGAAATGCGTCCCGCTTTGAATCAGGGAAAACTTATTTGGCAGAAAGAGGACAGCTCTGTTTTTGAAGAAGCGTTGCCGGCGGATTCCGGAACGTCCAAACCTGTTTTAATCTGGCAGTCGAACAGCGGACGGGTATTTTCGGTTAAAGGAAAAATTTTTCACAGTTTCGGGAATGCTCATGCTTCGGATCTCGGTTCCGATCGTCCGCATCGTTTTTCGGTTGCGCCGCAGGAAGACGGCTCTTCCGTTATATTGGATTTTATTGATGTATTGACGCAAAAATCCGAATTGTCTTTGAATTTGCATATCGGAGAGCGCAATTTGGCGGCTTTGACGCGGAACCGTGTGATCGGCGCCGTTTCCGATTGGCCGCAAATTCAGATGCCGATTTTGTCGGCAACAGTCGAAATTCCGGATGAATTTGAAGACACTCTTTATTTGGAAGGATTTGAAAATCAAAAAACGATTCCGATCGCCGGCGTGACTTTTTTGGTTGAAGGCAGCGACACGAATCGTTTGATCCTGACAGGAGATGCGTCTGTCGAAATTTATAAAGAATTATTATCTTGTGTGAAAATCAGAACGGCTGCTTCGGCAAGCGCTCAAAGTGACGTTCGCATTATTTTTAACACGAGCAAAGAAGAAATCGTTGTTGTCGGAAAAACGAATATTTTATCCGAGAAGGCCCAGGCATCCTCTTTGTTGGCCGGATTATCTTTGGCTAAGACCGTTCCTGAAGGAAATAGTGCGTTTTCAACAGGATTTTTCAGTGATATCGCGTCGTCTCATTATGAAAATAAAAATCAGCCCGATGATTTGCCTTCATTTTTAACTCAGCCTGTTTCAACGCCGACTGTTATTAAGACGCAGACAAACGGAAAGACTGTTCTGATTACCGGAGGGGCCTGCAAACGCGGAAATGCGATTGCGCACGCTTTTGCTTCCCGCGGTTATAATGTGATCGTCCATTGCCACACATCGGCGGCGCAAGCGGTGCATTTGACCGAAGAAATACAACAAAAATATCACGTTAAAACGGCTTATTTCCGCGCAGACTTTAATTCTTATGAAGAAACGGCGGATTTAATTCCGTCCGTGACGAAAACATATGGTCCGATTGATGTGCTGATTTGTCATGCTTTTACATTTGCCAAAGATGAAGCCGCAGAAGGATGGGATTGTAACATGGCGGTTAATTTCCGCGCGCCGTTTGTTTTGATGCGTTCGTTTGCTGCAAGTCTGCCGAAAGGACGGGAAGGCGCGATTGTTTCCGTTTTTCCCGAATCGCCGAAAGAACTGTCTGCGTATGCGCTGACGTGTTCTTCTTTGCCGGGATTAATCGCTTCGGCGGCCGGTGTATATAGAAATAAAATCAAAATTGCCGGTTTGGCCGTTGTCGATTCGCCGTCGGATGATTCTCAAATTCGGAAAATTGCGGAAACGGTTTGTTTTTTGGCTGAAAATCAAGTTGTTTCGGGACAGACTCTGAAACTTGATGTCAGTGGAATGGCGGAAAAAAAGGCGAGTCTTTTCTGATCGTTTTTTTGGTAATCCTTGGTATATCAACGAGTCATTTGTTTTTATCAAAAGTTATCCACAAGCGGATGCAGCTATTCCAACCAGAAAAATAAATCAAGAGGAAGTTATAAAAAAATTTTAAAAATAATTCTTGATTATAAAAAATACTGTAAAAACAATATGTTGTGCGATTTGCCTAAAAAATAGGCAAAATGAAAAAAAGCAAGGGAAACCCTTAATCAAAAGTAGATGAGACGAGAATTTACACAGAGTTATCCACAGGTTTGGGGAAAACTTCAAATATTCAGGAAAAAACGGTAAAAAGGATTAAATATCAATATGATAAATGAAAAAAACGATGGTTTTTCTCTTTCCGAATCTGACGAATCCGTACAATCCTTGAAAGGGGCGGCGTATGTGGCGGCGCATTTGCCGTTGTTTCCTGAACGTCCCGGCGTTTATCGCATGCTGAACGGACAGGAAAAAGTCCTGTATGTCGGCAAAGCGAAGAGCCTGCGCCGCCGGTTGGAAAACTATGCGCACCCCGAACGGACGTGCATGCGGATTCAACGAATGATATCCGAAATCGAACGAATCGAAATCATCGAAACCAAAACGGAAGCGGAGGCGTTTTTGCTGGAAAACGATCTGATCAAGCGACTGAAACCCTATTACAATATTTTATTGAAAGATGACAAAACCTTTCCCCATATTCTGATCACGACGAAGGACAAATGGCCGCAAATGATGAAACACCGCGGGGCAAGGACAAAAAAGGGCGAATACTTCGGGCCGTTTGCTTCGGCTTTGACAGTCAATGAAACGTTGGCGGTGCTGCAAAAGGCTTTTCTGCTGCGGTCGTGTACGGATAACGTGTTTTATCACCGCACGCGTCCCTGTCTGTTGCATCAGATCAAGCGATGCAGCGCGCCATGCGCCGGAAAAATAGGAAAAGAAGAGTATATGGCTTTGGTTGATCAGGCTTGCGCTTTTATGCATCACAAAAGCACGCGGGTGCAGTCGGATTTGGCGCAAAAAATGGAAGAGGCAAGCGCGGCGATGCGTTATGAGGAAGCGGCCGTTTACCGCGACCGTATCCGTGCGCTGAACCAGATTCAAAGTCAAAGCAGCGATTTGGACGGCATTTCCGATTGCGACATTGCCGCCGTTTTTACCGACAAGGGACAAAGCTGTGTTCAGATGTTCTTTTACCGGGGCGGTCGGTCGTGCGGCAATTTTGCGTCTTTTTTTTCTCAAACGGAAGAACGGACGGACGGAGAGATACTGCAGGCTTTTATCGGCCAGTTTTATATGACGCATACCATTCCGAATGAAATTTTGGTATCAACGCTTTTGCCCGAACAGGAAATTGTTTCCCAAGCGTTGAGCGACAAAGCGGGATATGCGGTGAAAATCGCCGACAACGTGCGCGCAAACCGCCGCCGTTTGGTCGAACGGGCGGTGATAAACGCGAAAGAAGCGCTCTTACGCAAACGTATGGAAGGAGCTTCGCGCGCCGATTTGTTGGAGCAGCTGCGGGAACTGGCCGGATTGAAAACGCCTGTTCGTCGTGTCGAAACGTATGACAACAGCCATATTCAGGGGGCGCACGCGGTCGGCGCAATGATTGTCGCGACGCCGGAAGGTTTTGACAAGAAATCGTATCGCAAATTCAACATTTCATGGGACACGTTTACTCCCGGCGACGATTTCGGGATGATGCGCGAAGTGCTGACCCGCCGGTTTAAACGGGGGCTGGAGGAAAAAAATCTGCCGGACATTATTCTGATTGACGGCGGGGCGATACAGCTGAAAGTCGCTTTGGAGGTTTTAAAAGAGCTGAACGTTTCCGACGTGGTCGCGATCGGCGTCGCCAAGGGCGAAGACCGCAACGCGGGCAAGGAAACGCTTCATTTTGCGGATAAACCGCCGTTGAATTTGGAATTTGACAATCCGTTATTGCACTATATCCAGCGTTTGCGTGATGAAGCACACCGTTTTGTCATCAGCACGCACCGCATCAAACGGCGCAATGACACGTTGGTATCGGCATTGGACGCGATCGGCGGCATCGGCGCAAAACGCAAAAAAGCTTTGCTGCAACACTTCGGTTCCGTCAAGGCGATTAAAGCCGTCAATGTTGAAGAAATCGCCAAAGTCGAAGGGATTAGTCCGACGTTGGCGCAACGGATTTTTGACGTTTTGAAATGAACTGCCCGTTCGGGAAAACGCTTTTCCGGCGGATTTTTTTCGGGAACGGGTTTTCGCGTCGTTTTTTAAACACTCTTTTAATATCGTTATCCGCGCTTTTATGCGGATAAAAAGAAACCGCGGCAATCTTTCCGCGGTTTCTTGACATCGTAGAACATACGACGTTTAGGTTATATCTCGGCTAACGGCAGGAACTGCCTTGTCCCGTACCGCTGCAGTCTGCGCACAGGCCGCTGGAACATTGAGAACTGCTTGTGCAAGACTGACCGAACTGACTGATATATGTATAATTAGAACATACTCTATAGGACACGCCACAAACGTCAGTTTTTGTGATGTATGTACAACTGCCGCTTGAACTGCTGCTGGAACTCGAGCTTGAGCTTGAAGAGCCGCTGTTAGAACCGCTGTTCGAACCTGAGTCGATACTGATTGAAGAGCATGTGCCGCTGCTGTTCAACTTATAACCGGAGTTGCAGCTTGCGCAATATCCTTTGCTGCAATCCGCGCAATTTGACGGGCAGATTTGAGCTACGCACGCGCTGACGACAGGATTCCATATCTGCGAGCTGCTGCAAGAGGCTTGACAGGTGCATCCGTTTGAAGTTGCGGTCGGCGTATATCCCGATATGCAGCTTACGCCCGAGCACATGCTGACGCAGGAATTGCCTGATTGACGATAGCCGTTGGTGCAGGTGAAAGAGCAAATCGTTCCCGTGGATGTACAGCTGACACTCGCAACGTTCGAGCCGATAATATTTGTACATGACGAGCAGGATGTGTTTCCTGTGCCGGAGTTGTATTCTCCGCTGGCGCAAGTTGTGCATGACGCGTTCCCCGTGCCGACGGAATATGTTCCCGCCGCGCAAGGCGTGCAGGCGGAAGCGCCCGCTGCGGAATACGTTCCCGCGCCGCAAGCGGAACAAGACGTATTGCTGCCGGAGCTGGCGTTATATGTCCCCGCCGTGCATTTTACGCAGCTGCAGTCGTTGCTGTCGCGATAATAGCCCGCCGAACATGTACGCGAACAAGTTGTCGAGCCATCTCCGGAACAGGTAAAACCGGCCGGACATGTCGTGCATTGACCGTTGCTGAGCAGATAGCCGGATTTGCAACGTTCGCAAGTGTTTCCGCTGCATTGTGCGCAATTTGCGGGACAGAAAGTTGTTTTGCCGGAGCCGCCATTGTTGGCCGGCTGAAACTGATAGCCGGACGAGGTTCCCGAGCCGGTTGAACGGCCCAGTTTAACGGCCCTCGCCTGAAGTTCGTTTGAACCGGCAAAGAAAAGGAAACCGGCCAGAATAAATAACGTGTATTTTTTCATGATCAGCCCCCCTATTAATAATAAGCCAGATCGCCATCGTGCGCGCTGGCGGTTGCTGATAGCGCATAATTATAACACGCGGCGCTCACGTTCATGCTTGTTACGACATCGATGACGCAGCTGTTGCCGTCGCTGGATTTTTTCATACCGCTCGGGCAGTTGCCGCTGACGGTGTTGGTCGCCGCAACGGTGACACAGGCCGATGATGCGTATGATCCCGCCGGCGAAGTGGTTCCGCTGGGGCAGGAAGTGCAGGACGAAGCGCCGTTTCCGGCGTATGTTCCCGCCGGACAAGTTGTGCAGGATGCGTTCCCCGTGCCGGAGGCGTACGTTCCCGCAGCGCAACCCGTGCAGGACGAAGCACCCGCTGCGGAAAATTTTCCTGCGGCGCAAGCCGTGCAGGACGAAGCGCCCGCTGAGGAATATGTTCCCGCGGCGCAAGTCGAACAAGACGTATTGGTGTTGTATCCCGCTTTATATGTTCCTGCGGCACAGGCATAACAGCTTGAACCGCTGCGATAATAGCCGGCGTTGCAGTACGTGGTCGTGGTCGTACCGCCGCCACCGCCACCGCCGCCGCCTTCATACACAGCCAGGCTTTGGTAGTGCTGCAGATTTGAGTTGCCGTCATTCACTACGGCTTCCGCATCACCTGCAAATGCGAACAGCGCCGCAAAGGCGATGGACGCTGTAATGCTAATCCTTTTCATATTTGAACCCTCCTAATTAAAAAAATTACCTAGTATTTATTAAACGCTGAAAAGAAAATCTTGTAAAGAAAAATGAGGGGGAGGGGGGGATATTTTTTAACAATAACAATGATTTTTGGTTGAAAAAAGACACAATCGGCAGTGTTTTTTTGTCATCAGAAAACCGCGCGTTTTGCGCGCGATCACTTTTTCGTTTTATTGTCGTCCGGTGTGATCGGGGTGGCTTCGGCGGCGAATTTTTCAACGTCTTTGATTGTTTTCTTTGCACTGCACACCACGCCGGCGCCGGCGATACATCCCCCTTCGCACGTCATCATTTCAATCAGGTTGCCGGGGGCTTTGCCGTTCGGATACGTTTTGAATAAACGCAGCATTGCGGGTTTGATGCCGTTGATGCACACCGGTTTCATTTCGACTCGGCCGTTTACGACCGCGTTGACCGCCGCCGCGACGCCGCCCGTTACCGCGAATCCCCGTCCCTGTGCGGACGGCAGGACGTCAAAGTCCGCTTCCGTAAAGTCGGAAACGTTGATTTGCGTCGCTTCGAACAAAGCGTCCAGTTCTTCAAACGTCATTACAAAATCGATCAGGGGGTCGTTCAGCCCCTCATACCGCTTCGCAACGCAGGGGCCGATGAATACGGTAACCGCCTGCGGGTCTTTTTTTGCCAGCTCCGCCGTGTAGTGCATCGGGGTTGCCGTGTCGGAAACGAATGGCTTCAGTTCGGGAATGTGCCGTTTCACCGTTTCGATGTACCCTGGACAGCATGACGTTGTCATAAAGGCGTCGCCCTTTTCCATACGTTCGATAAATTCTTTGGCTTCGTTTCGGGTCGTGATGTCTGCGCCGACGGCAACTTCAATTACGCCGGAAAAGCCGATCGCTTTCAACGCGGAAACGACTTGTTTGACCGTTCCGGGGAATTGTCCGGCAATCGCGGGCGCGACCATGGCGACCATTTTTTTCTTTTCCGTCAGCATCGCTTTTAATATGTCGATCATCTGAGAACGTTCGACAACCGCGCCGAACGGACAGGCGCGCATGCACTGGCCGCAGGAAACGCACTTGGTAAAGTCGATTTCCGCGCGACCTGCCGACCCGCGCCGGATCGCGCCGACAGGACAGACGCTTTCGCACGGCACGACGCGTTTCATAATCGCCTGATACGGGCAGGCTTCTTTGCATTTGCCGCAGCTTTTGCATTTATCGGGATCAATGCGGGCGGGACCTTTGGTGATATCAATCGCATCAAAAGGACAGGCCAGAGCGCACGATCTGGCCAGGCAGCTTTGACACAGTTCCGTGACGACATAACGCGATGTGACGCATTCGTTGCACGCGATGTCCAGAACGGTCATCACGGGCGGTGTCGGCTTTTCTCTGTTTAAAGCGCGGCGGGCGTATTCGGACAAAGGCGTGACTTCGTCGTCTTCTTTGACACGGAAACCCAAAGCCGCCAGGCAGCGCGTCCGTAAAATCGCGCGTTCCTTATAAATACAGCATCGGTAAGCAGCCTGTCTTGTCGGCAGGATTTCGACGGGGATTTTATCCACGTCCAAAACCAACCGGTTCTTTAAA
The DNA here is from genome assembly GCA_937912005.1 of uncultured Alphaproteobacteria bacterium. Lineage (GTDB taxonomy): Bacteria > Pseudomonadota > Alphaproteobacteria > CAAGCB01 > CAG-977 > UBA11549. The sequence continues at coordinate 100,649 of CALDOX010000014.1, forward strand.
AAAGAACGGATCAGGCGAATCAAAATTTCCCGACGGAAATACTTGGCGTTATCTCTGATTTCCATAGCGACGCACCCTCGTTGTTTTTTTTGTTTTTTATATTTACCCGCAATCGGAACGAAAAGAAAGAAAATAAAATCAGTTCGTTCCGAAAGCCTTTGTATCCAAGGGATTTATAGCCTTGTTATCGTCTGGGAAATAGATTATTATTTTCTTAGACTTGAGGGCAAATCAGCTACGGGAGATTGCTATGATCAAAGAAAAAATTTTGGAACTGTACGCCCCCGTTTCGGGAAAGACGCAGTCGATTGAAACCGTTCCGGATATGGTATTCGCGCAAAAAACGATCGGAGACGGCGTTTCGATCAATCCGTCGTCGTTTGTGCTTTGCGCGCCTTGTGACGGAACGATTGTGAACATTCATTCGTCCAAACATGCGTTGACTATGCGCACCGAGCAGGGCGTCGAGATTTTAATGCACGTCGGACTGGACACCGTTTTATTGAAAGGAGCGGGCTTCGACGTGAAAGTATCGGTCGGAAAAACGGTCAAAAAAGGTGATAGTCTGATTACCTTCCAACCCGAAGTCATCGAAAAAAACGGCAAAAGCCTTTTAACGGAAATCGTCGTCGCGAATATGGACAGGACAACGGGTATAACCGCGATGACGAATAAAGATGTGACGGCAGGCAGAGATGTGATTTTAACGGTCGCTTTGAAAAAAGACGCGCAAATCATTCCGATGCCGTCCGTCAAAGGAATGAAAGCCGAATCCTGGGAAATCAAGATTAAGAATCCGGTCGGGCTGCACGCGCGTCCCGCCGCTGTTTTGGTCAATTCGGCAAAACGATTTAACAGTGAAATCGAGCTGGTTTGCGGAAATAAAAAAGCGAACGCCAAAAGCCTAACCGCGGTAATGGGGCTGGATATTAAAAACGGAGCTCTTGTCCGTTTGACGGCGGACGGTTTTGACGCAACGGAAGCAATGAAAGCGCTTATTCCTCTGGTTGAAACCGGTTTGGGGGAAGAGTTGGCTCAACCGGTTGTCTTGAAGGAAGAAAAATCCGCAAAAAGCAAGGACAAAGAAAATTTGTTTTTCGGGATAGCGGCTTCCGCCGGAACAGCGGTCGGTGTGGCGGTTCAGCTGCAGGACGCGGCTTTCGATGTGGAGGAATTCGGCGCGCCGCCCTCCAAAGAAAAGGAAAAGCTGATGTCGGCTTTGGCGGAAGCGTCCGATGAGCTGGCGGATTTATATGAAAAAACAATGAAAAAAGACGGTAAGGAAAAAGCCGCCATTTTCGCCGCTCATCAGGAATTGCTGGAAGATCCGGAGCTGGTCGAACACGTTCAAAAACTGATTGATGACGGGTGGAGCGCGGCTTTCGCGTGGCAACAGACGATCAACAGGCAGTCGCGCCGGTTCGCCGAAATGAAAAACGCTTTGCTGGCCGGTCGCGCGGCGGATTTGCAAGACGTCGGCAAAAGGGTTTTACGGCTGTTGACGGGCGGGACGGAACAAAAAATCTGTCTGCCGGACAACGCCGTCATCATCGTGCGGGAACTGACGCCGTCCGATACGGTCCTGCTTGATCGTGAAAAGGTCGCGGGCTTTGCGACGGTCGGCGGAGGCGCTTCCTCCCACGCGGCGATTCTGGCCCGTTCGATGATGATTCCCGCCGTTTCGGGACTGTCCGAAAAGGTGTTGGAAATCATCAACGGCACGCCGGTTCTGTTGGACGGCGAAAAAGGGGAATTGCACCTTGATCCCGACGAAAAGGAAATAAAAATCGCCGTCGGCCGGAAAGAAAACGAACATAAAGCACAGGCGGAACTGTTTGAAAAAAGAAACGAACCGGCGATAACGACGGACGGGGTTCGATTGGAAATCGCGGGCAATGCCGGCAGCGCGGAAGATACAAGCCGCGTCGTTTCCTCCGGCGGGGAAGCGGTCGGACTGTTGCGGTCGGAATTTTTGTTTTTAGGCCGGCAGGAAGCCCCGAGCGAAGCGGAACAGGCGGCCGTTTACGGCAAGATCGCCGAAATCGCGGGCAAAGACAGATCCGTTATCGTCAGGACGCTTGACGTCGGCGGCGACAAGGAATTGCCGTATATCAAAGAACCGGAGGAGGACAATCCTTTCCTCGGCGTGCGCGGACTGCGGCTGAGCCTGAAATATCAGGAACTGTTCCGTTCCCAGATCAGGGCGGTTTTAAAGGCGGCGGACAAAACCAAAATCCGCATTATGTTCCCGATGGTAACGACGCTGGAGGAATTGAAGCTTGCCAAACAAATCGTTGCGGAAGAACGGGAATTGATGAACGCTCCGGCGGTCGAAACGGGCATTATGATCGAAGTCCCCGCGGCGGCAGTAACGGCGGACGTTTTGGCGCCTTATGTCGATTTCTTTTCGATCGGCACGAACGATCTGACGCAATACACAATGGCTTGCGACCGCGGCAATCCGCAGTTGGCGGCGTTGTCGGACAGTCTGCATCCGGCCGTTCTGCGTATGATTAAAATGACGGTTGACGGCGCGAAAAAGCACGGCAAGTGGGTCGGCGTCTGCGGCGCGATGGCGGGCGATAAAACAGCCGTTCCCGTTCTGATCGGTTCGGGCGTTAAAGAATTAAGCGTCGTGCCGCCTTTGATTCCGGCGGTCAAAGCGCAAATCCGTTCTTTGTCGTTTGCAAGGTGTGAAGATTTGGCAAGGCTGGCCGTCGGGCAGGAAACGGCCTCCGCCGTTCATAAAATCGTTGAAGAGTTTTTATTCGGTCGGGGAGAATAAATTATGATTAAAAAGGCGTTTATGTTTTTGCAACAAATCGGGAAATCCCTGATGTTGCCGGTTGCCGTTCTGCCGGTCGCAGGATTGCTTTTAGGCATCGGGTCGGGGCTGTTGACGGCGGAAATATCGTGGATTCCGCCGATCATTCCTCAAATCATGAGCCAAAGCGGCAATGTGATTTTCGCGAATATGCCTCTGATTTTCGCGATCGGAACGACATTGGGGCTGACGGACAACGACGGTGTCGCGGCGTTGGCGGCGGTTACGGGGTTCATCGTGATGTTGGCGACGATGGGCGTGATGGCGGACGTGTTGTGGTTCCACGTTTCCGAAGGACAGGAAACGTTGGGCGTTCTGGCACAGTCGTTGGATTACGACGTTGCGTTCGCCCGAAAAATCGTTGCGACGAATATGGGCATCAAGACGATTGAAACGGGCGTTTTCGGCGGTTTGTTCGTCGGCGTCGTCGCGGCTTACATCTATAAAAGATTTTACAGAATCCAGCTGCCGCCTTATCTGGGATTTTTTGCGGGCAAGCGTTCCGTGCCGATCATTACCTCTTTGGTGGCGATTGTGCTCGGCGTGTTTTTAAGCCTGTTCTGGCCGCCGATTCAGGAAAAAATCAGCAAATTTTCGATGTGGGCGGCGTACAGCGCGCCGATGGTCGCGGGAGCCACTTACGGCTTTGTCGAAAGACTTCTATTGCCGTTCGGTCTGCATCATATCTGGAATGTGCCGTTCTTTTTTGAAATCGGCTCTTACACGAACAAGCTGGGCGAAGTCGTTACCGGCGACATTCCCCGCTTTTTCGCCGGCGACAAGACGGCCGGCATTCTGGGCGGCGGATTTTTAATCAAGATGTTCGGTCTGCCGGCGGCCGCTCTGGCGATTCTGCACACCGCCAAGCCCGAAAACAAGTTGAAAGTCGGCGGAATTATGGCATCCGCGGCGTTGACTTCTTTCTTGACGGGCATCACGGAACCGTTGGAATTTTCTTTTCTGTTCGTCGCGCCGATGCTGTATTTCATTCACGCCGTGATGGTCGGGTCGGCGTTCGGGCTGGTCAATCTGGTCGGGGCGCATATCGGTTACACGTTTTCGCAGGGCGCGATTGACTTTGCATTGTTTTACGCCCTTGATACGAAGCCGTGGGTCGTCTTTATTCTGGGGCCGGTTTACTCCGTTTTGTATTACGTCGTGTTCCGCGCCGTCATTACGGCGTTCGATATGAAGACCCCCGGTCGGGACGACGAGTCCCCCGTTCCGGCGGCGCAGGCGTCCGATCCCGCGGCCGCTGACGACAAAATGAAAATGGCGGCAAAGCTGGTCGAGGCGTTCGGCGGACGTGAAAACATCAAAAACCTTGACGCCTGCATCACGCGTCTGCGCCTGATTCTGAACGATCCGTCAAAAGCGTCCGACGACAAGCTGAAAGCGTTGGGGGCGGCCGGCGTTATGCGTGTCGGTTCCGGCGTTCAGGCGGTTTTCGGGACGGCTTCCGAAAATCTGAAAACCGATATGGAGGAATACTTGCGGACACATTCGCGGGACATTCCCGTTCCATCGGAAAAGAAGTTCTCCCTGTCCGAAGCGGTCAAAAAAGCTTTGGGGGGCGAACACAACATCGAAAGCGGCGAACACGCGGCGGACGGCGGCGTTCATATCCGGCTGAAAAACAAAGATTTGATTGACGAAAGGAAGCTGCGCGAAGCCGGTGTCAAAATGATGTTCAAAGTGGATAACGGATTGATTTATCTGTCGCCATTCATTCCGTGATTTTTTAACTTTAAAGGAGAGAAAAACAAATGAAATCTGTCAAAGGAACACAAACGGAAAAAAATCTTTTAATGACTTTCGCGGGCGAATCGCAAGCCAGAATGCGATACACCTACTGGGCGCGCGTCGCCGAAAAGGAAGGCTATCAACAGATAGCGGCGATTTTTCTGGAAACGGCCGATCAGGAAAAGGAACACGCCAAGCGTATGTTCAAATTCCTGGAAGGCGGCGATTTGGAAGTAACGGGAACCTATCCGGCGGGACAGATCCGTTCGACTTTGGAAAACCTTGATGACGCGGCGAAAGGCGAGGAACACGAATACAAAGAGCTTTATCCGATGTGCGCCGAAACGGCGGAAAAAGAGGGCTTTCCCGAAATCGCGCAGATGTATCGCGCGGTGATCGTCGCCGAAATCTTTCACGGGCAGAGATACCGCAAATTGCAGGAAAATATGCAAAAAGAGCGGGTTTTCAAACGTGAAGAACCGAAAAAATGGCGTTGCCGCAAGTGCGGTTATGTCCACGAAGGCGCGGAAGCCCCGAAAATCTGTCCCGCCTGTCTGCACGAACAGGCCTATTATGAAATCGCCGCCGAAAACTACTAGTCGTAGGGACTTAACGCCCTCCCGGCGGGAGGATATTCTGCCAACCGGCACGCTTTAAAACTGATGCCCTTACGGCCGGTATCCGATATGATTGTCGGCCGTAAGGAACAATTACTAAAAAAATAAAAGGTTCATTCCTGTTTAACGGGGCAAATCTATAGTTTCCCGCGTAAGAACAAACAAACCGGCATCATCAGCGATATGCCCCACACGGCGGCGGGACCGGCCGGCAGATCAAAGTAATACGATACGGTTAATCCGAGTATCAATCCGGTTGTTTCTCCCGCGTATTCGATCAGCCGCCGTTTGCGTTCGTCAGTAATGTATGCCGTCGCGACCGCAGGAAAAATCAGAGAAGCGAAAACCAAATACACGCCGCAAACCTGAACGGACGTTGTAATAACGATTGCCAGAACAATATGGAAAAAACGTTTTAAGAACACTTCCGGTTTCAGATAAATCAAGACCGTCGCCGACAGAAAAACCGTTCCGGCGAAGGCAACTTTTCCCCAATCGGCGAACAACAACTGTCCGGTCAGGATGTCATTGATATGTTCGCTGCCGTGCGGGTTTCCCGCCAAGGCCAATACGATCAGCGTCGCCGACAAAACAAACGTGCAGCCGATCACGGCTTCGGCGATTTCTTTGAACCGCGTTTCAACCGCTTTGAACAAAAATCCTCCGGCCAAAGCGCACAGCAAAGCGGCCGCTTGGGACGCAATCGTCCCAAGCTCCGCCATTCCTGCAAACACCGCTCCCATCGCTGCCAACTGTGCCAGCGACAGGTCGATGAAAATAATGCCGCGGCGCAGGACTTCCTGTCCCAAAGGCACATGAATCAGCATCATTAACAGCCCGACCGTCAAGGCGGGCAACAAAATGGAAAGCTCAGTCAGCATCTTATTTCTCCATCGCTTGCAGCATCAGCTCAATGCTGTTTTCAAACAATGTCGGCAGTGTTTTTGCCTGTTCGTTCCCGCCGACCGTATAAGGCAGGACAACGGTTTTGACGCCGGTTTGTCCGGACAGCCATTGCGCGGGCTTCGCGCTTTCAAACGGCGCGTGAATGATAAAACGCACGTTGTCGCGCCGCACTGTCGCCGTCAGTTCGCTTAAATGCTTGGAAGTTGCCGGAATTCCCGGTTTCGGTTCCAACGTTCCCGCCGTTTTGATGTTCAGCCAGTCGAACAGATAGGACATGTTTTTGTGATTGGTAATGACATTTACACCGTTCAGCGCTTTTGCCGTTTGTTCCCATTTTTTGATTGAACTGGAAAAACCGGCCGTGAAAGCTTTTTCGTTTTCGCGGTAAAAAGAAGCGTTTTCGGAATCGATGTCCGCCAGTTTATCAGCAATGACGGAAGCCATTTTCAGAATATTATACGGGTTCAGATGCAGATGCGGGTTGCCGTCGGGGTGGACGTCGCCGTCCGCCCGATCAATGCGGACGGGTTTTTCGATCGTATTGACATGATGCGCTGCGTAAATCAGATTGCTTCCGCCTTCCTGTACTTTAGAAGCCCCGGCTTTGCGCAAAATCAGCGGTAGCCAGCCGATTTCCAGATCGGCCCCCGAACAAACAACTAGATCGGCTTTTCTGATCTGTGCGATCAGGCTCGGTCGGGCTTGAATAAAATGAACGTCCTGCGTCGGTGTTGTCGCCGAATAGATGTCGGCTTTTTCCTTGGCGATTTCTCCGGTCAAAGCCGCCCATTCCGGTTCGCAGGCGAAAATGTTCAGCGCGAAAGCTTCCGTATGCCACAACAGAACGGAAAAGAGTGTGATTGTCAGTTTTTTCATCATTTTTTCCTCCGTTTAATAGCTGTGCGCTCCGTGCGCGCCGAAGCTCATCGTGTACTGGACGATAATCTGATTGTCGTTTTTAAAGCCGGTCTTATCGCGATTGTACTGCAGTCGTATGCGCGAAAATTCGGAATTGTCCCATTCCGCCATTATCGAGTGCATTTCCGGTTTATGGTGTTCCGCATTTAAAACAGTGTTATTCAAAGCCGCCGACGTTTTTTTCGGTTTCATCTGCGCATAGCGGTAACCGACTTTCCAATTCGTCAGGAATTTAAACGTGCTTTGCGCGTACCAACCGGAAGTCTTGCTGTCAAAATCTCCGGCGGAACCGTTTCTGTCGTCGTATTCTCCTTTTTCGTTGCGGAACATATATTCGCCTGAAAGAACGAATTCGCTTTGTTTGTTGTTGCCGTTCGGCGCGTAAGAATATTTTAAAGACGCGGCATAAAGATGATCTTTGCCGTCAAAGGCCAAAGCGTCCGTTCGTCGTTCGGAGTCTTTGCTTTTGGCATAAAGATAAGAAACACCCGCCAACCAGGACTGATTGTTGGTTATGTCGCCGCCGAAGCGCAGATAGCCGTTCGCGGCGCCGATGCCGGAACCTTCGTACGCTGCGGGGAAAAAGCCGCCCCGATACGCGCCGCCGCCGATTTCCGCATAGAAATCCGTTGGCAGAACAACGGACACCTGCGCGCCGTCATCTTTATAGGCATTGTTCAGAAACACGCGGTACGGAAGCGGCCTGTCCGCGAAATCGTCCGTGTGGGCGTGTTTTTCGTTCAGATAGCCGAAAACGGGTTTTAAGCGGCCGAACGTGAAGCTGATTCCGTAAGGCAGACCGATGGATTGAACAAAAGCCTCCTCCAATTCGATTTTGTCTTCTCCGTCTTCACTGACGATCGCAGCGGTCAGGTTCGCCGAAAATTTATCGTCAACGTTCGCTCCGATCATAATTTCTGATTCTCCCAGACCGAAGCCTTTGTCCGCAAACTCGCCTTCTTCGCCGACCTGAAAGCCGGGAATGTCTTTTTCATCACGGGAATAATGCGTGTATGCGCCGTTCAAAACGACGCTGATATACGGATTGAACGCGCTTAGTCCGCTTCCTTTTGAAGAGGGTTGAGCTTGATTTGTTTCCAAAGTTTTGATTCTGTTTTCCAACAGGTTGATGCGATTTAATAATTCCTGTTCCGTCGCCTGCGCATAAAACGGGCAGGACAACACGGCCAAAGCGGTCAATGCCGCCGTTTTTTGATTTTTCATAAATTTTTCCTTTTGTTTACGGATAACACCAATCACCGAAAACGATGCGTTTCCGGCGATATTTCAAAATCAGGATAAATTTATGCGGCGGGCGGTGCGCGGGAATGATAACCGGTGCTTAACGTCTGATCCGAAACAAGAGCCGCCTTTAAAATCTTTTGTGGTGTTTCTATACGAACGGGAATGACCGGAAAAACGACTTGCGGCGTGTCCATGCCGGACAGTTCCGCAGCCGTTTGACAGTAAACGCATTGTTCATGGGGAACGGCTTCATTGTCATCGTGAATATGTCCGGCGACAATGATTTGCGCCGCCAGCAAACAGATAACGGGAAGTAATTTCAGCCTTTTCCAAAACATAAATATAACTTATCGGATAGGACCGTAAAAGTCAATGAAAGGTCTTTTTACGCTTCTTTCCACAAAATCCGCACGCGGGAAAATTCTTTTTCCTTGTCGGGCGAGGCGATTTTATGCGTTGTCGTCAGTCCGTCCGTTTGCGAAAAAACGGCAATGTCATCATCGAAAACAGCCGGCTTTTTAAACGCGATTTCCATTTCCGCAATGTCGTGCGTCAGTCGGAAAGAATGCGGCACGCCTTCCGCCGCCCAGACGGGATAAACGGCGTTGTTGACGTGGTTGTTCAGATCGATTTCCTCGTACCGGACGGGAAAGCGCGTTTCCGTTTCGGGCAGGTCGGGAAAAGCGATCGCCGGAAATTTTGTTTCGATCATACGCTCGTTGTGTAACGGGTATTCGGGCAGATTTTTGGCGACGCCGACGGGACGTTTGCTGTTCAGGTCGATCAACGCCCATTGACTGGACGCGCAAAACAGCATCTCGCCGTTTTCGTTGACCGCTTTGAAATCGCGGATGCCGCAGACGGCCGTCCTGCCGCTGGCCCAAGTTGTTAAAACAAAGGATTCGTGCCGTTTCGGCAGTCTGTCGATTTTCAGATGATAGTTCGCGCCGACCCAGCCGATGCCGTGCGTCAGGCAGAATTCGTATCCGCATCCCAAAGCGTCCGCGTGCCTGTCTGCGGCGTCCTGCAATAAATTGAACAAACTGCGCAGGTGCAGTTCCCCTTTGCGGTCGGATTCGTAAACTTTGACGGTGTGCGGCAACTCCAGCGTTTCCATTTCATTCTTCCTTTGCTATATTTTTTATAAAAGCTAATATAAAAGCGTAGAAAATAAAAGGCTGAAAATGACGGAACAAAGCGTTTGGAATAAAAACTGGGCGAACTGGAAGGAGGATTTCAAACCGTCTCCGTTTGCTGAAAAAGCGTTTAAGCTGATGAAAATCAAGGATATGCACGACGTTCTGGATTTGGGGTGCGGCAAAGGGCGCAACAGTTTGTATTTCGCGGCAAACGGCATGAACGTGACGGCAATGGACATTTCCGACGAAGCCCTGAAAACCGTCGAAGCTTTGCGCCATCCGAAAATCAGGACGGTGTGCGCGGACATTTCCAAATCGGATTTGGAACCGGAACGCTATGACGCGGTGTTTGCCTGCCTGTCTCTGCACTATTTCGGCGATGCGATGACTCGTCTGATCATTGACAAAGTGCACCGGTCTTTGCGGGCGGGGGGATTGTTCTTTATTCGCTGTAAATCGGTCAAAGACAAAGCGTACGGTATCGGCGAAAAGGTCGGCGAGGATATGTATTTTGACGAATGGACGCGCCATTTTTTCCGGCCGGAATATATGACGGACGTTTTATCCGTTTTTGAAACGGCGGCCGTTTCGGAAACGGAAGAAGATTATTTCGGAATTTGTCATTTTATAGACGGGATCGCCGTCAAATCAACATTCGGAACATTAGTTTGAAGTTTTTTCTTTCGTTTTTTTTGAAAAACGCTAGAGTAAAAAAAACTGAGATTTAAAAGCGGTAATTCATAATGAAAAAATTGACATATAATCAAATAAACATTGTTCTGTTGACGATCAGTTGGATTGTTTTTCTATATTTGGGCAGCCATTTTTTATTATATAATGATGATATGGCCACTATGCTGGAAGTGCGCATGCCTTTTGGTGAAATGCTGCGGTTTCTGTCTGTGGAAGACATTCATCTGCCGGTTTATTTTATTTTGTTAAAAATGTGGCTGTTTGTTTTCGGGGATTCCATTTTTGCGGCCAGATGTTTTTCCTACGTCGGTGTGTTGGCGGGGGCTTTTGTCGCGGGAGGAATGATTAAAAAACTTTACGGGGAAAAAGCAGGTTTTTGGTATACGGTTCTTGTTTTATTTTTGCCGGCGTCTTTTTCTCTGGCTTTGACAATACGGATGTATTCGTGGGTGAGTTTCTTTTGCGCGGCGTCTTTTTTATCGGCCCAGTTGGCCTTGTCGGAAGGAACAAAAAAATATTTTGTTTTTTATCTGATATACGCATTTTTAGGTGCATGGGCGCATTACTACGGAACCTTGACGTGTGCTTTGATCGCTGTTTCTTTTTTACTTCAGTCATGGAAAAAAGACAAAGAGCTGTTTAAAAAGTGCTTTATTTATAACGCTGTTTTGTTTTTGCTTGTTTGTCCGGAAATTTATATTTTGCTGCAGCAAAATATCGAAGGAGTGGGATGGATAAAAAAAGAATACGTTATGGATGCGTGGCGAGAGTTCTTTTTTGATTATAATCAAAACGCGTTTTTTCAAAAACTTCCTGCTTTTATGATGTATTTCCTTTGGATTGTCGGATTTCAGTTTTTGTTGAACGAAGAGAATACCGATCAAAAAAGAACATCAAAAGCGGCTGTTTTTATTGCATTGGGCGTGTGGGGGATTCCGTTTGCGATTTCTTTTGTTTATTCTCCTTTTTTAGTCGGCCGCTATTTGGATGTTGTATATGGCTGTTCCGTCATTTTTTTCACTTTTGGTGTTTTTAATAATCGCGGAAATAAGATTCTTTTGACCGTTTTATTGCTTCTTTCTTTGTATCCCATGATTTATCCGCATAAGATGCGCCGGGAAATAAGCGTACAGCCGTTGTTTTATCAGATGTTTCAGCAAAATGTTGCCGCGGATGATGTCGTCGTCGTTGAGGATTGGCAGCTGGTTTATTGGCTTTATTATCATTTTCCAAACCATGATGTTCGTATATTAAAAGGAACGGAACAGAACTTTTTTAAAGAAAAACAGCGTTTGATAGAGGAAAATGAAATCAGGGAATTAGCGACGGAAAAAAATGTTTTTTTGACGACGGCGGGTAATTTTCATTTAAATGCGGCGAATATATTTTCCGCGTATGACGCATATCTGACGATACCGCTTCGTTTGAAAAAATTGGTAAAATCTGAAAATTAGAAGGATTCAACTATCTGATTTTAAAGAGTTTCTTGTATATTTCCGTATGTCGTCTTGACATTTCCGGCAGGAATCCTTATAGAATCAAAAACGGCTCATATAATTCCTCTGACGCCGGAGGAAGTTTCTACTGAACAGGGATTTGTTCTGCTATGAGTGCTTGAAGCGCCGTTTAACGCGGTGTTTTAAGCCTTTTTTTATGTCTGACAGAAAGGAAAAAAGTATGACCGTTCAGATCATCAAAGGACATATCGTTGACGCGCCCGCTTTCGGCAAGCTGAATATTACGGAAAACGGATATCTGGTGCTGAATAATGGCAAAATTGAAGGAGTCTTTTCCGAATTGCCGGAAACGTACCGCAATGCTCCTTTAACGGATTATGCGGACAAATTGGTGATGCCGTCCTTTGCCGATATGCACATGCACGCGCCGCAATACGCGATGCTGGGAATGGGAATGGATTTGCCGTTGTTGGACTGGCTGAACACATACACCTTTAAAACGGAAGCGAAATTCAGGGATACGGCCTATGCCCGCGAAGTCTATCGCGCTCTGGCCAAGGAAATGATCGACAATGGCACGACGCGCGTTTGCGCCTTTTCCTCTCTGCACCGAGAATCCACGATGATTTTGATGGAAGAATTTGAAAACGCGGGAATGACCGGCTTTGTCGGCAAAGTCAATATGGACCGCAACTCCGGCGACGTGCTGACCGAAACGACGGAAGAATCCATGCGCGAAACAATGGCGTGGCTGGATGAAGCTTCGGATAAATTCGGGCATATCAAACCGATTTTGACGCCGCGCTTTACGCCGACCTGCACGAACGAACTGATGGCTTTCTTAGGCAGGTTGGCGCAGGAAAGAAATTTGCCCGTTCAGTCGCATTTGTCCGAAAACACGTCGGAAATTGCCTGGGTTAAAGAGCTTCATCCCGATTGCGCCCAATATTGGGAGAGTTATGCAAAATACGGCCTGTTCAACGAACGTACCGTGATGGCGCACTGTGTCCATTCCGACGAACGCGAACGCAACGCGATGAAGGAAAACGGCGTCTGGGTCGCGCATTGTCCCGATTCCAACATCAATTTGGTCAGCGGCGTTGCGCCCGTGCGCAAAATGATGAACGAAGGCGTGCGCGTAACGCTTGGTTCGGACATCGCGGGCGGGGCGTTGCTGGCGATGCCGCAAGTCGTAACTTCGGCTATCCGCGCGTCCAAAATGAAACGGATTCAGACGGATTGGACGGAAGACTTTTTAACGGTGGCAGAGGCGTTTTACCTCGGCACGGCCGCGGGGGCGAAGTTCTTCGGCGCGAAAAGCGGCTTTGCCGAAGGCGACAGCCTGCATGCCGTTGTCGTTGATGATTCAGCTTTTCCGATGCCCGCTAAAAAGCTGACTGTCAGGGAACGTTTCGAACGCGCGCTTTACCTGATGACGAAACGCGATATCGTCGCCGTTTACAGCGATGGGCGGAAAGTAAAATAATTCAGAATTTTCTTTTCCAGCGTTTGATTCTTTTCTTCATTTTGAAAACAAAGTTGCGTATCCGGTCGGACAGCGTTTGCCGCAGTTTATATTTTTTGGCAATCGCGATTTTTCGCAGAAGACGCGCGTCGTGCGGAGGATTTCTCTCAGGTCTTCTGTAATCAAACGCGATTTTTTTGATATGTTCGCTAACAGGTGTTTCTGAAAATTCATCGGCGCAGGAAATATACAGAATGTCGATATTTTTATTGGGGAAGCGTTGGACAATACGTTCATAACCGTTCAGCAAAGCGCTGTCTGAAGTTTCTTCAGGTTGATACGGGGGGACTGTATAAACAATCAGGATATCTTTGGCTCGATTGATATTTTCGATCAACCGGCTGATTCTTCTTTCATATTTGGCTTTGACGATCGGAAAGGCTTCTTCAAAAGGGATGCCGACGGGAAAATCGTGATTAAATCCTATGTTGTTTCGTTTGTTCATATAGACATCGCACAAATTGTGTTTTGCTTCGTTTTGTTTTCCGGTAAAGACAAGGTCTTCTTTGTTGATATAATTTTTAAAATCGGAAACCAACAAATCAACACGGAAAGAAAAGTCTCCGCCGAAAACCCAATCCAACGGATAGGAATAAAACTGCAAGTTTTTCTTACGCAGCGTTGAGGAGCATAAACAAGCGGCTCCGAGACTGAAAATAAGATCGTATTTTTTGACAGACATGAAAAAAACCTTTTTAAAAAGAAACGGAATGAACTGTACCCCGAAAATTGGACAGTAAAAAAAGTCCCGGGGCAGTTCATCAGGAGAAGCTTAACTGTAAACAATTAATAAATTATCTAATAATGATTTTTTGTATTTAATAATTCTTTTTATAAATGAATAAAATCAGGAATATGCTTGTTATTTCTCATTTTTATCATAAGTAATATTTTTTCTTTTTCTGTTTTATTGTTTCGTTCCGTCTCGTTATCTTTACAAGTTTTATCCAAAATTTTGAACAGTTACTTGCCGGATCATTCTGGGATAATAAGTCGGATTTCTTTCTGTCTATATATTTTCTTCTTTGTTTATACAGATAGAAAAACAAATCCATACGGCAATGATTTGTCGTATGAAATAAATCAATATGTTAATTGGTTAAAAGTTTACTCTATGAAAAGGAACTATTTTGAAGAGAAACGCTGACGCAGGCCTGCGCGGCGATGCCTTCTTTGCGTCCCGTAAAGCCCAGCTGTTCCGTCGTCGTCGCTTTAATGCTGATGCGGGAAGCGGAAACGTTTAAAATTTCCGCCAGCTTTTCGCTCATTTCCAAGCGGTAGGCGCCGATTTTCGGGCGTTCGCAAATGATTGTAATGTCCGCGTTTAAAATTTTTCCGCCCAATCCGTGAACCAAAGAAACGGCGTGTTTCAGGAACAAAACGGAATCCGCGCCTTTCCAACGCATATCCGACGGCGGGAAATGCAAGCCGATGTCGCCGGAGCCGATCGCGCCTAACAAAGCGTCTGTCAAGGCGTGCAAAGCAACGTCCGCGTCGGAATGTCCTTCCAGTCCTTTGTCATGCGGAACCTGAACGCCGCACAGCGTGACAAAAGAACCTTCGCAGAATTTATGTACGTCGAAGCCTGTCGCCGTGCGGATATCCGTTCCTTTGCCGTTTAACAGCAATTCGGCGCGGGACAAGTCTTCCTGCGTCGTGATTTTAAAGTTGTCTTCGCTGCCCGTAGTCAAAACGACTGTCATGCCGGCTTGTTCGGCGACGCAGGCGTCGTCCGTCAGTTCCTGTCCTTTGACGGCTTCGTGCGCGGCGAGAATTTCCTGATACGGGAAACCTTGCGGCGTTTGAACGCGCCACAGTCCGGTTCTGTCCACCGTGCGCGCGATGACGGTTTTTCCGTTTTCCGTCGTCCCCGCTTTGATCGTGTCCGTTACGGGCAGGGCGGGAATCGCGCCTTGATGTTCTTTAATTTCGGCAATCACGCGGTTGATCACGCCGAAATCGACAAAAGGTCTGGCCCCGTCGTGAATCAAAACAAAGTCGGGCGCTTCTTCTTTTAAACTTTCCAATCCCAGACGGACGGAATCCTGCCGTGTCGCTCCGCCGAAAACGGGGGGCAGGACGGGCAACCCCTCCGCGGCGCATTGATACAGAGCCATATCATCAGGGTGTATGACGGCGCGGACGTACCGGATTGACGGATGGGCGCAAAATATAGCAAGAGATTTTCTTAAAATCATCTGCCCGCCGATCGTTCTGTACTGTTTGGGCATTTCTCCGCCGAAGCGGTGTCCTCTGCCGGCGGCGACAACGATAACTGCACCCTTGACCATGGATTGTTCCTCCTGTTAAATTTTTCAAAACAAAGAGTAAAACAGATTTTTCGTTTAGAAAAGAAGAAGATGACTTTTCCGCCGTTAAAAATAGGAAATTTAAGCGTTTCTCCTGTTGTCGGCGCGCCGATGGCCGGCGTGACGGACGCTCCGTTCCGCAAAATAATTCGACGGTTCGGCAATGAATTGCTGTGTACGGAAATGGTGTTGTCGGCGTCTTTGGTTCATGCGCACAAACAGACGCGGAAAATGGCTCTGTGTGAAGAAACGGACGCGCCCGTCGCCGTTCAGCTGGAAGGGACAAAGCCGGATGTTATGGTGGAAGCGGCAAGGATTATCGAGGAAACGAAGCGGGCGCAGATCATCGATATCAATATGGGCTGTCCCGTGCCGAAAATCGTCAAAGCGGGCGGCGGGTCGGCGCTGATGAACGATCCTGAAAGGGCTGAAAAGATCGTTAAAGCTGTTGTTGAGGTTGTCCGTTTGCCGGTTACGGTGAAGTTTCGTTTGGGCTGGAACGAAAAGGAAGAGACTTTCTTGGATTTCGGCAAAAAAATGGAAGATGCCGGCGCGACGGCGGTAACGCTTCACGCACGGACGCGGGCGCAGTTTTATTCCGGCAAAGCGGATTGGCAAGCGGTCGCGCAATTAAAACAGATTCTTGATATTCCCGTGATTGCGAACGGCGATGTCCGCACGCCGGAACAGGCGGAACAATGTCTGAAAGAAACGGGCGCGGACGGCGTGATGATCGGGCGCGGGCTGTTGGGGAAGCCTTGGGCTTTGTCGCAATGTTCCGCTTTTTTAAGCGGCGGGCAAATGCCGGAAGTGCCGGATTTATGCGCTCTTGTGCTTGACCATTTTGATGAAATGGAAAAATATTACGGGCATAAGGCGGTTTTTATCGCGCGAAAACATATCGCGTGGTATTCTTTGGGATTAAAGGGAAGTACGGGATTTCGCCGTCAAATTAATGAAACGGACAAACCGGAGGCAATGCGGGCTTTGATAGGGGACTTTTTCGGTTATGACGAATCAGAATGAAGGATTGGGAGCAGTCGTGGAAAAATATCTGCGTCGGTTTTATGCCAAAACGGCGGATGCGGTTGAACTGACGAACGTTTATGACGCTGTGATCAACGAAGTCGAACGCCGTTTGATAGCCGTTACTTTGGAAGTCGCGCAGGGCAATCGTTTGAAAACGGCAAAAATTCTGGGGGTAAACCGGAATACGCTTTTAAAAAAGATGCGTCGGCTGAATTTGGATGATAAATTGATTGAAAAGAACGAAACGGAAATAACTCCCCTCTATAGAAAACGGAAAAGAAAATGAGAGTGATTGTATGCGGCGCGGGGCGGGTCGGTTCGACAATCGCCCGTTATCTGGCGGAAGACGGCAACGATGTCGTTTTGATTGATACAAACGAAGAGCTTTTGACGGAACTGACTTCAACAATGGAAGTGCGGCCGGTCGTCGGTTTTGCGTCTTATCCGTCCGTATTGGAACAGGCCGGTGCGCAGGATGCGGATATGCTGATTGCCGTGACGGCGTCCGACGAAGTCAATATGGTGACGTGTCAGGCCGCAAATTCATTGTTTAAAGTGCCGATGAAAATCGCCCGTCTGCGGTCAAACGAATACACTAATCCGAAGTGGCGCAAATTTTATACGCATGACGCTCTGCCGATCGATGTCGTTATTTCTCCGGAAGTTGAAATTGCCCGTTCTATTCGACGCAACATTTCTTTTCCGGGCGCGTTTGAGGTGATTCCGTTAGCAATGGACAAAGTTTATTTGCTTGGTATTCATTGCGATGATGTTTGCCCGATGATCAATACGCCGCTGCGCCAGTTGACAGAGCTTTTCCCAGATATTAATGCAGTCGTGGCGGCTTTGGTGCGCGATTCAAAATTGATTATTACTGACAGTAACACGCGCATTTGTGCCGGTGATGACGTTTATGTGATCGTGCCTTCCGAATCCGTTCATCGGATTTTGACTCTGTTCGGCCGCGATCAGGAACGGGCGCAAAACATTTTGGTCTTGGGGGGGAACAATATCGGGCTTTATCTGGCCAGATATTTGGAAAAAGCGTCTCATATGAATGTGACGTTGATCGAAGAAAATGAAGAACGCGCCAAATTCTTAGCCGAAACATTGTCCGAAACGACGATCATTCACGGGGATTTCCTGAATACCGTTTTATTGGAAGAAGCCGATATCGATATTGTGGAAACGGTGATCGCCGTCAGCTCGAAGGACGAAAACAATATTTTGGCGTCTTTAATGGCAAAACGGTACGGAGTGGAACAAACGGTTTCCGTGATTGAAAAACCACTGTATTCGCAGTTGGTCGTCAATTTGGGAATTGACGTGATTATTGATCCGAAAGACATTATGGTGTCTTCGATTCTGCAGCATGTCCGCCGCGGCAAAATCTATGCCGCTTATTCGATTCGGTCGGGGTTGTGCGAAGTTCTGGAAGCCGACGTGTTCGATACATTCGAATATGCCGGTGAAGCTTTGCGCGATGTGCGCCTGCCCGCCGGCGTGATTATCGGCGCGATTGTCAGGGACGGGACGCCTTTGCCTTTACGCGGCGATACCGTGATTGAAAAAGACGATCGGCTTGTTCTGTTCGCCGATGCCGAATCGGTTAAGCAGGTTGAAAAAATGTTTTCTGTCGGACCGGAGTTTTTCTGATGACCGTAAAGTACCCTTTCCCGAAAGCGATCCTGTTTGATTGGGACAACACCCTGATGGATACGACGCCGATTTTATACAAGGCTTTTTGCGTTCTGCGGCAACACTATAACCTGCCCGAATATTCGATGGAGGAATATCAGAAACGCACGGGGCTTTCCCTGCGCGAAACGTTTCCGGATCTGTTCGGCGACAAATGGGAAGAAGCCAAACAAGTTTATTTGGATGCATACCGCGAGCATCATTTAACGATGTTGACGCCGTTTGACAAAGCGCGTGAAGTTGTTGAATTGGCCTGTCAAAAAACGGGCAAGGTCGGTGTCGTCAGCAATAAAACAGGATCGATTCTGCGCGCGGAAATAGAATATTTGGGGTGGACGGATTATTTTTGTGCCGTTGTCGGAGCGGGGGATGCCGAACGCGACAAACCGGCTGCCGATCCGGTTTTTAAGGCTTTGGAAGGGACGGGAATCGTGTATGAAGACGGAAAATTATCCGCTCCCGTCTGGTTTGTCGGCGACGGGGACGCGGATATGGAATGCGCCCGCAATTCCGGTTGTCTGCGTGTCAGGATGGCTAAGGAAAACAAAGACGGTTCCGATGTGCTGACGGTAAAAAATTGCGAAAAACTGCTGTCAGTTCTTTACTCTTTTGCTTAAATGTTTTAAGAAAGAGTCGATTGGTTTTAACAAGGGGAACGATATAATGGTCGATAAAAATCAAAATGTGCAGGATATGTTTTTAAATCACCTGCGGAAAACAAAAACACCGGTCACCGTTTATTTGATCTGCGGCGTCAAGCTTCAGGGCATTATTACCTGGTTTGATAATTTTTCAATGCTGCTGCGTCGTGACGGCCATACACAGTTGGTCTATAAGCACGCCGTATCAACAATTATGCCGACGGTTCCCGTTTCTTTGTTTGATGAAGAAGAAACGGAAAACGAAGCCTCAGCCAAATAGGAAAGCCCGTTTGTCTGAAAAGACCTTTGTTCTGAATCCCGTTTTGAAAGACAAAGCCGACACAGGGCGGTCAAGTCAGGCGGGATTGGAAGAAATTAAAAATCTGACTGCCGCAATAGACCTGACCGTCGTTGCGGCAGAAACCGTTTTGCTGAACCGTCTGAACGCGGCGCTGTATATCGGCAAGGGCGCTGCGGAACGGATCAGGGATTTGATCAAAGACAATGAAATTACTTTGGCGGTTGTGAATACGGCTTTGTCACCGATTCAGCAGCGCAATCTGGAAAAATTGTGGCAATGCAAAGTCATTGATCGTACCGCTTTGATTCTGGAAATTTTCGGGGAACGCGCCCGTACCAAAGAAGGCGTTCTGCAAGTCGAACTGGCGCATTTAAGTTATCAGCGATCGCGGTTGGTGCGCGGTTGGACCCACTTGGAACGTCAACGCGGCGGAAAGGGATTCCTGGGCGGTCCCGGCGAAACGCAGATCGAACTCGACAGGCGCGTGATCACGGATAATATCGTTAAGCTGAAAAAAGAACTGGAGGAAGTCAAGCGCACCCGTCAGTTGCATCGCAAAGCCAGACAGCGCGTGCCGTTTCCTGTCGTGGCGCTGGTCGGATATACAAACGCCGGCAAATCGACTTTGTTCAACCGGCTGACAAATGCGGACGTGTTCGCCAAAGATATGCTGTTCGCAACGCTTGACCCGACGATGCGGATGTTGAAACTGCCGTCCGGGAGACAAGTCATTTTGTCCGATACGGTGGGATTCATTTCCGACTTGCCGACCGAATTGGTTGCCGCTTTTCGCGCAACGTTGGAAGAAGTGCTGGAAGCGTCTTTAATCGTTCATGTGCGCGATATTTCCCATCCCGATACAACAGCGCAGAAAGCCGATGTCGAAAACGTTTTGAAGGCATTGGGCGTAAGCAAACAAGTCGATCAGGGCTTGATCGAAGTTTTAAACAAATCCGATTTGATGGAGACGGAAGAACATGCTGCTTTGCAAAGCGCGGTTTCCCGGCAGGATAAACATGTCCTGATTTCTGCCGTGACGGGCGAAGGAATACCGGAGCTGTTGAATTTATTGGAAAAATCATTGGCGGCGGGACGTTTGGAGATTACAGCCGATATTCCTGTTGCCGACGGCGCCGCTTTGGCGTATTTATATCGTGTCGGCGAGGTGTTGGAACGCTGCGACGAAGATCAAATCTGTCATGTGCGCGTCCGCCTTGATCCCGCAGACGCCGCAAAGTTTAAAAATAACTTTCCACAGGTGATTTATGCGTAGTCCCGATTTGGATAAAGTGGCCGGAATTATCAAGACGGTTTCCGAACAGGAAGTGATTCCGCGTTTTAATCATTTATCCGTCTCTGATGTTGATACAAAGAACTCTTCGGAAGATTTTGTCACAACGGCAGATACCGAAACGGAAAAACGACTGACGGCGGAATTGATCGCTTTATTGCCGGAATCTCTTGTTGTCGGGGAGGAAGCCGCTTTTAAAAATCCCTCTGTTTTAGATTATTTGAAAGAAGACAGACCTGTTTGGGTGATTGATCCGATTGACGGCACGATGAACTTTGCCTACGGACGGTCGGAAATAGGTGTGGTCGTCGCTTTGGTTTATAAAGGCGAAACAGTGGCCGGATGGCTGTATAATCCTGTGTTTAAACGTATGATTATGGGTGAAAAAGGCGGCGGCGCCTGGTATGAAGGACGCCGTTTAAAGGTTGCGGATGTTAAAGAATTTCATCGTATGACCGGCTCGGTCGGGCGTCGAGTCGCTTTTAAAGACAACCGTTTGCCGCAGCCGGCTTGGTGGGGTAGCGCTTCATTCGGCTATATGATGATTGTTTCCGGCGGAGCGCATTATTCGGCCTATCGTTCGAAAATCATCAAGCCATGGGATCATGCGGCGGGTGTCATGCTTCATGCGGAAGCCGGCGGCTATACGGCCTATATTGACGGCGGGGCTTATGTGCCGATGATCGGTGCCAATCATTTGATTTCCGCGCCGAATAAAGAGGCTTGGGCGTATTTGCGCGACAATATGTGCGCCAAAGCGGCTTAATTTCTTCTCAAGGCTTTCCATTCATCGCTGAGGGAAATGACCGGATATGAAAAGCTCCATGGGCGTCGTCCTTTTTCTTCGGCAACGGTTTTGATAATGATTTTTTTCGGCTTTAAAGTCAGTATGTAAACGCCTGCTTCGGATATGTCGGCATAGGAGATCTGACGTTTGGCCGAACATTTTTCATTAAAGTTTGTTGTGATAAATAAAATATCCAAGTCTTTCATTCCGCAGGCGTCATACGCGCCGATCTTTGTGTTTGCAACGGCGATATTAAACCCATTCTTTTCATACAGGCAAAGCCCGTAAGCGCATTCGGTCGTTAAAAATTGTTTTTGATGATTTTCGCTTAACCAAATTCTTTGAGCCGTTTTATCGGAAGGTTTTTCTCTGAAAACCAGTTGCCCGTCTTTGTTTTTGAAAGCGGCGGCGCGCAGGCTGACGTAAACGTCCGGCGCATCGGAAAAAAGCGGCGTGATCAAACCAAACGCAAAAAAGACAAGACCGAACAATCTGACGCGTCCTTTCCATAAACAGAACCATAATCCGCCCGATACGGCAAGCAGTAATCCCCATAAAGGCATCGGCGGGCAAGTCAGAACGGCATGCGACAGGTTCGCGGTCGTTTCGGCAATACGATTAATTATTTTGATTCCGTATGAAGCCGATAATAAAAGCGGTTTTTCCATCCCGAGCGGCATAAACAGTATGCCGGCGATTAAAGACGGCATAATCCAAAAACCTGTTAATGTTGTGGCCAAAGCGCTGGAAAAAACGGCATAAAGAGGGAGCTGCCGGAAATGAAATAACGCAAAAGGCGCAGTGGCGACGGAAGCGACAAATGAGGCTGTTAATAAAGCCAGCGCACCTGAAAATAAAGAAAACGGAACGCTTTCTTTTTTCTCTGATAAGCGGGTGTATTGTTCGTTTCCTTTTTCATAAGCGCAGATCAATGCCGTCACCGCCGCAAAAGACAGCTGAAATCCGGCGGAAAGCAAAGCTTCCGGTTTGAACAGTAAAATAAAAAACGCGGCCCAGGCTACGGAAACGACGGATAAAGCCTGCCGGTTCAACAAAACGGCGATCAGGACAAGCGCGATCATAATGAACGCCCGCTGCGCGGCAACCGAAGCGCCTGAAATATGCAAATAAACCGCGCATGCCGTCAGAGCAACGACGGCGGCGATTTTCTTTGTATTATAATACAGGGATATTTTTGGGATTAAAGCCAGTATGGATCGGATCGTGATGAAAACCAATCCGGCCAACAAAGACATATGCAGTCCGGAAACGGCTAAAATATGCGCGATGCCAGCTGCACGGTAGTTTTGAACGATATTGAAAGGAACGCTTTTTGTGCTGCCGGTAGCCAGGGCTTTTGCGATTCCCCGTGTATCGTCGGGCAAAACGGCATCAATTCGTTTGTTGATCTTGTTTTGCCAAAGGGAACGTTTGGCCGGTTTGATGATCTCGAAAGTGCCGTCAAGGTACCCTGTCGCTCCGATTTGTTTGAAATAGAGCTGTCGCGCCGAATCAAATCCGTCCGGCGTATAGGAGCTTTTCGGTTCGGTCAGACGAACCGTCGCCTGAATGCGGTCTCCGGTTTTGGGTGCGGATACGGTTTCAGGCAAAGTCAGTTTGATTTTTTGCGGCGTTTTCCAATCCGCCAAGGATTTTATTTTGACATTCCCGACGATAATTTGACCGCCCTCGGAAAAATCGGTGACTTCTTCAATCGTTCCCGTGATTTTAACAGCGGATAAAGGAAATTTGACGCGCGGCGCGCTGAGTGCCGTTGTGCGAACCTGCGTTAAAAAGAATCCCGCGCCGAACAAAAACACAAACAGAGAGAATAAGCGCAATGCCTGATTCTTCCGCATGTCCCACAGCAAAAAACAGGAACACAGAAAAACAGCCAAACCCGTTGACAACAGCGGTTCGGCGGAAAGCGAAAAGTAAACCCCGATTCCCGCTCCGAACGCCACCGGCAGCCATAAAGCCAACCGGTCTTGTTGGGCAATCAGAAAGGAAAGAACTTTTTCCCGGATAAGAATAAAAGACGATGTCAAACGGAGTATTCTATTTCAAAGAATCGCAAAAGTGTTTGATTCTGTCACACGCCTTTTCCAACAATTCGGTGGATGTCGCATAAGACAGGCGGAAGTACGGCGATAATCCGAACGCCACACCCGGAACGACGGCAACGCCTTCGCTTTCCAGCAGGTAAGTGACAAAATCGGCATCCGTCTTGATTTCCTTTCCGTCCGGCGTTTTTTTGCCGATACAGCCGGCGACGGACGGATACAGGTAGAACGCGCCTTCCGGTACGCGGCAGGAAATGCCGTCGATCGCATTTAATTTTGAAGCGACCATATCGCGGCGCTGTTTGAAAATATCGTTGCGTTCTTTCAAAAAATCCATCGGGGAATTCAGAGCGACAACGCCGGCGGATTGACAAAAGGTTACCGCGTGGGACGTGCTTTGCGACTGAATTTTATTTGCCGCTTTGATCACGTCAACGGGGCCGGCCGCATAGCCGACGCGCCAACCGGTCATTGAAAACGATTTGGCCAGTCCGTTAACTGTTACCGTTCTTTCTTTTAATTCGGGAGCGACAGCCGCAATACTGGCGGACTTGAAGCCGTCGTAAACAATGTGTTCGTAAATCTCGTCGCTGATAATCCAGACGTGCGGATGCTTTTTCAGCACTTCCGCCAACGCTTTCAGTTCTTCGACGCTGTAAGCCGCGCCGGACGGATTGGAGGGCGAGTTGATGATAAACCATTTCGTTTTCGGCGTGATCGCCTTTTCCAGATCGGCCGCATTGATTTTGAAGCCGTTTTCCTCTTTTCCCGTGACGAAAACGGGCGTGCCCTGAGCGATTCTGACCATATCGGGATAGGACACCCAGTAGGGCGCGGGAATGATCACTTCGTCGGTCGGATTGACGGTCGCCATGATCAGGTTGAACAACGTTCCTTTGCCGCCGCAGTTGACGGTGATTTGTTCGGGGGTGTAATCCAGTCCGTTTTCGCGTTTGAATTTATCGCAGATCGCTTTGCGGAAAGCGAGCGTCCCCGGAACGGGCACATACTTTGTTTCGCCGCGGTCAAGCGCTTCTTTCGCCGCGTCGCAAATGTGCTTCGGTGTCGGAAAATCCGGTTCGCCGACGCCCAAATCAATAACATCGACGCCCTGCGCTTTCAATTCTTTGGCTTTGGTCGTCACGGCCAGTGTGGCGGACGGTTTCACGGCTAATAAACGATCTGCGACAATCCCCATTGTTTTTATCCTTTTAAATAGTTGGAAAACGGCTGTCAGCATACTTTAGTCGCGCTTTTTCGTAAAGATAATTTCGTTTGAAAAGTAAAAATTGTTTATTGTGTTTTGCATAAGCTGTATGTTGCTCTTATATTGTTTTGTAAGTTGTTTTTTTCAGGTAAAGCTTTGAATACGATTTTACCCCTTTACGAACGTTTGGAAGATACGACGCCCGCCGATTTTCATCTGGTATCGGCGTATGATCCCGCCGGTGATCAGCCCGAAGCGATTCAGTCGTTGATTGATGGCCTGCAAAAAGGCGAACGCGATCAGGTACTGTTGGGGGTGACCGGTTCCGGCAAGACGTTCACGATGGCGCAGATCATTCAACGTATGAAACGGCCGGCGTTGATTTTGGCGCCGAACAAAATTTTGGCGGCGCAGTTGTACGGGGAAATGAAGTCGTTCTTTCCCGACAATGCGGTGGAATATTTCGTATCGTATTACGACTATTACCAACCGGAAGCCTACATTCCCCGAACGGACACCTATATTGAAAAGGATTCCGCGATTAACGAACAGATCGACCGGATGCGCCACGGGGCGACGCGGCACATTCTGGAACGCCGCGATGTGATCATCGTCGCTTCCGTTTCCTGTATTTACGGTTTGGGAAGCGTTGAGTCGTATTCGTCAATGGCTTTTTCCGTTCAAACCGGAGAATCTTACGACATCCGCGACCTTGCCCGTCAGCTGGTCGAATTACAGTATCAGCGCAATGAACTTGCTTTTACGCGCGGCACGTTCCGGCTGAAAGGCGACGTGCTGGACATTTTCCCGTCGCACTATGAAGATTTGGCGTGGCGACTGTCTTTTTTCGGGGACGAGTTGGAATCAATCAGTGAATTTGACCCGCTGACCGGCGTTAAAAAACTGGAATTGAAAGAAATCACCGTTTATCCCGCCAGCCATTATGTGACGCCGCGTCCCGCGCTGTCCCAAGCGATGAAAACGATAAAGCAGGAGCTGAAAGAACGCTTGATTTACTACACGTCCGAAAACAAACCGTTAGAGGCGGAACGCATCGAGCAGCGCACTCGTTTCGATTTGGAAATGCTGGAAGCCACGGGACATTGCAAAGGCATCGAAAACTATTCCCGTCATCTGACAGGACGCGCGCCGGGGGAACCGCCGCCGACGCTGTTCGAATACCTGCCGAAAGACGCTTTGTTGTTCGTTGATGAAAGCCACGTTTCCGTGCCGCAGCTCGGCGGCATGTACCGCGGGGATTTTAATAGGAAAAGCACATTGGCAACCTACGGATTCCGTCTGCCCAGCTGTATCGACAACCGGCCCTTGAAATTCGAGGAATGGGATAAAATGAGACCGCAGACGATCTTCGTTTCCGCGACGCCGGGGCCATGGGAATTGGAACAAACGCAGGGCGTGTTCACCGAACAGATCATCCGGCCGACCGGCTTGCTTGACCCGCTGTGCGAAGTCCGTCCCGTTGCGACGCAGGTTGACGACCTGATGGCGGAATGCCGGATGTGCGCGGAAAAGGGACAACGCGTTCTGGTAACGACTTTAACCAAGAAAATGGCGGAGGATTTGACCGATTATCTGGCGGAAAACGGCGTCAAAGTGCGCTATATGCACTCGGACATCGACACGTTGGAACGCATAGAGATCGTTCGGGATTTGCGCTTGGGCGTGTTTGACGTGTTGGTCGGCATCAACCTGTTGCGCGAAGGATTGGATATTCCGGAATGCGCTTTGGTCGCGATTTTGGACGCGGACAAGGAAGGCTTTTTGCGTTCCGACCGTTCTTTGATTCAGACGATCGGGCGCGCAGCGCGCAACGCCGAAGGGCGGGTGATTTTGTATGCGGATAAAATCACGGGATCGATGAAGCGCGCCTTGGACGAAACGGCGCGCCGGCGTGAAAAGCAACAGCAGTTCAATCTGGAACACCATATTCAGCCGAAAACGATTCAGCGCGACGTTGCCGATATTTTGCAGGAACTCTGCGAAAAAGAGGGCGTGGATAAGCTGCCCGACGCCAAAGAAAAAGACGTATTCGCTTCCGAAAAGAAAATGAAAGACACGATCGCCAAGCTGGAACGCCAGATGCGCAAAGCGGCGGAAGATCTTGAATTTGAGCAAGCCGCCAGGTTGCGTGACGAAATCAGGCGGCTGGAACAAACGATGATGCGGTTTTAAGCTACCTCAGCGGGAACAAATAATTAAAGTTAACGCCTTTATATTGTTTTTCTCTGGGAAGAGGCATGGTTTGCGCGGCAGACAACAATCCGCGGCTGCGGAGAGCCCATTCTAAATTTTGAAGCTTTCCCCGATATTGCGGAAAGTCTCCGATAATAATGCTGAACCAATGATAGGCATTGACCGGATTATATAAAGGCGCCAGTTCGTTATCATATAAAAAAGCCAATTGTTCCTGAGCCGCTCTATGTCCTTCTTCGGCGGCCAAAGTCAGCCATTTTTGTGCCGTATAGGAATTTTTTGTACCGGCTAATCCGTACAGATAAATCATGCCGACTATATATTGGGCGTCCGCATCGCCTTTTTCTGCCGGAGCAATTAAGTAATCCAGCGCCGCCTGGTAATTCGCCGTATCAAAAGCGTTAATGCCTTTTTCTGTTTCCGTAAAGGATTCCTGATGAGGTTTTGAATAGTCGTCAATTAAAGCGCAGGATGTTAAAAACAGCGCAAGAACGAAAATAATAAGTTTTTTCATAAAAAGTCTTTCTGATTTTGGCAGACGATCAACATTGGCTCTGATGTTTTCGGAACGGAAATCTCTGCGTACGCTTTTTCATTTTTGTTTGTATATTGTGTTTGTGTTGTTCTGAAAAAATCGTCAAGCAAGGAACAGGATGCCGAAAACACAATCAAAAGACAGATAATAATGTATCTCATCGGCATAACCTTTGGGAAAGCAAAGCCATTTGCTGAGGTGAAAGAGCCTTTTTATTGGGAGCTTCTTTATTTTTTTGTTCGGGATCCAATTTGACGCTGACTTCAAAAATGCGCTTGAGAATACCGCGGTTTTCTTTTGTCATTCTGCGCAATTCGCGCCACATTTCTATCCGGTCTTTTTGGCTCATATAGGTTGTGTCCAGCAAAACGGCGACAGGCTGTTCTTCGTCGGTAAATTTGTTTTTATGCGTTTGATCCAGCTGTTCCAAGACCTTGTCGGCAACTTGATACGGACTAAATTCCCATTTGTCTTTGGCGACGGGAGACAACGGCGTTTTAACGTCAAACGGATATCCTTCTCCGTCATAGAAATCAATGTAGCCGTCATCACCGCGCGTAACGGGGCCTTTGACTTTGCCCGACATTTCCGCTTCCAGCGCGGACATAGCCTCGCGCAGAACTTTTCCCGGCGTGTCTCCCTTATGGGCGGGATCCTGTGACAATTCCTCAAAACGGGGATGATTCCTGTAACGGGCGGGAATATCTTCGATTTTCTGAAGATGAGCTTGTTTGTCCTGCTGTCCCGCGGCTTCGTCAACCCGCGATGGTTCCGGAAGATCTAACATAGCAGCTTTCCTTAAAATGAATAAATTTTCTTTATTTTGCATCAAAAAAGCTCTTTTGTCCAGACAGATGTTAAGCGTATTTCCGCAATAAAAAGGCGTTGTTTACCACCGTTGACAGGAAAAAAGATTTTGCAATCTTGATTATCATAAATAAATCTCTTACTTTTTATATCCGTGAAGAGGATAAAAAAATGCTTTTGCCGTCAGATATCAGTCGGGAAGAATTGCTGTCATACCTTCGTCCGTTATATCCAAATGGGATATTCCCTTTGGGGGCGGGTTGGCGGATAGTGTTGTGTACCGTTTTGAGCGCGGCGGCGATCGGCTTTTTGATTTATCACAGTCCGCGTATGAAACGGCGGCGGGAAGCGTTTCAGGCGTTCGGCACCCTGCGGCAGACTTTTTTTTCCGACGGCGATATTTCCGCACTGGCGGGCGGTCTGTCCGTTTTAATGCGCCGTGTCGCGCTGCATCGTTTCGGCCGGGAAAAAACAGCGGGATTGAACGGTCGGCTATGGACGGATTTTTTAAAACAGACGGGGGCGGATTTGAGCGAGCAAAACGAACAATTGCTGGCTTTTCAGGCTTATGCGCCGTCATCGTTCGAACAAAACAGAGTCGGCGGGAAAGATTTGCTGCGGTGTGTTCAAAGGTGGCTGGAGCGTAATTTATGACAGGCTTTGTTTTCCCGATAATGTTTGTTTTGCTTCCTTTGCCGCTGATTATGAGGGCTGTTTTGCCGCGCGTGAACGATCGGGAACAGGATGCGTTAAAAGTTCCGTTTTTTTCCGAAATGGAAAGTTTGTCGGGAACCGGCGGGCGAGCCAAGCTGGCCGGACTGAATATGCGGCGGATATTGGGAGCTTTGATTTGGATACTGTTGGTAACGGCTGCGGCTGGTCCCCGATGGACGGGAGCTCCGGCGAAGATTCCTTCCGAAGGGCGTAATTTGATGTTGGTTCTGGATATTTCCGGATCAATGGAAGAGGCGGATTTTGTTATTCAAAACACGCCTGTGCGTCGTTGGGACGCGGTGCAGGCCGTAGCAAACGCTTTTATTAAAAAGCGTGAAGGCGACAGGGTGGGCATCGTTTTATTCGGAGAAAGAGCATATCTGTATGCTCCGCTGACGTTTGATTTAAAAACGGTTTCCGATTTGCTCAAAGAAGCCGATGTCGGTATGGCGGGAGCGCAGACGGCAATCGGGGATGCTTTGGGGATCGCGTTAAAAACAATGGCGGATGTTCCCGCGGAAAGCAAAGTGATCGTTTTATTGTCGGACGGCGCGGCAAACGCGGGAAAAATGAAACCGATGGAAGCCGCTGAATTGGCGGAAAAGATGAACGTGAAGGTTTATACGGTCGGCGCCGGATCGGAGGTTGCGCAGATGGGGGGGCTGTTTGGCGTGATGCCGTTTGCGCGCGGGGATGAAATTGATGAAAAAACGCTTCGGGAGATCGCAAAAAAAACGGGCGGCAAATATTTTCGGGCGAAAAATACGGGGGAATTGTTGGAAATTTATAGAGAGATTGACGCTTTGGAACCTGTAAAGAACGATGATATTTTTGTTCGTCCCGTCAAGACTTTGTTCTATTATCCGTTGGCGGCGGCTTTCGGTCTGAGTGTCCTGGGAGCTTTGCTTATGCTGATCGGCAGGAGGGCGTGATGAACGAATTTCATTTTTTGCGCCCGGAATGGTTTTGGGGGTTCCTGATTTTTCTGTTATTGCCTTTCTTTTTCTTCAGGAAAGGAAATGAAGGCGGTTTATGGCAAAAACTGTGCGACAGCATGCTTTTGCGGTTTCAACTGGTCGCCGGATCGGGACGCCGTTTGTTTCCGCCGTTCTTTTTGGCAGCGGCCGCATGGACGATCGCTTTGCTTTCTCTGGCCGGACCGACATGGGAAAAATTGCCGCAGCCGGCTGTGAAAAAAGGAACGGATACGGTTTATGTTTTGGATATTTCCGTTTTGATGTCTCCGACGGATATCAAGCCGTCAAGAGTGGAACGGGTCCGCTTTAAAATGCATGATTTTTTACAGAAGACGAAAGACGGGCAGAACGCGTTGATTTTGTATGATCAGGATCCTTTTGTCGCTGTGCCGTTAACGACAGATCAACATATCATAGATAATTTGCTGCCGACGATACGCGCAGGTATGATGGGGCGGGGAACGCCGGATATGGCGGCGGCTCTGGAAAAAGCGGGGGAATTGCTGGTGCAGGCCAAATCAGCGGCCGGACGCGTTGTCGTGTTGAGCGGTTATCTTGCCGATGACGCTTTGTCCGATGTTTTAAAAGCGGTCGAACAACTCAAGGCGGCAGGATATTCGGTTTCTTTTTTGGGCATAGGCACAGGGCATGGAGCGCCTTTGCAGCTGGCCGACGGAAGTTTTCTGACACATCATGGAAAACCGGTCTTGTCCGCGCTTTCCGAAAAGAATATGAGAAGATCGGCACAGGCGGGAGGCGGCACTTATCAAACGGTTACTTTGGGCGAACAGGATGTTCGGGCAATATTGGCGGCCTTGCCGGAACAGGAAGGAAAGCCCCTGTTTTCCGAACAAGATGAGGCAAAAGCGGATACTTGGAAAGATTTTGGCGCTGTTTTGTGTATTTTTATTTTGCCTTTTGCCGCTTTCGGATATCGCAAGGGGTGGTTGGGCATATTGTTGTTGTCGGCAATGCTGCCGACTTCGGCAAAGGCTTGGTCCGTTTCTGATTTGTGGACGCGCGCCGACCGTAAAGAGGCAATGGCAATCGCGGCCGGTGAAAAACCGCAAAATCCTGCTGTTTTTAGGGATTCTGCCTGGCGCGGCGCGGCAGCATATAAAGCCGGCGATTATCCGGCGGCGGTTTCGGCTTTGGCAGACGCAAAGGACGCGGAAACATTATATAATCAGGGAAATTCTTTAGCGCAGGCGGGGCAGTATCAACAGGCAATTGAAGCATATAAAAAAGTTCTGGAACAGGAACCGTCTCATGAAGATGCCGCATTCAATAAAAAATATCTGGAAGATCAGCTGAAAAACAATCAGAAAAATCAAGATCAAAACCAACAGAAACAATCCGAAAATCAGGATCAGAAACAAGAAAAAAATCAACAGCAGAACCATCAAAATCAGAATCAGGAAAATCAAACGCAGCAAGATCGGGAACAGCAGCAGAATCAGCAATCCTCGGATCAAGACAGGGAAGATTCTCAAAATCAGAATCAGGAACAGAACCGACAGCAGCAAAATCGGCAAGGTCAGGAACAGAACGCTCAAAATCAGCAGGAGCAAAAAGAAGCGCAGGGACAATCAGGCGGAGAGCAGCAAACGGGATCCGTTCAAAATCAGCAGAAAAGCGATCAGAAGCCGCAGTCCGAACAAAAAGCGCCGCCGGAACAAAAAACGGATGAAGATCAGGCTAAACAAGAACAAATGCAATGGCTCAGTGTTATTGAAGACGATCCGTCCGGATTGCTTCGGGAACGGATCCGCCGACATAATATGACAAAAAGAAGGGGAAGATAATGAAAAACAAAATCATTTCCGTATTTTTTGTAATGATGATCTTGTGCCGCAGTGCTGCGGGCTTTGAAGCGAATGTCAGCAAAACGGTTATTCCCGAAGGGGAAAGCTTTCAACTGTATTTGCGTCAGGACGGAAACGGTCCCGCGCCCGATATTTCCGTTTTAAATGAAAATTTTTTGATCACGATGGAGCGTAAAAGCTTTAAATCGACCTATGTCAACGGAAAAACGCAGTCTTTTAACGAAAATGTGTTGACCTTAATTCCCAAAAAAACAGGCAAAGTCGTTCTGCCGTCCATCCGTGCGGGAAAAGAAAAAACATCGCCGATTACATTGACGGTTGTCGCCGGCGGGCAGGCGCTGCCGGACGATCCCGTCGCGCGTCAGAAAGCGCAGTCGGCGCAGCCGAATGTGTTCGTCCGTTATGCGCTGGACAATAAAACCCCTTATGTCGGTCAGCAAATTCCTTTGACGGTACTACTTTACTCTTTCGTGCAGACACCTATTTTGGACGGAGCGGTTATTCCGCCTAAAGCGGACGGAGTTACCGCCGAGCAATGGGGGGATATGAAACGCGGTCGGGAAAGACTTCATAACCGGACATACGACGTTTTGGAATACCGGTTTGTTTTATTTGCTCAAAAGAGCGGAAAAATAGAACTTTCTCCGGTTCAGTTCAAGGGCGCGATCAGCGATCCGGACAGCCGGCCGGACGATATGGATGATTTGTTCGGTATGGGCGGAGGAAGCTTTTTTTCCGGATTTTTCAATCAAAAAAACGTCGCCGTTCAATCCGATCCGATTGTTTTAAACGTGCGGCCGGCGGAAAACGTATCGGGCGGTTATTGGCTGCCTGCGGCCGATGTCGCCGTTTCCGAAGATTTGACTCCGCCCAAGCAATCCATCACTTTGGGCGAAGCGTTGACCCGTACGGTTACCGTGATGGCAACCGGCGTGCGGGACACGCAAATTCCGGATTTGGTTTTTGTGGACGGGGCAGGATATAAACAATATCCGGGCAAGACGGATTCTAAAAATTTATTTGACGATAAAGGCATTGTCGGGGTGAAAACGCGCCAAATCGTTTTTATGCCGACCATTGCCGGCAAAGTCGTTTTGCCGTCAATGGAAATACCATGGTTTGATGTGAAAACGGGCAAAATGAAAAAGGCCGTTTTGCCGTCGCGCACAATCACGGTGACGGCAGATTCATCGGAAACAAGCGTTTCTTTGCCGCCGGTTTCGCCGCAGACAGCATCCGTACAGGATAATCCGCCGGAAGTAAAAAAAGAATCCGCCTTTGCAGAAGCTTTTTCGGAACCGCCTCAAAGTACGGCGGAACAGGAAGCGGCGCATGCATTTTGGGAAAAATATGTTCATCAGTCTCCGCTGCGGCTGTTTTTGGCCGGGCTTTTGGCCGGAGGCGCGGTTGTAACGTCTTTATGGCTGCTGATGCATTTTTTGATTTTTAAAAAGTCAAAAACAGTTTCTTTGCCGCAGCATATAAAGGAAAACGATGCTGCCTGCGTTAAACGGTTAAAGGAAGCCTGTCAGTCGGGATCTGCGGAAAAAGCAAAGCAGGCTTTGTTGGAATGGGGGCGTTCGCATTGGCCGGAAAAACCGCCGCTAACCGTATCGAAATTGGCGGAAAGATTGAACAGTCCGGCACTGAAACAGGAAGCGGACAGTCTGAATGACGCTTTGTACGGAGAAGATCGCAGCCAATGGCATGGCGAAGACTTCTGGCTGGCTTTTAAAGAAGCTCGGGCGGACGAAAAAAAGAAATGGAAAACTGAAAAAATTCCGGTTCCTCCGCTTTATCCGGAATAAGCGTTTATTCTTTTTTTACATTACGTCCTTATAATCAATCCGATATTATTTTTTCGGAAAGTCGGGCTTTATGCGCAATGTAAGCTTAATTCATACTGTTTTGGCGTCATTGCTGTGGGGGGGCGTTGTGTTTGTTTTTACAGGCATAACGTTTATGAAATATGAATCCGCTTCGCATATGCTGCGGGAATCCCGTATTGAAGCCGCTTTAACGGTGCTGCATAAAACAATTCAAATTGAAATGGATAAAGGAATTTCTTTGCCTGAATTGAAAACGGTGGAAAAAGAATTGCTGCGTTACGCTCAGGATGAAAACGATCTGATTTCCGCTTCGATTTTTGACGTTTATACGGGAAAAACATTATTTTCTACGGTTTCTTCACAAAAAGGACGGAATGTGCCGGAGCTTTGGCGTAAGAAGTGTGTTAAGCCGGAAGCGGTTTTTATTGAGTCTGAAAAAAATAAAGAAGTTGCGGGAGTGCTTCTTTTAAACGCTTTATCCGAAAACGCGGGATGTTTAATGGCGGAGTATTCGGTCGATATTCACGGTTCCGTTCGGGAAAAAATGATAAAA
This sequence comes from uncultured Alphaproteobacteria bacterium, assembly GCA_937912005.1. GTDB lineage: Bacteria > Pseudomonadota > Alphaproteobacteria > CAAGCB01 > CAG-977 > UBA11549. Next base: position 134,497 of record CALDOX010000014.1, read on the forward strand.
ACAGCTCTCCGTTATGCCTTTCGACTGACGGGAATAGGTGTTTTGATTTGTTTTTCGGTATATTTTTTCAGTTTTTTGATTTCGACGACGATGATCAATAAAAAAATACAAGCAAGTGTTTTTTTGTTGTTGTGTCAGAGCATACTTTTATTCGGGCTGTATTTTAATTTTAAGATGACATTTAAAGCGTTTGAAGCTGATTTGGGACAGGAAATCGCAGCTAAAGCACAGTTGGTTGCGGGACGGATCGGCAAACGGTTAAGCCAAACGGTGCAAAGCGGCGTTCCGTTTGATTCCATAAAAGGGTTGGAAACCTATATGGATCAAATTCGATTTGCCAATCAAGAAATTCTGTTTGTTTTGATCACGGATAAAACGGGGCGTGTGCTTTATGAATCCGGAACGGCGTCAAAAGCTTTTCAGGCCGATCCTCACACGGGTAAAATTTCTTTGAAAGAAGGATATTATAACGCGGCCGAACCCGTAAACGGCAGCAATGCCGTTATCGGATGGGTGCAGATCGGGATCAATGAAAGGTTTGTTCGTGAAAAAAATTTATAGTTTGCTTTTTTTTCTGATATGTCTGCCTTTTTTTTCGGCGGAAGCCGCACCGACACAAAAAGTGTATATGGTTTTATGGAACGGGTGTGAGGAGGCGTGCCGCGGTTTTTCGGATTACTTGAAAGCGTCGCATGAAACAATAGAAATTATTCGGCGGGATCTCGGCCAAAAAACAGATAAAATCCCTCAGCTTTTGGAAGAAATTAAAGAGCAGGCTCCCGATTTGTTGGTGACTTGGGGAACTTTAGCAACGCTAAAAATTTTGGGAACAGGGGATAACGGTCCCGTTTCTCAATACGGTTCCATACCGGCATTGTTTATGGTTGTTTCCCAGCCGATTGAAAGCGGCGTGGTGTCATCTTTGGTTTCTCAAGGTCGGAACATAACGGGCGTTATGCATTTGGTACCATTGGCGGAACAGCTGCAGTATGCCAGACAAGTTGTTGCATTTGACCGGCTCGGCGTTATTTATAATCCTGCGGAAACAAACGCTCAGTCAACGGTTGATCAGCTGCGTCAATATGCCGCGCTGATGAATTTTGAGTTATTGGAACGTTCCGTGCCGCTTTCCAAAAACAATGAACCTCTTGCGGAAAGCATAGCGTCTTTGGTTGCTGATTTGGCGGATAAAAAAGCGGATCTGATTTATTTGGGGCTGGACGCTTTTATGAACGCCAACAGAAAAACGCTGATAGATACCGCGACGGCTTTTTCCGTTCCCGTTTTTTCCGCTTCCGAAGGGGCTGTTCGGTACGATAACGCATTGTTCGCCGTTGTGCACAGATACTATACGGTAGGGCAGCTGGCCGGAAAAAAAGCGCTGAAAATTTTAAAAAATAAAATACAGGCCTATGATATTCCGATTGAAGCCCCGCAAAGGGCTTTGCTTGTCGTGAACATGACGGCGGCGCAAAAAACAGGATTTTATCCGCCGTTTTCTTTGCTGCAAAATGCGGATCTGATAAATATTCCGTCATTGGAAAAATAACGCTGTTTTGTTCAAACTGTTTAAAAAACATTTTTCTGTAAATATTACGGATATCGATTCGCTATCGAAAGTACGGACATTTTTTTCCTTGTGTTTGACGAATGTGATCAACCTGATACACTAAAAAGAAATGATTTGTCAGGGAGATTTTTTTATGCCGTATGAAAAAATAAAAGGAAAATTGCTGGTAGCTCAGGGCGGCGGTCCGACGGCGGTTATCAATCAGTCTTTGGTCGGCGTCGTTTTGGAAGCGCGCAAGTTTAACCGTGTTGATCTGGTTTACGGGGCAGTGCACGGAGTGCGCGGCATCGTGAATGAAGATCTTGTTAATTTATCCAGCGAAACATCACATAATTTGGAAATGGTCGCCAACACGCCTTCTTCCGCTTTGGGAACGACGCGTGACAAGCCGGATCTGAAATATTGTCAGCAAATGCTCCGTGTGATGCAGGCGCATGATATCCGCTATTTTTTATATATCGGAGGGAATGATTCTGCTGACACGACCCGCATTATCAGCGAAGAAGCCAAAAAAGAAGGTTATCAGCTCAGATGTATCCATATCCCTAAAACGATCGATAACGATCTGATGCATAACGATCATTGTCCGGGGTATCCTTCCGCAGCTCGTTATGTGTCGCAGGCTTTTGTCGGGCTGAATCGTGACAGTTGGGCTTTGGGCGGAACGGTGATTGCCGTTGTTATGGGGCGTCATGCCGGCTTTTTGACAGCCGCGGCGGCAATGGGGAAAAAATTCCCGGATGACGGACCGCATTTGATTTATATGCCGGAACGTACATTCGATTTGGACAAGTTTGCTCAGGACGTTCGCCGCGTTTATGAAAAATATGATCGCTGTGTTGTCGCCGTCAGCGAAGGAATCCATGACGCATCCGGTCAGCCGATTATTACACAGCTGACCAAAAATACCGACCGTGACGCGCATGGGAATGTGCAGTTGTCCGGTTCCGGCGCTTTGGGGGACAGTCTGGCTCAGGTGCTGCGCGAAAAAGTCGGTATTCAGCGTGTTCGCGCGGATACGTTGGGATATATGCAGCGTTCCTTTGTCGGATGTGTTTCCGACGTGGATCAGCGCGAAGCTCGCGAAGTCGGTGAAAAAGCCGTTCAGTTCGCGATGTGGGGCAATTCGGACGGATCCGTCGCGATCAAGAGAATCGGTTTTTATATGTGCGATTACGATTTGATTCCTTTGGATCAGGTTGCGGCGAAAACACGGACGATGCCGGACGAATTTATCACGCCGGAAGGCAATGATGTGACGGATGCTTTTCGTATGTATTTGCGGCCGTTGTTGGGATCAAGGATGCCGGACGCTTATCGTCTGCGCGCGCCGTTTATTCCTAAAATTTTAAATGAGGGCGTTCCTTTTTCGGCTGAACGCCAGCCACAACTGCCGCAATGGTAATTTGAATAAAAAAGCGGTCAAGCGGGCCGCTTTTTTATTTGCGTGTCGTCGGATAGATTTTTTCCGCGTTGGCCGCCAGTTTCTTTTGTCCGCGAGGGTAAAAAAATTTTCCGTCCGGCATACGCAAAGAACCGTCGGAATACAGTTCTGTTTTGAAAATCGGCATACGGGTAAAATCGCGAACGGCTGAAGCGCATTCTTCTTTGCGTTTCCGATAAATTGAGAAAGAACTGAGTTTTGACTGAGCGTAGCTGCGTAAACGGGCTTTCTCGACTTCGGGACTTCGGGAAGTGTTGCTGATATAGCGGCTGAGAATTTCTTCAAATTGATATAAGGGTTTATATGCGCCGCATGCTAGGACTACGCCGGCTATATGGCCCATTTCTTCATCATCGTTTGACGGCTCGGCCGCAAAAAGATTCAAGGGAAATAAAGTGAGCATTAAAATAGCGGCAGCTTTACGCATAATAAAATTCCTGTGTAAAAGATATTATCGTAACTTTACTTTATTCGGGAAAAGTTCAAAAATTCTTAAAATCGGAAAGGCGGTTATAAGAGAATTTTTTGAAAAAATAAACGCCAAGCCGCTGTAACGGCGTCCGGATTTTCTATCGGCGGCAAATGAGCGCTGTTTTTAATAATAATATGCGTGCCGTCCGGAATTTGCGCGGCCATTCCTTTCATTGCTTCCGGCGGCGATAAAAAGTCCTTTTCACCGCCCATTATTAAAGCGGGACAGCTGATTTTCGAAAGCAAAGACGAAGAGTCCGGCCGGTTCATAATCAGCGTTTGCTCGTTGATGTATTTTTCAATCCCTATGGCCGACGCCATCTGTGACAGCAAATGACGATTTGCGTCATTACGGTTTTCAGGCAGAATAATATCCAATAAAGCCGGAGAAATAACGGCTTCGATTCCGTTTTCTTTTGCTTTTTCAATCATTTTCAGCCGTTTTTCTTTTGTCGCCGGAGGATCCGATCGTTCGTTCGTATCCATTAAAATCACGCCGGCTGCGCGTTCGGGAGCCTGCCGTAAAATTTCAAAAGCGATATAGCCGCCCATAGAGATGCCGCCTAAGATAAAACGCTCCGGCACTTGAGCTAAAATCCGTTTGGCCGCCGCGGCAACATCCGTATCCGGTCCCGGTTCGGGAACGAAAAAATCGTATGTATTTTTCAAAGCCTCGATTTGATGCGCAAACAGAGTAGCATCGCATAACAAAGCCGGCAGTAAAACGACAGAGGTTTTCATTAAAGGTCTTTCTATTTGATTAAACGATTTTGAATGTCTTTAAACTCCGGAGAACCGGCTTTTCTCAGCCATTCGAACAAAACCATTTCCGCACCGGCCAGAAAAACGCCTTCCTGCTTTAAGCGTCGGATTGCGGTTTGTTCGTTTTCCGGAAAACGGCAGCCGGAAGCATCCGTAACGACAAAAACTTCAAAACCGGCTTCTTTTAACTCAACGGCGGTCTGTAAAACACAAATATGTTCTTCAATGCCGGCAATGACGACTTGTTTTTTATTCAGAGAGGATAAATGATCCATAAAACCATCCTCTTGTACGGCGGAAAGACTTGTCTTTTCAAAATAAAAAGCCGTTTGAGGCGCCGCGTCCCGAATGTCGAACAAAGACGGCCCCAATCCTTTGGGGTATTGTTCGGTGATAATAACGGGAATGTTTAAAATCCCGGCCCCTTTCAACAGTCGGGAGCAGCCGTCGATAATGCGGCGCGGCTCATGCATCGCCGGAGCCAGGCGTTCCTGAACATCAATAATTAAAAGACATGAATCCGTTTTGCTGATTAGCATTGTTCTGTCCCTTTTTTCGGTATATAAAGCTTTAATCACCGTGCCACACTTTTTATGGAATATAAATACAAAAATGAAATTTTCTGAACTCGGACTGAATGAAAAGACGCTGAAAGCCGTAAGCGAAGTCGGCTATGAAGAACCTACACCCATTCAACAAAAAGCCATTCCCGAAATTTTGAAACGCAATGACGTTATGGGAATAGCGCAGACAGGAACCGGAAAGACGGCGGCATTTACTTTGCCGATGATCGATATTCTGGCAAACGGACGGGCAAAGGCGCTGATGCCCAGAACGTTGATTTTGTCTCCGACGCGGGAATTGGCTATGCAAATCGCCGATTGTTTCAAGCAGTACGGTAAATATCAAAAGCTTTCCATGGCATTGCTGATCGGCGGAGAGTCTATGATTGAGCAGCAGAAAGTCTTGTCCCGGGGGGTGGATGTGTTGATCGCGACACCCGGGCGGATGATTGATTTGTGTGAACGGGGGCGCATTTTACTGCGCGATGTCCGGATATTCGTATTGGATGAAGCGGACAGAATGCTGGATATGGGCTTTATCCCCGATGTGGAAAAAATAGCGGCTAAATTGCCGGCGATGCGTCAAACACTGCTGTTTTCCGCAACGATGCTTCCCGAAATCAAGGCGCTGGCTCAGAAGTTTATGAAATTTCCCGTTGAAATACGCGTCGATCCGTCGATGTCAACAGCCGATACGGTGGAACATTTTATCGTCAAAACAAACGAACGCGGCAAACGGGAAGTGCTGCGCAATTTAATCCGTTCTGAAAACGTTCAAAATGCGATGATTTTCTGCAATCGCAAGAAAGATGTCGATATTTTGTTTAAATCGTTTACGAAACATAAGTTTTCTGTTGCCGCTCTGCATGGGGATATGGCACAGGGGCAACGTACGGAAACGCTTAACGCCTTTCGTGACGGAAAGGTTCAGCTGCTTGTCTGTTCGGATATTGCGGCTCGCGGATTGGATTTGCCGGAAGTGTCCCATGTGTTTAATTTTGATGTTCCCGTTAATCCCGAAGATTATATTCATCGTATCGGACGGACCGGTCGCGCCGGTCGGGCAGGGCGGGCTTTTATGCTGATTACTTCCGCGGATTTTAAAGCATTGGCGGCAATAGAACGGGTGATCGGCCAAAAGATTGAAGAAATGTCCCGTTTTTCCGTTGAGATGGATCCGCCACCCGAACCGAAAAAAAAGCGTCCGCAAAAATCAACCGAACCGAAAGGGCAGAAAAAATCTTCTGTTTCCCGGGAAAAGACGGAAGAAAAACAAAAAAAAGATAAAACTGAGACAAAAAGAAACGCTTCCGGCGGAAAAAAACGGGAAAAAGAAAACGATAATGCTTTTGCCGTAAAACAAAAAGCGCGTTCTTCTGAAAAATCGGGCAGTTTCGGTAAGGATATTCCTGCTTTTCTGATGAATGAAATTAAAATATCGTGACGAAAATTATAATAAAAAAACGGAAGAGAGTTTAAAAAAGCTCTCTTTGTTTGCATTCGGAAAGGTATTTTTAACGAAATAGAGCCACTATTAAAGAATGGAAAAAAGTGTGCCAAATGCGTCTGTTCGCAAAAACATAAACAAATCTGCTGTTTCCGGAGAAGGGCAAGCAGAAAAAGGCGGACGTTTGGCTACTTTTATGTGGTTATCGCGTTTTTTTAACGCTTTATGCTTTTTGCTGGTTTTTACGGCGTCCGTTTTATCTCTTTCTCTGATTCATATTGCAAAAGAGGCGGACGTTGATTCCGTGTTGGTGACCGCGCCGATGTTTTCTGACAATTTGGCCTATTTTGAACCGTTGCATCCGGATATGCCGACAATGGATGTTTTGGCTGAAATGTTTGTTCGCCAATATGTGACGGTCAGAAACAGCGTTTGGCCAAATGAACGGAAAATGCGGTATGATTGGGGGCCGGGTGGTATAATAAATAGAATGTCCACCTATCGCGTGTATGAAACTTTTGTCGAGAGAGAAGCAAAACATTACTATCCTTCGATGGACTTTGAAAGCACACCGGCAGTTGTGGTTGACACGAATATCAAAAAAATCATTAAAGAAGGCTGGAACAGCTGGCAGCTCTTTTTTGATACGCGTAAAATGGCTAAATCAATCGATCCTCCGGAGATTGAACATTGGATCGCGACGATTCAATTCCGATATTACGCGTCAAATGCATTTATGCGGCCATGGCTGCGCAATCCGTTAGGGTTTACGGTAACGCAGTATCATTTGGCACGTCAAAAGCAGTAGCTTGAGGAGAAAAACAATGAAAATGATTGGGAAAGCGTTCTTTATTATCGGGCTTTGCGCCGTTTTAAACGCATGCGGTTCCATTTATGAGAAGGAAGTTGTCGGTATCGGGCCGGATATTTCCGAATTAAAGCGTTCTCCATGCGCTTGTATGCTGTTGAAATTGCCTGCAAATTTGCCTGATTGGATGGCGTCGAACGGATAAATGAGGGAAATATGCCCAGACCGGTTAAATCAAAACAACAGCTGACCATTAAAAATGCCGATACAGGTTCTATCCCGGCAAAAAATTCCGATGCGGGAAACGTAAAGAAAACGGCGGCAGCGGCATCAACGCGGAATGCTGCCGGTACAGAACAAATTTCTGTTGATTTGCTTCGGGAACGCCGTTATTTGTGGACGGCTCGGGCATTTGCGATTGTGTCGGCTGTGGCGTTATGTCTTAATCTGGTTTTGTTGCTGGCAATTATGCATTTAATGCCGCTGAAACGGGTGGAACCGTTTTTGCTGACATTTCAGAACAGAGACGAACAAGTGGTGAAGATTCGTCCGTTGGCTAAGGATTTAGCGGCAGAAGATATTATTTCGGAAGCGATGATCCGTCAGTATGTGCTGCTGCGCAACACAATGATAGCCGATGTTGATGAAATGGCTTTTCGTTGGGGGCCTGACGGTCCTTTGCGCTGGATGTCGTCTTCGCAGGTTTATAATCAATTCAGCAAAACGGTCAAAGATTGGCTGGCCCGGATTAAACTGGAGGGATTGACGCGTGAAGTGCGTATTGAATCCGTTGTGCGCAACCAAAATATTTGGCTGGTTTATATCGTAACGCGCGATATGTTGCCGGAAGCGGAAGAACCTGCTATTTCGCGTTGGCGTATCCGGCTGTCGATTAAATATTTCGGACAAGAGCAAAAAGAAGTGAAATATGTTAACCGGCTTAAAAACCCGTTGGGATTTGCGGTTGACAGATATGCAATTGAAAGTGCTAACGATTAAAGAAGGTGTCCCGTGAAAAGATATTTTAAAATCCGCCTTTTTACAGTTATGTTGGTTTTGTGTTGTTTAACGGTTCGGACCGTTTCGGCACAGCAGACGGCTGCCCGCGAATCTATGGATGCGGCGATCGAACAGTCAAACGGTCAGTATTCCGAGATAGATATGCCTTTCTGGTCTTTGGGAATGCAGCAAAAAGCCTGGAACAAGCCGATGGAACATTTGGGAGAAGGCCAGTCTAAACCGGGATATTCAAAATATTACTGGACGCCGGATTTGGTTTTGCCTTTGCGTATTCGCGAAGGAATGCATACGCTGGTCAATTTCCCTTCTTGGGAATTAATCGAAAACGTGTTTGTCGGGAATGAAACCGCTTTCGGAGCGCAGAAAGTCGCTCCGAACGGTTTGATGATTTTCGCGGCCAGCGTTGATTTGGTCGGAATGGATACGAATATGATCGTGTTCGGGCGTTCCGGAAACAGATATGTTTTTTATCTTAGAAGCGAAACTTTTAATACGGACAGAATTACAAATTCTGTCGTGGATATTATTGTCAACGACGCAAAATTTGTTCCCGACGAATCAGGATTGACGCCGACCGCGTCCGGTTCCGTGCCGGTCGGAGGCGGAATGGGAGTCGGTTTCGGTTCCGCCGGTAATATGCGCGGCGGAAAAACAACAAAGAACCCTACCGAAGACTGGCTGGCGGATGTGGCGGTGGATCCCGAAAAGCTGCGTTTTGATATTGATGTGTTTATTCCCAATCCGGCGGATATGGAAATTGCTCCCGAACGTGTATGGCGCGATGAAATTTTCACTTATATTGATTTCGGACCTAAAGCTTTGACGATGACGGAACGGCCGATTGTTAATATGCTTTCTCAAGGATCCGAAGTTCCCATCGGTTTCAGGACGCGCGGACCGAACGGTCGGTTAATGGTTGTAGAAGGAATCGGTGATCTGGTATTGCGCAACGGAAAAAGACTGCTATGTTTGAAAATCAGAAAAGATCCGTCGTACGGAACGGAATGGGTGGAATATGAAGCTTCCGTTCAGCCTAAATGGACGCCCGGTCCGATGATTACAACCGGCGGATATGATGGGGCGAAGGTTCAATCTGCCGGAAATGTGCCGAATATGAATGCCGGAGCAAACACTTTCAGCGCAAATCAAATTGCCCAGTTTTCAATGCAGCGCAATCAGAATTACGGATATGCCGCGCAGCCGTATCGCGGAGGATCGGAAAACGGTTTTGCCATTGAGCTTGGTGCGGACAGTGAAATTTCTACATTGGAACAGAAATGGGATGCCATTGCGCGTAAAAACAGAGATTTGTTAGGCGGTTATGAGCCGTATTATTCGGTGGATGCCGTTGCGGAAGGCGAATCAAGAGATCTGTTCCGTTTGCGTATCGGTCCCGTGAACAGTATTGAAGCCGGGGATAAATTATGTAATCAATTGGGTCGCCGCGGGGTGACGTGTATGGTTGTGCGGACACAATGAACGAAGAATTACTCAGCTCATCAGACAGATATTTAAAAAAATCCAACAGGACTCTGTTGATTGTCGGGATTGTGGCTTTTTTGGCTTTCCTGATAGGCGTTTTTGTCTTGCTGCTCGGAGGGGAAGAACAAAAAAAAGATGCTGAGGTAACGATAGACGGAGCTGCCGACAGTTCCACAAGTATCGCCGGAGGTCAGGCGGATACGTTTAATTTGCCGCAGGATGCCGCGCCTTCAACCATTCGTTTGGTGGTTTCTCCGGAAACGCTGCGTTTCGATCAGGTTGTTTTGGGAACAGAAGCGGAAGGAACGCTGACATTATCCGCTTCTTCCGGACGTGTGGGCGTTACGTCCGTTGAATTTGAAAACAAGCAGGATGAAGGTTTCGTTCTGGATAATAAATGCCGTAAAGACATTGTCTTGACCGGAGATGTTACCTGTAACGTGGTTATTCGCTGGGAACCGAAAACAGCCCGCACGATGCAATCGAATCTGGCTATTCGATGGAGTGACGAGACTTTCGGCGGCATCGGCCGAAAAGTTATCGTGCCGATTTCCGCTATGGCAATTGATACCAGTATGTGCGGCGTTTGTGACGAAGCGCCGGGCAGTGGCGGATCAATGCTTGAACAATTGCGTAAAAAAGGGCGCGTTATTTTGGGGCCGGACGGAAAACCGATCGGTTATGCGGATGAAAACGGGGTCGTTTACGGGTTGGACGGCAAAAGAATCGGGACTTTGCGTGAAGACGGAACGGTCGTTGACGATCAGGGATATGTGATCGGAGTTGCGGAAGGATCACGGTTGGCTATCGGGCCGAACGGGGAAGTTTTGGGAACAATATTGCCGGATGGTCGGGTTATCGATAAGGATGGCCGCTTGATCGGTTACGCTTTGCCGGACGGAACGATTGTTGACGCAAACGGCAATGTGATCGGCGCGGCTGTTAAAACCGGATTGGCTTATGATAAAAACGGCAATGTGATCGGCCGGATAATGCCGGATGGTACCGTTGTCGATGAAAACGGCAATATTATCGGTTATGTCAATCCGGACGGAACGATCGTTGATGCAAACGGGAATATTATCGGTTCGGTCGCTCCTCAGGGTGCTGTCGTTGACGCATTGGGCAAACCATTGGGGGTTGTTATGCCGGACGGCACCGTTGTCGATAAAGACGGCAATATTATCGGCCGCGTTTTGCCGAACGGTTTCGTCGTTGATAAAGACGGCAACATTATCGGTCGTGTTGTCAAAGAAGGTCTGGCAATCGGTCCGGCATGCAAAATGGTCGGAAGAATCAGCACGGACGGTTCCGTTATGTCCGGCAATCGCCAGGTGGGGCGTTTGACGGCTTCTTTAACAGTTGTCGATATGTCCGGGAATCCGATAGCCGGTTACGTTGAAGAAGGCGCTTTGATTGACTGGAACGGTAAAATCATCGGTAAAATCGATACCGACGGTCAGCCGGTTTCCTTTAAAGGAGAACCTTTGGGATGCCTGACGCCATATGGGACGGTTATCAATGATGCCGAAGAAATTACGTCCGCGGTATTGCCGAAAGGGACGGTTGTCGGCAATCAAGCCGGCGTTATCGGTCGAATAATGCCGGATGGTTCGGTCGTCGGAGACGGTGAATTAAAAGGCCGTATTTTGCCGGATAAAACGTTTTTATCTCAATCCGGTTCCATTGATGGTGCGTTGGCTCGTCAGAATGTGGGGGTCGGTCCCGGCTGTATGGCTTTAGGGTATGCCAATGTAGACGGGCAGGTTATCACGGCGAAGGGAGATCTTGTCGGATATTTGGCTGCCAACGGTGAAATTCTTGACGATAAAAAGATTGTTTTGGGGCGAATTATGGATTCGTCGGTCGCCTTGAATAATCAGGGGCGGCTTGTCGGCATTATGGATGTGGACGGCAAAGTACAGGATAAAAACGGCAAGATTTTGGGATGTATGGATCCTTCGGGAATTGTAATTAATTCCAAAAATGAAGCTATCGGAATGCAGATGCCCGTAGGCGGTGTGCTTGACCGCGACGGGCGCACAATCGGCTGGGTGATGCCTGACGGGGCTGTTTCAAGCGCAAAAGGGGCTTCCGTCGGACGAGTCATGCCGGACAGCTCGGTTGTTGATTTAAGCGGCCAGACCGTTGCGCGCGTTGCTCCGTACAAGGGCTTTGCAATGAAAGACGCCTGCAGCATTGCCGGCAGTATATTGATGGACGGACGTGTTGTAGATAAAAACTTTAACCGCAGCGCATATATTCAAATGAATGACACGTTGGTTAATGAAGGCGGTTCTTTCCTGGGGCGCGTCGCTTATGCTCCCCGCGCAATCAGCACCAAGGATGTTTATCTGGGCAGAACGGCACAAGATGGCGCGTTGTTTGATGCTTCCGGCAAAAAGCTCGGCTGTCTGCGTCCGGATTCTTTATTCGTTGATCAGAGCAACAAATTTTTAGGAGCCGCTTTGCCGGAGGGGGTCGCCGTCAACAGCAAAACAAGTCTGTATGCACGAGGCGATTCGATTGCAAAAGCAATGAATCTGAAAGGCTCATCCTTTATCGGAACAGTTACGCTCAGCGGCCTGATTAAAGAAAAAGATTCTATTACCGGCGGTATTATTCCTCCAAAAGCGGATGTTTTGGATATCAAAACCAGCAAAAAAATCGGTCGTCTGATGCCGGACGGATCAGCTGTGGATTTAGTTGGCAAATATTTAGGTCGTTTAAGAATGCCCGCCGGAGAAATTGTGGATTCCGGCAACAAAGTCGTCGGGAAAATTTTTGTCGGTATGCGTCTGGTGGTCGGACCGAATGGGGAAATTCTGGGAGCTGTTATGCCGGACGGGTCTGTCGTGGATGCGACGGGACGTGTAATCGGCAAGGCAGATCTGAACGGTCAGGTGGTTGATGAAAACGGACGCGTGATCGGGGAAGTTATTCCTGTCGGTCAGCCGATTTTAGGGCCTGACGGTAAAATTATCGGTTATGTCGGTATAGATGGCAGTATTGTGGATAAAGACGGAAAACCTGTCTTGGGGCCGAACGGTAAGCCGATGCGTTACAGAGCCGGCGGTTCGGTGATAGAAGAAAACGGTAAAGTCATCGGTAAAGCGGGACAACTGGAGCGTCTTGTCTATGATGAAAACGGGAATGTGATCGGGCGTGTTTTGCCGGACGGCACAGTGGTGGATTTAAACGGTAAACCGATCGGTAAATTATTGCCGGACGGCACAGTCGTTTCTTTGGACGGTTCCGTGATCGGTTACTCTGTTAAAGACGGTTTGGGATTGAATTTTAAAAACGAAGTGCTGGGTAAAATTGATTCCGCCGGTCAATTAAAAGAAACTGAAACAGGTCGGGTTTTAGGGACATTACAGGTCGATGATACAATTGCGGACAATAGAAATATTGTTGTCGGAAAAGGGATTATCAATGCCATTCCGGTCGGATTGCAATGTCAGGTCATCGGTTCGATTAATGATAAGGGATTGGTGATTGACACAACGGGGCGGCAATCCGGCAAAGTGAATTATGACCGTTCTTTGATTAATTCGATGAATTCCCAAATCGGGTTGGCGTTAAACCAGGAATCCGTCGTAGATGAAACATGTAAAATTATCGGGCAAATAACAACCGACGGTAAGGCTGTCGACATAAAGGGCAAAGAAATCGGCTGTGTTGATTATGAAGGTTTGGTTAAAGATGGGAACGGCAAACGTTTAGGCCGTATCGTGTCAAAAGGGCCGGTGTTGGGACCTGACGGAAATATTTCCGGAAAAATAGTCGCTAACGGAGAAGTTTTAGGGCAGCAGGGCGACGTTCTCGGATGTTTGAATGTTAATGGAGCCGTTGTTAATAAAAGTAAGAAAATTATCGGCGTTCCGTCTGAAATGAAATATGCCGTTGACGGTCAAGGCCAGATTGTTGCGCATATTATAGGCGGTTCTTACGGGGTTAATGCAATAGGCGGAGCTTTTGTCGGAAATGTATCCGGTCAGGAATTGAAAGGAACGGACGGCAAATCGTTGGGGGTTTTAATTCCGGGCGGCAGAAAAGTAATAGCCGTTGACGGCAAAATAGTCGGTACTGTTCTGCCGCGCGGCCGCGTGCAAAACGACAGCGGAGAAGAAATCGGCTATGTAACTTCTTCAATGCGGGTGTTGACGGATGAACAAAAATTTTTAGGACGAGTGGTTCCGATCGGCGAAGAATGTAAAGACGGAAAAAATAAAACGGTCGGTAAAGTTCATTTCGACGGAACAATTATTGATGAAAAAAAACAGGTTCTCGGCCGATTAATGGCCAGCGGTCAGGCGCTGAATAATGCCGGAGCTCATTTATGTACGATTTCTTTGATCAGTACAAACGATGACGGTTCTTTGTTCCCGAAAGGATTAATCGGAAAAACAGTGTACGGTCCTGACGGAAAACCCTTGGGCGTTGTCGGAGCGGACGGTTTTATTCGGGATGCAAACGGTAATATTATCGGTCGCGTTTTGCCGGACGGAACCGTTGTCGATTTGAACGGAAATGTTATCGGCAAGGCATATCCTAAAGGAGCGGTTTTCAGTCCTGACGGTAAATTTTTGGGAATCGTCGGCCCCGACGGCTTGCTGCGCGATGAAAACGGTAATGTCATTGGCAAAATGCTTCCGGACGGTACAGTCGTTGATATGAACGGGAATATTATCGGCAGAGCGCTTCAGGAAGACGGAATTGTTGATTCAAAAGGCAATTTTTTAACAAAGGCCGGTGCGGATCGTTTGGTCTATGATGCAAACGGGAATGTAATCGGCAAAGTATTGCCGGACGGAACTGTTGTGGATTTAAACGGCAAACCGATCGGCAAGGTTATGCCGGACGGAACAGTTGTCGATTTTAACGGCAAAGTCATCGGTAAAGCCGGAAGCGGAACGGCGGAGCGTTTGGTTTATGATGCCAGCGGGAATGTAATCGGCAAGGTATTGCCGGACGGGACTGTTGTCGATTTAAAGGGAAATGTGATCGGCAAAATGTTGCCGGACGGCACAGTTGTTGATGCAAAGGGCAACGTTATCGGAAGAGCGGCGCCGGAAGCCGGTTCAGATAAAAATGTTCGTGTGGCGGTCGGACGTGACGGTAAATTCCTGGGTGTTGTCGGGGATGACGGCTTTGTTCGGGACGCGAACGGCAATATTATCGGTAAAGTATTGCCGGACGGAACAATTGTCGATTTGAACGGAAACGTTATCGGTTCTGTTATGGAAGGCGAAGCGCTGCGGGATGAAAACGGAAATATCATCGGCATTATTATGCCGGATGGTCGTGTTGCCGATTTGGATGGTAATATTCTCGGGCGGATTAATGCCAACGGAGAAATCGTGGATGAAAGCGGAAATGTTTTAGGGACTTGGCGCGGCGGCAAACTGACTGCTTTTAGCGACAAGCTTAAACAAAAGAGATTTGCTTTCGGAAAAGACGGCAAACGCATCGGAACAATATTGGCGGACGGAACTGTTGTCGATGAAAACGGTCGGGTTATCGGACGGGTTTTGCCGGACGGAACAGTCGTGGATGAAAGCGGAAATGTAATCGGTTATTCGGGCGGATCCGGAGAATTTTCGCCGTCGGGTGAAGCGGGAACGGATAATAAAGATAAGGATAAAATTTCCGTTTTCGGCACGTTTGATCCGGATCGATACCGTTATTATGGAAAAGGAGGCAGCGGAGCCGATCGGAGTGAAAGATATGATCCGGCCAGAATTAAAATGCTTCGTGAAATGCAACTGGCTTTTCGGCGTCAGATTCGTCCCGGGATGGGAATGGAAGAGGCAAAGCAGGAGGATGATGCGCTGCTTCGCAAGCAAAAAAAGAGCCGGAATTGGAATGATTTGGGATATGGTAAGGAAAGCATTTCTTCATATCGTGTCAATATGGATCATATGATTTTGGCAGATAAAGCTATTCCGGCGGTGATTACGCGTTCAATTGATACGGAACAAAGCGATCTTCCGATTACTGCAATTGTGGAACGTAATATTTATTCGGAGGTAGGGAGAAAAATTATTATTCCTGCCGGCAGTCGTGTTATCGGAGAGTTATCGGGCAGTTCTAAGGGAGAGGATGTCGGTTCGGCAACAAAAGTTGAAATTAATTGGAAACGTTTGATCCGACCGGATGGCGCCGCTTTTTCATTTGATGACGGCGTTAGCGGAGACGCTTCCGGGCGAGCCGGCGTAGGCGCTTATATGGATCGACAATTAATCAAGAAATACGGACTGCCGTTGGTTCAGTCTTCGATTACATCGGCCTTTTTATGGGCGATGGCTTCAAAGGATTCGGCCGCTGTCGGACAAGACGGAGAGGTGGCTGTGTCCGGCCGTCAGCAGGCCGCGGAATCCGCCCGTACCAGATTTTCAGATACAATGCAGCAAATTTTTGATGATTTAATAGCAGACACCACAAAAGTCAAAACGCGTTTGTTTGTTCCGTCGGGAACGCGTGTTACGATTTTTGCCAATAAGGATTTGTGGCTGCGCAGCGCAGAAGAGGACGAAGAGGAAGATTTAGGACTTCGTATGGGACGCGCAGACGTGTTGATTGATCCTAACAAAAAGGATTATACGGAAAAAGAAGAAGGGAGCGGCGGCGGACTAGTTGCTGAAGATGATGGTACGCAGCAGCCGAATCCGAATGATCCGAATAACTTGCAGCAGCAACAGCAAATTTACTATAATAATTATACGGGACAACGGATGCCGCCGCCCCCGCAACAGCAGCAACAACAACGACCGCAGCAACAACGGCCGCAGCAGCAAACGGCGGTACCGCCGGTGCAGCAGCAAACTGCTGAGGAAGAAACGGAAGCTATTCCGGAACTGTTTTAAAAGGATTAAAAAATGAGTGCGGATTCCTTTCAGGTTTTAAAATCGACATTACGTTATTTATCTTATTGGTATGAACAGGATAATGTGGAAGAAATTTCTATTAACCGTCCGGATGAAATCTGGCTGAGGCTGCGCGGAAGGCGTGCTCATCCCTGGGCGTGTCAGCAGGATAAAAACCTGTCCAGAACGTATTTGACGGATATTATGCATATTATTGCTAATACGTTTGAACTGCCGTTTGATCCCGAGCAAGGATCTCCTGCCGTTTATGCGACTTTACCCGGTGATCACCGTTTTACGGGAATTGCCGGGAAAAATGTGATGTATGATAACGAGGATTTAACCGGGGGCATTGCAATGTGTGTCCGCGTTCATTCCGATGATATTAAGTTCGGGTTGGACGCTTACGGGTTGAAATCAGGAGAAAGACTGCAGAAATTGAATAAGCTGAAAGAAGTCGAAAATCCGGAAGATCCGTATGAGCGTTTGATTTTGTCAATCAAGCGCGGAGATCATATTCTGGTTTCCGGGGCAACGGCGACCGGTAAAACGACTTTTTTAAACAACTTGCTGACGATTTTAGATTCTCATAAACGCGTGATTACAATTGAGGATACACGGGAATTAATTGTCCCGCATCCTAATCATGTGCATTTGGTTTTGTCCCGTACGGAACAAACCAATACGATGACATATCCTAAACTGATTGACTTGGTCGTGCGTTTTACGCCGGACGCGATTATCGGCGGAGAAATTTCAACGGCAAACGCCGGGGCTTTATGGGAATTGATGGGATCCGGCCACGATAACTGCTTTGCAACGATCCACGCCGAAAATTCCGAAGCTGCGTATAAGGCCTTTACCGATCGTATTTTACACTGCTATCCCACGATTGACCGCGAAAAAACAATCGCGGAAATGCATGATAAACTGCGCGTGGTGCAGATCAATCGTCAGGGGAATATCCGCGCCGTTACAGAAGTAACTTAAAAATATACCGGCGATTTGCCGGTATATTTTTCTTCAGACTTGTTCTGTTTCCTGTTGCTGTTGAGCGCGGCGCAGACTTTGTTCGTTCAGTCCGCGGGCGATGTTCATATTAATGTTAATCAAAATTTCCAGAGATTGGGCGGACGGTTTGGCCATTACGGAAAACGTGTGCTTGAATATGAAATGAGCTAAATTAAAGATGTTTTGTTTGATTTCAATCGGCAGGGGATTTTGTTCTTCCGTTGCGCCGGTAACCAGGATAGTCCATAATTTACGGTTTAAATCTAAAGCTTCGTTTAATTCCGTCGTTGATACCGGCCAACGCTCTTTGATGTCATTTAAGCGGGAAGCTGTTCTGACAAGCGCTCTGGCTTCCAATTCATTTTGAGGCATAGCAGACGCTTCTGCGGTCACATAGGGATTGTCATTCATTATAAAAACTCCAAAAAAGGTACTCAAAAAATAATATATGAATATTCTCAAAAAATCAAAAGTCTTTACTCGGATATGATTTAAAAATATGATTAAAAAAGCGTTGCTGAAAAGCGAGCTTTTTCCGTTTGTTTTCGAGAGGAAAAAATGAAACTGTTAAAGAGTTGTTTGATTATATTTTTTTGTTTCTTTTTTTGTATGGCTCAGGCACAGGCTCAGCAAAAAAAAGAAAAAGATTTATATCCGGGATCGGATTGCGGCGGAAAAGATGCCCTCAGTTATTTTAAAATGGCCGGATTTAAAAACTATCCGCCGTTTTCTTGGGTGGAGATGGATCAGGAGTGGTTTGAAGTCAAAAAAACAAAAAAAGATAAATATAATGGTTTTATTCTGGGATTTCTCAGAGACGCTTTGGAAGATTCTCGAATTGTTCAAGTTCAAGATGTGTTTTTTGATAATTATCAACAGATACAAAAAGCTCTCTTGCATGGGAAAATAGAAATGGCTTTTATCGGCTATTATACCGATGAGTCAAAGTCGGGACAGGATTATATTTATCCGGCTTATTTCGGCAATCCGTTTATCGTTGTTTCCAGAATATCAAAAAAAATTGAAGTTGATGATATCTCCGGTTTAAAAGGGCTGAAGGGTATTATCCGTCGGGAAGAAGAGATAGAACCGTTGATTCGGGGTGTCTTGCCCACAGATACGAAATTAGATGTCGTTGACGGAGCAGAGGCTGCGTTCCGCGCGCTGTTGTCCGGTGAAGCGGATTTTATGATTACCAGCCCATATGCGGCAGATGCAGAAGCCAGACGCTTTAAAATCAAAGATAAACTGCATTTCGGCACGAAGGTGCTGCGTCATATTAAATATTTTATCGCTTTTTCAAAAATATCGCCCTGCCGGAAGTATAAATCTCTTTTCGCCGAAAAATTCGGGAAAAGGATTGGAGATAAGGCGGAAGTAGAAAAATCAATTCTGGAATCTATTCGGCTTTGGGAAGAAAAACATAAAGACGAACCTCCATTGGAATATACGCCGCCTGAAGGCGAGTGAGAATTGTTTCGTCGTAAAAGGATTAAAGAAACAGCGTTCTTTTGTAAAGAACGCTGTTTCTTTAATAAAAAAGCTTTCGCCTGAAAAGGCGAAAGCTTGCTGAGAGGTTTAGTGACAATTATCGACCGGCGGCTTTTCTGTTTAATAAAGCCATTTTTGTGGCTCTCATTGCATTCATCGCCTTAGATCGACGTTGCTGAATTTCCAGTTTTTTTGCGACTTTTTCGCTTTCGGATACGCGCGTTTCCAAACGTTGCTTTAAAACTGGGCTTTTCGCTTTTTCAGCCAACTCCTTCATTTCCTTTCGATCTTCCGCGGACATTTTTTTATAGACGTTTTCTTTAATTTGTTTGCGCGTTTTTACGTCGGCAAAGGAGTTTTCAACCGCACATAAAGTAATGTCCAGCATTTCGGCTTTGGTGAAACCGAATTTTTCGGCGCTGATCCGGTGTTCTTTACCGGTATGCGTTCCGAAAATGCCGGCGTCATCCGGATTGAGGGAAATGCGGATGCCGGCATCATACAGTTTGCGTGCCGGATGATTGTCCAAATCACCTTTTAAATCCGTAACCAAAATGCGATTCGATGTCGGGCAAACCTCAACCATCACGTTTTTTTCGGCCAGCTCTTTCATAACTTCGGGATCCTGAGGCGCGGAAACGCCGTGCCCGATTCGGGATGCTCCCAGCCGAACGGCATCTTTAATGCTTTCCGGGCCGCGGATTTCCCCGGCATGCAGCGCCAGTTTCAATCCGGCGCCTTTTACGATTGCCAACGCATCCGCAAAATCGTCAAATTCTCCGGCGCGTTCATTGCCGGCGATACCGAAACCCGTTACCAACGGATGCGGGTTGTCACGGATAAATTCCGCTACTTGTTTAACATTTTCCGCGCCCATGTTGCGTACGCCGGTCGCAATAAAACGCGTTTCCAAACCCGTTTCATCTTTGACTTCGGCGGCAGCTTTGGAGATTGCATCCATCATTGCGCGGTATTTGGGGGCGGACAATTCGCTTTTTCCCGTTTCCGGATTGACTTCCATCGCCATATGCGCGGGGGAAAGGATCAATTCGGCATAGATGCCGCCTTCCGCCGCATTTTTGCTGAGATAGTCTTTTGTGACATCATAATAATCTTGCGGCGTGCGCATCATATCCGCGACACTGTCATAAGTATTGATGAAAGCCCAAAAATCGCTTTCATCATAAGCATAACGGCCATTGGGAAAATCGTTTTTATCGTATTGGCCTTCTTTCATAACAAAATTGTCGGGCAAGGTCACATGATGACGCTGAGCCAGTTTGGCTGCCATTTCCGGCGTAACCGTCCCTTCAATATGTTCATGCAGGGTCACTTTTGGCAAGTCAGTTGTATTTACGTTGTTTTTCATTGTTCACCTTCTCGGGGCATTCCGGCCCTCTGCTTATAATTTCGTACACTTATCCATTCTTAACTTGTCAGAATAACAGGTTTTTGTGTCGTTGTCAACAATTTGTCTAATTTGTCTATGACTTTTTTATTAACAAACTGTTTATAAATAGTTTTTTTAGCAGGGCGCTTGTTTCCTTTTCTGAAAAAGAAGCCTTTTTAAGTCTTGCTTGCTCTTTCGGGCGAGTGCTTGTAATATCTAGTGGAAAAAGAGTTTGGACTTAGGGTAAAAAAAATGGCGTTCTTTTCAAAAGCGGCGCGGGTGGTGTCGGCGATTCTTGTTTTAAGTGTCGGAGCGTGTTCTTCCGCAGCAGATCCCGATCTTTACGGATATGAAGAAAATTTTGCTTTGCCGGAACCGGATATGATTCCCGTTATGCCGGATGACAATCCCGGACGGACGGTGGATGAAATGTTGGATTTGAAGCCCGGAGCGGTTACGGTCAAAAAAGCGGCTTATGAGACACCCGTTAAAACGGGACAAACTTATGAACGTATAGGCCGTTTCGGTTCAAAAGAAAAAATATCGCTGCGCAAAGGTTTAAATGCGCCTGAAACCGGCGTCGTTTTCAGTTCTCAAAAACGTAAAGCAGCCGAAGAGATTCGCCCTCTGGAGGTGAAAAAACAGGAAAAAGACGAGCTTCAGTCAATGTCGGAGGAGGAACTTCTGGCACAGATTATTGCTCCGAAAAAAGAACCGGTGGAAATAATTGAAGTTATACCGGCAGCGGTTTCTTTGCAAAAAGAAGCCGAACCCAAGCGTTTGCTGCCGGTTCGTCGGGAACGGGCAGAGCAGTCTCAAACAGTTGCTTCTCCGTTGATTTCAGAGAGCAGACAATCTCCGGAATCAAATACCGAAGAAGTGGTTTTATCTGCTCCGAAAAGTTTTCGGAAAGAAGCTTTTTCTCAATTGAAAACGGAAACGGTTATCGATGGGGATCAGGATGAAATTGTTTTGTTAAAACCTCCTGCCGGATTAAAGACTTCCGAAACGTCATCAACGGAAGATACGCTTTTGTCTGATTTTCCGGTTTTACAGGAAAAAGTGGAATTAATACCGCCCGAAAGGGAAGAACGTATTATTCTGAAACGGCCGGGATATAAATAAAGTTTTGGTCGGAATTTTTTATTAACGGATGGGTGTGTTTATGTCAGATACTTTTAAAGTCGCTTTAGCCGGTTTGGGAACGGTCGGCGGAGGTGTGGTTAAGTTATTGTCGGAACAAAAAGATATTTTATTAAAGCGCTGCGGCCGGCCGATCGAATTGATTGCCGTTGCGGATCTTAATGAAGATCGTTTTGACGAATTGGGGATATCTTCTTCCGTTTTGCGTTTTCGCGATGCGCATGAAATGGCGGAAAAAACAGAAGCGGATGTCGTTGTCGAATTAATCGGCGGAGCAAACGGCATCGCGTACGACATTTGTTTGAGTACCTTGAATCGGGGAAAAGGTTTTGTTACGGCCAATAAAGCGATGATTGCCCATCATGGCAATGAATTGGCAAAATTGGCGGAAGAAAAAGGTGTTTTTTTCGGATATGAAGCGGCGGTTGCCGGCGGTATTCCGATCATTAAATCATTGCGGGAAGGATTGATCGGGAACAAGATATCTGAAATTTACGGTATTTTGAACGGAACGTGCAATTATATTTTGACGGTGATGCGCGAAACGGGAAAGTCTTTTGATACCGTTTTGGCCGAAGCGCAGAAACTGGGCTATGCCGAAGCGGATCCGAGCTTCGATATTGACGGAATAGATACGGCGCATAAAACATGCATTTTAGGCGCACTGGCTTTCGGTATGCCGATTGATTTGGAAAAAATGTCGGTTGAGGGGATTCGGTTTATTTCCGATGCGGATATTGCCTTTGCCGAGGAACTGGGCTTCAGAATTAAATTACTGGGTGTCGGGCGGCGTTATGAAAACGGCGTTTCGTTGAACGTTTACCCGTGTATGATTCCTCAGACGGCCGAAATAGCGCATGTTGACGGTGTGTTTAACGCCGTGATTACCGAAGGCGATTTTGTCGGTCATTCAATGTTGGTCGGACGCGGCGCGGGCGAACGGCCGACAGCTTCCGCGGTCGTGGCGGATATCGCGGATGCGGCGATGCATCGGGGCGGGCCGTTGCTGACAGTCGCGAATAAGGAAGTCAAACCGATGCCGATTGTTTCTTTGACCGAACGGGAAGGCGAATATTATGTCCGTTTCGAAGTGAAAGACCGTCCGGGGGTTGTGGCGGACATTTCCCGTATTTTGGGGGATGAACAGGTGTCGATCGCATCTATGCTTCAGCGTTGCCAGACATCCGGCGGCGTTGTACCGTTAATTATGACTTTTCATAAATCAAAAGAAAAAGCGGTTGTTTCGGCGTTGGCAAAAATAGAACGCTTGGAAAGCGTCGTCGATAAACCGTGCATGATTCGGATAGAACGGCTCTGACAATGACAAAAAATGCCGTTTTAGGTGTTGAAAGCTCTTTAACATCGCAATTTTGGACCGCAAGAGAAGAGCGGACGGATACCGTGGCGGAAATAGTGCGAACCGCCGGTGTTTCGGAAACAGTTGCCCGGTTGCTGGCGGCTCGTCACGTTAAACCGGAAAATGTGTCTTTTTTCTTAAATCCTTCTTTTCGTTCCCATTTGCCTGATCCCTATGTTTTACGCGATATGGAAAAAGCGGCGGAGAGAATTTCACAGGCCGTTTTAAATAAAGAAAAAGTGGGTGTTTTTGGGGATTATGATGTTGACGGAGCAACTTCTGCCGCGATTATAACGCAATTTTTAACGGCACTCGGCGTGAGAACCGTTTCCCGTATTCCCGAACGGGAGGAAGGGTATGGTCCAAGCGTTGCCGCAATGCACGAATTTGTTGATGCCGAAGTTTCTTTGGTTATTACCGTGGATTGCGGAACAACGGCTTTTGAGCCGTTGAAACTGCTGGCGCAGCAGAAAATAGACGTGGTCATTTTGGATCATCATGAGCCTGATGTCAGTTTGCCGCAGGTGTGTGCCGTCGTTAATCCGAAACGGTTGGATGAACCGGAAGATCAGCCATGCCGTCAAATGGCCGCCGTCGGCGTTGTGTTTATGACGGTGATCGCGGTGAACAGATTATTGCGGGAAAGGGGATTTTATCTTGAAAGGCCGGAACCTCGGCTGATGGATTTTCTGGATCTGGTCGCTTTGGGAACCGTGTGCGATGTGATGGCTTTGCGCGGATTGAACCGTTTGTTCGTTAAGACGGGACTGTCCGTTATGGCGCAAAGAAAAAATAAAGGTTTGGCCGTTTTAAGCGATTTATCCAAAATTAAAGACAAGCCCACGGCTTATCATTTGGGCTTTGTAATCGGTCCCAGGCTGAATGCCTGCGGACGGATCGGAAAGGCCGCTCTGGGAATGAAGCTCTTATGCGCGGAAAGTGAAGAGGAGGCGGTCGAAATAGCTTCCCGTCTGGATGAATTAAATACGCTGCGTCGCCAAATGTGCGAAGATATTTATAAGCAGGCAATCGGTCGAATAGAGGCTTCGGAAGAAAAAGACGATTTTGTTTTTGTTTACGGTGAGGGATGGCACCCCGGAGTTGTCGGCATTATTGCGGGTAAATTGAAAGAACGATATAACGTGCCGGCTTTGGTGATGGCAAAAGAAGGGGATGATTTGCGCGGTTCCGGCCGGTCTGTGGAAGGAGCTGACTTGGGAGCCGCTGTTTTGGCCGCCAAGGAAAAAGGGATTTTGACGGCGGGCGGCGGTCATACAATGGCGGCCGGTTTTTCTTTGAAAGCCGACCGGGCGGAAGAGTTTAAAAACTTTTTAAAAGACTATTTCCGAACACATCGGTCGGAAAAACAAACAATAGCCGATTATATAATTGATGCCGTTGTGGATATCGGAGCTGTCGGCGGATCGCTGCTGCAAATTTTGTCCGAGATGGAACCGTTCGGCGAAGGCAATCCCGAGCCGCGCTTTGTCCTTCCGGATGTTGCCGTTTCTTCTGTTCGGGTGGTCGGTTCGGGGCATGTGTCTTGCTGTTTGGTCGGACGAAACGGAAAAAGCCGGGTCAGAGCCATCGCTTTCGGTGCCGCGGATTCAATTATAGGGGCATCTCTGTTAAATCATAAAGGCGCTTTGTTCCATGCGGCCGGCTGTATTCATCCGGATACTTTTCGGGGTGGCGATAACGTTCAATTCATAATAGAAGATTTGGCCCGTGTGAATTGATTAATTAATCGGGATAATCTGTTCATATGTTTTGTGTTCGTCTATTCCCTGCAGAACGATTCCGTCAAATCCCAGTTCCATAATGCTTTTAAAATAAACGCCTAATATGCGTTTCCAAACGGGAGTCCAGAAATCGACGATTAATCCGGACGGGTCTGTTTTAGACTGAAATCGCAGCCAGGCTGGATCGCCCTGTTTCCATCCCTTTTCCCAATAAGGTCGGGTGTCCTGCGCTTTAGAGATGTTTAAGACAGCAAAAACCAAACGTTTTGCGCCGACTTTTTTTGTTTGCAGTTCTTTAACGTCGTCTTTGGCAAAGGGAATGGAAGATTTGAAAAACGGATCGACGATCAGCAGGTCGTAATTTGTTTCTCCCAATGTTTTGACCAACAGATCTTTATCCGTAAAGTTGCGTGTGTTGGTTAAAATCAGCATGTTGCGAACTTTTGAAACGGAATCGATGTTGGCGGGGTTTTCCAGAAACAGTTCCGAACGGGCGGGAATTGAATCAAATGCGGCCGCTTTATCCAAGTCGGCATGAACGGGGATTTTTTTTCGGGCCAAGTTCAAAACAGCTTCTTTTTTTTCTTTTTCGGAAGAACAGTGCTCGATTCCGATTAAGGACAGTCCGTATTCTTTAATGATTTTTTCAACGTCGGAGGAAAGTTTTCCTCTCGCTCCGGAACAAATTTGATTTGTGAGCAGCAATCCGTTGATAGCGGAAATATACCGCCGGATCGGCGATCCGACCGCAATGGGATGTTCGGGCGAAAACAGTTTGAGTAGAAAGCGTTCGTCATCACTTTGGGCTCCGGCCATTTCCGCTTGATGCAGGTCATCCAGATCGTTTTCCCATTCTCCGCGGGCAAGCAAAGCCTGTCCGCCGTCTGCGATAATCTGAAACTTCGGATTATTTTCTCTGGCGTACTGCCCGAGAGCAACGATAACGTCCCGCATCAGTTCGCGATAGTTGGGAATATAAGCGCCCTCTATTTTAAAACGTTCCTCCAACGGATCAAAGTTTTCGGGCAGCTGAGTTGTTTCCTGCGCCTTTGACGGAAAAGACAGGATTAAAATCATGCCGAAAAGGCAAAAATATGCGGCTTTGATCATAAAAAGAGTACTTTCTTAATATTTTCTTTCATAATTTTAGAGTATTGTATTTTAAATTAATTTGAAATTCATTAACAAAAGAAGGGCAACGTGACTGATAAAACAATATGGGTTCTGGCTGATGATCGGGCCGGCAATACGGCTCAGGCTTTAGGAGTGGCGGAAGCTGTCGCAAAAAATCCGGAAATTAAAAAAGTGCGCTATACCAAAGCGATTTTTTTGCCGAATGTTCTCAGGGGGGGGGCCGCATTGGGGGTAACGGCGGAAACAATTTCCGAACTGAAAGAACCGTTTCCCGATATCGCTGTGGCTGCCGGACGCCGCGCCGCGCCGCTGTTGAGGTACATTAAGAAAAAGTCGGGAGGCAAAACAAAAATTGTTCAGATTATGTATCCCGGTCGTTTCGGATTGTCGGATTTTGATTTGATCGTGCTGCCTAATCACGACGGGTGCAAGTTGGTGCGTTCGAATATTATGCGTGTGACGGGGGCTCCGCACAGAATAACGCCGGAACGTTTGGCTGCCGAAAAAGAAAAATGGAAGGCTGTCTTTGAAAGTCTGCCTTCGCCGCGCATTGCTTTGATTATCGGAGGGGCTACGAAAGACAAGCCGTTTACGCCGGAAATGGCGGCCGATTTGACGGAACGCTCAAAGAAGCTGGCACAGGCTTTGGGCGGCGGGTCTTTTCTGGTAACGACATCCCGCAGAACGGGGGCGGAACAGGAAAAAATCATTCAGAAAGCTTTGCCGGAACCGAATTTCTTTTACGGTTGGGGAAACAAGGAAATCGAAAATCCGTATTTCGGTTTTCTGGCTTTGGCCGATTATATTATCGTAACGGGAGATTCCGTTTCCATGTGTTCGGAATCCTGTGCGGCATCCGCTCCGGTTTATATTTATGCGCCGGAAGGTTCGGTCGGCAAAAAACATGCTTTGCTGCATCAGGAACTTTATCGCGAAGGGTATGCCGTCGAATTGACACAAAATCCCCAACCTGTTTCGCAGGGGGAACATAAATCTTTAAACGCGGCAAAAGAAATCGCGGCGCGCATTCGGGAAATGGTTGGCTGATATGGTTTCGTTTTGCGCCGATATAGATCGTTTGTTTATGGAACTGCCGTTTTTAGAGCGTTGTAAAGCGGCAAAAGAAAGCGGCTTTTCTTCCGTCGAGTTCACTTTTCCCGAAAAGATCGGTTTGGGGGAATTAGGGGATGCCGCCGCGTATAAAGGGCTGAAAGTTTCCGTCATTACAATGCCCGAAGAACAAACGGCATTGGCGTTTGAAAAAAAGTCGAAGCAAAGATTTTTGAATGCTTTGGATGATTTGCTTGACAAAGCGGATTTTTTGGAGTGTAAAAAAATCTTTATTTCCGCTCAAGGATTACCGCCTGATACATTCGAGGCACAGCGCGAGACGTTTGTCTCTGCTCTTTATGCTGCTGCGCCGCGAGTGCGTCAGGCGGGAATGAAAATCTTGCTGGGGTTTAAAAATCCGCAGGAAATGCCGGACGCTTATCCTTCTTCCACGTTGGAAGTATTGGAACTGCTGGACGAATTAAACGATGACAAAGCGTTTGCTTATCTGTTTGATGTGTATCAATCGCAAATGTGCGAAGGCGGATTGAGCAACACGATTGATTCCTTAATTTCTTTGATCGGTCATATCCGTATCGCCGGCGTACCGACGGGCGAAGAACCCGATACGGGCGAAATAGATTATAACTATTTGCTTTCTTTGTTGGAAATTCAAGGATATCAGGGTCATATCGGCTGCTCTTACACGCCGCGCTCGACAACGGCGGAAGGGCTGAAATGGATGCGCAGATATGTATGAGGCGCAAACGGAATTGGCTTTACGCTTGGCTGATGCGGCGGAAAAGGAAATTTTGAAGTATTTTCGTCAACCGCTTGATGTTGAAGATAAAGCGGATTCTTCTCCCGTGACGCAAGCGGATAAAAACAGCGAACGCGTGATGCGCGAATTATTGGCGGAATATTTCCCTGATCATGGCGTTGTCGGTGAAGAATACGGCAAAGAAAATGAAAATGCCGAATTTGTTTGGGTGTTGGATCCGATTGACGGCACGAAATCGTTTGTCGCGGGACTTCCTTTGTTCGGAACGCTGATTGCATTGCTGCATAACGGCCGCCCCGTTGTCGGCGTAATCAATCAGCCGTATGCCAAAGAACTGTGGCTGGGCGTTTCGGGCAGGCCGACTACTTTGAACGGAAAAGAAATTCACACAAGATCATGCAAAGCGTTAAATCAAGCCGTTCTGTTTTCTACGGCAGACAAATTAATGTTTGTTGAACCGGAAGAAAAAAGGATGTTTGAAGCATTATGTTCCAAAATAAAAATCGCCCGTTTCAGTACGGATTGTTACGGATACGGTTTGTTGGCGGCGGGATATGGCGATATTGTGTGCGAAGCGGATTTGAAGCTTTACGATTATGCGGCATTGGTGCCGATTGTTTCCGGTGCGGGCGGTATTATGACGGATTGGATGGGAAGCGATTTGTTTGACAGTGCGGATTCAAACGGACATGTTTTAGCTTTAGGGGATAAGAATTTGTTAAAAGAAACACTTGAGGCGCTGCACAAATGAAAAAACTGACGCTGGCCTTTTTGCTTTTATTTTCTTTTCCCGTGATGGCGCAATATCAGGCGCCGGCCGCCAAAGGCATAGCGATGCATGGAGTGCCGCGTTACGGATGGAATTTTAAAAATTTCGACTATGCTAATCCGGATGCGCCGAAAGGCGGTACTTTAAGAATGTCCGCGTATGGCAGCTTTGACACTTTCAATCCTTATGTGATTAAAGGAGTGGCGGCGGTCGGAACGGGATTGCTGTTTGATACGCTGATGGTGGAATCTGCGGACGAGCCGTTTTCTGAATACGGAGTAATCGCGGAAACGATTGAAATGCCGAAAGACCGTTCCTGGGTCGCCTTTAATATCAACAGAAAAGCGCGCTTTTCGGACGGTACGCCCATCACGGCGCAGGATGTCGTTTTTTCGTTCAATATGCTGAAAACAAAAGGGTTGCCGATGTTTGGATATTACTACGGCAACGTCGAAAGCGTCGAAGCGGACAAACCGATGCGGGTACTGTTCAAATTCAAAAAGGGCGACAACCGCGAATTGCCGTTAATTTTAGGTCAGATGCCCGTTTTGTCGGAGCAGTATTGGAAAGACAAAGATTTTTCCGCGACGACTTTAGATAAAATTGTCGGCAGCGGACCTTATAAAATCGCTGATTTTGAAACGGGGCGATATGTTGTTTATGAACGCAATCCCGATTATTGGGCGAAAGATTTGCCGGCGGTCAAGGGGTTTTATAACTTTGATAAAATTCGCTACGACTATTACCGCGACGCGACGGTTGCCGTAGAAGGTTTTAAGTCTGCGGCTTTTGACGTGCGTGTGGAAAACGAAGCCAAAAAATGGGTGTCGGCGTATAACGGTTTTTCGGAAAAAGACGGTTTGATTAAAAAAAGTTTTGATCACTCTTTGCCTTCCGGTATGCAAGGTTTTGTGTTCAATACGCGCCGCCCGATTTTCGCCGATCGCAAGGTTCGGAAAGCATTGGGAATGGTTTTCGATTTCGAATGGTCGAACAGGAACTTGTTTTACGGATTGTATAAACGGACGCAAAGCTACTTTGATAATTCGGAACTGGCTTCAAAAGGGCTTCCGAAGGGCGACGAATTAAAGCTGTTGACTCATTATAAAGAGAAATTGTCGCCCGAGGTATTCAATGAAATTTTTACGCTGGAAAAAACCGCGGGAGACGGCAATATTCGTCCGCAGCTGGAAAAAGCTTTCGCCTTGTTGGAAGAAGCCGGCTGGACAATTCAAGACAATGTTTTAAAGAATGAAAAAGGCGAACCGTTCCGCTTTGAAATTCTGATTGATTCGGCCTCTTCCGCCGCGTGGGAAAGAATTGCTTTGCCGTATATCCGCAACCTGAAACGGTTGGGCATTGAAGCGACTTTGCGCGCGGTTGATACGACTCAATACAAAAATCGCACGGATTCTTTTGATTATGATATGATTGTGCATGTTTGGGGGCAATCGACTTCTCCCGGCAATGAACAGCGTTATTTTTGGGGATCGGCCGCCGCCGATATGAACGGATCGCAAAATTACGCGGGAATTAAAAATCCCGTTGTGGACGAACTGATCGAAAAAATCATTGAAGCGCCCGATCGTAAAAAACTTGTCGCCGCCGTCAAAGCTTTGGATCGCGTCTTGTTATGGGAATATTATGTCGTTCCGCATTGGTATATTCCGTCCGTCCGGTTGGTTTATTGGGATAAATTCGGAATGTTGGATATGCCGGTGATGAAGGGCGTGCAAATGATGACGTGGTGGGTTGATTCCGAAAAGGAAAAAGCTTTGCAGTCGCTGCGCAGCGAAAAGAAAGCGCGGGCGGAAGCCGCAAAGAAAACCGTTCTTCAACAACTGAAGGAGTGGTTCTGATGTTTCGTTATTTTCTGCGCCGATTGGCCTTAATTCCTTTAACGTTATTCGGCATAATGGCGGTGAATTTTATCTTTGTGCAATTAGCTCCGGGCGGTCCCGTTGAACAGGTGATCGCCAAATTGCAGGGCGACGGGTCAGCAACCGCGAAAATAGGCGGAACGGGTATCGGAGACGGCGGCATGGCTTCGGTTTCTCAAAAACAAAATTATGTCGTCGCGTCAAAATACCGCGGCGCGCAGGGACTTGATCCGGCTTTGATTAAAGAACTGGAAACGCAGTTCGGTTTTGACAAACCGCTGTATGCGCGTTTTTTCACGATGATGAAAAATTATATCTGTTTCGATTTCGGCAAAAGCTTTTACCGTGACATGCCGGTAACGCAGCTGATCCGCGATAAAATGCCAGTTTCCGTATCTTTAGGAGTTTGGACGACGCTGATCATTTATCTGGTGTCCATACCTTTGGGTATTTTCAAGGCTGTGCGGGACGGGTCGAAATGGGACGTTGTTTCCAGCTGGGCGATTATTATCGGATATGCCGTGCCCGCTTTTTTGTTTGCAATGATGCTGATCGTTGTTTTCTGCGGTGGGCGATATCTGAATTGGTTTCCTTTGCGGGGATTGTTTTCTGAAGATTGGGAACAATTTTCCACAGCTGAAAAAATCAAAGATTACTTTTGGCATCTGGTCATGCCGGTCTGCGCTATGGTTGCGGGCGGTTTTGCGGGATTGACAATGCTGACGAAAAACTCGTTTATGGAGGAAATCTCAAAACAATACGTTTTGACGGCCAAAGCCAAAGGATTAAGCGATACCGCGGTGCTGTACGGTCATATTTTCAGAAACGCGATGCTGATCATTTTGGCGGGTTTCCCTGCAGTTCTGGTCGGAATGTTGTTTACGGGTTCTGTGCTGATTGAAGTGATCTTTTCTCTGGACGGTTTGGGATTATTGGGATTTGAAGCCGTGATGACGCGTGACTATCCCGTGATTTTCGGTACGCTGTATATTTTCGGACTGATCGGACTGGTTCTGAATCTGGTCAGCGATATGACGTATCATCTGGTTGATCCGCGCATAGATTTCGGAGGCCGCCATGAATGAACGTGCCCAACAGCGTTGGAATAAATTCAAAGCGAATAAGCGCGGCTTTTATGCGTTTATCGTGTTCTGTTTTATGCTTATTTTAACGTCTATGGCGGATTTTATCGCCAACGACAAACCGATTGTCGTGCATTATGACGGCAATTGGTATTTCCCGATTTTCAGACAATATCCCGAAACCGTTTTCGGCGGCACATTTAAAACGACAGCGGATTATAAAGATCCGTATCTGCAAAAGAAAATCAATGAAAAAGGCTTTTTCATCATGCCGCCGATTGAATACAGTTACGATACGATCAATTATAATCTGCCGACACCAGCGCCCAGCGCGCCGACTCGGGAAAACTGGCTCGGGACGGACGATCTGGGACGGGACGTTTTGGCGCGTTTGATCTACGGGATGCGGTATTCCTTGCTGTTTGGGCTGATTTTAACGGCATTGTCTTCCGCAATCGGCATTTTTGCCGGTGCCGTGCAAGGGTATTTCGGCGGAAAGCTTGACTTGTTCGCGCAGAGGTTTCTGGAAATTTGGGGGGCTTTGCCGCAGCTGTTCGTTTTGATAATCGTTTCAAGTTTGATCGTTCCGGGATTCTGGACGCTGCTTTTCGTATTGTTGCTGTTTTCATGGACAGCTTTGGTACCGGTTGTGCGCGCCGAATTTCTGCGCGCCAGAAACTTTGATTATGTCCGCGCCGCTTATGCGTTGGGCGTTCCGCATCTGACAATCATTTTCCGTCACGTTTTTCCGAATGCGATGGTCGCGACGTTAACGTATTTGCCGTTTATTCTGTCGGGAGCCGTCGTTTCCCTGACCGCTTTGGATTTTTTGGGGTTCGGGCTGCCGCCGGGGTCGCCGTCCTTAGGGGATTTGGTGCGTCAGGGCAAAGAAAATCTGCAGGCGCCGTGGCTGGCCGCTTCCGCTTTTGTGTCGCTGGCTTTTTTGTTGACGGTTTTGGTCTTTATCGGCGAAGCCGTCAGGGACGCTTTTGATCCGAGGAAAAACAAATGACTCTGTTATCCGTAGAAAATTTAAGCGTTCGTTTCGGTCGGGCCGAGCCTGTCGTCAAAGGCGTTTCTTTTCAAATTGAAAAAGGCGAAACATTGGCGATTGTCGGCGAAAGCGGTTCAGGTAAGTCCGTAACGGCTTTATCAATTATGCAGCTGTTGGATTATTCGTATGTTTCCCACCCGACCGGTTCAATCAAGTTTAACGGTAAAGAATTGATCGGTGCAAATGAGTACACGCTGAGGGATGTTCGCGGCAATCGCGTCGCGATGATTTTTCAGGAACCGATGACCTCTCTCAATCCGTTGCATACGATTGCCAAACAAGTTGCCGAAACAATGTTGCTGCATACGGATATTACAAAGGAAGAAGCAGAAAACAGAGTCCTGGAATTATTAAAAATTGTCGGATTGCGCGATGCGGAACGTCGGTTGAACGCTTTGCCGCACGAATTGTCCGGCGGAGAACGGCAGCGCGTGATGATCGCGATGGCATTGGCAAATAATCCCGATTTATTGATTGCCGATGAACCGACAACCGCTCTGGACGTAACGATTCAGGCACAAATATTAAATCTGATCAAAAACTTGCAGAAAAAGCTGGGATTGGCGGTGCTGTTTATTTCTCATGATTTGGATGTGGTGGCGCACATCGCTTCCCGCGTCTGTGTGATGAAAGACGGAGAAATCGTTGAAACGGGCAACACGCGGGACGTGATGCAAAATCCGCAGCATCCATATACGAAAATGCTGCTTGCGTCACGGCCGTCGGGACAGCCTGCCGCTGCTGCTTCGGATGCAAAAGAATTAATGAGCTGCAAGGATTTATGCGTTTCGTTTGCGTTGAAAAAAAATCTGTTCAGCAAAACGTTGCTTCGGTTGAATGCTGTTGACGGGGTGTCTTTATCGATTAAAGAAGGACAGGCGGTCGGCCTGGTCGGCGAAAGCGGTTCGGGCAAATCGACGTTAGGCTATTCTCTGTTGAAATTACAAGCAAGTTCGGGGCAAATTATTTTTGACGGAACGGATTTAAGTTCTTTAAAAGGCGAAAAATTAAGACGCCTGAGAACGCAAATGCAAATCGTTTTTCAGGATCCGTATGCGTCGCTCAACCCCCGTCTGACCGTGGAACAAATTGTCGGAGAAGGCTTGCTGATCCATCGGCCCGAACTTTCCGCGGATGAACGAAGGGATTTAATTTGTCAGGCGCTGCAGGACGTTCATCTGCCGACGGATATTTTAAACCGTTATCCGAACGCTTTTTCCGGCGGACAACGGCAAAGAATCGCAATCGCCCGCGTTTTGGTACTGAGGCCGCGTTTGGTTGTTTTGGACGAACCGACCAGCGCTTTGGACGTATCCGTGCAGGCGCAGATTACAGACCTTTTGAAAAACTTGCAAAAACAGTATAAAATGGCATATTTGTTTATCAGTCACGATATGCGCGTAGTCAAGGCGTTGGCCGACTATGTTTATGTGATGAAGGACGGTCAAATCGTTGAATCGGGACGCAATCCCGATTTGTTTGAACAACAGGTTCAGCCGTATACGCAAAAGCTGATGACGGCGGCCTTTGATTTCTAAGGGATAAGGAAACGACGATGGCGCAGGAAAATGAAGAACGCAAAGCAACAGTGCTTCAGAATATGTTTGATAAAGAAGCTCTGATGGAAGTCAATGTGGATTTATCCGTTGTTTTAGGCCGTACATTGCTGCGGGTGTATCAATTGCTGAAATTAGGGCGTGGCGCTGTTGTCGAACTGAATCGTCAGATGAATGAACCTGTCGAGATTTTAGCTAACGAAATTCCCATAGCCAAGGGCGAAGTCATCGTGACGGACGAGGGCTATATCGGCGTCAAAATTACCGAACTTTTAACCTCTCAAAAAGATGTCGGCGCTTTGTTGGTCGGAAAGGTCGGGACTTTCGGAAAATAAAGATTTATTGGGGACTGCCCGAACGCACGCGTTGGCAAAGCATTTTAAACATATTTCTTTCCAAAGACTTATGATCGTTCATTAACCGATACAGCGCCGGACCGGTTATTTTAAACATCGCGGTATCTTCCAAAGCCGTGATGGTCATATTGGCCGTTTCGGCATCTAATGCCGCCAATTCGCCGAAAGTGGTCAGCGTATTAAATTCCCGAAGCGTTTGTCCGTTTCTGTGCGCTCTGACCTGTCCTTGCAGGATGATATATAAGTCGTTCCAAGCTTCTCCCTCTTTGACGATGTCCGTTCCGATCATTGCGGCCGTTTCTTCACTGGCATAGATAATATCGGACAAAACCGTTTCCTGAAGGCCGGCAAATAGGGGAATGTTTTTTAAAATTAAAACTTTTTCAAGTGTTAAGCGCATTTTTTATACTCCTAAAAAAGACGTTTGGCCTGTGCCGTCGGCAACAAAGCGAGCCATACGGGCAACATAAACGGAAGAATCGTTTATATTGCCGGTAATTAAACGGGCCGCTTCTTCGCACGGCAATATTTTGCCTAATGCCCAGACCGCCGTTTCGCGAATCATCGTGTCCGCATCCGACAACAGCTCTGTCAGAGCATTGACGAAGCTGATATCATTGATGTTGCCTGCCGCATAAACGGCGCAAGCCCGCGTCCAATCGGTCAGTTCTCCCGCAGGTGTTTTCAG
This sequence comes from uncultured Alphaproteobacteria bacterium, assembly GCA_937912005.1. Taxonomy (GTDB): domain Bacteria; phylum Pseudomonadota; class Alphaproteobacteria; order CAAGCB01; family CAG-977; genus UBA11549. The sequence goes on from CALDOX010000014.1 coordinate 169,417, forward strand.
AATGTCCTGAATGTGGCCGTTTACAGAAAGGACCGGCGGATAAAATTGCGGTCTTAACAACGCCAGCCGCTGCTGCAGCGTTTTATTTTCAAACAAGGGAAGGCATAATGTTCTTAGTTCGCCGGATAAAAGTTTATCGACAATTTTAACGGTAATTTCATTTTCCGGCACGGTCGGATTGTATGTGCTTAAAAACCCGATTAACGCTTTTGACGGCTGCAGCAGAGCCAACAGCAGCAAAATTCGTTCTTTGATATATTCTATTTCTCCGTTTAACGCGGATTTCAGAATATCCAAAGACGCATTTAATTTTTCATCTTTGTTTTTATTAAAGACATGAATTGCCGCCAGGATGCCCGTCGCCGTTTCCATTTCATCATACAGGCATAAACGAACAATGTTGATTTTCTTGCCTGTCGCTTTGTAACCGGATAAGGCCAAAGCTTTGATGATGTTGAAACGTATGCGGCGATCCGCGATTTGAATGTGGCTGAATAAAAACTCTTCCGCTGCCGGCGAAGCAATGCGCGCGGCCAATCTGATCAGCAGAATACGAAACTGAATCGGAAAATCGGTTGAATTCAGGACGGTGCTGATTTCGTTAAAAGCGGTTTCTTTAAACTGCAATAAAGTTTCAGAGGCATTTTCCCGCAGTTCCGGAAAACGGAATGTTTGCATTATTGTCGGCAGCAGAAGCGGATTGGCTAATTTTCCCGAGGCGCTTAAAGCCGCTTTGCAAACATCCGGATCCGAATCTGTCAACAAATACGTCAGCGGATGGTAAAATGCGGGATTACCGGCATTGCCTAAAGCGGCCGCTGCGGACAACCGATCATCTTTATTTTCGGAAACGGATAAATCCGCAACACATTTAATTGCGACAAAAACACCTTCCTGCCCAACGGCAAGAAAACCTGTTAAAATGCCTTCGCGCAAAACAGGATCATTGATCAACAGAACGGCTTTTTCGCGTTCTTCGGCACCGCCTAAGCGACACATTACACGCGCGGCGTTTTGACGGACAGCCATACTGTTGTCTTTTTGCACCAATTCGATTACTTCGTTTAAAACGGCAGTAAGTTTTAATTCTTCGATTTTGGATAAAGCATATAAACGCACGTCTTCATTGGTATGATGCAAAGCTTTCTTTAAATAGTCCGAAAGTACGGAGGCTTTGGATTCTTCAATAACACGCAGCGTATATAAGACACTTTGAGAATCCGAACTGTTCAGATTTTCTTGCAAAAGACGGTTGATCGCTTTTCCGGCCAACAGCAATTTGCCGCCGCGCCACAAATGCGTTTTTAACATATTCAGGATTAAATTCTGATAGAACTTTCGTAAAATGACAACGGCCAGCAAAATAATGACAGCTAAGCCGGCTTGAAGATATTCCGTTTCCACTCCTGAAATACTGTTCTGGACTGCCAGTAAAAACAGGCCGCTCAAAGCCAATGCGACCGGTTCGACAACGGATTTTCTCAATAAAGTCGCTCTGAAACCCGTTCTGGGCGAAACAGCCCATGGAACGGCCTGCAGTGCCGCTTCTTTGGCAAAAATCGCAAAAACAAACAAAGATTGAGCCAAACAAATCAGAAATACTGGGCTATATACGGCGCATGAAGCGGTCAGCAGAACTATCGGAAGCAAAAACAATCCCGCAAATAAGCTTAAACGACGGCGAGTGACAAAAATGATTAAAGCCAGTGCCGCCAAAACAGCTGAAACGGTGTACAGAATGCTGAAAATGGAACTGTAACCGGCAGGAAGAGGAGCATCTATATAAAAAGTGGTTACAAAACCGATGTTGATTAAAAAGTTATATTGATAAAATCCGACGGCAAAGAAAATAAGGCCGGAAGCGATAAAGAAAACTGCGGATAATTTTCTTTGCAGAGAATCGCTGCCTTGCCGTTTGATTTTTTGTTTGTCGAAAGCGAAGCGGTTTAAAATGGGGGCCGAGCCGTTGTCTATCAATATTTTTAGTGCGGCAGCGGAGCCAACGGCAAGAATGCCTGACCATAGAATCATCAAATTCGGATCTTCGGTAATTAAGCGAATCAGGCCCGCGGCCGCAAGCCACCCCGCAAGATGTGCGATTAAAACAGCAGCCAAAACATTGGATTTTTTTCCAAACACACCGAAACGGAAAGCGGTCATCCAGAAAGCGGTTTCCGCCAAGATCAGAAAACCGTATTTCCAGACCATTAAAGACCAGCCGAATATCCAGGAATAGACGAAAAAGGAAGCCGCATAAAATAAAACGGAAATCAATCCCGCGATGCTCAGCAATATTATCGGGACCTGATCGCTTTTTTCTTTGGCGGCGGAAAGAGCCGGCCACAGGATCATCATCAAAACGGCAGCGGCGATCAGAATTTGGGGCAGATATTCCAGGCTTTGAGTTAAAAACAAAACGACGGCGCCCGTTTCCATCATAGTTACGGCAACGGTTTTTAAAAAAGCGCATAAAACCAATAAGGCCGCCGGAAAAAGTTGTTCCGCCGAAAAATAGAGGCCCGATCCTAATTTCTTTTCGCGTATCATAACGTCTCCTTCACAGCCAGCCCCATCAAAGATCTGGCATAATCCTGCGCTTTAAAGGGACGCAGGTCGTCAATTTGTTCCCCGACGCCGATCAAATGAACCGGCAGTTTAAATTCTTCCGTCAGGGCGACGATCACGCCGCCTTTCGCCGTGCCGTCAAGCTTTGTCAGAATCAGTCCCGAAACGGGTATCGTTTCCGAAAAGATTTTGACTTGCGAATGGGCGTTCTGCCCGACGGTTGCGTCCAACACCTGCAAACAGGCGTGCGGCGCGTCCGGTATCTGTTTTTTGATGATGCGGATGATTTTTTGCAGTTCGTCCATCAGCTCCGACCGGTTTTGAAGCCGTCCCGCCGTGTCGATGAATAAAACATCATCGCCGTTTTGACGCGCCTGCGTCAACGCGTCAAAGACCAGTCCCGCGGCGTCCGCTCCGGTCGGTCGGGACACAACAGGACAGCCCGTGCGTTCCCCCCAGACTTTCAACTGTTCGACGGCGGCGGCGCGGAAGGTGTCCGCGGCGGCAAAGCTGACTTTCAGTCCCTTGTCTTTAAATTGTTGCGCCATTTTGCCGATCGTCGTCGTTTTGCCCGCGCCGTTGACGCCCGCCATCAAAATGACAAAAGGCTTTTTTGCGGGATCGATTTTCAATTCCTGCGCAAAAGGCTCCAGTTTCGCGGCGATTTTATCGGCAAAAAAAGTGCGGACTTCTTCGGCGGAAACCTCTTTGTCGAATTTTTCCTTCGCCAGTTCTGCCGTCAAAGCGGAAGCCGTTTTCGTTCCGACATCGGCCATAATCAGCAGATCTTCAATATCGGTCAGCGTGTCTTTGTCGAGCTTTTTTTTCGTCAGCAGGTTTTCGATTCCCGAAACCAGCGGTGCCGCCGTACGCGACAATCCCTGTTTTATTCGTTCAAACCACCCTGCCATAATTTTACAAAACGCTCCCTGTAAAGATGCCGTTTTCAATTCCCGTTAATTTAACGGAAACAAAATCGCCCGCCGAAAAACTGTTTCCGACAAAAACCGGCAGATAGTGTTCACACAAACCCTTCCCGTCGGCTTCGTACAAGACTTCAACGGTTTGTCCTATTTTGCCCCGCATATATTCAAAAAGCAAGCTTTCTCCGAGACTTCTTAAAATCTTTGCGCGTTCCTTGCGTACGGGCACGAGAACCTGCGGCATTTTCGCAGCGGGTGTCCCCGGCCGCACCGAATACGGGAAAACGTGCAGATGCGTGATGTTTGCTTCTTTGACTAAATCCAGAGTGTTGTTGAACATTTGTTCCGTTTCCGTCGGAAAGCCGGTGATGAAATCCGCGCCAAACACAATGTCGGGACGAACGATTCGGAGCTTTCGACACAGATTCAGAATGTCTTCGCGGGAATGGCGGCGCGCCATACGTTTCAGAATCATATCGTCGCCGGATTGGGCGGACAGATGTAAGTGCGGCTGTAACACGTCCGATTTGCCGAACAGTTCAATCAAATCGTCGCGAACGCACGCGGGGTCAAGCGAACCGAGCCGCACCCGCTTTATTCCCGACACTTTCGTTAAAGACTCGACAAGTTTGGCAAAATCGGGATAATCCGTGATGTCAACGCCCGTCAGTCCGATTTCTTTATACCCTTGTTCGACCAGTTTTCCGGCGTGATGCAAAATCCTGTCCGCGGGAAGGAAAGAGCTTTTGCCTCTGGCTTGCGGGACGATGCAAAACGTGCAGTGATTGCTGCATCCTTGCTGAATCTGGATGAACGCGCGGCATCTTTCGTTGAAAAAGACGGGTTCCGGCGGCTCAAAATCAACGGGAGAGTCAATATCGGAAACAAGAATCTCCGGCTGTTCGGGGGCGAAGTTTTCCGCTTTGAATTTTTCGCGGTTGCCCAAAACGCGATCGACTTCCGGCATTTGAGCGTAGATTTCGGGGTGGACTTGCGCCGCGCAGCCCGTTACGACCAGAAAGGAATCGGGATTTTCACGTTTTAATTTGCGAATGCTTTGCCGGCATTGGCGTTCGGCTTCTCCCGTTACGGCGCAGGTGTTGACGATAATGATATTGTCCGGCAGGTTTTCCAATTCCCGCATAGCGGAAGATTCGTAAGTGTTTAAACGGCAGCCGAAAGTAACGATTTGAACGGGCATGACTTTAATCTTTATTGTTGAAACGCAGACAGAGTAGCAAAAAGAATCTCTAAATCAAAGACTAAGCTATAGAAAAATAAAGATTCCGTTTGACTCTTCGCGTGTGAAAAGGTATAAACGCCTTACTCAATAAAGGTTTTAACAGCCTTATGCCTCCAAGGAGGTCCGTCTGCCGGTGAAGGTACGCCCACAGACGCCCTTTTTGTTTGTGTAGGGAATGCGGGGAAAAATGTTTGACACTCTGTCGGAAAAATTAAACGGCGTGTTTTCCAGACTGACACATCGGGGGGCTTTGTCCGAATCCGATGTGGACGAAGCGATGCGCGAAATCCGTATTGCTTTGCTGGAAGCGGACGTCGCTCTGCCGGTCGTCAAGGATTTTATCGCCAAAGTCCGCGAAAAAGCCGTCGGTCAGGAAGTTATCAAGTCCGTAACCCCGTCGCAAATGGTCGTCAAAATCGTTCATGACGCTCTGGTCGAAATGTTGGGCGGACAAAACGAATCGCTCGATTTGGCCGCGGTTCCTCCGGTGCCGGTCTTAATGGTCGGCTTGCAGGGATCCGGTAAAACGACGACTTCCGCCAAATTGGCGCTGCGTCTGACCAAAGAAAAGAAAAAAGTCCTAATGGCATCTTTGGATATCTATCGTCCGGCGGCGCAGGAACAGTTGGCGCAGTTGGGTGTCCAGACGGGCGTTGCCACTTTGCCGATCATCATCGGCGAAAAGCCCAAAGCGATCGCTTCCCGCGCGATGACGGAGGCCCGCCGCGGCGGCTATGATGTCGTGATCTTGGATACGGCAGGCCGTCTGCACATTGATTTGGAAATGATGGGTGAAGTCGCCGAGGTTCGTCAGCTGGTTCAGCCGAAGGAAACGATTTTGGTCGTTGACGCTTTGGCGGGACAAGATGCCGTTAATATCGCGCGCGAATTCAACGAAAAGATCGGAATCACGGGCATCGTCCTGACCCGAATCGATGGCGATTCCCGCGGCGGCGCGGCGTTGTCGATGCGCGCCGTAACCGGTTGCCCGATCAAGTTTCTGGGCGCGGGCGAAAAAGTCGATGCTTTGGAACCGTTTCACCCCGATCGTCTGGCCGGCCGTATTCTGGATATGGGCGACGTGGTGTCTCTGGTGGAAACGGCGGCGGAAAAATTGGATAAGGAAGAGGCGGAACGCGTCGCCAAACGTATGATGGACGGCCGCTTCGATTTGAACGATATGCTGTCGCAGTTGCGGCAGATGCAGAATATGGGCGATTTGAAAGGCTTGCTGGGAATGTTGCCGGGGATCGGCAAATTCAAAGCCCAGTTGGAAGCCGCTAAAATCGACAATAAGGTTTTCAAACGGCAGGAGGCGATCATTCTTTCCATGACGCCCAAGGAACGCCGTAATCCGGACATCATCAAGGCGTCGCGCAAAAAGCGCATCGCCGAAGGGTGCGGTCAGTCCGTTCAGGACGTCAACAAGTTGTTGAAACAGTATGAACAGATCGCCGACGTGATGAAAAAGATGAAAAAAATGGGAAAGCGGGGATTGTTCGGCGGTCTGCCCGGCGGTCTCGGCGGCGGTTTCGGCGGAATGGGGGGCTTTCCTCCGTTCGGCGGATTTCCGTCATAATGCAGACGTGATTTTTGATTTAAGTGAGGTAACTAAAAATGTCAGTTCGTATCAGACTTGCCCGCGGCGGTTCGAAAGGCGCTCCTTTCCACAAGATCGTTGTGGCTGATCAGCGCTCTCCGCGTGACGGTCGTTTTATTGAACGTGTCGGTTATTACAATCCGCTGTTGCCGGCGGATCACGCCGAACGCGTTGTCGTTAAGGCCGAACGCGTCAAATATTGGTTGAGCGTAGGTGCCCAGCCGACCGAACGCGTTGCCAAACTGTTGGCTAAACAGGGATTGTGCGCGGCGCCCGTTATCAACGAACGTCCGCAGAAGTCGGCTCCGAAAGCGAAAGCTCAGGAACGCGCAAAGGCCAAGGCCGAAGCTGCCGCCGCTGCCGCTGAAGCAGCCGCCGCTCCTGCCGAAGGTTAATATTTCTTTGGAATAAAGAAGACGAACGATGACAGCTTCCGGCGAACGTGAAAATCTGGTTTGTGTCGGCGCGATTACGACGGCGCACGGCGTTCGCGGATGTGTCAAAGTGAAAAGCTTTACACGCAATGCGGCGGATTTTGCGGCTTTCGGGCCGTTGTGCGATGCTTCGGCAAAGCGTTCTTTCAAAGTCAATATCGTCGGAAAGAACAAAGACTTGTTTCTGGTTCAAATCGACGGCGTGACGGATCGGAACGCGGCGGAGGCGTTGCGGGGAACGGAACTGTTTGTTTCCCGTTCCGAATTGCCTGAAACGGCCGAAGACGAATTCTACTATGCCGATCTGGTCGGTATGACTTCGAAATCGCCGGAAGGACGCGTCTTGGGCAAAGTCGCGGCGGTTTATAATTTCGGCGCGGGGGATATGCTGGAAATCGAAGGGGTGGAGGACTTCATCTCTTTCTGCAAACGGAATGTTCCCGAAGTCGATTTGAAATCCCGCGAAATGATTGTCCGTCTGCCCGAAAGCGTGGAAGCCAAACCCGAAAAACAGCCGGAGCCGTAAATGTCTTTGTTTACGGCGAACGTGTTGACCGTCTTCCCCGAAATGTTCCCCGGTTATCTGGGGTGTTCTTTGGCGGGGAAGGCTCTTGATGAAGGGATATGGACGCTGAACGTGACGAATATCCGCGATTTTGCGGAAGACCGTCATAAAACGGTGGACGATACGCCCTTCGGAGGCGGAGCCGGAATGGTGATGCGACCGGATGTGCTGGGAAAAGCCGTTGAAGCGGTGTACCGGCCGGGGACGCGATTGATCTATTTTTCGCCGCGCGGGACTCGCGTTTCGCAAAAAATGGCGGAAGAACTGGCACAGGGAGGAGAGGCGACTTTCCTTTGCGGCCGTTTCGAAGGGATAGACGAACGTGTCTTGCAGGCTTATCCGTTTGAAGAAGTCAGCTTGGGCGACTTCGTTTTATCGGGCGGAGAACCGGCGGCGCTGGCGGTATTGGACGCGATCGTGCGATTGCTTCCCGGCGTGATGGGGTCAAGCGCTTCTTTGGACGAAGAAAGTTTCAGCCGCGGGTTGTTGGAATATCCGCAATACACCCGACCGGCCGAATGGAAAGGGCTTTGCGTGCCGGAGGTCTTGAACTCCGGACACCACGGGCGGATCGCCGAATGGCGCTTGGCTCAAGCCGAAGAATTAACAAAACAGCGGCGACCGGATTTGTGGAACGCTTATCTGGAAACCGCAAAAAGCGAGAGGATAAAAAAATGAATTTGATCAAAACGCTCGAAAACGAGCAGATGGAAAAACTGGCGAAGAAAGCCGATTTTCCCGAATTTAAGGCTGGCGACACCCTGCGTGTCCACGCTAAAGTCGTTGAAGGCGACCGCGAACGTATTCAGGTGTTTGAAGGCGTTTGCATCGCCCGCAAAAATGACGGTTTGAACTCGACGTTCACCGTTCGCAAAATCTCTTTCGGCGAAGGCGTCGAACGCGTGTTCCCCGTCTATTCCCCGAACGTTGCGAAAGTGGAAGTTTCCCGTCGCGGTAAAGTCCGCCGTTCCAAGCTGTATTACCTCCGCAGTTTGCGCGGTAAGGCGGCTCGTATTACCGAAGATACCGAAGCGGCAAAATAGCTTCTTTCCGCCTCTGGCTTTTTGGAGGGGAGCGCGGATTTTCCGCCTCCTCTCGCTAAAAGCGGAGCTTGCGATTCCCGATGCCGGCATTCCGGCAGGCGGGCTTTTATTGTTTTATTGATGGAGTTTTACACACATGGTTAAGGTTGCTGTCGTCGGCGCGACGGGAAATGTCGGACGCGAAATGTTGCAGACTTTGGCGCAAAGAAATTTTCCGGCTGACGAAGTGTTCGCAGTCGCTTCCGCCAAATCCGCCGGTAAAGACGTTTCTTTCGGCGAAGACAAGGTTCTAAAAGTGCACGATCTGGAAAAGTTCGATTTTCATGGAATTGACATTGCGCTGATGTCCGCGGGCGGTTCCGTTTCGGAAAAATACGCGCCGAAAATCGCGGCGGCCGGCTGTGTCGTGATCGACAATTCGTCGCAATGGCGTATGGATCCGGATGTGCCGCTGGTCGTTCCGGAAGTCAACCCCGAAGCTATTGCCGACTATAAAAAGAAAAACATTATCGCCAACCCGAACTGCTCGACGATTCAGATGGTCGTTCCGTTGGCGGCTCTGCATAAAGCTTTCCATATCACTCGCGTCGTCGTTTCCACTTACCAGTCCGTTTCCGGCGCCGGCAAAGCGGCGATGGACGAACTGTTCGATCAGACGAAAGGGATTTACTGGGGCGAAGAACTGTCCAAAACGCAGAACAAATTCCCCAAGCAGATCGCTTTCAACGTCATTCCGCACATTGATGTGTTCTTAGATGACGGCGCGACGAAGGAAGAATGGAAAATGACGGCGGAAACCAAAAAGATTTTGGATCCGAAAATCAAAGTCCACGCGAATTGCGCGCGCGTTCCCGTGTTCGTCAGCCACGCGGAATACGTCAATATCGAAACGGAAAAGGAAATCTCGGATAAAGAAGCCACTTTCGTTTTAAAGAAAACCCCCGGCGTTACGGTTCTGGATACGCGCGAACCCGGCGGTTATCCGACGCAGGTGGAAGTCGCGGGCGAAGACGACATTTTTGTGTCCCGTATCCGCTCCGATGCGACCGTTGACAACGGTTTGAGCTTCTGGTGCGTAGCGGACAATCTGCGCAAAGGCGCGGCGTTGAACGCGGTTCAGATTGCCGAAGTTTTAGTCAGGGATTATTTGAACAAATAAATTAGATCAGATTATAAAAAAAAGCCTTGCGGAAAACTCCGCAAGGCTTTTTTGTTGTTTTGCAAATTACTTTTTGCTCTGAAACTCTTTTTTCGCCTTTTTAAGTTGCTGAGCGAACTCTTCATCGGCGTGCAGTCTGGCGATCATTGTCGGAGCGATCACACGAGCGGCATCAACATCGCTTTGATAATGGAAACCGACGATGACGCGGCTTTCCCCGTATTCAAATCCACGCGTTAAGATTTCGTCCTGACGTTCCGGATTGATTTCAGCCAAAATCAACGCGAATGTCCATCCTTTAGTGGTGTGGCCGGACGGATAAGAGGAATTCTTTCTCAACACTTTTTCATCCTTGGGAACCGGCGTCCGTTCTTTGAACTGCACAAACGGTCTGGTGCGCATAATGCGTTTTTTGGCCTTGTGGCTGCATTCTTCCGAGGTTAAATCCAAACGTTCCAACAAAGCCCAGATTTCAGGCGTGTTTTCTTTGGAAATCGTCATACCGAACGGTTCGGAAAAGATTTTCGCAAGATATTCAAACGTCCAATCGGCATCTTCCACGGCCAGTTTTCCGCGCTCCGTTTTGCGCATTTTCTTGCCCCATTCGTATCTGCGCTGATCGTTTTCAAAAGCAGGATCCGTCGGCTTTGGCGGTAAAGGCATGAATTTGGCGACCGTCGGAATTTCTTCCGGCATCAGGTACGATTCAGCCGTTAAAGCTTCTTTTGTCTGCACGCAGGCAGCCGTGCCGATACAAAGAGAAAGAGTAAATAAAACTGTAAGAACTTTTTTCATAACACCCTTAAAAGATAAGATAAAAGGATAGGTATATAGTAAGAAAAAAATGTCAAAGTCAAGGCGGAATATGAATTTAAGTATCCGAAGTTTTTTGAATATACAAAAAGCCGTTGATTTTCAACGGCTTTTTAATGGCTGGGGCGGCTGGACTCGAACCAGCGAATGACGGAGTCAAAGTCCGTTGCCTTACCGCTTGGCTACGCCCCAACGGAATATGAATAAGTAATCTTTTTTTTAGCGGTTAGTCAAGCAATTTATGTGGTCTTTAAATTTTAATTGTTTTTTTTGTCAGATCGGGTATTGTGTGCTTAGTTTAAGCGCCCGTAGCTCAGCTGGATAGAGTATCGGCCTCCGAAGCCGAGGGTCGTGGGTTCGAATCCCGCCGGGCGCACCATTTTTTATAAAACGGCCTTCGGGTCGTTTTTTTTTATGGTCGAATCGAAAAAAATAAAAAATATGTATATAAAAAAGTTATATCACTATATAATGGTAAAAGACATATTTTGGAAAAAAATTATGAAGTGTCCGAAATGTAACGGGAATCATTCCATCAAGTATGGAAAAGCTTGCGGAAAGCAAAGATGGCAGTGCAAAAGCTGCGGATGTCAGTTCACATCCGAACACCGGCACGATCATGCGCTGGAAGAAAAATTGTTTGCGATGACTCTTTTGGTTTCGGGGCTGTCCATGCATGCCGTTGCCGGCGTTTTAGGTGTCAGTACGCAAACGGTTATGCGTTGGAAAAGATCCGGATTGATTGATTCCGAAAAAATAGATAAGGCCTTGAGAATCAGGGCTGTTTCTAAAACGGGAAAAATCAGAACGATCAAAAATAACGGCGCCGTTTCGGAAACGACCGACGATTTTGAATTCGGAGACTTGTATGTCTTGGAAACCAGACTGCCTTCCGGTGTGCGCGTTGACATCGCCGTTAAAAGAAAAAACAAACCATTAAAAAGTGACGGATAAAAAATTTTCTTGCTTCGCGGCAACTCTTCTTTTATCAAAAAGCCCGAAACTTTCGCTTTATATATGAAAGGGTTATCGGATGAAAGTCGCTCGTGTAAGCAAAAGGAAAATAGTGTTTCAGTTGGTTGTTCTGGCCGCATGCGTCGCGTTCGGTTGGGCGTTGAAAACGCGGTTGACGCCGGCTTCCGAACAGCAGTGGGGCGGACAGGTTCCGTACGTCGTTACGACCGAAGCCGTCGAAGAAAACATCGCGTCGCAAAAAAAATACATTGCAACCGTGGAAGCGATCAACGGCGTTGATGTCAAAGCGCAAGCGACGGGATATTTGGACGATATCCTGTTCGAAGAAGGCGGTTTCGTCAAGCAGGGACAGACGCTTTTCCTGATAGAGCATGGCCGTTACGAAGAAACGCTGGCCAGCGCTGAAGCGGACGTCGCGCGGGCGAAAGCGAACCTGAAACAGATTGAAAACGATCACCGGCGCAATCAGGTCCTGTTTAAACAAAAGGTGTTGACCGCTTCCAATATCGAAGCTTCGGAAAGCGCTTTGGCTCAGGCAAAAGCGGCGGTTAAAGCGGCGGAGGCGAACAAGGAACTGGCCAAAATCAATTTGGGCTACACGAAAATCCGTTCTCCGATTGACGGCTATATCGGCAAAGCGTTGATTACAAAAGGAAACTATATCGATATGTCCGGACGGCCGATGGCGCGCATCGTTCAGGTTTCTCCGATCCGCGTGGCTTTTTCTGTTACCGACCGCGACCGGTTGGAAGCCGTCAAACTGCAGGCGAAAGAAGGAGCCTTCGCCGAAAACGTCAAAATCGTCCTGCCTGACGAAACAGTTGTTTCCGTCAAACCGTTGAAAACCTTTTTCGACAGTGAAATCAATCCGGCGACGGCGACCGTCGCGGCGTATGTCGATGTGAAAAACGCGGAAAAGCTGTTGCTGCCGGGGAATCACGTCGATGTGATCGTTCAGTTGGAAAAAGACCGTCCCGCCTTTGGTTCCGCAGGAAGCGATCGTTCAGGACGCGCAGGGATTGTTCGTTTACACCGTGAATGCGGATAACAAAGCGCAAAAAGCCTATGTCAAAACGGGCAGCACGGAAAACGGCCGCACCGTCGTTACCGACGGGGTGAAAGCCGGAGCGCGCATCATCGTCCAAGGGATTCAAAAGGTCGAGAACGGTTCTGAAGTCAGACAGAGTTTTGCAAAATAAGAGAGGCGGATATGTTTTCTGAATTTTTCTTGAAGCGTCCGCGCTTTGCGGTCGTTATCGCCATTGTGATGTGTCTGGCGGGCGGAGTCGCGTTGAAAACGCTGCCGGTCGCGCTTTATCCGGAAATCACGCCGCCGGTCGTTACCGTGGCGGCGAAGTATCCGGGGGCTTCGGCAGACGTGATCGCGAAAACGGTAGCAATTCCCATTGAAAAGGAAGTTAACGGCGTCGAAGACATGCTGTATATGGAATCTTCTTCGGAAGACACGACATACACGCTGACCGTAACGTTCAAAACGGGCGTCGATCCCGATATGGCGCAGGTCAAAGTTCAGAACCGCGTTCAGATCGCGACGGCTTCCCTGCCTCTTGAAGTAACGCGGCAAGGCGTGACAGTAACGCGTGAATCGACCAACATTCTGGGCGTCGTTTCCTTTACGTCGCCGAACAAGACAGTGGACAATTTGAAACTGTCTGATTATGTGATCGACAATGTCAAAGACGCTTTGGCGCGTGTCGACGGCGTCGGCGGAATTGACGTGTATGCGGCCAGTTCTTCAATGCGTGTGTGGCTGAATTCGGACAAGATGGCGTCGCTGAACATCACGGCGGACGACGTGCGTTTGGCGATCGCTTCGCAGAACTATCAGCCATCTTTGGGCAAGCTGGGCGCCGCGCCCGACGAAAGGGCGCAAATGGTCTTTCCGCTGAAAACGGCCGGACGCATCAACGAAGTCGAAGATTTCAAGGAAATCATTGTCAGAACGGCGGAACACGGCGGGCTTGTCCGTTTGAAAGACATCGCCCGCGTCGAATACGGCCGCGAAATGTACGGCATTGACGCATTTCACAACGGCGCGCCGGCCGCCACGCTGATGATCAAGCTGTCTTCTGGGGCGAACGCGATCGACGCGATGAAAAAAGTCCGCGCGGAACTGAAGCGTTTGGAAGCCCATCAACCCGACGATGTTTCCTATGTTTTCAACTACGATTCGACGAATTACATCAACGCTTCGATCAAAGAAGTCGTCGAAACGTTGATCGAAACGTTCGTTCTGGTCGTTTTCGTTTGCTGGCTGTTTTTGCAGAACTGGCGCACGACTCTGATTCCCTCGGTCGCGATTCCGGTTTCCCTGATGGCGACGTTTGCGGTGATGATGGTTTTGGGATACAGCATCAATATGTTCACGCTGTTCGGGTTGGTTTTGGCGATCGGTTCCGTCGTGGATGACGCTATCGTCGTTGTCGAACGCGTGTCTTATCTGATGAACGTTGAAAAGCTGCCGTCTTTGGCCGCTACCCGACAGACGATGAAAGAAGTGTCCGGCGCGTTGGTCGCCGCTACGTTGGTGATGGTTGCGATTTTCGTCCCGATCGCGTGTATGGGCGGCATTACCGGCCGGATTTATCAACAGTTCGCCATCACGATCAGTACGGCTTTGGTCTTTTCGGCGATCAACGCTTTAACATTGTCGCCCGTGTTATGCGCAAATATCCTGAAACCTTATCAACCGGCTGAAAAAGGGCCTTTGGCGTGGTTCAACCGTCTGGTCAACTCCTCGGCAAACGGGTATGCGCGTCTGGCGGCATTGTTCGCGCGCAGAATCAGCGTGATCGCTTTGCTGTTCGGCATCATCGTCTTGATTAACGGCGCGCTGTTCAAAGTCAGCGGTACGTCGTTTATTCCGAACGAAGACCAAGGAGCGTATATCATCAATGTCGATCTGCCGGAAGGGGCTTCCTACAACAGGACGCGCGAAGTGATCGAAAAAATCACGGAGATTGTTCAGAAGCAGGAAGGCGTTCGCGGTTCGATGGGCGTCGTCGGCGTCAGCATTCTGGCGGGACGCGCCGAAAATGCGGGGATGTTCATCGTCGATCTGGAAGATTGGGCAAAGCGCAAAAATCCCGCGCTGTATTCGACGGTATTAAAAGATAAAATGCAGGCGTATCTGGACAAAGAAATCCCCGAAGCCAAATTGTTCCTGTTCGAATTTCCGCCGATCAACGGCCTTGGCAACCAGGGCGGTATGGACATCCGTTTCCAGATGATTTCCGGTTTGGATTACACAAAACTGGACGGGCAGACGAAAAAACTGTTGGGCGCGTTGAACACAAATAAGGCTTTCCAATTTGCTTACACAACCTTTACGGCCGAAACGCCGGCGGTGTTCATCGACATCAACCGTGAAAAGGCGGAATCGCTGAACGTGCCGTTAGGCAATCTGTACGCGACGTTGGAAGCCTATCTGGGATCGATGTACGTCAACGACATCAACTTCGGCACGCAGGTCAATAAAGTGATGGTGCAGTCGGATGCAAAATACCGTGCCGATATCGAAAGCATGAAAGACATCCACGTCCCCTCGATGACCGGAGAAATGGTACCGTTGGGCGCGTTGGTGTCCTTGACGAAAATCATGTCGCCGCGCGTCATCACGCGTTACAATCAGTACCCGAACGCGACGATCACGGCCAACCAGAATCCGGCGCTCAGTACGGGCGAAGCGATGGCGGAAGCGGAAAAAATCATTCAAAGCTTTCCTGACGACTTTTCGTTCGAATGGTCGGGAATGAGCTTTCAGGAAAAGAACAATCAGGGGCAGCTGGGCTGGCTGGTCGCTTTGGCGGTAATTTTCGCCTATCTGTTTCTGGTGTCGCAATATGAAAGCTGGACGCTGCCGCTTCCCGTTCTGATGAGCGTGGCGATCGCATCGGCCGGTGCCGTCGCGGGAATGCTGATGACGGGATTGCCTCTGTCGATTTACGGGCAGCTCGGTATCGTTTTGCTGGTCGGTCTGGCCAGTAAAAACGCGATTTTGATCGTTGAATTCGCCCGTGAAGCGCACGCGAAAAACCGTTCGATTCCGCAAGCCGCTCTGCACGCCCTGCGGGAACGTTTCCGTCCCGTTTTGATGACGGCGCTGACGTTCATTCTGGGCGTCGTTCCGATGTTGTTTGCGACGGGCGCCGGCGCGAACAGTCGGCAAGCGATCGGGACGCCGGTATTCTGGGGTATGCTGATCGGAACAATCGGCGGATTGTTTATGATTCCGCTGTTGTATGTTTTGGTTCAGACATTGACCGAAAAAATCTTTAAAAAGAAAGGCAAAAAAATGAAAAAAGCCGCTTTGGCAATCGCCGCGCTGATGATGGCGACACAGGCGCAGGCGATGGATCCGATGTCCGTTTACACGGCGAAGGCGCCGAAAGGATGCGTTGACGCTTCCGTCGGCAAAGGCAAAATGGGATTGAACGAATTGATTCAGATCGGCATTTGCAATAACCCCGATCTGAATCGCAGTTTTATGGCGGTCAAGTCTTCGGAAGCGGCTTTGGGCGCGACAAAAGCCGCCTATCTGCCGACAGTGGAACTGAACGGAACGATTTCCGCCGCGAACTATAAAGGCGAATACGACCTGCCAGCCGCGGATGTCGCCAGGAAAATGAAAAACCGTCCGTATGCGGTGAACGTCGCGCTGAACTGGCTGTTGTTGGATTTCGGCGGCCGGTCGGCGGGAACGGAAATGATGCGCGCGTATATGGAAGCGGCGTCTTTCGGGTATAACGCGGCTTTGCACGACATCGTTCTGGGGATCAACAGCGCGTATCTCGACCTGCTGAGCGCGCAGGAAGTGTTGAAAAGCGCGGAAACCAGCGTCGCGTCCTATAAAAAATCGTATGACGAAACGGATAAAAAATACAAAGTTGGCAAAGCGGCGACATCCGATTTACTGTTGGCGAAAACGACGTATCTGCGTTCTCAACTGGCGGTAACGGCGGCGAAAAACACGATTGAAAAAAATCAGGCCAATCTGGCGCGATTGTTAAATCTGCCGCCCGAAACGGAATTCAATCTGGTTACGCCGAAAAAAGACAATGCGTCCACGGCGCTGCAGGAAAACCTGTCGGTCTATGAACTGATCAAAACGGCCTTGAGATTGCGTCCCGAACTGAAAAGCGCGGATAAATCCAAGCAGGCGGCCAAAGAAGGGATAACGGCGGCAAAATCGCAAATGGGGCCGACGCTGGCTTTGTTCGGAAACGCTTCTTATGCGGACAGATGGCACGACACAAAACCGTTCAAAGACGGTTATCCGCACGTTTACGGCGGGGAAGCCGGACTGGCTTTGAACGTGCCTCTGTTCAACGGATTTTCGCAAATGTACAACGTGGCAAAGGCGCGCTACGATTATCAACAAGCCGTTTATGCGAAGAAAAGCACGGAAGATATGGTCAAAAACGAAGTCTGGTCGGCCTATCAGGATTATCAGACGGCTCTGGCTTCATACACGATCAATCAGGACGTTTTGAAAAGCGCGGAAGAAAACGAACGCGTATCCCGCGCGTCCTACCGGGCGGGGAAAGAAACATTATTGAACCTGCTGACGGTTCAGGCGCAACTCGCTTCCGCCAGACAGGAACTGATCACGTCGTTTTACACGGTTCTGATCTGCAAGGCGAACCTGTACCGTTCCGTCGGAAGATTTTAAAGAAGAACAATCGCTTGCTGAAAGTGTTTTTTGAAAGAAACCGCCGGATAAACTTCAGAAACAAGATTTTTGAACGCCGTTTGTTTGAAACGGATCAATGCGTGCGGTGCATTTTTTTCTTTTATTAAAGACGAACCTATTTTAAATAGAAAGCATTTGTTTCAAATAGTTTAAGAGTGTTTTTTTATGCTGACTTTTTTTACTGGCGCTGCCATTGTTGCGTTGTTTGCCGCCCGGCCGTTTGTGTATAAACCGGCCAGCCGCTTGTTCAGTCCCGAAGTTTCTTCTTATTTTACGGCCGTGTGGTGTTTGTTGTTTGCCTTGCCGACAATTCCTTTTTGCAAACAATATTTATTTGTTGACGGCAAATTTATTTTTTTGACGCCGGGGATTGTTTTTCCTTTGCTCAAGGGTGTTTCCGCTTACGCTTTTCTGAAATTTAATCAACTTGTGAACAAAGAAAATACGTCCGGTTCGGTATTCTGGGGCGTGATCAATCTGGCTGTGGTAACACTGTTGACGACGTTTGTTTTTCATGTGCCGTTGGAACAAAGAAAAGTTTGGATTATTTTATTTATCGGCGCGTTGGGAGCTTTGTTTTTTATTTTCGGGGAAGGGCATAAATTAACGGCGCAGGGCAAAAAAGCCTTTGCGGGAACAGTGTTCTTCGCCGTTTTGAATAATTTGTGCGACGTGTTCAGCATACAATACACAAACTGGTATGTGCTTTATATGGTTCCGACGATAGGGATGTTGCTGTGCTCCGTTTTTGCGGTCGGGCGGAAAGTCAATATCAAAAGCTTTTTTACAACGCGGCATTTTATTGTTGCGGGCGCATTGTACGCGGCGGGGGAAATCATTCTGATCTTTTCGATGCAATCCTTTTTCCCCGTGCTGGTCGCTATTTTTTTGGTGCGCGTGGCGCAGGCGCTTGATCTGATATTGGCATATCATATCGAAAAAGAAGGCCGTGTCGGGATTCAATACTTTTTTGCAGTCTGTATTATTGTTTTGGCGTATTTCTTCTTTTTCGGGATTTAAAAGGACAGCAAGTCAATCCGGTGCTTTTCGGGATTGTAACGCAGTCCCGTTTTGCCGGCTTTCATTTCCAAAGCCGCTTTGCCGAAAATCTGATAACGCCATCCTTTTAAGACTTCCAGATCGGGATTTTTTTCGCCGGCCAGAATATCCAGATCGTCCTGAGAAACGATCAGCTTTTCCGCAACGTCGTTTTCCGCCGCTTTAATCATCAGCAGCAGCCGCAGCATTTTGGAAACGGCGCGCGCGGAGCGGGGCAGTTCGTAAGGTTTAGGCATAACCGGATAGGATGCTTCATCCTGCGCTTTGACGGACGCGATGATTTTTAAAATTTCTTTTCCTATGCGGCTGTGCGCAAACCCTTGAGGCAGTCCGCGCAGCTTTTCCATTTCTTCGGCCGTTTCCGGTGCGGAACCGGCTATTTCCAATAAAACTTCGTCACGCATAATATGCTTGCGGGGACGGTTTTGGCGTTTTGCCAAATCTTCCCGATAAGCGGCGAGTGCCTGACATAACGCCAAATAAAACGGCTTCGTTGTCGTCAGCTTCAACCTTTTCCAGGCCAGAGAAGAATCGTTTTCATAAGTTTCCGGATTCATCAACAAAGCCGTATCATCCGCAACCCAGTCCGAACGTCCGGTCTGTTCCAAAATACCGGTGATTTTCTGATAGATTTCGCGCAGATGCGTTACGTCGTTCAAAGCGTAAGAAATTTGTTTTTCCGTCAGCGGACGGCGTGACCAGTCGGTAAAACGCATGGATTTATCCAATTCGCGGCCCAACAGTTTCTGCACTAAATTCTGATAACTGACGGATTCGCCAAACCCGCATACCATAGCGGCCAACTGTGTGTCGAAAACGGAAACGGGCGTTTTGCCGCACAGGTGATAAAAGATTTCAATATCCTGGCGAGCGGCATGAAAAACCTTGACGACGGCTTCATTCTGCATCAGATCAAACAGCGCCTGCAAATTCATATCTTTAGCCAAAGGATCAATGCAGACAGCTTCGTCAACCGAAGCGATTTGGATCAGGCATAACTGAGGCCAATACGTTTTTTCACGAATAAATTCGGTATCGACTGTAACAAAAGGATGTTCCGACAATCGTTGACAAAGTTGGTTAAGTTCTTCCGTTGTTTGAATAAAAGCACACATTTTTTTTACCGCATAAAAATAAAATCCGTTTCTGTTTTACATAGGGAAAAAGCAAAAATAAAGCCTGAAAAGAAATTTATGTGACAAAACGACAAATTTCTTGTTTTTAATGTCGAAAAGCGTACACTTTTTAATAAGATTTTATACTCTTCTGCGATATGACGGTTGAGCGGCGTGTTTAGGCAACCTCTTTTCCGGACTGAAGACGGATATAAATTCTTCCGTTTTAAACGGTTTTCTTTTTTGATAAGGGAGATTTAAATATGCCTACCGGTAAAGTGAAATGGTTCAACAGAACAAAAGGATACGGTTTTATCGCACCGGATGACGGTTCCAAAGATGTGTTCGTGCATATCACGGCGGTTGAAAAAGCCGGATTGCCGACATTAAAGGAAAATCAGGCTCTCAGTTTCGAGCTGGTGACGTATAAGGATCGGACTTCTGCGGAAGAGCTGAAGTTGCTGTAATTCGACAAGCGAATCAGAAAAAAGGGCTTCTTTTGAGAGGCCCTTTATTTTTACTTCGGGAATAAGCGAAAAAGTAGTCTGAAAAAAATACATAAGTGTATGAAAGAAAAAAAATAAATAAAAAAAACATCTCTTAATTTAAAGAAAATGAGGGCTTTTGTTAAATTTATTGTTTTCTTTTATATGAAAAAGTAGTATTTCTAAATATCAGGTAATGATAAAAAGGAGATATTTATGTCTATCCTGTTGAAAATTTTTGTTTTTTTAATAGTTTTATTCCCATTTTCCGCTAAAGCCGATTTGTTTACAATCACTCTGACCCAAGGCGTCAATACGGCTTCAAAGGGATTTACCTCCGTTATGGATGTGTTTGACAAATATGAAAACGGCCAGTTGGATACAATTCTTGCCACATATAATACCAATCAGGCGGCAACAGGTACGCTGGATTTCCGCGGTGTTATTTTGAAATTGAATTATGCGATGGCGGGCGATCCGTTGCCCGGCGGCGGCGTAGCAACTCAGCCCACGCTGGTTTTTGAATCGGATGCGCTGGGCATTTCGAAAACATTCGAAGGCGTAAACCAGGACAAGGCATTCGAAGCGTTTAAAGATTATTTAAAAGCCAATAAGGACGATTTGTTGACGAAGATTTTGAAAGAAAGTGTTTCCAATACGCCATACGACTCGGTTGCTGGTAACCCGTCTTCTTTGATGTCGCAAATGGTTGACACGGCTTTTTCCAATCCGACGCTGTCCGCAACGGAACATGCGACAATGTCCGCTCAGTCCGGCGGTTTTGTGCTGTTGTCGCCGTCCGGCGGAACGCACAAGATCAAAGGCGAAGACGGCGTGGAAAGAACCGCGACAACAATGAATCTGCCGTTGGGGTACACTTTCAAATTCGACAACAACTGGGCTTTGGGTATTGATCTGCCGATATCGTATGTCGATTTGGACGGATCGAAAACGTATGCGGCACAGATCGGGGCAAACTTGCAGATTCCTTTGATGAAAGAAAAATGGTGGGTAACCGTTTCGGGGCGTGTCGGCGCAACGGCTTCCAAAGATTCTTTGTCGGGCGGTGTGCTGTATATGGCTTCGGCGACCAGCCGCTTCAGTCAGAATCTGGGCGATAATACAACCGTGACCTTGGTCAATATGTTCGGTATAATTAAAGATTATACGTTGGATGTTAAAGGATATGATATTGAATACGGCTTGAAAAACAACGTATTCAAAAACGGTTTGGAAGTACGCCAGAAGCTCAGTGAAAAAACGGCGCTGACCGTTTTCGGGTATGATACGCGTTATACCGGATCCGATTTGTACGTCGATTCCTATGATGAAGTCGGAGCACGTTTTACAAAGTATTTCAGCAAGGATAGTTTCTTTACCGGAATTGATCTGACGGCCAGTTATACCTTTGGGGATAACTATAAAGCTTACAGAGCGGGATTGTCGTTCTTGTTCTAAGACATTTTTTGACTTTTTCGCCGTCAGGGCGGTATAATAAAGCAAGAAAGGAAAAACCATGATCAGGCTTTTTGTTCTTGCTTTATTATTTTTTACCATTCCTTTTGATGGCCATTCCCGTGCCGTTAAATTGGGCGATATGTCCGGTCAGCAACAGACGCCTCTTCGTTTAGGCTATCCGAGAAATCTTTATAAAAATGCTGAAATTTCCTGTTTTGATAACAAAGATTGTCCGTATGATCGGGAATGTGTCGCTTTGCGATGCGAAAGCGTGTGCAAAGTCAATATTTGCCCAACCGGTTCCTATTGCGCGCCGGCGGGTGAAAACAAACCGCATGAATATAAATGTGTGGAATGTGTGATTAACGCCCATTGTGAAAAAGGGATGTATTGCGAACGGGATTATACCTGTAAAAAAATCGATCCCTGCATAGATGCGGTGTGTTCTCCGGCTGCGCCTTATTGTATGCCGAAACCGTATAAATCACTGCCATATACCTGCGTCCAATGTTTGGAAGATTCTCATTGTCCTCCGGTCGCGGGATTGAGTCGCCGATGCGTGGACGGATATTGCCTGTTTAATGTGGAAGGAAATATTCCCGCGCAGCCGAAAGCGGAAAAGGTTCCCGAAAAAGAACAAGAACTTTTGCCGGTTGAAGAGGATAACGGCGGTTATGATGATTACTCTGACGAGTATGGATATGCTGAATGATTTATAAAAAAAGCTCCTCTGTTGCCGAGGAGCTTTTTTTTACAGATAGTTCAGCAGACTTAAATTATTCAAAGTTGACAGAACGGAATAAGATACTTTCAAATTTTCGGATGCCTGCAGCAGCATCGTGACCGCTTCCGTTTTATCGACTTGCGTTAATGCCGAAATATAGCTGTCCAACGAATTTTGCAGAATTGTTTGATTGTCGATCGTTGTTTTGACTTGATCCATTCTGGTGATGACCGAATATTGTATGCTTGTGACGTCATCGTTTTTTTTGTTCGGATTGACGGTCAGGGCTTTATCCAACAAATTCAGCGCTTCCGAAACGCGTTGTCCGGCGCTTTCGGGAGTGTCCGCGTCCAGCAGATTTCCTTGCGCAATATTGCCGAGAGCTCGGAAAATTTTTTCAAAAGCCGAAGCCGATGCATTAATATCGTTCGCGACATTGCTTGTTTCGCTGATCCTGTAGTTGAAAGCCAGTTGACCTCCGCGGTAGTAAGTGTCCGTCGCAAAAGAGGCGGAAGCAAAACTTGCCGTTGCGCCGTATTCGGGAAAACTTTCCGTGCGTACGGTCATTTCTTTGCCGTCATCGGAAATGCTCAAAACAGTGTATAAACCGTTGTAGGTATTGTCTGTTCCTTTCATTTCAACAGTCGCGCCGACAGAATATGTTTTGCAGATCGTTAAACCTTCTCCGTTTATCAAAGGAGTGCCGCTGTGAGCGTTCATTTCCGTAACGATACGGGTTTTATCCGAAAATTTGACCGTGCGGCCGTCTTCGGAAACGGAATCGACAATATATATTTTGTCGTTGCTGTCGGCTCCTTTAATGATCAGGCAGTCCCCAGCATGATATTGGGAAAAGGCTCCTTTGACAGAGGCGCTCATCGTGTTTTGATTAAGATTGAAAGAAACGTCGCCGGTCTGCAAAGCACTGCCTTTTAAGCTGGATGTGATGAAGCCGCCGATGTCCGTATGAGTCGTAACCGTTGCCACAGAGGTTATTGACGGAACGGGCGTGCCGGAAGAAAAGTTTAAAGTCGCGCCGTCCGACGAAACGGATTTGACATATAAAGTGTACTCTTGGTTCAAGTTGTCTTTGATCGTGACTGTTTGCCCTGCGGAAAGGTCACTGAATGTTCCGGCAGATGCAGTTAAAGAGTTGCTGACGCTGTCGGCAATGACGGAACGGTTGATTTGGAAAGTCTGAATTTCTTCGCCCACGTTGGAATTTGCCGTAATTTTTCCCGTTTGCGTGCTTTGTTGAATCGTAACGGAACCGCTTGTCAGAACGGGAGTATTCAGCGTTTCGTCCGTCACCGTTTCGTCAAAGATGATTGTCGAACCGTCCCGCGAAATGCTTTGAATCGTCAGATATCCGTCATTGGCTGTCGTTCCGCTCAGTAAAATCTGCTGCCCTTCTTTTAAATCGGAAAACGAACCGGCGCGTCCCGTCAGGGAATTGGTCGTGATATCCGTTGTCGGATCGTAAGTGGAATTGAATTTCCATGTTTCCGTTGTTAATGTGACGGCCGAAGAGTCGGTCAGTGTTTCGTCGGTCAGCGTTTCGGCGAAAGTAACGGCTGAACCGTCGGCGGAAACGGATTGAACCGTCAGTGTTCCGTTGTTGCTCGCCGTGCCGTTAAGGATAACCTTGCTGCCGACGGACAGTCCCGTGAATGTTCCTTGGTCCGCCGTTAACGAACCTGCGGCAGCATCAAAGGTCATAGTGTTGGAGGGAGATCCGTTGTAAACGGTTGTTTTCGGCGCGACGGTTTGAAACTCCTGTTCAATCGTAATGCCGCCCAGCGTTTCCGCCGAAGTGGACATTTGGGAAAGCGAGGCGGAATAGCTGGTCGGGTAAGTCAAAACATCGCCGTTATAAACCGATTGAAATTCTTCCAGAGTCTTATAGGAAAAATCAACCGGCGGCACTGTTGTTTTCCCTCCGCCGAAGATATAATTTCCGTCAATTTCCGTATTCAGGTAATAGGCGATTAAAGACATCGCTTCAAAGGCCGCATCCTGCACATTGCGCAGAGAAATCATTTGTTCTTCCGTGGGGTTTTTGGACATCGCCGTCAGGTCGTTCGCATAAAATTCGCGCACTTGAGAACGAACGGTCGTCAAAGCCGAACGAATACCGTCCATAGATGTTTGCTGCGTTTCCAGCATAACCTGCGTGATGGAGTTGGTTTCCAGATACTTTGTCGTGACGGCTTGTTCGTTCTGCAAAGACAACAAGCGGTAAGTGGATAACCCGTATTTGTCATAAGAAGCGTATCTGTTGCCGGTGGAGGCTTGATAGGAAACGTCTGACATCGCGGCTTTTTGCTTTGTCATTTGCGACAGGTATAAATGGTAAGTGGCGGTTGTCGGGACTCTAGTCATGGTTTTGCTCCCTTACTACACGATGCTGTCCAATAATTCCAGCATTTCCAAAGAAGTTGTCAGCGCTTTTGCGGCGGCGCTGTATGAACGTTGATATTGCAACATGAGTGCCAATTCTTCATCCAAATCGACACCGCTGACATCTTGTTCTTTTCTGTATATGGTTGTAACCAATTCGGTTTGATAGTCGTTGGTTGATTTGGCTTCATTTAAATTGACGGCCAGCCCGCTGACAATTGAGGCCGCGTAATTGGTCATCGTCGCTGTTGTTTTTCTGAAACTGCCGGCGGAACCGAATGGAAGCGCTTTTGTGAAAACGGCCGCAATATCATTCGCCAGCGAATTATCCGTTTCTCCGACAAAATAAGAACCCGTTGCGGAGCTGTATTGGATCTTTCCCGTGTTCAGTTTTCCCGGGGTTTCCAAAATATCGGACCGCACATTTAAGGAAGCCGCATAGTTTGCATGGGATATTTTCATTCCCAACCGATCCAAAATGCTGTTGCTGGTGACGTTATTGACGGTTGTTTTCGTTTCCGTAATTTCCATTTGGTGATTGTCAATATTGATTAAACGCAAACGGTATCCGGCGCCTTCCTGAACCAGTTCCGCCTTGACGATTT
The DNA here is from genome assembly GCA_937912005.1 of uncultured Alphaproteobacteria bacterium. Classification (GTDB taxonomy): domain Bacteria; phylum Pseudomonadota; class Alphaproteobacteria; order CAAGCB01; family CAG-977; genus UBA11549. Next base: position 194,296 of record CALDOX010000014.1, read on the forward strand.
GGCGTCCGGCGTCGTCAATCAGGCTTGTGTTAATTTTTTCCGCAATTGTTTTTAGGGAATCCGTTGTCGTGATTTCAACGGATCCGAAATTCAATCCATGAACGGTGTCGGAAAAATTCAGCATGGTTTTTCCTCTGATTCCCATCAAAGCGCCAGTGGAAAATATTTCCGACTCATAAACGGAATCTTCTTTGGATGTAACGATCAAGTCGTTTAATCCGAAAAAGTTTGAAAAGCCCGCATACGTTTGATCGACAACACCGCTGCCGTCCGCATCAAAACCGATGGAAATGTCGGCGGCATCACTTCCTCTGAGAACAGAGGCTTCGTCTTTGAATGTGATTGAGTAAGCGCTGGTTCCTAAATCAATCGCCAATCGGCCGTCTGCGTTTAATCCGACAGAAGCGGTTGTCAGATGCGGGCCGTCAACGGCCGTGCGCAGCCAATCCTGGATTGTTTGGCTCATATCGTTGATGCTGCCGTTTGTAAAGGCAAGATCGTGAGTCAAACTGGTACTGAATGCTTCTTCGCCTTCCGAATTAAACAGAATAATTTTAACGTCTCCGCCCGACAGCGAGATTGTTTGCTGCGCGCCGTCAATGAATGTTCTTGTTCCGACAGCTTCATAAACCGTGTTCGGATAGCAGGAGCCGGTATTGTGAACGGCGTTCATTTGCTGTGTCATTTGATAAGCCAGTTCATCCAGCTGCAGCTGCAAATCCTGCAGTTCCGTATCGCGCAGTTTGATCAATCCGCTCATTTCGCCGGAAGTAATTTCTTTGGTGATATCAAATTTTCCGGCATAGATGCCGGTAATGCTGCCGGCGGAATAGGAAATTAAAGATCCCGTGGCTGTAACCGCTTCATGAGAAACGACTACGTTGTCTTTATCCAGCAAAGGCTTGCCGCCGGCCGTCAGAATGACTGTTTCTTCCGTTGACCGTTCATAAGTTTGTATGTCCATAATTTCCGACAGACGGGTAATCAGTGTATCACGCTGGTCTTTATAATTGTCGGCCGATTGGCCGCCGACGGCGGTTGTGCGCACAATGTCGTCGTTCAGTTTGTCCAGCTGTTTTAAAATATCGGTGACTTCATCGCACAAAGATGAAATTTCTTCATCGACTTCTTTTCGCAGCGCCTGAATTTGATCGCTTAATTCCCTCATTTGAGAAAAAGATGTATCCAATGCGGTAACGGCGGTTGATTGGGCGTTCAGTTTATCCGAATCAATTCCCAAACTTTCAAAGGCCGTTTGAATGGCATTGATACGGTTGGATATGGAGTATTGCGAAGACGGCTGCCCCATTTTGGCTTGAATTAAATCCAGATAATAAGTCCGAACGCTTGCTTCCTGTAAAATTCCCGTTTCTTTGCGCAGCTGCGCGCGCATTTTCATATCGACCTGGCGCAGATCCGTGTTGCTGATCGCGCCGGAAGAAACGCCGTTGTTTAAAACAAGCGTTTTTTGAGAATAGGCTTTTCGGGAATATCCTTCCGTGTTGACGTTGGATACGTTTTCGGACACCACGTCAATCGCTTTCTGCGACGTTCTGATGCCGTTCAAAGCGCTGCTGATCGAATGCGTAAGAGACATGGCGGATCCTTTCTTTAAATTTAAAGAACCTGATTAAAGGAAATCGCCGCGGGATTGCCCGCATCGTTTTCCATACTGCCCTGACGGGTATAAAGAGGTGCTTTGGTATGGTTTTGTTCGGCAACATCCTGCACGATCGCGTTTAACAGCCGTGACGTTGCTTCTATGTTGATTTTTAACAGCCGCGCGTTTTCCGTTGTCAGATTGTTTAATGTGACGGCGGCTTTGCGCAGGATGCTTTTTTGCTTTTCAGGCAGCGCTTTTAATATTTCTCCTCGCTGGGAAAAATAAGCGAAAGATTCCTCGTAAGCGGCCGACAACTTTGTTTTTTGTTCCAACAAGTCTTTGCATTCGCTTTGACGCTGCTTTTTCAGCAAAGAGTTTTCCTTTTTCAAAATGCCGCATAGTTCGCTCATTAAAGCCAACAGACGGCTAAGCTTTTTTTCCGGAAATTGTTCCATCTGCATTCTCCTTTTTTATTCCGCGGATGCGGCTGTCATTGTATCGGCTTCCTGTTGCTGCAGCAGCTGGGTCATAATTTGGTTCGTCAGCCCGATACCGCCGGATTTCGCCGTCATTTTGCCGTATTCGTCGATCAGCATAGACCGGAAAATTTTTTCCGCATTGCCGCCGCCGAAAGTTTCGTTGACGGGAACGGTCGCATACATTTGTTCAAAAGTTTGCGATATAAAAAATGCTTCAAATTCTTCAACCGCTTTTTTGACTTTTTCCATGTCCGCGCGCGCGTTGATTTTCGGGGCCGCTTTTTGCGGTGCGGTGGCGGAAATAAAATCTGTTGATAAAGTATTCGTATTCATCACATCACCTCGATTTCAGCCTGAAGAGCCCCGGCAGCTTTGACTGCCTGCAAGATGCTGATCATATCGCGCGGGCCTACTCCCAAAGCGTTTAATCCGTCCACCAGTTCCTGTAAGGAAACGCCGCTTTTTAAGATGTTGAGTTTATTGCCGGATTGTTCGTCAACCTCGATATCCGTTCTGGGAACGGTGACTGTTTCGCCCGTCATAGAAAACGGTGCCGGCTGGGAAACCTGCGGTGTTTCCGTGATCCGGATCGTCAGGTTGCCCTGTGCAATGGCGATCGGATTGATGCGGACGTTTTCGCCGATGACGACAATGCCGGATTTTTCATCAATAATGACTTTTGCAGCTTGGTCGGGCTGGATGCGCAGCTGTTCAATGTCGGTCAGCATTTGAATCAGATCTTCACGCCGGCTGCGATCTATATTAATGGATACCGTGCCCGAATCAATCGTTGTCGCCGCAACCGATCCCACATAAGAGTTGATCGCGTCGGTGATGCGGGCGGCAGTCGTGAAATCGGGATTGCGCAGAGCCAGTTTGATGAATTTTTGATTGGCAAAATCAAACGGAATTTCACGTTCGATAATCGCTCCGTTGGCAATTCTGCCAGAGGTCGGAACGCCTTTGACAACGCTTTGCGCATCGCCTTGAGCGGAAAAACCGGCAATGGCGACTTGTCCCTGCGCGATCGCATAAACCTCGCCGTCCGCGCCCAACATCGGCGTGACCAATAAAACGCCGCCCTGTAAGCTTTTTGCATCGCCCAAAGCGCTGATTGTGACATCAATGCGCGTTCCCTGGCGGGCAAAAGCGGGTAGGCTGCCCGTAACCATGACGGCAGCGACATTCTTTGTTTTTATTTTGCCGTCACGGGTGTTCACGCCTAACCGTTCCAACATACCGATCAAGCTTTCTTCGGTAAACGCCATCGAGGAAATGCTGTCTCCGGTTCCGTTTAATCCGACAACCAATCCATATCCGATCAAATAGTTTTCCCGAACGCCTTCAATGTCGGAAATATCTTTGATGCGGGAACTGGCATGTGCCGGCGCCGTCCACAGCAGAAGCGCCGCGATTAAAGCACCTATGCTTTTTTGTATTGTTTTCAATGACTTTCCCATGCTCGGCCTCTTTCAATGCGTTGAGCGAAAATATCTGTTGTATCAGATGCGAAAACCGTGCCAATTTTTATTTCCGGAGAATGCGGGCAAAAAATAAATGCGAATTGTCGGGTGCTGGGCAAAATTTGCCGATTTTTAATTAAAGCAGGATAGGATATACTGAATAAAAATTACTCTGAAGGGGATCGCAAATGACTATTAAAATCGGATCGACGGGAGCGGCTAAAGCGATCGGATCAACGCGCAAAGGAACAAAAGCGACGGGGGCGGACGGTTCTTTTTCTTCTTTTTTGGAAGAAACGGAGGGCGTATCGTCCTCTTCGGTCGGGGCGGCTTCGGAAATTGGCGGACTGGAAGCGCTTCTGGCGGCGCAGTCGGTCGGTGACGCTTTGCAGGATAACGGCAAAAAGAAAAGAGCGGCGGCGCATGGAAATGAACTTTTGGATAAACTGGAAGATTTGCGAACGGCAATTTTGACCGGTTCCGTTCCTAAAAACAAACTGATTGAGTTGGCGCAGGCTTTGAGAGTCAAACGGGAAGCCGGATTGGATGCCGAGCTGAATCAAATTCTGGACGATATCGAATTAAGAGCGGAAGTTGAGTTGGCAAAGCTATCAAGCAACGTTTGATTTTTATATGGTTTTGGTGTAAAACAGATACGGTTAAGCGAACAAATGGGGACTTCAACATGGGAATTGAGCTGCCTAAAGGATACAGACCTTCTGCCGACGAACCGTTTATGAACGATTTGCAGAAAGAATATTTTCGTCGAAAACTTGAAGATTGGCGCGCGGAATTGCTGAAAGGTTCCGAAGAAACGTTGGATAATTTGAAGGAAGGCGGTATGACCGTTCCCGATATTTCCGACCGGGCCTCCGCCGAAGCGGATAAAGCTTTGGAACTGCGGACGCGCGACAGAATGCGCAAAGTTATTTCTAAAATTGATGTTGCTCTGGGAAAACTGGAGGACGGCACTTACGGTTATTGCGAAGAAACCGGCGAACCGATCGGATTGGAACGCTTGATCGCCCGGCCGATCGCCACTTTGTCAATCGAAGCGCAGGAACGTCATGAACGTATGGAAAAAACCTACAGCGACGATTAATTTTTCAGCCGTTGAAAGAAACAGGCGGGTCGGTCGGATCCGCCTTTTTGATGATAAAACAGGAGTTTTTTAATGAACCTGATACTGGCTTCGGCCTCGCCGCGCAGATTGGATTTATTGCGTCAAATCGGTGTCGTTCCTGCAGAAATCTGTCCGGCGGATATTGACGAAACGCCGTTTAAAAACGAAACGCCGCAAAGTTATGCATTGCGTATGGCTGCGTCTAAAGCAGCTGTGATTGCCGCGCATCGGCCGGAGCGTTTCATTTTGGCTGCGGATACGGTCGTTGCCTGCGGCCGGCGTATTTTGCCTAAAGCGGAAACAATGCAGGATGCTTCTTTTTGCTTGAATTTGCTTTCCGGCCGACGGCATACGGTGTATGGAGGCATTTGTCTGATTCGGCCCGATGGCAAATCTGTAACGCGTTTGGTAAAAACGTCTGTTGTTTTTGCCCGTTTGCATGAAACGGACAAGCAAAAATATCTTGATTGCGGCGAATGGCAGGGAAAAGCCGGCGGTTACGCAATACAAGGACGAGCCGCTTTGTTTGTTAAAGAAGTGATCGGTTCTTATTCCAATGTCGTTGGGTTGGGACTGTATGAAACGGGAGCGCTTTTAAAAGGGACGGGAGTCTTTGACTGAAATGCGGTTGGTTCACAGCTTTTCCCCGTTTGAAGAATTTTGCTTTTTGTTTGATGATGACGGATTGCCGGCAGAAGTTTCTGTTTGGCGGGAAAACGATTTGCAGACAGGGGCGCTTTATGTTGCTCAGGCTGTCCGATGCGTCGGTTCCGGCTGGTTTTTGGATGTAGGAAAAGAGGCGGCGGTTTATTTGAACAATCCTCCGTTTTATTTGAAACCGGACGGAACGCTTTGTGATCGGAAATTGACTGAAGGCGATCGGCTGATCGTTCGCATCGTTCGTCCGCAAACGGCGGAAAAAGAAGCGGAAGCTTCTTATAAAGTGACACTTTCCGGCCAATATACCGTTTTGATTCCGACGCAAAAGACTCCTTCTTTTTCCAGACAGTTGGCTCAAGAGGCAAAAGACCGTTTGAAACTTTTAGCTCCCGACGATGGCGTTTTATTCAGAACGGCGTCACAGAATGCAGATTTGAATGAAATCGCGTCGGAAATCGAGCGGTTAAAACAAGAATGGAAATCCGTATTGCCGAAAAACGACAAGCCCGGATTACTTTATAAACCGCGGCGGGATATCTTTGCGTATGCCGAAAAATACAGGGATAGTCTGACGGAAATCGTTACGGACGATTCGGAAACGTCGGCGTTTCTGAAAAAAGAAGGCTTTAATGTCGTTTTTGACATGCAAGGCGTTTGGGAAAAAGAACGTTTGGACGAAGCGTTGGATATGGTCAGAACCGAAAGAACGCCTCTTCCTTCCGGCGGGTTTTTGATTGTTCAGCAAACGGCAGCTTGTGTTTGTTTTGACGTTAATACCGGATCCGGACATGCTTTTGCGGCAAATGAAGAAGCTTGTCCCGAAATTTTAAGGCAGATTCGCCTGAAAGGTCTGGGCGGTCAAATGATCGTTGATTTTGCCGGTCGGAAAGATAAAAAAGTCATCAGCCGCTTGCTTCCAAAGCTGAAAAACGAAAATGTGTTTGTCAGCGGTATTTCCACTTTAGGATTGGTTGAACTGACGGTTGAAAAAACAAAACGGTCAATATTTGATTTGTTTTCTTTCGAACAAAAAGATATCCGAAACGCGGCTGAAATTATTCGTGCGCTTTGGTTTTCTTCACCGAAAACGGAAGTGCTTGTTTGTGCTCCCGCAGGTGTTTTGAAGTATCTCTCCTCTTGTGTTCGCAGGCTTGAAGACCGGTTGGGAACAAATATAAAATTACAAACTTCGGAAACAATCAAAACGGAAGGAATCGCAAATGAAAAAGCCTAACGTGTTTGAACGTCCTTCGGATTTGCCCGCATTGGATATGAAATGCCCGATTTGCGGCAAACCGACGGTGTTTTTATATAAACCTTTTTGTTCCAAACGGTGCGCGGATGTTGATTTGAACCGGTGGCTGACCGGCGCTTATGTCATTGAAACCGACGAGGAAGAAGAAACCGAAGAAAAAAATGAAAAAAATATGGACAGATGATTTTGAATCGGTTATAAACTTTTCCTGTGCGGCGCCTGGGTAGCTCAGTCGGTAGAGCAGGGGACTGAAAATCCCCGTGTCGGCGGTTCGATTCCGTCCCCAGGCACCATTAGACTAAGCCCCTTTAAGGGGCTTTTGTTTTGAGCCGGGCGAAAAAATAATGAAAAAACTCTTTTTGTTTGTTTTCTTGATTTTAGCAGCCGGTATTGTCGGCATGATTGTTGATGAACGATTGGAAGTTGCTCGGTTAAAAGATATTTCTCCCGTTGTCAGTCCAACTTTGCCGGTTGTGCTTGTTTCATCGGATGATGCGGCTTTTGAACTTCAGCTATATGAAAATGACGCGGCGCGATCTTTGTTAAAGCAGCTGCCTATGGTGTTGGTGATGAACCGATGGGGCGATGGCGGATATGGCGGTGTTTTGGCGGAAAAAGCAAATATTGTTTCGGATAAAAAAAATCAGCGCCGCGCTTTTTTCAAAGGGGAAGTCGTTTGGCATCAAAAGAGAAACACGCTGTTTTTGATGTTTGGGCCGACGCCGGTCGGTTTGACCGTGAATGAACCGATGCTTTTGGCTTTCGGCGGCATTCCGATCGGCCGGCTGAAAAATTATGCCGGTTTGAACCGGTTGCCCGGCGTTGTCGAATTTTCGTTTCAGATAAAAAAATAATTCGATTTTACGCTTTTAAAGCTTGAGTATATTGAGGAGCCGTCAAGGCAGCTATTAAATCCTCTTTAACCGCAGCGGCTTGAGCCAAGTCAATTTGGCAGGTTCCCACATTTTCATGACCGCCGCCGCCGTACCGCAGCATCAATTCGCCGACATTGATAATGTTTGTCCTGTTTAAAACGGACTTTCCGACGGCGTAAACAATGCGTTGGCCGTTGATGCGCCACATTGCATGCATGGATATGTTGATTTCCGGGTACAGGGCGTAAATCATAAATCGGTTGCCCGCATAAATGATATCTTCATTCAAAACGTCAATATAAGCCAGATTTTTATAAATGGTCGTCTGCCGTTTCAGCTGTTCGATAAATGGCTCCTGTTGAGAAAAATATAAATCGACGCGTTCTTTGACATCCGGCATTTCCAGAATTTCTTCCGGATCGTGGGTGCGGCAGAAATCGATTAAATTCATCATCAACTGATAATTGGAAATTCTGAAATTGTGAAATCGTCCGAGTCCCGTGCGCGAATCCATAATAAAGCTCAGCAACGTCCAGCCGGTCGGATGCAGAATATCATCGACCGTATAGTCGGCGCTGTCGGCTTTATCGACGGCATTCATTATTTCTTCGGGAATATTGGAAAAGCGGCTTTTTCCGCCGAACGTTTCCCAAACGACACGCGCTGCCGAAGGAGCCTGAGGATTGATATAACTGTTGCTTTTCTGTCCGACTCGAATCAATTCGCTGACGTGATGATCAAAAACATAAGATGCTTCTTTGGAATAAGGCAGGTTCGTTATAATATCGCCTTGCCGTATGTCAACCAGCCCGTCCTGCATATCTTTCGGATGAACGAATTTAATATCATCTATTAAATCCAGTTCTTTCAGCAAAACAGCACACACAAGACCGTCAAAGTCGCTGCGCGTCACTAAGCGGAATCTGTCATCAACCATAAAAAAGTCCTTGGTTTATACGTCCTGAACCATAGCGGTAATAATTTCCTGCCGGACTTTATCGGCTTCGGAAATGGGAACCTGGCATGTGCCGGCCGTGACATGACCGCCGCCGCCGTATTGCAGTAAAAATTCGCCGATATTCATTTTTGACGTGCGGTTGAAAATTGATTTGCCGACCGCGAATACGACGTTTCTTTTATTTTTGCCCCACATTTCATGGACGGAAATGTTGATTTCCGGAAACAAGGCGTAAATCATAAACCGGTTGCCGGCATAGATGGTTTCTTCATTTCTCAGATTCAAATGCGCGGCCGTTTTATGAATCGTCGTGCAATTTTTCAGCTGTTGAATGAATTTTTCCTGATGTTCCTTATATAATTGGACGCGTTCCTGCACGTCTTCGTCTTGCAGAATTTCATCAACGTTTTTCGTGCGCAGCAGGTCAATCAGTTTGATCATCAGCGCATAATTGTTGATGCGGAAGTTTTTAAACCGTCCCAGTCCGGTGCGGGGATCCATAATAAAAGTCAAAAGTCCCCAATTTGTCGGATTTTTGATTTGATCTACAGTATATTTGGCGGAATCGGCGACATCGACCGCTTCCATTAAAGAAGGCGGCAAATTAGTGAATCTTTTTTCCGCGCCGTAGTATTCATAAACGACTCGAGCCGCCGAAGGAGCGTTCGGGTAAACAATATGATTCGGGGGGCTGTTAACGCGGGATATTTCGCTGATATGATGATCGAAGGCAATGTCAACGCCGTCGACATACGGCAGATTTGCCGTAATATCCATATCTGTAATGGATATTCTTCCGTCCTGCATATCTTTGGGATGGACAAATTGTATCTCATCAATAATTCCCAACTCTTTGAGCAGGGCGGCGCAGACAAGACCGTCAAAATCGCTGCGCGTCAGCAATCGTTTTTTGGCCAGCATTAAAAAGCTCCTTATTCCTAACCATAATGTAATACAGAATAGGCGAAATGTATGTATAAAATCAACCCAAGCTTTGAAAAATAAAAAAAATCGTTTTCATTGTTGAACATTCGTCCGAATTCGGGGATGATGAGACAGCTTGTTTCCAAAGGGCTTTGTCGGTACGGTTATGAAAAAAGCGTTTTTTTTATTTTTATTGATTGTCGGCGGCTGCGTGCAAACGCCGTTTGTCGATTCCAGACGCGAAGCCGGATCTCCATATACGGTGGGCGAATCCAAGCCGGATCGAATAGCTATCTGCTATAATCCGTATTCAACCAATGCCAATGAAATTATCAAGTTGGCGCAGGAGGCCTGTCAGCAAACAAACAGAGAAGCCGCTTATGACGGGCATAAATATTGGTCCTGCCGTCTTTTCCTGCCGCATCGCGTCTATTATCGCTGTCAGGATATTCCCGAAGACGAACGTACGGAATAAGCCGATAAATAAATTATAAAGTCGGCCGGCGGGAATATGAATAAAACGCAATTATTTTCTGGACAGTTTTCCGGTTTTTTTGTATATTTTTGTCAAGAAGGCGGCAGAGCCGCTGATACGGTTTTATTTTTTTAAGGTTAATGCTGATGTCAGAAGAAAAATTTATTCATGTAAAACGCGAACGTAAAAAAGGAAAAGGCCATGGAAACGGCGGCAATAAGCAGCAAAATCATGCGGCAAACGGCGGTTTCTTTGCGGAAGGTCATCATAACAGGGACCAGCGGGAAGGCAATTTTTCTTTTGACACGATTCATGGATTAAAACTGAAGGAAGTGGAATATACGGTTCCTTCCAAAGCAGAACGTGTGGCAAAACGCAACGAATTTAACGGAGTCCGTGATGAAAACGGAAATGTCGTCGTAGAAGGCGTTCGTTCAAAGTTTTTAAAAATGCTGGCGAACGAACATGCGGATTTGTTGGTTGAAAGACTCGGGCTGACCGAACGCGATATCGAAGGGATGCGGGAAGGCTACACGCCGAACGGTTTTAACGTGCATCATAAACTGGCTCTGCACGGCGGCGGCAAAAATGAATTTTCCAACTTTATTTTAACGCCGTTGTATCCGCATGATCAGTGGCATCATGACGTTATGGATGCCCAATTGTTGGGGATTCGCGAAGGCGAAACCAGAACAATCAAAATTCCATATACGGATGAAATGATTTATGATCCCAAACAGTTCGGCTTTACCAGGGAAAATCAGCCGGTCAAACCGAATTACACTTCAAATGTCAATCCGGCAAATTATCCCGAACTGTACAAACCCGAACATATCAGCGTGGCCAAACGCCAGAAAGATATGGCGGAATTTTATGCCAGTCTGGACGAAAAGAAAGCTCAGCAGGCCGCGCAGCAAAATAAAGCTGAAACCGGCAAGTCCGGCAAAAACAAATTGCCTATGCGCGAGATTGTCCAAAGCCGTCAGCTTGTCAGGAATCGTCAGCGGGATTAATTTTATTGAACATATTTGAAAACACAGAGGGTCGGGTCGGCTCTCTGTGTTTTCTTTTTTGAAGAAATCATGTCGGATATTCGCCGTAATAAAACGCTTTTTAAATGGGATAATTTTTTTGCCGGTCTGTGGCCGATGACGGCAGTACAGGCGATTTATTTCCAAAATATCACACATTCTTATGTCGCGGCTATGTCGGTTTTTTCGGTTTGCGCTCTGTCTCAGGCTGTTTTGGAAATACCGACAGGCATTTTTTCAGATAAGATCGGACGCCGGCAAACTTTAATTTTATCGGCGTCTGCAATTTTGATTTGTTTGTTGCTTTGGGCTATGGCGGGACAGTTCCTTTGCGTTCCGCTGCTGTTTGTCGGGGCCGTGTTATACGGCGCCAGCGATGCGCTTATGTCGGGGACGTTGGAGGCCCTGATGTTTGAAACAATGCGGGAAATCGGAGAAGAAAAAGAGTTCAAACAGATCTATGCGCGCAGCCGCGTGTATAATCAAATCGGCCTGCTGCTGAGTATTTTGATCGCTTCTGCCGTGCTTTATTTCCGGTCGATGCAGTTTTTGGCATGGATGTCTGTTTTGCCGATGACCGGACAACTGGCCGTTTCTTTTTTCTACGTTAATCCGGAACGTGAACAAAAAGCTGAAAAACATAATTTCAAAAGAGCGTTTTTGTCTTTATGGAAAAATAAAAAATTGAGACGTTTCGGCGCAATCGAAATTTTGGATTCGTCTTTCGGTATGACGATCAGCCGTTTTGAAGGCGTTTATTTTGAGAACCTGATCGCGGTTTGGACGGTGAATTTGGTTCTCGGATGCAAACAAGTCTCCGGTATGGCCGGTTATATGGTTGCCGTCCGTTTAAAGCGGATAAAAACAATACGTCAGCTGCTTGCCGCCGTCTCGGGCAGCTTCATTTTCGAAGCGGCCGGATTACTGTTAAACAGGATCGGAACGCCGTTTGTTATGGCTTTTTCTTATTTTTTCAGCGCAATAGCGGAAACATCCAAAACCGAATTGTTGCAAAGCGAATATTCTTCGGCAGAAAGAGCGACGATGGGATCCGTATTGTCTTTGATCACGGCTGTTTCTCAAGCATTTTTTTGTGCTTTAACCGGATTTTGGGCGGATTGTTTCGGTGTGCGCGTTGCGTTGGGATGTGTGGTCGTTGCTCGTTTGACGGTTGTTTTCATGTGTTGTGAAAAAAGAGTTTGATTTTTGTTGATTTTTTTGTCCACTTTTTGTACGATACTTCTAAATGGTTTCCATACAAGATGAAGGAGAACGGGAAATGGTTGCTGAATATGAATTGGTTCATGCCAAACGCGAACGCAAAAAAGGCAAGGGGAAAAACAAAGGACAGCACCAGCAACAGAATCATCAGCCGGACAGTCAGCAGGGAGCCGCGCGGTTTTCTTTTGACACAATTCACGGATTGAAACTGACGGAAGTTGAATATAAGGTGCCGCCCAGTGCGGAACGCAAAGCTAAGCGCGCCGAATTTCAAGGTGCTAATGGGGAAGAAGGTGTCCGTTCAAAGTTTTTGAAAATGTTGGCGAACGAACATGCGCAGGAATTGAAGGATCTGTTGGGAATGACGGATGCCGATATTGCTCGTATGGCGGAAGGGAAATCCGTAAACGGCTATAACGTGCATCACAAACTGCCGATTCATGGCGGCGGCAAAAACGAATTTTCCAACTTCATTTTGACGCCGTTGTATCCGCATGATCAATGGCATCATGACGTTTTGGACAAACAGATTCAGGGAATCGGCGAAGGCCAGTCCCGCAAAGTGTTGCTGCCGTATTCGGACGATATGATTTACGATCCGAAGAAATACGGCTTTACCAGAAACAACGAACAGGTTATGCCGAATTATCGTTCCCGCGTCAATGCGAACAACTATCCTAAAATTTACAAACCGGAACATGTTGCAGATGCGGCGGCCCGCAAACGTGAATTGGATCATTTTGCTCCGGCGCCGAAAAACGACGGAGGCAAAAAAACGGTTGTTGCCAATTTGGCAAAGCAGCGTCAGATGGATCGTTAATTTAAAAGGCCTCCGTTCGGAGGCCTTTTTGATGAAGCTTTAAAACAGAGGCATCGTATTTTTATAATAAATGACATTCAGATTTTCTTCCGGCTCGATCGGTTCATAGCAATGAGCCATTACGTCAAACGTGTTTTCATTGATTTCCAAAGCGCTGCTGTCGGTCGCCGTTCTGTTTAAAACGCGCTTTTTGGCTGTTTCCATATCACATTCGATCTGATGAAAAAGCAATGAATCGCAGAACCGTCCGGCTCGTTCAACGGCGGCCTGACGGCTTTTTTTGGACCAAAAGCCGCGGTCGAAAATAACGCTGGTGCCGATTGAAACAATGCGTTCTCCCAATCTCCATGTAAATTCGGAAACTTTATCATGAGCCTGGCGGAATTGCTCTTCCGGCAAATTGCGGCCGAATAATTCGCGCATAAATTCGTCGTCGTTTAAAATAACCGCATTATATTGCAGGGCTAATTTACGCGCGACGGTTGATTTCCCGAATCCCATATAGCCGCAAAGAAAGTGTACTGTAGGCATAGTTGTATTCCATAAATAAAAATTTATGAGCATATTTTTGCAGAATTTAAGACTTTTTGTAAACCTGAAAGGAGAATTTTAACAAAAAAAGGATTTTAATTTGAAAAGAAAATAAACCGTTTTAGGAAAAGCTGCATAAGCACAATTATAAATAAGATTTAATGAACGGATTGTTTCGGGGGTCAGCCAACCGTCATAACCGTTGTAGTCTTTTTTCAGTTTCATGCATGTAAATTTTTTCCCGTTCGGGAAATAAGATAAGACCGGTTCTTTGAATGTTTTCCCGTCTTTATTCAGTACGCGCATGATGTTGATTCTTTTCAATTTTTTATCATCATCAAATTTAAAATGAATCAAAACGGTTTTGTTTGTGCAGTGTTTTAATTCTTCGTTCGGAACGGTTGTTTTCTGTGTTTTAACTTCCACGCGTTTTTTGTCTTTGAAACCGTCGAATCCCTTTTGATTTGGCTTTTTAGCCAGTTCGACGCCGAAAATATCGCGGGAAAGCATTTCGCCGATACTGCCCGTTATCATACTGCCGTCAAGGGAAAGATATATTTTTCGTCCGGAAGCGTCTTTTTCGATTTTCTTTTGGAAGCGTTTTGCTTTTTGTTCCATTTTCCACAGAAAACGCAAGGCTCGGATCGCTTTTAATTCATTCATGCGTTTTTTCCTGCCGGGCAAAGGGACAATAAAAAAGCCTCGCGATAAAAATTCCGCAAGGCTGTAATGGTAGCGGAGGGGGGACTCGAACCCTCGACACGCGGATTATGATTCCGCTGCTCTAACCAACTGAGCTACTCCGCCATCGGACGAAAAACTTTTATCTTTTTTTCATGGAACTGTCAACACGTTTCTTTGTTTTTGTGGCTTTTTTCACGGGTTCCGGCAAGTTATTTAAAGAATCCAACCGCTTTTCGACAGCTTTTAGCTGTGCCTTTAATTCTTCTACCGTCTTTAACATAGGATCTGTTTTCTCTGCCGCATAAGCTTCGAAACACTTTTCTGCCTTTTTATCTCGACATCTGACAATTTGAGCGGGAACGCCGACGGCGGTAGCCGAATCGGGAACATCTTTTAAAACAACGGCATTTGATCCGATTCGCGCATCGTTGCCGATAGTGATCGGTCCCAACAGTTTGGCTCCGGCGCCGACAATGACACGGTCGCCCAAAGTCGGGTGACGTTTTCCTTGATGAATCGAAGTTCCGCCCAGCGTTACCCCATGATATAAAGTCACATCGTCACCGATTTCCGCCGTTTCGCCGATAACAACACCGGTGGCATGATCAATGAACAGATTTTTGCCGATTCGGGCGCCCGGATGGATATCGACTCCAGTTAGAAAGCGTCCGAAAGAAGAAAGAAGCCGCGCTGTTGTAAAAAAATTTTTTTGCCAAAGAAAGTGGGCCGAACGATAAATTAAAATCGCATGAACTCCCGGATAGCAAAGGAAAACCTCGATTTTTGAACGCGCAGCCGGATCCCGCTGCAAAACCGAAGCGGTATATTCGCGTGCTTTTGAAAATAATTCTTTTGTCAGACGCTTGAACATTGTACCTTCATTTCGCTAATATAACATTCTTACTGCTTATAACCCATACTGTGCAAGGTTTCAATATGCCCGAAGTTATTTTTAACGGTCCTGAAGGACGATTGGAAGGACGTTATCAACCCGCAAACAATGAAGAAGCTCCTTTGGCGCTGATTCTGCATCCGCATCCGCAGATGCCGAACGGTTCAATGAACAATCGGGTTACTTATGCTTTGTTTCAGACATTCAGCGCTTTGGGATTTTCCGTACTGCGTTTTAATTTTCGCGGCGTGGGGCGGTCTCAGGGAACGTATGATGACGGTTCGGGGGAATTAGGCGATGCGGCTGCGGCTTTGGATTGGCTGCAAATGATGAACCGCAACGCTAAAACATGTTGGATCGCGGGCTATTCTTTCGGGGCGTGGATAGGTATGCAGCTGCTGATGCGTCGTCCGGAAATTTCAGGGTTTATTTCTGTCGCTCCTCCGGCCAATTCAAAGGATTTTTCTTTTTTGGCGCCGTGCCCGGCTTCAGGTCTGATTATTCATGGCGGGGAAGACGCTTTAATTCCCGAAGCTTCCGTTTCTGCTTTGGCGGACAAGCTGTCGGGACAGCGCAACGTTCATGTGCGTTATACGATGTTTCCGCATACGGGACATGACTTTGATAATCATTTAAAAGAGCTGAGCTTGACCGTACATGATTATGTAACGGATATTATGACCAGAAAGCACAAGAAATCCTCCAGAGGCAGAGGAAGCAAAAAAGTTCTTTCTTAAAAAAAGCGCCCCGAAGAAAGGGCGCTTTTTAACTGAGAAAAATTCTATTTCCGCGAAGGAATATCTCCGGGGCGGCGTTTTTTTCTGGGGTCTTTAAACTTGAATAACGTGTTGTCCAAGGAGATATTCGTTTCCATATTATCCAGAGTGACTAAAGTCGAAATTTGTTGGGCATCAATGACTTTCCATTGACGCAGGCTGAGCGGATTATCTTTAAAAATCAATATGATTTTTCCGGCGGAAGGCAAACTTTTTTTAATAACGGAAACAGTAATAATTCCCGGTTCGGTTGTCATGTCGGTAATGGTGACATCTTCGGTTTTGAACGAAAAGTTTTCTTTCAGAATCATCGACGCCGGATTTTCGTCCAAATCCAAATAGGTGACTTGTTCCAATTTTTTATCGTGAAAAATCAGATAGTAACCGTCTGCTATGACTTCAATCGGATGCGGCGGTTGATATTCCAAACGCATTTTATTCGGTTTCATAACGTAAAAGTCACCTTGAGCCGTTCCGCCGTTATCGCTGATTTGATAAAATTTGCTTTTAATCGTGCGAATGGAATTGAAATAAGTTTCGATTCTTTCGATTATCTTCTGCTGATCCGCCGTCAGCTGTTTTTCTTCCGCAAAAGCGGGAACCGTTAGAAATAACAACAAAAAAAGAATCTTAAACATCGCTTTTCCCGAATTGTTTTTCTTGTGACTGTAGCAGGTTTAACGGTTGTCGGGTACTAAAATTTCACGCTTGCCGGCATGATTCGGAGCGGAAATAACACCCTGCGCTTCCATTTGGTCGATCAGATCGGCAGCACGGTTATAACCGATGCGCAGTTGGCGCTGAATATAACTGGTCGATACTTTCCTGTCGCGCAGAATGATGGCGACGGCTTGATCGTACAGACTGGCATCCGCACCGCCGTCGGAAGCAAATCCTGTCCCCGCTTCTGTTTCAGGCGGTTCTTCCGTGACGGACTGTTCGTATTCGGGAACGCCCTGCAGCCGCAAATGTGCCGTGACCGCTTCGACTTCCGCATCGCTGACAAACGGGCCATGCAAGCGGACGGGACGTTGTCCTTGTGCCAGATAAAGCATATCGCCGCGTCCCAAAAGCTGTTCAGCCCCCTGTTCGCCCAAAATTGTCCGGCTGTCGATTTTTGTTGTCAGTCGAAAGCTGATGCGTTCGGGGAAGTTTGATTTGATCGTGCCGGTGATAACGTCAACGGACGGCCGTTGCGTCGCTAAAATCAGATGAATGCCGGCAGCGCGGGCTTTTTGCGCAATTCGCTGTACGGCAGTCTCGATTTCTTTGCCCGCCGTGATCATCAAATCGGCCATTTCATCGACAATGACAACAATATACGGGAACGGCTTTAAGTCCAACGGCTGTTCTTCATAAATCGGCTCTCCGTTTTCATAGCCGGTCAGAACGGTTCGGGTTTTGGGCGCTTTGCTGTTAAGCAGTTCAGCCACTTTTTTATTGTAGCCGTCAATGTTGCGCACGCCTAATTCGCTCATTTGGCTGTAGCGCTGGTCCATTTCCCGAACGGCCCAATTTAAGGCAAGAACGGCTTTTTTCGGGTCGGTCACCACAGGGGTTAATAAGTGCGGAATACCGTTATAAACGGATAATTCCAACATTTTCGGGTCAACCATGATCAACCGCACCTGAGCGGGGGTTAAGCGATAGACCAAAGAAAGAATCATTGTGTTGATCGCGACGGATTTTCCTGATCCGGTCGTTCCGGCAACCAACAAGTGAGGCATTTTGGCCAAGTCCGCAAAAGTCGGTTTGCCGCCGATATCTTTTCCAAGCGCCAATAGGAGCGGTTTGTCAGAGTTTTTAAAATCGTCGCAGGAAACAAGCTCTTTCAGGTAAACGTCGGCTCGTTTTTCATTCGGCATTTCGATTCCGATAACGCTTTGCCCCGGAATGACGGCAATACGGACGGATAAAGCACTCATAGAGCGGGCGATGTCGTCAGCCAAATTGATAACGCGGGTTGTTTTAATTCCCGGCGCCGGTTCCAGTTCAAACAAGGTGACGACGGGACCGGGACGGACATTGACGATTTCGCCTTTAACGCCATATTCTTCCAAAACGTTTTCCAGCTGACGGGCGCGTTTTTCCAGATAATCACGGGAAACAGCCGCTTCTTTGTCGATTTTGGGCTTTGCCAACAGGTCAAGCTTGGGCAGATGGAATTGTTTGACGTATTCGCGTTGTTCTTTGATGGATTTTAAAGGTGAAGGTTTTGCCAGCTGTTTTTTCGCCGGAGCGGGAGGCGCGGGAAGCGGTGCTTGCTGCTGCTGTTCGCCTAAATTTAATTCGCCTTGTTCGGCAAATAAACTTTCCGGCAGTTCATCGTTTTGTTCTGCCTTTTCTTCTTCGGCAGGAGGCGGAGTGTTTTTGATTTTTTTCCAGAAGAATAAAATTAGGGATTGAATCAGACGCCCTGTTCCTGCGATCCAGCGTTTAACCAAATAGAATGGAATTCCCAAAGTCGCGGCCAATCCGAAAACGGAAACGACGAAGACAATCGGGATAATCGCATATTCCAGATAAGAAAGATAAGCCGTTTTTAAAAAATGTTTCAAAAGTGAATAGAAAACAGGCATAACGGCGCCGCTGAAACCGGCTTGAACGGGCGGAAAGGAAACTTCCGGCAAAGCGGAAAATAAAACCAGCAGCAACAGTAAAGTCGGAATAAAGCACAATATGCGCAAAATTTGGAATTTGTGCCATTTTAAACGAATGATCAAAATTCCCCATGCGACCAATGCAACGGGGAATAAAATGGCTCCCAATCCGAAATACTGCCAAAGCAGATCGGCCCAAATCGCGCCGACCGTTCCCATCAGATTCGTTGCCGTTTCGCCGGTAGCTGTATTGAAAGACGGGTCTGCCGGATTGTATGTTGCCAAAGCGACAGTCAGCAGTAAACCGGCGCAGACAAACAACAAGCCGAAAAAACGTATGGTCAGTCGGCGGAAAAACAGTTTTAAAGCGGCAGGTAAGAACGAATGGTTTTCAGAATTTGTCATAATTGTTCCGAAGATCCGAGAGTCAAAGGATTCTTTATGTTATGACATTAAAAAGTAAAGGTTCGTTTAATTTATCCGTCCGTCGGAATTCATATCCAGCAATAAAAGCAGGGTGTCATAGAATTTCTGCAGCTGCGCGCATTCCAATAAAGCTTGTTTTTCCGCCGGCGCAAAGGGCAGCAGCATCGCTAAAGTCATCAGAATTTGATCCTGCGGCATCTGGCGCAACATATCCGAAGTCAAATCGATTTTGTTCGAATAAGCGTAAAAGTCCACTTTATCGAACAATTCCTTTTTATTAAATTTGAAATCGGTCAGATTAAAATCTTCGACGAAGGGCGAAAAATCAATGCTCGCATCCCGATAAATGCCGTTGTGATCTGTTTCTTTGATCACGTTAAAACGAGAAATGCCGGTTAAAGTAATCAAAAGAGTATCGCCCGATTCCGTAAAACTGGAAATCCGTCCCGCGCATCCGGTTTTGTATAAGGAAGGAACTTTCATCGACATATCCTGTTCCATCGGCTGAACCATACCGATAATGCGCGAAGAAGCCAAGGCGTTGAACACCAATCGGATATAACGCATTTCATAAATGCGCAGATTGACTTTTGTTTCGGGAAACAAGAAAATTCCGGAAAAAGGCAGAATGGGAACATTAGCCGGCAGTTCAACCATGGTTACATCAAAAATACTGTCGCTCATCGATACCGCCTTTACGAGAATAATAAAGAAGAAAGTTTCCGTCGTCCGGCAACCGTAATCGGATTCATCTGACCCAGCGCGGCAAAGATTTTAAAGAGTTGCTGTCTGGCAGCATCGTTGTTCCATTCACGATCCTTTTCAATGACGGCGATCAGCTGATCAATGGCTTGTTCCGGCTGATTGGCGGCAAACAGGGCGCAGGCATAATCGAAACGGGCCTGCAAATCGTCGGGATTCTGTTCAACTTTTTTTGCCAAAGAATCGGGAGAGGGAGCGTTTTTGGCTTCTAAGGCAAGCTTTAACGCTGTTTTTGCGGCATCCAGATCAGGGCTTTTAACGGAGGAGTCTAATCCGTCCGCCAGATCCTGAGCGGCATCCAGTTGTCCCAATTGAACAAAACACCGAATCATACCGGCAAAAGCGGCCGGATTAGTTTCATCTTTTTCCAAAACGGCGGCGTAAGTCTCCAATGCTTCCTGAGGCTGTTTGTTGTTCAGCTTTTCCGTCGCGTCCTTGAGCATTTCATCCAAAGACAGCGCCGCTTTTCCGATCAGCGCCTGCATAACGGCTTTTAATTGAGACTCGGGGATTGCGCCGGCAAAGCCGTCCGCTAAACCGCCTTTAGCAAAAATCATTGTTGTCGGAACACTTTGTATCCCCAGCTGCATTGCTAAAGGCTGCGCTTCGCCGATGTCAAATTTAACCAACGCCGCTTTGCCGTTGGCTAATCGAACGTATTTTTCCAACAAGGCGGCAAATTGATCGCATGCCGGATTGTTCGGCATCGCGAAGTAAGCCAGAACCACCCTGTTTTTAGAATCATCAACAACATCCGTTTTGAAAGACTGCATCGTTCCGTTTTTAACAGGAGTGTCCTGAGCGGCGGAAAGAGAGTTGACATCTTCAAAATTCAAAGACATAAGGCCTCCCGTAACAAGAAAACAAACGCCGTTATCATATATGAAAAAAGCTTCGATTAAAACGGTAAATAAGAATATTTCCCCCTGTAACAACGGATATGAAAAAAAATTCTTTAAAATGAAAAAATTCTGTTGCAAAAGAATTTTCTGTCGTTATAATCCTCCTCTGTAAATAGGAGCGCGGGTGTAGCTCAGGGGTAGAGCGCAACCTTGCCAAGGTTGATGTCGAGGGTTCAAATCCCTTCGCCCGCTCCAATAAATTTTCAAGGGGGGAGGGAAAATACTCCTCTTTTTTTTATTTTCAGAATTTTCCGATATCGAGAAAAGACGACTGCAGTGCGATGTATTCGTCCCGGGTCAGACAATCCGGTTTGCTTTTCTTGGCTTCCGCGTAAAGCTGCTGAAAATCTTCACGCGTCATCCGATAAGTTGTGTCTTCCTCTTTTTCTTCGGCCAACATCATTTGTTGCTGCTTCAGTTCGTAATCAACGTATTCATCTGCGGCAACACAGCCGTCATTGTTTTTATCCATGCGGTAAAAATCTTCTCCGGCGATCGCGGCGCCGGTGTTTTTTATAAAATTCTGCGCCATTTCATCGCTGTTCATTGATTTCATTCTGTTTGACAGATCATCCAGTTTCTTCATAGCCTCATCCAGTTTTTTCATACTGTCTTCAAGCGGAGGCATGTCTTTAAAATCAATGACGCCGTCACCGTTTATGTCTTTCTTTTTAAATTCCAGTTTTATTATCATGCCGCTGAATTTTTTTGCGAACGCTTCCGTCTCCGTTTTGTTCAAAAGGTGATCGTGATCAATATCTGACTCGTTGAACATTTTTTCGGCTTCCCCGGCCGTTTCCTTTTTTTCTTTTTCGGTCAAATAGGAAAGAGCTTCCAATCCTTTGATCATTTCTTTGATTTCCGTGTCGGAAATATATCCGTCACTGTTAATGTCCAGCAAAGACAGACGATCCCGCAAATTTTCCTGAAAATCCCTGTTTGTTTCCAAACGGGCCCGCAGCATCTCTTCGGTGAGACTGAAAATGTCCGTATCCGGTTCGTTTCCGGCGGGAGAGGCATAAGCGTTCTGTCCGTTAAAAAAAATCAAATATAAAAGAAAAAACAACACCTTCATTTAAGCGGTTTCCTGAAAAGTTTTAATCCGGAGATATTATAGCCTTTCCGGTTAAAAAAGCAATTTTGCATACGTTTCCCGTTTGTTATTGTTTTCGCTGATATGTGATTTTCTTCTTGACTTAAAGTTTACTTTAACAAATACGATTGTTGCGGAACAGAAAAAACGGTGGGATAAAAAAATAATGACGATGTGGCTTGTGATTATGTATGTAACGTTGATGATAACGGGAACAAGCCTGTTGTATTTAAGCAGACGCGTCAGTAAATTCCGGATATTTAAGACATCGGAAGAAAAGAAAAAAAACAGATTTATGTTGGGGACTCTTACCGTTTTTTTGATTTTCGGTCTGATCGGTCTCATCCTGAATTTTATAAATGCGGTTGTGTGCGCGATTTACTTCGCATTAATTTGGCTAGTCAGCGACGTCGTGTTTTTTGTTGTTGAAAAAATACGTCACAAACCGTTTGAAAAATATTTTGCCGGAATGTTCGCCATTGTCGCGAGTATTGCCGCGTTGTCATGCGGTTGGTATCTGAATCATAACGTTTGGCAGACAACGTATGTGATTGAAACGGATAAAAATGTAAAGGATATGAAAATCATTATGTTTGCCGATTCGCATACGGGAACGACTTTCCGGGCGGAAGGCTTTACCAGGCATATCGCCGCGATGCAGGCGCAGAATCCGGATATGGTGATCGTTGCCGGCGATTTTGTTGATGACGATACAAATCGTGCCGATATGATCGCGACCAGTAAAGCGTTGGGAGAAATGAAGACAACTTATGGTGTTTATTTCGTTTTCGGCAATCATGATAAGGGCTATTACGGGCCGGCTCATCGCGGTTTCAGCGGGCAGGAACTTGTCGCCGAACTGGAAAAAAACGGCGTTCATGTTTTAACGGATGAAACCGAGTTGGTGGACGATATGTTCTATGTGATCGGGCGCAGAGATTTTTCGGTTGAAAAAGAACAAGGCGGTAAGCGTAAATCAATGAGTGAGCTGGTTAAAAATCTGGATCAAAGCAAATATATGATTGTCGCGGATCATCAGCCGACCGATTATAAAAATCAGGCCGCGGCAAAGGTTGATTTGGTTTTATCCGGTCATACGCATGGCGGACAGCTTTTTCCGTTTAATTCGGTCGGAAAATGGATAGGTGCAAATGACAGGGTGTACGGCCACGAAAAGCGCGACGACACAAACTTTATTGTGACTTCGGGATTGTCGGATTGGGCGATTAAGTTCAAAACGGGATGCAAATCCGAATATGTGACTGTTCTTGTAAAAGCAACAAAAAAATAACGTTCTTATTTGCGCGCTTTTTTCTTTGCTTCAGCGGCCAGAGATTTTATGGCTGTTTCCAAATCTTCGAATCGGGTGATCGTATAGTCGGGCTTTGCCGCGGCGTAGGTGTGATCTCCTTGATTTGATTTAAAGAAAACGGATTTGATGCCCATTTCATTCGCGCCGTAAATATCGCGATACAAATCATTGCCGATAAAAATGACTTCTTCCGGTTTCATATTCATTTTTTTAAGCGCTTTTTTAAATAAGCGATGATCCGGTTTGCGGTATCCGTAATCGCTTGAGACCAGCAGCGGATTGAAGAAATCCGCCAATCCGACGGCATTCAGTTCGGCTTTCGCCCATACGGCCTGTCCATCCGAAACGGCAGCCAATTTGTATTTTTTTTGCAGCGTTTGCAAAGTTTTTTTGACGTTTGGATACAGTTGCAGCTGGAATAATGAAGCCGCTCGAAATAATTCGGCCGTAATTTCCGGCAAAAGCTTTAATTTTTTGTTTGACAGCTTTTTGGTGTAATCGGTGGCGTTTTTTTCTATGATTTCTTCAAATAAAACGACAGCGTCAAATTCCGGATGTTCTTCCTGGCTGTCCGCGCGTTGACGTTTATTGATATCGAAATATAAACGTTTCAGTTCTTCGGGGGATATTTCAATTCCCTGATAAATTAAAAAGTGGCTGACGACGCGATATAAATCGTTTTGTTCTTCATTTGTCAAAATATCGGTTAATGTGCCGTTAATATCAAAAATCAAACCGCGTATCATACGTTATCCTCTTGAAAACATTTTCTTGCTTCGCCGATTAACTGCAGCCGATAATCCCGATCTATCCAGAAATTTCTGGCGATGCGCAGCAAAGTCAATCCCATATAAAACGGAACACGACGAGTGACGGAATCAAAAGCATTTTCCCGATCGGGAAAATGCGTTGCGTATTCCCATAAAAAATGGCCGATAAAAGGTTCGGCGGCAAATGTGTCAGGAAAATTCATCAAAAAGAAATGTTTTAATTCTCCGGCGATGCGTCCGACATCGAAAATTCTGTCCGTGTACATGCACCGTTCCATGTCAAAGGTTTCCAATCCGTCTTCTCCGGAAAACATAAAGTTTTCGGGAGTGGCGTCCCCGTGAACAAGCACTTGACAGTCTTCCCACATTTCCGGCCGACAGCGCCACGAATCGCACCAAATATGAAATTCGTCGGCTTCATCGTCGGAAAATAAAGGGAGACATTGATCGATTATCTTATCCATATATTGGCAGGTTTGTGAAAAGTCAACTTGATCTTCTGTCGCGGAACGGTTGTGCAGTTCGGCAAAAAAATGGGCCAAAACGGCCAGTTTATCAAAAAGAAGCGCATCATTGTTTTCGTTGATGGCTCTGCGGATAACACTGCTGAGCAATTCTCCTTCGCAATATTCAATGACAAGCAGTTCTCCCAAATCGGAATTTTTTCCCAAAGGGCGGGCGACATAAAACGGTTCGCAGTCAAAACCGAGGCTGCGCACGGTTTCCAAAGCATCGTATTCTTTTTCCATTTTTTCCGCGGCATCTTCTCGATTTTCATCGCGTTCGGAATAAAAATATTTGCCGATGGCTTTAGCGCCGGTATGATTTTCCTCATATTGATAAACGACGTTTGATCCGCTCAGTTCGTAAACGGAATAAGACGGATCATCAATAAAATCGGTTAATTGCGGCTGAATATCATATTTCAGATAGTCGTACAGCGGGTCGTCTTTTTGTAAAAGTCCAATGAAATTTTTTGCCATTTTTCAATCTGTTTTTAAAAGAATATCAAAGCGTTTTATTTTTGAAAGATAACACAGTTCTGCGGATAATTCTTTGAAAAAGTTATGACGTTTTTTTAATAATTGGGTGAGGGGAAAAACGGCGCTGTCCGCGCCGTTTTTAAGTTTAAAACAGCATTAAAGCCAATACCTGCGCGGAAATGACGCGCAGCGCGATTGTGACCGGATAAACGGTCGCGTATCCGATGGCCGGCGCATCCGCATTGGACATATTGGCAACAAAAGTCATAATCGGCAGGCTGGTTTGGCATCCGGATAATGCGCCGCACAGGGTCAGATAGTTCATTTTTTTAACCAATCGCATAAATATGCCGACCGTTAGTAACGGCAAAGCGGAAATCGCAACGCCCAAGGCAATAAAATATAATCCTTCGGTTCTGGAGATCAGCTTGACGAAACCGGGACCGGAAGCAATTCCGACAACGGCTAAGAACAATAAAATTCCCAAGAATTTAAACGCTTTTAAAACATGCGGCGGCGTATAGAATACGATTCTTCCCCAAGAGCCGCGGTAGGATAAAAGCATGGCGACAATTAACGGGCCTCCGGACGTTCCAAGCTTTAACGGAATACTGACACCGGGAATATGAAAAGGAATCAAACCGACCAGAATACCGATGACCATTCCTAAAAAGAAAGGAATAAAGCGTGTGTCGTTTGCCGTTTCCTGATCATTGCCCAAATAACGGATTAACGTTTTTGTTTCTTCTTTTTTGCCGACAACGACGACCTGATCCGCATAAGCCAATTTTAAATCAGGCGTCGGAGACAAAGAAATGCCGTTGCGGATAACACGGGAAATGACCCAATGGCGTCGGGTATCTCCCAGAATTTTTTTCAGGGGTTTACCGACACGGCGATAGTTGGTCAGCAAAAGTGTTTGACTCTGAATCTGTTTGGCGCTTTCTTCCATCAGATCCAGTTCCGGTTCAAGTCTGAACAGGAACGAAATTTCCTGAAAGATCTTTCTGGGGCCGAAAATCAAAAGAATATCGCCGATCTGCAGCTTGATATGTTCATGCGGAATGATGTATTCGTTGCCCCGTTTCATTCGGGAAATAGTCATCGTGTAATGCATCATTTTTAAAAAGTCGCCGATTTCCAATCCGTCAAAACTGGGATTGTTGACCAGGACATTAAATCCCTGCATATGCGGATCGTTATCAACTTTTTGTGTTTCGTACGAAGCGACTTCATCCGCAATTTTGACGCGGAAAGCGATTTTCAGCAAAGCAAAAACCAAAATTCCGCTGATAATCGAGAAAGGATAAGCGATCGCATAAGTGAAACCTGATTTTTCTATAGAGGAAGCATCCGCCCCCAATTCCGTTAAAATCTGTTGACCCGAACCTAATGCGGGCGTGCTGGTAACGGCGCCGGAATAAAGGCCGATCAGCTCCGGCAGGGAAATATGTCCGAATTTGAAAATCAGGATGGTGATAAGCGTTCCTAATGAAACAACGGCAAAAGAAATTAAATTCAGTGTTAATCCGTTTTTGCGCAAAGAAGCGAAAATATTCGGCCCGACGGTCAATCCCATAGAATAGATGAACAAAATCAATCCGAATTCTTTCAAAAAAGCCAGAACTTCCGGATTAAAAACGATATTTAAACGTTCCAGAACATATCCCGCCAAAAGGCCGGCAAATAAAACGCCGCCGACTCCGACGCCGATGCCTTTGAATTTTAAGCTGCCGATAAAAATACCGATGACGGAAGTAATACTGATACATAAAATAGTTATGACCGTTAAAGACATAGCTTTCCCCAAGAAACACTTATCAAGTATTTCCTATGATAAACTTTTTTCCTAAAGAAAGTCTAAATATTTGTTTGCAAAAGAAATTTAATTCTCTGTTTTAAAAGGACGAGTCATCAGCAGCTGAATGACAACATCAACTGAAGCTTCACCGTTCAGGATCTTCATTAATCCTTCGCAGATCGGCATTTCAGCCCCGGCTTTGGCGGCCCGTTCCAAGACGGCTTTCGCTGTAAAGACCCCTTCCGCGACAGAATGCTTGTCCGCTAAAATATCGGGCAAAGATCGGCCTTTCCCCAATTCCAATCCGACGGAATAGTTCCGCGACTGTACGCTGTTGGCTGTTAAAACCAAATCCCCCAGACCGGAAAGGCCCATTAATGTCTGCGCTTGCCCCCCCAGAGCGACGGCTAAACGCGAAATTTCCGCCAATCCCCGGGTGATCAGCGCTGCGCGGGCATTATCTCCGGCTTTTTTGCCGGCCACGATGCCGGCGGCAATGGCCATAACGTTTTTAACCGCTCCGCCGATTTGGACGCTGATTATATCCGCAGAATAATAAGGCCGAAAAGTCGGGGTTCCCAATGTTTCGACCAACTCTTTTCCCAAAGTTTCATTTTGACAGGCCAACGTCAGCGCGGTCGGTTTGTTTTCGGCGGCTTCTTCGGCAAAAGTGGGGCCTGATAAAACGGCGATTTGAGCCTGAGGCAATTCTTCCGTCAGCATTTCGCTTAACAAAGCGCCGGAGCCTTGTTCTATTCCTTTGGCGCAGATGACGGCCGGCAGTCTTTCCGGCCAGATCGGACGCAATGTGCGGCAGGCGGCGCGCAAATATTGCGCCGGAATAACCATTAAAACGGCTTCGGCATTCAAAACGGCCTGTGTCAAATCGTTCGTCGGAATGATATTTTCGTTCAGTTCGATGTTGGGCAGGAATAAAGTGTTGCGTCTTTTGCCGCGAATATCGTCAATTAATTCTTTTTCCCGAACCCACAGCGTGACTTTTTTATCGTTGTTCGCCGCAATGTTGGCCAAAGCCGTTCCCCACGCGCCTGCACCCAAAACGGAAATTTTATTCATTATTGAAATCTCCTTCTTATCTTTTCGCTGACGGATCCAGCGGCCAGCGCGGCCGAGGGCTGAAATCCAAAGGATCGGACATTCCTGCCAAAAAATGTTCCATTCCCGCCCATGCGACCATAGCGCCGTTGTCCGTGCACAGATTCATCGGCGCCGCCGCAAAAGTCAGATTATACCTTTTTGCAAGATTTTCCAAGGCCTGACGCAACGCTTTGTTGGCGGCCACGCCGCCGGCGACGACCAGATGTGTCCCTTGAGGATACTGCTTTCTGAAAAGCTTGATTCCATTCTTTAGTCTGGAACACAAAGAATCTAAAACGGCTTTTTGAAAGCCGGCGCATAAATCCGCTTTATCCTGTTCGGATAACGCCGCATTTTCTATTGTTCCGTCGGGTGAAAAACTTTCAACAATATGTCTTACGGCGGTTTTTAATCCTGAAAAAGACAAATCGCATCCCGGTTTTCCGACCATCGGGCGGGGCAAATCAAACCGCATCGGATCACCCGATAACGCGTATTGTTCTATTTTAGGGCCGCCGGGATAACTCAACCCCATCATTTTAGCCGATTTATCAAAAGCTTCCCCGGCCGCATCGTCAACGGTCGCGCCTAATCGCTTGAATTTTCCGATTCCTTCCGCAATTAAAATCTGGCAATGGCCGCCCGAAGTCAACAGCAATAAATAAGGGAAAGGAACATCCTGCGTCAATCGAACCGTCAGAGCATGCGCTTCCAAATGGTTAACGGCGATAAACGGCAGATTATGGACGGCCGCAATCGCTTTGGCTGTCATCACGCCGACGATAACGCCTCCGATCAAGCCGGGGCCTGCTGAAGCGGCTACGGCATCCAATTCTTTAAATCCGATTTTCGCTTTGTCCAAAGCCGTTTGTACGATTGTTCCGATCTGCTGCAAATGCGCCCGTGCCGCTATTTCCGGAACGACACCTCCGAAAATTTCGTGTTCTGCTTGAGAAAAAACGACGGAAGACAATAGTTCTTTTTGATCGGAAACAACAGCCGCAGCCGTTTCGTCACAACTGGATTCAATACCTAAAACACGCATTTCGACTCTCTGATGTAAAATTATTCTACCCATACTCGGAAAAAATGGTAAAATCCAGTAGATTTAATCAGGGAGGCTTTTATGGCAGAGGAAAAAAACGACCGGAAAGCGGAAGAAATTCAGGAAAATTCTGTTCCTGAGGAAAGCAATACGGAAACGGCGGGAAAAGAAACAGAAGAACAAATATCGAATGAGCGGAGCTCTAAGAGCGGCGGATTCGGAAAGGTTGTTTTAATTCTTTTCGTGCTGGTTGTTGCGGGACTGGTCGGAATACCGCAGACGCGGGAAATGATTTTGGAAAAATATCGTCAGTTTTCTTCTGCTGCCGAAAACGGGACGGAAGAAGTCGTTATAGCGGAAGAACCGGTTGTTGAAGAAGTGGTGGAACCTGAAGAAATCGTCAATCGATTGGAGCAATTGGAAAATGCCCGCGAATTTGAAAACGCCGAAGTCGTTATAGCGTCGGCCGAACCGCCTCAACCGTCCGTTATGACGGATACGGCTTATGTCGCTTTGGCAAATCAACAAAAGGTGCTGTTGAGTGAAATTGAACGTTTGCGCGCTCAGTTGGATCAAGTGCGGGTAAACAGCGAACGGGAAATAAACAGGCTGAGAGAAGCATTGCCGAATATGCGCCGGCTGGAACAACGACTGGTTCAGGAAAATATAAAAATCAATCGGTTGGAAAAAAATAAGGCGGACGCTTCCTCCGTTTTGTCTTTGATGACGCGGATGGATGCCGCCGAACAGAAATTGCGCGTGTCCAATGTGGAAAAAGAACGGGCGGTTGCTTTATTGCTGGCCGTTTATCAACTGCGTGAAGCCGCGCTGTCCGGAAACGGTTTTTCAACGGAACAGCAATCGGCGTTGGCATTAGCAGATGCTTTTCCCAGAATCGCCGGTTATTTGCGTTCTTTGTCGGGAAACGCAGATCAGGGAATACAAACGAAAACGGCTTTATTGCGTTCTTTCGGCACTTATGCGGATCAGGCGGTTTTAGCCGAATCTCTCAGTCCTAAAACGGATTGGTTCCATAAGGCATTAAATTCTTTAAAAACATTGGTCGTTATCAGAAGAACGGACGTTATTGAAAACGATCAATCGACACAATCGGTTTTAGCTCGTGCCGGCTTAGCCGTTCGGGATGAAGACCTTGGGGAAGCCGTCTTGATTCTGAAAGATTTAAAAGGAACTGTTGCCGATACGATGCGGGAATGGGAACAAAATGCGGAACGCTATATAACGGTAAAAAAGACAATTAACGAAACAATTTCAGCGGTTTTGGGCGTTGTGTACGCTGAACAGCTGAAGGGAGAATAGCCGATGATCAGAATTATCTGGAATGCTTTTCTGTTGGGCGTAATCGCTCTGGCGGCGGCGTGGCTTTCGAATAATCAAGGTTCCGTTCATTTGGAATGGATCGGTTATTCCGTTCAAACTTCCGTTGCAGTCATAATCGGTCTTGTTATTGTTGTTTATTCCGTCTTCTATGCGTTTTTAGCTAAACCCTTATTGCTTGTGACGCAAAAAATATCCTATTGGACGGGGGCCGACAAACGCGCGCAAAAAATGGCAAAATCAAAAGTGGATAAGGAAGTTGATCGCTATACTCTGCTGGGAAAAGGATTAACGGCTTTGGCCGCCGGAGATATTGCTTCAGCCGAAAAGTTGGCCGGACAGATCAAAAAAGGATTTGCCGATGACGAAACAAAAATCACGGTGTTTGAAGCGCAGTTGGCAGAAGCGAAAAATAATACGATTGAAGCGATGCGTTTGTATGATGAATTGGCGGGCGTTCCGGAAACGTATCTTCTCGGAATGCGCGGCAAAGTCAGACTTTATCGATTGACGGGAAATTTGGAAAAAGCGGTTGAAGTGTGCGCTGAGCTGCTGGCCATAAAAAATCCGCCTCAATGGGTTTTGTCGGAAGCTTTTGAACTGCAAATTCATGAAAAACAATGGACGCAGGCAATAGCAACTTTGGATAAAGCTTTAAAATACAAATTGTTTGACAAACTGACGGCAAAACGTCTGAAAGCTTCTGTTTTACTGGAACAGGCCGGCGATGTGGCGGATGAAGCCGAGAAAGAAAAATTAATTCGCGAAGCCTATGATACGGATAAAACTTTCGTGCGTGCGGCCGTGCAGACGGCTGAGCTGGATATTCGTAAAGGACAAATCAAAAAAGCGCGTCATTTGCTGCAAAAATTATGGAAAATATCTCCCAGTTGGGCGGTTTATGAAGTCTATTTGACGTTAACGGATAAGGAAACTCCGATTGAAGCAGTTAAGGACGTGGAAGAATTGATCGCGGAAAATCCCGAAGCAAAAATCAATGATTTGATTTTTGCCGACTGTTCGTTGCATGCTCGGTTGTGGGGACAGGCTAAAGCAGCTGTTTTAAAGTATTTGGAAGCCTATCCCGAATCCAAACGAGCTTTGATGATGGCGGAAGAAATCGCCGCCTATAATCAGGATGAAAAAGCTGCGGAAGAATATCGTGCCAAAGCGGAAAAAGCGCCGGTGGAACTGCCGTATTTCTGTGCGGTTTGCCGTACGCCGTTCGAAAAGGACCATACCACTTGTCCGGCATGTCATACGTTGGGAGCAATCCATTTGTCCGATGTGTAAAAGGAAAGCCGCCGAAAGGCGGCTTTTTCATACTTATAAATCAGTTTCTTTCCGTTTATTTCAGAATAGTCCGCAATTTCTTCAGCTGTTCCTGACGGCTTCGATGAACGGCATAAATTCATCAAGAACCTGCCGGTAAACGTCCCGTTTAAAAGGGACGATCATTTCAACGATTTTTTCGGCCGGCATCCATTTCCATTGGTTAAATTCGGGATCCGGTTTATCTAAGTTAATTTCATTTTCATTGCCGGTAAATTGAAAAAGGAACCATTTTTGCGTTTGACCGGCAAAAGCTTTTTTCTTTTCGCTGATAAAATGAACGCCGGCCGGAAAATCGTATGTGTACCATTTTGTGCTTTCAGCGATCAAAGTGACGGAAGAGATATTCGTTTCCTCATATAATTCGCGCAAAGCGGCAGCATATTCATCTTCGCCTTTGTCGATGCCGCCCTGCGGCATTTGCCAGGCTTGCTTGCGGGAATCCGTTCTATGTGCCATAAACACATCCCCGGCTGTGTTTAAAACCATTATTCCGACATTCGGGCGATACATTTTTTTAGCGTTCATTCTTTTTCCTTTTTTGACGAAGCGTAATAAGATAAAGGAACAAAGGATATTTCCGGAACCGGGTTTTGCTCTGTCGGGGCAAAAGCTTTCATCCATTCGATGACGGTTAAAAGCGTAATCGGAACGGCTTCAATTCTTAAAAAAGCGGAGCCTTTTTCCAAAGCGATTTTGCGCGTTTGTTCCAAACGGGCGCGAATGGCAGCCCGATGAAATTCGTCAGCGATATGAACGTCGGGCCGCAAGGCTTTTTTAAAAATCGGCATACGCGGATTATCCGTGCCGTCTATATAAATCAGGCCTCTTTGAATTATTTCATCAAAAAAGGGTTTCATCTGAGATCCCGAATATGAAAAATTTTCATTGGCGGCGGCGGTTAAGCCGATAAAAGCGACGTTTTGTCCCAAAACTTTGCGCAGCCGTTTCCTGTTTTCCTGTTCCGGCAGCCCCGATACCAAACCCAACGGTCCCGGATCCGTTTCCGGAAAAGCGCCTTGCTGCATCGGCAGATCAAGCAAAGTTTCATGACCTGCTTTGCGGGCATCGGCGATATAAGTTTTCAGTTTATCCGTATAAGGGCTGAAAGATAAGGAAATAACATCGGGTAAAGTGGCTATGGCCGCCTGGGTCGTGTTGTCCCGTTTGCCCAGACCGGAAAATAAAATGGCAATATAAGGCGAAGCCGGCGGGATGCTGTGTTGTTTGCCGTAGGCTGAAAAAGCGGTTCGGCCCTCACTTTCAATCGGAAGCATGCCATAACGCGTTTCTTCCAACAGTTCGGGCAAAGGTTCGATAATATGCAATGGAATGGCATTCTGCGAGATACTTTTTTTGATTAAAGAAAAGTCCGGCAGAGAGGCCATTAAATCGGTTTGAATTAAATCCGGCGGCGGCAGCTCCGATTTTAGAGATGACAAATGCAAAGAGGACTTTTCTTCCTTTTTGGGATAGACCTTTTGAGAAAGAGAAGATTTTTGGGAAGGTTCCGTACTTTTTTCTTCTTTCGGAAGGGCTGAATCTTTCGACGCAATATTGTTTGCAGCGACAGCTTTTTTCTTTTCCTTTTCCAGCCGTTCTTTGTTCAAAGCTTCAATTTCTTCCAGCTTTTTTTGATCCGCCAGATCTTTTTCCTGCTGCAGTTTTTGCAGCTCCGGTGTTTCGGGTAAAACGGAAACATCTGTTAATTCCGGCGCCTCAGCGGAGTTTTTTACAATTTCTCTTAACAGTTCCGCCGTTTGTTCTATATTTTCCCGTTCTTTTTCCAGCTGTTTAATCAGGTGCGAATTTTCTTCGGCCGCAGACGCTTGTTCCGCGGGAACGGTTTGTTTTTCCGGCGGCTGAGGATTTATCAGCGTTTCATTCGGAAATGTTTGGTTTGCTCTGACCAGATAATAAGTCGTCTGAATGGTGGGATCTTTTATAAAGTCAATATAAAAGCCGCTGATCATACATAAAAAAGAAGCCGCCGCCAGAAACGCGACAATCCGAAACGTCCGCCGTTTGTCCGAAAGGGTTTCTTTTGTGGAAAAAGGAGAAGCTTTTTTGTTGAAAAGCGGCATTTTTTTTACCTTGATTGATAAATTCCCATTGCTTTGACGATATCAATGGCCCGATCCAGCTGATAATCTTCCTTTTTCTGTTCTTCTTTGGGCTTTTCATCGAACGGATCCGGTTCTTTTTCAGTTTTATTTTTAACTTTTTTATCCTTTTTAAGTTTTTTATCTTTTCCGGTTTTATTTTTGGAATTGTTCGTTTTATCTTCGTCCTGTTTTGCTAAAGCATTCGGAAGCGTAGCTTCGGCGAAGTCATCGGAACGCAAAGCGTAATATTCGACATGACCGGGCGGGATTTCAATGTCCGGTTCTATACCTTTCGCTTGAATGGAACGACCGGAGGGCGTGTAATAACGGGCCGTTGTCAAACGAATTGCGCCGAATCCGGTGACGGGAATAACGGTTTGAACCGAGCCTTTGCCGAAAGAACGCATGCCGACAATAACCGCACGTTTATGATCCTGTAAAGCGCCGGAAACGATTTCCGCGGCAGAGGCGGAACCTTCGTTAATCAAAACGACAATCGGTTTGTTTTTGGTAATGTCGCCTTTGGTCGCGTTATAACGCTGCATTTCTTCGGTGCGGCGGGGGCGGGTGGATACGATTTCTCCTTCGTTTAAAAACAAATCGGCGACGGAAACGGCCTGATCCAACAGCCCGCCCGGATTATTGCGCAAGTCAAGAACATAACCGGACAAGTCTTCGGGATTTTCTTTTTGAATTTTTTCAATCGCTTTTTTGACATCGTCCGTTGTCGTTTCGCTGAAAGAGGAAATCCGAATATAGCCGACGGAGGGATCTTTTTCTTCCGTTTTGACGGAACGGATTTTAATGTTGTCGCGCATGATCGTAACGTCAAACGGTTCTTTGTTTTTCCTGCGAATTGTCAGTTTGACTTTTGTTTTAACGGGGCCGCGCATTTTTTCAACGGCTTGCGTCAGCGTTTCGCCTAAAACGGTTGTGCCGTCAATGTGCGTGATATAGTCGCCGGCCTGAATGCCCGCTTTAAACGCCGGCGTGTCGTCAATCGGAGAAATAACTTTGATCCAGCTGTTGTCCATCGTGACTTCTATGCCCAACCCGCCGAATTCGCCTTTGGTTTGTTCGCGCATATCTTTAAAGGTATCGGCATCCAGATAGGAAGAATGCGGGTCTAAAGAAGAAAGCATTCCGTTGATTGCGTATTCGATCAATTTGTCTTCCGATACTTCTTCCACATAATCGGTCCTGGCGCGTTTCAGTGTTTCACTGAAAATATTCAGGTATTTATAAACGGAAGTCGTTTCTTCAGCTTTATTTTCCGTTTTTTTCGTTTTTTCTTTGGCAAAAGCTGTTCCGGAACAGAAAAAAGCCAATAACATCATTGAAACAGTCAAATTGAAACGTTTCATATTCTTTTCCTTTTTATCCTTTGTTGCCTTGAGCCAACCAACCGGCAGGATTGATCGGCTGTCCGTTCTTCCTTAACTCAATATACAACGTTGGTTTTGTTTCCGCTACCATTATTCCGACGGGTTCGCCCGCTAATAAGGATTGACCGACGGAAGTATCCAATCTTCCGATACCGGCCAGCAATGTATGATATCCGTCCCCGTGTTCGATAATCACCAGCTGACCGTAGCCGCGGAAAGGTCCCGCGAACAAAACCGTTCCGTCATAGGGTGAAATGACTTGCGCATTGGCGCGGGTGGCAATCATAATGCCTTTGGAAGTAATGCCGGTTTCCGTTAATTCACCGAATTTTTTTA
Source organism: uncultured Alphaproteobacteria bacterium (assembly GCA_937912005.1). Taxonomy (GTDB): domain Bacteria; phylum Pseudomonadota; class Alphaproteobacteria; order CAAGCB01; family CAG-977; genus UBA11549. The sequence goes on from CALDOX010000014.1 coordinate 229,354, forward strand.
TGACATTTCCCTTGACGGGATAAGGAATGTGTCCTTTAGCCGACATAAAAGCGCCCGTAGGAATTTCCTGCTTTTTGCTGACGGCGGCGCGTTTGCGGCTGTCCGCCTCTAATTTTGCCAGCAATTCTTTCAAGTCGCCCGCTTGTTTCGCCAGATTTTCAGCGCGGTCTTTCGCGCGCGTGCTTTCGCTGGCAAAGGCGGTTTGCAGCTGTGATTTTTTTTCTATCAGCTTGTTCATGTCCCGCCGCTTATCATCCAGCCGTTTGGCCATTGTTTTGATTTGGGCGTATTGTGCGCGAATCGCGGTTGTCAGACTGGCAATGCGGTTCAAATCTTTGCGCAGTCCTTCGGTCGAATATTCCAGACGGGGAACGGCTTCGCGCAGCAAAAGAGCGCTTCTCAGCGTGTCTTGCGGCGCCAAAGGCTGTGCCAGTAAAGCTTCCGTCGGTTTGAAGGCTAAAGACTGCAAAGCGGCCAAAACGTGCATGCGTTGGGCTTTGCGAATATCCAGCCGCTTTTTCATCACCCCTTGTTGCGCTTCAAATTCGGCCAACTTTTGTTCCAGCCGACTCAGACTTTCTTCCTGTTCCTGAATAGATCCCGCTGCCGCAACCATTTTCTTTCGCACGTCCAGAATTTCCTTTTGGACGCTTTGGGCTTTTTCGCGCAGTTTCTGATGTTCTTTTTTTGCCTGCTCGATCTGGCTGGTGACGCGGGACAGTTCGCTTTTTGCCGAATCGGGATTTTCCAATGCGGCAAACGAAAAGGACGCCGAACAAAGCCCCGTCAAAAAGACAAGGCAAAGCAGTCCGGTCGTCCTTTTCAAAGCCATTCTTTACTTTACCAGCAGAGATTTACCCGTCATTTCCGCCGGCTGTTCAATGCCCAGCAGCTGCAGCAGCGTCGGCGCCAAATCCGCCAGACGTCCGCCTTCGCGCAGTTTGTAACCGTTCTGATCGTTGAACAAAACGACGGGGACTTCAAACGTCGTGTGCGCCGTGTAGGGGGCGCCAGTTTTTTCGTCCTTCATCAATTCGCAGTTGCCGTGATCTGCCGTGATCAGCATCACGCCGCCGACTTTCTTCATCGCTTCCTCCAAACGGCCGAGGCACTTGTCCACCGCCTGTGTCGCTTTGATCGCGGCGTCCAGAATGCCGGTGTGGCCGACCATGTCGCCGTTTGCGAAGTTGACGACGATAACGTCGAATTTTTCCTTTTCGATCGCGTCAACCAGCGCGTCGCAGACTTCAAACGCGCTCATTTCCGGCTTCAGATCGTAAGTCGCGACTTTCGGGGACGGGATTAAAATCCGGTCTTCGCCCTTGAACAGGCGTTCTTCGCCGCCGTTGAAGAAGAAAGTAACGTGTGCGTATTTTTCCGTTTCGGCGATACGCAGCTGCGTCAAACCCGCTTTGGAAACGACTTCGCCGAAGATGTTGCTCAGCTGTTCGGGCGGGAAGATCGGTTTGACAAAGCGGTCGTGGTCAACCGAGTACTGCGTCATACCGACGACAGCGGCAAATTTGACCGTTTTCGCGCGGGCGAACTTGTCAAACGGCGTATCGGCCAGAGCGTACATAATCTCACGGGCGCGGTCGGAACGGAAGTTCGCGAACAAAATGGCGTCACCGTCGTTCATGCCTTTGTAGTCACCGATAACGGCGGGAACGACAAATTCATCATAAACTTTCTGATCGTAAGAGGCCTGAATCGCGGCTTCGGCGGTCGGCTGGGCGACGCCTTTGCCCGACATCAGCGCGTTGAAAGCCAGTTCGATACGATCCCAACGGTTGTCTCGATCCATCGCGTAATAGCGGCCGGAAACCGTGCCGATATGAACATTGTTCATCGCTTTGATTTTGGATTCAAAGTCCCTGACGTAACCCAAAGCGGAATCGGGCGGCACGTCGCGGCCGTCCAGAAAAGCGTGAACGGTGACGGGAATGCCGGCTTCGCTGACGATTTTCGCCAATCCGACGATGTGGTTCATATGAGAATGAACGCCGCCGGGGCTCATCAAGCCCATCAGGTGGCAGGTGCCTTTGGAATCCTTCAGGGCTTTGATTAAATTTTCAACTGCGGGACGGTGCGCCAGAGAGCCGTCTTCCACCGCTTGGTCGATTTTCGGCAGATCCTGCATGACAACGCGGCCGGCGCCGATGTTCATATGGCCGACTTCGGAATTGCCCATCTGACCTTTCGGCAGACCGACATCCAGACCGGACGTGGCGATCAGCGTGTTCGGATAATCAGCGACCAGCTTGTGCCAGTTCGGCGTTTCGCCCAATTCGATGGCGTTGTCGTTTTTGTTTTCGCGGTGTCCCCAACCGTCCAGAATGCACAGCATAACGGGACGCGGTCTTTTCGTTTCTTCCATAATCATTGCCTTTCTTTCAAACATCAAAATTTTGCGGTTACTATAATACAAAACTTTGCGTTTGACACTCTGAAAAATGGGAGAGGACGATTTTATTTGAGAATAATCGTCTTTAAATTTTTGCTGTTTTCTAGAAAGACAAAAAGCCGAAAACGGAATAAACCAAAAAAGACAACAGGGAGAAAAAAACAACCGAACAGGTAAGGAATTTTCTTATAAGTCCGTTTCGTTCATCCGCGGTCAGGTTGTTCTGGACATACTGAATCACAAGCAGGCAGCAACAGGGGAAAACAAGAACGATGTACCGGAACGAACAGGCGCTCCAGATCGGATTCCTGATGCAAAAATAAATAAGAGCCGCCAAGCTTGCGGTGATGACGGACCGACAACATAAGACCATATCGTTTTTTTTGTCAACTTTGAAGAAGACAAAACAAAAGAAAACAAACAAAATCTGCGCCGTAGCAAAAAGCAAAACGCATAAATCAAAACCGATTGTGGATTTGATGGAGGCGCCCAATTTGAATAAAGGAATTTCTGAAAATAAAGAATCTTTTATCAACGCGATCCAAAAATTATATTCGGGAAGAATTTCCGGATATAAAGAACCTCTGAGAATAAACGGCATGGAAACAGGATAGAAAATAAGCCCGAACCTTTCCGGCAACGAATGGAATCCGACATACTGGGGTCTGTTGGCGAAAGTCGTATCCGCGATGTGCAGAAACGGATCATATCCCGATAGCCAGAACGGCATTGTGTCAAGCATTGCAAGGCGCCGATAGTGGTTTGCGAACATATTCAATTCATTCCACCGTATCATGATATAAAGCGGCCAGATTGAAAAAAGCGTCAAATAAACACACGAAAAAAGGACAATGTCTTTTAAAGCATCTTCTTGTTTTATCCGTTCCGTTGAAACGGAAGCGTTATAAAATAAAAGCATTCCGATGAAAAGCATAATGGAGCTTACTTTTGTCATACCGGCAAAACCTAAAAATACGGCGGACAGAATAAGATCGGATTTTTTTTTGCTTTGCAGATAACGCATAAAGTAAAAAAAGGATAAAAGTGATAGAAAAATGCTTAGAGGATCGTTGTTTAACGCTCCTGACAAATAAATAAAAGCCGGGAAAAAACTGCAAAATAAGGCGGCAAGAATGCGAACATTATCGACTTTTATCCATGGACGAAGACACAGATAAGAAACGATGCAGCTGCCGCCGGCATATAAAAAGCTCAGATATTGTAAATTTTCATATCCGGAGAATACGGACAAAAAAATCGCAGAAATTAAATGATGAAGCGGAGGGTGATAAATCGGCAGATTCGGGTTTTGATGAAAAAACGGAAACGTATGATGTGTCAGAATATAATAAATATATTCAAAATGTCCTCTTTCCCCGTCATTGGCAAAATTACCGGTATCATGCTGTCGGATCCAATAGGGGGTGTAGGCGATATAAAACAGTTTGAGGGCTAATCCCAATAAAAAGATCAGGTAAATAACAACGGCGGTATCGCGGCGACGGTAAAAAACATATCCCGATATCGTATATAAAAGTGATACGCCTAAAAATACGTTTTGCGCGTTTTTGGGAGAGAAATGATTCGTGAACGCCATAAAAATCAACGGAATGCAAAGCAAGAAAAATAAAGAAGAACGTTTCATTAAAAATTTCCTATTCTGTCGCCCGTTCCCAAACGACGTCTATTTTAACCAAACCGGCTTTTTTTAACGGTAGGGTGTGACTGAACGAATTATCATACCATACGGTTTTAGGCGTATCCAATGTTTCGGAATCGTCTATTTTTAAAGAGGTATAAGTTACTTTCGGATTTAATTTTCGTCCCATTGAATCTTCTGTGTCCGAACCGCTCAGATGAATGACGATTTCACATGGTTCAAAAACATGAAGATCAAAATGAGCGGTTTTTTTATCGGATTCAAATATGGTTCCGTATTTTGTTTTAGCTTTTTCTCTGGGCAGCCAGAACAACGGTTCCTCTTTAGGGACATAAGCGCCGCGATTATGAACTAAATATATCTTAAAAGCGTTTTCGTTTTTTTTATCGGATTCAAGAAAAATTCTTGCCCACGGGCGGCAGCGATCATGATAAACGGCATGCCCGATCATAAATAGGGACAATACAATAAAAACCGTTGCCCATACAGGCAGCTTTGATAAAAGTTTTGATCCGAACATCGCGCAATCCTCTGAATGCGAACAGGATAAGCCGAAAAAAGTTTACAGGAGAGCGAAAAAGAACGCAATCTTTTGATAGCTCTTCTGTTTGTTTTACGCCCGATGATACGGATGCCCGTCAAGAATGGTTCGTGCGCGGTAGATTTGTTCCGCCAGCATCACGCGCGCCAGAAAATGCGGCCACGTCATTTCCCCGAACGCCATTAAATAATCCGCCCGTTTGCGCAATTCGTCCGTGTGGCCGTCCGCGCCGCCGATCATAAAAACGATCGCCGATGTCCCTTCGTCCTGCCAGCCGCCCAGTTTCTTCGCAAACGCTTCCGATCCTGTCTGTCTGCCCCGTTCGTCCAGAACAACGACTTTCGCGCCGTCCGGCACGGCGGACAGCAACATTTCGGATTCCCGTTTTTTGCGTTCGGCGGAGGAGCCGGATTTCTTGTCTTCAAATTCGCGGATAACGACATTCCAGCGCGTCTGCTTGACATAACGCGCCAGAAGGTCTGCTTCGGCTCCCGCCTTTAAATGCCCGATGCAGGCGATGACGATGTCCATTATTTTGTCGCACGGCGCGGGGTTTCTTCGCCCCACAGTTCTTCGATGCAGTACAGTTCGCGCGTTTCGGGGTGGAAAACGTGAACGATTACATCCGCAGCATCGACAATCACCCAATCGCCGACGTCTTCGCCTTCAAGCGAAGCGGGAACGCCCGTCTTTTTCAAACGCAGCTGCACCTGTTCCGCCAAAGCAGAAACGTGGCGCGGCGCGCGGCCGCTGGCGATGACCAGATAATCGGCAAGGGCCGCCTTGCCGGTCAGGTTGATGACGACAACGTCTTCTGCTTTGCCGTTTTCAAGCGTTTTGACGATCAGATCGACAAGCTTTTTCGTTTCGGCATTTTCTTTTGTTTTTGTGGCCTTTTTCAAAAGCTTTTCGTTTTTCGCCTGTGCCTTTAAGATCTTTTTGACCGTCTTTTTAACGGTTTTCTTGATTTCCTTTTTGGTCGCCTTTTCCGTTTTATCAGCTTTCACCGCCTTTTTCGCAGCGGGTTTGACGGCTTTTTCCGCCGTCTTTTTCACCGTCGTTTTCGCGGAAGCCTTTTTTACGGCTTTTTTTTCTGTTGTTTTTTCTGTTTTCTTTACGGGCATTCTTCTTCTCCTGTTTGAAATAAACCTTTGTTACGGATTTCCGTCGATGATGCCGGATGTTTGCGTATCGGCAAAAACACCCATGCAGGCGGTTTGCAGAAAGCTAAATCGAAAGCGTCTTTCGGGTCTTTGCGATACAATTGGTAAAGCCTTGCGGTTTTGCCATGAAGAGCTTTTAAAGCGTAATGTTTTCGCGCGAATACAGCTATCGGGACGGAGTGCATAATTGACCGCCAGCGGTACCATTGATGGAATTGCAATAAATTATCCGCCCCCATCAGCCAGACAAAATTGATGTCCGGATATAATTCTTTCAGCTTTGTCAGTGTGTCTATCGTGTAATGCGTGCCGATTTTATATTCCAGATCGGAAACTATGATATGAGGGTGGTTTGCGACCTCCTGTGCCGTTTCAAGCCGCCGTTCGTAAGACGCCATATCTTTGGATTGTTTTAACGGATTCAAAGGCGATACCAGCCACCAGATTTCATCCAACCCGAGCAGTTTCAACGCTTGCAAGCTGATGTATCTGTGACCGTTGTGGGCGGGATTGAAAGATCCGCCGAGCAGTCCGACTGTTTTACGGACGAATCTGACCTGCACCGCGCACCTGATATTTGAAAGTGGTTAATTGTTCCAGACCGATCGGGCCTCTGGCGTGCAGACGGCCGGTGGCGATCCCGATTTCCGCGCCCATGCCGAATTCGCCGCCGTCGCAGAATTGCGTCGAAGCGTTGTGCATGACAACCGCGCTGTCAACTTCGTTCAGGAATTTTGCCGCTGCCGCATCGTCTTGCGTCAAAATGGATTCCGTGTGATGAGAACTGTGCCGCGCGATATGGTCAATCGCTTCGTCAATGCCGGAAACGACGCGTACGGAAACGATCGGCGCCAGATATTCGGTGTCCCAGTCTTCGTCGACGGCGGGAACGACGCGCGAATCCAAAGCCTGCGTTTTTTCGTCTCCCCTGACTTCGCAGCCTTTGGCAATCAGATCGTCTATAACCGCCGGCAGAATCGTTTTTGAAACAGCATCGTCGCATAAAATCGTTTCGGTCGAATTGCATGTTCCCGTTCGGCGCAGTTTTGCGTTCAGAACGACTTTGCGGCTCAGTTCCTTATCCGCCGCCGTGTGAATGTAAGTGTGGCAAATGCCGTTCAAATGCTTGAACAGCGGGATTTTGCTTTCATCGGTAATGCGTTGTATCAAAGACTTTCCGCCGCGGGGAACGATGACGTCAATGTATTCGTCCAATTTCAGCATTTCGCCGACGGCGGCGCGGTCGGTCGTCGGGACGGATTGGATGCAGTCCTGCGGCAGTCCGGCCTGTTTCAGACCTTCGTGAAGCAACTCGGCGATTTTTGCTGAAGAATGAAAACTGTCGGATCCGCCGCGCAGAATGACGGCGTTGCCCGATTTAAAGCATAAAGCGCCGGCATCGGCGGTAACGTTCGGACGACTTTCGTAAATGACGCCGATAACCCCCAGAGGAACGGCGACGCGTGTGATGACCAATCCGTTCGGACGCGTCCATTCCGCCAGTTTGCGGCCGACGGGGTCAGGCAGGGCGGCAATATCGTCCAAACCTTTGGCAATTCCTTCAATGCGTTCCGGCGTCAACAGCAGGCGGTCGCGCATCGCGGCGGACGTTTCGGGCGATAAAGCGTCCATATCGGCTTTGTTTGCCGCCAGTATTTCATCAGCGTGTTCGCGAATCAGCCTTGCCGCAGCTTTCAGCGCCGCATCCTTTTGTTCGCGCGTTGCGCTTGCCAGAATACGGGCGGCCGCTTTGGCCTTTTGTCCCATGGAACGCATCAGTTCTTTCATTGTCAGCCTCTTTTTTCCGTAAACAAGTCGTCCCTGTGAATGATTTCATCGGGGCCATGATAGCCTAAAATACTTTCGATTTCGTTGCTGTGTCTGCCGGCGATCGCTTTGGCGTCTTTGGCGTTGTAAGCGGTCAATCCTTTGCCGAGGAATACGCCCGTTTCGTCTTCCAGAACGACGGCGTCCCCGCGTTCAAAGTTGCCTTTCACCGCTTTGATACCGGCAGGAAGCAGGCTTTTGCCTTTATCCAAAGCTTTGACCGCGCCCGAGTCCAAAATCAGCGTGCCGCGCGGTTTGATCGCTCCGCCGATCCACGCTTTGCGTGCGGAAATGGGAGTCTTGTCCGCCAAGAACCAAGTGCCTTTCCCCGTTTTTTCCATACGGGTCAGCGGATGCAGTTCTGACCCCAGAGCGATCGCCATATCGCATCCCGCTTCCATACACAGGCGCGCAGCCATCAGCTTTGTCGCCATACCGCCTGTGCCGACGGAAGAGCCTGCGCCGTCCGCCATTGCCTCGATTTCAGGAGTCAGCTTTTCAACGACGGGAATCAGTTTCGCGGTCGGGTCTTTGCGCGGATTGGCCGTATAAAGCCCTTCAATGTCGGAAAAGATCACCAAAGCGTCCGCGCTGGCCATTTGAGCAACGCGCGCCGCCAGCCTGTCATTGTCGCCGACTTTGATTTCCGATGTCGCGACCGTGTCATTTTCATTGATCACGGGAATTGTTCCGATATCTAACAAAGTATTCAACGTGTTACGCGCGTTCAGGTAACGTTTGCGGTCTTCCGAATCGTCTAAAGTCAATAGAATTTGCGCGACTTTCAACCCGCGTTCGGCCAGCACTTCCTGATAATAATGCGCCAGCCTGATCTGTCCGACCGCCGCCGCCGCTTGTTTTTGCGGCAATAACAGCTTTCCTGCGGGCAGGCCCAACGCTCTGCGCCCGACGGCAACCGCGCCCGAAGTTACGATAATGATTTGCTGGCCGCGTTCCCGCGCCGTCAGAATGTCGTCCGCCAAAGCGTTCAGCCAGGTGTTTTTGACTTGCCCCGTTGTTTCATTGACTAACAGGGAAGAGCCGATTTTTAAAACAAGCCGCTTGGCTTTTAAAAGAGGAGTCTTAGTCGTCATGGTCGTCAAAAGCGCTGATTTCCGGTTGAGTTTTTCTTTGGGTGCGCAACTCTTCCACAAAAGGCAACAATCTACGCAGGACTTCCGTCGTTCCGGTATGTGCGACAGCGCTCATCAAAAGAGGTTTTTTACGGCAGGCTTTCTGCAAAGCTTTTGCTTTTTCCTCAATTTCTGATTCGGTCAGGGCATCCGTTTTGTTTAAAACGACGATTTCCTTTTTGCTCGCCAGTTTTGGAGAATAGAGCTTTAATTCTTTACGAATTGCTTTGTAGCGTGCGGCAACGTCTTCTTCCGTACCGTCCACCAAGTGCATCAAAACGGCGCAGCGTTCGACATGTCGCAGAAAGTGATCGCCCAAACCGATGCCGTCGTGCGCGCCTTCGATCAATCCGGGAATGTCGGCGATCAGCATTTCATCGTCGTCGATTTTGGCTATGCCCAGGTTCGGGTGCAGAGTCGTAAAAGGATAGTCCGCGATTTTCGGTCTGGCCGAAGTAACGGCGGACAGGAAAGTGGATTTGCCGGCGTTCGGGAAACCGACCAACCCGACATCGGCGATCATCTTTAATTTCAGCCATACCCACATTTCTTCTCCGGGCTGCCCGGGATCGGCACGTCGGGGAGCTTGGTTGGTTGAGGTTTTGAACATTGCGTTGCCGTAACCGCCATCGCCGCCTTTCGCAATCGTGAAACGTTCGTAAGGCGTGGACATATCTTTAATGACGGTTTCGCCGTCGTCGGCGACAATTTCCGTTCCGACGGGGACTTTGATGATCAGGTTTTCGCCTTTGCGTCCGAAACGGTCTTTGCCTTCGCCGTTGTGGCCGCGTTCCGCTTTGAAATGCTGCTGATAGCGAAAATCAATCAAAGTGTTTAGATTTGGGACGGCTTCGAAAATCACGTCGCCGCCGCGTCCGCCGTTTCCGCCGTTCGGACCGCCGAATTCGATATACTTTTCACGCCTGAACGCGCAACAGCCGTTTCCGCCGTCGCCGGATTTAAGGTAAATTTTCGCCTGATCCAGAAATTTCATCGATTCGTTTCCCCGCTTTGAGACACAACAAAGGGGAATGGTATACCACTCCCCTTTAAAATAAAAGCTTTTTAGCCGAAAACGTTATTCCGTAACAACAGAAACATAAACTCTGTCATCGGCTTTGCGTGTAAAGGCGACACGGCCTTCCGCTGTGGCAAAAATCGTGTGATCACGGCCCAAACCGACATTTTCACCGGTGCGATATCTGGTTCCGCGTTGACGGACAATGATATTGCCCGGAATAACCGCCTGACCGCCGGATTTTTTCAAACCCAAACGTTTGCTTTCGGAATCGCGTCCGTTTCTGGTGCTGCCGCCTGCTTTCTTATGAGCCATAGTAAATCTCCTTACCTTTGAAAAATTTAACTATTCAGCGATATCCGTGATCTTGACGATCGAGATATACTGACGATGACCGTTTTTACGGCGATAGCCCTGACGACGTTTTTTCTTGAAAACGATAACCGTATCGTCACGGGTCTGCTTGACGACTTTAGCGGAAACTTTGGCACCGGCAACCGTCGGCGTGCCGATTTTTTCATCTAAAGCAAGCACATTGTCAAATGTCACAGTGGAGCCGACTTCCGCGTTGAGCTTTTCAACTACGATTACATCGTCTTTTGCGACCTTATATTGCTTGCCGCCTGTCTTAATAACTGCGAACATTTCATCACCATCTTAGAAAATCTATACCGAAAGCGGAATCGCTTCCGCTTTAAAGAGAGCTTTTTATAGCCAGAAATTTAAGGATTTGTCAACAGGATATTTGCTTTTTTCCATATTTATTTTCTGTCGGGATGGATTTGCAGGGCAAATTTTTGAGCCAAACGGGAAAACGGCAAAGATTGTACCCAGACTTTACCGGGGCCGCGCAATATAGCAAAAAACACACCTGAACCGCCAAAAACCTGCGATTTCAGATTGCCTGTGGACTGAATGTCAAAATAAACGGAAGGCTGAAAAGCGACCAAACAACCGACATCTACCTGTATGACTTCATATTGATCCAACTCAATTTCTGCAATGGATCCGCCGGCATGAATGAAAACGACTCCGTTTCCTGTCAGCCGCTGCATAATAAAACCGCCGCCGCCGAACAGAGCGGTCAGAATCTTTTTCTGAAAATAAATGCCGATTTCAACATCGGATTGAGCACATAAAAAGCTGTCCTTTTGACAAATGATTTCTCCGCCGAAACTGCTTAGAGAAACGGGAATGATTTTTCCGGGATACGGAGCGGAAAAAGCAACTCGGGCGCTTTTCCGATCGGATTCGTTTGAAAAAACGGAAAGAAAAGCCCTTTCGCCGGATAAAACGCGTTTCCCAGCCCCCATCATACGGCCGAGAAAACCTTTATTCTTATTGCCGCTGAGCTGTGCTTCCAACGTAACGTCATTGTCTTTGTAAATCATGGATCCCGGTTCGGCAATTACGGATTCCTGTGGAGCGAGGTCAATTTCAACATATTGCATATCATCCCCATGGACTTGGAACGACAAGCCGGAATCAAAGTAAGCCGTTGTCGGCGGGGGAATGTCCGAAACAGCGTTTAAAACAGAAAATTTATTTGCAGGCATCCAACCGGCCATTCCTTCACGCCAAACCAAGCTGTTTTGATGCTGATGAATAAAATCAATCGTTTCTTCTGTAGAGAATGGGCCATATTGGCGTGTGTTGAATAAACAATACCACATCGAAAGAGAGCTCCTTTTATTGTTTTAATATTTCCGCAACAGCGTCGTGCCGACACGTCTGTTGCGGGGATTTCTGGCGATCAAATGCTCGATATAACGTCCCTGGAACAAAGTGATGTTATATTGTTTTGCAATTTTAAGAGCCTCTTCGTCATCAATGCGGCAGAGAATGGCTCTGTTGGATCCGATGTTTAACAGTTGATCGGTCAGCTCCGGGTCTTCTTTTAGGGCAAGCGGCAAATCAGAAGACCACGCCAGCTTTAAATAGTCTGCGGCCAGTCTTTCTCTGTCGATAAATTTCAAAGTATTCAGCGTCACGCCGTCGATACAAATCTTATATCCCAGATTTTGCGCATAATCCCGAGCCATAAGATAGGATTTTAAGTCGCTGAAAATGTCAATCGGCTGCAGTTCCAATACGATCGTATTTTTAAAATTGGATAGAATATTGTTGTCAAAATCCCGAAATTCTTCCGAAAGAATGGTTGATATATTCAGATTTAAGGAAAAAGATTGACGAAAAGCTCCGTCATCATGCCGCGATACGCTGTTTAAAACGCGCTTGTCCAACGTTTCCGTTAAATCTTGAAACAGCCATGGCGTAGCGGTTAAGGAAACGCCGGGAAGAATGGATTCGCCTAAATCTGTAATGGAAACAAATACTTCTTCAAACAAAGGCTGAGGATACGCTTCATCAAAAACGATGCAAACGGATTGGCGGCGCATCATATTTGAAAAGTCGGTATTCAGCAAAGCTTTTGAAACGCGCGCCAACATTTCCGGCGTGAACAGTTTTTCGTTTTTATCAAAGACCAGCGGCGCAACGAATTTTTTGCGTTCTTTTTTTTCTTGAACCGCTCGGGAAGGACCTTTGCCGATTCTTGAAATTTCGTGTTTCAGTGCGTCCGCTTCCAGTGGCAGTTTATAGCGTCTTTCCAGCAATTGATCCGCTTTTGACGTTTGGGGATCATTTGAAAAATGAAGCCACGCGCGCATTAAAGCAGCTTTGATGAAATTTTCGTTGAGTTTAGGATTATAAACGATAAAAATATCGTCGTTTTTTAAACAAAAAGCTTGTCCGTTCAATTCCAGCGTTTCATAAAAGCCTCGCAGAATCGTCGTAAGAATGCCGTCATCGCGCAAAGCTTCTTCAATCAGGGATATTTTCAGCTGCAGAACCGTTGCTTCTTTATTCGAGGATAAAAAAGAGAATAAATAACTGCGGAGTTTTTCTTCCTGATTAATCATACGCTTTTTTTCCTTTTATATTCGATCGGCAAATCGAGATTGGCGGGCATCAGACATCCGGCGCGTTGGGCGCCGGCAATGCCGGCTTTTCTGGAAACGCATTGCTCTTTTGTGCAGTTTTTCTTGTTCGGGCAGCTTTTTCTGATTTTAGCCGCCGTTAAAGCGTCAATGAAATAACCTTGAAAACGGGTGATTTTGTGCATTAAAGCCCAGGCTAAAGCCATTTCGTCTTCACATCTCATTAAAATCAGGCGGTCGGGATCTATTCCTTTAAGCTTTTCCGTCAGCTTTGCGGATTCGCCTTCTTTCGTTAAAGCAGGAGACCAGTTCAGCTTCATTAAATCGGAATCCAGTATTTTCATATCCATAAATTCAAATGAAATAGGATGTAACCCGTCGATTAAAATTTGATGTCCCGCTTCATGCAATAAATCCCGAGCAACAATATAATTTTTAGTGTTTTGTATAATATCCATCAGTTGTACTTCAACGATGACAGACATGTTTTCGGGCATTTCGGCTAAGAATTGTTCAAATGCCGGCGTAAAGATAGTGGCTATATTCAAGTTTAAAGAAATGTTTTTCGGCGTATGAGCGAATAATTCTTTAAAGATGCCCAACATTCTTTTATCCAGCGTTTCACTCAGATGTTGGAAAAGCCACCTGTTCGATAAAACGTTCACATCCGGCGCAATCGCTTTTTTCAGGTCTGCCATTGAAGTGAAATATTCCAAAAACAAGGAGGATAATTTTCCTTGAGGCGTGATTTGAATTGCTTCCTGTCGCCGGATAATTTTTAAAATGTTAAATCCCTGTATATTGCGCAAAATAGCGTCCAAATGTTCGGGCGCTAGAGGGATTTCTTTTCGCTTTGTTTGCTGTGATTGATAAAAATCCGATTCGCATTTTTTTGCGTAGTCCATTATTAGATCAAAATCTCTGCCGAGAGGAACAGCTTTAACGAAATCTCCGGGATGCGCGGCAGCAAAAGAATCAGATTGAAAAATACGGCGAATTGAAGCGGCGGCTTCATTAATCATTTGAGGCAAAATATTTTGTCCGACAACAACAATATCATTGTTGGATAAAACAAACAAACTAGACTGCGACTTGATAACCATATCATTCAAGGCGGTCAGTGTCATTTTAACCTGATTTTGAGATCTGTTCGCCGGATTTAAAGCGGATAATCTGACCAGCAAAGCCGTGCATCCCGCTTTCATATGCTCAATGCGCTTGAGCATATCAATCAATTGCTGTTCTGCCGCCGTAGCCACAGTTAAAAAAATCCTTTCTGTATTTTTTTAAAGATTCTCTATTTCAGGTATAAATGAACTTCCGTTGTTTTAACGGAAGCGTTGCTCGTTTTTGAAGAATAAATGCGGCCGGCCGGTAATCCCATGGCCAATAAAGATTCCCGAACTGCCTCCGCGTTTTTGACGGCTTCCGTAACGGCGGAAACGGTGTCGGACGGACTGACGGCTACGATCTCAAACTTTGTGCTCGGACGTTTGTCCAAAGCGGCCTTAACCGCTTTGTATAAAGCTTGTTCATAGTCAATTTTGCTTTTGTCAAAACGGATAACCATTAAAGGCCGGCGTCCTGTTAAATCGGCGTTTGGCAAATCGACCGCCGAAGAGATATACGCTGGCATGGACGGCTGTAAAGCTGCGGCTGAAGTCTGCTGCCGGGTGTTGGCGGAAAGTGTGCCGTATTGGATATCTGTGCTTAATCCGTTGATGTTTTGACTTTCCGAGTTGAAATACTGTTGCTGACGGGTAATTTGTAAAGATAAATCCGAGCTTAAACGGTTTGAAGAAACGATTGTTTGATTGGCTTCATCTTCCAGCATTCTGAGGTTTTCGTGATCGATTTCCAGCGCGCCGGGAATTAAAAACGTTTCGCGGATTGTTTCCAGCAGAGCATCCAATTCATTTTTAGTTCTGATGGTTTCGCTGGATAATTTTGCCGTTTCAGCCATATTTTTATCCGATCCTGTCAACAAAGCGGAAGCTTGTTTCCACATTTCCGTCAGTTCGGGATTGCCCGGTGTCGTTCCGTTCTGCAAACGGGCGCGTATACGGGCGACATATTCATAATAACGGCTCGATTCTTCCATACTTTTTGTTTTTAATTCGCGGAAGGTATCCGTGTCTTTTTTGATGTTTTTCTGAATTTGGCGCAGCTTTGTTTCAATCGCGGCGACCTTTTTGCTGACTTCCGAAACGATTTGAGTGTTGGAAGCATATCCGGAAGGAGCTGTAATTTCTTTGCGGATATCGACGTTCTTTTCGGCGGAGGACGTTTGTTCCGTTTTAGGGGCCTCCATTGAAAAATCATCGTCATAATAATTGTCCGCCGACTGATCGGAAGATGAAATGCAGCCGGTGAGGGTCAGGAAGACGACGGCTAAAGAGAGGTGTTTCAGAATAGACATGTTTTTGAATACCTTAAAATGTTTAAGAAAACTGCGCAATTTTCCATACCGTGTTTTATGGATATAAAAAACGGCATCCTCTAGAATGTACCGAGAAATAGCACTTTTGCAAGAAATTTTATCATAAATATAAATTTGTTGCATTTTTATAAAAAAAGTCTTGCAAGAAGTTTATGGCAGAGGTATATAGAACTTGCTTATGCGCCCATAGCTCAACTGGATAGAGCATCTGACTACGGATCAGAAGGCTGAGAGTTCGAATCTTTCTGGGCGCGCCAATCAAAACCCGCAGAATACTGCGGGTTTTTTGTTGTCCAGAGAAATGACAGCTCTTCATAAAAATCGGTTTTTCTAACATTTTTCTAACAAAAAAATTTTTTCTAACATTCGAGAATAAGAAAATTTAAGCTCAAAACGCATCTTTTCTGACCTCGGAATAAGGGAAAAATCGGAAATATCGGAAAAATTGTTCCGACAATCCAACATTTCTGCGTCTTTTTTCAGAGTCGTTCTTCGGGAAAAATATGGAAAAATGGGAAATATTGTTCAGGCATAAAGAAAAGGCGCATCCGAACGGACACGCCTTTGTCTGTTTTTGAAACCGGTTTTAGTTCAATGCGTCTTTCAAACCTTTACCCGCTTTGAATTTCGGCTGTTTGGAAGCAGGGATTTTAATCGTTTCGCCTGTACGCGGATTGCGACCTTCCGTCGCTTTTTCAGAATCAACTTTCGTCAAACCGGTGTTCTTCGCGATTTCAGCCACTAATTCTGCTTTGTTCATAATGCAACTCCTTAAAAATATAAACAGAAGCACAGATTATCCCGTTTCAAGCCCTTTCGCAAAGTCTTTTCGTGTTTCCACGTCAAAAATATCCTGAAACGCTATCTTGGTTTTAACGACCGTCAGCGTTTGGAACGTAAGGTCAATATCAGTAATCATACCCGTCTTTGTGATGTAAGCGTCCTTGTCGTAATACGTTACGGAAACAAGGTCGTGTCGCCGAAGGCTCTTTAACTTTTCGGACAAGGCTTCCGTTTCATCTTCGGACAGTTCTTTTTTCGGTTCCGAAACGCGCTGTTTTTCCAATATCATTTGGTAATACTCGGTCAAAGCGTTGAATGGCAGAAATTGACGGGCGCGTTCCTCTTTACTCGCCGCCATTGTGTCCTCCGATCAACTTGTTTCGCACACGCGCCGTCGCTTTGTCCGTATAACTCATTCCTCGAAGCAAAGCGTTTTTCCCGAATTTTTGCTTGATCGCCAAGACAGCCTCTTGCATTTTCCTCTCTTTCTCGTCTTCTCCCTTTTTGGAAAACAAATCCGGCTGTAATGCCGCGTGATCTTCGTCAACAATGTTCAGAAAACAGATGGACAGTTTGCGAATGGGGGCTGTCCGGCGCGTCGTTCGGCGATAAATGCTTTCAAACTCTTTGACGAGCTTATCATAAGAGGACGTCTGTTCGGACAGCCGCTCCGAGCCGCCGGTTGACGGCGCAACATCGCGGGATTATCCGACCCCCAGAGAGATGCCGGAAGCGACCATATGCTTTTCAATCAGTTCGAGGGAAAGCATATCGACCATTTCTTTCAGGCAAATCAAAGCGTCTTCAAACGTGTAATCGGAAAACAGGATTTGACTGTTCGATAAGGAGTTCGTCTTGGATTTATAAGCGTGAATATCCCTGATTTCGCAAGGCTCCCGCCCGTGCGCGTGGTCGATCAGAAACTCCGCATTGATGCCGAACTCTTTATACAAAAGCCGTTCGTCGCAATGGGCGACGCCGTAAAGATCGTAAATTCCGTATTTTTCCAATCGGAAGGCTATTCCTCTCCCGATATTCCAAATATCCGTTATCGGACGGTGATGCCACAGCGTCTGCTCAAACGCTGGAATATCCAAATATCCGATATGGTCGGGAATGTGCTTAGCCGTTATATCCAAAGCGACTTTCGCCAGAAAAAGGTTCGTTCCGATTCCCGCCGTCGCGCAGATTCCGGTTCGCTCCATTACGGCGTTCATCAGCATTACAGCCATTTCTTTCGGCGTTTTATGATAAATGTGCAGATAATTGGTCGCGTCAATGAACACTTCGTCAATCGAATACGGGTGAATGTCGTCCGGGGCGACAAAGTTCAGATAAGTGCCGTAAATGTCCGCGGACACTTCCATATACCGTTTCATACGAGGCAGAGCTGTAATGTATCGGACGTTTTTCGGAATTTCAAAAATGCGGCAACGGTTATGTATTCCCAAATCTTTCATCGCCGGAGTGATCGCCAGACAGATTCCGCCGCGTCCCCGCGCGGGATCGGCAACGACAAGGTTCGTCTTAAACGGATCAAGACCGCGTTCCACGCATTCCACGGACGCGTAAAAAGATTTCAGGTCGATACACAAATAAGTCTTGTCCGGCATATTTTCCTCCGAATCTGACGGTATCAGATTCGTCGGTCAGAAACAAGAACAAAAAGAGAACAATTGTATTTTAAGCCTTGATTTTCTCTTGATTGTCAATTCCCTCCGCCTAACGGAAGAAAAACGGTTTCCCCGACTTTCGCTCCAGTGTCGTTGCAAGCCGAGGGCGATACCCCTCCGTTTTTCTTGGAATGACAATCGCTTTCTTCTCTCCGACGAAGCACCTCGAAAGGGTTTCAGGCGCGATGCCAAAAACCCTTTAACAAGTGCTTTTTACAGAGAAGGAGCTTTCAATATGACTGATAAATTCGACATCATCGAAACCGTTTCAAATACCATCATCGAACGCTTGGAAAACTTTTCCGGCGAATGGGAAAAGCCGTTCATTTCCTCTTTTGCCCGGAACATCACGACCAAAAAGGCTTATCGCGGCATCAACATTCTGATTTTGAACTTTGCCGCTTTGTTCAACGGTTTTTCCTCGTCCGTTTGGGGAACTTATCGCCAATGGCAGGATAAAGGCTATCAGGTCAAGAAAGGCTCAAAGGCGACGACCATCGTTTTCTGGAAGCCGCTTTCGTATAAATGCGAAGTCGAAAACACCGAAACAGGCGACATCGAAGAAGTCGAAAATCAGGCTTTTGTCGCCCGTGCTTATTCCGTGTTTAACGGTTCGCAAGTCGAGGGATTCGGCGAAGACATCGAAAAAACCGAATTTAGCGTTGAAAAGGACGTGATGGCGTTCTTTGAAAACACGGACATCACATATTTTTACGGCGCGACTTTGGCAGGCTACGACCCGAAAAACAATGTTGTCTTAATGCCGGAAAGAAAAGACTTCAAAACGGAAACCGGCTTCGTTTCGACTTTGGCGCACGAAACAATCCACGCGACCGGACACAAGAACCGCTTAAACCGGGATATGAAAGGCCGTTTCGGAAATGAATCCTACGCCTTTGAGGAACTGATCGCCGACATCGGCGCGGGATTTGTCGCCGGATATTTGGGTTATGACTACCAATTCAGCAAAAACAACCTTGCCTACTTAAAGTCGTGGCTCAAGGTTTTGAAGAACGACAAAAAGGCGATTTTCAAAGCCTGCTCCGAAGCGCAAAAGGCTTTTGACTATCTGCTGACATTCCAGGAAATCGGACGGGAAGCGGCTTGACCGCTTCCCTCAAAAAGAGGAGAAAGGACAATGAAGATTGCATTTTTCAGACTGACGGTTTACGGCGCGAACGGATACGAAAAAGAACATTTCGACTTTGACAGCAAGGCCGCCCAACTGTCGAAATTTTACGAACTGATCGCGCAGGGATACAAGCGCGACGATTTGGAAAAAACGACCTATTATTTCTAAAAAATCGGGCGGAGGTTTCCGCCGCCCGATCCGTTCGCCCAACCACTCCACAACACAGTTGCGCCCGAACGGATATATAAGAATATTTTAACAACAAACAAACTATTAAATAGAGATTTTTTCTATAACTATAAAGGGATTGTTTTTCGGGAAAATGTAACATCTAATTTTTTTAGCTTCTAAATGCGAATACGACTAAAAAAACGATTATTTTTAGAAATATAATATTATTTATTTAATATATATATGCTGTTTGAAAAATTATAATACATATCTCGACACAGCACTGTTATATATAGAGCGCATTTCTGTAAAAACATTGTCGATAAACACTAGAACAGATACGTTTATAAAAAAATTACTCTTATTTTTGTGCGATAAAACATCCAAAGATGGGAAATAAGGATGATGAACAACATTATGAGCTTTTTCGTTTCGTATTTTTATAACATTTTCGTAAATTTTTTTTATATCAAGCTCATTCTTTTTTTTGCCAGCGTTTTCCATATATTTCCCATACCAAGAAGCCATATGTTTATTTTTTTCTTTTTTTTGTTTGAAAAAATCATACATATACATCGTCATAAACGTTCTTTTAAACTCTTTAAACGCTATATTGTTTACAGAAAGAAATTTTGCTTTTGAAAACATCTTATATATATTAAAGCATGTTTTTATAAACTCTTCTTTTTTATTCCATATATCTTTCGTATCTTTCTCGTTCTTTATTTTTTCTATTACATCTTTTTGTATTGAATATACATTATTGATTGCTTCTGACGAAGAAGATAACTTTTTTGATCCATGGATTATATTATATCGCACGTCTGGAAATTCTGTTCCGATCTCCCATAATATGTTATCGATCTTTTGCTCCAATGTTCCAGTCATTTTTAATAAAAGAGATGTTAAAATATAATCATTTAAAGGGTATGTTGATATACTATAATTAGCATTATTTGACAACAATAAATATTCCGTCAAAAACACATCAATGCGTGTATCCATTATATTCTTTGAATGAATCATCTTAAAAGCTTCCCATATATTTCTATTGAATCTCGAAGTCTCTCACGGATTGGACCTATTTTCCCAACAGATTTTGTGTCTTGAACAGAAGAACTTTTAGATGCAATTTTTTCTGATAATTTTTGAATACGATCATCGTCTAGATTAACATCTTTCTCTTTAAAGACAGACCAAAACAATAAGCCAAATATGTAGTAATCGGCTTCTGTTATTGTTTTAAAATGAAGATCTCTTTTTATTTTTTTTAATAAACTACAAAACGGTGTCATACGTTTTATAAAATCATTTTTAAATTCACAAAAAAGATTCTTTCCTACATAACGAGGATCCGCTTCATTAACAACATAACTAACATACGCTGATATGTATGCTTCAAAAGGTTTTAATTTTGAGCCATACCCCACAGCAACACGAAGCGTCACAGGAACGGTATCTTTTATTAATTCAGATGCTTGGGCTGTAAACGCCAAGAAACGAGCAAAATCTATTTTTGAATTACCAATTTTTGCATCTGCTAATTCTGCAGGTTGGAAGAAATCTTTTCGTCCTGGATTTAGCCAATATAACGCCGCACGATTTTCCTCATTGGTTAAAGGAGTTCTTGATGATAGCGAGTTTATACTTCTAAATATACGAGAAAAAAGAATCTTTTCATTGTCTGCTTTTCCTGAATTTTCTATTATGTATGAAAAACCGAGATAACAATTCTTTAAAAAAGAACTATCAAAATCTATTTTTTTAAATTTTTCTATTAATTCGGCATCAACATCTGATGCCGTTAAGTCTGAAATCTTGATGTATTTTCCTGTTTCTAATAAATTTCGTTTTAGTTTTTCAATATTTTCTTCTTCTTCAAATTTTTGCTGTATTCGAGAGAAAGTCCACTCATAATAAGCGTTAACATCTTCCTCTTGTGTTGTATCTTCTTCATTGTAATCTTCACTATACGCGAGATTTTCTATTTTTGGAGCAGGCTTAGGCCATATTCCCAAATAAGTTAACAAAATGGAACTTAATCTTTGTTGCCCATCCAATATATAATTAACCTTTTTCTCATTCTCTGTATTTGAGGATATTAAAACAGGAGGGACAAAGGACCCTTCTTTAATATCTATCATCAGTTGCAAAGCCATAGAAGGTTGCCAAACAAAATACCTTTGGTATGGTGGAATAACAATATCCTTATTAAGGATCATACTTATCCAATGCCAAAGAGAATACTCTCCATAATAAACTGTAAACTTATTCAAGATAAGAGCTCCTCCCAATATACCTTATTATATCCTATTCGCTACATTTCATTTTTCAACAAAAATTTTTTCTCAAAAAAAATAGATTCTTAATGTATGCAACTTATTCGGGAATATTCTGCATATATGTCATTTTTTACCCTTCCCCTTACGTCTTGATTGTCAATTCCCTGCCGCCTGACGGAAAAAAACGGTTTCCCCGACTTTCGCTCCGGTGTCGCTGTAAGACGGGTGATACCCCTCCGTTTTTCTTGGAATGACAATCGCTTTCTTCTCTCCGACGAAGCACCTCGAAAGGGTTTCAGGCGCGATGCCAAAAACCCTTTAACAAGTGCTTTTTACAGAGAAGGAACTTTCAAAATGACTGATAAATTCGACCAAGCCTTAAACGAAATGGAAACGACGCTTAAACCGTTTATGCCGGCCAAGCAGGCTCAAACCCTCATCGAAAACTTGCACCGTTCCGAAGAAGCCGAAGCGTTCGCGGACATCATTCTGAATCTTGCCGAGCGTATTAAAGCGATGCCGCAAGTCTATGAAACGGACGGACAAGGCAAAAACGCTTTGGCTCAACTGCACTATTTTGTCGGTTCTTATGATGCCTACATCGTCGAAAAAGACACCGCCGAAAAGCAAATTCAGGCGTTCGGTTGGGCAAGTTTCGGATACGGTTTCGAGGCCGGATACATCTCCGTTGACGAACTTTTAGAGCTTGCGGAATTGGATTTATTTTTCACGCCTTGCCCCGTCGGACAGGCTATCAGGGAGGATTGAACAATGCTGTATTGGGATTTAATCGAGGAGTTTTTACCCGACTTTGAAGAACGCGCTGACGTAAAGTTTGACACTTCCCTGTTTAACTTCATACACGGCGGGGACGTTCCGGAAGAGGACTTGCCCGCATTGAAGACTTTGGCAAAAAGCGGTTGTCTTTCGGAAGTGTTCTTTGCGATGGAAAAGCACTTGCTCAACGAAGCGTTCGAGGCTTACTTTGAAACAAAAATCGTCCCTAAAATCTATTACAAACAGAAAGAATACGGCTCCGAATAGAGCCGTATTCCCCGAAAAAAAATCGGTCGCCGCACGCGCGGCGACACCGTTTGAATAGCCTACAACAAAGGGCGGTTGGGCGGGCGCGGTCAGATTTAGGGCTGATTTGAGGTGTTTTAAGGCTGATTCGCAAGGGATTGATTCTCTTGAGGGCTACTTTTTTGCAGGATAGCCTTTTCGTCCGACGAAAAGAGCGAAAAAAGCCCCGCCAACCCGCCCTTGAAATCGCCCTCAAACAGCTGTAAAATTTCTTCCGTCACACACGCTTGAACGACTTTATTGCGAGGCTAAAAATGCCAATGTTGCGTAAATCGTTCAGAATAGAAAAAGAAATTTGGGACGCGCTTGTCGCCGAAAAACAATGTCCGTCCCGCCTGATCCGGTTGTTCATTCTTGCGGGGATTCATCAGATGAAGATCCCGCACTATGACGAAATCCTCCTGCTGACAAAGCTCGAAGAACAAGCCCGAAAGGTCGGCGTCAACACCAATCAAGCTGTCCGCGCTTTGAACACGACGTTGATAAAAAAGCAATCTCTTGAAGAAAAAACTTTACGGGATTTACAGCAGGCTTGCAGAGAACTTCACGCGCTCCGAGAAAAAATCAACAGACTTTTGGCGGCGTATTATGGCGAATAAACGGAACTGGTTAGACGAACATATCCGGGGTATATACGTCAAACAGCAACGCTTTCCGGTTCACTATTCCCCTCCGGCAAGACAGAGGGCGACACTTTCTTTCAAAGTGCCGCCGCCGGAAGCTATGGTTAAAGTCGCTTTCTATGTCAAATCACTGCAAGGGGCGAAGAACATCGCTCATTATATCGCTCACGGTTCGGAGGGAATGGAAAAAGACGCCCGTGTTTATGACGACGAACGGCGACTGATCCCGACCGAGAAACTGAACGAAACGATAGACGCTTATGATCTGGAACAGCGGCGGAAGAACGGGAACGCGATGGTTCACCTGATCGTATCTTTTCCCAAAAGAATGAACGTCAGCGAGGACGAAGCATACCGGTTTATTGAGCGGTATATGGAACCTTTCGCGGAAAGAGGGTATCGGTATTTATACGCCGTTCACACACATCAATCGGCAACGCACGGACACATTTTGTTGAAAATGTCGAACGGACGGGAGCGGCTGAAACTCAAAAAGCCGCAACTTCAAATGCTCCGGCAACATCAGGTCGAAGTCGCCAAAGAGTTCGGTTGGGAGATGCAGGCGACACGTTTTCAGGACAGAGATTTCTCTCTGACGCAGATGGTTATTCCGCGCAAGCACAAAACGATCCGGCAGCTTCGCGAACTTCACGAACGGAGAAGATCGGTGGAACAAACGGAGGAACGGGAAAGGTAAAAACGACTTGGCTTTTTGATAAAAATAATCACAATTTGTTGTATGTTAAAAAATGTATTTATTGGTCAAGCAGGGAATTATCCCTGCTTTTTTTATTTGAGGTAAAAATGACGGTAAGTACAACAACAAACAAAGTTGTTTATATCGGGAACGGAATTGCAACTACATTTGCAATCCCGTTTCCTTTTTTGGAAAGGGAGCATTTAAAGGTCAGACAACTTTTAAACAACGTGCAGACGGAAAGGACGGATTGGACGGTTTCGGGCGGGAATATGGTTTTTGCGACGGCTCCGGCGGATGATGCGCAAATCGTGATTATGCGCGAAGTGCCGTTGACGCAGGAAACTGACTATCGGGAAAACGAGGTTTTGCCGGCTGAAACGCTTGAACGCAATTTCGACAAGCTGACAATGCAGATTCAACAGCTGAAAGAGCAGGCGGAACGGGCGGTAACGGTGGACTTATTTTCAGCTTCTGATCCATCTGTATTAGTAGATAAAATTGAAAAACTTTACCGTATCAAAGACGAGATAGTTGTTGCGGCTCAAAACATCTCATCGTTGACGACAGTTTCGGACGATATTTCTTCTATTCATACCGCGGCTACTCACATATCTGCTATTACTGATGCGATAAATCAAGCAACACAAGCCTCCAGCAGTGCCAATAAAGCCCGAATCTGGGCAGAAGGAACGGATGAGGAAATCGTGTCTGTCAATGGAATCCATTCCGCAAAAAGATGGGCAGAAATTATGGATACGACGGAATTTAACAAAACGTACACAGCAAGCCGTGTTTTGTCTGTTCCACAAAACATAAAAATTTCTCTGACGGCAGGAGTTGTAAAACTAACTGCAGGAAGTGTCGTTTATGATGGGAACGGTAACAATATGAGGCTTCAGCAAGACCTTTCTTTAAACGGTGGATTTCAAGGAAAAGGACTGCTGGTTGTTTCAAAGACGGGTCATTTGTGGGAAATGGATTTAACACATGTCTTTTCCCAAACAACAGAACCGGCGGCTCCGTATCTTTGGTATAATCCGAACACCAAGATAACAAGATTTAACGATAATTTGGGAACGGTCGGCGAAGTATATTTGCCATGCGCGCAAGTTGTCTATTTGGGCTCGTCTTATGTTCAGATAGATCGAGTATTCAACGGAATCGGTTGTATTGCTTCAACCGTATTTGTTTTGCCTCATATCAAAGGACAGGCCTTACAATCAATCAGTTCGGACGGTACTTGTTCTAATACGATATGGGAAACAAGTGGTGTTCAGACAGTCGCAGTAAATAATACGCTTCATCTTGTTGTTGATGCGAACGGGATGCTGAATACGAAAAGCACTTTTAATGTTTTTTCCGATATTGGTTTCACAGACTTAGGAATAGTCGTTGTCAGCGGAGGATCGATTGTTTCGATGCCGAGCAGAAGTATAGATACAATCAATACATATCCAACCTCTGAACTGGCCAAAATGGGAATGCCCGGAAGCAAAAGGCTTATTGTAGTAACAGGTGCTTCTTTCGCAACCTACATCGCCCCAGCAAACAGATTTTTTACAATTTCCGGAACAGTTGAGGTGAATAGTTTTGCCTTTGTGGATATTGAGAACCTCTCAACTTTTATCAAAGATTCCGATCATTCTTATACGTTAGGCTCAACTATATCCGCCTATATTCCGGCAAAAGCGGGAGAAAGCGTCCAAATCGCTTACGGACAAACTACACCAGTTGTTTCATTTATCTACGCAGAAGGAGAAGAATAATGTATAAAGGCCATCAGAACGGAAAATTAAAGTTCATTTGGAATGAAAAAGAAAAACAACCGTCTTTGATAAATTTGGAAAAAGTGGAAATAGACAATGAACATACCATCAACGATTATGTTCAATACCACAAAGAGTTTATTCTAAAAACGGATTATCCTGTTCCTGTGGAAAACGAAAACATTCGTCAGAAACGCCAAGAGCATTTTGTTTCAGAAACGGATCCTTTGAAGTTTGATATGGATGAACTCCGTGTTCGTTATGAGCAAGAAGCAGATGAACAAAAGAAAACAGAATTTTTAAAAAAGATAGGTCTGTTGCGGGAAGAATGGTTGATTAAAAAAGATCGAATTCGTGAGGAGTTTCCTTTTATAGAAAACAAACCTTAACGATAATAGAATCAACGGTTAAATATTTAGCCGACAGCACTGATAATTCGTGCTGTCGGCTATGATTTTTAATATATAAGGATTCAACGAAAAACTTTTTTATAAAATGGTTATCTTTTATTGATTTTTTCTAAATTTGGCTTTCATGATGATTTTATACATTTTTTTCTTTTTTGATATTCTCTTTTTCAGCTTCCCAAAAGAAATCATTTTTAAAAATGAGTAAAAAATGTATTTTAAGAAGACTGCTTTTTTTTGCTTAATGAAATCATACTCTTTTGAATACGTTTTTTTTAATTCTTCACAAAGAGGCTTATTACAGTCAATTTTTTGAATAAATGTCATCAATGTGAACAAAAACGTATCTTCTTCATCGCATAAAAAAAAACGTTGTTTTTCTTTCAGAAAACGAAGATAAGCCAGTCCGCATTTTTCAAACCATTCTTCGGTTTTCATCATGCCTGTCCAAATGCCACCTTTATTCCGGCGATAAACAGCCATCACATCCGGCAGGAACGCTATTTTCCCTGTTTGTGCGTGCAGTAAATGCAGAAACCAGTCTGCCGGTAAAATCCCGCTCGGAATCGAATCCAAAGAATCTTGATGAAAGCGCCATCTGTAAACAACAGAGTTTGTTTGAATGAAATTATGATCCAACAAATCTTTTAGTGATAATTCTGTTTTATATAAGCGATATTTATCTTCCGGAAAAATTTCATCCGGTAAAGAAGCGTCGTTATAATGAACTGTTACAGGATGAAAGCAAACAGAAAAATCAGGGTGAGCATCTAAAAAATCGACTTGTTTTTGCAATTTTAAAGGATCTGTCCAATAATCATCACCCTCACATAAAGCGACATATTGACCGCGAATCATCGGAAAAAGAATGTCTTTGCCGATTTCTTTCTTCCCCCATTGATTTTCTGTCTGATAGACACAGCGGAATAAGTGAGGATACTTGCCTTCATATTCTCGAATAATGTTCGCCGTTTTATCTGTCGAAGCGTCGTCGTTAATTAAAACTTCAAACGGGAAATTTGCCTTTTGCATCACGAAACCATTCAAACATTCGCGAATAAACGGTTCTTGATTGTATGCCAAACAAACAATAGAGAGTTTTATATTATCGCCATTTGATTTTTTGTAAGTCATAATTAAATTTTCCTAAATTCATACATTCTTTATCCCCATTGCTTTTTTATCCAATTAAATAAATCGTTTTCCCGTTCTTTAATAGTAACTTTATTCCAACCTTTTTTCTTAATTAAATCAGAAACCTCACGTTCAATAAATAAATCTCTATATGCGTCTTTTTTCTCATCCGGTTTTTTATCTTGAAGAGAGCTATTCTTAGAGGCTTCTAAGATCAAAAGATTACCCAATCGATGTTTATAGATTTTATCATTTTTTTCTGCATCAAAAGAATCCACGCAGTGTTCTGTATCTGCTTTTGGGAAAATATGCTCAATAGTATCTTTTACAGGAGAAGTTAAAATTGCATTCCAAGTTTTTTTCTGTATTTGCTTTGTTTTCCGCGCTTTTTCAGCTAAATATAATTCTCGTTTATAAAATAAGTATTTTAATTCTTCATCCCAAGTTTCATATAAATTTGATTTTTTTAAAAACTTAATAGCTTGTTCAATATTACAATCTTCAGAAAGTTTCTGTATTTGTTTTATAGCATCTTTGTATTTAATTACTCCTTTAATGATATTCCGTCCAATGACAATAAAATCACCTACTTTAAAACGAGCATCTTTCTGTTCAAGGCCATAAATTTTAAACGTTGATTTCTCCCATTCCGCAATCAATTCTTCCTTTTGATCATGAGTATAATTGGACAACCAAATACATAAAGCTAAAAAGCGAGGCTGTTGAATACGAATTAAAAATCTAATGCTATTATTTATTTCTAATTCTTTTAATTTAGAAATATATTTCTTTAATTCTCTTGCTATTTCTATAGCATTTGAAGATTTTCCTTCACTTTTTTTCATTAAGTATAAAACACTGTCTTCCTCTTTTAAAAAACGGCTGGTTGTATCTTTTAAAGTAGCAAGATAACGAATTGCCATTGAACCAAATTCTTTATTTTCACCTAATTCATCATAGATAGAAGACCAAATTTTATGCATAGATTCAATTTGAGATTTTGTTGCGGTTTTTTCATAAAGAAGCCCCATCATCATACATTTTAATCTATCCAACCATTCAACGGGGAGACCGCGAAAATTAAGAACTTCAAAGGTTCTATAGACTACACTTTCATCATCAATGGTATGCAATATAAAAGAGAGTTTGTTTTTTAATAAAGCATATAAATCAAGAATCTTTGCATTATTTTTGTTTATCCATTTATCAACGAATTCTTGACATAACTGTATTGAATTTTTTAATAACCGATCTGAAAGTCTTTGAATATCGTCATCAGTATTATTAATTGTTCCTTTTCTTAGCCATTCAGAGAATATTTCATGTTTATCGTGGTTCATTTTTAAAATAGGCGTTGTGTGCTTATCTGATTTTACAAGAATCCGTCCTAATTCATTTTTATCTTCCGTATTATCCTCTAACTTTAAGTAGATTGCTTTCAATAAAATCAACAAAGTAGTGATTCTTTGTTGTCCGTCAACGATATCATAAATTGTATATTCTGTTGTGCTGCCTAAATTTTCTTTTTCTTTGTGTTTTAAACAAACCAATGTAGCCATGAAATGTTCAGAACGTTTATGCTCATAAACATTTTCTATATCAGAAAACAATGCCTTGATTTGCTTCTCTTCCCAACTATAAGCTCTTTGATATTCTGGAATCGAAAAAAGGCGTTCATTTAACAGCTGACTTAAAGTATACAATTCCGGTTTTAACATTTTTTCCCCTTTTTTGACTGAGTTATCTTAACGGTTCTGTTTTTTTATGATCGTTTTCACCGCTTCGATTTCATCCGCGCAGAAACCGCTTGTATCGCTGCGAATGATGCCGTTTTCGTTCAGGAGGCACGGCAGGCTTAAAGCGGTGTCTGTATGACCGAACTCGCCGTTTAATGGGCGGGTCAGAGGGACGCATATCGTGTATCCCTGTTTGATTTCGTTGATGATGTAGGCGATACAGCCGGCGATACCGTAATGCGTGCGCCCTTTGCCTTTGATGATGTCCGCACCCATATCGGCAATGTGTTGCGCGATGGTTTGTTTGTCCGTTTCGGTCAGTGTTTTATTATGCGTCACCAGCCACTCGGGCAACGGCTGATTTTCAACCGTAACGGAGCTCCACAAAAGAATGGAATTGGAGCCGTGTTCTCCGACGACAAAAGCGCGGATCGATTTTTCCGCTACGCCCAAAAAGTCGCCCAATACCGAACGGAAACGAGCGGAATCCAACAGGCATCCCGTGCCGAACACGCGTCCCGTTGTTTCGTTCAATTCTTCCGCGATGATCTGTGTGATCGTATCGACGGGATTGGACACGACGATGACCAGTCCGTGCGCGTTGTTTTCTTTCAATTTAGCGGCGATATCTTTGGCAATGACAGCATTTCTTCCGATCAGATCCATGCGCGTTTCACCGACTTTCCGATTGACGCCCGCCGTAACGATGACGATATCACTGTCCGCCGTATCAGCATAGGATCCTTGAAAAACCTTTGTCGGACTGATTTCCGCCAATCCGGGGCGAATGTCGGCGACTTCCGCTCTGACCGCTGTGTCGTTGATGTCGATCAAAGCGATTTCGTCTGCGGCTTCGACGAGCATCAGCGAATACGCTATGCTGGAACCGACATATCCCGCTCCGATGATGGAAATCTTTTTTATCATGACACGTTCACAATCCTTGACAGTTCTCTGATTAAATCGTGGCCGTCCCAGACGACGTCGATGTCCATCGCTTTGCCGGCGGGGACGATGCGGTCGATGCCGCGGACGTTCGCGGCGATCAGTTCTTCGCGCAATTTGACCGGATCGATGCCGAAATATGTGATCGTCTGGAATTTTTCCGTGATTACGGCGCAGAGTTCCTGAACATCATTCAGACTATGTTCAAAGAAGTATCCTCCTTTGCCGCGGTGGTTGATGATATCGGGCGTTAATACTTCGACTTCTTCGCGATATAGCAGATTGCCGCTATGGGCGAAGTTTTGCGCGTTGGCGTTTCTAACGGCTTCGGTGCAGAACAGCGTGTACTTGTCAACGGCAACCGCGTCCTGCAAAGCGTATTTCGCTTTGGCAACCTCCAGAGCCGCGCTCCAGAACTTTTCCCGCGCATCATCGCTGCCGTTTTGCCACAGGATGATTTGCGGCGAAGAACAGGCATTCTGATCCATTAGCCACGTGTCGTTATAGAAGTTTTCCGCCAGCCGTTTCATTTGCGCTTCATCGGCGTTCAAAACCGCTTCACCGTCGATTATCGCCAAAGAATACCGGTCGGCGAAAGCGATATCGACACAGCGCGGGGACGCCGGACACGCTTTGACGGCGGCGATCGTCTTATCACCGCCCCAAATCATACGGGCGTCGGCGTGTTTGCAAAATTCAGCGGTGATTTCATCGCTGCGCGGATAGCGGACGAACGCCGTTCTTTTTTCGATTTCGGGATACCCGGCCAGCACTTTTTTCATCAAAGCACACAAGGCGTCGATCTGCGGGAAAGTCTTCGACGGCAAACGGACGACGTTCGCATTCCCCGCCAGCAGTCCGAACAGATAAGTGAACGCGAAATTCACCGGAATGTTGGACGGCGCGATATGAAAGCATAATCCGCGCCCCAGGCGTCCCGCCGTATCGCCGAACGTTTCTTTCAGCTTTTGCAGGTTCGCCTTGCGTCCCCAAAACGCCAAAGCTGACAAATCCGGATAAGCCCTTGCCAACGGGGATTTCAGAATTTCCGCCGACAGCTCCGCGATAAAAGCGCACGCCGTATCGTCATACACCCGTATCGGCGTATTGACGACATCCGCCGTTCCGATCACATACTCAACGCCGTTCAAAGGTATCACTGCACCCTCTCAATTCAGCGCTCTTGATGCGCCCGTGGATTTTGAAATACTTGCCTTTTCTGCCGCACGGACAGTCGTCCACGCCCAGAATTTCCCCTTCGTCCTCGGTTAAGAGAACGTGCCCCGGATAGCTGACAGGAAGGACGGACAACAGCTCCATCAATCCCTTTTCGCCGATTTCCGCTTCGGAAAAGTCTTTCGAGCGACGGATGATCACATCGGAATAATTGGAGCAATGCATATGCCCGTGTTCACATTCGACAAAGACCGAACCGAGCTGCTCCGCCATCCCGTAATAGTTATAGACTTTGACGTTGCCCAGACGTCCTTGAACGCGGCGGTTGAATTCCAACGCGTCGACCTCCTGATCTTTCAGCTTTTTCCATCCGCCGATATGGAACAGAACGGCGTTTTGAGCGTTAAAGGAAATGTTCTTTTCCTCCAAAGCGCGCACGACAAACTGCCAAATCATATAGGTGTAGCCGAACATTAAAATCGGTTCGTTTTGATGTTCCTCGAAGAAAGCGGCGACTTTATCGACATCGATGTTCATTTCGGCGTCCAGCGCGTAAGTGCTGTTGCGGCCGAAAATCGAAAAGCCGATAATGCCCGCGCCGCGCGCCGAATACATCGACCGGTCTTTCTTGATCATTTCCGTATCAAGCAGCAACAGCGGCAGACGCTGTTTGCCGATGAACGAAGAAATGATCTCGTTCAGCGTCTTTGTCTGCGAACGCACGTTGTCCGCGTTCAAAAAGATTTTGGACACCGCCTGTCCCGATGTTCCCGAAGACGTCAGCGTCTTGGTGATTTCCTCTTTCGGAACGGAGCGCAATTCGAACTGCTTGAACAACCGGACCGGCAGGAACGGCAAATCCGCGCAAGCGTGATTTTGCGCCGCGTCAAACCTCAGCGCGTCCAATATCCGCGCGTATTCGGGGCAAGCCGCAT
Source organism: uncultured Alphaproteobacteria bacterium (assembly GCA_937912005.1). Taxonomy (GTDB): domain Bacteria; phylum Pseudomonadota; class Alphaproteobacteria; order CAAGCB01; family CAG-977; genus UBA11549. The sequence goes on from CALDOX010000014.1 coordinate 261,025, forward strand.
AATGACGGCGCGTCAGGTCGTTTAAAATATCCTTCAGCGCCTCGTCTTTCTCGGCTTTGCTCAAAGAATAAGGGGCGATTTGGAACAACTCGTCAAGCGTCATGGCTCACCTCTTTGATAAAAATATCCTGCGGGTCGGAAAACGTCGCCCCGAACGTGGCATAGACGTTCATTACCGCCGCGTTTTGCGTGCTGACGCGCCCTTCCAGTTTTTTATACCCGCGCTCTTTGGCGATCTTGCAGGCGTTCGCATACAAAGCCATAGCCGCTCCCGTCATACGGTACTTTTCCTCTACAGCCGCCAAATGCACGAACACCGTATCCGGCGCCGTTTCTTTCAACGCCAGAAATCCGACAGGCTGTTCTTTGAACAAAGCGACAAAGACGGTGTCCAACTCATCGACCCATTTTTTCAAAACGACGCCTGAAACATCGGTCGAACAGTCGGGTAGAACGTGAAACCGCCGGTCATAAGCAAACGAAGCGACGGCAATACGCAAAACATCGTCCTTATATTCCGCCGTTTCGATGATCGGCAGACGGATGAACCTGTCCAGATCGACCGCGATTTTAGACAGGCTGATCGTTGTTTTCATCGTCCGGTCGGCAAAGAAAAAGCCGTCCCGCTGCATACGGATTTCGTTGGCGGCATCGGTTGGCGCGACAATGTATCCGTCCGTTTCCGTCATCGTTCATTCAGCTCCGCATAAAGGGTTTTGCCCGCGTCGTTCTTCGGGATTTCCGGCAAATACTTGACGTGGAACGCCGTAAAGTTCAGATGCGTCTTTTCCGCGACGAAAGTCTGCACTTCCTTGATTTTCGTTTCGTCGGTAACAAAGATTTTCATCGCGTCGTCAACGCCCGCGCACGCACATTCAAAATCGGGATAGTGCGCTTTGATCAGCCGTTCCGTTTCATCCAGATTCACGCGGTTGCCGAAGATTTTTAAGAACCGCTTTTTCCGTCCGACAATGGAGAAATAGCTGTCCGCGTCAAATTTCGCCATATCGCCTGTTTGCAACACGCCGCCGCGTTCGTCGCCTTTGGCAAGATCTTCGCCGCAAACGGCATAGCCCAACGTCACGTTGTCGCCCGTATAGACCAGTTCTCCGACCGTTTCTGGCGTTGTAATTTTTCCGCCGTCCGCGTCGATCAGATCAAACCTGCCGCCGGGAATGGCGATCCCCATCGCGCCGCACTTTTCCAAAGCCTTTGACGCCGGCAGATACGCCATGCGCGCCGTTGCTTCCGCCTGTCCGTACATCACGATAAAGCGTTTGCCTTCGCGTTCGGCGTATTCGGCGAACTTCTTGTGCAGTTCAGGCAAAATCTTTCCCCCTGCCTGCGTCATCGTGCGCAAATCGGGCAGCTTGCGGCGGAAGAACATCAACTTGTCCAGCATCTCGTAAGTATAGGGAACGCCGCCGAAAGAGGTCGCTTTCTGTTGTGTGAAGAAGTCCCAGAACTCGCGCTGCATCAACGTCTTGCGCGTCATCAGAAGCGTTGCTCCCGCCGCCAGATGCGTGTTGATGATCGACAGGCCGTAAGTGTAATTCATCGGCAGCGTCGTGATCGCGCGTTCCGTTTCGTCGATTTCCAGATACTCGACGATCGAACGCGTGTTCGCTTTGATATTTTTATAGCTTTGACGGACGAATTTCGGCGATCCCGTCGATCCCGAAGTCGTCAGCAACAACGCCAGTTCCTCATGTAACGGATAAGCGTGTTCGTCCGCCCGCTTCAACAGCGTGTAGCCGTTCGACGCATAGACGGCTTCGCCTTCAAACTCCGCCGTCTTATCCGTCGGCAACCAGAGGTAATCCGGCTTGTAAAGCGTTAAAAAATTATCCAACAGTTCGCGGTCGATATGCTCGTCCAGCATCAGCGGCACAATGCCGTGATTTAAAAACGACACATACCCGATCAGAGAACCGGCCGTGTTCGAGCATAAGTTGAAAACAAGACAACGGTCGGGAACGACGGCCGCCAACGCTTCCGTTTCTTCGCTCAGCCGCGCGTAGGAAAACGTTTCCCCGTCTTCCGTCACAACGGCCGTGTTGTCTTTAAACTCAAGCAAATTCCACATTGTATTTGGCAAGGATCTCTTTTCCTTTTTCATAGCTGTTCAAATCGACGATGTCGTCGGGTTCCAACATAATGTCGAACGCTTCCTCGATCTGCGCGACCAAGCCCATGTGCCCGACGGAATCCCAAGCGTCGATCGCCTGAAACTTCAAGCCTTTCGCCGTGTCCGCATCGATGTCGAATGCCTGACAAAAGGCATTCGTGTATTTTTCCTCGTTTGTCATTTGCATAACTCCTCGTAAGTCTTTTGAATTTTTAAAGCGATTTGATCCGCCGTCAGACCGGCCTGTTCCAACAGGTACGGATAACTTGCCGCGTGGGGATAGTCCCCCGAAACGCCGATGATCAGGTGAGGGGGCTTATTCCTTTCCAAAGCCAGAGCTTCGGCAACCGCGCCGCCAATCCCGCCGTAAACGCTGTGTTCCTCGACGGTAACGATCAGTTTCGCCGAACAGGCGGCTTTGACCGCCTCCACATCCAGCGGCTTGATCGTGTGCATATCGACGACTTTGACCGACAAGCCGTTTTCCGCGAGCTTTTCCGCCGCTTTCAAAGAATTGTAAACCATCGTTCCCGTCGCGATGACGGCAATATCCGTTCCCTCGCGCAACGTGATCGCCTTGCCGATTTCAAAATCAAAGTCTTCCTTGTAAACGACGGGAATATTATTGGGGCCGCCGATCCGCATATATGTCGGCTGTTGATTTTCAGCCATAGCCATCATCATTTTGACCGTTTGCGTCGCATCACACGGGGAAAGGACGGTTATATTCGGGAACGTTCTGTATAGGGCAATATCATGCAACCCCAAATGTGTCGGACCGCATTCTCCTTGCGTCAGTCCTGTAAAAATACCGACAAGTTTGACATTGCTTTTCATATATGCCATGGCGACATGAGCCTGATCTGCACAGCGCATCGAAGCAAAAGCCGCCTGAAACGCCAGAAAAGGAACAAATCCTTCGCTTGCCAGACCGGCGGCGACATTGATGGCATTTTGCTCGGAAATCCCCATGTTGAAATAACGGTCGGGATATTGTTTTTCAAACCGCCCTAAACCGATCAATGCGGCTTGATCCGCCGTCATGGCAATGATTTTTTCATTTTCGCCCGCCAGATCGAAAACGGTTTTTCCGAAAGTGCCGCGTTGTCCCAATAACGCCCAAGACCGAATATTCGCTGGAGAAAATTTAATCATCTTCCTGCTCCTTCATCGCCTGTTCGTATTGCTGCTGTGTCAGCGGATGGACGTGCCATTCCGGATTGTTTTCGATAAAGGAAACCCCTTTGCCTTTTATTGTTTGCGCCATGATTGCGACGGGCTTTTCGCTATGATGGGCAAAAGCAGTCAGAAGACTTTCCACATTGTGACCATCAGCTTGAACGGTATCGAAACCGAACGCTTGCCAACGTTTTGTCAGATCGTCTTTGTTCACGATGTCTTTTGTCGGCGCGTCAAGTTGCAATTTGTTTTCATCAACAATGACAGTAATGTTGTTCAGTTTATGATGGGAAACAAACGAAGCCGCTTCCCATATCGAACCTTCGTCACATTCTCCGTCACCAATGACGACATAGATATGCGCAGGATTGTTTTTTCTTTTGAACGCCAGAGCGATACCCGCCGCCAAGGAAAGTCCTTGCCCCAAAGAACCGGAGGAAAACTCTATACCACAGCGCGGATTTTTACACGGATGAGTCCAGAACGGTCCGCCGTCATGTTTGAACGTTGAAAGCTCTTCATCGGTTATAAAGCCGGCTTCTTTAAGCGTTGCGTAAAGAGCAATGGCTCCATGCCCTTTGCTTAAGATAAATCGGTCGCGTGTTTCGCTGTCTTTTGTTTCAGGAGAAACATTCATCACCCCTAAATATAAAGTCGCCAGAATTTCCGGCAAAGACAATCCGCCGCCGATATGTGCGCCATATGCTCCAGCGTGATAAGTCATATCTATGATGTTCCGCCTGATATGAATTGCCGCTTTTGTTATTTCTTCAACGCGGTTCATGCCTGTCCCCCATCAGCCCGAATAACCGTTCCATTCACGAATGAAGACAAATCACTTGCTAAAAATAAAGCAATATCAGCGATTTCAGATGGCTTCCCTTTTCGCTTTAACGCAGAAGATGCTATCATTCGTTCTTCCACAAAATCTTTTACAGATGCTCCCATTTCTGTATCGATCAGTCCCGGAGCAATCGCATTGACACGAATATTGTAACTTCCCAGTTCCGCCGCCAACGTCTTTGTCCACGCTGCAACAGCCGCTTTAGATGTACCATAAGCCGAATTTCCAGCAGGAAGATCTATTCCCGAAACAGACGCAAAATTGATGATGCTTCCCGCTTTTTGACGACACATCTTTCGCAAAATCAATTGCGTAATTTCCATTTGAGAAAAGAAGTTAATTTCGAAAATTTCCCTGATTTGCGTAACAGGTGTTCGTAGAAAACTGACACCATGACCGATTCCGGCACAGTTGATTAAAACATCTATCGGGGATTTTCCCAAAACGAACGGCTTTAATGCCGCTCGAATAGTTTCGGTATCCGTCATTTCAAAATAAACAGGTGTTATTTTAACATTATATCGGGAAGAAAGATCATTTAGTAACTGAATAAAACCGTTCGTTTCTTTTCTGGCATGAGCTATAACATTAGCTCTGTTCACCGCAAATGTCTCCAACAAAGCTTTTCCGATACCGCGGTTTGTTCCCGTAATTAAAGCTGTTCTCCCTTTAAGCATAGATTTTATCCTTATCTAATATTACACAACTATTATCAAAAGATAATAAACTATTTTTCTTTAACTTATTGAAAACATCCGCTTCTTTTTTTAAATTTGATATAATTCGATTAACATTTTTCTTATTATCATCCCAATATGGACCAATATGCTCCTCAAGAAATTTATCTATATATTCCCAAGTAATTTTTCCACCAGAAATCTTAACTACTTGTGTCAAGTCGCTTATATATTTTTCATAAAACTTTTCTTTTGAGCTGGAAGTTCCCCAAAAAGCGCAAATATTATCAACAGGAACACTTTCGATGTCGATCACAACTTCTTTTTGAGTATTCCCAAATCTCCCTATGCCCTTGCTATATTCTTTTATATTTTTTTTATGTTTCTCGCATGCCTTAATAAAAGCCGCGTCACTGTACAACGATTCAATGTTTAATATAATGTTACTACAATTTGTTATTTTTATTATGTAATTTATTCCAATATTAGGATGTAATGGAATTCCTTCTTTATAAAAACTTTTGGCAACCGTATAATCTGTTGTCCAACTTGTAACTCCGAATAAAATTTTCTGCTTTAAAAAAGCATCAAAAATTGAACGTTCTTTCACATGATTTCTGAAATCGGTTATTCTATAACATGGCTTATCACATTTTTTCAAATGATCGTCTATCGGAAAACTCCTTAATTTTTGCGCTAGTTCATCTCTTTTTTCACGCATTCCATGAGCTTGCCAATCATTTACAGTTTGAATAAAATCTAACGTGTATTCCATTTCTTTATCCTTATTTTCTTAATCGCAACTTTTCCAATAATCGATCCAGTATTTGATTCGTTCCTGTCGATTCATTTTTCCAGCGGGCGTTTTATATAAACGAATGCCTCCGCAATACATTTTTTCAAAATCAAGAACGGCAAACCCCCATGACAGACCGACGCCAAATGTCGCCAGACAAACATTCTTTTCGCTTTTTTCTTTCAGATGACGGCATAAATCCATCGCGACGGCGACGTTTCCGCAGTTTCCATACTGTGAAAACGTTTCCGTAGAAAATTTATCTTTCGGCAATCCCGCATACATGGCAACCGTCCGGACAATCTGTTTGTTCGCCTGATGAAAAGCGAAGAAATCAATATCATCCTTTGTTTTTCCAGCGTAATCCAAAACAGCGGCGATACCTTTCGGTCCGACATCTGTGGTGAACTTGAATACATCAAGTCCTTTCATAATCTCGTCCCACAAATGCCACACATTCCCGCGGTCATCGGTTTCTTCAATATCGATAATGTCTTTTCTTATCGGTAAAGCCCAACCACCGGCGGGGGCGATAATTTTATCCCAATCCTTGCCACGTGTGCCAGTATAAAACCATGACGGTTTTTCTTCATCCGTGTATTCCAGAAGAGTTGCCGTTCCCGCATCGCCGAACAACATATTAGAGTTGCGGTTTCTTCTATCGGAATGAATACTGGCGATTTCTCCGGAAAGCAAAAGAACTTTCTTTGCCGCGCCACTTGCAATCAGCGAATGGGCCAACCATAAACTATGGACATACGCCGAACACGCCAATCCCGTCATATCGAAGCAGGAGCAGTTTTCACTTAACCCCAAAATTCCCTGAAGAATACACGCTGAAGCCGGATATTTGTAATCCAATGATGTGGATACCATGATCACAGCATCGATCGTGTCTTTGTCGACATTCAAAGCGTCAATCAAGTCGCGCGCGGCGGCTTCACACAAATCGCAATTCGTCGTGCGGTCGTCGGCAACGTGGCGTGTTCCCAATCCCAGAATTTTTTTGTTGCGTTCCAACAGCTTCGGATCGTTGTTGAAAAATTCGATTTCATCGTCGATGTTGATGAAATTTTCCGGAACAACCGCCGTTATACCGCTGATTTTGACGTGATTGAATTGACTGAATCCCATTGTTTCCCTTTTAATACGTTCCGCAATCCAATATATAATTCTGCCCTGTAATCCATTTTGATTTATCGGAGAGTAAGAAAACAATCATATTGGCTATATCTTCCGGCTTTCCAAAGCCGAAAGGGTATTTTTGAGACATTTCCTGATAATAATCGGAAGAACCGTCCCCCAACATTGGAGTAGCTATCATTGAGGGGGATACCGTATTAACACGAATTTGCTGAGACGAAAGTTCCCGAGCAATCGCTTTCATAGAAGCCGATAAAGCGGCTTTGCTACCTGCATAAGCTATTTGTCCTTTTTCTGCAATATTCGCTGCGATAGAGGCTATAGCAACCACAGCAGAACCTTTACCATTGTTAACTCGCCGATCTGCGAACCCTTTTGCCAGAAAAACAGCTGAAAAATAATTTACATCAAACGTCTGTTTAATTGCATCAATGTCCATTGATTGTAACGAAAGCAAAGTCCCTATTCCCGCGCAACAAGCCATACCCTGAAATTTGCCGTATTTGTCTTTCAACGATTTGATCCACGCGGGCAAACCTTCAATATCTTCCGTTAAATCTTTTTGTTCTAAAAAAATGTTTTCGGGATATTTTGCCTTGGCTTTCATTCCCTCAAGCCGTTCTTGGCTGCGGCCGATACCGATGACTGTTGCCCTCAATTCATTCAATAACAAGGCCACGGCTTCGCCAATCCCTGACGAAGCCCCCGTAACGATAAAACGTTGTTCCGGTGTAAATGAAATCATTTTTAAAGTCCCGCCTTTTTAGCAATATCGCCGATTGTTTTCATTTCCTTGTAATCTTTCATTGTCGTTTTGACGCCGAAAGACTTTTCCAAAAACGCCATCGTCGCCATCACGGACAAGGAATCCCATTCGTCCAAATCATTCAGAACGGTATCCATGGACAGGTCTTCCTCCGTTTGCAAAACGTCCTGCATTTGAGTTAAAAACTCTTCGTTTGTCATTCTTCTTCTCCTTTAAAGTAGTTGATCCAGTATTGAATTTGTTGTTCGCGCGTCGGCTTATCCTTCGGGGAAATATACGATGATATTCCGCCGTTATACATTCCGGACAAATCAAGCGCCGCTCCGCTCCATGACAACCCGACACCAAAGGCGCATAAAATTACGTTTTTCAACGGCTTTGTCTGGTCGCATAAGACCGTTACGACCGAATTGGTCGAGTTGTTCGCATATTTTGAAAAAACGTCAACGGGGGCTTTTTCAGGCGGAACGCCTGCTTTGGAAACAATGTTTTCGACGATCTGTTTGTTTGCCTGATGAATGGCGAATAAATCAATGTCGTCCGCCATCCAGTTTGCCGCTTTCATTGTATCGTTCAGCAACGCGGGCGCAACATCCATCGTAAAATTAAAGACGTCTTCTCCTTTTAAAATAGCCTGCGTAGTTTTCCACTTGTTGCCGTTACCGTCTTCAAAGCACAAATCTATATTTTCCTTTGTCAATGGAATCCGAGCTCCACCAACAGGATAAACAATTTTATTCCATCCTTTGCCGTCGCTTCCCGTAACAAAAAAGGCTTTTCTGTCTTCCTCTGTATATTCCAGCAAAGTTGCTGAAACGGCATCTCCGAACACGGGGGCTTTCTTTCTGTCCGTTGGATCGTTCGTGCGAGCGCACAGATCCCCCGCCAACAGCAGACATTTTTTATAGTTCCCTGATGAAAGGAACGCGTGCGCCGTCATCAACGCGTGGACATATCCCGAACACCCCATATTCAGATCCAACGAAGTGCAATTTTTATTCAAATTCAATCGACCGTGAGCGACATAGGCATCGTTCGGTTCCTTGTAATCCGGTTTCTGATTGACGAAAATCAGCAAATCAATTTCATCGCGGTCGATTTTCATTTCTGTCATCAGCTTTTCCGCCGCGTCAACGGCCATATCCGTAACGGTCGTGTTGTCATCGGCGATATAACGCCGGCCGTATCCCATCATTTTCTTTGCGCGGGCAAGCTTTTTCGGATTGTTATCGAAGTATTGCAGTTCATCATCTATATCAATGAACCGTTCCGGTATTACTGTCTTTATTCCGCATATGCGCACATGATTGAAAGAGGAAACGGTCATTGTTCTCCTCCTTTATTTTTATTTGAAGTATATCTTAAAGACCGGTTGGTTATATCGGGGAATGAATAACCGCCAAACCGTTTTAACTTAATCGGCAATGGCATAAACAGAAAATAAAACCGTGTTACATCACCGCTGTGTTTTATTTTAAATATCTTCAAGCCCATAAAATAAAACGACGTTACATTATAAAATTGAATCGTTTTATAAATTGTCAAACCAAAAAGTTTTAATCTGTTTACTCTTAGTTGATTATACGGCATTTTTTTGAATAATTTTTTCAAATCTTCATAACACAGTTTCGTACCGGAAATGATGTCATAAAACTTTTGGCCGATTGTTTGCAGATTTCCGTGATCGCCCCTGACGGTATCACGACATTTTTCACCTATTTCAGAAAGCCTTCCGTTGACGAAACATTCATCCAACATATCTTGAAAACATTTCTCTTTCCCTCGACGATATTCACGCAGATAGGAAGATGACAAATTAAATCCCGTCTGTTCATGCGCCCAGACGAATTGATCGCAAAAAAACGGATATGGCCATTCATGCGCCCAAATAGCAGGAAGCCCTAAATCTGCGCAGTTAATGCAGGAAGTTCCCATCGCAACTGCGATATCCGTTTTTGTTTGCAGATATTCTTTCAGCTCCTCTCCGACCATCACACCGCAAAAGATGAATTCAATATCCGGAAACTTTCTGCAAAACTCTTTCAATGGATTAATTGCATTTCCATCACCGATAATGTGAAATCGTTTCTTTTTATCCGTTTTATATAGAGAAAAATTCTGAACGATATTTTCCAAAGACATAATCTTTGTTGGACTTAAACGTCCCAACCAAACAAGATTTATTTCACTTGGATTGACTTGGCTATGCTCAAATTTTTCGGCATGCATTTCAGCATATAGCGGTAAAATGGTTTCTTTGAAATCCGTTTTCAGCTGCGTATCTTTTACAAATTTAGCCAAAGAAGTGTCTATAAAACAAACGGCATCTTTTTCTTTAACCAGAAGACTTAATTTTTTTAATTCTCTTTTTTCAAATACAATCTTCCATCCGATTTCAGATTCCCAAATAATAGTCGCGATACGAACGTTTTTAGCTGATGTCTTATGCAACAAGCTCGTCCATTCCAACGGGCAAAAAATAACGGAATTATCCTCTAATTCCCAGCTGAAATCCTTTATGTTCACATGGTGTACATTCTCTGGATGGGTTTCATGAACATATTCGGGAAAAAGTCCGTCCTGAAAATCGATAATGCCGACTTTGACATTTTTCCGTTCAACCAAATACTCCATCAAACGCGTATAAAAATACATGCCGCCGCCGACGGTATAACTCATTGCCAAAAAATATACTCTGGAAATTTCAGTCATATTACAATCTTTCAAGCAGTTTCAATTTCTGGGAAAAATCTTCTTTCGTTGTTTTAAAAATGTAATCTATGTCTGTTTCATCAATGATTTTTGCGCCTGAAAACAAATGGTATCTGACAACTTTTTTATTCTTTTTCCGAACATCAAAAACCGACTGCTTAAAACCAAGAGTTTCAAACGCATATTGTCCCACTAAAATATCCCCTTCTATGCTTTCTTCCGGCAACGCGTCCGAAACCATCAGCCAACTGCCGCCCGTGAATTGATCGTCATGAATATCGTAAAGACGGATTGTTCCTCTCGGTTCATGCTGCTTGTTTTCAATGATGAAATACCATTCGTTATCCAATGTTTTATAACGTTTCAGGTATTCAATTTGCTTTTCCAGATTGTTTTCCGTTTTATGCAGAAATCTCGCTTTCTTTTCATCGCAACGCAAAGAAAGAATGAACGCCGCGTCATCAATCTTGACTTCGCGCAGATTGACGTACTTTCCTTCAAGCGGTTTAAAATCGTGCGTGTTTTTGATCATAAATCCTCCTCTGTTTTTAAAAACCGTATTCGCGGGAACATCTTTTGTAACGATGCTTCCCGCGGCGATGAGGGCGTTTTCGCCGATGGTTACCCCCGGCAGGATTGTAGCGTTTGCGCCGATGGATGCGCCTTTTTTGACAAGAACTGGTTCCAGATTAAAATCGGAATTATGGGATTTCGGATACCGGTCATTGCAAAAGCTAACGTTTGCTCCGACGAAAACATCGTCCTCCAACGTGATGCCGTCCCAAAGTTGCACGCCGCATTTAACCGTACAGCGATTGCCGACGATAGCTTTGTTTTCAATAAAGCAATGCGAACAGATGTTGCAGTCTTTGCCGATGACGGCTTCAGGCAGGACGACGCAAAACTGCCAGATTTTTGTTCCTTCGCCGATATGTTCCGATTGAACGTCGGAAAGAGGGTGGATAAAAATGCTCATTTCCGATTTTCCTCTGAAAATATGGAATAATCGCGGATGTAATCGCTTTCGTTGTAATAATCGTCGGCCAGAACCAACAGGACACAATCGGGGGAAAAATCGTGCATTTCCCGCCAGACGAGGCCTTTGATCAGCAAGCCTTCATCGGGGCGGTTCAACGTGTATTCTTTTTGTGATCCGTTATATTCGCATTTGATTGTAGCGCTTCCCGATACGGCAATCAGTAGCTGTTTCAGTTTTTTATGCGCGTGAAAACCGCGGGAAACACCTTCTTTCGTGCCGTAGATGTAATAGACGCGTTTGACGTCGAACGGCAGGTTGTGCCCGTTTTCCAGTGCGATCAGGGAACCGCGGTCGTCGCCGTGAACCTGCAGAGAGATTAAAGCCGTGTTCGCCGTCATTTTTTTCCTCTTATGAAATCACGCAGTTTCTTCCATTTCGCCCGCCAACCGAAACGTTTGCACCATTGGCGTTCCCACTGTTTTTTATATCCGTGGGTAAAGCAGTATTCTTTTTCGTTCTCGTAAATCTGGCGGAAAATTTCCAACGACTTCGCCTTGAATGCGGGATTGGAAATGGTGTTTGTTGTATGCCAGCGGTAGGAAAATAAAATTTCCGGAATATATTTGTATTTTCCCTTTTTGCACAGGCGGATATGCATAAACCAGTCTTCCAGTAAAATTCCTTCGACCGGCGGTTCGGACTCCGCCATCGCTCGACGTGAATACAGGTATCCGTTCGGAATATAATTGCCTTTCAGCAAATCTTCATAGCTACCGAAATCGGGATGTTTATTGTCCGGTTCGTTGATGTGCAATTCGTCACCGAACGTTCTGTAAAGGGCTTCGCTTTCCGGAACGACTTTTCGATCCTTGCCCCAGTAAACGCGTTCCGAATTGCCGTTGATGATTTCATTATCGCCGACAGCCAGAACATAATCCGGATTTTCCGCCAGAAAAGCGTGAAGCTTTTCTATCGCGTCCGGTTTGGCAACATCGTCCGAAGCGATCGCATAGATGTACTTTCCGTTTGCCATTGCGAAAAGTTTGTTTCCGGTATAATAAACGCCGTGATTTTCCTGTGTTTCCATAACGACGCGGACAAAACGCTTTTCGCATTCCGGCTTCAATTCCTGCATTTTGGCAAAAGTACCGTCCGTCGACCCGTCGTCAATGATCAGCAGTTCAATGTCTTGATACGTCTGCGCCATAATCGAACGGATACATTCTTCAACGTAGCGTTCATGATTGTAAGCACTTATCGTTACGGAAATCAGATCATCTGTACTCATTAACGATCTCCGTAACTTGTCTGACTTCATCGTCGGTCAGCACCGGCGACATCGGCAAAGAAATGATCGTGCGGTGAATTTCTTCCGCAACCGGATAAGAACGGCCGTTCCATTCCGCATACGCGCCCTGCTTGTGCGGAGGCGTCGGATAGTGGATGATCGTCTGCACGCCGTTATCCGTCAGATATTTTTGGAAACGGTCGCGTTCCTCTGTCCTGACCGCAAAAACGTGCCAAACGGCCGCGTCTTCGCTGTACGTTTCCGGCAGAATGATCTTCGGGTTCGTGATGTTCTTGCGGTAATATGCCGCGATTTCGCGCCGGCGGGCGTTGTCCGCGTCCAAGTGCGGCAACTTCACGTCCAGCACCGCCGCCTGCAGCTCATCCAGACGGCTGTTCGTCCCTTTGTAAATATGGTGATATTTGCGATCGGAACCGTAATTCGCCAAAGCTTTGATTTTTTTATACAGCTCTTCGTCGTTCGTCACGACTGCGCCGCCGTCGCCCATGCAGCCGAGGTTCTTCCCTGGATAGAACGAAAACGCTCCCGCGTCCGACAGATTGCCGACACGAATTCCCTGATATAAGGCTCCGTGCGCCTGTGCGCAGTCCTCAAACACTTTCAGACCGTGCATCATCGCTATTTCCCATATTGTCTTCATTTGAACGGCCTGACCGTACAGATGGACGACCATGATCGCCTTTGTTTTTGGCGTAATCGCCGCTTCGATTTTGTCGGGATCGATATTGTACGTGTGAATGTCCGGTTCGACCAAAACCGGCGTGCATCCATTTTCCGAGATAGCCAGTATTGTCGCAATATACGTGTTCGACGGCACAATGATCTCATCGCCGGCACCGAACCCGTGCGCGCGGATAATCAAATTCAGCGCGTCCAGTCCGTTTGCAACCCCCAAAGCGTATTTTGTGCCGCAATATTCGGCAAAATGCTTCGAAAACCGTTCGTTTTCTTCGCCTTGCAAATACCATCCCTTATCCAGAATACGGGTAAAACGGGCGTCGATTTCCGAACGGAAGCGATTGTTTATTTTGGCCAAATCAAGAAATGAAATCATAAATACCTCTAAAGCAAAGCGAACGGGATGATACTAAAAAATGTATTTTTGACATTTCTCCGGCTTTTAGGTTTTTGGCCTTGGACATAGCCGAAGCATCCCGTTCATAAGAGAAAACAAGAAAAATCATCAAACGGCCTCCCTCAATTCGGGATGAGATTTGACATATACGAACAAAGAGGAGCGCGGAATTTTCAG
>CALDOX010000015.1:0-357500 GCA_937912005.1 uncultured Alphaproteobacteria bacterium
GCCAAAGCGAAAAATATGATCGAAGAATACGATCGCATTCGCCCGCTTTCCGATGTCGAAAAAGAAGCGTTGCCGACATTGGCTTTAGGCAGCGCCTTGCGCTTTCTGCTGACGCGAACTTACGATTGGCTGAACCGTGTTCCGGGCGCTTTAGTCACGCCGAAAAACCCGCTGGAATATGTGAAAAAACTTCGTTTCCACAGGAATATTCGCGATTATCGGGAATATCTGAGATAAACGCGGCGCTTGAAAGCCTTTTTCCTTTTTGCTAAACTGCTTCTGCCGGATTTTTTATCCGGCAGAGCATCGAAAACCCTTTTATCAGTAGTCGCATTGTGTATGGCGACTGACAAATTATACGCACATCTCTGCCTGAAACGGGCGGATGATGGCGTTATAAGGCTATGCGCGAAATCGCCGTGCCGTCTTTACTGATATACGGTTTTCGAACATCCGCCCACTTTGCGAAAAGTGGGATTTGTTTTTGCAAAATACGGAGAATCAGTATGGGAATGACGGACGAACAAAAAGATTTCAGAGAAAAAATCGTGAACCACGCAATAATGTGCGTAAAAAGAAAATCGAGTTGCTTAAATGAAGAATCATGCAAACACGGAATGGTTCTTCCTTTTATAGCTTTGCTTGGTTACGATATATTCGACATTAACGAAGTTAAACCTGAACATCCTGCAGATTTTTCCGATAAATATAAAAATCGTGTTGATTATGCCATTATGAAAGATGGGAATCCCGTCATTGCCATCGAATGTAAATGCAATGTTGAAAAAAATGATAGGGGCCAATTAAAAAGTTATTTTAATGCCTGCAAAAGTATCAAACTTGGTATTTTGACAGACGGTCTGGTCTATGAGTTTTTCGCCGATTGCGATTCACCTAATATGATGGACGATGAACCTTTTATCTCTTTCAATTTTGAAGATTTTGCAAACGGAAGAATTGATGATGAACAAATAAAAGCTATTTTCGGTTTTATAAAAAAGCAATTTGATCCCGACAATGTAGGTGCGGAAGCAAAGAAAAAAGTTGTTTTTTCATCAATCATCTCTTTTTTGGAAAAGAACTTAAACACCCCATCCGAAGATTTTATTCGTTATTTACTTTCAAATTGTGAAGGGATTAACCAAAAGATAACGAAAAGAGTTCTTGATGAAAATGCTGAACTTGTTAAAAGTGCCTTTGCCGGCTTTATTGACAAGAGGATTTTAGACCGTGTCGGATTGGCGGACAAGCGTTTTGTAAAAATAGATGAAAAGAAAGACGATATTCCTGAAACATCTGTTGTTTTACCAGAGATAAAACCTGATATTATTACTACGGACGAAGAACTTTACGCCTACAACTATGCTAAACAACGTTTAGCGTTTTTGGTGAAAACTGACGCAGAATACGCGGCAATAGATTCCGTAACATACAAGGATCATAAAACTTTATTTGCGGTATTTTATAAAAAAGAACGCAAAGGAAGTTTATTTTCTTTCGTTGAAAACACCGATGGAACAAAAACCTTTTCTTTTCCATTAATTGATAAAAGCATCACATGTGAATGCCGAAAATATAAAGAAATTGACGATGCTTTATACGAATGTTTTAAAAAATCCGTTGAAGAACTCGGATAGAAAAAGCTTTTCCTAAAAGGCGGTTAAACGCAACCGCCTTTTTTTTATTTCCTTTTCTGCGTTCTTAACGCTTCCGCGCCGGAAACGACGTCCAGCAATTCCGTCGTGATGTTTTCCTGACGCATCTGCTGATATTCCAGATTCATCGCTTCCAGATTTTCATCAATGTTTTTTTCCGCCGCCTGCATCGTCGTTAAGCGCATATGATGTTCCGCCGACAAAGCGTCCGTAATCGCCGTTGACAGTTCGATCAGCAACCGTTCCTTCATCAACGCGGAAAAGATCTGTTCCGGCGGCAGCGTATATGTCGGAAAATTATGTCCCGGCCACCCGATATTTTTCAACCGTTCCAACCATTCCGTTCCCAACGGCATCAATAAGGAAGACACCGGAACGACGCCCGTTCCCTGTTTTTGACTGTAAAAAATATAAACATGTGTCGTTCTGGCCGTCTGCATATGTTCGTGCGCCGTTACCAAAACGGAAGCCGCCGTTTTGCTGACCGCTTTAACCGAATTGGAAATCGGATAGCTTTCGATTAAATTGCGTTCGTCGCGCGACAACTGAGCAATGATCTGGCGACCGACGGCGATAAAAGCCGTTTGTTCGACTTTAAATCCCTTTTCCGTCAGAAATTTTTCGGCATAGCGGACGACTTCGCGGTTCATTTTGCCGACCAGTCCCGTATCCGACCCGATAACAACGGCCAATGCCCGTTTGGCATCCGGTTTGACGGACGGATTTTTCGGCAGCTTTAAATCGCCGTTTTTCATCAAAGCGACCGCGCTCAGATTGATTGTCCGGCCATATTCCACCAACGATTTCAAAGCCGTGTCGTATTGAATGATACTGACCGCAGACAACGATTTCATCGTGGAAACGATCGACCGTAAATCCTTTGTTGTCTTGATGCGCTTTTGAAGCCCTTCAATATCCATACTTTTTCCTAAACCTGTTTGGCGGACAAAACGCGTTCGTTAATCAAAGCTTCTTTAATATCTGCCGTCAGCTGCTTTTTGTTTTCGGCTGACAACTTCTCGCGGCGCAGAATAAGTTCGGCTATTTCACGATGTTTCGTTTTCATCAGATTGGAAATAATCGCATACGCTTTATCACGCAATTTATCGGATACGTTATCCAAAAGTCCTTCCGTCGTCGCGAACAACACTGCAATTTGATCGACGACAGGCACAGGCGCGAACTGCTTCTGCTGCATCACGGCGCGGATAGCGCGACCGCGTTTAAGCTGTCTTTCCGTGTCGGCATCCAGATGCGAACGGAACTTTGCAAAGCTTTCCAATTCCTCGAACTGCGAAAATGACAGCTTCAGCGGACCAACCAGAGAACTGTACGCCGGCAGCTGTGCGTCGCCGCCCACACGGGAAACCGAGCGCCCCGTGTCGATCGCGGGCAGAATGCCTTTCTGAAACATCGGAGAAGACAGATAAATTTGTCCGTCAGTAATGGAAATGATGTTTGTCGGAATGTAAGCGGAAATATTTTGCGCCTCCGTTTCAACAATCGGCAGAGCTGTCAGAGAACCGCCGCCGAATTCGGGACGCAGACGCGTCGAACGTTCCAATAAACGGGAATGAATATAGAAAATATCGCCCGGGAAAGCTTCGCGGCCGGGAGGACGGCGCAACAACAAAGACAGTTCGCGGTACGCGCGGGCATGGTTCGTCAGGTCGTCGTAAATGACGAGAACATCCTTGCCCTTTTCCATAAAGTATTCGCCGATCGCCGTCGCCGCATACGGAGCGATATACTGCATGCCCGCCGTTTCATCGCCGGAAGCAGCCACAACAATCGTGTTTTTCAGCACATCATATTTTTTCAGATTGTCAACCACGCGGGCGATCGCCGTTCCGCGCTGGGCAATCGCGCAGTAAATGCAGATCACGCCCGTGTCTTTCTGATTGATGATCGTATCTACGGCCAAAGCGGTTTTTCCCGTTTGCCGGTCGCCCAAAATCAATTCGCGCTGTCCGCGTCCGATCGGTGTGAAAGAATCAATCGCCTTGATGCCCGTCTGCAGCGGTTCCGATACGGGGGAACGCGACATAATAGGATACGCCTCGCGTTCCACCTTGCGCCGGTGGACGGTAACAACGGGGCCGGCTCCGTCCAAAGGATTGCCCAGAGGATCGATCACGCGTCCCAACAAACGTTCGCCGACGGGAACGTCCACAACGCGGCCGGTACGGTACACGCGGTCGCCGGCTTTGATTTTATCGGGTTGGTTCAGGAAAACGACACCGACGGAATCCGGCGCCAGAGTGAACGTCATCCCCATAACGTTGTTCGGGAACATCAACAGTTCCTCCATCTGAACATTATCCAGACGGGAAACTTCGGCCGTTCCGCCGGACACAGAAGAAACCGTGCTGATTTCTTCAACATTCAGAGCGGTCGATTGCAGATTGATCGTATCCTGAACGACATCAAAAACATCTTTTACCGTTTCTATTAACATATCTTATCCGTTCTTTATCAGCCTTCTTCGCGGCCCATGCGCAAAGAAATGTTTTCCAAAGCATCGTGCATTTTCGTTGTAAACGTGTTCAGATAATCGTCTAAATTCCACGAAACGACATTTCCGTTGACGGAAAATTCGATGCCGCACAGCAAATGGGAATTAACCGAAAAAACTACCTGCGGATTTTCAATTTCCAAAACCTCGGCCAGCATTTTTTTCAAGCCGTCCTGAGCCTCCTGAGAAACTTCCTCGGAAGTGGAAATCTGAATCTCGGCATCCGCAGCATCGGCGGACAACAGCATTTTATCCTTGCGCGGCAATTCTTCCAGTTTCCGTTTAAAAACGGAAAGGAAACGTTCTTCCAATGTTTCATCTGCCATACTTTTGAAAGCTTTGCGGGCGAATTCAAGGAAATTGGAAACGACAGCCTGACGGAATTCGTTTGTCATCAACGCTTTTTCGCGTTCCATTTCCTTTTGCATAATCAGCTTCTTTTCCAGAATTTCGGCCTGAGCCTCCTGCCCCAGCTGTTTGCGCAGTTTATCGGCTTCCTCTCTGGCTTCTTTCAGAATATGCGTGCGTTCTGTGTCGATATCCAGATAACGTTTATTCAAATCATCCAGTTTTTTTTCGGCTTCCGCGGCCAACGTTTCGGCGTTCTGGACTTCATCGGCAATATGCTTTTCACGTTTGGCGATCGCGACAAGCAAGGGTTTGTATAAAAACTTGTACAGCACGAAAACCAAAATCGTGAAATTGACGATCTGCGCCAACATTGTTGTAAAATCTAAAGACATATTTCTGTTCCTTAATTGTCAGGTTAAAGGCGGAAAATGCCCGTTATTTTGCGGCGGCGCTGATAGCGTACTGCCAGAACGGATTGGCGAACAACAAAATCATCGTAACGACGAAGCAGTAAATCGAAGACGTTTCAACAATCGCCAGAGAAATAAACATCGTTCTGGAAATGGAACCGGCTTCGTCGGGCTGCTGAGCCAAAGACGTTAAACCGGACGCCACGGCATAGCCTTCCGCCAGACCGACTGCACCGGCACCGAGCGCCAAAGTCATTCCGGCCGTAAAAATTGAAACCGCACCCAAAATCGCTACTAAATCCATAATATCCTCCCAGATTTATAAAGTTTCTTCAGCCTCGGCTGATTTTTTTTCTTCGGCTTTAACCTGTTCTTCCTCGTCTGCGTGAACGGAAGATACATACATCAAAGCCAACATTGCAAAAATATATGCCTGAATCATACCGGTAAACAGCCCCAGCACCTGCATCGGCAAAGGCAAAATAAACGGTACCAGCATCATACAGATTGATCCGATAATCACACCGGACAAAACATTCCCGAACAAACGGATGGCCATCGCTCCCGTTGATGTCAGTTCGCTTAAAACATTAAACGGCAGCATCGCCGGCGACGGTTCGATATACTTTTTCAAATACTTTTTCAAACCGGCGCTTTTAATTCCGAAAAACGGCACGCCGCACAACACCATCAAAGCCAAAGCGCCTGTCGTTGACAAGGAAGCGGTCGGCGTTTTGAACGTGGGGAAAATCGTCAGGATGTTGCATGTCAGAATGAAAATGAACAGCGTTCCGATAAACGGCAGATATGACATCACGTTGCTTTTCGTCACTTCGTTGATTTGTCCGTAAATGCCTTTAACGATAACTTCCATTGCCGTTTGCCAATGGGACACCGTATATCCCGTTTTCAGATGACGCGTTGCCAGCCACGAAACGATCATCAAAACAACCATCACGATCCACGTCGACGCAATCGTCCAGTTCACAGGAATGTTCAAATACGGCAGAATGAAAGCTATCTGTTGATCATAGACTTCTAACATACCGGCATCTCCTTTTTTTCATTCAATTTCCGTTTGACCGCGCGCACGATCACGCTTTTGGTTATCAGCAGGCTGACAGCTCCGCACAGCAACGCGGCGGCGTTATAACGAACCAACCCGTACAATCCGAAACACAAAATGACGGAGCGGACGATCCAACTGAAGAACAAAAACCTTTTTTTGTTTTCTATGTTTTTCAGTTTTTTTACCGACAGCCACAGTCCGCCGAAATACACGCCGCCCAACGCAGCTCCGCCAATCAATCCGATACCGACATTCAAAGGGGAAAATGACAACATTATCCGTTTTCCTCTTCATCATCCGATTTTTCAGCCTCTTCCGCTTCGGAAGACATCGACATATTTTGCGCCTCTTCCACCAAAGCGTTGCGGCGGTTTTGTTCCTTTTGCGCGCGTTCTATCCCTTCGCGTTTCAGCCACTGCCAAGCGCCGATTGCGCCGAAAGCAAATCCCAACAACAAAAAATTCAGCGTCCACGAAATCGACGCGACCTTGTGGTGCGCATCCATCCAACGCCCGAGCATCACCCCTAAAATCGTCGGAATGGGAATGTTCCAACCCAAAGCCCCCAAAAAAGCCAATCCTTTAGTCGGAGTAAAAGCTTCCTTGTCCGTTTTGTTGATCAGATGGCGGGAAGCCCGTTTTGCCAAACGTTCTGCCAACGCTTTTTCCGCATCCGTTTTTTCAGGTTTTTCCATACTCATTTTTTAACCTTTCAACTGATCCGGCTGATTATTCAAATTGCGGCGCAGAACCTGACGCGTCAATCCCGTTTCAAGCCGCGCCATCGCGACATTGACCGCTTTTCTGTTTTCTTCGTCCTTTTTGAATTCTTCAGCTATCGTACGGGACAATTCCGCCAGATTTTCACTGATAACGGCGCGGCGCACCGACAATAAAACGGTTGTATTGGCTTTGACCAACATTCCCTTGTCGCACGCCATATATACTTCTTTGCCGTCTTTTTTTCCGCCTTCGATTTCAAAAGACACCAAACCGGGGACGATCACCGTCACAAAATCGGCGTGTTTCGGCAAAAACGTAAAAGAGCCGTCCAACGCGTCGAAACGGACGCGGGACACTCGTTCGTCAACCACTATTCCGGCAGGCGTCAGCGTTTTCAACCTCATGCGGCGGACTGCGCCTCCTTCATCTTTTCGGCCTTAGCCAGAACGTCTTCAATCGTGCCGACCATATAAAACGCGTTTTCGGGCACTTCGTCCATTTCTCCGGACAAAATCTTTTCGCATCCGCGCAAAGTGTCTTCCAATTCGACCGAACGTCCTTCCATTCCGGTAAAGTGGAATGTCGTAAAGAACGGCTGCGTCAGGAAACGTTCCAGTTTACGCGCTTTTAAAACCGTTTTCTGATCGTTTTCGGGCAGTTCGTCAAAGCCCAACATAGCGATAATATCCTTTAATTCCTCGTATTCCGCCAACGTGCGGCGCACGGCGGTTGCCACTTTATAATGACGTTCGCCGACCGTCAGAGGCGTCAGCATATTGGACCCCGAAGCCAGCGGATCGACCGCGGGATAAAGCCCTTGCGACACGCGGGCGCGCGACAGAACGATATTGGAAGACAAGTGCGCAAACGTATGGCTGGCCGACGGGTCCGTCAGATCGTCCGCCGGGACATATACCGCCTGAATGGAAGTGATCGCCCCGCTGGCCGTAGAAGCAATGCGTTCCTGCAGCGAAGCGATTTCAGTTGCCAAAGAAGGCTGATAGCCCACGCGGGACGGCATCTGTCCCATCAAAACGGAAATTTCGGAACCGGCCTGAACGAAACGGAAAACGTTGTCGATCAGCAAAAGCACATCCTGTTTCTTTTCATCGCGGAAATATTCTGCCATCGCCAGCGCCGCATGCGCCACGCGGAAACGAATGCCCGGCGCTTCGTTCATCTGGCCGAACATCATAATCGTCTTGTCCAAAACACCGGCATCGCGCATTTCACGGTAAAGCTGCTCTCCTTCGCGGCAGCGTTCGCCGACGCCGCAAAACAGAGACACACCTTCATAACGACCGACCATATTGTTGATCATTTCGGTAATCAGAACCGTTTTTCCGACGCCCGCGCCGCCGAACAGACCGGCCTTTCCGCCGCGTTCCATCGGAGCCAGCAAATCAATCGCTTTAATGCCGGAAACAAACACCTGAGAATCCACGCTGCGCCGTTCCAAAGGCAAAGAATGATTATGAATCGGACGCCGATCCGTTTCTTCCACGGGCTGACCGCCGTCAATAGCATCACCGAACACGTTGAACATACGACCCAAAATTTTGTCCCCGACCGGAACGCTGAGCATATGTTCGGTATCAACGACTTCCTGTCCGCGGAACAATCCTCTGGTCGGCCCCAAAGCCAATCCGCGAACGGTCTGCGCGTCCAGATGAGCCTCGACTTCTATTGCGAGAGCGCCATCTTCTCCCGTTCTGAGTTCATTATAAACGGCAGGAAGCTTTTCTTCAAATCGGATATCGACAACACTGCCCTGAATGGCTGTAATATATCCGATATTTCTTTGCTGTTTGTTTTCTTCTTTGTCTGACATAAGCCTGTTCTCAAAAAATCAAAAACCGATACACTATTTAAAAGATAACCTTTTTCTTTTCACAAAGACAAGGTCTATTTTTTTGTTTCAATAAAAAATATAATAAAAACAATTTGATTTTAGGGATAATGTCATAAGATATTGTTAACGAAAATTTTTCTCATAAAAAAACGCCATCCGCGAAAGATGACGTTTTTTTTAACAACTTATCCTGCCGCCGGAGGAACAGGCGGCACATCCGGAACAGGAGCAGGATCAAGGTCCGGCGCAGCTTCCGGAACAGGTGCCGGCGGCGTATCGGGAACGGCCTGCGGTTCGGAAACGCTGTGCGCCATTGCGGCGGAAGGCATTTTAGGCATTCCCAACCCCTTGCCCAAAGTCGATTTAAAGCCCTTCATCACCGGCACTTTTATCACCTTATGCGGCGTGGCGGGAGCCTGCTCGTTTCCGCCCTGCTGCTTGGAAGCGTCCAGCTGAGCGCGTTTCCACGCCGGCAAGTCGGCGTTTTCATCACCCGTTTCGTTCAGCTTGAACGTCGGCGGAGGCGGCGGACGATCATCCACGCCGTCATCCATTTTCGCTTCGACGGTAACGGCTTCTTCCAGAACCTTATTTTGATCTTCCGGTTTCAGAATGACGATTTCGACGCCTTTTTTATCTTTCGGACGAATGATTTTCACCAAATCCTCGCTTGTTACCTTGTCATACATCATCAACACGGACAGCGGGTTTTCGATATGGTGCTGAATCAAGCGCTTGATTTCACGAACACCGTTTTTCGCGATAAAGACTTCGTCCGCGAACCACTTGCGCGCCTCAAGCGTCAGTTCCGCTTTCAGCCCGACCGCTTTGGCGCGCTTGACGAATTTGTTCAGGTGAATGTCCACAATGGCCAGCAGGTTTTCTTCCGCCAATCCGTGGAACGGAATGATGTCGTCGATACGGGCGAGGAATTCGGGACGCAGGTTTTTACGCAAGAATTCCATACGTTGATAACGCGGCAGGTTCGCGCCCAGGTTGGACGTCATGATCACGATCGTGTTTCTGAAATCGACCGTCGTTCCTTTACCGTCCGTCAAACGCCCTTCGTCCAGCAGCTGCAACATCAGGTTCAGGATTTCGCTGTGCGCTTTTTCCAATTCGTCGAACAGCACCACCTGATAGGGACGCAGACGCACGGCTTCGGTCAGCACGCCGCCGTTTTCAAACCCCGGAGTCCCCGGAGGAGGTCCCAACAAACGCTGAACGGAAATCTTTTCCATATATTCGGACATATCCAGACGGAGCAAAGCGGTTTCATCGTCGAACATAAATTCGGACAAAGCCTTCGCCAATTCGGTTTTACCGACGCCGGTCGTCCCGATGAACAGAAATGTGCCCAGCGGCCTGTTCGGATCCTGCAACCCTGACTTCATACGCCGGACAGCACCGGAAATAACGGAAATGGCTTCCGGCTGACCGATCACGCGCCTGCCGATGAAGTTTTCCAAATCGATCAGTTTTTGTTTGTCTTCCGCGCCGACCTTGTCCATCGGAATCCCCGTCCAGAACGAAACGATGTTCGCGATATGCTGTTCGGTCAGAACGTTGTCCGTGGTCGAGCCTTCGTCCAAAGCCATCATCAGACCGGTCGCCGCTTCGTCCAGCAAGTCCAAAGCCTTTTCCGGAAACAAACGGGATTTGACATAGCGTGCCGACATCGTTACCGCTTTCTGCAAGATATCGTCGGGAATTTTAATGCCGTACTTTTCTTCGTAGCGGGGAGCCACACCGCGCAGAATATCCGTCACTTCGGCGGGGGTCGGTTCTTCAATGTACATCGTTTGCAGACAGCTCATCAGATCGGGGTCGGTTTCGATGTACATTTTATACGCGTTCAATTCCGCTTCGACGATGCATTGAATCCCGCCGTCCAACACTTTCGGCTTGAGGAATTTCGGGATTTCGTGGTTGCCGTTCGGCGTCATTGCCAAAAAGCCCAAATCGTTGATGAACAACACTTTCTGACCTTTGGCCGCTTGCAATTCCTGAAACGCCTCTTTCAGCTGATCTTCGTATTCCGCCTGCGTTTTGCAGTCAATCATCATTGTCGCGATATCGACGCCGACAACCGTCCGGCCTTTCAGCTTCGGAGGACAGTCGCCCGCGGCCAAAGCCGCCGCCACCCCCACGACAATAGAGGTCTTGCCCAACCCCGTCTGCCCCAACAGCATCGGATTGCTTTTCATATCGCGCAACAGAATGTGCATCACGCGCCGGATTTCTTTTTTGCGGCCGACGATTTCCTTTAATTCGCCGTTTTTCAGCTTTTCGGCATAGTCGATAATGTATTTGCTGCCCATTTTTCCTCCTACGCGTTATAAGTTCCCGTAAAAGCGCAATGCGTCTTCCCCGTCATCAGAATATCGGTTTGATCTTTCCATTCAATCCATAAAGAGCCGCCGTCCATACGGATTTCAGCCTTTTGCGCCGACAATCTCCGACGCACCGCCGCCGTCAGCGTCGCGCAGGCGCCCGTGCCGCAAGCTTCCGTAATCCCCGCGCCGCGTTCCCACACGCGCATACGAATCAAATCGGGTGCCAAAACTTCGGCGAACTCGACGTTCGTTCTTTGCGGGAACAAGGCGTGCGTTTCAATGACAGAGCCGAACTTCGCCACGTCAAAATTTTCAACGTCTTGAACAAAGAAAACGGCGTGCGGATTGCCCATTGACACGCAACAGGCGTCCGGCAACTCCGGCAACACGGGAACCGACAAGGTGTCCGTTTCGTTCGCCAACGGAATTTCCGACCACAACAAACGCGGTTGTCCCATATTGACGGTAACAAGCCCGTCCGCCGTTTCCCTGAAAGCTTTTAAAATCCGTCCGTCGGGAGATTCCATCTCGACAGCGTTATTACCCGCTTCGTCCATCAACAACTTTCCGGTACAGCGCGACCCGTTGCCGCAAGCCCCCGCCGTCGAACCGTCCGCGTTGAAAAACAAAATCTTCACCGCCGCCTTGTCCGATTTTTCCAAGACGATCATCTGGTCGAACCCGACGCCCGTTTTCCGGTTGCCGATCGCGACGATCTGTTCCGTCGTCAGACGGACGCCCCCCGCCCGATTGTCGATGATCACGAAATCGTTGCCGAGCCCGTCCATTTTGATAAAGGGGATTTGCGTCATAAAGCCAGTTTCCCTATTCTGTCCAGAGCCTTCAAAGTGTTTTCGCGCGAACCGAAAGACGTCAGGCGCACAAAGCCTTCGCCGCATTGACCGAAACCGGAACCGGGGGTGCAGACCAGTTGCGCTTCGTTCAACAATTTTTCAAACAAACCGACAGACGTCATACCCGCAGGCGTCGCCAACCAGATATAAGGGGCGTCGACACCGCCGTAAACCGTAAAGCCTTTACCGGCCAGCGTTTCGCGGATCAGCCGCGCGTTTTCCATATAATAGCCGACCATTTCCCGAACCTGTTTTTTGCCTTCGGGCGAAAAGACCGCTTCCGCCGCGCGCTGGACGACATACGCCACGCCGTTGAATTTCGTGCAATGACGGCGGCTCCACATCGCGTTCAGGGAAACTTCCTCGCCTTTGCCGCCGACCGCTTTTAACGCTTTCGGCACGACCATATAAGCGCACCGCACGCCCGTAAAGCCCGCCGTTTTGGAAAAGGAACGAAGCTCGATCGCAACGTCCTTCGCGCCATCGACTTCGTAAATGCTGTGCGGAATATCGGGTGTTGAAATGTATTCCTTATAGGCGGAATCGAACACGATCACGGCGTCGTTTTCCTTCGCGTATTTCACCCACGCCGCCAAGTCGGCTTTCGTCAAAACCGCGCCCGTCGGGTTGTTCGGGGAACACAGGTAAATCAGTTCCGCTTTGCCTTTCGGAAAAGCCGGAGAAAAGCCCGCTTCCTTCGTGCAGGGCAGAAATTCGATTTTCCGTCCGGCCATAATGTTGGTGTCGCGATAGACCGGATAGACGGGATCGGGCACGGCGACCAGAATATCGGTGGCAAACAGTTCCTGAATGTTTCCGACATCGCATTTCGCGCCGTCCGAAACGAACACTTCATCGGCGGATATGTCAATGCCGCGCGCCTTATAGTCGTTGTCGACGATCGCCTGACGCAAAAATTCGTAGCCCTGTTCGGGGCCGTAGCCGCGCATCGTCGAGGCGGAAGCCATTTCGTCGGCGGCTTTTTTCATCGCTTCGACGCACGCCGAAGGAATCGGTTGAGTAACGTCCCCGATGCCCAGACTGATAATGTCGGCGTCGGGCGTTTTTTCTTTAAACGCCTTGATTTTCTTGGCGATTTCCTGAAACAGGTAGTTGGCGGACAAATCGGAATAATACGGGTTGGCCTTGATCATTTTTCTTCCTAAGCGTTAAAGATTTTCTTCACGGGGGCGTCATAGACCTGCGCGGGCGCGCCGTCTTCGTCGATTTCGCAGACCAGAATCTGCGGCACGCTTTCCAAGGTCGCCCAAACGTCGTTCGGCACGTCTTTGATATGCAACGTCGGCATATTTTTGGAACGGATCAGCGTCGCCTGACTGTCCCCCAAGGTCAGGCACGGATTTTCGGGTTCTTCGTCGAACCCGTCAAAGACCAGCATCAATTCGCCGTCGTCGTTGAACAGAAAATCGTAGTCGTTTATCTCCATTTGCCCTCTCCTTTTCGCGAAACAGCGCTATCTTAGATGAAAAATCACCTGATGAAAAGCGTTCTTTTATCTTTGATAAAAAGAAACGGCAAAGCGATTCGCCCTGCCGTTCCCTGTTGTTTTCAAAAAAGCTAACCGACGGCGGCTTTCAGTTTTTCGATGCCCTTGCGGATACGCGCCAGACTTTCGTCTTTGCCCAACAGATAAGCCGCTTCGACAGCGCCGGTCGGCGTGCATTGCTTGCCCGTCAAAGCCGTGCGGATCGGCCACAGGAACTGCCCGTTTTTCAAGCCGAGCTTTTCCGGCATCGCCAGCAACGCTTCGTGCACCGCTTCGACCGAAGACCAATCCGTCATTCCTTCAACGACCTTTTCGGCTTCTTCCAAAGCCTTCAGAGCGATTTCCGGCGTCGTCTTCATTTTCTTGTGAACGTACATTTCAATGTCGTATTCTGGCAAAGCGTCAATGAAATCGACCGCTTCGGGGATTTCGTTCAACACGTTGACGCGCGGCTGGACGCACTTCGACAACACGACCAGATCGACATCGCGTTTGACCGCGTCCTTGTAATACGGCAAAGCGAGTTCGTGGAACTTTTCGGGCGGCAGAGCGCGAACGTAAACGCCGTTCATCCATTTCAGCTTTTCGCCGTCGAAAATCGCCTGCGACTTGTTGATGCCGTCGATATTGAAGATTTTTTCCAACTCCGCCATCGAAAAGATTTCTTCGTCGTTCTTCGCACTCCACCCCAACAGGACGATATAGTTCACGATCGCTTCGGGCAGATAGCCTTTCGCGACCAAGTCCTGAAACGATGCGTCGCCGTTGCGCTTGGACAGCTTGTTATGTTCGTCCTTCATGATCGGCGGCAGATGGACGTATTCGGGAATGTCCCACCCGAACGCCTGATACATCAGGTTGTATTTCGGCGTGGAGGACAGATATTCGTTGCCGCGCAGGACGTGCGTGATTTTCATCAGATGGTCGTCAACCACGTTCGCGAAGTTGTACGTCGGCAGTCCGTCCGATTTCAGCAAGATGCCCTCATCGAGCGTCTTCGTTTCAACGGTAACGTGTCCGTAAACGCGGTCGTCGAAAGACACGGTGCCTTTCGGGTCGATCGTCTGGCGGACGGTGTATTTTTCACCCGCGGCGATGCGCTTGCGGGCTTCTTCGACGCTGATGCGCTTGCAGGGGTCGCGGAATTTGAACGGGATTCCGGCTTCCTCGCATTCCTTGCGCTGACGTTCCAATTCCTCCTCGGAACAGAAGCAATAATGCGCGCCGCCCAAGTCAACGAGCTTGTCGGCGTATTCCTTGTAGATCGCCTTGCGCTGGGATTGGACATAAGGCCCGTAGTCGCCGCCGACGTCGGGACCTTCGTCGTGCTTCAGCCCGACCATTTCCATCGTTTTATAGATGATATCGACCGCGCCGTCGACATAGCGTTCCTGATCGGTGTCTTCGATGCGCAGGATGAACTTGCCGCCCATGCTTTTGGCGACCAGATATTCATACAAAGCGGTGCGCAAATTGCCGATGTGCATATATCCCGTCGGCGAAGGGGCAAATCTGCTTCTGACTTCCATGAGACAAATCCTTCTCTTAAAAAAATAATTTTTCAAATTTGTAGCGCAATGCGCCGAAAAGTCAAGCGGACAGAAAAACAATCTGAAAAAAACATAACGGAATCATTCGGGCGCAAAGACTATACCCTACCCGCCGAACGCAAACAACCCCGACAAACAAAAGAAAGAGAGAGGGAAATAGAACGATGACGGTTTGAGCTGTCGTCATACAAAATATGCGGATTATATAACGGAGGGGAAAAGTTGAACGGATTACATCTTTTTGATATGGTATGAGAAAAACATTTGTGATTTCCGGCTGATGGTATAAACAATAGTTATTAAAAGAACTCTCTAATCTTTTCCGGCGAGTCTTTCAGGTCAAGTTTTTCGATCGTTATGCCTTTCGGAAAAGCGGTCAGCGTTTCGTTGATAAAAATAAACAAACTTTTAAATTCATATCCGAACTTCATTAAATGATTTATATTTAATATGTTTTATGGTATAGTAAGATAAAAAGAATAGGGGCATCAAGTGATTGAGTTAAAAGGAAATTGGAAATCTGGATATGCATTTGATCTTCACTCTCTCAGCAGTCTTTATCTCGGAGATAATGAATATGGTCGCCCAACGTATGACACTAAACGCACTGCTATGGGGGATGCTGTATATAAACTAAAATACCAACATGACAAGCAACAAGTATTGAAAATTATAGACTTACTCCAGAATGATTCTAATTTTTTGGCTTTTATTCAAAATATGGATATTATTTTACCCATTCCTCCAACAATAAACCGAGATTTTCAGCCTGTTATAGAAATTGCGAAACAAATAGCAACAATATTTCAAAAGTCTTTTTTAGAAAATATCTTATCTTCGACGAACACTCAACAAATGAAAAATGTCCCTACAGAAAAAAAATATAAAACTATATCGGATACTGTTATGGTTGATTTTTCAAAATTGAACAAAAGCTTACATTATTTAATTATTGATGATCTCTATGATAGCGGGGCAACTCTAAAAGCTTATGTAGACAAATTTGTTCGGAACGGTTATGATAAAGTGTCTGTTTTTACATTGACAAAGACAAGGATTCCTGACTGATGAAAATATTTTTATCTGGCTCTATCAGAATAAAAAAACTTCCTATCAAGGCAATCGAAAAAATTGATAGCATTATACAAAATAATTATACGATTCTTGTAGGTGATGCTAAAGGCGTCGATTTAAATATTCAAAAGTATCTATTAAAAAAAGGATATTCCAATGTTAATGTATATTATGCAGGAGATAATATCAGAAATAACATCGGAAATTGGGAAACAAAAAGAATTTTTTCTACACATAATGAAAAAGGACGGGATTTATATACTCTCAAAGACCTTTCTATGGCTCAAGATTCTGACTATGCCTTAATGATTTGGGACGGAGAAAGTAAAGGAACATTAAATAATATTATAGAAATGAAAAAGCTTAATAAAAAATTCTATGTTATCTTTGATAATCTTCTAGTTAGTAGCAGTCATTTTGATGAAATTTTTAAAATTTCAGAAACAGATAAAGCGGAACAATTAAATTTGTTTTAAAAGCATTTCTATTAAACATTTTTCATTTAATGAAAAGCGGAGAAAAATCTCCGCTTTTTTTTACTTCAATCAGAAAGAATATCTCACTCCAAAAGAAACTTCCTTGGATTTTGTTTTGTATTTATCGCCATCGGCATCCGAAAAAGAACCGTAGTCGACATAACGCAATCCTAAATCCAACGCTAAATGATCGTTGAGATCATAACTTGCTCCCGCACTGATATTATACGCGAATTTCGTTTTGGAAGCGTGATAAGTGTCCACACCGTCAGCAACTAAAACACCAAGATTATTATAACCAGCCCAATTCTGTGTATAATCGTATTCGACTTTTGCCTGTCCGAACCCGATGCCGATATACGGCGTAAATTTGGAAGCGTTATGAAAATCAAAATATCCGTTCAGCATATAAGATTTCACGGATAATTCCATTTTATCAATTCCTTCCTCGAACCAACCGCCGCCTAAAGCGTCGATATACGGCTCTGTTTTATCTGTCTTTTCCCGACGATTGTATTCGAGTTCGAAACGCATGTTTTTATCGACATTCATACCGACGGCAATATTTGCACCCTTCGGGTCAAACTTTTTCTTGTTGCCCCAAAAGCTACCATCTGTTTTTGTCATAACGGCTTTGATTGAAACATAGCCTTTGATTGTTTGTTCTTGTGCTTGAACAGCAGTTGAAAACAGCAACACTGTTCCAAGCATTGTAAGAGTTAGTTTTTTCATTTTTCAAACATCCTTCATTTCAGTTAAACAAAACCTACCTTTTTAAAAGGTAGGCGGATGTTCGAAAACCGTATAAGCACTTACGGCTCGACCTATTAGGCGAATAGCCGTATTCAGCCGACATCCGCCCACTGGCAGAAATCGGCATATTTCTTTTAAGTCGCATATGCTTTGCGACCGTACTTAAAAGGGTTTTCGACGCCCTGAACCTATTATTTAAAACAAGTTCAATATCAAATTAACAAAAACAGATTTTTTTTCAATAGCTAATTAAAAGAACTCCCTGATCTTTGCCACGGCGTCTTTCAGGCCGAGTTTTTCGATCGGCGTGTTTTTCAGAGGTCCTGCCGAGAGGGCGCAAACGGTGGCTCCAACGGCTTTGCCTCTTATTTTTTTTCTGACGAGGTTTTCCAATTCCGGAAACCGGTCGAAATCGTTTTCAAACAGGCGGTTTTCAGTTATTCGAAAAATTCGGACAACTGTTTTATGTTGATAAAAACAGCAGAAATCAATATGTTTATCAAAGGTATCAATCATAACCGCTTCCGGGGATATGCCTAAAAATGAATAAAATTTCAATCCGGTTTTTCGATGATCGGGAAGTCCGTGCTGTTTGGGATGATGAAAACGCCAAATGGTGGTTTTCGGTGTTGGATATCATCGGTGTGTTGCGCGGTTCGGACGATTACGAAAAAAACAGAAATTACTGGAAATACCTGAAAGCGAAACTGAAACGTGAGGGCAGTCAACTGGGTAGTGTGACTACCCAGTTCAAATTCGTCGCGCCGGACGGGAAGAAACACGCCGCAAACGTCCTTGATTACGACGGTATCATCGAACTTGCCAAGAACTTTCCAAGCAAACAGGCAAACCGTTTTATCGAATGGTTCACATACAGCGACGAAAGTATCGACGGTAAAAGCAAAACGAAAGCGTATGCGCTGTTTGACAGTTCGTTGCTTGAAACAATAGAAGTCGGAACGATCAAAGGGCTTCAACAGATACACGGCTATCTTTTCGGCGGCCTGTATGATTTCGCCGGACAGATCAGAAATGTCAATATCGCAAAGGAGAACTTTCGTTTCGCTCCCGCGCAGTTTTTGGAAAACACGCTCAAAACCATCGAAAAAATGCCGGAAAGCTCTTTTGATGAAATCGTTGACAAGTATGTCGAAATAAACATCGCACACCCGTTCAGAGAAGGAAACGGCAGAAGCGCGAGAATCTGGATAGACCTGATCCTGAAAAAACATCTTCGGCTTTGCGTGGACTGGAGCAAAATCAACAAGGACGATTATCTGAACGCCATGCGGAAAAGTCCTTCGGATTCAACAAAAATCAAAGCCTTGTTGAAAAGTGCGCTGACGGATAAAATCAACGACCGTGAAGTGTTTATGAAAGGGGTCGATTACTCCTATTACTATGAACAGGACAACAGCATTCCGGCTGATGTTGATAAACAATAGTGCATATCTTTAGAAAAACTCCCTGATTTTTGCCACGGCGTCTTTCAGGCCGAGTTTTTCGATCGGCGTGTCTTTCGGAAAAGCGGTCAGCGTTTCGCTGGGCAAAGCGCGGTCAAGCATCACGAACACGCCTTTGTCGTCCTTTTTGCGAATTAAGCGGCCGAACGCCTGCGCCAGTTTCATACGGACAAGCATCAGGTTGTACGCTTCGCCCGTTTCGCCGAACGCCGCTTTTCTGGCTTTGTGAGCGATGGACGGCCGGTGCCACGGCACGCGGTCGAACACGATCATTCTTAACGATTTTCCGGGGACGTCGATCCCGTCCCTGACCGCGTCCGTCCCGAGCAGGCAGGCCTCCTCCTGCGCTTTGAAAATATCCAGAAGCGTTTGCAGATTCACCGTGTCAATATGCTGAGCCAACAACGGCAGGCCCTCTTCCGCCAGAGGGTCTTTGATGCGTCGGTAAACCTCTTTCAGGCGTCTTATCGCCGTGAAGATGCCCAAGCCTCCGCCCTGCGACGCCAGAAACAGCTCCCGATACGCCGCCGCGACCTCGTCATAGCTTGCCTTGTTCACGTCCGTGATGATCAGCACGCGGGAGTTTTTCCCGTAATCGAACGGAGATTCAAAGTCCGCTTTCGTCAGGTCGAACAGCAGTTCCGGCGTGTTCAGGTGCGCTACGCCCGTTCTTTTGACCGCGTGAGTCCAGTCGGTTTCATTTTCCCCGCTTCTGTCCGTCAGCGTCGCCGACGTGATCAGGACGCCGTGCGCCACCTGCTTTAACGAACTGGCGAAGGGATAGGTCGGGTCGATCCAGTGGCGGTGATAGCCGACATCGCTGTCAAAGCCGTCCGTGCGCGTGATTTCCAACCAGTCCACGAAATCGGGCGGCGTTTTCAGCTCCAACTGTTCCAGCATCAGCCGCCAGACCGCCAAAGGTTCCGCCGCCGTCTTTTTCAGCGACCGCAGAACGGCCGCGTATCTTTGCTTGTCCGCCGTTTCGATGTTTGCCGCTTCGTCGTTGACGTATTTTTCGATCAGGCGGATCAACAGCCGGACTTTTTCCTCCAAAGCCTTGACGTCCGCATAAAGCGTCTTTGCCGTTTCCGCCAGTTCCGGCGCGACGGGGCGCGGCTCACATTCCAGAGAATACAGCGCGTCCGTTTGTTCCGCGCGGGCGGTTACCTGCCGATAGACTTGCGTTAAAAACTTTTCAAAATTCCCCTGCGGCGTCCTGTTTTTCAGCCGTTGCAAAGCGCCCGTCCTCGGCAGAAAAGCGGCCAGAACGGCGATGTCCTGCACGGCAAGACTGACGTCCGGCACAACCAGAGTCAAGTCTTCGATTCTGCGGCGGATGCCTTGCGCGCGTCCGGCGTGACGGCGGTCTTCCGCCCCTAACAGACAGCGGCGCATCTCCCATCCTTCGCGCAAGTTGATCTCGCCGGCGAAAATATCGTCCGCCGCGTTGAACAGCTGATGCCCTTCGTCAAAGACGAACCGCACGGGCAACAAGCCTTCCTCCGCCGCGCCCGCCAACTGCGTCATCACAAGCGCGTGGTTGGCGACGACGATCTTGGCGTGCCGGCTGCGGCGCAAAACCTTTTCGATAAAGCATTTCTTATAGTGCGGACATTGAGCGTAAATGCACTCCCCCCTCTGGTCGGCCAACCCCGCCAGACTGGGCGCGTTCAGCATATCGGCAAGCCACCCCGGAAAGTCCCCGCCGCTTAAATCCCCGTCTTTCGTTTTCGCGATCCAGCGGGCGATCAGCCCCAACGGCACGGAAGAAGCCGGAGAAGACGGAATCCGTCCGACCGCTTCGGCGAAGTTCAACAGGCACAGATAATTTTCCCGCCCTTTGCGCACGACGATATTGCGGCGTTTGACCATAGGGTCGGGATACAGGCGCGACAGCTCGTTTTCCAACTGCCTTTGCAGGTTGCGGGTATAAGTGCTGATCCAAACGGAACCGGCGTTTTTGGCGCTCCACACCCCCGCCGGCGCCAGATAGCCCAGCGTTTTGCCGATTCCAGTTCCCGCCTGCGCCAGAACGGCGACGGGAACACCTTCGTCCGCGCGCGGCGCGAACGCTTTGGAAACCGTTTTCGCATAGGCGAACTGGTCGGCGCGGTCTTCCACGGAGAAACCTTCGGCCGGCACGGCAAGCAGTTCTTTCAATTTCCGTTCGGCTTCAAAAGCTTCGACCGGTTGCGTCCCCGCCGGAGGTTCCGGAGCGCTTTCCTGCCATTCGGTCAGGTCGTTCCAAACGGCAAAGCCCGTCAGACCGGTTACGCCCGCCGCGTTCGGGTCGCGCCCCAAAGCCGCCAACACGTCCGCCCCCCAAATCCAACCGCCGTCGCGGTTCATCGTGATCGCCAAAGCGGACGCCCGCTTGCTTTCCTCCGCGTTCATCGCCGCCAGTTTCGACAATAAAACGCGCGTGATCAAAAACAGACACCGCGCTTCCTCGAAAGCGTTCTGCGGCTTCGTGATATTCAGGAAAGCGGCGATTTCCTTCGCGGTCGGAACGACGTTTTGCGCCGGACAGACGAAAGCGAACAGTTCCAACACGTCAAGGACGGTCGCGGGCATCTGCCGCGCCAAACGCCCTTTCATCAAAGATCGGTTGCAGACCAGAACGGGCGCGTTTTTGGTCAGGCGAAAAACCTCGTGCGCGGGCACGGCGCGGGAAAAATCCCCGTCCGCCGTCGTCAACACGAACTCTTTCAACCCTGCCGCCATAGCCAGCGGACGATTTTCCGTCACGGTTTTCAATCCTTTCGGTTTTTGCGATTTATCTATAAATTATCCGTTCCCGCCGGATAATCAAAGGGAAAAATTGTCGATGCGATTTTCTTCTCAAGCAGACGTCACGCCGGTCGAGATTTAAAATATCATTCAAAACTGAGATGTTTAAATCCTTTTTGTTTTCTGATATAAACAAGGAAGTTTTTAATAACGGAAAAAACTTTTATGTGTCTTTTCTCTTTTTTCCTTGCGGTGATGTTATCCGTTTGTTCCTTTTTTCCCAGTCAGGTCCAAGCGGTTGAATGTCTGGGATTACCGAAAAATAATTTTTCCATTTGCTCAAAAATTTTAGAAAAGAGACTTTTTGAAAACGCCATTTCTTTCACGAAAAAAGGAATAACATATACATATAAAAAAAGTCCGTACACCTATGTTTTTGAAGATGAACGCGTTGATCCGGAACCTACCCTTCCTCTCATTACCAAATTTGATCAATCAATAAATAAAGGTGTTTTGGCTAACGCTTTTCCATTTATTTCCGATGACAATCCCTTTAGTTCCGATGCGACGGCTTGTTATTATGTTGATCCCAAATTGTTTGAATATGACGGAACTTTATATGCTGTTTTTTCCAAGAATAGAGATATGTTTCTTTTCAAATTCGATGATGAACAATTTAAAGGGATTTGCCATTTCCAGTACGTTCAGACAGGAACTGTTTTAGAATACGGAGAAAAAAACTCTTTATGTCAAAATATCCTTGATAAAAAATATTTGAAGTATGCTCCTGAACCATTGAAGAATTTAATAAAAGAAGACGACATACAAAAGATTGATTTTCCTGAATCCGATTTAAACGGTCTTTATTTCGCAATATCCCATTATAACCATCAGGGAGTAAAGGCAGATTATAACAATGACGGAAAAAAAGACCTATTGATAAAAACAAGTTATGATATGGAATGTACCAATCATTCTTGCGGCGGATATCCATTTATAGATGGAGGAGAAAGAAGATACGCTTTCAGAGTTTACGCCCCTGCGACACATATCACTAAAGATATTGTCAGCGGAGCTTTTCCTAATGAATTTCCGTTTAATCACGATTATGGTTTAGCCGGCAAAGAATATCAGGAAATTATAAATACTGACGGAAAAAATTATCTGCTGACTTCAAACGAGGATGCGCCCGTCAGATTGGATGAAATTACGACTTTACCTGACGGAACAAATAAAACGGAACGGCTTTGTTCTTTCAAAACGCAATACGAATGGCGTTGATTTTGCCTTCTTTACAAAAACCGCTTTTCATTATAAAACTGTCGGCAGATTTTTTTACAAAAACACAAAAGGCGGGAAATGATCCCGCCTTTTACGTTTCTGAAAATACAACTTTTATGACGATTATTCACCCGGTTTCCAGCGTTTCCACAAAGAAGGTTTCTTTACGGGAATAGTCGCTTTAGCCGGAGTTTCGTCTTTTTCAACTTTTTTAGCCGGTCTGAAGCCGAACCAACGGCGTCTGCGCAGGTCTTCCGCGCCAGGAGTTTCGGCAATGTCATTTCCCGACTTGTCTTTATAGTCGTCTTCCAGCCCCGCCTTTTCGCTCAAGTCGTCGTCTTTATTTTTAATTTCGGTTTCGACGATGTCTTTTTCCCAGTTGTTTTTGCCGGTCATCACTTCAACGCCCAGATTGAAGTAATGTTCATAGCGTTCTTTCAGTTTGCGCGTGCCGCCTTTGTGCAAAGCGCACATCAACAAAACCTGACAAATCCCGTTCGCCGCCAATCCCGCAGGAGTCGGAACGATCTGATCGCCGTCGGGATCCGGCATCAGGTTGCCGCCCGCCCAGAACGCAGTCAGGGAAAGCAGTCCCGCCGGCGTGTCCGGACATTCGTTGCCGACCTCCAAAGCCTTTTTCGCGTTGACTTCGTCGGGGGAAACGATCCTCAAACCGAAAAGACGGAAAAGAGAAAGGAAATAACCGTATCCGATCTGGCGCAGATGTTTCTTGCCGACCGGAAGCCCCGCGTCAAGCTCAACACTTATCAGCGATACACGCAGTCGATTTATTATCAGATCGTTCCCGCTTTGGGCAAACGGTATGTCAAAGAACTGAAACGATACGACGTTCAGCAGTTCTACAACGCGATGATCGAAGGCGAATTTATGCACCGCAATTACAAAAAGCAGGACGGACACAAATACGTTTCGTGCGCGAACATCGTCCGGAAGACTTTGCACGCGATGTTCGAATTCGCCATCGTCGGCGAGCTTGTCGAGGTCAATCCGTGCGACCGGTTGCAAACGATCGCCACGCCGAAAAGGGTGTCTTTCATCGACGAAGCGGGATATGTAAAGCTGAAAGAATGTCTTTCCCGATGCTCCGATCCGGTCGTTTCCGATATGACGAAACTGTTGGCTCTGACCGGTTGCCGCAAAGGGGAAATCGTTTCGTTGAAGTGGAGCTATATCGATTTTGACAAGCAGATTTTTCACTTTCCCGACACGAAAACCGGACCGCAGGACAGACCGTTCGGCTCTGCGGCAAAGCGTTTTTTATCGGCCTTATATGAACGGAGGACGGCGGATTACGTCTTCGGAATGCCGCGCAAATCAATGTTGATCGGCTTCTTTGCGAAGAACGTTAAAGCGGCGGTCGGACAGGACGAGTTTTGTCCGCACGCGTTACGGCACAGCTTTGCGACGATGGCGGCTGAAATGGGATATTCGGACAACATTATCGCCGGATTGTTGGGACACAGCATCAATTCGATCACGCACCGCTACACGCACTTGTCCTTAAAACCGATGATCGCGGCCGCCGATGCCGTCAGCGAAAAGATCGCGGAGCTGATGGAAATATAATACCTGAAAACAAGCGGAGCGTTCCCGAAAAGGACGCTTCGCTTGTCCGAAAAGCCGGTTTTTCTGCGGTATTTAAGGCATTGATTCTATAGGAGGGCGATTTCTTTGCAGGATAGCCTTTTCGTCCGACGAAAAGGACAAAAACACCCTCCGATCCGCCCTTGAAATCGCCCTCAAACAGCTGTAAAATTTTATCCGTCACACACGCTTGAACGTCAACTTATGAGGCTAATTATGACTATGATTCATAAGACGTTCAGAATAGAAAAAGAAATTTGGGACGCGCTTGTCGCCGAAAAACAATGTCCGTCCCGCCTGATCCGGTTGTTCATTCTTGCGGGAGTTTATCAGATGAAAATCCCGCATTATGACGAAATCTTGTTGCTGACAAAGCTTGAGGAACAAGCCCGAAAAGTCGGTATCAACACCAATCAAGCCGTCCGCGCTTTGAACACGACGTTGATAAAAAAGAAATCCCTTGAAGAAAAAACTTTGCGTGATTTACAGCGGGCTTGCCGTGAAATTCACGCGCTCCGGGATAAAATCAACAAACTTTTGACGGCGTATTATGGCAACTGAACAGGAAAACCGATATGACGATCATTGAAGCTACTGAAAGCGAATGCATTTAGATATTATTCTGATTTGACAAATGCACAGAAAAGTCATATATTGATAATGAACCACTGAAAACGCGAATGCGTCGTAGGTGGTGTTTTTTTTATCTGGGGTAGATAACCAACCCGTATTGATTAAGGCTATTAGCTTTTAAATTCAAAATATTCTTTTGTTTAAGAAAATCCATTACGCGAACTATATCATCCTTATTTAAGATGTTTTGAACACGAACCGGCAAATCTTCGTTGTTAATAACGCATTTAAAATACAAGTGAATGAAATAGGAAATGAAATCGCATATTTGAATAAAATATGATTCCTTAGAATCTTTGCTTAAAATATCTTCGATGATATCTTTCACAGGCTTATCGGCATATCCGTATTCGAATTTTGAAGGAATCGGATTATACACGCGCATCTTACGAATCGTTCTTCGCATAGGAGCAATGCGCCCCTCGTCCGAAATGGCAATAAAGTTCCATAAACCCTTACTGTCGTTTTCAATACGTTGGATATTGTAGGTCAAAGCTTTTTCAAGAACCTCATACGTTTCCGGATTTTTGATCTTTGTTTTATCAATGATAACATTGATCATTTGAACTTTCAGCGTCGAAATCGCCGATAAAAACCGGTGTAATATGTTTTTCTTTGTTTCAACGTCCCAGTTGTAATTTCTATACGGATTTTTATCTGTCAGAAAGTGTTTTGTATGCATCTCCTCTTTGACGGGAAAGCCGAAAGCGACAGATAATTCTTTCCGCAGCGCATATAACGTATTGTAGTTTTCCTGCCAATCGGAAGCCGCCATATACAGACTTGTCAAGATGAACGCCGTGCTTGATTTTGTATAGGAACTGTCATCCCCGGTTTCATCAAAATACGCGATATAGGTTTCCATAGAAAACTCCGTTTTAAGAACAGTCCCATACTAAAGTGTTATCTGTAAAAATTAAAGAGAAAATCTCCGCGGGAATAAAGTTCGGGAAAGCAATCGCACTCTATGCGGCGTTTTGATAGTGAGTGCAGACATACTCATAAATCTTTTGCGTGTATTGCGGTAAAACGTCTGTTGAATAACTTTCCGGCATACTGGTATAAAGTTCGTTTCTGATTAAAACAAACACATCGGAGCGCGTTTCCGGCTTTGCCATAAAATTGTCGAGAGAGCGGATTCTATTTTTGATTTTCTTCAACAAATCCGCGGCGACTTTCTTTAAAGTTTCCACATCTTTTTTAGATAAGTCTTTTGCCCTCAACATATCAAAAAAAGCCAATTCTTCATCATTATCGAATCCTTCGCGGACATACCGGCATTGTTCTTCATCCAATTCTTGAGAGATATTCAAAAGTTCCATAAAAATTTCTTCGATTTTTACGCGGTCTTGCTCTTCGTTATATTCGTCGATGATTTTCCGGTATCTTTCGTAAAGATCGACACGGTTCGGATTGATTTTCAACATCAGTTCAAGCCGTTCTTCTATCAGTTCGGCCAGATCTTTGAACATCAAGTTCCTTTTTTTGCTTTTGGCGAATTCAACGTGCAAAAGATCAAAATTGATTTTACTGATGTCAAAAACGCGATTTTCCGTTTCCTGATCCCCGACTAACTGGATGTATTCGTTGATGATGTCGTTGATTTCGACTTTTAAGCTTTCAATGTCGGAATGTTTACGCTTCTTTTGCAATTCATCGTAAATTGCGGTAATGGCGTTTCTTTTCCGTCGTATATCTTCGGAAATATCGTCGCGATCGGTATATTTAATCAGTTTATTGATTTCGGACGCGTATGTTTGGAACGTCTTTTTTATATGCAACGTTTCGCACATAGCATTCGCGGCGATTTGCAGTTGTTCAAGCTTGTCAAAGCATTCGGCTTCGATCAAATTTTGTAATTGAAAGTTATGTTCCGCTAAAAAGGTTTCCGTTTGTGCAACGGTTTCTTCTATTTTTGAAATCAATTCGTTCTTGTCGACGGTCGGATCGTTTCCGTTGCCTTGTGTCGCGGTATAGTCCGCTAAAGCTTTCCGCAAAGCTTTTACAATACCTATATAATCAATGATTTGTCCGTTTGTTTTCCCCTGATTGACACGGTTCGCGCGGGCGATAGCCTGCATTAACGTATGCGCTTTCAAAGGCTTGTCCAGAAACAGACAGGATAAAGATTTCACATCAAAGCCCGTCAACCACATAGCGCAGACAAAAACAACGCGAAAAGGATTGTCTTCTTGCTTAAATTCCTTGTCAAGTTCCCGGCTATCCATTTTTTTGCGGTGGGGCAGAATATCAAGCCCCCATTTTTTGAATTTTTCCGCTTCATTTTGTTCCTGACTGACAACGACAGCCATTTCCGTTTCAGTCATCCACGTCAGTTTACGGCTTAATTCCTGCGCTTCCTGAACGTCTTTCGTTTTTGCAATTTTATTTTTCAGGAGTTCGATTTCTTCTTTCCAATACTCCTGAACGTAATTAAACATACGGACGCAGGTGATTTTGTTCAAACAAACGAACATCGCTTTCCCCGTCGTCCACAAATCGGAGTAATATCGGGCGAAATCCTTTGCGATAGAACGCAAACGCGGTTCGGCAGTCAGAAGATGAATCTCTTTTTTAAATTCGTTTTCAAGTTTTTCCTGTTGTGTTGAATCAAGATCGGCGTTTTCGATTGCTTCCAGAATCCTGTCGGTCATTTCGGGATTTTCCAGATGCAGAATCTTTTCCCCTCTGTTTTCGTAATAAAGCGGAACGGTCGCGCCGTCATCGACCGCACGTTTGAAATCATAGACAGACACATATCCGCCGAACACGCGTTCCGTAATATTATCGTTTGACAGCAACGGCGTTCCCGTAAAGCCGATACGGCAAGCCGTCGGGATCAAACGCATCATATTTTCGGCGAAAATTCCGTATTGGGACCGATGAGCTTCATCGGACATAACGATAATATCGTGATCGGGCTTTATCGGTTTTTCGTTCGGTTTGTTGAATTTCTGAATTAAGGAAAAAATAAAGCTCGGATTGCCGCGTAATTTTTCGACCAAATCTTCGCCGCTTGTTGCCAGAAACGGAGCCGATTCGGTTACGTTGCCCAATAATCCGCAATTCAAAAAAGTATCGGAAATCTGTTTGTTCAGTTCGTCGCGATCCGTTAAAACGACAATGGTCGGAGAGCCTTCGAAACGGCGTTTGATTTTTTGAGAGAAAAACACCATTGAATAGCTTTTCCCGCTGCCTTGCGTATGCCAGAAAACGCCCAATTTTCCTTTGTTTTGAGCCCTGTTTTCATAGGACTTGACCGCTTCGTTGACGCCGAGATATTGATGATTTCGCGCAAGAATTTTTACCGTTTTTCCGTCCGAATGATCAAAGACGATAAAGTTTTCCAACAAATCGAGGAAGTTTTCTTTCTTGCAAATCCCGCGCAACATCGTCCGCAATTCGACAGTTCCCGAATCACGTTCCTCTAACCGTTTCCATTCGTGGAAAAATTCAAATTTACTGCCTAAAGTGCCGACTTTGGCTTTTATGCCGTTTGATAATATCAAAAAAGCGTTGTATCTGAACAACTGCGGAATGGAGCTTAAATAATCGGTGTAGTTATCGACATACGCATTGTAAATATCGACATTGTGAGCTTTCAGTTCGATGAACAACAAAGGGATTCCGTTAACGAAACCGACAATATCCGTTCTTCGGCGGTAGATATCGCCGTGGATTTTCATTTCTTTGACGGCCAGAAAATCGTTATTGTCCGTCGATCGGAAATCAATGACTTTGGCTTTCTTCTCTTCAACGGAACCGTCCTGCTTTATGACGGAAACCGGAATACCGTTACGGATCAGGTCGAATTTCTTTTCGTTGATCTGCAACAAATCTTCGGTATAGGAAAATTCCGAAAAAAGATTTTCCGCTTCTTGAATTTGTTTGTCGTTCATCCAAGGGTTCAAACGTTTCAGAGCTTTTCGGAAACGTGGTTTTAAAAGGATTTCGTTATAACTTTCCCGACCGAGTGTTCCGTTAACGCCTAAAACCTCCCGATTGTATGCGAATTCGATATTCCATCCCAATTCGTCGCGGAGCAGATTGGCGGCACTTTCTTGAACAAGGCTATTTTCGGAATACTCGTAGCTCATTACTCACCTCATCAATGATGACGGATTATTTTATCACCTAAGAGGTCGTATAAAAACGGTTTTATGGAAGAAACGATAATCGCCCTTATTTTTTGTTCCTGTCTGGGCGTTCTTTCGCTTCGCCTGTTAAACATATCCAACAACATTTGGTAATCTTTTTCGGGACGCCAACTATTATGCTCATTCGGTTGGAAAGCTCCGTTTTCGTATAGATACTTCAACAGCTTGCGGGAAAAGAATTTGCTTGAAAACTCGATGAAATTATTTTCTTCCAATTCGTGAAGCAGAACAAACATTTTTTCATATACGGATATTTCGTCTTTCAAATCTTCGCGTTCAAATTTTTTGATACAACAGCTGCCGATGGGACAAAGTTTCTTTCCGGTTTTAACGTTACTGATTTCATAGCAATAACGGATATTTTCCTTTCCGCAGATACACTGTTCGGAAGCGTCCTCTTCTTCAAACATATTAGTGATTTTCCATTCCGAAACGGCACTCTGCCATATTTTGGAACAGGAATTGTCCAATATCTTCTTTGTGAAATTTTGGTAGTAGGAACTTGTCATTTTGCACCGTCGGTTCAGGTTGAAAATTCCGGTTTGATAAAAGATATGCCCTCTCTTTTTAATGCTTTCCACTCATCTGACAGGTCGTTTTCCGACAGGATTTCATACAGGAAAATCCAAAACCGGTCAAAGTCGGTTTGTCTTAATTCATTTGCATTTTGCGTCAGATTTATGATTGCTTCATTGTCATTGTTTCGTTTGAAATATAACAATGAAAATAATTTGAAAAGGCAGTTATTACTTGAAACCGCTTTATTACAATCCAAATTGCTGATTGTGAATCCGTATTTCAACGCAAAATAAATGGAAAAAACAACGCCTTCATAATTGTGTTTTTCCAAACAGTCCGAATAAAGAATATTTGAAAAATTAGCAATTTTATCAACATCGTTGTTTCCGGAAGGGAAAACGTATTCTTCCAACAACGGGACAAGATACGGATAAATCAATGCGAAATGAAGGACTGTTTTAAAAAACAGCGTTTTAGCATTATCTGTCATCTTTTTCTTCGAAATAACTTTAATAATGTAATTCAGAATTGATGATTTTTTGCCGTTTTCCTCCATAAGTTTGACGGCAAAATCAAGATAAAGCTGAACATCCTTATATCGTAAAACCTTTTTTGCATCGCCTATATTTAACGTGTTGATTTGGCGAACCCAATCATCTGCCGACGAAATGGGTAATTCTTCCACTTTAGTTTTTTTATGATTAAGGGAAAGGTCGAATTCGCGTAAAGCCTCGTTTAAATCGGCTAAAAACTTTTCTGTTTCTTTATGATCGGCGACATAACACGAAAAATCGTCAATGGTTCGTATAAAACGCCATCCTTTTTCATACAAAGTCCTATCAATCACGGTTAAAATAATTTCAGAAAGCAGATTTGACGCGTGCGGTCCGATCATCAATCCGTGCGTTTCCCCGGAACGTATGTTTCTGCACGTTTTGTCGATTTTATTAAACCATTCTGCATCCCCTTGATGACTTTTAGCATACGATTTCCCCTTCAAAGCCCAAGGGATCGAATGTGTGTAAATGCTTGGGAAACAAGTCGAAACATCGGCGTGAATCACATATTTTTTGCCGATACAAATATCGTCAACCGGATTAGGGTCTGTTCGCCAGTTTTGATAATTCATTTTGAAAAGGGCGCAAGTTCCTTCCCGTTTTCTTAAATGAAGACGGCTGATTTTATAAGGAATTACGTCTGTTTGTTGATGAAAATGCTGCTGAATTTGATTCCAGTAATCTTTTAAAACACGGCATAATTCCTGATACGCGAACGGATCGGGGATTCCCAACGCTCTGGGAATATTGATGTCCCGCATCGATTCAAAATAGACAAAATCCCGCCGTCTGTTTTG
Organism: uncultured Alphaproteobacteria bacterium; assembly: GCA_937912005.1. Taxonomy (GTDB): domain Bacteria; phylum Pseudomonadota; class Alphaproteobacteria; order CAAGCB01; family CAG-977; genus UBA11549. The sequence continues at coordinate 30,867 of CALDOX010000015.1, forward strand.
AAAAGGCCTTTCCGCCTCAACACAATATTGATAAAAAGGTTCCGACGTAAAAACGGGCGGCAGTTTTTCCGTAAAAAGCCCGTGGGCAAGCAACCCCTTATAAAGCTCATCCGGCGTTATTTCGTCCATAAATTCGGTATATCTTTTTTCCATAAACGGCTCCTAAACTTCTATTTCACCGTTTATCAATTTCGGCAACAGACGATCGCGAGCTTCTGTTAAAATAGAATTTTTCTTACTTAGAGCGATAGTTCTATTGATAATAGGTTCAACTATCTTCTCAAATCGTTGAAGAATATCATCACTTGGGTAGCAAACTTTAATTTTTCCAGTTCGAACAGGACTAAGATTTTGTTGAGCCACGCCATTTGCTAAGCTATTTATTTCATTAAATAATCTGTCGCTTCTAAATAAAAAATAAGCATAGGCTGGAATAGTTGATTCTATTTTTGCGACACGTTGATTCATTAAAAAACCATCGCCGACGACGATACAAACTCTTCCAACATTTCCAGTAAGAGAAAGAAGTATATCTCCATCCTTTAAATGACAATGTTTTGGCATATTATCAGGAGGGGCATCTAAATGATTAACGTTAGAATCATCAAATTGACCATCTTTTACGTTTTTTATAGTAATTATTTTGTATTTTCCAAATTTATTAAAAACTGAACTTTTAAACGCATATCCACTTAACAAATGAATCTGAGAATTTATAGTGTCTTTTCTCCACCCTTCGGGCAGGCCGTTGATGAATTTTGCGGTTTCGTGACCGGGGAAGCGGAAATCGACGAACCATTCTTTATAAAGACGCTGTGCCACCTCTTCTAGTAGCTTTATCTGCTTATAGTTATTCTCGATAAGATCGTCATAAGAAGATAGCATTACAGCGATTCTGTTTTGTACATCAAGACTTGGATGTATTACATTTAGTTTTCGTAAATCACTTCCTCGAATTCCAGCTTGAGCACATTGAGAAACTATTGTTTTTACTTCTGAATACGGCGATTTAAAGTAGTAGTAGTAAAAAAGAGGATTTGCTACCGTTTTTTTTAATCGTACTCTTATGATGTGCGATTCAAATACCGTTAGAGGAGAAACGTCCATAACGATACTGCACTTTCCAGCACCTTCTAAAACAAGCGACTGTCTAGCAAACAAAAGATCGCCACACTCAATTTTAGCATTCTTTTTTTCTTTGTCTTTTAGAGGAACAAGCTCCATTGGAACATCGTATATTCTGTCATTAGCAAATAGTTCTCCCATATTTATCATCTTGTATCCGGAACCACGTACTTTGCTCGGTTTTGTGAGACCGTTTTTCGAATCTTCCTCATATAGGTTTCCAAAACAGACGGTATCCCATTTCATTTTGTTACCTCTGCTGCTTAGCTTTTCGTCCAACATTAAACTTCGTCATATTCCCATCTCCTCCAAGTTTGAGAAAATGGTCTCCGTCAGCGTATCGGCTTCGGTCTGTAATGCCATCAGTTCCGTCCGGATTTCAGCCATACGGGTTTTGAAATCCACGCCGTCATCAGCGACAGGTGCGACACCGACATAAACGCCGGGGGTTAAAGAGTATTCCTTTTGAGCGATATTTTCGATCGTTTCAACTTTGCAAAGCCCCAAAACGTCCTGATACGTTCCGTCCCGACCGAATTTTTCTGTCAGCCATAACGCTTCTTTCGCGATTGAAAGCAATTCTTCCAACACGGCGATTTGTTCCGCAAACATCGCCTCCGTTTTCTTTTTATCACGTTTTCCCGCTTCCGCTACCGCCGCCTTTGCCTCTTCTTTCCTTTCGGTCAAATATGTTTCGATCAATGCGACGATGTTATCGTATCCCTTTGTTTCCGCAATGGCGTTATACAAACGGACATTCCCCGTTTCGTCGGCGATATTCAACAATTCGGCATCATATTCTTCCAACAGCTTTTTATACTTATCCCGTTCCCCGCGATACAGCCAGACAATGGCGTTTAAATTTTTCAACTGCCACGGCGTCCATTCGTTCAACGTGCGATCAACCACCGTATAATAGTTTCGCGCGTCGATGAATAAAACCTTGTCCTTTAATTCCTCTTTTTTCCCTTTATCAAAAAACCATAAAGAACACGGCAAAGACTTTGTATAAAAGAAGTTGTTCCCGACGCTGATCATCACGTCGACCGCGCCCGTTTCAATCAAATTTTTACGAATATCCTTGTCTTTTCCGGAACTGTCGGTCGCAGAAGACGCCATCACGAATCCCGCCCGTCCTTTGTCATTCAAATAGGAATAAAAATACGAAATCCACAGGTAATTCGCGTTTCCGACTTCTTCGGCTTTGTTGACGGCGGGCAGACCAAACGGTAAACGTCCCGCGGGGAAAGCCGCTTTCGCTTTGACTTTATCCACGTTAAACGGCGGGTTTGCCATAACATAATCACACTTGCCGTTTAAGTTATGCGCGTCGTAATAGAAAGTGTTTGCCAAATCTCCTGATTTGATAACACCGGTCAGACCGTGAACGGCAATGTTCATCAAACAGAGCTTTGCATTGTAGTCGACTTTTTCCTGACCGTAAAACGTCATTGATTTGTTAGCTTCCATACCGGAAGCGTTGACGAAATTGCCCGTCTGAACGAACATACCGCCGGAACCGCACGCCGGATCAAGCAATATCCCCGTTTTAGGCTCCAAAATATTCACGATCATCTTGACCAACGACTTCGGCGTAAAGAATACACCGTCATCGGAAGCTATGTTTTTGGCAAATTTGTTTAAAAAATACTCGTAAATCCGCCCTAAAACATCGCCGCCGACATCGTTTAACGCATCATTATTAAAAATACGGAGCAGCTCGCGCAACAGATCATCGCTGAACATCGTATAGTTTTTTGGTAAAACGCCCGATAAAACAACGCTCTGATCTTCAATCAAAGACATAGCATTATTGACGACTTCCCCCAGAGAATTCATCTCTGCCCCGTTTTTATCTTTCAAATTTAAACCGGCAATTCCATCGGGCAAAGCGACAAGATATTCATATTGCGCCTCTTTCGGCAGGAATAAAGCACTTTTGGCGTTAAAATCGGACGCTTCGACCGGCAAAACACGCCCGTTCCGAACGGGTCTGTTTTTCATAATTTCGGTTTCAACCATTTTAAAACGGCTGAAAGCATACCGTAAAAAAATCAATCCCAAAACCGGCATACAATATTCGTTGGATGTCAGTTTCGATCCCGAACGCAGTAAATCCGCAGATTCCCATAAATTCGCTTCTAATTTTTTGATGCTCTTGTTGTCCATAGCTCTATGCCCGATAAGTTATATGTTCCATATTGTCCGTAACCGAAAGTGCGGTCAATGTTTTTGTAAAATTAACAACAAAAATGCCTCGCAGAGCGGGAGCGTATCACAAAACGCGTATCCTGCTATTTTTGTTGTTCCTTTTATCCGCTACAAACACTGTCGGGATAAAAAAGACCGTTGACGGACATGCCGGAAATAACCTATCCTGTTTTCGGGTTGATTTTGAGTAATCAAAAGAAAACTTCGGGGATTGTTTTCCGGGGAAAGAATACATCGCAAACGTGTTACCGCGATGTTACCTTGAAAAAAATCCGGATAAAATCAAACGGCGATAAAATCGCAAAAGTCCTTTTTAATTCAAGAGGTTAAAACTTGCCGATAAAAAGCGAAAACGCTTTAAATCCATATCGGGGAGTTGAGAAATCATATATAGGAATGACTGTTTGACCTTTAAAGCCGAAAAGGCTTCTGAACATACGTCAAATCCTCCCCGACCCATAAGGAAATCGGGGATATAATTCCGTTATGCGATATGCAAAACGGATTACGGCGTTCATATCAAACACGCCTATATAAAAGCTTCTCACAGCTCCGAACCTGACTGTTTCAGGCTCTGCATAATAATCAACGCGAGGCTGACTATTTCCGTTTTCAGGATACGAACTATAAAAATCCGTTTCAAGGAAAAAATATCCGTTTTTCCCCAATCAAAGCCTTCTTTACAAAAACCGCTTTTCATTATAAAACTGTCGGCAACGAACCTTAACTTTTTATCAGAGGTAAAACACTATGGATTCCGCAATCGCAATGACCGCCAACGCCTGGCCGTTCGAAGAAGCCCGCGCTTTGTACAATGAAAAGCTGGGCGGCAAAGTCCCCGAAAAAGGCTACGTCCTGTTTGAAACGGGGTACGGCCCGTCCGGTCTGCCGCACATCGGCACGTTCGGCGAAGTCGCCCGAACAACAATGGTAATGAACGCTTTCAAGACTCTTTATCCCGACGTTCCCGTGCGCCTGTTCTGCGTGTCCGACGATATGGACGGTCTGCGCAAAGTCCCCGACAACATTCCGAACAAGGAAATGGTCGGGCGATACCTCGGCAAGCCTTTGACCAAGATTCCCGACCCGTTCGGCTGCCACGACAGTTTCGGGCATCACAACAACGATTGTCTGAAAGCTTTTCTGGACAAGTTCGGCTTCACCTACGAATTCAAGTCGGCGACAGAGCTTTACACGACGGGCGTTTATGACAAAGCGTTGCTGAAAGTGTTGGAAAATTATGAAAAGGTCATCAACGTCATTCTGCCGACTTTGGGTGAGGAACGCCGCGCGACCTATTCCCCTTTCCTGCCGGTGTCGCCGAAGACAGGCAACGTCCTGCAAGTCGCGATGACCAAGATCGACAAGGAAAACGGCACGGTTTCCTTTATCGACGAAGACGGCACGGAAACGACCGTTCCCGTTACGGGCGGACACTGCAAATTACAGTGGAAAGCCGACTGGGCGATGCGGTGGTACGCTTTGGGCGTCGATTATGAAATGTCGGGCAAAGACCTGATGGAATCCGTCAAGCTGTCAAGCAAGATTTGCCGCATTCTGGGCGGAGTGCCGCCGAAAAACCTGACGTACGAGCTGTTTTTGGACGAGAAAGGCGAAAAAATATCCAAGTCCAAAGGAAACGGATTGTCGATGGAAGAATGGCTGAAATACGCTCCGGCGGAATCGCTGTCTTTGTTTATGTTTCAAAAGCCGAAGACGGCAAAGCGGCTGTATTTCGACGTGATTCCCCGCGCGACCGACGAATACCTGAACTTTATCGGGGCTTACGGCCGTCAGGAAGACAAAGACAAGTTCAACAATCCCGTCTGGCACATTCACAACGGCAACCCGCCGAAGCCGGAAACGGGGTTGTCGTTCGGGATTTTGCTGAACCTTGTCAGCGTCTGCCATTCCGAAGACCCCGCCGCGATCTGGAAATACATCACCAGCTACGCGCCGGAAGCTTCGCCGGAAAAATGCCCGAACCTGTCAAGGCTTGTCCCCTACGCGATCGCTTACTACAACGACTTTGTGAAGCCGACGCAGAAATACCGCTTGCCGACCGAACGGGAAAAAGAAGCTCTGAACGATCTGAAAGCGGCTTTGGAGCAGTTGGACGCGCACACGTCGGCGGAAGACACGCAAACGCTGGTCTATGAAATCGGCAAGAAATACTACGCCGACGACCTGAAAGCGTGGTTCAAGGTGATGTATGAAACCCTTCTGGGACAATCGACGGGGCCGCGTATGGGGTCTTTCATCGCGCTTTACGGCATTCGGGAAAGCATCGCTTTGATTGCCGACGCCGTCGAAGGCAAACTGACAAACGGATAAATTTTTTTCAAAAATGAAAAGCCGGCGGTCAAACGATCACCGGCTTTTTTGTAATCTACAATATTCCCCAAAAAAAGCTTTTTATTTCAAAGATATCAAATCTTAAATACTGTTCTAAAAAGAGGCCCGCGAAAAATAATTATTGTTGTAATTACATAGAATTCATTATTACAGTTAAAAAATACCCCCCCCCATATTTTTCTTTAAGTGTCTTTATATTAGGTCTATAATTAAATTGTATAACCTTTCAAAAGGAGGGAAAGCTAATGAAAAAACACTTAATAATCTTGCTTTTTTGCGCCATTCCTTTAACAGTCCATGCCGCAGAAATGTTAAACACCAAAGACAGCTTTCAACTGGCAAGAGCTGTCAAACTGGGCCGTTCTTCTTCGGAATCTTCAATGTTGTCCAGAGAATTTTTGCCCGGAACTGGCGGCGGAACAACTTTCTGTCCCGCGAACTGCGCGCAATGCGACGGCAGCGGCAACTGCACGCGATGCAAAACGGGCTATCTTCTCAGCGGCGGGCAATGTGTGACATGCCCGACCGGTCATACCTGTGACGGAACAGAGAATACCGGCTGCGACTCCGGTTATTATTCTTATAACGGTTCATGCAAAATCTGTCCGGCTCATTATGCCTCCTGCTCCGGCAGCAACGTCACTTGCCAGGCGGGCTATTACCGTACCGAAAACAACGGTTACAGCTGTAAGATTTGCGAAGCGGGATACTATTCTTCAGTCGGAGCAACATCCTGTACCAAATGTTCATCGGGAAATTATGCTTCCGGAACCGGAAACGCATCCTGCATCTCGTGTTCTGAAATTACAATTTCAGGCGGCGCCGGTCTTTGCACAGCCTGCACCATATCGGGAACCTGCACATCCATTGAATGTAATTCAGGTTATGAACTCAACACAGCGGGAAACGCTTGTGTGGAAGAACCGAAAACCTGCATGGCATTGGCTACGAAAAACAATTCAAACGTTATTGCGGCAACCGACGCAAGCAGTTTTTCCGCGGCTTTAAGTTCCGACAAATCCATTATTTTAGTTGACGGTGATATTTCCGGCCTTTCGACAGCGGCTTTGGGATCCAAAAAACTTGTCGGTCCGAAATATTTTTCCGATATCGCTCTTTGCCAGGCACAGGCCACGCCGACAGCAACATTCGCGTCATCCGCCAACCTGACAATCAGCGGCGGTGAAATCAACCAGCTTAATTTGACCTTCACGATGGAAGATAAAACTAAAGACGCCGTTTCGGGATCGGGAACGATTAAAGACGCCTCCATTACAACAAAGCTGAATAAAAGTGTTGTATCCGCCTCCGGCAAAATCACGCTGGCCGGCACCGTCACCTTGAACAACCAACAAGTCGACGGTGACAATTATGCCAATACATACATATTAACAACGCAGGGCGGCTCTGTTGAAATCACAGGAAAAACAACATTAAGCGGTACGGCCGATTATGGTTTAGGTCTTGGCTCCAAAACAACGGCGACCGTCAGTTCCACCGGCACCCTTGTTTTAAACATGCCTGAAGTTTTCGTAGGAATTGATTTAGAAAATAATTCAACATTTACGGCTAATGGTCCCGTAAAATTTGATGCCAACGCCCGTTCTGCAATCGGCTATATCTCAGTCGAGAAAGCAGTAATTAACCTAAACGCATCAGGCAACTATATCAAAACATCTTATTCCGGTCTGATGCAGACACACGGAGATATCAACATTAAAGGATCGACAACGATTGAGTGTGTTCGCACTGCAAGCAATAATTGTGAATCTTGCGGCTGTAAAGCGATTGATTCCCATGAAACTTATTCCAACAGCGTTAATTCCGTAACCATTAATGCTCCGGTAACGCTTGTAAATTTCAACAAATCTCAGGGAACAACTTATCCAACGACCTCCGGAGATACAATTTTAAGCGTTGTGGGAGGAACCTTAAAAATCAACAGTACAATAGAATCCAAAGCCGGATATGGAAAAGTTCTGATTAACGGCGAAACAATGAACATGAGCTCTTCCGGCGCAATTTTAGGCGCCAGCTACCTCTACGGACGGGGATCAAGTTTTTCCGTTTCGGCCGGAGCCAAACTGAAATTGGGCGGTATCTGTAAAAAAGCGACAACATCGGGAACCTTGTCTTCGGTTACTTACGACAACGCCATAAAAACGCCTGTTTCACCGTTTACCGGCGGATGCTGATTTTAACATCCGTTTTTTTAAGAGCCGCAGAGAAACTCTGCGGCTCTTTGTTTTTTCGGAATAAAAAAATTACCTTATCATACTTAAAACGGTATCCGCCGCTTTTTGACTGGGTAAAACAGGATCGTTCGCGCCTAACAGCTTTAAAATATCAAAAGCGTCCCGAATTATGTTTTGGCGGTAGCTTTCATCACTCAACAGTTTTTCGGCTTCCGCCGTTAAATTTTCAACGGTACAATCTTCCAACAAATATTCTTTGACGATTTCACGGTTCGCCAGAATATTCACCAAATTGGCAAATTTACCCGACACCAATTTTCTGGCCAGCCATGAACTGATCGGATTCATCTTATAAGCGATCGCATAAGGCACTTTTGCCATTGCCAGTTCCAGCGCCACCGTTCCCGAAGCCGCCAAGGATGCGTCACACGCCGCAAAAGCGTCATAGCGATTGGTTTCCCCCGTTACGATATGAACCGGCAAAGCCCAATCCTTTACCGCTTCTCTGACCGTTTTTTCCACCGTCATGACCGTCGGCATCACAATGTGCATTTCAGGATATTTTTTTGCCAACGCAGCAACGACATCTTTAAAAACCGGCAATAAATATTTCGTTTCCGAACGTCTTGACCCCGGCAGGACACATAACAATTTTGTCTGATCGGGGATATTGTTCGCCCGACGAAAGGCTTTTCCGTCCCCTTTGGAAGCGCCGCCTTCGACAACGGGATGGCCGACGAAATCAACTTTTAAACCATGCGGTTCAAAATATTTTGCCTCATACGGCAATAAAGCCATCAGCCGATCAATATAACGGCCGCATGTTTTCGCCCGCCTTTTTTTCCACGCCCAAACCTGCGGCGCGACATAATGAACCTGAGGAATCCCCGTGTTCAAAGAACGCAGACCTTTATTCACTCTGGCGCAAAAGCTCCAACTGTCCACTGTCACGACGACATCGGGCTTTTGGGCCGCGATATCATCCACCGTCTGACGGATTCGCGCCATAATGCGGGGAATGGACGGAATGACTTCCGCCAAGCCCATAACGGCCAGTTCCGAAGAATCAAACAGGCTTTTAAAGCCGTTTGCGCTCATCGTTTCTCCGCCAACGCCGGCAAAGCGAATTTTACCGTTTGTTTTTTCTTTCAGCGCCCGCATCAACCGCGACGCCAACAAATCGCCGGAAGGTTCGCCGGCAATTAAATAGATCAGAGGGCCGTCATTCTGCGTCATCACATTTCATCCCTACAACGAACATGCCGAGTTCATCCGCTTTTTTCACGACAGCCTGACGATCGGTAACAAGGGTATTTCCGGCTTGGACAGCGATACCGCGCAAGCCCGCCTCATACGCATTGACAACCGTTTGGACGCCGATTGTCGGCAAATCCGCCCGCTGTTCCTGCCGCGGCTTTTTTGTTTTGACCAAAACGCCGCCGACGCCTTCGCGCTTTAAATCCTTACAGCGGTTAATCAAAGCGTCCGTTCCTTCAACGGCTTCAACGCCTAAAACAATCCCTTGCTGAACGACCACGGACTGGCCGACATCCAATGCGCCCAATCCCAACGCGATTTTAATCCCATGCTTTATATCAATCAAAGCCTGTTCATCCGGTTTTATTTTTCCCCAAACGCCTTCGTCAGCCAACAAATCCGTCATAATTTCATGGATACCGACAAATTGAAATCCCTCGGCTTCAACGCCTTTAATGACCGCCGACAGCAAATTATCATCGCCAAATGCTTTAAAACCGATTTTAATCAAAAACTTTGTTGCCCACCAATCCGGCCGAAGCTGCAACAAAGACGGCCTCCTGACTCCGCCGATCATCACTATTTGGCGCACACCGTTCTTTTTGAAGTAAGCCAGCGCCTTGCCGGCCTCCCCCATTCTGCACCACAAACATTTTTCGTTTTCAGCCGTTTCGGGTAAAGCAAAATTTTTCAGACAAACCAAAGCATAAGGACGACCTTCTTTACGACAGTGATTAATCAACTGCTTCGGAAGAGTGCCGCCCCCTGCAATAATTCCCAGTTTTTCAGCCATATTACTCCGCTATAGACGCTTTTGTCGCAGGCTGCATAAAGCCGCGTTTATAGTCCGTCTGCATAAAAGCGACAATATCTTGTACCGGTTCGCAGTCAGGATAAGTTTCAGCCACCCGTTTAATCCGGTCGGACAGAGTTCCTTCTCCTTTAAAAATTTCAGAAACGGCCAACCGTAAATTGGTAATGGTTTCCAACGAAAACCCGCGACGCTTCAATCCGATAATGTTCACGCCTTCCAAACCGGTTTGAGAGATTAAAGAATACGGAATCACGTCTCTGGTCACCGGACACATGCCGCCGACCATCGCGTGCGCCCCGATACGGGTAAACTGATGTACCGCAGACAAACCGCCGATAATCGCGTTGTCTCCGACTTTAACGTGTCCGGCCAAAGTCGCGTTATTCGACATAATAATATTGTTGCCGATCACACAGTCATGCGCGATATGGATTCCGATCATAAACAATCCGTTGTCACCGACAACCGTCACCCCTTTATCGTCCGGCGTCCCCGGCTGCATCGTTGCGTATTCGCGGATTGAATTGTTTTTGCCGATGATCAGCTTGCCTTTCTTTTCTTTGTCTTTCAGATCCTGATTCTTACCGCCGATCGCCGCAAACGGGCTGATTTCCGTGTTTTCACCGACAATCGTGTCCCCGCCGACCCACACATGAGAAATCAGTTTGACGTTGTTTTTTAATTTCACCTGCGCTCCGACGAAACAATACGGCCCAATCTCAACGCCTTCGCCTATTTCAGCGCCGTCTTCGACAATCGCGGTAGGATGTATCTGTGTCATTGTTTATTTCTCATCAAAAATCATAGCCGTTAAAACCGCTTCGGCATGCAAAACGCCTTTAACTTTTGCTTCGCCGCGAAAACGGTAAACGCCGCGGCGGGACTGTTCCAGCTTCAAGCGCATTTCCAGCTGATCGCCGGGCAAAACCGGTTTACGGAATTTAGCGGATTCAATACTCATAAAAAAGACGCCTTTTTTCGTCCCTTCCGGTTGACCGTACATTTCAATAACAGCCGCTGTCTGCGCCATCGCTTCAATGATCAAAACGCCGGGCATCACCGGATTATCCGGGAAATGCCCCATAAATTGAGGTTCATTTGCCGTAATGTTTTTTAAACCGATACCTTCCTCTCCTTCTTTGATAATGGAAACTTTATCCACCAATAAAAAAGGATAACGATGGGGAAGCAATTTTAAAATTTCATTGATTCCGACTTCTTTTACAATATTCTCTTCCATTTTTTCCTCTTCTTCAGCGTTTTATAAGCTTTTTCAGCGTAGCAGCCTGACGCATAAAATCCTTGATAGGGATAGCGGGCGTTCCCATCAGGCTTTCCATCGGCTTAACATCGCTGATGATTCCGGACTGGCCGGCGATTTGCGCACCGCTGCCTATGTTCAAATGACCGGCAACGCCGACCTGACCGGCCAGAACGACAAAATCGCCCAGCTTTGTGCTGCCTGCGACCCCGACCTGAGAAACAATAACGCAGCATTTCCCTGTCTGAACATTATGTCCGAATTGAACCAGATTGTCCAAACGGGATCCGTCCCCGATGATCGTATCATCCAAAGCGCCGCGGTCAATCGTCGTATTCGCGCCGATTTCTACATCGTTGCCGATAATCACGCGTCCCAGTTGGGGAATCTTCGTATGCCCTTTCGGGCTCATAAAGAATCCGAAACCATCCTGCCCGATTCGCGCGCCGGGATAAATATAGACTTTATTTCCGGCCAACGTGTACAATACAGAAGCATTTTCCCCGACTGTACAATCATCCCCCATAACGACATTATCGCCGATCACGGCATTTGAACGAATATGGCAATTCATTCCCAAAGTCACGTTTTCGCCGATAACGACACCGGCATCAATGCGGGATCCTTCGCCGATCACGGCAGAAGACGCCACAACAGCCTTCGGATGAATGACGGTTTTATCCGCTTTCGGCGCCGGATAAAAAGCCGCAGCGATCAACCCGTACGACCGGTAAGGCTCCTTTGACAATAAAACAGCCGTTTTTTCCGGAGCAGAAGCCGCAAAATCAGGATGAACGATACAAGCGCCGGCAGCCGTTTTTTCCAAATCATGGATATACTTCTTGCTTAATAAAAAACTGATATCCGTTTGCTGAGCGTCATGCAGAGAATTGACATTATCAATTCGTTTATCGGCATCTTCTGACTTCAGTAATTCACATTCACCGATTTCCGCCAATTGCCGAAGCGTAAACGGTCCCGCTTTTTTAAAAAAACGACTGTCCGGCATACGATCCTCCCGATTATTTGGATTTCTTGGATTTTTTATCTGTTTTAGACGATTTTGCTTCAGCCTTTTTAGCTTTTTCCAAAGAAACTTTTTTCAGTTCCACTTTAGGCATTTTTTTATTTATAAGCCGGATCGCCTCATCGGTAACATCCAAGTCGTCATCCATATAAAAAGCGTTTGCCGCATTTAAAATGGCATCGAACTCTTTTTCTTTAGCCAACTCTTTCACAACCGGATTAATGGCTTTTTCTTTAAAGGAAACGGCAGCTTCCAAAAAGTTTTTCTGCAATTCTGCGACAGCCTCTTGAGCCCGGGCCTTCAAATCCTGTTCGGCTTTGTCAATTTCATCCAACCGTTTGCCCAGTTCGGCTTTGGACAGCTGAGCGCTTTCTTCCTCTAAATTTTGTTTTTGTTCCATAATGGATTTGGCTTCATTTTCAATATCCAGCTTCAGCAGAGCCATCATTTTTTCGCGCTGAGCCTGCAATCCCTGCAACGCCGTCGATTTCTGAGCCAATTCCGGATCATTGATAAAGCCAATTTTTTCCGCTTTTGCCGCATCGGCAAAGAAAATGGCCGCCAAAGCAAGAGAAAGTCCGATTTTTTTGTTCATTTTACAAACCCCATCCAAAGTTCAAACGAAAATATTCTGTTTCATCAAAGCGTTCCTTTATGATCGGACGCGCATAGTCAACATTAATCGGCCCCAGCGGTGAAGACCACACGAAGCCGACCCCAATACTACCACGCAATTTTGAAGAATACCACATCTGAGTTGCATCAAAATCGCTCGGTTTTCCGATTATACCGAAATCGGTGAAAATTTTTCCTCTCATCCCGAATTCACTTGGCAACCCCATGGGGAACATCAGCTGCATTCCTGCCGTCACCTGCCAATTTCCGCCCAAAGCGTCGTCACCGATCTTCGATCTGGCCGTAACGCCCCCGTCTTCAAAGCCGCGCAATGTTCCTCCGCCCAAGAAGTAGCGGTTGTTCAAACGCACTTTTTGGCCGATGCCTTTGATATATCCAGCCGAAGACGATAATCCCAACACCCATTTATCCGACAGCGGAATATAATACCCCGTGCTGACATCCGTTCTTAAATAGCGCGTATCGCCGCCAAAACCGGCCAAATCATTTGAAAACGAAACATAATATCCGTCAGACGGGTTATAACGATTATCCAAATAATCCCAGAACAGCGTATGACTGACCATAGAGGTGATCGTTGTTCCTTCCTGTTCTTTAACATAAATGGAAGCGCCCGCTTTGACATCCATAATTTTATCCTGACGCAGCGTGTATTTAACGGTATGAGACAGCTCTTCCGTATATTTCCAACTCAATGACACGGAAGCTCCGACCATTTCGGAATCATACGAACTGCGGTTGGAATAGTTTCGGGTGAGATAAAAAATATCAAAGCCTAAAGACAATTCCCGATCCAAAAACCATGGTTCAACGAAACTGATATCAAACAGTGTTTTCTTTTCCGCCACAGATGCGGAAACGCCCACGCGCCGGCCGGTTCCCAAAAAGTTGTTTTCCTGCAGCGCTATTTCGGCCAACGGACCGTCATAAGAAGACCATCCGATGCCCAGTTTTAAAGAACCCGTCGATTTCTCGGAGACTTCCGTCTTTAAAATCGCCCGATCCAAAGCCTCCGACGATTGTTCGATATCCATCATCACGCGTTCAAAATAGTTCAGGTTTTCAATGCGCTGTTTTGAACGTCTGATTTTTGTCGGACTGTAAGCGTCCCCTTCCGCAAAACGAAACTCGCGACGAATAACACGATCCTGCGTCCGGCTGTTACCTGAAATTTGAATCTCGTCAATAAATAAATGCTGGCCTTCTTTAATCAAAAAAGTCAGATCTACGACATCCTCATCTTCCCTTCTTTTGGTTTCGGAAGAAACATCAACGAAAGGAAACCCCTTCGCTCCGACAGCATTAATCAAAGCTAATTCGCTGTTTTCGATTTTGATATTGTTGTACCATGTTCCCGATTTTATCGACACAACGTCCGAAACCGTATCGGCATCCAGCCCTTTCAATTCGGAAACAACATTGATTTTCCCGATTTTATAGCGCGGCCCTTCATCTATAACCAACGTCAGATAAAAATCTTCGCGATTGGGTGACAATTCGGCGGAAGCGGAAACGATATTAAAATCCATATATCCATGGCGCATATAAAACCGGCGCAGCAATTCCTGATCATACGCGAAACGATCGGGATCGTATGTATCCATTGACGTAAACCATCGATACCACCGATTTTCCTTGGACAGCATCTCTTCTTCCAGCTCGGCCGCGTTGAACGCTTTATTGCCGATAAAATCGATTTTGCGAATAAATGTCGGATTGCCTTCATCAATTTCAAAAACAACATCCAAACGGTTTTGCGAACGCTCAATAATTTTCGGCTCAACCCGTGCGGAATAACGTCCCAACCGTTTGTACAGTTCCAAAATCCGCTGAGTATCCCGACGCACCTTGGACCGCGTAAAAACAGATCTGGTACGCAGAGTCAATTCGTCCTCCAGCTGCTGCTTTTTTATTTTTTTATTGCCTTCAAAAGCGATTCTGTTCACGATCGGATTTTCAACCAGCTCTACTTTCAGGACACCATCATCCATCGAAAGCCGAACATCCGCAAAAAGGCCCGTTGAAAACAAAGATTTTAAGCCTCTGTCCAACTGTTCGTTTGAAACCGTATCTCCTTTGCGAATCATCAAATACGTCAAAACCGTTTCCGGTTCAATACGCATAATGCCGTCGATTTCGATTTCAGAAACAACCTTTTCTCCGGCGGCTGAAACAGACCAAACGGGGAAAAGAAGCCCTGCCAATACGAGAACGAAAAGCTTTTTCAACAACTCACCTAACGAAACAAACGAACAAATATCCGGACAATATCATTCCAGGAGGTTACGATCAACAGGCAAACCAACAATGCTAAACCTATATTTAAGGCGATATTCTGCGCTTTTTCACTGATCGGGCGACGAATGACGGCTTCAACGGCATAAAACAACAGATGTCCGCCGTCCAAAACGGGAATCGGCAGCAGATTAACCAATCCGACACCGATCGATACCTGGATCAAGAATAAAATAAAACTCAACGCCCCGCCTCTGGCCGCATCTCCGGAAGCTTCGGCAATTCCCAAGGGGCCGCGCATATCGTCAGCGGAACGCTGCCTTAACAAAATGCGCTTTAACACAACCAGCGTATCTGCCGTCAGCGTCCATGTTTCTTTAACAGCCTCCATAAACGCCTGCGGCACGGAAACGGACCGAAAATATTCCTGCGCTATAACAGCCTGCACGCCTAATACGGCTCCGCCTTTTTCCGGCGTCAAATGTGCGGTTAAAGATATTTCTTCGCCGTTGCGCAGCACCTTTATTTCCAAATCATTATTCATTTGCACAAAGCGGCGGATATCGTTAAATTCCTCTATTTTTGTGCCGTTAATCATTAAAAAGCGATCGTCTTTCTGAATACCGGCGGCGGCGGCGGCCGACCCTTCACTGACAGCCGAAACAACCGGAGGCACGACCACAACGCCGAAAATCGACATAAAAGCCGTCAAAAGAACAATGGCAAAAACATAATTCATTCCCGGACCGGCAATGGAAATAAAAGCTTTTGTCAGTAATGACTGATGCGGAAAAGAAACCTTTTTTTCTTCTTCCGTAAACTCTTTGGCTTTTTCATCGGCTTTTGCACTGGAAGCATCAGCATCGCCAAACATTTTGACATATCCGCCCAAAGGAATCAGGCACACTTTCCAATTTGTTCCTTTTTTATCCTGACGGGACCATAGAATGCGGCCAAATCCCAGAGAAAATTCTTCGACTCTCACGCCGCTAAGACGCGCCGCCCAAAAATGGCCGAATTCATGGACTATCACGACTAAAGAAAGAACAATCAAAAAAGAAAGCGGATACAATACAGTCAAAAATGCAGACATAATTATTTAGTCCTTTCTTCAATAAAACGACAAGCGTCTTCACGCGCCTGACGATCCGCCGCGATAACATCTTCTATCGTTGCGACCGGATGCAAAACAGCGGCCTCAACCACCTTTTCAACCGTGCGGACAATATCCAGAAAACCGATTTTTCCGTTCAAAAAAGCGCCGACAGCCACTTCATTGGCGGCGTTCATAATTGCCGTGGCCGTCTGCCCTTCAGCCAAACATTCTTTTGCCAGACGCAAAGCCGGAAAACGTTCCTCATCCGGATGAGAAAACGTCAAAGCGGCGATTTTCGTAAAGTCTAATTTTGCCGTCGGAGACTCCATTCTTTCAGGATAGGCCAGCGCATAAGCAATCGGCGTTCGCATATCCGGCATTCCCATATGCGCCAAAACGGATCCGTCCTTGTATCCGACCGCACTGTGCACAATAGACTGCGGATGAACAAGGACTTCAATTTTTTCCGCCGGAAAACCGAATAAATGGTATGCTTCGATAATTTCCAGCCCTTTATTCATCATCGTCGCCGAATCAACGGAAATTTTCGCGCCCATATTCCAATTCGGATGAGCGACCGCCTGTTCGGGCGTAACATTTTCCATAAAAGCCAAATCTTTTTCGCGGAAAGGACCGCCTGATGCCGTCAGCAAAATCCGATCAACCGCCCCGCGATGTTTTTCTTCCAACGTCTGAAAAATTGCGCTGTGTTCCGAATCCACCGGCACAAGAGTTGTCTTATATTCCTTAATCGCTTTCATCACGATTTCACCGGCGCAAACAAGCGTTTCTTTGTTCGCCAACGCCAGTGTTTTGCCGCGTTTAATCACTTCCATCGTCGGAATCAGCCCCGCGGCACCGACAATGGAAGACATTGTCCAGTCCGCCCCTTCCGCCGCTGCCTCAGCGACCGCTTCATCACCGGCATCAACGCGAACATCCGTTCCGGCCAGCAGTTCTTTTAACTCTGCGTATTTTGCTTTGTTTGCCGTTACGGCTTTTTCCGCTTTCAGTGAAATGGCTTGTTCCGCCAATAAAGAAACGTTTTGATTACCCGTCAAAGCCTTGACTCGATATAAATCCGGATAACGACGAATAATATCCACCGTACTTTTTCCGATCGAACCGGTTGATCCCAGTATCGTAACGCTTTTCACTGTCATCTCCTACCCCCAAAAATTCAAGTCGGGACAAACAAAAACAATAATAATCACCACAATCGGCGCCACGGCCAACAAAGCGTCCATACGGTCAAAAATTCCGCCATGCCCCGGTATCAGATTGCTGGAATCTTTAACGTTCAGATAACGTTTAATCCAAGATTCAAACAAATCTCCTCCTTGAGAAACAGCCCCCAAAACCGCTGAAACAATCATTACCGGTTCGTATGCCGCTCCGCCGAACCTGGCGCACGCGCCCCCCCATACAGCTGAAGTCAACATCCCGCCGATCAATCCGGCCCATGTCTTCTTCGGACTGATTTTCGGACACATTTTCGGACCGCCGATTGTTTTGCCGAACAAATAAGCGCCCGTATCCATCGCCCAAACGGTTCCGATCAGCCAAATCGTGCTGATAAAGCCGAAATTTTGCAGCATAAACGCCAAAGCAACCATCGGATACGCCGAATAGATCACTCCAAAGGCAAAAAGCCTTTTATGCTCAAGCTGCTGTTTTCGGGCAATAACATATAAAACAACTGTCATTACTGCAGGCAGACTCCACGCGACGGCAGCTTCTATATCCAAAATAAAAACGCTGCAAATTCCCGTAACGGCAATCAACATTCCCAAAACGGAAAAACGATTTAAAATCAGTTTTTCCCATTCCCAGCCCATAACCGCTAAAATAACGGCGCACAGCAGTTCAAACCACGGCGATCCGAAATAAAGAGCCAAAACAGGCAGTGGCAACAAAACACACGCTGAAAGTATTCGCTGTTTTAACATCATAACTCCTTTATACTTTACCGAAACGACGGTGACGGGCGGCGTATTCGTCCAAAGCCGCATTAAAATCTTTTTCCGTGCAATCGGGCCACAACGTATCCAAAAACACAAATTCGGAATAAGCCGACTGCCATAACAAAAAATTGCTGATCCTTTTTTCTCCGCTGGTGCGAATAATCAAATCGGGATCGGGAACATCCGGCAAATTCAAAGCGGCTGAAAAAGTGCTTTCATTAATATCTTCGGGGGTTATTTCCTGATTGAGCACCTTTTGCGCCAAGCGACGCGCAGCATCAACGATTTCTTCGCGCCCGCCGTAACTGATTGCCAGAATCAAATGCAGCTTTTCCTGTTCCGGCGGCACATTCCGAGTTTCTAACTCGGACATTTCCCGCCGCAATTTTTCCGGCAGTCTTTCCGTATGCCCCAAAAAGGATATATTGATCCCCTTTTCGCGAAACGGTTTTTCTTCTTTTTGCAGATATTCTTCCAATAAAGAAAACAACGCTTTGATCTCGCTTTGAGGACGATTCCAGTTTTCGGAAGAAAAACAAAACAGCGTCATATAGCGAACGCCTGCCGACAGACAGGTATTTGCCAACTTTTCAACGCCCCTGGCGCCTTCCCTATGTCCGGCCGTACGCGGCAAATTTCTTTTTTTTGCCCAACGGCCGTTGCCGTCCATAATAACGGCAACATGAACGGGAACTGTTTGTTCTTTTTTCATCAGACTTGTTTTATTTCCTGTTCTTTGGCTTTCAGCATATCGTCCATTGTTTTAATTGTCGAATCCGTCAATGTTTGAATTTCCGATTCATATTTTTTCTGTTCGTCTTCGGAAATTTCGCCGTCTTTCTGCATTTTTTTCACTGCGTCCATAGCGTCGCGGCGGATATTGCGCACGGCCACGCGCGCTTGCTCCGTATATTTTGCGGCCACTTTTGTCAATTCGATACGGCGTTCTTCATTCAACGGCGGAATAGGAATACGAATCAACTGTCCGTCATTCATCGGATTTAATCCCAGCTCGGAAGACCGAATCGCCTTTTCAACCGACTTAACCAAAGAACGATCCCATACCTGAACGGAAAGCATGCGTGATTCGGGAACGCTGACCGTTCCAACCTGAGCTAAAGGAGTCATTGCGCCATACGCTTCAACCATTATCCCGTCCAGCAACGCCGTAGAAGCGCGTCCCGTCCGCAAACCTGAAAAATCCTTTTTCAAAGCATCCGTTGTTTTTTCCATACGCGTACGCGTATCCTGCTTAACTTCATTAAAGCCTGCCATTTATCTTCTCCTTCATTCAGCGTCAGTAATAACGGTAAAAGCGCCTTCACCGGTTAATGCGCGATACAAAGCCTTTTTTTCATGCATCGAGAACACAACAACTGAAATCTTGTTGTCCCGAGCCAAAGCGATCGCGGCGGCGTCCATTACCTTTAACTGTTTTACCAATACTTCATCATAACTGACTTTTTCAAACCGTACAGCGTTTTTATCTTTTTTCGGATCGGCCGAATAAACGCCGTCAACCTGCGTTGCTTTAAAAATCGCTTCACAGCCCATTTCCGCCGCCCGCAAAGCAGCGCCCGTATCCGTTGTAAAGAACGGATTTCCCGTCCCGGCCGCAAAGATAATTACGCTGCCGTCCGCCAGTTTTTTCTTCACTCTGGGCTGAACATAGGGTTCACAGATTGTCGGCATCATCACACCCGAAACAACTCGGGCGGAAACGCCGATGCGTTCCAAAGCGTCCTGCATTGCCAACGAATTGATCACGGTCGCCAACATTCCCATATGATCGGCGCGCACTCTGTCCATACCGCCTGCGGCACCGGACAACCCTCTGAAAATATTGCCGCCGCCGATAACCAAAGCAATCTGAACGCCGGCATCATGCACCAGTTTGATTTCCTGTGCGATTGACGCCAACATTTCTTCGTCCAAACCGAAACTTTTATCTCCCATCAAGCCTTCGCCCGACAGCTTTAACAGAATCCGTTTATATTTCATCAGATCATACCTTGCTTAAAAAAAACGGCGGGAATTAAAACGTCCCGCCGTTTTATGAACTTAATTATTTACCCGCCGCGGCAGCAACTTCCGCCGCGAAGTCCTCTTGTTTCTTTTCAATGCCTTCGCCCAAAGCGAAACGGGCAAAAGCTTTCAGTTCAACAGGAGCGCCGACTTCCTTAGCGGCTTCCGCAACGACATCTTTAATTTTCTTTTTGTCATCCATAATAAAGAATTGTTCGTTCAAAACAATCTCTTCATGGAATTTACGGATACGACCGATCATCATCTTTTCAATGACTTCGGCAGGCTTCGTTTTGCCGGTTTTAGCCTGTTCTTCTTTAATCTGATCTTCGACGACTTTCTTTTCGCGAGCTTCCATATCCGCCGGAACATCGGCGACATTCAAGCAAACCGGAGCGGCAGCGGCGACATGCATCGCCAGATTTTTCGCCAACTTTTCCAAAGCGGCTTTATCGCCCGTCGATTCCAAAGCGACCAACGTACCGATCTTGCCCAAACCGTCGGCAATCGCGCCGTGCATATAACCGACAACGACACCATCATTCACGGCAACTTTCGCACAGCGGCGCAAATTCATGTTTTCACCGATCTTCGCGATCAAGTCCGTCAAAGCCCCCTGAACATCTTTTCCGTCGGCAAAAGCGGTTGTTTTCAAAGCTTCAACATCTCCATTGCCCTTCAAAGCGATATCCGCAGCGGAAGCGACAAAATTCTGGAACAATTCGTTTTTGGAAACAAAGTCCGTTTCGGAGTTGACTTCAACAACGACACCTTCTTTTCCGGCCGTTTTGACTGCGACCAATCCCTGAGCGGCGACGCGGCCGGCTTTCTTGGCGGCGGAAGCCAACCCTTTTTTGCGCAGCCAATCGACGGCTTTTTCAATATCTCCGGCGGCTTCGGACAAAGCCTTTTTGCAATCCATCATACCCGCGCCCGTTTTTTCGCGCAGTTCCTTAACAGCGGCGGCTGTAATTTCGGCCATCTATTTTTCCTTTCAAAACAATAACTTATTTACACAGGAATGGCGACAGAACCAGGCTGCCGCCATTCGCAAAAACTTTAAAACTAGGCTTCAGTTTTTTCTTCGTCAGCAACGGCTTCAACTTCTTCGACAGCCGTTTCCTGAGCGCCCAAATCAACGCCGGCAGCAGCCATTTCAGCTTGAATACCGTCCAAAACGGAGCCGGATATCAAATCGCAGTACAAATTGATCGCGCGAATCGCGTCGTCATTGCCCGGAATCGGGAATTCAATGCCTTCGGGATCGGAATTTGTATCGCAAATCGCGATCACAGGAATGCCCAAACGACGAGCTTCATGCAAAGCCAAGCCTTCTTTGACCGTATCAATCACAAAAATCAAATCAGGACGACCGCCCATATCCTTAATACCGCCCAAAGAACGGTCTAATTTTTCGCGTTCACGGGAAATATTCAGCTTTTCCTTTTTAGTCAAGCCTTCAAATTCGCCTTTTTCCTGTTTGGAATCAATTTCTTTCAATCGACGAATGGACTGCGAAACCGTTTTCCAGTTTGTCAGCGTGCCGCCCAGCCAGCGGTGATTGACATAATACTGACCGCAGCGTTCGGCCGCTTCGCGCACAGGCTGCTGAGCCTGAGTCTTTGTGCCGACGAACAGAATGCGTCCGCCCTGAGCCGCCGTATCACGAACGGCCTGCATCGCGCGATAGAGCATCGGAACCGTCTGCTGCAAATCAATGATATGCACGTTGTCGCGCGTTCCAAAGATATATTGTTTCATCTTCGGATTCCAACGACGTGTATTGTGGCCGAAATGAACGCCGGATTCAATCAGCTGACGCATTGTAAATGTAGGAAGTGCCATATTTATTACCTCTTTTCCGGTTAAACCTCCGCGGGCAAATGAGCTAAAGGAACCATTCCCTCAACACCGGAGCGAACAGTTTCAAACGAAACAATCCGCCGACACCCGCGTGTGAAATCAGGGACATTTCTATCCCGCTTTTTCGATTTTGGCAAGAAATAAAATCATTTTACGCGCATAAAAGCGACTTTATGACTTCTCTGACACCAAAGAAAACAGATATCCGCAGTAAGCCGCATGTAAAATGCAGACCAAAACGACAGAGCAAACCACACTGAAATTACTGACAAACAACAAGATTTGTTCATTGCTGAAAATATTTTTTGCCATCGTTTGGAAAATAGTCAAAAGCAAAACCGGAATGATCAGAAACAAAGCCGACAACATAGCGATCATTATATTGATTCTGCTTGTCATTTGCCACGCATCCAGCCATTTCAAAGACCGACCGGCGGCCGTTGCCGGTAATTTCAGCACAAAACGAATGATCAAATACGGAAAGCAAATCGCAATTCCCCCAAAGAAAAACATCTCTTTGCGTTCAGGCAGCGGCAAAATGTATTGAAGCAAGGAAATCGCAATAAAAGATATCAATATGGCTAAAAGAAAAGAAACAAACATTACTTTCAAACACATCGCGGCATACAGAAACAGATTTTTATCCGGTTTCGGCAAAAAAAGACGGTTTGTTTCTTCAGCTTCTCCAAAAAAAAGAATCTGCTGCACCCGCAGCATAACGGACAAAAGAATTAAACCGGGCACACAAACAACCAAAAAAAGCATATAAAAATTTACTTCTACTTTCAGTTGAATTGTTTCCGCCAAGTAAACCGGAGGATAAAAAGCCGCTAAAACAACAACGGCCATTAAAGCCGAAACGGGAAATATCATCAAACGAACCAGCCTTTTCCAATTAAAAACGAAAAGAACGGTCGGTTTTAACAAAGAAAGCATCGTTAAAGAATTAATCATTCACAGCTCCCTGACTTCCAAAACCCCCGGTACTTTCGGCAATGCCGACAAAACATCCGATGTCAGAGTATATGTCTTTTCAACTGAAATTTCCACTTCCCATTTGTCCGCCAAAACAGTCATCAAAATCCGACTGCGCCCGCCGGACAACCCTTCTATCAGCTTTTGAATCGAAGGAATGGCTTCCTCGCGGTCCAGCACGACCATAATTCCGCCTGCCGTCTGAGAAATTACATCGTCTAAAAATTCAACATGCTGCAGGGTCATTCGAGGTTCTTCGCCGCCTTCCTCCCGTTCGGCATTAACCGTAATCAACAACGGCTTTTCCGATTTTAATATGTCTTTATATCGGCTTAAACTGTCGGGAAAAACAGTAAACTCAAAACTTCCCGACACATCGGAAGCCAGAACAAAAGCGTACTTGCTGCCTTTTTTGCTTAAACGTTCTTTCACGGAAGATATCGTCACGCCCATTTTTGCACGCAAAGAGCCGGCTTTGGAAACCCCTTTGACAATTTCCGCATAGCTCATCGCATTAAGACGCTCCAGGCTTTTTTCGTAACGATCAAGCGGATGTGCCGACAGGTAAAAACCAATGACGGAAGCTTCCATTTTCAATTTTTCGTCCGCCGTCCATTCCGGCGCGGGAGTCAAAACAATCCTGTCCTCACTTTTAGTTTGACCGAACAAACTGATCTGAGAGCTGGCCTTTTCTTCCGTTGACGCTTTGGCGTGCTTCATCAATAAATCCAAATTCGCATGCAGCAGCCCTCTGTTCTTCTCAAAAGCATCAAAAGCGCCCGCTTTAATCCACATTTCCATGCTTTTCTTGTCGAGATTAGCGGTTCCCATACGATGGATAAAGTCGGACACAGACTTAAACCGACCATTTCTTTCCCGTTCTTCCACAACGGCCTGAGCGGCGCCTTCCCCCGCCCCTTTGACCGCCGTCAAAGCATAACGCACGGCGCCGTCTTCAACGGCGAAGTGAAAGAAAGAAGCGTTCACGTCCGGCGGCAATAATTTGATTTTCAAATGAGCCAACTCTTTCTTATATAATGCCAGCTTATCCGTGTTCTGCATATCATACGTCATCGTCGCGGCCATAAATTCGACCGGATAATGCGCTTTCAGATAAGCCGTCTGATATGTCACCAACGCATACGCAGCCGCATGCGATTTGTTGAAGCCGTATTCGGCAAACTTCGCCATACGGTCGAAAATCGCTTCAGCCAGTCTTTGTTCAATCCCGTTTTTGACCGATCCGGTTACGAACTTTTCACGCTCCAGAGGAATTTTTTCCTTGATTTTCTTCCCCATGACCTTGCGCAGACCATCCGCTCCGCCCATCGTGTAGCCGCCCATTTTCTGCGCGATTTGCATGACCTGTTCCTGATAGATCATCACGCCGTAGGTTTCTTTCAGGATGTCTTCCAAAATCGGGTGCATATAGTCGGGATCTTCAACGCCGTGCTTACGGTTGATGTAGCTCGGGATGCTGTCCATAGGACCGGGACGGTATAAAGAGATAACAGCGATGATTTCCTCAAACGTTGTCGGCGCTAAATCGCGCAGGACTTTGCGCATGCCGCCGCTTTCAAGCTGGAATATGCCGTCCGTTTCA
The DNA here is from genome assembly GCA_937912005.1 of uncultured Alphaproteobacteria bacterium. Lineage (GTDB taxonomy): Bacteria > Pseudomonadota > Alphaproteobacteria > CAAGCB01 > CAG-977 > UBA11549. Next base: position 55,509 of record CALDOX010000015.1, read on the forward strand.
GCCCGCTGCAATAAAGCGTATGTATCCGCGTCCGTCAGGCTGATTTCGGAAATATTCAAAGGCGTCCGCCCTTCTTTCGTGATGCGGTCGTTGATCATATCAACCGCTTCCTGAATCACGGTCAGCGTTTTTAAGCCCAGAAAGTCGAACTTGATCAGTCCGGTCGATTCAACGAATTTCATATTGTATTGCGTCACCGGCAGTTCCGAACCGGAGCTTAAATCGCGAAACACCGGCACGATCTGATTCAAAGGTTTTTGCCCGACAACGACGCCCGCCGCATGCGTGGAAGCGTTGCGGTACAGACCTTCCAATTTTTCCGCCAAAGAAAGCAAATGATCCACCTGCTGATCCGTTTTGCGCCACCGGGCAAATTCAGGCTCGGCTTCATACGCTTTCGCCAACGTCATTTTCGGATCCGGAGGCACCATGCGCGCCAGCTTGTCCGCCACAAAATCCATTTGCAGCACACGCCCAACATCGCGGATGACGACTTTAGCCTGCATCTGGCCGAACGTGATGATCTGCGCCACGCGATCGTGGCCGTATTTTTCACGGACGTACTCGATCGTTTCGCCGCGCCGCGTCTGGCAAAAGTCCACGTCAAAGTCCGGCATGTTCACGCGTTCCGGATTTAAGAAACGTTCAAACAGCAAATTCAGTTTCAGCGGATCCAAGTCCGTAATTTTTAACGACCATGCCACGACCGACCCCGCGCCGGAACCGCGCCCCGGCCCCACGGGAATACCGTGTGCTTTCGACCATCCGATAAAGTCCGACACGATCAGAAAGTAGCCGGAAAACTTCATTTTAATGATCACGCTTAACTCGTATTCCAAACGATCTTGATACGGTTTACCCGTTTCGTTTTTTTGCGCTTCAGTCATATCGGGTGTGAAAACATGGACATTCAATCGTTCGATCAGCCCCTTGCGCGCGCGTTCCTGCACGGTGATCGCTTCCTGCAATTCACCGATCGTTCTGGAATCAAGCTGTTCCTGCACCGTCTTGCCCGTTTTGGGATCGTCCGACAGATAATTGCGGATTTTTTCATACATTTCCCGTCTGGCTTTTTGCTCATCATCGCCGATCGGATCACAGTCGGGATAAATCGGCAAAGCGGGATCATGAAACTGCACCATAAAACCGCATCGTTTGGCAATATTGACCGTATTTTCGATCGCTTCGGGCAAATCTTCAAACAAAGCGACCATTTCTTCCGGCGACTTGAAATAATATTCCGGATTCAGGCGACGGCGGTCATTGACAATGACGTGCGTTTTTTCCTTGATGCACAGCAAAGCGTCGTGCGCTTCAAACATATCCCGATCAACAAAATAGACTTCGTTTGTCGCGACTAAAGGCACGTTATACTTATACGCCAAATCCAAAAAAGCCTGTTCTGTTTTTTCCTCGTCTTCCGTACCGTGGCGCTGAATTTCCATATACAGTCGGTCGGGAAACGCCTGCATCAACAGTTTTAAAGCCTCCTCCGCCTTTTCCGTTTTGCCCGCCAAAAGCAGCTTTCCCACAGGTCCGTTCACGCCGCCCGTCAAACAGATCAAACCGTCCGAAAATTCTTTTAATTTATTATACGGCACATGCGGTTTTTCGTCTGAAGGCGTAAACATGTATGCTTGTTCCGACTGCATGCGCAGATTGCCGTATCCCGTTTCGTTTTGAACCAACAAAACAATATCGGATAAATTCGCGTCGGGGTCTTTCGCATTAAAACGTTTTTCTTCCAACCCGATGTCGATGCATGCCTGGATTCCGATAATCGGCTGAATACCGTGCGCCGCGCATTCGGTTGACATTTCAAACGCGCCGAACAGGTTATTGGAATCCGTCATCGCCACCGCAGGCATACGGTATTGTTCGCACAATCCCGTCAATTTTTTGATTTTGACCGCCCCTTCCAACAAAGAATATGCCGTATGCACCCGCAAATGAATAAACGGGGACAACGACGTAACGGAAGGAACAGCGTCTTCTTGCGTCATTCTCAAACCTGAACAAAGCGTTGTTTAAAAGCTATTCTGCCGCTCATACCAAGCGTATCAAGCTCTTCCAGCTTTCCGTCTTTCAGCGTGATCATACGATCCATACGTTCCGCTAATTCGGGATTATGCGTCGCGATTAAAGCGGACAACCCCGTTTCGCGCACCACATCGACCAGAACATTGAACACGGCTTCCGATGTCATCGGATCAAGATTGCCGGTCGGCTCGTCCGCCAACAGCATATGCGGCTTGTTTGCCAAAGCCCGGGCGATCGCGACGCGCTGCGCTTCGCCGCCCGACAGCTGCGACGGACGGTGTTTGATTCTGTCTTTCAGTCCCATTTTTTCCAAAAGATGTTCCGCGTATTCCGCCGCTTCCCCTTTTTTCCTGCCGGCGATCATCTGCGGAATCATCACGTTTTCCAAAGCGGAAAATTCCGGCTGAAGATTATGGTTTTGATACACAAACCCCAAATACTCCCGCCGCATTTTCGTGCGCGTGTCATCGTCCATATCGGAACTGGGAATACCGTTTAAGAACACTTCGCCTTCATCGGGAGCTTCCAACAATCCGGTGACATGCAGCAGAGTCGATTTTCCTGCGCCGGACGGCCCGACCAAAGCGACCATTTCCCCTGCGGCAACCTGCAAATCTATGCCCCGCAAAACGTCGATGATGCTTTTGCCTTGCACATAATGGCGTCGGACGCCTTTTAAGGACAAAACGGGAATAACCGGCAGCTTTGCCGTCGTTTCAATCTGATCATTCATAGCGCAGCGCCTCCACGGGATCCAATCTGGCCGCACGCCATGACGGGTAAATTGTCGCGGCGAACGACAGGAATAAAGCCATTATCACGACGGCGACGACTTCAACGGGATCGACTTCGGCCGGCAAACGGGACAGGAAATAAATTTCCGCCGAAAACAAATCCGTTCCGGTCAGGCTTTCCAAAAACCGGCGAATATTTTCGATGTTGTCACAGAACAAAAGACCGAAAATCACGCCGAACAGCGTGCCGAAAAAGCCGATCGACGCGCCGCTCATAAAGAAAATGCGCATAACCATGCCCCGCGTTGCCCCCATCGTGCGCAAAACGGCAATATCGCGCCCTTTATCTTTGACCAGCATAATCAATCCGGAAATCATATTGAAGGACGCGACCAGAATAATCAGAGTCAAAATCAAAAACATCACGTTGCGCTCAACCTGAATCGCATTAAAAAATGCGGCGTTTGACCGCTGCCAGTCATAGACGCGGATTCCCGACCCCAGTTGAGAAGAAATCTGCCGCTGAACAGACGACACCAAATCATGATGGTCGAGGAAAACTTCCAGATTGGTCACGTTTTCATCCATATTAAAGAATTTTTGCGCATCCGCCATCGGCATAAAAATAAAACCGGAATCATATTCGTACATGCCGACTTCAAATGTTCCGCCGACGGTATAGGAACGCATTCTGGGAACGGAACCGAAAGCGGTCACCGATCCTTTCGGAGAAATCAGCGTAATTTCCTCGCCGACATAAACCCCCAGCTTATGCGCTAAACGATCGCCGATAAAAACGGTATCCGGTTCGAAAAAAGCTTCCGCGGAACCGCCGATCAGGTTATCGGACAGAATTTTTCTTTTCATAAAGTCTTCAGGACGAATCCCGCGCACAATCGCCCCTTGAGCGCTGCGAACGGAGCTGACCATCACCTGCCCTTCAATCAAGGGCATAACCATTTTGACGCCCTTGAGCTTTTCGGCTTTTTGCGCCAATTCGTCATAGTCGCTTAAAACGGATCCTTGTATCGAATAAATCCCGATATGGCCGTTCAAGCCCAACACGCGGGAAAGGAGTTCCTGCCTGAAACCGTTCATCACCGCCATAACAATGATCAGCGTTGCCACGCCCAGCACTATTCCCAAAAAGGAAAAAGCGGCAATCACGGATACAAAGCCCTCTTTGCGCCTTGCCCGCAAATATCGGAAAGCCACCATACGTTCAAAAGCCGAAAAGATCATCTTTCCCTCTGTGTCCTTACTTCGTCAGAAAATTTACGGCATCCTGAGGCGTCAATTCCTTTCGTTCGCCTGTTTTTCTGTTTTTCAGCTCCACAACGCCGTTTTTCAAACCGCGCGAACCGACAATCAACTGATACGGCAATCCGATCAGATCCATTGTTGAAAATTTTACGCCCGCCCGTTCGTCCCGATCGTCGTAAAGAACTTCAACACCGGCTTTTTGCAGTTTGGCGTACAACTCTTCGCATACTTTGTCCGTTTCTTCTTTGCCGACCGTCAGATTGATCAGGCCGACTTTGAACGGCGCGACCGATTCCGGCCAAATAATACCGTCATCATCATGAGACGCTTCGATAATCGCGCCCATCACGCGCGATACGCCGATTCCGTAACAGCCGCCTTCAAACAAAACGGGTTTTCCGTCTTCGCCGGCAACAGCCACATTCATTGAAGAAGAATACTTTTTGCCGTAATAGAATACCTGTCCGACCTCAATGCCGCGAGCGCTCAACAGATTGTCGCCCACCGCTTTCGCTTCGGTTTCGTCGTATTTTTCCTCGGTCGCCGCGTACAAGCTTGTCCATTTCTGATAGATCGGTTCCAAATCCGAATCGTAATCAATATTTTCATCCGGAATATCCATTGTCAGATAGCGCTTGTCGCAGTAAACCTGTTCTTCGCCCGTATCCGCCAGAACGATAAATTCATGACTCAAATCGCCGCCGATCGGCCCCGTTGACGCCTTCATCGGAATCGCGTGAACGCCGCAGCGCGCAAACGTGCGCAAATACGCGACAAACATCTTGTTATAGGAATGTTTTGCGCCTTCGTATGTCAAATCGAACGAATACGCGTCTTTCATCAAAAATTCGCGGCCGCGCATCACGCCGAAACGGGGGCGCACTTCATCGCGGAACTTCCATTGAATATTATAGAGAATCTTCGGCGCTTCCTTGTAGCTTTTCAGTTCGTTGCGCACGATGTCGTTAATGACCTCCTCCGCCGTCGGTCCGTAAACCAGAACGCGTTCGTGACGATCCGTGATTCGCAGCATCTCGGGCCCGTAAGCATCATAACGGCCGCTGTCTTTCCATAAATCGGCCGGCTGCAGCGTCGGCATCAGCAATTCCTGCGCACCGGCGCGGTCTTGCTCTTCACGAATAATGTTTTCAATCTTTTTCAGCACCCGCAACCCCAAAGGCAGCCAGATGTAAATCCCCGCACTGCTCTGGCGGATCATACCCGCGCGCAGCATCAGTCTGTGGGAAACGATTTGAGCCTCGACCGGATTTTCTTTCAGTGTCGGCATAAAATAACGGGATAAACGCATTACAATTCTCTTACAAATTTCATTTACAAAAACAAAAGTCAGGAAATCTTCCTGTTGGGACTTTAGGCAATCTAAAGAAAATTAGCAATCTTTTTCGATTTTGTCCCGAAAAAACAAACGGCAAAACAGCACGGAACGTCAAAACCGAAAATATTTTTCACTTTTTCTTTTATTTCAATTATGATACCCGAAAAGTATAAATTTTTGGGATTTGAAAAATGAAAAAAACATCTTTTTGGTCTCGTCTTGTTTTTTCAACCGCATTGTTTTTTCTGCTTTCTTATCTCAAAATTGAAGGAATGATTTTATTGGAAGATTGGATCATTTCCGTTTTTTGCATTTCTATTTCCTTCTTTTTCGGGCCGGTTTTATTCCTGACGACACATATTCCTCTTTTTATTCTGGCCGTCGCTGATTTGCATCTTAAAAGAATGTATCAGCTTTCCGTTTTTGAAGCCGCTCCGTGGATTTCCATGTTTATTCTTGATGCAAATGCTTCCGAAATTCAGGAATATCTGCCCAAAATCAGCATGACGGAATACGCTTTACTGGCTTGCGTTCCTTTATTTTCTGCGCTTGTTTGGTCCTATCATCCTCAGAAAAAACTTTCAAAACTATGGTATATTATATTTTGGTTTGCATTCCTGACGAGTTATCTCAGTCATTTATATCCGACAGCATCCGTTTTTCTTTCTTCAAACGGGAAAAACATTTTAAATGCTCATAAAGAATTTAAGTTTAATCCGTCCGCTTCGGAAACGGCGGCACACAACGTTATCATTATTATCGGAGAATCCCACCGCTACAGCGAATTTCATGAAGCTTTTCAAAAATACAGGAAAGAATTTAATGACCTGTACAGCTTTGATAATATGATTTCCCTTTATGCCAATACAATGAACTCGGTTCCCCTTATTCTGTCCCGTAAAAAATTTCAGAACACATCCTTTTATTTTCCGGAAAAATCACTTTTTTCTTTATTTGAAGAAGCCGGATACAAAACTTATTTCTTACATTACACCGATTCTTCGGATATTACGGAAAAAAATAACCTGACCTTTATTTACAGAGACGCAAATAACTTCGTTAACTTCAGTTCAAAAAAAGACAGCCTGCACGATATACGCATCTATGACGCATTAAACGATATTTTGACAAACGATCACCACAAAAAATTAATCGTTATAAAAATGATCGGCATTCATGTCGATTTTCGATATCGCTACCCGGCGGCATACGATACGCGCAAACCTTCTTTGAAAAAAAACATAAAAAAACGGACTTTCGGGAGCAAAATTCAATCGCTTTTTGAAATGCCCCTCTCTCCAAAGGATCGGGAAAAAGTTTTAAACACCTATAAAAATGCAATGGATTATTCCGTTGAGATCATCCGTTCTTTGTTTGACTTAGTCCAAAAACAACCCGAATCAAGCCTTGCTTTTTTCAGTTCCGATCATGGCATTTGCATCTTTGAAAAAGGCACTCTGCTGCTGCCGCCGAATTGCAAAGAAGCATTTCATATTCCTATGATGTTTAATTTAAATCCGGAACTGCGCAAAAATACCGTTCCCGAAAAAATAAAGAATCTTTCCTGCAACACACGCAAATCTTTGAGTCAGGAATATGTTTTTGAAACGATTGTCTCTTTAGCCGGAATTTCTTATCCGACTGCGAACAAATCCTTTGATTTAACGGCAGAATGCATTCCCGATTCAGGAAAAAGAACCGTTCAGAAAATACCGGGAGACCGTTCCTTTTACGAAGACCTTTAAGATTTGATTTCCGACAGAACTTGTTTCACCAACGGGACGGTAACGGCATTTTTCTTTTCCAAAGAAAGCTCGTCTGTCCGTTGAACGACATAAGACAAAACTTCAAAAGATCTTTCCGCATTTTTCAGCACATACGCAATGACTTCCGGCGCGACGCTCAGTTGTCGATCGGCGAATTGTTTAACCAAAACGGCCTGCATCAGCTCATCTCCCGGAGGCAAAATTTGAATACAAGGCAAAGCCTTTAACCGTGTAATCAAATCCGGCAGTTTTAAATCCCAGCCCGAAGGAGCCGTCTTTGATGTCATCAGGATAAAACCGTTTGATCCTTTTGCCTGATTCAGCAAATGAAACAAGGCCGCTTCATCAACCGGAGAAGCTATATTTTCCAAAACAGCAAACTGCGTTTTCCCGACCGTTTCCGGATTCCAGCAATCAAAAGAAATAATTTCCGGTTTTTTCCCTGTTTTTTGAAAAACCGTATCGGCGAACAAATGCGCCAAATGCGTTTTGCCGCAGCCTTTTTCCCCAAAAATCACCGCTCCGCAAAAACCATTCGGAAAAGAATCGATCATCGCCACGGCCTGCGCATTTTCCTTTGCCGTAAAAAAATCCGCTCTGCCCGTTACAGGCCGAACAGGCAGTTTAAATGCCGTCTGATGAAAAAGGTCAGGCATTTTTCTGCGGTTTTACCGTCCCTAAATACAAAGCGCTTTCCTTATATTTTTGAATGCCGAAACGCACTAAAACGCCGATAATTGCGGCTGTCGGCACGGCAATCAAAACCCCCAGAAAACCAAACAGGCTTGCGCCGGCCAACAAAGCGAACATCACCCACACGGGATGAAGCCTGACTTTTTCCCCGACCAATTTCGGCGTTAAAACATTGCCTTCCAGCATCTGTCCCAAAAAGAAAACGACAATAATAGCGACAGGATGTTTCCAATCATTAAATTGAACAATCGACAGTCCGACGCTGGTTACAAATCCGATTATCGAACCGGCATACGGAATAAACGACAAAATACCTATTCCCAAACCGATCAACAGTCCCAAATCCAACCCGCAAAGGGTCAACCCGACAGCATAAAAAACGCCAAGGCATAAACAAACCGTCGCTTGTCCGCGCACAAAACCGGAAATAATATCATTCATTTCGGACAAAAGCTTTCTGATCGTTCGAGCCTCTTCTCTGGGCAGCAACCCTTTAATAACGTCACAAAACTTATTCCAATCGCGCAATAAATAAAAAGCGACAACCGGCGTAATCAGCAAAACCGATATCAGGTTGATAAAGGCCATACTGCCGGACAAAACTTTTTTAACCGTTCCCAGCAACAACTTCATTCCGCCCGACAGGTGTTCGGAAATCGTTTGCTGCAAACTGTCCGTCTGATTCGGAAACATTCTTTTCAATTCCGTAACATACGGTTCTATCTTTGCCCACAACAAACCGACATAAACAGGCAAATTAGACAGGAAAAGACCGAGCTGTTTTTGCACGATCGGAACAATGATAAAAAAGCATAACAATAAAACGAGAATCAAAAAGGCACACACGACAGACAAAGCGACCGTTCTGGAACGCGTTTTCTTTTGCAAAAAAGAGGTGACGGGATCCAGGAAATAAGCGATTGCGATTCCCGCCACAAACGGCAACAACACATCACGCAAAATATAAACGCCGATAAAGAAGAAGATGGACGCCACTCCCCAGATCCATAGTTTTTGCACGTTTGACATCACCAAACTCCATTCAATCCGTTAATAAAGAGCGGTCTTATTTTTCCTGAACCGCCGGCATCATTGTTTGTTCCGTTTTATCCGACGCGGTCGTTTGTTCTCCGAACGGCAGATAAGACATTTGTTCAGCAGATGTTAATTTAAACACTCCGGAGGGCAAAACCGTCAAAGACAGCATCCGTTTATTCATTTCTTTTTGCAGTCTTTCCAAATTTTCGGCGAAAAAGATTGTCAGCTGTAAAACGCCGGATCTTGCCGCCTGCAGATAATATGAGCTGATTAAAGGGATTCTGTCCAACCGCTCTTTAATCATTTCCCACTGTTTCAAATCGGAAACCGGCACCATTGCGACCAAAGAAGCGGCTTCGTTGAATTGAACCATTTGTTCGTTCTTCCAAACGCTTTCCAAATGATCAACCACTTTTTTAACGGCTCGGGCAAACGTAGTCGATGTATTTTTAACCAACGGAACCGAAAATGAAAAATTCCGGATTTCGGAAGCGGTTGCTTCGTCCATAGCGCGGCCTTTAACCGTAAAAGTTTGGCCGTTGCGAACCAACTCCACAATCAAAATGCCTTCAGCTTCATAGCGTTTAGCCAATTCCTGAGCCGAAGTCAGATCGCCGCGCAAAATTTGATCAACGCCCAAAGTTTGCGTATCGGATAATTCGCCCAACGGAACGAATAAAGGAATCATATAACTTTCCGTTGTCCGGTTAATCCATGCGCGCAGCCATGCGTTTTCCTCTTCCCATAAAATGGGGTTGGCCGAAGCGGAACGCTTATAAAGCGGCAAAATCAGCAACGGCTTGCCGGAAGTTCTGACATACGGCACATTATTTTGCCGCAGCAGCTCCCGCACGGCTTCCGGATTAAATCGAACCTCCAAAGACGCCATATAGCGCACGGTTGAGGTTTTTTCATTGGAAACGCTGATATCCTGAACAAAATTCAAAATATCGTCAGGAACCAACTCCGGCAGTTGTTCGGCAACATAAGACGGCGTCATACGTTCCATAACGACCATCAATGCCCTTTTTTGCCCGTCCTGCATAGCTTGTTCGCGAGCAACGGCAGCATTTTCGGCCGTCACGTCAATTTGAATCCCACCGGCGGAAAACATTTTGGAATCGACGGCAGCCGCCTGCGTTTGACCGACAAACAAGCCATTGAAAAACAATGTCGTCAAAACGGCACAACAGCGGAAAAATTTCATTTTCATTTCAGGCGGCTCCCGTCAACTTTAACTATCCGACGATATCACATTCGGAAAAGAAGAATCCGATCTCACGCGCGGCATTTTCTTCCGAATCCGAACCATGAACGGAGTTTTCGCCCATAGATACCGCAAACATTTTCCGGATTGTTCCTTCCGCGGCTTTTTCCGGATTCGTCGCCCCCATCACTTCGCGATAGTGAGTGACGGCGTTTTCGCCCTCCAACACTTGAATGACGACCGGTTCGGAAGTCATAAATTCGACCAATTCGTCATAAAACGGCTTGCCCGCGTGAACCTCATAAAAAGCTTTGGCTTGTTCGGTCGTCAAACGAACGCGGCGCTGCGCTACGATACGCAGTCCGTTTTCTTCAATCACGGCATTGATTTTGCCCGTCAGATTGCGGCGGGTAGCATCCGGTTTAATAATGGAAAATGTACGCTGTACAGTCATTTTATCCTCTATATAATGGTTTAAAGTTAAAACAGATGGCTCCTTTATACCCGTCCGAACGAAACCTTTCAACCGACAAATTGTTTATTTTCGGGCAACAAAGCCTTTTATTTCTGTATCCAACAATCCGCGCTGATATTCGGACAGCTTTTCAGCCGCCGCCTTCAAGGCGTTTTCAGCTCGTTCATAACCGCCCTGTGCCGCCAAAGACAGCCAAAAATACGCCTGTTCGTAATCCGCCGACATCAAAGAATATATTCCCAAATCCATTTGTGCCCGCTTAGACCCGTGATAGGCGGCTTCGGTCAGCATCGTTGTCGCCTGACCTTTGGGCATATTTTTCACTTCGCCGCGGAAAGCCATTGAAGCGGCCATATAGCGCGCTTCGATCAGCTCTTCCGAAGCCTGTGTATAATTTTCAAACGCCCGTTTATTGTCTTGTTCCACGCCCCAACCGTTATAATACATTTCCCCCAACAAAAAGCGCGCTTTCGGATAGCCGTGTTCGCCGGGATACACCAGATATTCAAAAGCTTCTTTATATCGTTTTATTTCAAACAAATGTTCGCCGGTTTTCAAAGCGTTGGTAAAGTCTTCTTCCGTTTCGGGGACTTTAGGCCCGCGAAAAACAAACATCGCCAAAGAGAATCCCAGAATAAAAATCAGCAATCCGCCCAAAATAAAGGCTTTATACTGCAGAAAGAAAACTTTCATATAATACAGGCGGTTGCTCATTTTTTTATACTTCTTCCGGAAAAGACCATTTTATCATCAATCAAAAAAATCCTTTTGTAAAGAAATTGAGTTTCTTTTTCTTTCTTAATCGGGTACAGTCCGCTTGCTATGCTGGATATAAACGACATTACATTGCGGTTTGCAGGACGGCTGTTGTTCAACGGCGCGTCGGCGCATATTTCCGACGGACAGAGGGTCGGCCTGACCGGACGCAACGGAACGGGAAAAACGACGCTTTTCCGCCTGATTCTGGGCGAGTTGGCTTGTGATGACGGAGATATCACGATTACCAAAGGTCACCGCATCGCAACCGTCGCGCAGGAAATTCCCGATGGCGAATTGTCCCTGCTTGACTGCGTGTTAAAAGCCGACACGGAAAGAACCCGTCTCTTGGCCGAACTGGAAAAAGCCGAACAAGCCGAAGACGGCGTTAAAATCAGTGAAATTCACGAACGTTTAAATGTGATCGGCGCGGGTTCCGCCGAAGCCAGAGCCGGAGCCATTCTGTACGGACTGGGATTTTCCGCCGAACAGCAAAAGCTGCCTTTAACCGATTTTTCGGGCGGTTGGCGCATGCGCGTCGCGTTAGCCTCCGCTTTATTCGTACCATCCGATATTTTACTGCTGGACGAACCGACAAACCATTTGGATCTGGAAGCGACTCTGTGGCTTGGAAACTTTTTAAGCCGATACGCCGGAACACTGATCATCATCAGTCATGACCGATCTTTGCTGAACCATCTCTGCACCCGTATTCTGCACATTGAAGGTTTAAAAATCCAAAGCTACGGCGGCAATTACGACGCTTTCGAGCAAACGCGCGCCCTGCAAATGGAAAACGAGCAGAAACAAGCCGCCAGAACGGAAGAAAAACGCAAACATTTGCAAGCGTTTGTCGATCGGTTCCGTTACAAAGCCAGCAAAGCCAAACAGGCGCAAAGCCGTGTCAAAATGTTGGAAAAACTGCCCGAAAAAGCGTTCTTGTATGACGCTTCCGCTCTGCATTTCAAATTCCCCTCGCCGCAGGAGCTTCCTTCGCCTTTGATCAAAATCGAAAACGGCAGTGTCGGTTACGGGGAAAAAGTCGTTCTGTCAAAACTGAATTTGCGCATTGATGCCGACGACCGTATCGCTTTGCTGGGCGCGAACGGAAACGGAAAATCGACTTTTGCCAAACTGTTAGCCGGCAAACTGAGTCTGATGGACGGGGAAATGCACGCTTCCGGCAAGCTAAAGGTCGGATATTACGCCCAACATCAAACGGAAGAACTGTCAAAAGATTTAACGCCGATTCAGCAAATGCAGCCGCTGATGAAAGAGGCGACCGAAACGCAGATACGAGCGCATCTGGGCGCGTTCGGACTGACGCAGCAAAAAGCGGAAACGAAAATCGAACTGCTGTCCGGGGGAGAAAAAGCGCGGCTGTTGTTCGCCGTCATGACGCGGGACGCGCCGAACATTCTGCTGTTGGACGAACCGACGAACCATTTGGACATCGACGCGCGCGACGCGTTGATCGACGCTATCAACTCTTATCAGGGCGCGGTCATTCTCATCACACACGATCCGCATTTAATCGAGCTGACGGCGGACAGGCTGTGGCTGATCGACAACGGACGATGCCTGCCCTACGACGGAGATTTGGAAGACTACCGGGCGCTGTTATCGCAAAAAGCGAAAATTCAGGCGGCCGGGAAAGCGGCTGATAAACAGGAAAAGCCCGTCGTCTCGCGCAAAGACGAACGTCGGGAAGCCGCCGAAAAGCGTCAACAGCTTGCCCCTTTGCGCAAAAAGCTCAAAGATGTTGAAAAAAAACTTGAAAAACTGAACGATCAGAAAGGGCAAATTGAAGGTATCCTGGAAGATCCGACGCTTTATATGGTCGGCATGAATGCAGCCAAAGTTAAAAGTATGCAGATTTCCCTAGCCCAACTGGAAGCGGAAATCGACAAAGCCGAAGAAGAATGGCTGGAACTGTCCGCCGAACTGGAAACGGCCCAACTATAAGAATAATTATTTTTCAGCCGCCTGAGCGGACAATCCCCCGAAAGAAAAATCCGGCCATTTGTTTTTGATTTTCTGCGGCAGTTTTTCCGCCACATAAAAAACAGAAGCGTTCAGAGTATTATAGGACGCATAACAGCACGCCGTCTGCGCCTCATTTCTTCCTTGTTCGGAAATCGTATATCCGGAAAATCCCGCCAAAAATAAAACCATGACGATCCAGCCTTTTTTAAAGGAAGGCGGATTCAAAATTCCGCGAGCGAAAATATATTCCAACACCAGATACGGAATGACAACAATTCCCGATACCAGCAAATAGTGATACCAAACGCTTTCCTTAACGGATAAAACAAAACGTTTCCAAACAACCGTGTTCAAATCAAACGGCGACATATAATGCCCGGCAAACAGCGCGACACCGATCTGAACAAACTGCAGGACTCCGAACACGATCAAAAAGCATGTCAAAAGCTTTTTGCTTTTCACAAAAGAAAGAGACAATGCCAACATCAGCAAAACACTCAGCCGGATCGGATCCCAACAAGGGGCAAAAGACGGATAAACCAAACCTAAAACAAATTCGGGCAGCATTAAAAAAAACAAAATAACGACCGCGGCAAATATGGCGCGCGCAATATCAAACAGATAGTTGACCATTCTTTTCGACTTTCCTGTTTAAACGGCTTGTTCGTCTATAATGACAATCAGCCTTTTTCTGTCCGACAGAATCGCTCCCGGACAGAGGTTTTTCTTTCCTGATATTTATTTTCAACAAAAATCTTTAAAGAAATATAAACTGCCGGCATAAAATCTTTTTTCAAAAAAAACCAAGGGCTTCAAATGGCTATTCGATTATCCCTTTAAAACTTTGATAGCGCGGATCAGCTTTCAGTTTTTCGGCGGCAATGATCGCTTTTTTATGCGCATGAGAATCCTTGCCGTACCGCAGTGCCATATTATCGATACGTTCCCGCATCGTGAAATGTTCTCCGCCCGGTCCCGTCGTCATATCGGCACAGCTTAAAATAAACAATTCGTCCGAAACTTCGGCAGCATTGACATTGCCATGATCCGCCACTTCTTTCCAATAGCGATAGCCCTGACGCTTCAAAATCTCCGCTCCGATCGCCGGATGTTCCCCCGGCTCTTCGGAAAACTCGTAGCCGAAATCATGCAGCATCCCTAATAAAAACATATCCTGAGCAAACTTTTCATCTGCCGGACGAAATTTTTCCGCCAGCTCTTTAGCCCGACGCGCAACGCCTAAAATATGCTGCCAACGAACGGATGTAATCATTCTTTCGTTCCTTTCCAAAAAAACTGATAAAAAGACTATATTCTCCAAACCGTTAATTGTTTTCTACTTTTTGCTAAACATTTCAAAAAAATATGTGATAGAGTGGTATCAAAAATCAGATACAGCTTTTAAGGAGTTATCATGAAAAAGTTACTGTACGTCTTATCCGCATTTGTTGCTCTGCCCCGTGCGGCTATGGCAAATCCGGCCTGTGCCGTCTGCACGGTTGCCATCGGCGCTTCGCTTGAAATTGCCAGACATTTGGGCGTTGACGACAATATCGTCGCTTTATGGGCGGGAGCATTGCTCGCTCTGGTCGGCTACTGGGCGATTTTGTGGTTTAACAAGAAAAAATGGCATTTTTGGGGACGTGACGCGCTGCTTATGTTGATTTCCGTCGGTTCGGTCGGTTTTATGTATATAAAAGATCTGATGTATATGCCTCGCCCGATTTTGTACATTTTTTATTTGGATCCGTTTCTGTTCTGCGCGATTGCGGGCGCTTTGCTGTTCATCTATACGGAAAAGCTGTATTTCTGGATGAAAGCGCGCAACGGCGGACACGCCCATTTTCCGTTTGAAAAAGTCGTTCTGCCGCTGGTTGTTTTATTCGGAGCCAGTGTTTATTTGAACTATTACCCGATTTTGCCGATGTAAAAAAATAAGGAGGGATACATGAAAAAAATAGAAACCGTCAAAGAGTTCGTTGAAAAAATCGACGCTAAAAAGAAAGTCAACCCGAAAGATTTGTCTTCGGACCAGGATTTGACAATCGCGATTATGAACCTGATTTCAATCGAAGAACACCTGATCTTTTCGGGCGCAAAAACGGAAAAAACCGCCTTTTACGATTTGGTTGAAGAAATTCGCGAAACCAGAAAGCAGCTGATGCAGAAAGTCATTCCCGCTTATGAAGGCGAAGTCTGGTGCATTTCAAAGCATTTGCTGGCTTCTTCGATGCGTTTGATGGAAGTCGGCACAAAGCAGCAGAGCTTAGGCAACAAACAACAGGCTTATGATCTTTTCAACAAAGCTTACGATCTGTACAGTCTGTTCTGGGGATTGAACATGAATATGATCAACCTCGACGACGTAAAATGGATTGAAGATAAAGCGGAAGATATTAAAAAGCTGTCCGACAAAGTGGATGCCGCTATGGGAAAAACGTCAGCGGCGACGGCCGTTACGGCTCCCGCCGCCGCAGAAGCCGCCACAAGCCATGGGGAAGAACCCGTCGGCGCGTTGGCTAAAATGAAAAGCTTCGTGCGCAAAGCGGTTGACTGCTGTATCGAATAAACATCTGTTTCGAACATAAAAAAAGCCTTGTTTGAAAACAAGGCTTTTTTTATTGCTGCCAAACGGCAATTCCGGAATATTTCCGGCATTTTTAAATTTTCGTCACCATTTCCATTGCCAAATTCAACAATTCCGACCACGCGTTTTGTTCAACGTCTTCATTTGCCCAATCCCGTTTATCCCATACATCGCCGCATAAAGAATCCCCTCCGTAAAGGATTTGTCCGAATTTGATGTTATAGAATTGAGCAACCGCTCCGAATGTGGCGTTTTCCATTTCAACGCAGACACATCCTTCTTTTTTCCGTAATTCGATTAAATCCTGCGTTTCGCGAAATATGGCGTCCGTCGTCCATGTGCGCCCGCAAACAAAAGGCAGTTTTTTTTCTTTCAAACATTCGCACATTTTATCGATAATTTCCGGTGAATGATCGATATACCGGCTTGGAGCAACATAATGATAAGAAGTGCCTTCCTGACGCACGGCGCCGGTCGGAATGATTAAATGGCCGCGGGCGATATCCGGTTCCAAAACGCCGGCACCACCGACCGCAATGACGCTTTTGCACCCGAAAGCGACCAACTCTTCCATTATCGAGGCCGCCCAGGGACCGCCCGCAATCCCTTGATGTAAAACGATCTCCGCACCATTAAAATTTACGGCGTATATGTTTAAAGGAGCTATACCGCAGCCTTTAACCGTTCCGATCACTTTGGACGGATATTTCTGCGCCAATTTTTCGCGCGCGTCCGTATCAAAGCAGATGACGCCGTATTTAATGCCCAAGGATTTTTTGCCTTCAAACATTTGAACGGATATTTTGGCGGTTCTATTTTCATCAAAATGCAAAATCGGGAATTCACTTTCATAAATCATGCTTGTGCCTTTCGGTACATATTTAATTATTAATCTTCTGAAGCGGATTGATTAAAAAAAATAAACCGCCCTTTGACGAGCGGCTTTAATGCATGGTGCCGCTGGACAGAATCGGACTGTCGACCCCTTCCTTACCAAGGAAGTGCTCTACCACTGAGCTACAGCGGCGGCGTGAGGCAGAAGATATAAGAATTATCCCCCCCATGCAAGCAAAAAATATTTTATTGATGAAGTTTCTCTAAAAATCCGATAGTGTAATCTCAAATTTTGTAAAAGGATTCCGCCATGGCACAGTCTGAAAGCAAAACGGAAAAGCAAGCCGAAATGCTGCGGCACAACTTAATTTTGCGCAAAAAGCAAATCGAAGAACGTCAAAAACTCGCGGCAGAAAAAAAGCAGACTTCTGACGGGAAAGAGCTTGCCCCTTCCGACAGAGTGGATTAAAAGATTAAAATCAAAGGATTTATTCAGAGACAAAAATGGATCGCATTCGCATCATCGGAGGCACTGCTTTAAACGGCAGAATAAAAATCAGCGGCGCAAAGAACGCGGCGCTGCCTTTGATGGCGGCTTGCCTGTTGTCCGGCGAAGAGCTGACTCTGACGAATTTGCCGCATTTGGCGGACATCATGACAATGACGAATCTGCTTGCCCAACATGGCGTCAAGCTGACTTTGACCGATCAGGACGGCGGAGCGTTGTGTTTCAATGCGTCTCATATCTTCAACCTGAAAGCCCCTTATGATATCGTGCGCAAAATGCGCGCCTCCATTTTGGTTTTGGGGCCTTTGCTCGCGCGTTTCGGCAAAGCAAAAGTCTCCCTGCCGGGCGGATGCGCGATCGGCACGCGCCCGGTGGATCTGCACTTATCCGCTTTGGAAAAAATGGGGGCGGAAATTAAAATTAAAGAAGGTTATATTGTTGCCTTTACCAAAAGCGGCAAACTGAAAGGAGCGGAAATCGTCTTTCCGAAAGTCACCGTCGGCGGAACCGAAAATATTCTGATGGCAGCGACCTTGGCCGAAGGCCGCACAATCATTAAAAATGCCGCGAAGGAGCCGGAAATTACAGACCTGGCCGAATGCTTGATCAAAATGGGGGCTAAAATTGAAGGGTTGGGAACAGACACCCTGATCGTTGACGGCGTTGATCGCCTGCATGCGGCTGCGCATCGGGTTATTGCCGACAGAATTGAAGCCGCTTCTTATGCGATTGCGGCGGCAATTACGCGCGGCAAAATCGAATTAACGGATATCCCTTTAAATCTTTTGTCGGCGGTCGCGCATGTTTTAACCGATATCGGGGTCACCATTACCGAAACGGAAAACGGCTTTATCACAGATGCGCAAGACGCTTATTTGATCGGAACGGACGTTATGACAGAGCCCTATCCCGGATTCCCGACCGACGTTCAGGCGCAATTAACCGCCCTTTTAACAACGGTCAGCGGAGCTTCTCTCGTAACGGAATCCATTTTCGAAAACAGGTTTATGCATGTCCCCGAATTGGCGCGTATGGGTGCAAACATCAACGTTCACGGCGTTTCTTCCGCCATTATTCGCGGCGTTTCCCGTTTAAGCGGCGCGGAAGTCATGGCGACCGATCTGCGCGCGTCTATGGGATTGGTGCTGGCAGGATTGGCGGCAGAAGGCGAAACGATCGTCAACCGCGTGTACCATTTGGATCGCGGCTACGAACATTTGGAAGAAAAATTGTCTTCCTGCGGCGCGCGTATCGAACGCCTGCACGGAGAATAAGCCGATGTCAAAAACAATCATCGCTCTGCCCAAAGGCCGCATCTTAAAAGAAGCCGAACCGTTTTTATCTTATGCGGGCATTCAGCCGGAAGAAGCTTTTTTCGATGAAGATTCCCGCCTGCTGCGGTTTAAAACAAACGAACCCGATGTTGAATTAATCCGCGTCAGAAGTTTTGATGTCGCTACTTTCGTCGCTTTCGGCGCCGCTCAGCTCGGAATTTGCGGTAATGACGTATTGGCGGAATTTGATTATCCCGAAATATACGCTCCGATTGATTTGGGCATCGGCAAATGCCGTATGTCCGCCGCGGCTCCCGTCGGTTATACAACGGATAATTTGGCGCGCGCCGGTCATGTCCGCGTCGCGACGAAGTATCCGAACATCACGAAAAAATATTATCAATCCAAAGGAATCCAAGCCGAATGCATCAAACTGTCCGGCGCGATGGAACTGGCGCCGACGATCGGATTGTGCCACAGAATTGTCGATATCGTTTCTTCCGGCGCGACCCTGAAAGCAAACGGACTGGTCGAAATAGAATCGATAATGGACATTTCCGCCCGTTTGATCGTCAACCGGACGGCGTTCAAAACCAGAACCGCCGAAATGACGGCATGGCTGGACAAATTCAAAGGAGCTTTAAATGACCTTAACGCTTGACATTCGCGATAAAGATTTTGAAAAAAATTTTCAATCGTTTTTAAATTCCAAGCGGGAAAACGCGCCTGATGTCAACGCCGCCGTTTCAGAGATTCTTGAAAATGTCCGACAAAACGGAGACAACGCCGTTTTAGAATACACCGCCAAATTCGACCGGCTGAATCTGACGGCCGAAACAATGCGGATCGGTGAAAAAGAAATTGAAGAAGCCGTTGCCGCCTGCGACAAAGAAACGCTGGACGCGCTTTATCTGGCCGCGGAAAGAATTGAGGCTTTTCACGACAAACAAATCCCGGAAAGCCATTTCTTCAACGATGAAACGGGCGCATTGATGGGGTGGCGCTGGACGCCCGTTATGGCGGCGGGACTGTACGTCCCCGGCGGCACGGCGGCTTATCCGTCTTCGGTGTTAATGAATGCCGTTCCGGCCAAGGTTGCCGGCGTTCAAAGAATTGTTATGGTCGTCCCCTCCCCCGACGGCAAGATTAACCCTTTGGTGCTGGCGGCGGCGGACTGCGTCGGCATTGAAGAAATTTACCGCATCGGCGGCGCGCAGGCGATCGGCGCTTTGGCGTACGGCACGGAAACAATCAAACCGGTTGATATGATTGTCGGTCCCGGAAACGCTTATGTCGCCGCCGCAAAAAGACAAGTTTTCGGCCGCGTCGGCATTGATATGATCGCGGGTCCTTCCGAAATTCTGGTCATCGCGGATAAAACGGCCGCCCCCGAATGGACGGCGGCGGATCTGCTTTCTCAAGCCGAGCATGACGTTTCCGCGCAATCCATCTTAATCACGGATGACTCAGACTTTGCGGACAAGGTAAAAACTGAAATTGAAAAACAGTTGAAAGCTTTGGATCGCGAAGCTATCGCCCGTAAAAGCTGGGAAGACAACGGCGCGATTATTTTGGTGGAAAATCTGGAAGAACAGGCCGGCGCTCTGGCGGACAGAATAGCGCCCGAACATTTGGAATTAAGCGTTGAAAATCCGGAAGAGCTTTGCCGCCGCATTCATCACGCCGGATCAATCTTCCTCGGTCACTACACACCGGAAGCGGTCGGCGACTATATCGGCGGCCCGAACCATGTCCTTCCGACGGCCAGAAGCGCGCGCTTTTCGTCCGGTCTTGGCGTGCAAAGTTTTATGAAGCGGACAACGCTTTTATCCTGCACGGACAAGACGCTGAAAGAAGTCGGAAAAGCCGCCGTCCTGCTGGGAAAAGCGGAAGGATTGACCGCGCACGCCGCATCCGTCCAAAGACGTTTGGACAAATAATCCCTTCTTTTTCAGAAAAATCTGAAAACAGCGTCATAAAGATATCATATTTTCCCTAAGCTTACCGCTTTTCTTTTCCTGAAAAACCGTCTATACTTTTTTATCATTACTTTCAGGAAAGGATAAGCTTTATGGCTGAGCACGCAATCCCAAGAAAATACAACTATAATCTTGAAACCGGTACTGTCGGCACTGATAATGACGATATGGCCAGTATTTTGTACAATATCAACCGTATGCAAATAAAAGCCTCCTATGAAACCAATGCTGTAAACGATATGAGACTTACCTTTGGCGAATCTTTTTCTTTGACAATCGAAGCATTAGAACATTTGCAGCATTTTATAGAGTGCCACAAAGAAAAACTAAGTACAGAAATCGTTAATGCGGTACAGCTTTCTTTAAGTGAAGCCGTCGTTGTTTTAGATAAAGTTCTGCCGCCGCAAACAGATATAGAATTAATGAGCTCGTCAATCAAAACGGCTTATCAAAAAATGTTAAGCGCGGTTCCTTCCCTACTTCAATTAGATGAACAATCCCTTTAATTCTTTATTCGGAGAAAAAAATGAATAGTCCCGAAATCAATCAAATTAAAGATGCCCGTCTTTTGGGTGAAATTTCTAAATTGTCTTCGCAATACGCTTCTTTTTAAGAGTTTAAAGAAGCTCTTACAGCCTCGCTGCAGAAAACGGAAAGCCTGCGCCGAAGCGCCTATCGTATTCTGCATTCAATGGATACAAACCATTTGTTTATTCCGTCAGACGCAGAATTAAAAGCGGCATACGAATTCAGCAGAAAAGAACACACATTGTCAATAATGCCATTAATATGGTTAATGATACTACAATGTCTTTTCAACCGCGGGATACAGAATTTAACAACGCTATGGGGGTCAACGCATTGGGGCAGAAACTGGCTAAAGGTCCCGGCTTGATGGTTCTTGACGGCGGTCCCGGAGCCGGAAAATCGTTCAGTTTGAAAAAAGCTATGGATACAATGGGCGTTCCCGTCATCTGTTTAGGATCGACGGATACGGCCGCCGCCGCTTTGTACAAAGACATGAATGACGAGGTTAATGATTTAAAGAAAGAAAAAGATGACAAAGGAAAGCCGCGTCCGCAGCAATGTCAGGATTTAGGAAAAAAACTTCAGGTTTTTGGCGGATTGACCGATGACGACCTTTTAGCGGAAGAGAAGGATATACCGAAAGATCCTGTTTTGCAGAAAAGAAAGAGAGAGGTTTTGGACTATCTGGAACACGGAGATCCCAGGCCCTGTATTATGGTTGACGAAGCCGGGTTGCTTGACCACAACCAAATGGCTAAATTAATGGCTTTTATGCAAAACAAAGGCTGCAAATTAATCTTGGCCGGCGATGCCCAACAAATTCCGCCGAACAACGGACAACCTTTTAAAATATTGGCGGAAAGTCTGAAAGAAACAGACGCCTATGTAAACGCCCCTACGTTTTCAGACAAGGCGATTTTCTGGAAAAAGCCATAACCTCAGGCATTTATCATGGATACAGCTCCGACAAAGCTAATTTCCCGGAAGGAAACAATGAAAAAGATCAAGCGGAAAGGCTGAAAACAGCAAGCGAGTTTATGACCGCAGCTTTAGATCTCGGCGATCCGAAAATAAAATATACAATACACGGTGAAGAAAAAAGTTTACTTTGCGCAGTCGGTTGGACGAATTGTATCCCGAACTGAAAATTGATAAAAATGATACAGATCAGGAAAAAGAAGATAAAAAGAAAGAAGCTGCCGAAAGATACGTTTCGGATATGAAAGAAAGAGCGAAAAAATTCACGCCCGAAATGTTAAAATCCGTTATTCAAAAAGGATTATCTGCCGGACCGAATGGTGAAATTGATAAAGAACAGTACGATGATTATATTTGTGCCGCATTGATTCTTCAACAGCAAGGAATCCAAGCGTATGAAACAACAGGAAAAATCGGCACGCAATCCAAAGATGACAAAGAATTGTTTGGCAATGTTTCCAAATCTTTTGAAAAAGATCCTGAAAAGAAGGAAAATGACTATCCGGCGTTGAAAGAAAAAGCTGCCGCAGATCTGGAAGAGAAAATAAAGAAAGAACCGGAGCTGTTGAAAGATTTGGAAGAAAAAGCCAAAAGAGAAAACAAATCCGTAGATCTTTTAAAAGAGGAAATGGCCGCAGCCAACGCTTTTGCAAAAGGTCATTTAGCGATTACGGCGACAATAGAAGAAGCGAACGAACTGAATGAAGAAATTCGAAAAGCCAGAGGAAATAATGGAATTCTTCAAGTAGGAGAGCCTATTTTATTGGCTGACGGAACGAAACGTTTGGCGACACAAAAAGACGTAAACGACGCCACTATTACTGCCAAAGCAATAGAAGCTCATCAAAGAAGTGAAAAATATAAAGCCTCTAATAAAGAGGAAGCAGAACTGGCAAATAATGCGATTAAATTGTATGAAGAAGCTCAAAAACGCGGAGAAAATCTTCCGATCGGCGTTCCTCCCGGTGTCAGATTCGCGTATGCTCTGGATGTTAAAGCCACACAGGGATTGTCTCAGAATGGTCTTGTCACGATGGTTGTTACTCAAGAAAATGCCGACAAATGGCGCGGTGGTGAAATTCTGGTAGGAGCAAGCCGTCACAAAGGAAAATTTGAACTTCAAATTTCCGGTCAGGCTGACAAAGCGCAATTCTTTGAAGCCTCGACATATCAGTATGCCTCAAAGCGTGTCATAAATTCCACATTTAACGAAGACCTGCATACTGCTGCGGGAGGTACCAAGGTTGAAGAAGGAAAACAACATGCTCAGGAAGAACTTGAAAAAGTAGAAAAACAACAAAGGAAAGAATTTGATTCTAAATTCTCTGAGAATAAAATACGGATAGAGATTAGAAAAAATTCAAAGAAGAATGAAAAAAAACCTGAAGAAAAGAAATCAAAAAATACTACAAAATTGGCTTGTATGCTAAATAAATTTTATAAACAAAACGATATATCGGAAAAGAAAGACGGAAACTTTTTCCATAAGCTTAATGATTTCAACAACAATATAAACAATATTGTTCAGAAAACAAAACAAGATCGTAATAACCGTCGTTAATATTCGGTCCTAAAAAAGCCCTCGTTCTCTTTATTTTTTCGTATGAAAACAACCTGCAGAACGGGGGTTTTTATGTTCCTTGATTTACAAAAAAGAACTTATATTTTTTCTTTTAAAAGACTACATTAAAGAGAATCAAACCTACATTTCTGAAAGAAAAAAACATGAAAAAGTTATTGATTTTATCTTTATTGATTATGACGGCTGTTTCAAATGCCCGCGCTTTAGAAATTATTGAATTGCCGGAACCGCAAATCGATAAAAACGTTACGTTGTATGATGCCTTAAAAAATCGTAAATCCGTGCGTACTTACGAAAAGAAAGAAGTGGATATGCAAACGCTCAGCAATATCCTTTGGGTGGCTTACGGCGTCAATCGCGATGACGGACGGCGCACCATTCCCACTGCGCGCAACGCTAAAGATTTATCTGTTTATGTCGCGGATCAAAAAGGCGTTTGGCTGTATAACGCAGACAGAAACGAACTCAAACAAATAACGGCCGACAATATTATGTATGCCTTCGGTTCCCAAAGTTTTATGAAAGACGTTCCCGTCGTTTTGATTTATGCCGGCAGCGACAAAGATCATAATTTTTCCGTTATGCATGCCGGTTCGGCCTATCAGAATGTAGAACTTTATGCCGGCGTCACCGATTTAGGCTGCGTCGTGCGCGCTATGTTTGATAAAGAGGCTGTAGCCAAAGCCGTACAACTGCCGGCCGGGCAGCGAATTATCGTAACTCAGGCCATCGGTTATGAAAAAAAATAATCTTGAGTCATTAAAAATAGCATAAAAATTTATTGATTCTGTCTTTTCTTTCCATTAAACATTCATTATAGGGGGGTTGGGTTTTTGAGTATATTTTTATGTTTCTAAAATATACCCCCTCCCTGTATATTTGACTGTTTATTGAGGGTTGAATTTATGATTGGATTAGTGATTGCGGGCGTTGCGGTTGTCGCTTTATTATTGTTTTTAAAACTCAATGTTTCTTTATCCGACGAAGAAATCAAGGAAATGAAGAAAATCAAGGCAGAGGAAAAGGCCAAAAAAGCGAAAAAAGAAACCGAAAAGAACAAACCGGTCGTAATGGAAGAACCGAAACAACCGGCCAAACGCGTTTTCAGAACGGACAAGGCGACGGAATTATTAGTCCAAATTATGGAAGACGGCTCCGTCAAAGAAATTCAACAGGCTATGTCAAACGGCATTAATATTCTGCAAAAGCTGGAAAACAATCAGAATCTGTTAATGATTGCCGTAAAAAACAATCCCTCTACCGAAGTGGTTCATTTTTTGCTGGATCAGGGAATTGAAATCAACGATGTTGATGACAACGGGCAAACGGCTTTGATTATGGCCGCGGCATTCAGCCCTAACCCAGAGGTGATCAAAACATTGCTGGATTGCGGCGCGGACAAGACGATTATGGACAAATCGAAAAAGACTGCGGCGGATTATGTTGTTTTGAATTCGTCCTGTTTCGGAACGGAAGTGCCGGCTCTTTTAAAATTGAAAAAGACGGGTTAGCGGCATCAGGCTGATTCCCGCGAACGTAGCCCATAAAGCTGTTTGATCATAACCGTATTGTCTTGAGGAAGGAATAAGCTCTTCTATGGCGATATAGGTCATAATTCCGGCGACCGCAGCCAAAACACCGCCCAACACCGCATCATTAATAAAAGGATAAAGCAGCAAAAAAGCGGATAATGCGCCCAACGGTTCGGCTATTCCGGAAAGCGCCGTATATAGAACGGCTTTCTTTTTGCTGCGGGTCGCATAATAAATCGGAACGGCAACGGCAACTCCTTCGGGAATATTGTGCAGAGCGACGGCAACGGCAAGAGATATTCCCAAAATCCTATTTTCATACCCCGCCATAAAAGTGGCTATTCCTTCGGGAAAATTATGCAGTCCGATGACAACGACGGACAACATACTTGTGCGATACAGATTTTTATGAGGCTTTTCCCCCGTTTGTTGATCATAGGCTTCATGCGGCACGAATCTGTCAATGAAAGATGCCGTCAAAATTCCGGCCAACAATCCGCCGACCGCAGCCAAAACGGAAAATCTGCCGGAAAAGACAGTGCCGAACAAACGTTCTGCTTCAGGATACAAATCCATAAAAGAAACACTGAGCATAACGCCTGCGGCCAACCCCAAAGCAGCGGAAAGCAGGCGTTCATTTTTACCCGAAACAACAAAAACAGGAACGCAGCCTAATATTGTTGCCATCCCCACCGCCAAAGAAAGAACAAAACCTTGAAGGGCGGGAGACGAGAACATTTTTACCTCAATTTATTTATCCGCAGGGACAAGTTTTTGAAGATGCTTTTTTAACAGGAACCACAGCCTTCTTCTTTTTGGCCGCCGAAGCTTTTTTAGCCGCAGGTTTGGCAACAGCCGGACAAGGCTGCACCGGAGCGCTCAGGCATTTTTGGATACATTTTGCCGCGGCCTCGTTTGGTTTGCCGTCCCCTCCCGTCATACCGATCTTGGCGTAAGTCAGCTTTTCTATCGCATCTTTTTCCTTTTTTGCCTCTTCCGGTGAAATCAAACCGATATTTTGCAGCATTTCAATGCGTCGCAGAGCGGTTGCACCTTCAAGAATATCGCGCGGAAGCGGTGTCGCGTCCATACGGTAAAAAGGATTAGACGGCAGCAGCGCTTCTAAAATAATTTCGCGTTCGGCCGCATGTTCTCTGGGGGTAATCGCGCGCATTTCCAAAGCTTCGCGCAACGCGTTCAAACGTCCGACAATCACGTCTCCCGACGGCGAAGGCAAATCAAGCCCTTTCGCGGCCGGCGTTAAAGTATATGGCAGCAATCCGCCCAAATTAACCGTCCGTCGCGACAGCCATTCTTCCGGCGTAACATATTTTTCGTCCCGCAACCGGATAAAAGTCAGAAAACGCAAAACGACATTCCGGTCGCCCTCCTCCAGCATATCCAATCCGCCTTTAACAGCTTGTTGCTTTTGAGTTTCTTTCTGCGCTTTTTGAGGGTCTTCGGGCTGCGGAGGAAGACTGAAGGGAGTAAATACGGCCGTTTCCGATTTCGGATCAATGACAGCCAATGGCGCTTTCGGCAGGTTTAAAGCAGCTAATCTGGTCGCTGCCGTCCGTTTTAATTCTTCCGCCGGCAAATTGCGCATTGCGCCGAACATACCGATTTCCCCGTTATCCAGTGAAGAAGCATGCTCGTACAACGCTTTAGCCTGATTGGGATATCCCAAGCTTTCATAAGATAATCCGGCCACCATCATTGCATAAACGTCGTCAGGATTATCTCTCAACGCTTTTTGCGCATAATGAATCGCTTCTTCCGGACGTCCGGTAGACCAATTCAAAATGGCCTGTTCCGTTTGAGTTTTAAACAAAGAATCCCCCGGCGTGGAACATCCGCAGATCAAAGTGGATACGGTTAAAACAGCGGTACTGACCGTTCCTGATAATTTTCGGCGTATTTTCA
The DNA here is from genome assembly GCA_937912005.1 of uncultured Alphaproteobacteria bacterium. Lineage (GTDB taxonomy): Bacteria > Pseudomonadota > Alphaproteobacteria > CAAGCB01 > CAG-977 > UBA11549. Next base: position 82,528 of record CALDOX010000015.1, read on the forward strand.
TGATATCCCCCATTTTTTCCGCAATTTCTCTTTATTCATAAAAAACCATTGCACCGCAATGATTGTCAAAGCGTTGTTAAATTTACCTTCCGCCAGCAATTTTTCCGTTTCTTCAACAGACAGAACGACAACGCGAATATCTTCGTTTTCAGACGGCAACCCCGCATATTCGGCAACCTGATCCGCATCGACCCGTCCGCAAAAAAGAAAGAGCTTTTCCGTTATTCCGCCCGGAGAAGCAAAATATTCGACAACCGGTTCCACATCCGAAACCTGAGCGCCGGCTTCTTCCTTTGCCTCGCGGACAACGACCTGCTGCGGTGTTTCTCCGGGATCGACAATCCTCGCGACACATTCCAACACCCATGGATTTTCGCCGGCGACAAAAACGCCGACGCGCATTTGTTCCACAAAGACCAATTTTTCCTTGTCCGGGTCATACAGCAAAATCCCCGCAGAATTACCGCGTTCCATTACTTCTCTGGAAACGATATCGCTCATTTTTCCGTCATAGCGCGGATATTTGAAAAAGTATTCGTCCACTCTGAAAAATCTTTTATACAGAGTATCCTTTTTTATAACCTCTATATTTTCACATTTTCTTTCGGTCATACTTTTCAAATTCTCCTTTAGCTAAAACGGGTGTAGTATAAGGGACAAAGATTAATAAACCTCAAAAATTCAAGGAGCCGTCCCCTATGGAAATTCTGACTGCCGATCAAATGTACCGTGCGGACAAAGAAACTCATGCAAAAATTATGCCGGAATTAAATTTAATGGAAAACGCAGGCTTCGCCGCCGCCTGTCAAATCGCCAAAAACTATCGCAAATGTCCCGTTCTGGTTTTATGCGGCACAGGAAACAACGGCGGAGACGGCCTTGTTGTCGCCCGCATCCTGCATCAATGGGGATGGCCCGTCGAAGCAGCGTTGACGGGACAGGAAAAAACAATGTCCACAAGTACCCAAATCAACGCGAAAAAATTTTTCGGCCCTAAAAAGCAGCTGTCCTTCAGGCGTCTGAAAAAAATAAAGCAAGCCGGCGGTTTAATCGTTGACGCCATTTTCGGCATCGGTTTATCCCGGCCGGTTCAAGGGGATATCGCTGATTTTTTCAACGCCGTCAATGAAAGCGGCCTGCCGTGTATTGCTTTGGATATTCCCAGCGGCATCAGCGCCGATACGGGAGAAATTCTCGGAACGGCACTGTCCTGTAAAATGACGATTACTTTTTGCCGCCCGAAAATCGGCCACTTTTTATATCCCGGAAAAGAATGCGTCGGTCAGCTTGTTGTTTGTCCGATCGGCATTCCCGATACGGTCGTAAAAAAAACGCATCCCTCTTTTTATGAAAATACGCCCGAACTTTTTTCCATTCCCGACACGACGCCTTACGATCACAAATATTCCCGCGGCGCCGTTTTGATCCGCGCGGGAAAAATGACGGGAGCGGCTCGTTTGGCCGCTCTTGCCTGCCGTCGCGCCGGAGCCGGATTGACCGTTGTTTCATGCGCTTCGGCCGCTTATCCGATCTTTGCGGCGGACACGGCCGGCACCGTCTTGCAAACAGCCGACACAGAGGAAGAATTTGCCGACCAAATCGCTTCATCCAAAATTTCAGCCGCCGTGATCGGTATGGGAGTTGACAAAGCAGACGACGCAAAAACCTTTCTTCGTCTGATTGCCGACTCGGGAAATCCTTTTGTCGCAGACGCGGGAGCCCTTCCCTTTATCAAGGGACTGAAAAACCGTTCCCGAACGGTTATTACGCCGCACACCGGCGAATTTGAGCGTTTATTTCCCGAATTAAAAGGACAAAACAAATTAGTGCAGGCTTTAGCCGCGGCCAAAACACTCGGCTGTACGGTTGTTTTAAAAGGAGCCGACACGGTCATTGCGTCCTGCGACGGAAAAGCCGCGATCAATGCGACCGAATGTTTTGATTTGGCCACGGCAGGCAGCGGAGATGTTTTAGACGGCATCATCGGCGCAATGCTGGCCAAAGGCATGCCGCCGTTTGAAGCCGCCTGCGCCGGCGTGTGGCTTCATTCCCGAGCTGCCGAAAAAGCGGGAAAAAATTTGATTGCGGAAGATATCATCGCCTGTTTAAAATAAGTTCATGTATATTTTTTACCTGCTGCGGCACAAATTCTGGGTTATGTATTACTGCTTCAAACACGGGTTGTTTTGGCGCGGAATAGTTCATGACTGGGACAAGCTTTTGTTGCCTTCCATGATCTTGGTTTATTCAAAATACTACCCGAGAATCCGGGAAATCAGAAACACCGACGGTTATTATAATCCTTCCGCCGCCCCACCGGATTACCAACGAGCCATTCTGGCGCACTTCAACAGATCCCGCCATCATTGGCAATACTGGGTGTTGGCGAACGGCACTTCTTTTACCGCTCTGGATATGACGGAAACGGACGTGCGGGAGATGATCTGCGATTGGGCGGGAGCCGGCCGGACAAGACAGAAAAAGAAATGGACAAAAGCCAGCGTGCGCACTTTTTTCAACAACACGCGGGATAAAATGGTTTTATCCGAAAAAACTATTCAGCTGATTGAAAAAAATCTGGATTCTATGGGATGGTAGCTTTTTACCGGCCGATTCCCCAATAATCAAATCCCAGCCGTTCCGCTTCGTTTTTATCCAGCAGATTGCGCAGATCAACAATTTTCGGCGTTTTCAGCAACGTTTTGATTTTGGCCAAATCCAATGACTTAAAATCGGCCCATTCGGTTAATACGGCTAAAACGTCGGCGCCTTCAGCCGCTTCATAAGCATCCCCGGCATAGCCGATTTGGTTTCCGACCAACTTTTTAGCCGTATCCATCGCTTTAGGATCATAAGCAACAATCGTCACTTCATGTTTAAGCAACGCGGAAACAATCTCCATTGCCGGACTTTCGCGGCAATCGTCCGTGCCGCCTTTGAATGCCAATCCGAGAACGGCGATTTTCGGTTTTTGAACACCTTCCACCGCCTTCAAAATCCGCTCTGCCATTTCGACTTTGCGCGCATCGTTTTTGCGGATTGTCGTTTCAATCAAAGACATTTCCACGCCATAACCTTTAGCCATATACGCCATTGCATTGGTATCTTTCGGAAAACAGGAACCGCCGTACCCCGGCCCCGGATTCAAAAACTTGGCGCCGATACGCGTATCCAATCCCATTCCTTTGGCGACTTCGTAAACATCCGCGCCCGATTTTTCGCAGAAATTCGCCATCTCGTTAATATAATGAATCTTCATCGCCAAAAAAGCGTTGGAGGCATACTTGATCGTTTCTGAAGACCGGCGCTTGACAAACAACATATGCGCTTTTTCACCGAACGGCGCATACAGCTCTTTGATTTTGGCGGCCGCTTTTTCCGTATTGGCGCCGACAATAATGCGATCGGGATTGAAAAAATCATGAACCGCGAAACCTTCGCGCAAAAATTCAGGCAGGGAAACCACATCAAAATCGGCGGCAGGATTGACTTCACGGACGATTTTTTCCACTTCGTCGCCCGTTCCGACGGGAACTGTCGATTTGTTGGCGATGACCGTATAACCGGTTATATACCGCGCCAATTCCCGCGCCGCCGCATGAACATATTTCATATCGGCTTCTTTCGTGACCGGATGCGGCGGGGTACCGACTGCCAGAATCACGATATCTGCCTTTTCGACGCCTTCTTTCATATCGGAAGTAAAGCGCAGTTTGCCCGAAGCCGCGTTTTTATGAAACAAATCCTCCAAACCGTCTTCAAACAAAGTGATCTTACCGGCCTTCAACGCGGCTATTTTTTCTTCAATCGCATCTATACAGACAACTTCATGCCCTAATTCCGCCAAACCGACCCCTGTCGGCAAACCGACATATCCCGTTCCGATAATTCCGACTTTCATATTTTTCCCCATAAAGCTTTGATAAAAGTTTCCGTTACGATCGGTTATACGTTTTTCCGTGTCCGCGTGCAAACCTTTTTATATATTCCGCGGAATCCGGAAACAAAGATAATCCTTGCACAAACAAAGCGGCGCTTTTAAAATAAATAAATTCTTAACCTTTTAAACGGGAGGAGCCGCCTTGCAGTTCAAACGATTTCTTTTATCCTTCACGGCTTTTTGCCTGATGACCTCAACCGTTCCGGCTGCATCGACTCTCGTTTCTCAGGATGCCGTCAAATCATTGAATGTAACCGTTTACAACAACGGACTGGGATTAATCAAAGATACGCGTTCCGTTTCGTTCAAACAAGGCGAAAATGCCTTGTCTTTTCAAGGTGTTTCAGCTCAAATTCAGCCGGAAACGGCCCTTTTCGACGGCCAGGGATTGAAAGTTCTGGAACAAAATTTCTATTTTGATTTGCTGTCACGGGAATCTTTGCTGCGCAAGTTTTTGGGCAAAGATATCCAAGTGATTGAAACGAACCTGCTGAGCGGCAAAAAAACCATAGAAAACGCCAAAGTCCTCTCCGTCGATGCCGGATTGGTTCTGCAGATCGGGGACCGCATCGAAACGGATTACACCGGCCGGCTGATATTCCCCGATATCCCGTCCGATTTATATGATCAACCCACATTGGTAATCAATGTTGCCGCAAATCAAAACAGCACGCAGGACGTAGAACTGAGCTATCTGACAAACGGTCTGTCATGGCGCGCCGATTACGTCGCCGAATTAAACGATGCGGAAGACAGCATCAATCTGAACGGTTGGGTGACTTTGACGAACACATCGGGAATTGCCTATAAAAATGCCAACATCCAATTCGTCGCCGGATCCGTCAATCGCGTTCGCCCTCCCGTTCAGCCCCGTCCGATGATGAAAGCGGCGCGTTCCATGGCGATGATGAATGACGCCGTTGTCGCGGAAGGAATGAGCGAGGAGCAGCTGATGGATTATCACCTGTACTCTTTGGGACGTTTGACCGACATTGCTTCGAACCAAACGAAGCAGCTGGCTTTATTGTCGGCATCCGGCGCTAAAGTTCAAAAGGAATATAAATTCGTTAATATCGTCCCCACCTACCGAAGCCGGGGAAACTTCGGCGAATTTGAAACAAAGAATGCCAACGTCGTTTTAAAAATGAGAAACGATAGAGCTTCCAATTTAGGATTGCCCTTGCCCGGCGGGACTATCCGCGTTTATAAAGCCGATTCGAAACACAATATGTTTTTTGTCGGGGAAGACCGCGTTTCCCATACGCCCGAAAACGGTGAAATCAAACTGAATTTAGGCAGCGCTTTCGATGTGACCGTTCAAGGCAAAGAAACCGCTTACACTTCTTTTTCTGACAAAGCGTACGAAGCCGGTTACACATTGACGTTCAAAAACGCGACGGATAAACCGGTAAAAGCGACCTATCGGCAAAGTTTTCCGAATCAATGGTCGATAGCGGATTCCCCCATTCCTTACCGGACAACGTCCGCACGGCAGGCGGAATGGACGATTGATATTCCGGCCAAAGGCCAAACCGTTTTAAACTATACCGTACGGGTAAAGAGCCCTTAGAACGATATGCTGACGCTGTTTTTCTTACTTATTCTGTTTTCATTTCCAACCGCTGCTCAGGAACAGCTGAACTGGCAGCCTTTGGAAGTAACCGTTGTTGAAGAAGAGGAAGAAGAAGCTGCCGCCCCCTCTTTTCAGCAGGCTGACAAACGCTTCAGAAGCTTAATGACCGATTTGAAATCCAGTCTGGAAAAAAAATCAAAAAAGAAAAATCGCAAAGTGGAAGCGGTTAATAAGGAAACCGTCTATTCCGCGATTGTCGAAATGATCGAAACGTCTTATCCGGGCGGGCTGGATGCGATGGTTCGGGCGAACGAACAATTGGAAGACGATATTTACCGGCTGATATTGACTTTGCCGAAATACGCTTATCAATATATAGGTCCGTTCATTCATGAAATGCCCTACGTTTCGGATCGCATCTTAAATATCCCCGGCATCAAAGAAACAAAAGGAAAATTTCCGACGCGCATCGCTCCGCAAATGAGGGAATATGCCAAAAAGTACGGCAAATATATGTCCACGCATTTATATATTTACCTGATGCCGGAAGCCTGGGCCCTTCCCGAACGGGAAAAATCGACCTTTAAAGGATACAATAAAATCATCTCGATTGATGAAAACGGAAAACCGGAAGGCTTGTTCGACGTTAAAAACCGTTCTTTGCTGACGAAGTACAAAATGCCGGATCCCGCGAAATATCAATCGAGAGAGGCTTTGAAAAAGAACGTGCGCCCGCAGACACCCGCCGATCAGGTTACACAAACATCCCCTTTGACGGAAGGCGACGTGGAAGCCGCTTTAGCCTCTTTCCAAAACATAGAACAGGCTTTCGGAAACAACAGATTTGATGAATTTCACACGGCTTTGCGGGATATGTCGCTCAGCGACAACAATCTGATGGGTGAATTGCTGAACCCGATGCAGGTATTGGTTGACAAAATCAATCGCCTGCCGGAAAAGGAGAAATTCGCAAAAACCGTCGCCAAAAACGGATTTACGCCTGAAAGTTGGGGCATTACCGTCGATAAAATCATCAAAGCGCGCCGAGTCGCAAAAATGAGTCCCGCCGTCGCCCTGACTTTATCTGCTTGGAGAAAGCTTAAAAAACCGCCCAAATCGTTTGATGTATTAACACCGCGTGACCGGCAGATTTCTTGGGACAGTATTCAGCTTTTTCTGGGGATGTATTCTTCTTCGCGCGAAAACCTGCTTGCAGTAAAAAATTATGGTGATAATATCCGAAAAGTTTTCGCAACAAGAGATATGATGGTTATAGAAACACCCGTCTATGGCATTTATTAGCAAAGGATATAAAAATGGGTTGGACAGACGAACAGGTTGAAGAACTGAAACGCCTTTGGGACAAAGGGTTGACAACAGGGGAAATCGGCAAAGCGTTGGGCGTGTCCAAAAACGCCGTTGTTGGCAAGGCTCATCGTTTGGGATTAAACGGGCGTCCGTCTCCCATTCGCCGCGGCGAAGATGACGCGACAGCCGTTCCCGCGGAAAAAGAAAGCGCTCCGGCAAAAAAGAAAACGGCCAAAACCGCCGCCGTTAAAAAAAGTGAAGAAAAACAAAAAATATTTACGGTGAATGATTTGACATCCTCTTCCTGTCGTTGGCCAATCGGCGATCCGAAGGACGAAGATTTTCATTTCTGCGGAAAAGAAGCTCTGCCGGACAAACCCTATTGCGCAGAACATGCCGCGATCGCTTATGTTTCGGCAAAGACGCTGAGATAACGCTCTATAAATTAAAAAACATCGCGCCCAACAACGCGATGTTTTTTTTCGATATACAAAAAAAAAGCCGCGGCAAAACCACGGCTTTTCCATGTAAATACTCTATTTATAGTATAAGATAATGCTTGACTGATTACCTCTGGATGTGCCGCAGCCTGTTGCTGCCGTTGCCAATGCCATCGGCGTAGTACCAGCATTTTTGGTAAGAACAACCGTTGGAGAAGCATTACTAATAGCCGGAATAGTATCACCAATAGTCGCGTTCGTGCTCCCCGCTTTCACGGCGATTAATCCGGATGACGCATCCCCCCAATCCTGAATTGCCAAACGAGTGCAGGCATCTGAAGGCAACCCATCATAAGCGACAGCAAAAGCTCTATCACTTTGCCCCATATCATCCTTTAGCGTTGCCAAGGTAATTTTACCTCCATACGGATTAATCGGAGTAGTACAGGCACTGCCGTCGGTGCAGTTGTCATCCGTAAAAACGCCGGTTGAATACATTGTGGAGGCGGCATTTATACCTTTATATGTTTTTTGCGAAGCAAACAATGTACGAATGTTTGTCACCATTGTTTGAATCTGGTCTGTTGTTTTTGTCACTTTAAATTTCGACATCGCCTGGGAATAACCCGCGATACCGCCGACCGACAACACGCCGATAATTGCCAGAACACCCAGCATTTCGATCATGGAACGACCGGATTCTTGTGTATGAATATTTTTCATTACAAATCTCCTTTGTTAGTTTCTAGGTTCAGTATCCCGCAAAAAAACAAACGAAACAATCCTGTAAAACCGCATAAAGGATATGACAAAGGTCATATATTTCTATGGCATTTCGTTTTTTTCCGAAACTTTTCCGCGTTTTTATGCAAAATATTTTTCATTTTACGTCAGTTTGAGGTATTCAGATATATATCTTTGATAAGGATTAGCAATGACACAAGCCGACTTATTCTGCAAAACTTTTTTTCCCGACGTTTCCGCCGTTCAATGGCGCGATTGGCGTTGGCAGCTGGCAAACCGTCTGACGACCGTTGACCGGATATCCCGTCTGATCAAATTGACGCGGGCAGAACGAACCGCTTTATCTCAGGAAAACTCATTCCCGACGGCGATCACTCCCTACTACGCCTCTTTGCTGCAAGAGTCGCCTTTGCGCAAAACGATGCTGCCGTCAATCAAAGAAAAAACGCTTTCCGTCGGAGAAACGGACGATCCTTTAGGCGAAGAGCCATGTATGGTGGCTCCGGGATTGGTTCACCGTTATCCGGACAGAGTCTTATTCCTGACGACCGATTACTGTTCCGCTTATTGCCGATACTGCACACGATCACGATTAGTCGGAAGACATGCCGCGCAAAACAACGGCGACGGATTGAAAAAGCGTTGGGATGCGGCTTTTGATTATATCCGAAAACATAAAGAAGTTCGGGACGTTCTTGTTTCCGGCGGAGATCCGCTGACTCTCGACGATGAAAATCTGGAATATCTGTTAAGTTCTCTGCGCGCAATCAAGCATGTTGAAATGATTCGGATCGGATCGAAAGTTCCCGCCGTTTTGCCGATGCGCATCACACCACAGCTGATGAAAATCATCCGTCGTTATCATCCTGTTTTTTTCAGTCTGCATTTTACGCATCCCGATGAAATGACGCCGGAAACGGTTCGCGCATGCGAACGGATCGCCGACGCGGGTATTCCGGCGGGATCGCAAACCGTTTTATTAAAGGGCGTCAACGACGATGCCGAAACGCTGAAAAAACTGATGCACAATCTATTAAAAGCGCGCGTTCGTCCTTATTACCTGTTTCAATGCGATCCGATTGCCGGATCCATGCATTTCCGCGTTCCCGTATCCAAAGGAATCGAATTGATCAACGCTCTGCGCGGTCATACGTCGGGATATGCGGTGCCGACGTATGCCATAGACATTCCGGGCGGCGGCGGAAAAATCGTTATCAACGACCAACGCTGCGTCGGACGGGACGGCGATTTTCTTTTGTTAAAGAATTTCGAAAACGATATTTACCGTTATCCCGATCCGTTGGCAGACCGCGAGTAAAAAAATTATCCTTTTTATAAGGCTAATTGACTTCTTTAATATCCGTCACCAAAGGCAGCTTGGATACATGACGAACAGAAGCTGTGTATTCGCGCACAATTCCCTTTGTCGGATTTTCTTCCGTGGCATCCGAAAATTCCGCGACCAAAACGGAAGAAACTTCTTTAAGCAGAGGACAAACTTCCGGATGAATATAATCCAGAACAATCATTTGATCCGCCGTTCGATAAAACAAGGCATGATCTTTGCCGTTAAACAAGATTTGCGGACGATCCGGACTGCCTTCCCGAGCCTTTAAACAGAACAGAAGCTCACCGTCCGCATTGGCTAATATATCATAATAAGCTTCTGTTTCCACAGCTGTATTGGTCATCTCAATCTCTCCGTTTTGCCCTGCCGTCACCGACAATGCCAAGCTATACTAGCATATCTCTCTGTCATATCAAGAAAAAATCGTTTTATTTCGGCTTCTGAACGGAAGCGGCCGCCGTCTTTTTCTTGGTATTGTAACGGCAGGCATACGCGACTTTCTGTTTGGCACCGCCGTTGCTGATCAACTGCGCGCGGTCACCGAACAGAGTAATTTCATCTTTCAAAACATCGACTTCATATTTATTAAACTTATAGTCCTTAGCGGAAACGGTCCATTCAAAACGCCCCGGCATTTCCTTGGCGACCGCGCTTTCGCAAATTTCCTGAGCCGCATCCTCATATTCGGAATAATACGAGTTCTTTTTCGTATTCATTTTCCGGCATTCTTCTTCCGAAGCGCATATTTTCATAGAAGCCTGATTCCTGCTCATCTGTTCGGCATCCCTCTGCCGACGCATTTCCGAACGGCGCTGAGCCATAGAAAGCTCCTGATCAACACTGAATTGAATGGCGGAAACCTGCAAAGACAGCAACAACGTTCCGGCAGCCAAAGCAACGACAATCAACTGCATCAAAGAAGCGCCGGCTTCCGTCGCTTTCGGACGAACGATATAAACTCCCGCGCCGATGCTGCCCAAAATTAAAAGCATCAGCAATTTCGAAAAGAAAGAGCCTTGTGTCGAAACGGAAGAAAACATTGACAACATCATCAATCCGAAAATACAAACTAAAAAATAAGAACAAATCGGATATTTTGTTTTTTCCAACAAATCGTTTCTGTGCAGGAACGCGATCAAACCGACCGTCCCGAAAAACAAGCCGACCAGCACAATTTTGCCGAAGGCTCCGAAAAAGGAAAACAACGATAAAAACAGCAGAACGGCGATCAATACGCCGGCAAAAGCGATGCCTGTGCGTATGGCGGCCTCTTTGTTCTGGGACAGCAACGTTTTAAAATCCCCTTTAAGCAGCGGTTCAATGTCGTTATCCGACAACAGGAGCATTTCTTTAATTTTTTCCTGTAGGTTCTGCATACGTTTTATCCTCCGGCAGCCTGTCTGTTGTGTTAAGAAAAGCACAAAAGGCTTTAAATTGCAAAAAAATTCCGTTATCCGCCTTTCAGCAGGCGGCGTTTCTCACGATCCCAATCCCGTTTTTTAATATCCTCGCGCCGATCGACGGTGTTTTTGCCGACTCCGAGTCCTATTTTTACCTTGGCTATTCCGCGCGCGTTAAAATACAGCTCCAAAGGGATTAATGTATATCCCTTGCGGGCCACGGCGCCAATCAAACGCTTCAGTTCCTTTTTATGCACCAAAAGCTTGCGCGGGCGCGTCGCCGAATGCTTCACATAGCCGATCGAACCGTATTCCAAAATGTTCGCATTGATCAAAAACAGCTCGCCTTTTTCAGCCGACGCATATGATTCGTTAATGCTGGCCCGGCCCAAACGCAGCGATTTCACTTCCGCGCCGGTTAAAATCAAACCGGCCTCAACTGTTTCCTCAATCGCATAGTTAAAATGCGCTTTTCTGTTTTTCGCGACCGTTCCCGAACTGATCATCGTTGATTTTTTTGCGGCCATTTTTTACCCCGCGATGCCGGCCGCGCATAAAGCGGCTTTCACCTTTTCTTTAGACATATCCGATATTTCGCAAAGAGGCAAACGAACGGAACCGTCCCCGTATCCGACCAAAGAAGCAGCATACTTAACCGGACATGGATTCGTTTCGACAAACATCGCTTCATGCAGCGGCCACAACAAATCGCGCAGCCGCTCGATTTCCGGCCAATCTTTCGCAGCCCAGGCACGATGCAGCCGCGCGCACAAAGCCGGCGCAATATTGGCCGTCACGGAAATGCATCCATGCCCTCCATGCGCCAAAAAAGCAACGATTGTCGCATCTTCGCCGGATAAAACGGAAAAATCTTCTTTTTCAACGGCCGCCCTGATTTTCAAAGGCCGCATCAAATCCGGCGTCGCGTCTTTAATCCCGATGATTCGGGGCAACTGAGTCAGACGCGCGATCGTGTCAATATTCAAGCTGACTCCGGTCCGTCCCGGAACGTTATAAAGAATAATCGGCAAATCGCAAGCCTCATGAACGGCTTGATAATGTTCAAACAATCCCTGCTGAGTCGGCTTGTTATAATACGGCGTCACAATCAAAGCCGCATCGGCGCCCAACGTTTTTGCCAAACGCGTGTTTTCGATTACCCGCTGCGTATTGTTTCCGCCCGTACCGGCTATAACGGGTATTCGACCGGCAACCGTTTTGACGCACAGAGCAATGACCTGTTCATACTCCTGCGCTGTCATAACGGCGCTTTCCCCCGTTGTGCCGCACACGACCAAACCGTTTACGCCCGAAACAATTTGAAATTCGATCAGCCGGCAAAAAGCTTCCGCATCTATTTGCCCGCGATTAAACGGTGTGATTAAAGCGGTATAAAGTCCCGTGAACATCAAGCCTCCTGAAAACAACGTTTTAAATTAACCGTATCTTAAAAGAAATCCTTCAAAAATAAAAGCGGTATCCTCTTTTGCGAAAGGAAAAAGAAGTGAAACGTCGTGTTTTGCTGTTTTACTGTCTGTCTGTCGGCTTTTTCCTGACTCCGCCGCGTTTTGCCGCCGGCGCTTTATCGAACCAATCCGCCGTTCAAGCCATTAAAGCTTCTGCCGTTCAAGATTATGCCGCCGCTGCCGCAGCAGCAAAGAAAACAGCCAACTCCACATTGATCAAGCTGGTGGAATGGTTCCGTCTGACCGACAGCAAACAAGAAATTGACTTTCATCAAGCGGAACATTTTATAAAAAAGAATCCGGATTGGCCGCGCGTTTATTTGATTCGCAGAAACGCGGAACGATCTTTGCTGACCAAAGGCACAAAAAAAGAAATAATCAATTGGTTCAAACAATATCAGCCTATTTCTCCCCAAGCCGTTTTAACCTATGCCGATTTGCTGATGGAAAAAAAAGAATGGGAAAAAGCAGTTCCTATGCTCCATTCTTTGTGGAATCAGGGTGATTTGAATGAAGAAGAAACCGCTCTTATAAAAGAAAAATTATCTTTTTTGCTGGACGAACGCGATTTTCAAAACCGGATAAAAAAACTGCTTAACGAACGCAAACCGTCTCAGGCGCGTAAATTTTTTTCTTTTATTTCCGATGATAGCCGACGCCTGGCGCAGGCACGGGCAGGATTGATCTCCAATGCTTCGGACGCCAAAAAAAGCTTAAAAGAATTATCCTCCGAACAACAAAAAGACAGCAACCTGCTGTTTGACCAGCTCCGTTGGCTGCGGATTAATAAAAAATATTCTTCGGCTGCCAAACTTTTGGAAAAAATTCCGCAGGAAAAACAAAACACTTCGCATTGGTGGACGGAAAAATCCGTCTTAATCCGCCAGTTTTTAACCGATTCCGATTATCAAACCGCTTATGCTCTTGCCAAAAACCATTATTTAACATCCGGTTCCGATTTTGCGGACGCGGAATGGACGGCCGGTTGGATTGCTTTGAGAAATTTGAAAAAAAGGAAAAAAGCGACGGAGCATTTTGAAAAAATGCTGCAAAACGTTTCTTCTCCCCTCAGCGTGGCGCGCGGCGAATACTGGTTAGGACGCGCTTATGAAGAAATGAATGATTCCGTGCGCGCCGCCGTTTATTATGAAAAAGCGGCTGAAAAACAAACTACTATTTACGGTCAGCTGGCCGCGGAAAAATTAAACCGGCAAAAACAAATACCGCCCTTGCCCGAAGAAAAAAAACCTGATCCTCAACTGCTTGAACGGCTGAAAAAAACAGAACTGTTCATCGCCATGCAAATGTTGGAAGAAGCCGGATTGCACGAAGCGGCCGATTTATTTGCCACCCGCTTATATCTGAACGCTTCCTGCGCCGAAGAGGTAACCGCTTTGGCTTATGCGGTCACGAACGATTTAAAGCGGGAAGACTTAGCCGTAACAATCGCCAGACGCGCACGGCGAAACGGCATAGATATAGCCTCTTTGGGATATCCCGTACGAGATTTAAAGCATGACGAACGAACCGAAGCGGCTTTAATCCTGTCCATTATCCGACAGGAAAGCAGTTTTTCCTCTTATGCCGTTTCTTCGGCCGGCGCGCGCGGTCTGATGCAGATTATGCCGGCAACGGCCAAACAAATTGCCAAAAGAAAGCGTAAAGATTTTTCCGTTCAAAAGCTTAATACCAACCCTGATTTCAATGTTGAATTAGGCAGCACTTATTTTGCGGATTTGCTGAAACGCTTCAACGGTTCTTATATTCTGGCGATAGCGGCCTATAATGCCGGCCCGAGCAATGTCAATAAATGGCTGAAATCCATAGGAAACCCGCAGGAAGACGTCGATCCGATCGATTGGATCGAACGCATTCCCTTCGGCGAAACCCGCAATTATGTCCAGCGTGTCTTGGAAAACCTGCATATTTACAGGCGGTATCTCAATTATCCCGAAACGGAATTAACCGGTTGGGTTCAAAAAGAACTTTAAAAAATTTCTTTTTCTGACGGCGGCTTTAAAAAATGCTTGGAAATTTTCCACTTCTGAACCGTCGTTTTCACAAAAGGATCGGAAACGTCTTCAAAACGCCATCCCTTCTTCAGCAATCGTTCAACCGCCCATTGATCCGCTTTGACCGCCAATAAAACAACCATCGCGATCAGCAAATAACCGATGGCGTCTTCAACGGGATCGGCAGCCTTCTGCATAGCAGCTTCGTACTCCGCCACGGTCGTTGCCGACAAAATCGATTGAAAGTGCCGATAAATGAAAAAAAACTGAACCGTTGACAAAATAAAAAGCCCCCAGGCCCATGTCCACAGCCGCTTATAAAACAACGGCAGGCCGAAAAAACTTCCCAGCAACAAAATCTGCAAATTAAAACCGGCTGTCATTTCCTTCTTTTCCCCCGTATCGGGATTAAACATTTTCAGCTTTGGAGATTTGGTCACGCCAAAAAAAATCAATTTCAAAAAGTCTTTCATTTTCACCGCCGTTGTATTTTTTTCCTTTTATAATTCTTATATACCGAAACAAACATCGGCTCAAATTATGTTTTGTTTTTTCGATTCCGATCATAAAAATCCGATAACCTGTCCAGCATTTTATTTATTGCCGAATAAACAGCCTGATATGTGCGTTTGGATCCTCGATTCAAAACGGGATATTTATCCAAAAAGGAACGAACATTAAGCTCGTCTCTCAAAAAATGAAGCGCATAAACATCGTAAGGCTTAACTGCTTTCAATGCCTGCAGATATCTGTCCGCCGCATCACAGCGAAGATCGGACAATTCGGATTTTCCCCTGCCTCCGGCTACAAACAATCTGTCATAATTTCTTGTAATTCGCCCTGAAAAAACAGAATTTCGAAAGTCGTTCATAAACAACAGTCCCGCCCTTAATCTGTTTTCCGCAACAGGAAATGTTCCTAATTTTCCTTTATTATATAATTTCACCAAAACAGAAGCATTCCTGCCTTGCGTCCCTGTCAAATCCGATAAAACCGCCTTTTCCATTCTTTCCTCCTTTCAACAAATATTAAAGAGCCTCTTTTATCACATATCGTTTATTCAATCAATAACAAATAGTTAATTCTATTCCGTGATAAACTATGCAAATATAGAAAAGAATTAATTTGAAAATAGGGATTTGCCATGATCGGAGAACGGTTAAACCAGAGAATTTCCGAATTGAGATTAACTCAACAGCGCGCAGCGGATCAGCTTGAAATCAGTCAAAGCAGATTAAATCAGTATTTAAAAAATAAACGCGAACCGGATTCCCAAATGTTCTGCAAGATTTGCCGTACTTTCAATGTTTCGCCAAACTGGCTGTACGGGTTTGACGATGTTCTTCCCGCAGAAGCACCGAAAATCAATAAAGTTGCAATAGAAACCGCTGTTTTATTTTTAAAAAAATACGAAGAAAATCATAAAAAATCTTTTTCTGCCGAAAAATCCGCCCGCATTATTACCGTTGTATATGAAATCATCGTGTCAGAATCGCCGGAAAACGCACAAAAAGCTATTGATTGGATAATAGAGGCCGCCGCATAATGAAGCAAGATAACCGACCACCATGCAACAGCCCGAAAAGCCAATTGGACGCTTTAACGGAAATGTTGCGGGAAGAACCTGCCCGCGAGAACACCGAAACGGAAACACCGCGGAAACAGGAAAAAATCGTCATCATTTCCGTTACCGGAAATAACAATATTATTACGGGCGAAAAAGCAAAAGATATTATCGGACATAATGATCGGAAAACATTTTTTGTTGCCGGCGCAATGCTTTGTATGCTCTTTTTTTAAGCCATAATTCTATTCATAATTTCAGAAACAAAGAGACAACAACTAAAAGTTGTATCCCCTCTTTTCCGGAAGTGGATATGCTTCGGGAACACGTCAAATTATTAGCCCAAAAACAAAACCGTCATCCCAATTCTGTTTGGGCGGAATTTAAAAGAAAATACGGATTTCATTCCTATAAAAATATAGATTGCCAAACACTTGAAAACATAAAAAGAGACATTTACATAAAAACAAGATACATCCAAAAAGAGAATATACAATAGAATAAAAAAATACAAATTTATTATAAATTAAATGGTATAATGACAAAATAAAATAAAAAAGTAACATAGCTCTATAAAAAACGCTTTCTCATCGAGAGGCTTTTTATATACATACATTATATGTATTTCTTAAACAGTAAAGGAGAATACTATGTTGCTAAAAAAGATTCTGTTAGGAACCGTCGCATCCGCTTTTGCTTTGTCTGCATTCGTTTCCCCGGCAAAAGCTCAGGACCCTTGCGGAGACCGTCCTTATATGGCTGTCAGAGCCGGCTTGTCCATGATAAACAACCATGTGGATAAAAATACTTGGAATGCAAGTGTTGCCGCCGGTATGCAATTAAACCAATTCCGGACTGAATTGGAATATATATACCGCGACGGCGTTGAAGGACGGCACAAGGGAATAAAACATAAAATCGACAGTATGAACTTGTTGCTCAACGGATATTACGACATTCAGATGGGCTCCTCTTTACATCCGTTTGTCAATTTAAGTATCGGAGCTTCCAGATTAGAGCTGAAAGAGGTAGGAGCAGGCTCGAATACGGACACCAAATTTTCTTGGGGCGGCGGTGTCGGCGTCGGCTATGATATAACTCAAAACGTTACATTCGATTTAGGCTACCGTTTCTTAAATTTAGGAAAAGAAATTAAATCCAACGAATTTTACGGCGGATTAAGATTCGCTTTTTAATGTCTGTCCTATCAAAAGCCGGAAATATAAAATTCCGGCTTTTTCATTTTTAAAATTGACATTTCAGCTTAATTGTATAACATTATGTTATACAACCCCCGAGCAAAAAAATGTCTGATCTTGATATTAAAATATTTTGTTTGATTCTGAAAAAAGAGGATGCTTTTGAAAAAGAACTTTCAGAATTAACGGCTCTGATTAAATCAGAAATTCTGTTGAATGAATTATCGGATTACAAATCGGGATTAAGCGATTTAAAAAACGACTTTCTTCTTCCGGCTAAAGCGAGCATTCAGGAAGACCGGGAAACGGCGTCCCGATGGATTGCCGATCAATATTGGCTTTTGCGCCGCATTTAAGCAGAATGGGGCAAAAAATTTTCGTCCTCGGGAACAATCTGATCCTGCGACAAAGAAACGCTTTCTATTTGAGTAACATCCACTTCGTATTGACGAACGATTTCAGAAGAATCTTCCGGCGTTTCCAAAAAACGCACTTTTTTAGCATGAGTCAAAACCGAAACAAATTCATCGGCCAAACCGTCCAACAAAATAATTTGTCCGGGCTGACGCAGCAAAAAAACTTGCCTGCCGCCGTCAAATAAAAAACGCGGATTAATCTGGTTCCCCTCATACGCCTTGATCGTAAAACCGAGAATCCCATCCGAATCACGGAAAACAAAATAACTTTTATCCTGAATAATCTTTCTCATTTTTCCTTCCTGCTCTGAGAAATTTCAGAATACGCCGATATCTTTAAAAATTAGTTACGATGTCCGATCTTGTGTTTTGTCGGCATCCCGTTCAAATTCCGTAACGCCATAGAAGCGGAATTTACGGTTAATGCCCCCCTTGCGGAAGGAAAATCCGAAACGCCTTACATTGAATATACGGACGATTCCGAAAGACAAAAGGCTAATCTTCTCTCAGGATTTTGGCCAACCTGTCTAAAATACCGTTGGCGACCTTAATTTCCGGTCCGTCATAAAAACTTTTGGTCAGATCAAGATATTCCGTAATGATAATGGCAACCGGCGTTTCCGGAAAAGCCATTAATTCGGCGACACCCGCCTGCAAAATCGCTTTTAAGGTCATTTCCACACGTTCCGCCGGCCATTCTTCCGTAAAAGAGGCGCTGATCATTTCATTAATTTGCTCCGAATGATCGGCATAAGAAGATAAAATCCCCGCAAATAAAGTCGGTTCCGCCGGCATCACGGGCACAAAAGTTTCCGTTCCCGTCATTTCATTTTCATCTATAACCTCACGCCCGATGTTGCCGGCCATAAAATCCCGAGCGATTTCATCTATTGTCTTTTCGCCGAAAGAAAACTGATATAATGCTTGAACCGCAGCCAAACGGGACGAACTGCGGTTGGTTTTTATCTTAGACATTCTCGTCTCCTTTTAACGGACCGGCGTCTGCCACAGCTTCCAAACTGCCGATAAACGCCTTAAAATCTTTTGCTTCTCTGAAATCGCGGTAAACCGAAGCGAAACGCACATACGCAACAGGATCCAATCCTGACAAAGCTTCCATTACCATTTCGCCGATTTGCCCGGAAGGAATTTCGTTTTCGCCGGAAACCTCCAGCTGGCGCTGGATGCTGTTGACGATCAATTCTACCTGCTCCGGACTGATCGGACGTTTTCTGACGGCGATTGTAATGGAACGCTGCAGTTTATCTCTGTCAAAAGGCGTCTTGCTTTTGTCTTTTTTAATCACCGTCAATTCGCGCAGCTGCACGCGTTCAAACGTTGTGAAACGCGACCCGCACGCCGGACAAAAACGGCGGCGGCGAATAGCGGAATTATCTTCGCTGGGTCTGGAATCCTTGACTTGCGTTTCTTCGAATCCGCAAAACGGACAGCGCATTTATTCCTCCATCAATCCTTCATAAATCGGAAAACGGGCGCACAACTCCAACACTTTTGCTTTAGCCTTTTCTTCAGCCGCGGTATTGTCTTCCGGATTTGCTGACAAGCCGTCCAAAACATCGCCGATCAAATTTCCGATCAACTTAAATTCTTCGGTTTTAAAGCCGCGCGTTGTCCCCGCCGGCGTTCCCAAACGAATGCCGGAAGTCACCATCGGTTTTTCCGGATCGAACGGAATACCGTTCTTGTTACAGGTCATATGAGCCAACTCTAAACTCTTTTCCGCCAATTTTCCGGTTAAGTGTTTGGGACGCAAATCAACCAAAACCAAATGCGTATCCGTTCCTCCGGAAACCAAATTCAATCCGCGGGCAATTAAAGTTTCGCCCAAAACTTTGGCATTCGCGACAACGTTTTTCGCGTATTCTTTAAATTCGGGTTTTAACGCTTCGCCCAAAGCAACCGCTTTTGCCGCAATGACATGCATCAAAGGCCCGCCCTGCAATCCGGGAAAAACGGCCGAATTGATTTTCTTGGCCAAATCTTCGCGGTTAGTCAAAATCATACCACCGCGCGGACCACGCAAAGTCTTGTGCGTCGTCGTCGTCACAATATCGGCATACTTGAGCGGATTTTCATGCACGCCGCCGGCGACCAAGCCGGCAAAATGCGCCATATCCACCATTAAAATCGCGCCGACTTCATCGGCAATCGCTCTGAATTTAGCAAAATCGACCGCGCGCGGATACGCCGAACCGCCCGCAATAATTAATTTAGGCTTATTTTCTTTTGCCAGACGTTCAACCTGTTCAAAATCGATCAAACCGTCTTCCTTACGCACGCCATACTGAACGGAATTAAACCACTTCCCCGACATTGCGGGAGCCGCTCCATGCGTCAAATGACCGCCGGCATCCAAAGACATACCCATCAATGTGTCTCCGGGCTGCAGCAAAGCCAGCTGCACAGCTCCGTTTGCCTGTGCGCCGGAATGAGGCTGCACATTGACAAATTCGGCATTAAACAACTTTTTGGCCCGTTCAATCGCCAGACTTTCAGCGATATCGACGAACTCGCATCCGCCGTAATAACGTTTGCCGCAATATCCTTCGGCATATTTATTCGTTAAAATTGTTCCTTGTGCCTCCAGCACGGCTTTAGAAACGATGTTTTCGGAAGCAATTAATTCAATTTGATTTTGCTGACGGCGCAGTTCTTTTAAAATTCCGTCATACAGATCGGGATCGGCCTGCTTTAAAGACGTTGTAAAAAACGGATTTGTCATTCTATTGTTTCCTTTCAGCACATATGCGACAATTTTTCAACACGGCGGGCGTGACGATCGCCTAAGAAATCTGTATTCAAGAAAATATCCGCACATTCATAAGCCACTTCGACGCCGGTTGTTCTGCCGCCAAGCACTAAAACATTGGCATTATTATGCTGACGGCAAAGTCTGGCGCCGAAAGCGTCATGAACCAATGCGGCACGAATAAAGGGAAAGCGATTGGCCGCGATACTGATTCCGATTCCCGTACCGCACAGCAAAATGCCGCATTCGGCTTTTTCCGTTTTAATCGCATCGGCCATTAACGCCGCAATATCCGGATAATCAACGGAATCTTTGGTATGTGTTCCCAAATCCAGCACGTCATAACCATCATTCTTTAATTTTTCAACCAATAAATTTTTAAGATCAAAACCGCCATGATCCGAAGCAAGCGCAATCTTTCTAGACATTTGAACTTCCTTTCTTATATTTTCGCTTTTTTAAGTAACACACTCAAACGTTTTTGGCTAGGACTGATTATTTTTCCGAAGAACATATTCCAGTTTTTTTCTGGCCATCATTTTTAAAGACATCATCGGGGTGTTCTTAGGAGCCATAAAAGAAATTTCCGTTCCCGTCGCCGCATGAACTGCCGTTACTTTCAGCGCATTTCCGATCGCTGTCATCTGCATCAGAATTTCATCGTTCTGATCCATTGCCGTCCGCCTTTCGTTATTTCAGCGCCGCTGTCAGAGTATCAAAAGACATAACATGCGCCACAGGTCCCAAACTGGCCAGAGTCGGTTTTTGAGAAAAGATTTTTTCGGCCAATTTTTGAACATCGTCAACCGTAACGGCCGCTATTTTCCCCAAAATTTCGTCTTTTTCAAGCAATCTTCCGTACGTCAGCAAATGTCCCGCGTTTTGTTCGCAACGCGCCGTCGGATGCTCTAAAGACATTAAAACACCCGCCTTTAATTGTGCTTTTGCCCTTGCCAATTCTTCGTCGGAAATCGATTCATTCCTGATTTTTAAAATTTCATCGCAAACAGCCGGCATTAATTCCGCTGTTTCTTCCTCACCGGTTCCGGCATAAATACCGAACAAGCCACCCTTTGTCGATGCGGCATTAAAAGAATACACGGAATAGACCAACCCGCGCTTTTCGCGAATTTCCTGAAACAAACGGGAAGACATACCGCCGCCGAATACCGTGGACAGCACATGCGCCGTATAATAGTCATCATCAAAAATCGAAACGCCCGGAAAACCTAAGACAAGATTAACCTGTTCCAATGCTTTTTCCTTACGCACTTCCCCGCCACAATAGACAGGATCCGGAGCGCTCAGGCCTTCCTTGTCCGTCATACCGCCAAAAGATTTTTCGATCAGACGGACAAATTCTTCATGATTCACTTTACCGCTGGCTGCCGCGACCATTCTTTTGGGCGTATAATTTGTTTTCATATACGCATCTAACGTTTCCCGACTGATTCCGGTTACCGTTTCCACCGATCCCAGAACAGGCCGGCCGACGGGCTGATCCGGAAAAGCGCATTCCTGAAAATAATCGAAAACAATATCGTCCGGCGTATCATTCGACTGACTTATTTCCTGCAAAACAACCGTTTTCTCCCGGGCAAACTCTTCCGGATCGAAAGTCGAATTTTGAAGAATATCCGCCAAAATATCAACAGCTAACGGCATATCTTCTTTCAATACCTTGATATAAAAGGAAGTCGTTTCCCGCGAAGTGCAGGCGTTAATGTATCCGCCGACATTTTCGATTTCTTCCGCAATCTGCCGCGCAGTCCGGGTTGTCGTTCCTTTAAAGGCCATATGCTCCAAAAGATGAGAAATTCCGTTGATTTCCGCCGGCTCAAACATTGCTCCGACACCGACCCAAACACCTAAAGCAACCGTATCAAGCTCATCCATTGTATCCGTAACGACACGCAGGCCGTTCGGCAGAACAGTCATTTTCCTTGCCATTTTTTCTAAGCCTCTCTCTGCGCCGTTTCGATAAAATATTTAATTGCATCTATTGTGTTCGGCAAAACCGTAAAGTTTTCCCGACGAGTCATCAGATCCGACAGTCTGGAAGGCAGTACCGGAGTAATGCCGGTTGCTTCCCGCACGGGAACGGGGAATTTTGCCGGATGCGCCGTAGCCAAAACAACGACCGGCACTTCTTTTTCTTTAAACTTTTCGGCTGCGGCAAATCCGATGGCCGAATGAGGATCCACAATTTCGCCGGCCGCCATATAAACTTTTCTGATTTGTTCTTTCGTATCGGCATCCGAGCAGCGCAGACCCGAAAAAACGGCGCGAATCCGGTCTAGCGTTTCCGCCGATACCCGATACGTTTTTTCATACTTGAACATTTCCATCAAACGGGAAACTTCCGCCGCATTGCGTTCCAGCATTTCAAACAACAGCCGTTCAAAATTTGACGACACCTGAATATCCATGGACGGACTGATCGATGGCTTGACTTCGCGCTTTTCCATAACGCCTGTTTCCAAAAAGCGCGGCAGAATATCGTTTTCATTCGATCCTAAAATCAGATTTTTAACCGGCAGCCCCATTTGCTTGGCCGCAAAACCCGCGAAAATATTGCCGAAGTTTCCTGTCGGCACCGCAAAAGATATGTCGCGATCCGGAGCCCCCAAGGCCAATGCGGCATGGAAATAGTACACAATCTGCGCCATTATTCTGGCCCAGTTGATCGAATTAACCACAGACAAACAATATTTTTTCCGGAAATCTTCATCGGCGAACAGCATTTTAACAATCGCCTGACAATCGTCAAATGTTCCTTCCAAAGCAATGTTATAAACATTCGGCGCAATTGTTGTTGTCATTTGGCGGCGCTGCACTTCCGACACCCGATTATAGGGATGAAGGATGAAAATATCCAGATTCGAACACCCTTTGCACGCTTCAATCGCGGCGGATCCCGTATCTCCGGAGGTCGCCCCCAAAATCGTGATATGGCGATTCGCGCGTTTTAAAACGGTATCAAACATCCTGCCGACAATTTGCAAGGCATAATCTTTAAACGCCAGAGTCGGCCCGTAAAACAGCTCCATCACCCACAAACCGTCCCCGATTTGCTTCAAAGGAGCAACGGCCGTATGCGAAAAAGAGCCGTAAGCCTGCTTCGCCATTTCGGTCAAGTCTTCTTTATTCAGACACCCGACCGTAAAAGGCGCCATAATTTCCGCCGCCAGCTCAGGATATGTCAAAGACCGCATTTTCCGAAGCTGATCTTTGGAAAACTGAGGATATGCCTCCGGAACGTACAATCCGCCGTCCGGCGCCAATCCCGCCAGCAAAACATCCTCAAACTCTATAGCGGGAGCCTTTCCGCGCGTACTGACGTATTTCAAATTAAATCTCCGTTTCAGCTTATACTTTGCTTTTATTGTATATAAATACAACTCGTGTATAATTACAATATCAAAGATTTGTATTTCTATAAGGAAATTGTAATGGAAAAGAAAAAAATTGCGGTTGTTTTGTCCGGCTGCGGCGTTATGGACGGATCGGAAATTCATGAAGCCGTCACGGCGATGTTGGCCATTGAACAGCAAGGCGGCGTTTACCATTGCTTTGCGCCGGAAGGAGAGCAGCGCGTCGTTATGAATCATGCAACGAAACAGCCTTCAAATGAAATTCGGCGGATGCCTGCTGAAGCGGCCAGAATAGCCAGAGGAGACATATCCTCGTTAAAATCGTTTAACGTTTCAAATTATGATGCCGTTTTATTCCCCGGCGGAATGGGAGCCGTTTTAAATTTGTGCGACTTTGCCAATCAAGGAAAAGACTGCGCCGTTCACCCTGATGTCGAACGTGTCGTCAAAGAAATGCATGCGGCCGGAAAACCGATTGTCGCGTTATGCATAGCGCCGGTGCTGATCACCCGTATTTTAGGCGATATCACCGTTACGATCGGCAATGATCCGGAAACCTGTTTCGCAATTAAAGCTATGGGCGGAACGCCGGAAATCTGTTCATCCGCGCAAGTCTGCATAGACAGGAAAAACAAAATCATCACAACGCCATGTTATATGTTGGATAAAAGCCTTAAAGAAGTGGCGCAAAGCACTTCCAATGCGGTCAGAGATCTGATGGACATGTTGAAATAACGCTTTTTTCCGCAGAAAACAGAAAACCCCGGCAAAACCGGGGTTTTAAAATACTTATCGCTATATTCCCCGCTCATAGCGGCGCATTTGCTCCATCTGTTTTTTCTGGCGTTCTTCAAGCTCTTTTTTATTTTTTTTGATTTTTTCCACCATTTTCAAAGCCAACGACTGACCGTCTTTGATTTGATCGGGCGTCATCGAGCGCAGCAACCGTTCCAAATCGGGCGACACCTGCACCAAATCGGGTGCATTCGGAAATAATGCGGATAACGAAATTACCTGCCACGCATACGCCTGAGTCGGATCCGGATGCTGATAGATATAAACCGAAGCTAATTTTCTTTGAGCTTCGGTATATCCTTGTTCCGCCGCCTTGGTTAACCAAAAAATCGCTTTTTCGTTATCTTGTGCAACGCCTTCCCCGTTCGCGTACAATTTACCCAATGCCGCTTCCCCCTGAACCAATCCGGCATCGGCCGCGATTCGGTACAAATCCGCAGCGCGCTTAAAATCCTGCGGCACCTGCCGGCCCGTCTCTGCCATTTTTCCCAAGGTCAGCACAGCTTCGGCGTTCCCCTGTTTTGCCCCTAATTCCAACCATTCCACGTTTTCATCAACCAGTATTGTTTTCGTGTTTGCATCACGGAACTGCTGATAGATCACATTCAACTGAGTCATCGCCTCGTTTGCGCCTTTAGCGGCGGCCATTTCATACCACATACGGGCTTTTTTCACATCCTTGGCAATCCCTCGCCGACCGAATTGATAAATCTTTCCCAACATAACCTGAGCCGGAGCAAATCCCTGTTCCGCCGACTTTTCCAGAACGGAAACGATTTCTTTATTCGGATGTTTGCCTTCCGTACCGGCATCATAAATCTTTGCCAAATAATATTGAGCTTCGGCATTACCCGCGTCCGCCGCTGCCTTAGCCCATATTTCCGCCTGCTTCATATCTTTCTGCATATCAAAATAATGTTTGCCCAAAGCGGCAGCCGCTTCAATATCTCCGTTCTTCGCTCTGGCCCGCAAAACATCCGTGTCCGTTTCCTGAGCGTTTGCCGAAAAAACAGATAAAATAAAAATTCCAAAAAGAATCAGGTTTCGTTTCATTATTTTTCAGTCTCCTTTTCTTTTTCGGAACGAGCGATAAAATCATCCGAAAAAGGAATGTCTTCCGTTGTCACCGTCCATAAATGCGTTCCGTCGCGATACACCCGAACCGTTGCCGGTTTCCACCAAGGAGGCGTAACCGAATCAGGTAATTCAAACGGTTTAAATTTGCTCATTCCTTGGGGCAAGCGGGTAAATTCATCAATCACCGCCTGATCAAATTGAACAAAGCTTAAATCCGTTCGAGCCCCGGATAACTTTGCGCCGCCCAAGTGAGACCCGGCCAAATTAATGTTTCGAAGATTTCCGTTGGACAGATCGGCCGTTCTTAAATCCGTTCCGCTTAAATCTACATTATGCCCTAAGTCGCGCTGAATCCGCGGATCCGTTAAAATATACAGCGCCATCTGCACTTCCGGCGGCAAAGGAGTATACGGCCGGAACAAATCTTTTTGCGAATCCCAAGACCGGTCGCGCTTGATAAAAGAGGCCAAAATATCGACTTGTGAAGTTTCAAGTTTTTTATCGTTATTTGCAATGCAGCCGATCGTACACAAAGCCCACAACTGATTATCCGGCTTTTCATTCGGATCACTCAACAGAGTCATTGCCCGAATTGCCAGATTCTGATTTGACGCGCGCCCTTTCAAACGATCCGCGCATTGCTGTTTTGAACAGCTGTAGCGGCTTACTTTATCGGCAACTTTAATTTTTCCGCCGTCCAAATCAACGTCATAAGATTCAGAATCAAGTTTGTCCATTATTTCGGACGGCCTCGTTTCTTTATCAATTTTTGTCCGCATCTGTTTTTCAATCGGCACGTCAGTCAAAGAACGTAAATCAACATGGCCGAAATCCGCATTATAAAGCTCTGCCCGATCAAACGAAATTCCCTTGCCGAAAACAGCCGAACGGAAATCGGCGGAAGTTAAATGCGCGGCATCGAAAGAAGTGTCTTCAAAAAAAGCGCCGTAAAAATAAGCTTTTTCTAAAAAAGCATTCTTCAGCACACAATTTTTGCAGGAGATATTTTCAAAGTTCGCTTTTTCGGCCTGCATTTGATCTAACAAAACATTATCAAATCCTGCTTTTGTAAAATCGGCGCGCGGCGCGCGCAGTCTGTAAGCGCGAACATCATGCCAGCCCGTATTCTGCAAAACGGCATCGGCAAAAGAAGAATGCGACAAAGATACATCCCTGAACTGCGCATCCTGCAAATCAGCTTTGTCAAACCCGGCCCCCGACGCATCGGTATGATGGAAATGCGCATATTTTATCCGCGCCTTTTCAAACATGGAACGAGGTAAAGCCACATTTTGAAACAAAACGTTGTCCAGCAGAGCCCGATCAAAAACCGCATCCGACAAATTGATATTGTCAAAAGTCGCTTCATGAAAATAAGATTTTGAAAAATCTGCATTTTTCAAATCTCCGGTCAAAAAATCCGTCCGTTCGAAATTAATGCCGGATAAATCCAGCGCAGGACAATCTTTTCTTTCAAACTCCGTTTCCAAATACTCCGCAGCCATCTGAACGGGCGGACGGACGGGAACGTCATTATTAACCGGCGTATAATAAACGATCGGCCATGGATGGCATTTTTTCAAATGCCTGGCCACGGCTTCTTTTATATCGCAGCTGGTTTTATCGCCGCTCAGCTGCCTGTTGGAAGAAAGCCAGTACAACGTCGGCAAAACCGTTTGGGCATCCATTTCACATTTTTCCAATTCGCCCAAAGCCCATTCCGTCCACTCCGCCTGATTGTACGGGCGTTTTTTGCGAACATCGACGGGAGGCTTCAATTCTTCATATTTAACAACGACTGGGCGTTCTTTTGCGGCTTTTCCGATTTCCGCCGCCGGATTAAGCATAGGAAAAACACGAATTTGGTATGACTGTACGCTTTCAGGCGTTTTAAGATTAACTTTTCGGACTTTTTTACGGTTTGCGGGATATTCTTCCGGCAAAATTAAAACCCGGGCCGGCGCAACGATATTTTCCGTTGCCTGTTTTAACGGAACTTCGCCTTTATCATACAAAGAAATACCGACCGTCGTCGGAATGCCATGCTTTTCCTGATGAGGTTTCTTTTCGGAAATGTCCTTCACGTTCATTTCTTTAGGATCGCCCTTGGGCAGTACGGACGGCACGGCTTCCTGAACCGAAGTGATTTCATCATAATTTTGAACGGGAAGAAAAAAGACAACAACGTTTTTCGGTTCAACCGCCGCCGTCACAACGGATGAAAACAAACAAAAAAAACCTAAAAACAAACAGAGCTTAATCTTTGCGGACATTGCGTTCCACCGTCGGCAGACCGCGCCGCAGCCAGCGGGATATACCGTAATTTAAAATGCTGACGGCCGTAAATCCTTTTTGTTTTAAAAGCGCATAAGCTTTAAACACTTCCTCTTCATCGCGCAAACCGATAATAATAATCGGCGTTTCCTTAAACCCCGCCAGTTTATCGGCCGTTTCGTTAATACGATTCATAAAAGCTTCAAACGGCAGATTGATCGCGCCATCGATATGACCGAACATACCATAAAAATCAACCGATGACCTCAAATCGATCATCAGCATATCTTTTTTTTCGGCCATCTGTTTTTCCAGCGCTTCCGGTTCGATATAAACAACGCCTTTGCCGCGCATCAAACGCCTGATATAAGGATAACCGTACAACACGACAAAGCCAACCGCCACAACAGACGCAATAACGATGCTGTACTTGTAAAACAAAAGAACTACGATCGGAGCGATCAAAATAAGGACGGGATATCCATTCATTTCTTTTCTCGCAAAAAAGTTATGTTTGTTGTAAGTATAGTGTTATCTTCAAGGTATAACAACAAATTGTTTTTTTAAAAAAGGATAAATTTAATGTCAAAACAGCCGATTACGGTTGTCGGGGCGGGATTGGCCGGATGCGAAGCCGCTTGGCAGATCGCGAAAGCGGGCTGTCCCGTCGTATTAAAGGAAATGCGCCCGAACAAGACTACTCCCGCGCATAAAACGGGCGGTTTGGCGGAACTGGTCTGCTCGAATTCGTTGCGTTCCGACGACGCCGTGCACAACGCGGTCGGACTGTTGCACGAAGAAATGCGCCGGTGCGGCTCGCTGATTATGGAGGCGGCGGCGGAATCCGCCGTTCCCGCGGGCGGGGCTTTGGCGGTTGACAGGGCGGCCTTTTCAAAATACATCGAAGACAAACTGACGACGCATCCTCTGGTTACGCTGACGCGCGAAGAACTGACCGATTTGCCCGACGAAAAAGACGGTCTTCATATTATCGCGACGGGGCCGCTGACTTCGCCGGAACTGGCGGACAAGATTCAGGCTCTGGCGGGCGGAGAAGAGCTGTTGCATTTCTTTGACGCGATTGCGCCGATCGTATCGGCGGATTCGGTCGATATGACAAAAGCGTGGAAACAGTCGCGCTACGATCGCGGCGACGGGGACGATTACATCAACTGCCCGATGACCGAAGAGGAATACAACGCTTTCATTGATGCTTTATTGACCGGCGAAAAAATCGCTTTCAAGGATTGGGAAAAGAACACGCCGTATTTTGAAGGCTGTCTGCCGATTGAAGTGATGGCGGAACGCGGTCGGGAAACGTTGGCGTTCGGTCCGATGAAACCGGTCGGATTGACCGACCCGCACACGGGCAAACGTCCTTACGCTGTCGTTCAGTTACGCAAGGAAAACCGACAGGGGACGCTTTTGAATCTGGTAGGCTTCCAAACAAAGCTGACCTACGGCGAACAGAAACGCATATTCAAAACGATTCCCGGATTGGAAAACGCCGAGTTCGTCCGTCTGGGCGGCATTCACCGCAACACGTTCATCTGCTCGCCTAAAGTGTTGGACGAAACGCTGAGGCTGAAAACCCGCCCGAATATCCGTTTTGCGGGACAGGTTACGGGGTGCGAAGGCTATGTCGAAAGCGCGTCCGTCGGGTTGATGGCGGGATTGTTTGCCGTGAAAGAAGCATTGGAACAAGAAATCGTTCTGCCGCCCGAAACGACGGCTTTGGGCGCGATGCTGCGCCACATCACCGTCAACGCGAACGAAGAATGTTTCCAGCCGATGAACATCAATTTCGGATTGTTCCCTCCCCCTCCGCTTCCCGAAGGCAAACGCAAGCTGAAAGGGCTTGACCGCAAACAGGCGCAAAGCGAAAGGGCGCTGCGCGACTTGGATTTATGGATACGCGAGGCAAATCTGAATGGCTAAAGAAATCAAACGCACCAAAGACGCGGACGGCGAAAACTTTCCTGTCGGCTCAAACCTGATTCCGGCAAAACTGCGCCCGCACGTCATGGCTTTTTACGACTTTGCGCGGACGGCGGACGACATTGCCGATTCCACGGAAATCGACACGGCCGAAAAACTGGAACGGCTGGGCAAATTGGAAAAAGTCCTTTTGGGCGAAGCGGAAGCGGACGATGAAACGCGTTGCGCCGCCGTTTTAAAGAAAAGTCTGGAAGAAACGAAAGTAACGAATCAGCACGCGCTTGATTTGCTCAAAGCGTTCCGGCAAGACTCCGAAGGGCACACCTATCACACATGGGAAGACGTGATGGCCTACTGCCGTTGGTCGGCGGGCAGCGTCGGGCGGTATATGCTCGACCTGCACGAGGAAAACCCGACCGCTTACTGGCCGTCGGACGCGTTGTGCGCCGCGTTGCAGATGAACAACCACTTGCAGGACTGCAAAGAGGATTATTCCGACAAAGACCGCGTCTATCTGCCGCTTAACTGGTTCAAAGAGGAAGAAATCACTTACAAAGCTTTGGGCGATTCCGAAGCCTGCGCCGCACTGAAAAACGTTTTCGCCCGCGTGACGGACGGCATCGAAAGCCTGCTGGTCGAAGGCTCCTCTCTGCCTTTGGTAACGGTCAACCGCGGCTTGCGCATGGAAGTCTGCCTGATTTTCCGTCTGGCGCAAAGGCTGGTAAAACGATTAAAAAAACACGACCCGTTAAAACATAAAATCGAATTAACCAAAACGGATTGGATTATTGCCGCGATCTTGGGCGTCTGCGGCGGATTGAGAAGAAAGAAAATATCATGCATCAGGAAAAAAGATCTGAAACCGCCGAAGAAATAAACGCGCAAGTCGTTTCAATCGTCAAAAACTCCGGTTCGTCGTTTTATTTGGCGATGAAGCTGTTGCCGAAAGCCAAGCGCGACGCGATGTTCGCGATTTACGCCTTTTGCCGCGAAATCGACGATATCGCCGACGAACCCGCGCCTTTGGAGGAAAAAAGGAAAAACCTGAAAATCTGGCGCGAAGACATAGACAGAATCTATCGGGGAGAAGAACCGGAACTGACCGTCGCCAAAGCGTTGGTTCAACCGGTTAAAACGTTTTCCCTGCCCAAAGAGGAATTTATCGCGCTGATCGACGGAATGGAAACGGATATTCCCGACGGAATGCGCGCGCCGACAATGACGGAATTGCAGCTTTATTGCCGCCGCGTTGCCGGAGCGGTCGGTATGCTGTCCGTGTGCGTGTTCGGCGACTTTTCCCCGACCGCGCAAAGATTCGCGATCACGTTGGGGGAAGCCCTTCAATTAACGAACATCCTGCGCGATATGGACGAGGATATGGAGCTCGGACGGCTGTATATGCCGGCGGAATGTCTGGCGAAAGCGGGAATCGAAATAACGGACGACACGCCTTTGAGCCAGGTGCTGAACAGTCCGAATTTGAAAATCGCGCGCGAAGAACTGGCCAAACAGGCCGCCCTGCGGTTTACGGAAGCCGACGCCGCCCTGTCGGAGCTGAACGGTAAACAGATGAAACCCGCCGTCATTATGAAATGCGTCTATAAGAAGATCTACGACATTATGGAAAAGCGCGGGTGGGACGTTTTGACGCCGCGGGCGAAACCGTCCAAAGCGTTCAAGATTTTGACCGCTCTGCGCGTTCTGGCGTTCGGGAAATAAAATATGACCGTTTACGTCGTCGGCGCCGGAATGGCGGGACTGTCCGCCGCTTATACGCTTACAAAGGCGGGGGTTCCCGTTGCCGTTTACGAAGCGGCGGCGCGCGCCGGAGGACGGTGTCATTCCTTTTTCGATTCGAAACTGGAAGCCCCGATCGACAACGGCACGCATTTGATGTTGGGCGCGAACACGGCTTTATTGAAAATGCTGGCGGACTGCCCGACAAAAACGCCGTTGAAAAGCGTCGGCAACACGTTCACTTTTTTTCAAAAGGACGGAACATCTTTTAAAATCGACACGGCAAAACCGCTTTCCGTTTTAAAGCATCTTAAAACGCTTTTCCCCCTGTTGTGCGAATCGGTGATGAACACGCCCGTCGAACAGGCCGACAAAATGATGTTGGTTAAAACGGCGTTGAAATGTTGCGGCCGGAAGAACGGGGAAATTTATCTGGCTTACCCGTCTTTGGCGGACGGTATCGTCGATCCCGTTGTCGATTTCCTGAAAAATAAAAACGTTTCATTTCATTTCGGGAAAACTCTGAACAAAGCGGAAAACGGAAAACTTTCCTTTTCGGACGGGACGGAAATCCTTTTAACGGATAAAGACGCCGTGATTTCGGCCGTTTCGCCGACCGCCGCCGCCCGTCTGGTCGAAAATGTCGAAAACCTGCCGTGTCAACCGATCGCGAACATCCACTTTAAAACGGACGTTCTTTTGCCGGACGGACTGCCCGTCGTCGGCTTGGTCGGATTTACAGGGCATTGGGTGTTTTCCAAAAACGGCGTTTTGTCCGTAACGATCAGCGCGGCGGAAAAATTACTTACAGAGCATTCGCCTGACGCTCTTGCCGCCTTTGTCTGGCGAGAGTTGCAAACCGTTTTAAAAACGGATTCCCCCCTGCCGCCTTATCGGGTGATTATTGAACGGCGCGCAACGTTGTTGCAGACGAAAGCCGTCGACGGCCGCCGTCCCGCCGCCGGCTCCGGACCGGTCGTCCTTGCGGGGGATTATACGAAAACAGGCTTGCCCTGCACGATAGAAGGCGCGGTGCGTTCCGGCATCGCCGCTGCAAAAACCGTTTTAAAGCGAATCGCCGAAAGTTAGCTTTACTTCTTTGAAAAAAAACGGGACAATATTTCAAACAAAAAAATCAGGAAAGGAAAAAAATCGTGTTTGAATTACCTAAACTGCCGTTCGGCTTAGAAGAATTAGAGCCGTTTATGTCTCAAAAAACGCTTGAATTTCACCACGGGAAACATCATCAGACGTACGTGACAAACCTAAACAATCTGATTAAAGACACGGAACTGGCAAACGCCAATCTGGAAACGATCATTAAAGAAACGGCCGGAAAAACGGACAAAGCCGCAATTTTCAACAATGCCGCACAGGTCTGGAATCACACTTTTTTCTGGAGCTGCCTTTCCCCCGCCGGAGGCGGCGCCTTACCCGACGGCGCGTTTAAAGACGCCGTCCTGCGCGCTTTTGTCAGCGAGGAAAAGTTCAAAGACGAACTGAAAGCCGCCGCCGTTTCACAATTCGGTTCCGGTTGGGCTTGGGTCGTCAAAGACGAAGAAGATGTCAAAATCATTAAAACGTCAAACGCCGACACGCCGGTCGCGCACGGATTAAAACCGTTACTGACCATTGACGTTTGGGAACATGCCTATTATCTGGACTATCAGAACAGACGTCCGGATTATGCGCAAACATTGATCGACAAGCTGATAAAATGGGATTTTGCAGCGTCTAATTTTCAATAAAGCAAAAACCGGCTCATTCAGAGCCGGTTTTTTCTACTTGTCTTCTTTAATATGACGAATGCGCATAAACATCGGATCTGTGCGTTCTTCATCAATTTTTTTCTGAGCCAAAATTTCTTCTGCCTTTTTCTTGGCTTCGGCCAAATCCTCTTCCAAACAATAGGCATGCAGCTGTTTTAACCGGATATAGATCTGACTCTTAATTTTATTCCACACACCCGATACAGATTTTAATTGTTCCTCTTCGGGATGAATCTGCCAATCGACCAAAGAAAACATAAACTTAATCGCGGACATCGTTATGCGCAAAAACGAAGATCTGAAAGAAACATAGATTCGCGGCGCCTCCTGCTGCCCTGTCGGAGCCCCGATTGATCCGCCCATTTCTTTTAATTCTTCGGGCGTCGGCGTATCATGACTAAGTTCAAGAAAGCGCGCCAAAGAAGCCAACGTTTGCCCTTGCAGCAAAACGGAAACGATCACTAAAAAGAAAATCACATTAAACAGATATTGCGCCCCTTCAATGCCATTCATCAAAGGATACGTTGCCAAAATAATCGGCACGGCGCCTTTCAGTCCGGCCCAGCTGACAAACAGTTTTTCGCCGCGTGAATATTCGCTCTTTGCCAAACACAGAAAAACAACCAGCGGACGCGCGATCATTACCAGACATACCGTCGCGCTTAACGCCGTTGAGAAAACAGCCCCCAGCTCTTTGGGATTGACGAACAATCCCAAAGTCAGGAACATCAAAATCTGCATAACCCACGACAACGCCGATTGAAATTGAACAAACGGGTTCTTATACGGATACGACGTGTTGCCCAAAACGATTCCCGCGATATAAATCGCCAGATAACCGCTGCCGCCGACCAACTGCGTCAAAGAAAAAATCAAACAAACGACGCTGACTCCGAAAACCGGATACAGCCCTTGATAAACAAAGGAAAATTTTTTCAGCAGCGCCAATGCGCATACGCCCAACCCATATCCCAAAGCAACGCCCAATCCCATTTGAAGAAACAGCATAAACAACAAATAAGAAACCGAAAAATCGCCTTCTGCCGTTAAAAAAGTAATCGCGCCGACGGACAAAATAACCGCCATCGGGTCGTTGCTGCCCGATTCATATTCCAAAAGGGACTTTAATTTCTGATTATTCAGATACAAACCGTTCGTTCTTAAAATATTGAACACAGCCGGCGCGTCCGTCGAAGACAAAATCACGCTGAGCAGCAACGCAATCGGAAGAGGCATTCCCAATAAATAATACGAAAGGAAAAACATAATCGCCGCCGTCAAAGCAACGCCTCCCGTTGCCAACAACGTTCCCCGGCCCAAAACCGATTTGATCGAAGCCCAATTCGTTTCCAACCCGCCGGCAAACAAAATAAAAGCCAATGCGAAAGAACCGATATAATTACTTAATTTCGCGGAATAAAACTGAATGCCCGCTCCGTCCGAACCGGCGATCATTCCGACGGCTAAAAAAACCAGCAGCGACGGAATACCCAACTTGCTGGAAATTCTGTTTGCAAAAACACACATCAATAACAACAGGCCGCCCAAGGCCATTAAAATTTCCAGCTCCATTCTACAATCCTTAAATACTTTGCATTATCACTATTTCTAAGTGTATCGGATTCGTTTGATTGAGCAAGCCTGTTTTTTTTTACTTCGTCTTTAAAAATAATGCTTCCATAAAAATCAAGAACTTAACAGAAAGTTAATGTAACAAACTGTAACAAAGCTTGATTTGAAAAAAGACGTATCGATTGTTAAAACTATAGAATAGAAAGTGCTTCCACGACAGAAAGGAACAGAACCATGGAAAATTATCAGCAGAAGACAATCAAGCATGAGATTTCATGCGTTGGCATCGGTCTGCATACCGGAAATAAAATTTCCATGACTTTGAAACCGGCCGATATCAATACGGGCATTGTTTTTCACAGAACGGATCCCGCCGGAAAAGACGCTTACATCCCCGCGCATCACGACTATGTGGTTGATACGCGCATGTGTACCTGCATCGGCAAAGACGGCGTGAAAGTCGCGACAATCGAACATTTGATGGCCGCCATTCACGCAATGGGCATCAATAATATGCTGATCGACATTGACGGGCCGGAAACCCCCGTTATGGACGGCAGCGCGGTTCCTTTCGTCTTTTTGTTGGAATGCGCCGGAACGAAAATTCAAAACGCGCCGTTGAAAGCCATTAAGATTTTAAAACCCGTTTCCTATAAAGACGGCGACAAGGAATTGACTTTACAGCCGGCCGAAAAAGGGCTGAAAATGCACTTTGAAATTGATTTTACCGCTTCCGTTATCGGTCATCAGGAAGCCGATTTGGATTTAACGGCCGCCAACTTTAAAAATATGTTCAGCCGCGCCCGCACTTTCGGTTTCTTGCAGGACATTGAAATGCTGCGTTCTATCGGTTTGGCGCGCGGCGGTTCTTTGGACAACGCTATTCTGGTCAACGACAACACGATTATGAACAAAGACGGTCTGCGCTATTCCAACGAATTTGTCCGTCATAAAATGCTGGATGCGGTCGGTGATCTGTATATGTCCGGTTACACGCTGATCGGCGAATTTTCCGGCAGCCGTTCCGGTCATACCGACACAAACGCTTTATTGACAGCCTTGTTTGCCGACGAAAGCAATTATGAAATCGTCGATATGGCTTCTTACTATTCTTCTTTAGCTGAAGAAAAAAGAGAAGATGAAGATTTGATGCAGTTGGAGTGCGCCTGATTTTATCGTATCATAAAGATTCGGCCCCGCTTTTGAAAGCGGGGCTTTTTATTCCGTTCTGGCTCCCATCAGGCTATCCAAAGACATCAATCCGGCAATATCTCCGTCTATCAAACGAGCCTTGTTCAACAACTCAGATGATTGCGCTTCC
This sequence comes from uncultured Alphaproteobacteria bacterium, assembly GCA_937912005.1. Taxonomy (GTDB): domain Bacteria; phylum Pseudomonadota; class Alphaproteobacteria; order CAAGCB01; family CAG-977; genus UBA11549. Next base: position 118,565 of record CALDOX010000015.1, read on the forward strand.
TCTTCGACTTGTTCATCAACAAACCATTGCAAAAACGATAAAGAGGCAAAATCCTTATCGTCCATCGCCTGTGCCACCAGATCGTAAATCATATTGCTGACCATACATTCATGACGGTGCGCTTCATCCAGAACAGCCGCCGCATCCCGCCATTTATTTTCTGTCGGCTTAATTTTTCCCAAGTCCGGAACCACATTTCGCTCCATCAAAAAATCATTGATTTTCAGAGCATGCCTTTTTTCTTCCTTCGCCTGCAGTCTGAACCAATGCGCCATACCTTCAAAATTTTGTGATTCAAGATAATTCGCCATATCCAAATACAAATACGCCGATTCAAATTCAGCGGTGATTTGGTCGTTTAATCCGTTCCGCAGCTTACCCGAAATCTCTTTTATCGCTTTTCTCCTTTATTTACGAGACAAGCGTACTCTTTCGAGGTATGAGTTAAAAGCTGGCCTTTAGATCAAGAGCTTTTTTCAGAAGGATCAAATAATCCTTTTGAGGAATTTCAACGCCGCCGAAACTTGCCAGATGAGGTGTCAAAAATTGTGTGTCAAGCAATGTAAAACCGCCGACTTTCAACCTTTTAACCAAAGCACATAAAGCCACTTTGGAAGCATTCGTTTGTTTGGAAAACATACTTTCGCCGAAAAACGCGCCGCCCAAAGAAACACCGTATAATCCGCCGACAAGCCCGCCGTCCCGCCAACATTCCACACTGTGCGCCAATCCCAGATCGAATAAACGGCAATACGCATCCAAAATCTGATCGTTTATCCAGGTTTCTTTCCGGTCGGCACAGTTCAGCATCACATCCTGAAAAGCCGTATCCGTTCGGACTTCAAAAACGCCTTTGCGAATCACGCGCGCCAAAGAATGAGAAATATGGAAGCTTTCTAAAGGCAGAATGCCCCGCCTTTCAGGTTCGAACCACATAACTGAAGCGTCTTCCCGATGTTCCGCCATCGGAAAGACGCCTGTCGAGTACGCATAAATCAACAATTCCGGAGAAATCGGACCCGTTGTCATTTATTGCTGTCTTCGTGATTTTTCAAAAACTTTTCCAACCAGTGAATGTTGTAGTTTCCATCCACAAAATCCGGCGTTGAAATAATCTCGTTATGCAGAGGCAATGTTGTTTTCACCCCTTCGATCACAAATTCATCAATCGCGCGATGCAACCGCATCAAGCAACCGTTTCTTGTTTTGCCGAACACAATCAGTTTGGCAATCATACTGTCATAATAAGGCGGTACGGAATAACCGGTATACATTCCCGAATCAACGCGCGTCCACAACCCGCCCGGGGCATGCCATTGCTGAATCTTTCCGGGAAAAGGAACGAACGTGAACGGATCTTCGGCATTAATGCGGCATTCGATCGCATGTCCGTCAAAATGCACGTCTTCCTGCGTATAATTCAAATGCGCTCCGCCGGCGACACGAATCTGTTCGCGTACCAAGTCTATTCCCGTCACCATTTCCGTGATCGGATGTTCCACCTGAAGCCGCGTGTTCATTTCAATAAAGTAGAATTTGCCGTCCTCGTACAAAAATTCGATCGTCCCGACATTGCTGTATCCCAGCTTTTTCATCGCATCCGTAACGATTTTGCCGATATTTTTGCGTTGTTCCGCATTCAGCGCGGGAGACGGTGTTTCTTCCAACACTTTTTGATTTTTCCGCTGCATCGAGCAGTCGCGTTCACCCAAATGGACAACGTTGCCGTAATTGTCCGCCAAAATCTGCATCTCTATATGACGCGGATTTTCCAAATACTTTTCAATATAGACTTCGTCGCTGGTAAAGGAGGCTTTCGCTTCCGCTCTGGCCTGCATATAAGCTTCGGGCAAATCCTCGGCATTGCGGGCGATGCGCATTCCTTTGCCGCCGCCGCCGGCCGTCGCTTTGATTAAGACGGGATATCCCATTTGAGCGGAAACTTCCAAAGCGTCTTCAATCGTATCAACGGCGCCGTCGGATCCCGGCACGACGGGCAATCCCGATTCGATCGCCGCTTTTTTTGCCGTGATTTTATCCCCCATTTTGCGAATCATTTCAGGCGTAGGACCGATCCAAGTCAGCCCATGTTCTTCAACCATTTCCGCAAAATCGGCATTTTCCGACAAAAAGCCGTACCCCGGATGAATCGCGTCCGCTCCGGAGATTAAAGCCGCTGTAATAATCGCAGCTTTATTTAAATAAGAGTCCTTGCCGGCAGCGGGACCGATACAAATCGCTTCATCCGCCATACGGACATGCATGGCATCCGCATCCGCAGTCGAATGAACGGCCACGGTTTTAATCCCCATTTCGCGGCAGGCTCTGTGAATGCGCAGAGCGATTTCACCGCGGTTTGCTATCAAGATTTTTTCAATCATTCTTATTCCAAAATCAGCAAAGGTTGATCATATTCGACCGGAGAACGATCGGAAACCAAAATTTGGACGACTTTTCCCGAACGCGGCGCTTTGACCGGATTAAACGTCTTCATCGCTTCAACCAGAAACAGAGTCTGATCGGCAGAAACCATATCGCCGACGGAAACATACGGCGCCGAATTAGGTTCCGGCGAAGTATAAACCACTCCGACCATCGGAGATTTAACCGCTTCCCCTGTTACTTCCGGTTGTTTCTTTTCAGCTGCGGAAGAGGAAACTGCCGTATTTGCGTTTAAGACCGCCGCGGGAACGCTTGCGGAAACCGGAGCCGCCATGACCGCCGAAGCCGCCGGAACACGGGTCACGCGCAAGCGCAGCCCTTCCGTATCATATTCGATTTCAGCCAAATCATGTTCGTTCAGCAGCTTTGCTAAATCTTCAACCAAGGTTGTTTCATATTTTGACATAGATATTATTCCCTATTCATAAAAGAGGCCGCCGCCTCAAGAGCCAACAAATATCCCTGCTTCCCGAACCCGCAAATAACGCCGGCCGCCGCTTTGGAAACATAGGAAAAATGACGGAATTCATCCCGTCTGTGAATATTGGACAGATGGACTTCCACCACCGGCATATCGCATGCCAGCAAAGCGTCCATAATCGCCACGGAAGTATGAGAATAAGCCGCAGGATTGATCACTATCGCGTCAAATCTGCCGCGTGCCTGTTGAATAACGGTTACAATTTCACCTTCAATATTGCTTTGGAAAAATTCGATCTCCATCTGCAAAGCGGCGGCTTTGTCACGACAAGCCGTTTCTATGTCCGCTAACGTATCGGAACCGTAAATTTCCGGCTGGCGCGTCCCCAACATATTCAAATTCGGCCCGTTAATAACTAAAATACGGCGCATTCTTACTCTTCCATAAAAAAACACTTTGTGTTTTATAACATTAAATTCTTGCCTTTGCATTAAAATGATGCAATCGAATTTATTTTTTTAAGTTTTTTTGGCACAAAATTTGCATAAAAAGAGACCGGATATCTGACACTTGTACAGGAGGAAGGCCATGACAATCGGCACTTTTGTAACCAGCACAATGGGAATGCATTCCCAGTCGCACGCCATGGAGCAAATCAGCGCAAACATTGCAAATGTCAAAACAACCGGCTATAAAAAAGTGGATACGCGTTTTGAAACGTTTATCAAAGAATACAGCCACATCGGTCTTGATACGCATTATCTGACTTCCAACGTCGTTGACAGACGTATGGTCGATATCAACGGCCAGCTGCAAACAACCGACAGCATTTATGATTTAGCCCTTACCGGAAAAGGCTTTTTCATTGTCGAAGGTCAAAACAATACGCTTTATTCCAGAGCCGGCGATTTTCAGGCAACTGCCGTCACGCCGACGGGATATTCCGCAAAATCGGTGACTTACTACCGACCGTCGGAAGCCGGCGTCATAACGCAATCCGCTCCGGCGACATACTTTACCAATTCTGCCGGTTATTATGTGATGGGATGGAATTATAACAGTGACGCAGAGGCATTTTCTTCCTCTTTGGAGCCGGTAATTATTTCCCCTATGGAATATTATCCCGGCCATCAGACGACTCAAATGAGCTTCAAAGGCAATATCAATGCCGCCGCCACGGATACGCAGCTTCTCAAATTTCCCGTATACGACAAAGACTTTGCTCAGCACAATATGACAATGAAATGGGAACCGCAGCACGATGCGAACACCTGGCTGGTAACGATAGACATCGACGGCGCGGCGGTCGCTTCCGAACCAATTCAAGTGACTTTTGATGAATTCGGCAAACTGACTTCCCCCGTTCCGTCAACAATGCTGAACGTCGCTTGGGAAAAAGGCGGAACCTCTCCCATCAAACTGGATATGCAGCATTTTACACAGTTTGCCAACACCCTGACCGGAGAAGTCCTTTCCCAAGACGGCAAAGGATTCGGCGTTTTGACCTCCGCAGCCTGGGACGAAAACGGCGTGCTGAACGCGGCATACAGCAACGGCAGTTCCATTCCCGTCTGCAAAGTCGCCGTAGCGCATATTCAAGTGCCCAATATGATGGAGGCCGTGTCCGGCAATATGTTTGCCTACAATCAAAACGCCGGCAATCTGGAAATCATCGATTTGCAGAACACGCGAACCGAAACAACCGTTCAAGGCGGAAAAACGGAAGCTTCCAACGTTTCTTTGGAAGAGGAATTTACCAATATGATCGTTTCGCAGCGCGCCTATTCCAGCAATGTGAAAACCTTTACGACCGTCAATGAAATGACGCAGGAAGCAATCAGTATCCTGACCTGACGCTTATGAAGATTCTGATTGCTCCCGACTCGTTTAAAGAATGTCTGAGCGCGCCGGAAATTGCGGATATTATTTGTGATACGGCGGAAAGTCTCGGGCATACGGGAATCAAAATTCCGGTTGCCGATGGCGGGGAAGGCTTTGCCGCGACGCTGGCTTCCAATATGAACGCGCAAAAAATCAACGTTCCGGCGCATGACGCATTGATGCGCCCGCTTCAAGCACCCGTTTATGTTGCCGACACAGGAACCGTTATTTTGGAAGCCGCCGATACGTTCGGTCTGGCGCATATTGAACCGGAAAAAAGAAATCCCATGCACACCTCGACATTCGGTATGGGAGAACAAATTTCCGCCGCTTTAAATAAAGGTTTTCGCAAATTTATCATCGGACTGGGCGGCAGCGCAACCAACGACTGCGGCATCGGATTAATGCAGGCTTTGGGGTTCATTCTGCTTGACGCCGCCGGAAACCCCTTGCCTGACGGCGCGTCCGGAAAAGATATGGCCGTCGTTTCCCGTATTATTTCCCCGAAAATTGAAATAAACGTCACGTTAGCCGTCGATGTATCGAATCCGTTATTCGGCCCGAACGGCGCCGCAGCCGTTTACGCTCCCCAAAAAGGAGCTGATGCGGCTGCCGTCCCTTTATTGGAAGAAAATGCGAAATCTTTTTATCGGACACTCGAAAATTCTTTACACACGACGCTTCTTCCTTGTGCCGGATTAGGCGCGGCAGGCGGAGCAGGATTGCCCTTTTACGCTTATTTTAACGCAAATCTGAAATCCGGAATCGACCTGATTTTAGAAAACAGTTCGTTCGATACGGAAATTCAAACCGCAGATCTAGTCATTACCGGAGAAGGCCGCATAGATGCGCAAACCGCTTGCGGCAAAGCGCCCGTCGGCGTAGCCAAACGAAGCGAAAACGTCCCCGTCATCGCCGTTTGCGGCTGCATGGGAACGGGATTCGAAAACGTCCTTCAGACGGGAATCAAAGCCGTTTATCCGATTACTCCGCCGAATATTCCTTTTGAACAGGCTAAAGAAAAAGCGCCTCTTTATCTTAAAGAAACCATATTAAAAATCTTGGATAAAGACTTAATCTTCTAAGATCGAAGCAATGTGCAGCAAATTCGTCGTGCCGGACACATTAAAAGGTATCCCGGCCGTCAAAACGATTTTTTCTCCCGGTTTTGCGTCATACAGTTCACGACAATAAGCCGAAGCTTGCCGGGCAACTTCCGTCAGCAAATCAAACTTGCCGCAAACAACGCTTTCAACACCCCAAAACAGGTTCATTTTTCGCGCAACGGCAATATTCGGCGTCATACATACGATCGGCATATAAGGCCGTTCCCGCGACACCCGTCCGGCCGTCGAGCCGCTGCGCGTATAAGAAACGATTGCCGCCGCATCAGGCAAGGTTTCTGCCATCACTCGCGCCGCTGCCGTAATAGCGTTTTCAGGCGTCTGTTCCGGCATTAACCGCGCCGCATCCAGATATTTACGGTACAGCTCATGCGCTTCCGTTTCCACAATGATCTTATTCATCAGCGCGACCGCTTCAACCGGATAGGCTCCGGCTGCCGTTTCCGCCGACAGCATCACTGCGTCCGCCGCATCAAACACCGCCGTCGCCACATCGGACGCTTCGGCTCTGGTCGGCATCGGATTAGTCACCATGGATTCCAGCATCTGCGTTGCAACAATCACCGGTTTTCCGCTTCTGCGGCAGGCACGAATAATCTTTTTCTGCAAAACGGGCACTTTTTCAGGCGGCACTTCAACGCCGAGATCGCCGCGCGCAACCATAATGCCGTCAGACAACCGGATAATTTCATCCAAATGATCCAGTGCCGCCGGCTTTTCTATTTTAGCAACAACCGCTGCTCGCCCGTTAATCAAAGAACGCGCCGCCAACAAATCTTCAGGCCTTTGAACAAAGGATAAGCCTATGAAATCAACGCCCATATCCAATGCCGCCTGCAAATCGACTTTGTCTTTTTCCGTCAAAGCGTCAATCGGCAGCGGAACACCCGGCACATTCACGCCTTTTTTATTAGACAGCCGCCCGCCGATAATCACGGTTGTATTGGCATAATCTTTGCCGAAAGCATCGACACGCAGACGCACCAACCCGTCGTTCAGCAATAATTCCATTCCGGGTTCCATTGCTTGAAAAATTTCAGGATGGGGCAGACAAACGCGCATTTCATTTCCCAGTTCGGGCACCATATCCAATCTGAATTTATTTCCGGTATGCAGTTCTATCGCACCGTTTTCAAAAATGCCGATGCGCAGTTTCGGGCCCTGCATATCCGCCAGAACTGCTAAAGGACGGCCGATTTCCTTTTCTGCCAAACGAATATAATCGACATTTTTGCGATGGTCTTCATGGCTGCCATGGGAAAAATTCAATCGAAAGACGTTCACGCCGGCCGTCGCCAAAGCCCTGATTTTTTCCGCCGTATTCGAAGCAGGCCCGAGCGTTGAAACGATTTTAGTCAAATGAAAACGTTTCATTTCAAATCCTTATATAAAAACCAAAACTAAATTTCAGAAACCGCCAAAGTCATTGTCTCTGTCAAAGATTCTTCGGGATCAAGCGTTTTAATCCCTGTTCCGGCCACACCGCGCGACGCCAGATTAAAAGCGTCCGTTGCGTTTGTCACCGGTTCGACACAGAAGAAATTCTCTCCCGCCGGAGACCAAATGACAACATGTCCAAAATCACTATAAGCCGTGATATTTATTTTTCTGCCGCGTGACGGCCATATCAGTTCCGCTTTGCCGTCAAAGCCGCCGAAACATGTATCGAGTTCCAGCTCGGAAATTTTCAACCCCTTATCAAACTGCCATTCAGGCGGCGTTTTCATCGGACGTTCCCGGGGAGGAGCACTTTCATGAGCCCAAACATTTTTTGTTTTAAAACGAACAATCGTATCCGCATCTTTCGGAAAAAACGGATGCCATCCCAAACCGCATGGCATAGGAATGCCGCCTTTATTCGTCAACGTTAAAGAAACGATCAGCTGGTTATCCTTTAACGTGAAGACCTGTTCCGCCTCATACGCAAAAGGAAAGCCGTTTTTGCCGTTATGTTCAAAAGCCAACGACGCCGAATCCGTTGAAGAACGGATAACATCCCATTGCCTCTGCCACCCTTCGCCATGCAAAGGATCGGCTACGACGGGATGATTTTTGGGAACCATACGCTTAATTCCCCAATAAATAAAATATCCGCCTCTGATTCTGTTGGAATACGGTACTAACGGAAACATCGAGGTTTCATCTGCGGCTCTGCGTTCTGCTGCACCGTTCAGCGCAGGCCTGGTCAAATCCTCATTTCCTTGCCGCCAATACAGCAGAGAAGCGCCGGCAGCGGGACTGACCGCCGCGGAAAAATCGCCGGAAGAAAGAGAAAGAACGTCCGAATCCGTCATACTTTATATCCTCTGTTGGTTTTTCCCGTTGTAAACTGTAACGCGGCGATCTGCAAGAATTTTTATTCCCGGAAAGAAATTACTGTTTAACCGCCTGCAAAAAAGACGCTTTATCCTGATATGTTTTGCCGTTTACTTCGGCGGAAACAAAAGTAAATTTTGAAAGAACAGACTGAGGCAGCAAAATTTCCTTTAATTCAATTGCCGATGCTCCGTATTTTTCCGCCGGATCGGAAAGCGTCAGCAAACTGTTTTCCGCAAAGGCCGACCCTATAGTCACATTACTGTTTGTCCCCGCCGAATTTTTAGTTGTCCATGAAACGATGGTCATATCTTTAACGATCATCTCTTTTGCCGTAAATTTTAATTTACGACGAGTTTTTTCTTTGATTAAAACCAAATCGACGGAAGGCTGATTGATTGTTGCTTTGGAGAATGCAAACCTTTTCGTCTTCAAAGCTTCCATAAACTCTGAAAAATTCACGACAAACTTAGGAATAACGACCGTTCCTTCAATATCCGGACGTGTTATTTTGATTTTAAAATTTTTAAAATTCAGCTCCATTTTATTGTCAACTTCAAAAAATTCATAAGAAACTTCCGAATTTTCAAAGTTTTTAAAAAAGCGCATAAACAAAAAATCCAACGCTGAATCCAAAATATTCCCTTTGGTTCGTTCCGAATGAGGAATCCTTAATTGAAACGGCGCGGCAGGCGCCGGCGCATTCAGATCAACCGACGGCTCCTTCTGCGGCGTCTGAACGGAAGTTTCTTCCGAAGACTGCGCATACGCATTACCGATCAAAAGAAAAACAAAAAGAATTATTTTAAAAAATTTATTCATTCGCTTTGACCTTCAAAAGACAATCTTTTACACTTTCCGATCAGCATAGCATGTTTTTAAATGAAAAAAACCTGTTAAAAAAACGGATTCGAATAATGGATTTTCAAGCGCCTTTGTATAAAGCTTCTCTTATCAGACGATATGCCAAAGTACTGGCCGACGTTCGTCTGGAAACCGGAGAAAAAACGACCGTTTTTTGTTCCAATACCACGCAGATGAAACTTCTTTCGAATCCGGGAACTGAAATTTATCTTTCTTATTGTCCCAAACCGAACAAAAGATTACAGCTGGTTTGGGAGTTAGCCTCCGTCAACGGAACGTTGGTCGGCGTCAATATGAAGCATCAAACGGATTTGATCGCCGAAGCCATCATCAACGACGTTTTTTATGAATTAAGCGGATACGAAAAAATAGAACAGGATCCGTCCGTTTTTTTCGATTTGCTGCTGACTCCGCCTGAAAACAGCGGTTATCCGCCGTGCCATATAGCCATTGCCCCCGTATATGAAAAGAAAGATGCCGAATTGCTTTTTCCCGATACAATAGCCGTCACCAATCACCATGTTTTAAGCCATCTGGCCGATGCTTTGGAAAAAAAAGAACGCTCCGTTTTAATTCTTTTGGCGCAAAGAATCGACTGCATCGGCGTGCGGGCTCAATGGACGACCGACACGCCTTATCTGGTGAACCTGAAAGAATTATATGAGAATAAAGGCTTGGAAATTCTTTGCTGTGGCTGTAGTGTATCACAGCAGGGAATTTGGGTAACAGCACGCCTGCCTTTTTTGTTTTAAATATAGAGAACAGTTCAATGACTAAAGAAAGCATTATTATTCATTCTGCCGAAGATTATGAGGGGATGCGTCGCGCCGGAAAATTAGCGGCCGAAACGCTGGACATGATCACGCCTTACGTTCAACCCGGCATCACAACCGAAGAATTGGACACTTTGTGCAACGACTTTATTTTGGCAAACGGAGGCGTTTCCGCTTGCTTAGGTTACAGAGGATATCCCAAATCCGTTTGTATTTCTTTAAATCATGTAATCTGTCACGGAATCCCGGGGCCGCGCAAACTTGTTTCCGGCGATATCCTCAACATTGACGTTACCGTCATCCTAAACGGATGGTACGGCGACACCAGCCGAATGTACACGGTCGGCAAAATTCCGGTAAAAGCTAAGCGATTGATTGACATTACCTTTGAAACGATGTGGCGCGGCATTGAAAAAGTCAAACCCGGGGCGACGTTAGGCGATATCGGTTATGCGATGCAAAGTTATGCCGAATCGCAGCGTTGCTCCGTTGTAAAAGATTTCTGCGGACATGGTCTGGGACGCGTTTTTCATTGTGCGCCGAACGTTTTGAATTTCGGCCGTCCCAAAGAAGGCCTGGTATTGGAAGAAGGTATGTTTTTTACCATTGAACCTATGGTCAATCTGGGAGGAGACGATTTAAAAGTCTTATCCGACGGCTGGACGGCCGTTACACGGGATATGTCTTTATCAGCACAATTTGAACATTCGCTGGCGGTAACGGCGACGGGGTATGAAATTTTCACCTCTTCACCGAAAGGACTGGATCGTCCGCCTTATCAGGAATAACCGTATGTCAAACGATCTCGATGCGGAACCGCTTTTAGACGTTCTTATGCGCTCTCCGAAAAAAGAAGATGTTTCCGTGCATTATCTGGGACATCGGGACAGATTGAAACAAAAAGCGCTGACATTCGGTTGCGACGCCTTACAGGATTACGAATTGTTGGAAATGTTCCTGACTTACGCGATTCCAAGAAAAGACGTTAAACCGTTAGCAAAGGAACTTATTCGTTTTTTTGGCTCTTTTGCCGCCGTTTTTAACGCGTCTCCCGAAGAACTGAAACAAATCAAAGGAGTAAAAGACAACACGGCGGCTTTAATCGCCGCCGTACGGAGCGCCGCCCTGCGTTTAGCCAAAAGCCAATTTTCCGCGGGACCGGTCATTAAAGATTGGAAGGCTCTGATCGAATACTGCAAAATAGATATGGGACAAAAGAAAACCGAATGCCTGCGCATCATTTTTTTGGACACCCGCAATCAACTGATCAAAGATGAAATTCTTCAAAAGGGATCTGTCGGGCAAACGCCTGTTTATCCCAGAGAAATAGCTAAAAGAGCTCTGGAATTGGGAGCCGCTTCCATTGTAATGGTTCATAATCATCCGGCATGCGATATGCGCCCGTCCAAAAACGACATTCAAATGACAAAAGCCGTTCAAAACGCTTTAACGGCTTTAGACATAACCCTCATTGATCACCTTATTATCTCTAAATCGGGCCACATTTCCTTTAAAGACTGCGGCTTTTTAAAATAGGTTACGATTTTTCAAACTCTTCCGCATTAAAATACGGGATTGAGAAAATTTTAATCTCATCTTAAATTAAAAGATGTATGAAAAAAAAGAACCGAACGCGGGATGAGCCTATGAGTATCTTTAAATTCCTTTTTTCAACCCTTGAAGACAATTCAAATGATAAATTGGGTGTCTATCCCGAAAAAGTGCATGTCGGCGCCATGCCCGAACGACGGTATTTAAAAACGTCCCGTATTATGACATTTATGGCGGCCGGCCTCTTATGCGGAACGATTATGCTGACTTTTGCCCTTTATATGTTATCCCCTCAGTTACGTTCGGAACCGCTTCTGTTGACAATGGACAAACGTTTTTACAAACTTGAACCCGTTCAGGCAAGCGTTGTCTGGGTTCCATCCAATATTTTGCTGGCAGAAGAGCACATCAAACAATATATTATGCTGCGCCATACAATCGTTTCGGATATAGATGAAATGCAGGATCGCTGGAACCAGGAAAACAGCCTGTTAAAATGGTTTTCCACAAAAGAAGCCTTTTCTGCCTTTTTAACTGAAAAAGAGGTTAATATGGCTCGGATGGCCGAAGGTTTGACAACAGAAGTCAATATCCGCTTTATTCAACGTATCGGCAACGGCTTGTGGATGGCTGAATTCGAAACGATCGAACATATGCCGGAAGAAGAACAGCCGAACATACAGCGTTGGCGGGCTTTGCTTGAGGCGGGATTTCAAAGAAGAGGCTATCCCAATCGTGATGAGCGCATTAAAAATCCTCTGGATTTTCTTGTGCAAAAATATTCTTTAATCTCGCGTGAAATAAATCAAGACAAGAAAAACGCTAAATTTATCGATTAAATTTTGCCGATTTCCTTTAAAACCTTTATTTACAACGCCCATGCGCCCGGCGCGAGAGGTTCGGTTTACTAAAAAGCTGAACAAATCGATCTTTTTTTGCGTTACGGCAAGAATCTTCCCCGTAAATTAAACATTGTCCCTAAAAATCCCTTCGTATTTGATAGCGGATGTGCATACGGCTGAATGTCCGGCGCAATCGTGAAAAATGCATGATCACGATTCTCTTTTCAAAGACGGAATCGTGTTTTAGCAGGATTCGTTTTCCTTTTTTCAATAAAAGATCAAACAGAAACGGATATTCAAAGAATCCGGCCCATATGCTTAAAATAATCCCCTTTAAAATCGCGCCCTAAAAAAACCGTCATTATTACATTTATGTTACATATATACCCCACCCACCCCCCATATTTTTCTTTAAATGACTTTATATCAGGCTTTTAATTAAAATGTATAACTTTTCAAGGAGGGGAACTCATGAAAAAAATATTATCTTTAATAATGCCAGTTACATTGGCGGCGCTGTTTTCTTTCGCAGGTGATGCGGAAGCCAAATGCGCGCTGGTGCAGACTGATTTTCGGTGCGACTGTCCTTAACCACGCAAAGCTTGTGTACAAATTATTGGAATGAGATGGGCTACTCAAATTGCTTTTGGGGCGGGTCCCTCACAACGTCCGGCTGCACAACTGCAGAAGCACAGTCGCTTTTACTTGATGAAGATGAGCTAATCCTCACCGAAGACACGACAACAAAATGCGCGGCAGGATATCGTAGATTAAGCATTTACACTTCCACATGCGTAAAATGCGCGGCGGGAACATATAATACCGGAACGGACAATTCGGGATGCCTGACTTGCGCCAGCGGAACATACAACTCCGGCACGGGAAACACATCCTGTTCGTCATGCACAAATATTATCGGCTCGAATGTTGCGAATGTCAGTTGTACACTCATCACAAAAACTGACATTTGTGGCGTGTCCTATCGTGTATGTTCTAATTATACATATATTAGTCAGTTTGGTCAGTCTTGCACAAGCAGTTCTCAATGTTCCAGCGGCCTGTGCGCAGACTGCAGCGGTACGGGACAAGGCAGTTCCTGCCGTTAGCCGAGATATAACCTAAACGTCGTATGTTCTACGATGTCAAGAAACCGCGGAAAGATTGCCTAAACCCTCCCCGCGGTTTCTTTTTATTTGCGTAAAACGATGCGGTCTTCGTTTTTGATGTTGAAATATACGACCTGTGAAATCCGTTATACCGAAAGCCCGAATCGGAAAATTCCCCGAAGAACAGTTCTCCGCACACCCGAACGCATAGTTTGGGGTTATAAAAAAGCCGGAGAAAATCTCCGGCTTTTTTCGTAAAAGCTCTGTTATCTGCTGCGTTTTCTTTTGGCGATTTCCACAGCGGCAACATTATTCGTCTCTTCCTTCGGCTTTCTGGGCGCTTTTTTATACTTATAAGTAGCCGTTTTTATCTTCTGCTTCGTTTCAAGATCCATTTCAACTTTGTCATACATGAAATACGGACGACGGAAATCGTTGTTAAGATCATTAACGCCTATCCATTCTTCCGTTTTACCGCCTTCATCCCACGTCGTATATTTTTTGAATGACTTCATTTCCGCCATATTCGGGATAATACATGCATTTAAACCGTTATCCTGCGCAATTTTCATCACATTGCGGCGTTGTCCCGGATCACCGTGAATGGGAACAACCATCGTCGGACGTTCCGAATTTTCAGAAACAATTTTACAGATCTTGGCCACATCGCCCGCGCTGGCATGACCGGAAGCATGAACGGTAAATGCATTCGGTTTATAACGGCTGGGGAAATACGTCGTGCAGCCGGCCTGTTTGAATTTTTCTTCCAAAGCCTGATGTTTTTCTTCACTGCCGGGAATGCAGGACTGCAAATCATAAACATAAATAGGCTGATCGGCACCCCATCCCGAAGCGCGCATTTCATCCAAAGAAATATTTTTATTGCGGCCTTCGGCGATTTTCAACAAAGAAGCTTCTTCCCCTTGCGTACCCGTGCAAACATAGAACCTCTGATCGGGAGGAAGTTCATGCGCCATTTTTGTATTGGAAGCGACGATTTTAATATCAACGCCGGTTTCCTCTTTGATCAATTTTTCCAAATTGTAACCGCAGGCATTCATCGCACGGCGGGCGGCAATCAAAGAAGCCCCATCCAGAATCATTGTCCGCGCTTGAGGAATTGTATCAAAGCCGCTTTCTTCCTTAAACTTTTGTTCACGTTCCAAAGCTTCTTCCGCCAATGCCAAAGCGATTGTGTGCAGCCGGTGGCAGGAAGAGGAAATCACGCCGGAAACAATCGGACCGTCCTGAGACTGTTTCAGAATTTCCTTCAAGCCGTCTTTGACTTCGGCTTCGCCGATCGTTTCACCCGGCTGCATTGAAGATGTCGAATCGATAAACAGATAATCAACGCCTTTCGATGCGATTTCCGCGATTTTGTCGTCTTCCCAACCTTTCCCCAGAGGAACTTTGGCCGTTTTAAAATCACCCGTCGTCATCATTCGGGTACCGTCCGGACTTTCAATCACAAAACCGACGGCATCGGGAATAGAATGTGAAATGGCAAACGGCTCCACTTTAAAACCGTTGACTTCAAACGGCTTCCCGGGCTCAATAATATCAAAGGCCGGAAATTCCTCTTTGGGAATACCGACCCCTTGCAAATCCTTTTTGATCATTTTTTCCGCAAACGGCGTGCAATGAATTGTCAAATTTTCGCCCTTTGCCCGTTTTGCCGCGAACTCCTCGCGCTTCAAATTCATCAAATGCGAAATGCCGCCGATATGATCTGCATGACCATGTGTAATCAGGATGTCATCGCAGTCGGGCATTGTCGGTATGAAACAATCATACCCCGTTTCTTCTTTATTGCTGAATAAAGAACCATAATCCACCTGAAGCGTTTTTCTTTCACCGGTAGTTTCATCAACATAGGAAAACTCATACCCGTTTCCGCCGATATGATCCGCGTTGTTGCCGCCGGCGGATTTCCAAGCTGTATAATCTTTAGCCATTACTATACCCTTCTTCAGTCTATGTCGCCCGATTTAACGCGTTCAGGTTCCTCGGGAAACTGGATATTGATCCAAGCATTAATAACAGCTTCCACATCCTCTTCATCCGGAACGGTTTTATCATCAAAACCATTAACGCCGGCAACCAGTTTACGCAGTTCATCGTATTCCAAAACGGACAAATCCGTTTCAGGATACAGTTTTTCCAATTCCTGTGCCAAGCTGTCGATATCGGACCACTTCAATGCCATTATCAAAATCCTTATTAAAACGATCAGAGCAGCATACTCCGTTAAGATTATAGTAACTAAATCATATTGACTGCGCAAGAGATTTTTTCTGTTTTTTCGACAAAAACAAAAAATCTTTTACTACAAGCAAAATTATTTATTTTCAATAACTTGACGTGAAAAACAAAAAGTCAAAAAAACGCTAAAAAGGGCTTGTCTCTTTGATTTTGTCCATATTTTACATTATTTTTTGATTTTTCATTTGTCTGTCAAAAAAAACGGGTTCCGAAAAACCGGAACCCGTTTTTCAGGTATCAAAACCGCGTAAAAAGATCAAACAGTCCCCTCATACGCCTTGATATACAGTTCTTTAATTTCTTTCATCAAAGGATAACGCGGATTCGCGCCCGTGCATTGATCGTCGAAAGCCATTTCAACCAACTCGTCCAGTTTGGCGTAGAAATCCTGTTCCGACACACCATAGTCCTTAATGGACAACGGAATATTAATTTCCTTCTTTAAATTCTGAATCGCTTCGATCAGCAGATCGACTTTTTCATCGTCATTTTTACCGCCCAGTTTCAACTGGTTAGCAATCTGGCCGTAGCGTTCCTTGGCGTTCGGATATTCATACTGGGCGAAAGCCGCCTGCTTGACGGGCGCGTCGGACGAATTGTACCGGATTACCTGACAAATCAGCAGAGCGTTTGCAACTCCGTGCGGAATGTTGAACGCCGCCCCCAGCTTGTGCGCCATCGAATGGCACAGTCCGAGGAATGCGTTCGCAAAAGCCATACCGGCCAATGTCGCCTCGT
The DNA here is from genome assembly GCA_937912005.1 of uncultured Alphaproteobacteria bacterium. Taxonomy (GTDB): domain Bacteria; phylum Pseudomonadota; class Alphaproteobacteria; order CAAGCB01; family CAG-977; genus UBA11549. The sequence goes on from CALDOX010000015.1 coordinate 134,885, forward strand.
AGTGCATTTTTTCGCGGGCGATCGGGTCGTTTCTGCCTTCGTGATAGGAACGCGGCAAATATTTGAAGACTTTCTTCGCCGCTTCCAACGCCATCGAATTGGTGAAGTTCGTCGCCATAATCGACACATACGCCTCGATCGCGTGCACCAAAGCGTCAATACCGCCCGCCGCGCACAGTCCCGGCGGCATCGAATCGACCAGATCAGGATCGACGATCGCCATCGTCGGCGTCAAAGCGTAGTCCGCGATCGGGTATTTGATATGCGTTTTGTCATCGGTGATCACGGCGAACGGCGTTACTTCGGAACCGGTGCCGGACGTCGTCGGAATGGCGACCATATCGGCTTTCTGACCCAAAGCGGGCAAATCGCAAATTCTTTTGCGGATATCCATAAAGCGCATGGCGACGTCTTCAAAGCTGACCTCAGGCTGTTCGTACATCAGCCACAAAATCTTCGCCGCGTCCATCGGCGAACCGCCGCCCATCGAAATGAACACGTCGGGCTGATATGTTTTCACCATCGTGAAAGCCGTGTTGATCGTTGACAAATCGGGATCGGGTTTGACGTCGAAAAAGATTTGATAATCAACGCCGATGTCTTCCAACACATTGGTGATTCTGTTGACCATACCGGAATCGAACAGGAATCTGTCCGTAACGATAAAGGCTTTCTTTTTGCCTTTCAATTCGCGCAGAGCCAAATCGATCGCGCCGCGCTTGAAGTACACTTTGGGAGGAACTTTAAACCAGAGCATATTTTCTCTCCTTTCCGCAACGGTTTTGATGTTCAGCAAATGTTTCGGGCCGACGTTTTCGCTGGTGGCGTTGCCGCCCCACGAACCGCACCCGATCGTCAGCGTCGGTTCCAGTTTGAAATTGAACAGATCGCCGATACCGCCCTGCGCCGCGGGGGAGTTGATCAGAACGCGCCCCGTATGCAGCTTCATACCGAATTTTTTGATTCTGTCGTCTTTGCGCGGATCGGTGTAAAGAACGGACGTGTGCCCCGCTCCGCCGTGATCGACCAGCGTATAGGCTTTTTCCATCGCGTCTTCGAAATTTTCGGCGCGGTACATCGCCAACACGGGCGACAGCTTTTCGTGCGCGAAGGGTTCGGCGGTCGTAACGTCTTCAACTTCGCCGACCAACACTTTTGCCGTTTCGGGGACTTCCACGCCCGCCAGAGCCGCGATCTTGTACGCAGGCTGACCGACGATCGCCGGATTGACGCCGCGCGGGGTCAGGATAATGGCGGCGACCTTTTCCCGTTCCTCTTCATTCAGCACATAAGCGCCGCGGTATTTCAGCTCTTCTTTGACGGAGTCGTAAACATCTTTGACGGCGATGACGGATTGTTCGGACGCGCAGATCACGCCGTTGTCGAACGTCTTGCTCAACAGAATCGAAGACACGGCCTGTTTGACATCCGCCGTTTCATCGATCACAACCGGCGTGTTTCCGGGGCCGACGCCCAAAGCCGGTTTGCCGGATGAATAAGCCGCCTTGACCATACCGGGGCCGCCCGTTGCCAGAATCATATCGACGTGGGGATGCTTCATCAGCAAATCGGACAATTCGACGGACGGTTCGTCAATCCAACCGACGATACCTTCCGGCGCGCCGGCCTTCACGGCCGCTTCCAAGCAGATTTTCGCCGCTTCTATCGTGCACTTTTTGGCTCTGGGGTGCGGGGAAAAGATGATGGCGTTGCGCGTTTTCAAAGCGATCAGCGTTTTGAAAATCGCCGTCGATGTCGGATTCGTCGTCGGAACGACGCCTGCGATCACGCCGACCGGTTCGGCGATCTTTTTGATGCCGTTGCCGTGGTCTTCCTCAATAATGCCGCACGTTTTCATATTGCGGTACTTATTATATATGTATTCGGAAGCATAGTGGTTTTTAATGACCTTGTCTTCCAATACCCCCATACCCGTTTCCTCAACCGCCATGCGCGCCAGAGGAATGCGCATCTTATTCGCCGCCAAAGAAACGGCGCGGAAGATTTTATCTACCTGTTCCTGCGTATACGTCGCATAAATCGCCTGCGCTTCGTGCGCTTTGGTGATGATTCTTTCCAAATCTTGAGCTGTTTTGACTTCGCTTTCCATAATCTTTCCCTTTTCCAGATTGATGCGAGTAAATTAAAAAGTTTGACGTTTTTCATCAAGTTTTTTAATCGTGATTTGTTTCACATATTTCTATGTAGAACTCTTTTTTATAAAAATCAATAATTTTCTTTGTTTTAAGAACAATTCTCCTTTCTTTTTTCTTTGAGTTTTTTTTTCATTTATTCCTTTTTAATCGTGAATAAAATCACTAATCAAGTCCCTATTTCTTTTCGGGTTCCCCATTCGCCGGCTCAGGAGTCAGCTCTGCTCCCTGTTCCGCGTAAGCGGCTACTTTTTTAGCCGCGTTTTTTTGATTGTTCAGACAACCGGCGCCGGAAACACAGCCGCCGGGGCAAGCCATGACCTCAATAATATTGCCGGGAACGGGTGCTTTTTTCTTCGCCCACAAAGTCATTTCCCTGATGACTTTCGCATTCAAGCCGTCCACGCAGACCGGACGGAAATCCGGCGCACCGGCGCTTCCCGCAACGCGAACGGATTCGGCCACGCCGCCGGTAACGGCAAAATTCCGCCCTTGTTTGGAAGAAGGCGTTTCAAAAACATATTCTTCGCAAGCGGACAATTCGATCGAAAGAGCGACAAACAGAGCGCCCATTTCTTCAAAATTCATCACATAATCGACATATTCGTCCTGCAGGCCTTCCATGCGTTTTGCCACGCAAGGGCCGACAAACACCGTCACACAGTCGGGATATTTCCGTTTCGCCAGCTGAGCGGTATAGTGCATCGGGGTTGCCGTATCCGAAACGTAAGGCCGCAATTCGGGAACGCTTTTCTTCACAAGTTCGCGGTATGCCGCGCAACAGGAGGTCGTCATAAACGAATCGCCCCGTTCCATGCGTTCCCGAAAGTCCCGCGCCTCCGTTTGAGCCGTTATATCAGCTCCTTGCGCCACCTCCAGAACAGCGTCAAAGCCGGCCTTGATTAATCCCGAAGCGATCCGCCCCAAGCCGACGGGCATTTGTCCGGCCGCCGCCGGCGCCAGCAGAGCCATTACTTTTTTGTCGGATTGCAAAGCCTTCAGAACGTCTATGATCTGGCTTTTTTCGGCAACGGCTCCGAACGGGCACCGCGCTACGCAGGCGCCACAGCTCAAACAGCGCGAAAAGTCAATCTGCGCATGCCCCTTTTCATTTTTCGCGATTGCGCCGACAGGGCAGGCGTCCTCGCACGGCACCTTGATTTTAACAATCGCGCCGTAGGGACAGACCTGCATACATTTCGTGCACCCTTTGCATTTGGAACCGTCAATGACGGAGCGGCCGTTTTTAATCGAAACCGCACCGAACGCGCAAACCGACGTGCATGGTCTGGCGACACAGCCCTGACACAGATCCGTGACATAGATCCGGTTCGGCGTGCACCCCTGGCAGGCTGTTTCCACAACAGTCAGAACCGTTTGGTCGGGGGTCTTTCTGTCCAAAGATTTTTGAGCGTATTCTCTCAAAGGAGTCTTATCGTCGTCCTGTTCCACGGAAGCCCCTAAAACGGCAATCGCCCGTTCGCGCAAAATGGCGCGTTCCTTATGAATACAACAGCGAAAAGGAACTTCGGCATATTTGGGACGCATATCAAAGGGCAAATCGTCGGCCCGTTTTCTGAAACCGTCTGAAAGAAAGCCTTTAATCAGGCGCACGATCACTTCCCTGCGCAGCAGAACGGTATTTGTTTCTGTCGGCATTTTAAACTTCCTCTATTTGAACATTTCGCTTAATTTTTTCAAAACGGAATCAACGGTCGCGCTCCCAATGATTTCGTCACCGATCCGGACGAAGGGCGCTTTCATAAACCCCGCCTTCTGGCACATTCCCAGACAAGGCTGTGCCGAAACTTCGACCTTTTGCCGCCATTGGGGAGGAATCTGCGTTTCAAGCCCCTCTAACCGCGAAGCCCCCATAACAAAGCATGTCGTTCCCTGACAAACGCGGATTTTGATTTTTTCCTGACTTTCCATAGCGCTTTCCTTTCTTCAAATAAAACGCAGCGAAACCTGCTTCAGATATTTTTGCGTTAAAATATGCTCCATACGCCTGATAATGTTTTTCCGCAGTTCCAGTTCCAAAGGCAGATCGGGGTCAAAGTGCGCCTGATTGACTTTTGCGCCGACCATAAAAGTGATTTCGTCCGAATCCAAAAACAGACCGACAAGCCGCCCGGCCGCGTCATCAGGCAAAATCGCCGGATCATCTTCCAGATATTCGACGGCTTTGCTCAGCGTCAGAACGCCTTCCGTAATCAGGTCAACCCCGTCCATGCGGGAGCCGGCCGGCAAAGAGCCTTTGACAAATCGTTCCGTCGTGATTTCCCGATTCAGTTCGCGGGCGATGACGTTAGCCGTCGTGCCGCCGCATATCGCCTTTTTTCCCGGATACCGCATAAACAGCGCGACATACTCGGCATCCCTGTTCTGATCATAGGGCGGACCGGTAAAAACGACCAGAGAACGCGGTTCGCGTAAATGCAATACCATACAGGAAATATCATCCTTGGCCAAACGGTCGGGTTCTTTGGTCAACGCCTCGCCGACGACCTCCTGTGCCAGACGGCGGCAAGAAAGAGCCGGATCTGAAGCCAGACGGCTTTCCGCGAAATCGATCAGCCCTTCACGCCGCCAGCCCAGCTTGTACAGCGAACCGCCCAATCCCGACTGCGTCACACCGTCGGAACAAAACAACAGCCGGTCGTTCTTTTCCAGATGCAACATATAAGTACGCATGGAACGCTCCGGAAATTTTTTAGAAGTAATCATTTCGCATTCATGCGGCACAACTTTCCCGTTATGCAGATGCAGAAATTCGGGATTTCCCTCCTCGACGATTCTGACCGTTCCGTCTTCAAAACAATCCGCCACCGAAAAAGTCGCATAGCTGATTTTGCGCACCTGACAAACAGGCAGGGCGTTCATAACGGTTTCCGCGGCCCGGATCAGATTCCGTTCCGCCGCGGCGAACTTCAACAGCATTGTCGCCGTCATATTTGCCAGAATATTCGCTTTAATGCCGCTTCCCAACCCGTCGGACAAAACGGCGATCAGCCGGCATTCCTCCGGATAACGCTTCGACGCGATAAAATCACCGTACGCGTTCTGCCCGTTCTTTTTTTGTTGCGCCGTTCCGATGTCGAGAAAGACGGCTTCGTCCTCAATCATCATCCTGCTCCTGATAGCCCTGTTCGATCTGACTGAGCAGCAGTTCCGTATCGACCATATGTTCCCCTAAAAGACCGGCGATGTTTTGAACCGTCGCGATATTCTTTTCTATCACCTCCCGCGCTTTTTTGGCGATCTGCTCCCGCCGCATCTGCGTTTCGGTAACATCGGTGATAATCGCGCCCGCCAGCTTGCCGGAATCGATCTCGAACAGGGAAATGTCATACAGCTTATCCCCGATCGAATAGTGTTCCTTGTGCGTTTCCGCGCCCGTTTTCAGTGTGTTTTTAAACAAAGCGGAGCACGGCAGAATCTTATCCAGATGCGCCCCCGCGATATTGTCCGCCCCCAAAGCGAACAAATCCGACAACTCCGGCGCGAACATTTTGATAAAAGCTTCGTTTGTTTCAACGATTTTCATTCCGGCATCGACGATCACCACGGCCGCCGGCATACAGCGCAACATCGCATTGGCTTTGCGGGCGGCAAGTTTGCGCATATAAGCCTGACACATCGACGGTTCGGCCTCGTGCGCCAACAAAGCTCCGGCCAAACCGCGACAGGTGTTGTATCCGCAACCGCCGCAGTTCAGCTCGTCTTCCTGAGAATACTTGCCGATAGAAGCCAACGCTTCGGCGATGCGTTCCACGGGATACTTGGATCGGGCAACGGGATCGGCTTTAAAATCTTCCCGAACCGTGCCGGCGGGATCGGCCGGAATCCTGTCCCTTAAACGCGCGTAATTCAAAATATCGGATACGACCGTCAGTCCTTTTTTAAAAGGTCCCGCCCCCGGCCCCGCCGTACAGCCGCCCTCGCAAGCCAGACCTTCGATAAAAATACGGTTTTTCAATACGGAAAGGTCCAGATCTTTCAAAGCCTCCTTAAACCGCCGGACCGGACTGACGTTTATCAGCAAAACATCCGACGGAGCGCCGCATAACGAGATCGTTTTGTTCATACCGCCCTCGATCGGATACAGCGCCCCTTCGTTAGAATCGAACGGCACGAATCCCTCCTGCTTTTCCACAAACGATTTCAAAGAAACGCGTTCTTCGTCCAGCCAGGCGGCCAACTCTTTAAACGTCAAAGAAACATCAATCAATTCGGGATGAGCGTCCGCCTCGTTTTTCTTAGCGACGCACGGCCCGATGAAAACGACTCCCGTCCGATCCCCGAAATGCTTTTTCAAAAACGCCGCGTGCGTCAGGGCGGGAGAAGCGACCGGCGTCAAATACGGCACATATTCGGGCAGATAATACCGCACATAATCAACGATGGCCGGACACGCCGTCGAAATAAACAGTTTTTGATCTTTATTCCGCAAAAGTTTCGCCGTTTCGATCGACACATCCTGCGCCCCCAAAGCCGTTTCGGAAACACCCTTAAATCCCAGCCGTTTCAACGCCGCGACGATTTCATATTTGGAACAATCCAACAACCCCGCCCAACTGGGCGCCAAAGATACATACACATCTTTTCCCGAAGCCAACAACGCCCGCGCTTTGTTGACGTCGTTGCGCACCTGCTTGGCTTTGGCCGGACAAATTTCAACGCAGTGCCCGCACGCGATGCACTTGTCCCCGATTACGGAAGCGTGTCCGTTTTTCACGCGAATCGCCTTCACGCTGCATTGACGCACGCATTTATAACAATCGTGGCATTCGTTTTCCAACGTATAAACGGGACCGGAAGAACGCATGACTTCAGACCTCCTCTGTCAACCAGTTCAAAAGGGCTTTCAACTCTTCGGGGCGTATCTGCGAATATGTCTCGCCGTTGATTTTGATATGCGGTCCCGCCGCGCATTTGTTTTCGCACCGCGACCCGCGCAACTCCACCCGATCCGCCGCCCCCGCGCGTTGCAACGTTTCCTCGATCAGCGTCAAAATTCCGGCATTGCCGCGGGCGAAACAGGAACTGCCCATACAGACGGTTATGATCGTTTTTTCGTCTTTCGGCATTTCTTTTTCAGGCTCCATATAGTGATTTCAATCACTGTTTATTTAAAGCTCCTTTTTCGAAAAATCAATACAATTTTTAAAAATATTTTTTAATTACAGCGTGTTATGCATTTTTAATCGTGATAAAATATAGTGATGCCTTTCACGAAAAATGAAAATCTTTTCTGGATTTTTTTCTTTTTTGGTCTTAAACTGCCTGAAAAGAAAAGATGCTCAGACAAGGAAAAGAAATGAAAACGGAAATTTCTGAAAAGGTTTTGGGTCGTTTGACTCTGTATCACAGCATTTTGACGGAGTATTTGGACAATGGCGCGGAAACGATTTCCAGCCCGCAGATCGCCGCCCGTTTAAACATCGATGATTCTCAGGTGCGCAAGGATTTTAAGTTACTGAACAACGCCGGCCGATGCCGCGTAGGATACAGCGTAACCGGATTGAAGGATTCGATCGAGGAAACGCTCGGCTTTAAAAAAAAGAAAGAGGCCGTCATCGTCGGCGCCGGACACTTGGGACTGGCTTTGGCCAAGTACAGCGGCTTCAACGACTACGGTCTGAAAATTCTGGCTTTGTTTGACAACGATCCGCAAAAAGTCGATATGACCGTCAACAACAAACAGATTTTTCATATTTCCCGCCTGCCCAATCTGATTCACAGGCTGGGCATTGAAATGGCGATTCTGACCGTGCCGCCTTTTTGCGCCCAAAAAACGGCGGAGTTTCTGGCTCAATCCGAAATCAAGTACATCTGGAACTTTACGCCGGCCGTTTTGAAAGTCCCCGCCGACGTGAAAGTCTGGAACGAAAACATCATTGCCAGCTTTTTACAGTTTGCCGGTCAATATCTGCAAAAAGACGACTGATCAGCGTTCAAACAAAGCCCTATTTTTCCAAAACCCGACGGAACGCCGCATAAATCGGAAAGTTCATCGTCTTTCCGCAAGTCTTTAATCACATTTTTATATCTTAACCGTTCGGAGACCATCCGGCTTTATCGCTTTCAGGAAATCATCAGCTTCCCGACGGGATTTGAACGTAACGATTTTTTTCCTATCTCCGCACCGCGCCAGCAAATCGTGTATTACGGGCAGATTTTCCCGCGGGAAATCAAGAATATATCGACGAAACGCCTCATCAAGCCGGTCTTCCGTCCACGGCATATCCTCCCTTTTGATTCCGACGCGCCGTTGCGCTCCGTCCAGACATTCCTCAACAGACAAATCAAAAAAGAAAACCTGCTCGGCCGACTCGACCCGCAAAGCCATCGTCCGCATATAGTTTCCGTCGATGATCCAACGTTCCCGCCTCAGAATCTTTTGAAGCGTCCGATCGAACTCCTCTTTGCCGACCGTCGTTTTATCGGGTTTGTGAAAAAGCATATCGAGGTAATACAACGGCAATCCCGTCATATCCCGCAGTTTTGCGGCAAACGTGCTTTTACCCGCCCCCGGACAGCCGATCACGATTATCCTGTCGTGAATATGATTTTTTCCGATTTCCATAAAGCGACGCCTTTTATAAAAGCGTTTTAACAAAACCGTTTTTATTTTGAATACATTTCGGAATACTTATCCGTAATATCCGCAGGCAGCTCGAAATGCTGGTAATCTTTCCGATCCGGCCAATCGCCGCCCCACACGAACCCTTTTTCGGTAAAGAGGCGGTAACACAGGTCGCCTTTTTCTATCTTGTAATCAAAATTCCGCGTTCTGTCCAGATAAGCCGCCCCCGTGGCGGGCTCTATTATTTCCACCGTAGTGCCGTCGTCTTTTGTTACGATTTTATGGTACGGATTATACAGCGTGTTGATATCCACCGCCATTCCCAGACCGTGTTTTGATATTCTGTTCGTGTGCGATACAAATCTGAAATTAAAGCCCGACGTGTTATTATCGCGCATCATACTTTCATCATCGGCCAGATAGTTATCCGGCAGCACCATACGCTCTACGGGATATCCCGCATCATAAAGTTTTTCAAAGATTTCCAAAACATCCGCCGCGATCAATTTGTGAACGACCATTTCCCCCTGATGCGTATTGCCCTCTTTATCTTTATGCAGGACCAGCAGATAACGGAGATCTTCCCTGGGGACGATACAATCCTTTTTATAAGTGTTTCCCCTCTTCATCCTGTCAAAGAGGTCGTCCGAGATTTCCCGAACGGAAAAGCCTTCCCTGTTTTCCATAATTGTTTTTTCCGTTTTTTCAACTGTCGAACAACTCACCGTTATGACTGAAAGCAGCGCGAACAGCACATTTTTTGCCATTGTCATCTTTGAAACCATATCCTTTCTCCATTCAGGCGCGGGTGAATTTCGCAACGCATTCCAAATGCGGTGTAAAAGCGAATTGATCAACGGGGCGGATTCTTTCCAACGCAAAGCCAGCGTTGATCAGAATTTCCGCATCGCGCGCAAAGCTGACGGGATTGCAGGAAACGGCGACGACTCTTTCGACACCTGACGCCGCGATCTGTTCGCACTGGGCTTTCGCTCCGGCTCTGGGCGGATCGAAAATCACGCAGTCGAAGCCGTCCAGCTCGTCGGGATAAAGCGGCGTTTTGAACAGGTCCCTTTCTTGCGTTTCGATTCTGCCTTCGGAAGCTTCCCTTAACGCCTGCAAAGCGAACGGCGCGTTGTCCGCTCCTTTGATGATTCTTTTCTTTTGCAGCAAAGGCAAAGAAAACGTCCCCGCGCCGCAGAACAAATCCATCACTTTTTTCGCTTTTCCGACATATTCGACGACGGCTTGAGTCAAAGCGTCCTGCCCTTCGACGGACGGCTGAAGAAAGACTCCCGCCGGCGATTTCAACGTAAAGGCTCCGATCGCCAGCGCCGGCGTATGCAGAACGGCCAGAGGTTCGGGATCCGCGCGTTCGTTCGTCCGCCACGAAAGTCTTGCCAAACCGTTTTCCGCCGCGAACAGCAAAGCGCTTTGCCGCCAGTCGAAATCCGGTTCGAACGGAAGGGTCAGCAACACGTCCGCGCCCGTTTCCGTCATCAAAACGGAAACGTCGCCGACGCCTTTTTTCTTCGGGAAGAAGCGCGCCTTATCACAAATGAATTGCCGCAAAGGCACAATCAGTTTTTCCAACTGTTCAATCAAAACGGGGCAAGAATCGATTTCCACGATTTTGTCGCTTTGTTTCGCGTTAAAGCCGAACTTGCGCAAAACTCCGTTCCAGAAAACGGCAAAAGTCACGCGACGACGGCTTTTAAACGGAATGAAAACGGGTTCATCAAAAGTAACATTCCATTCGGCGGGAAAAAGTTCTTTGAAATAACGCAGTTTGAAACGCCGATACAAGTCGGCGCTTAAATGCTGTAAAGCGCACCCGCCGCATTGTTCAAAAAACGGACAAACGGGCGTTGCCCTGTCGGAAGAGGCGGAAACGATTTCTTCCAATTCGGCGCGGTTGTCCGCCGCCAACCGGTATCGAACCGTTTCTTCGGGCAACGCGCCGGCAATAAAAACGTTTTGCCCTTCATATTTTATCAGGCCGTCCCCCTGACGTCCGAGATCAAAAACTTTTCCCTGAGACATTTTTTTCCTGTTTTTCATAAAAAATTCCGTTACACTATAATCAATTCAGGGGGAGAGTCCAATGCTGAAAATTTTGATCGCCGATGACCATGAACTGTTCCTTGACGGGCTTCGTATGGTTTTAGCGGATCTTGATGAAGAAATTTCGATTGATACGGTTCACGATCACAAAGAATTGCAGGAAAAAGCAAACGGGACAACTTCTTATGATTTAATTTTGACGGATTTGGCTATGCCGGGACTCAGTTGGCATGAATCTCTGCGTTTGCTGAAAGAACATCATCCCGATACGCCGATCGTTATTTTATCGGCTGTAACGGAACCGGAAAACGTTTTGCAGGCAATCGACATAGGAGCTTCGGGATTCATCCCCAAAACATCTTCAAGCAAAATCATCCTCAGCGCTCTGCATTTGATTTTATCGGGCGGCTTGTATCTGCCCTCAGAGCTGTTGAATCTGTCCGGCAAAGCGGAAAACGCCGCGGAACATAAAGGTCCCCTGACCCCCAGACAGCTGGACGTACTGCGTTTGATGGGACAAAGCAAGCCGAACAAGATCATCGCCCGCGAACTTGATTTATCGGAAGGAACCGTTAAACTGCATGTCACGGCGATTTTAAAAGCGTTGAACGTCACAAACCGTACGGGAGCCGTGATTGCCGGCAAAAAAATGGGATTGATAGACTAACGGAAAACACAATGATGACACAGCAAAAAGAAAATGAAACATCTGCCGAACAGCCTGTTCCCTCTCCCGTTATAGAAGACGGCGTCTTTAAAGAAGGGCATCTTGTCCCCGAATATTTAAGATCCGTATATGACGGACGTTATTTTCATCCGCTGTTCACCAAACTTTTTGATGATAATTGGACGGCCGCCGTCGGCTCTTTTTTCTGGAACGGAAAATTAATTAAAACCGTTGTTAATGAAATCATCGAAGGCAATGACGTTTTGCAGCTGGGCGTGGCTGCCGGCAATCTTGAGCGTGAAATCGTTCAAAAAATGAATTCAAAAGGCCAATATCACATTGAAGACATTTCTCTTCAGCATATCGACGCTATGAAACCGCGCGTTTCAGCATGGCTGAACGTAGCTCTCAAAGAACGCGACTTCACTATACCCAATGATTTGCGCTATGATGTGATCGTCGGTTATTTTATCTTGCATGAGCTTCCCGATTCGCGCAAAAAAGCAGCCTTAAAAAGAGCTTTTAACGCTTTAAAGCCGAACGGAAAAATGATTTTCATCGACTATGCGGCGCCCAAGAAATTTCACCCGCTGAAATTTCCGGTCAAAATGTTCAACCGTTTGTACGAACCGTTTGCCGAAAGTTTATGGCATAATGAAATTCAGGATTTCGCTTTGAAAACAGACAAGCTGATCTGGGATAAAAAGACCTTTTTCGGCGGTATGTATCAATGCGTGATCGCCCAGCGCCGCGACTAAGTCAGCATAGTCAACATTGCAGCGGGATCATCACAGAAAAAAGAATCAACACCGGCCGCTTGCAGCCGCACCGCTTGGTCGGGATTGTTGACCGTATATGCCATCAGGCGATATCCGCCTTTTTTAATTTCCGCAATTATTTCAGGCGTTAACAGCTCGGCATCATAATGAACGGAATAAGCCTTGATCTTTTCCGCCGCGCAATGCCAATCTCCGGATTTTTTGCCGACAAGAACGCCTCTTCGGATATGAGGTGCCAAAACGGCCGTTTCCTCCAAAGCGTCCCAAGCAAAACTTGAAAAAAGAAGACGTTCCGAATCATCAAAATCTTTTTCGCAAACGATTTGCCAGACTCTGCGCGCCGTTTCCCGGGCCAGTTCGGGACGCGATGGCTTAATTTCAATATTCACGCCCGCCCGAAACTCGTTCAAAACATCCAACACTTCCGCCAAAGTCGGAATGTATCCTTCCGGTTTCAAAGACAATTCTTGCAGTTGTTCCGCCGTCAGTTCATCCACCCGTCCCGTTTGATCAGTCATTCTTTCCAGCGTTTCGTCATGAAAAACCATCGGCGTACCGTCTTTTGACAGCATCGCATCCAGTTCAACCCATTTGACGTTTGATTGACAACAGCAGCAAAAAGCTTTTATTGTGTTTTCGGTTTGAACGGCGCGGGCGCCTCTGTGTCCTAAAACGATCGGAAGAACGAATGTCATCTTTCACCTTTTTCAATAATGTAATATAGTACCGCCAAGTATAAGATTTCGGGACGAACGTTAAAATGAGATTTTTTCATTCCTGGCAAAAAATACCGCCGGCTTATCAAAACGCCGTCATAGCGATCGGCAATTTTGACGGATTCCACAAAGGGCACCGTGCCGTCGTCGAACAAGCCGTCAAAATCGCCCGCGAAGAAGACCGTCCCGTCGTTTTAATGACTTTTGAACCTCATCCCAGCGGTTTTTTCCGTCCCGGCGGCCGGACATTCAGAATAACGCCGATCCGTTCCAAAGTCAGGGCCATCAGCTTATTGCCGATTGACGGATTTTGTGTTTTTCCTTTTAACAAAAGCTTTGCGGAAATGAGCGCTAAAGATTTTGTCGAAAATGTTTTGATCAAAGGACTCCATGCCGCCCATATCGTCGTCGGCGAAGATTACGGGTTCGGCAGGAACAGACAAGGCGATGTGGCCTATATGCGCAGAAGCTATCCCGAATTGCCCGTCACGGCGGTCAAAAAACTGCACGATCAAAATGGAGAAATCATCTCTTCATCCAGAATCCGTTCTTTTTTGCGTGACGGAGAAGTCGAAAAGGCTTCGGGACTGATGGAACATCCGTTTGAAATAGAAGGATACGTTATTCACGGCGCCCAGCTGGGGCGAAAAATCGGTTTTCCGACAATCAATATTGATCCGGCCGATTCCATTTTGCCCAGAATCGGCGTTTATGCCGCATCCGTCGAAATAGACGACAAACGTTTCAAAGCCGTCGCCAACATCGGCTTCAGACCGACCGTCAACGGGAAAAACGTTTTATTGGAAGCTCATCTTTTAGGTTTTGAAGGCGACTTATACGGTCGGCGGCTGCGCGTACAGCTGTTAACGTTTATCCGCCCCGAAGTTCATTTCAATTCTCTTGAGGAACTGAAAGCTCAAATTATAAAGGATTCCGAAACAGTGGAAAGGATTTCCAGATGAAAAAAGGGTTGCTTTGCGCTTTGGCCGTCTTTTTGGTTGACCAACTCAGCAAAATTTTTGTTTTAAGTTATTTCTCAGACCATCTCTCCCCTGTCAGAATAACTTCTTTTTTTAATTTTGTATTGGCCTGGAATAAAGGCGTCAGCTTTTCCATGCTGCACTCCGACCATCCTGCCATGCCCTGGATTTTGATCACGGTTTCCCTTTTAATCTGCGCCGTCATTCTGCATTGGATGAGTATGGAAAAGAACCAATCTACCATCAACTGCTTTGCTTTGATTGTCGGCGGCGCGTTAGGCAATGTCGCGGACAGGATCCGTTTCAAAGCCGTTGTCGATTTTCTGGATTTTCATATAGGTTCTTATCATTGGCCGGCTTTTAACGTTGCGGACAGCGCCATTTGCGTCGGCGCGGGGATTATTCTGATATGGAATTTGTTTTTCGTCCCGATAGAAAAATTGTCCGAAACCGAAAAGGAAAAGAAAAATGACAACCTCAACCCCTGACATTTTCCGCCATATAATCGGCCAGCCCGATGTTGCGCGACTGAAAAAAAGTAAAACAGCGCTTTTGATGATTGAGTTTCAGGAAGAACATTTTACGGGGGCGCTGCCCGTTGAAAAAAACGACGCCTTTATTTCTTTGGCTGTCAAAGCAATGGATTGGGCGGATAAAAATAAAATTTTGACCGTTCATATTTATCATCAGGCCAAAAGTCCCGCCGGATTGGTTTTTGCGCCCGAAAGCATCGGCATCGCTTTTCATCCTCCGGTTTTACCCCGCAAAAAACATTTGACCCAAGTCAAATATGCCGACAGCGCTTTTTCGGGATCGGCTTTGCATGCTATTTTACAGTCGGAAGGAATAGACACTTTGATTTTAACGGGAATGACAACCTCTTCCTGCATTACTGCGACAGCTCACGATGCCTGGGCGCTGGGATATAAATGTATCGTTGCCGCAGATTTGACGGCATCGCGCGATATTATGTCTTGGGACGAATCCCGCGTCATTCCCGCTGCAAAAATGCAGGAAACGGCGCTGTCAAATATCGCCGATAAATATGCTCAGGTGATGAATTTTGCGGAAATTACTGCTCTCCCTCTCGAAAAATAAGGAAATACGATATGAAATTTTTTTGCGTTCTGCTGCTTTTGTTTTTAACCGGCTGCGGCGATCGTTATTCTTTGGATGAAAAACGCGGTCCCGATCCGGAAGGATTTGTCACGACACATCCGCTCAGCCTGCCGCCGGATTATATGCTTCGGGCTCCGGAACCGGTCAAGTCGTCCTCTGCCGCCAAACAGCTTTCCGAAAAAAAAGCCAACACTTCCGCTTCGACCGATAAAGAACCGGAAAAAGAAAACACTTCTGCGGAAAAAACGGAGAAATGATGCGTTTACTGACTATTCTTTTTATTTTTCTGGCGGCAACGGCTCAGGCTTCCGTTTTTGACGCCGAAACCTTCACATTAAACAACGGCCTGCAAGTTGTCGTGATTGAAAACCACCGCGCTCCGGTGGTCACGCAAATGGTTTGGTACAAAGCCGGAGCGATTGACGATCCGTTAGGAAAATCGGGAATAGCGCATGTTTTGGAACATATGATGTTCAAAGGAACGCCGGCTGTTCCGGACGGAGAATTTTCCAAAATCATCGCCCGCAACGGCGGAACTGAAAACGCGTTTACAAGCAGCGATTACACCGCTTATTATCAGAATATCGCCCGAGACAGGCTGGAATTGGTTATGTTTTTGGAATCCGACCGTATGAAAAATCTGCGGTTTTATCAAAAAGACTTTACCCCTGAATTGGAAGTCGTCAAAGAAGAACGCCTGATGCGCACCGAAAACAATCCGGCCGCTTTGCTGAACGAACGGAAAAATGCCGTTTTATGGGGAGATCATCCGTACGGCCGTCCCATGATCGGCACTAAAAAAGAATTATCTTCTTTGACGTTGGAAGACGCCAAACTTTTCTATCAAACACATTATGCGCCCGACAATGCCGTTTTAATTGTCGCCGGCGATATCACCGCCGAAGAATTAAAGCCTTTGGCCGAAAAATATTACGGCAAAATCCCCCCGCGCCGGACACCGGCGGCAAAAAAACAATTCGTTATGCCCTATCCTGTCAGATCAAAAATCGAGATGCGCCATCCGCAGGTTAAGCTGCATTCTTTGCAGCGCGTTTATATTGTTCCTTCCTATCTTTCGGAAAAGAAAGAACAAAGCTTTGCCTTCGCCGTTTTGAACGAAGCTCTGGGAGCTTACCAACTGGGAAAAATGTATAAACATTTTGTCGCGAATAAAAAAACGGCCAGCTCGACAGGAACTTACTATTCCGGTTTTGTTCTGGACAAAGGAACTTTTACTTTTGCTTTAACCGCCCAGAACGGCGAAACTTTAAACGATCTGGAAAAAGAACTGGATCGTTTTCTGTCTCCTCAGGCCGTCACGCAAAAAGACGTGAACAAGGCTAAAAAACGTTTGGTAGCGGATCTGGAATATTTGAACGACAATCCCGAATCGGCCGCAAATCTGATCGGCAGTTTTTATGCGCTGGGAATGACGATCGAAGATTTAAAGAATTGGGAAAAAAACATTAAAAACGTTTCTTTGGCCGATGTGCAAAAAGCTTACGCCGATATGCTGACCGCTCCTTATGTAACGACTTATTTAATGCCGGAGAACGCGCCATGAAAAAACTGCTGCTGTTGTTTTTATGCTGTTTGATTCTGCCTCTTGACGCTTTTGGCGAACCGACTTCCGCGCCGCGCATTGTCGTCAAAAAGAAAGTGCCGGTCAAAAAAGAAAAAATTTCTAAAACCGTTTTGCCGGCCGTCACACCGATGCCTTTTCGTATTCCAGAAGTACAGCGCGTTATTACAAAAAACGGCATCGAAGCATGGCTGATTGAAGAAAAGTCAACACCGGTCATTGCTATGTCCGTTCTGTTCAAAGGCGGACAGGCATCCGATCCGGAACGGCTGACCGGCCTTTCCTCTTTAGCGACTTCTTTAATGGATGAAGGCGCGGGGAATTATACTGCGGAAGAGTTTTCAGAAATGATGTCCGAAAAGGCGATCTCTGTTTCTTTCGGCGCATCGGCAGACACGCTTTCTGCCGGATTGGAAACACTGCGTCAAAACAAAGAAGAAGCGTTTGAATTATTCCGTCTGGCTTTGACCGAGCCGCGCTTTGACCGCAAAATCATTCGCCGGATGAAAAACCGGATGTATGCGGGAATAGAAGCCCGCAAAGGCAATCCCAACGCCGTTGCCGCGGAACGCTGGGCAAAACTGGTTTATAAAGATCATCCCTACGCCCGTTTATTGCCGACGAAAAAATCAATTCGAGCCATTACCCGTGCCAACTTGCGCAGTTTTGTACGGAATCGTTTTGCCCTTGACAACATAATCATCGGCGTTGCGGGAAATATTTCCGCAGAAGAATTAAAGCCTCTGCTGGAAAAAACGTTTGCTTTCCTGCCTGAAAAATCCCGAATTAAAGAGGTTCCGCCCGTCACGCCGGAATTATCCGACCGTACTGATATTCTGTCTATGGACGTGCCGCAGAGCGCCGTTTTATTCGGTCATAAGGGCATCGCGCGCAACGATCCCGACTTTTATGCCGCTTTGTTAATTAACTACAGTTTCGGCGGCGGATCGTTCGCGTCCCGCTTATTCAACGAAGTCCGGGAAAAGAACGGTTTGGCTTACAGCGTTAATACCTCCTTAAACACGGGCCGCTTATCGCCTATGATTACGGGATCGGTCGGATCGGAAAACGCAAAACTGGCCGACGCGATCAAAATTATTCGGCAACAATGGCGGCTGATGGCTGAAGAAGGACCGACGAAACAGGAGTTAAAAGACGCAAAAACTTTTATTACAGGGTCTTTTCCGCTGGCTTTTTCCTCAAGTTCCGGCCTCGCGTCCACATTAGCCGGCATGCAATACAACAATTTGGGAATCGATTATCTGCAGCGTTACAACGACCTGATCAACTCCGTCACACCGGAGCAAGCAAAAAAAACAGCCGCCCGATTGCTGCTTCCTGACAGTTTATTCTTTGTTGTCGTCGGAAAACCTGCTAATCTTTAAAAAAATTTATTTCAATCAGGAGTATCTGTCTATGACTTTAACCGATTTAACCGCTTGGAAAGAGCTTGAAAAAAATTATACCGACGTTCGCGGAAAAACAATGCGCGATATGTTTGCCGCAGACCCGAATCGATTTGAAGAATTCTCTGTTTCTCTGGGCTCTTTATTATTGGATTATTCAAAAAACCGCGTCACCAAAGAAACGATGGATTTGTTAATCAAATTAGCGCAGGAAGCCGGCCTTGAAAAAGCCCGCGAAGCTATGTTTTCGGGTGAAAAAATCAACATTACGGAAAACCGCGCCGTACTGCATACCGCTTTGCGCAATCGTTCCAATCTTCCTGTCTTTGTAGATGGCAAAGATGTTATGCCGCAAATCAAAGCCGTTTTGGAAAAGATGAAAAAATTTTCCGATGCCGTTCGTGACGGCGAATGGAAAGGCGCGACCGGCAAAGCGATGACCGACGTGATCAATATCGGAATCGGCGGTTCCGATCTGGGTCCCGTGATGGTTGTCGAAGCGCTGAAGCATTATCAGAAAAAAGGGCTGAACTCCCACTTTGTTTCCAACGTTGACGGCACACACATGGCCGAAACGCTAAAAAATCTGAACCCCGAAACAACGCTGTTCATCGTCGCCTCCAAAACATTTACGACGCAGGAAACGCTGACAAATGCGAAGACCGCCCGTGACTGGCTGGTCAAAGCTTTGGGAGAAGAAGCCGTCGCCAAGCACTTCGTCGCCTTGTCCACCAACACCGAAGAAGTCAAAAAATTCGGCATCGACCCCGCCAATATGTTTGAATTTTGGGATTGGGTCGGCGGCCGTTACTCCTTATGGTCGGCGATCGGTCTGTCAATCGCGATCGCGGTCGGTTACGACAATTTTGTCGAACTGCTGACCGGCGGCTATGAAATGGACGAACACTTCAGAAACGCTCCGTTAGACAAGAACATTCCCGTGATCTTAGGTTTGTTGGGCGTTTGGTATCATAATTTCTTCGGCGCGGAAGCGTATGCCGTTCTGCCTTATGATCAGTATCTGCACCGTCTGCCCGCCTATCTGCAGCAGGCCGATATGGAATCCAACGGCAAAGGCGTTACTAAAGACGGCAAAGCCGTTTCCTATACAACCGGTCCGATCCTGTTCGGCGAACCGGGGACGAACGGACAACATTCCTTCTATCAGCTGATTCATCAGGGCACGCACTTAATTCCGTGCGATTTCATCGTTCCGGCGATTTCGCTGAACGAAACGGGTGATCATCATCCGATTCTGCTGTCCAACGTTTTCGCACAGGCCGAAGCGTTGATGAAAGGCAAAACTGCCGCCGAAGTCCGCGCCGAATTTGAAGCGCAAGGCGCGAGCGAGGAAAAGATTCAGGCTCTGTTGAACCACAAGATCTTTTCGGGAAACCGTCCGTCCAATATGATTCTGGTTGAAAAAATTGACCCGAGAACACTCGGCCGCCTGATTGCGATGTATGAACACAAAATCTTTGTTCAGGGTGTGATCTGGAACGTGAACAGCTACGATCAGTGGGGTGTGGAACTGGGCAAACAACTGGCCAAGAAGATCCTGCCGGAAATCAAGGGAACAACCACGGTAACTTCTCACGATTCATCGACAAACGGCCTGATCAACACCGCCAGAAGTATGCGTGAGGCGATGTAATTATATGACATTGCGTCTTTTACCGCCGACTCTCGTCAACCGCATCGCCGCCGGAGAAGTGGTCGAGCGGCCTGCGTCGGCGGTAAAAGAACTGGTTGAAAACGCTCTGGACGCCGGAGCGACAAAAATCGACGTCATTTTGAACGAAGGCGGCAAGGCTTCCCTGACCGTCATTGACAACGGCAAAGGAATGACGCCGGAAGAAATACCGTTGGCCGTCGAACGGTTTGCAACATCAAAGTTGCCTTCCGACGATTTATTCGACATCCGCTTTTTAGGCTTCCGCGGCGAAGCCCTGCCCTCGATTGCTTCCGTTGCCAGAGTGACGATCACTTCCCGCACGCCGGAAGCGGATTCCGCATGGTCTTTGTTTATCGAAGGCGGCAAAAAGCATGATTTGGAACCGGCTTCCGCCCCCGTCGGCACGCGCATTGAAGTCCGCGATTTGTTCTATGCCGTTCCCGCTCGTTTGAAATTTTTAAAAACGACACAAACGGAAACGGGTTATATCCAAGATATGATCGAAAAGCTGGCTCTGGCGTTTCCGTCTGTCGCTTTCACGCTGTCCGACGAAAAGAAAAAACGGCTGGATTTCAAACCCGTCGCACCGACGGAAGAAATCAAGCGCGTGGCGCAGATCATCGGCAATGATTTTGCTGAAAACGCCGTCCCCGTCAACGCCGAACGCGACGGAATCAAGTTGACGGGCTTTGCAGGCCTGCCGACATTCAACAAAGCGACGGCCGCGGCCCAGTATTTCTTTGTGAACAACCGCCCCGTGCGCGACAAAGTGTTGTTGGGCGCATTAAAAGGAGCGTATCAGGAATTATTGGCTGCCGACCGTTTTCCGGCCGTCGTTCTGTTCCTGCACATCCCCCCCGAAGAAGTTGACGTCAACGTTCACCCCGCGAAAGCCGAAGTCCGTTTCCGCAATGCGCAGGCCGTGCGCGGTATGATCGTAACCGCCGTCCGACAGGCCTTGATGAGTTCGGGACACCGCACGTCTTCAACCTTAGCGCAGGAAGCTCTGGATTTTTCGGGCTCCGAGCCTGTCTTTTCAAAATCGGTGTCGGCGCCTTCCTCTTTTTCAATGCCGAAATTTCCGTCCTACCGTCCGAACGGCGGCTTCAACCGCCCGCAAACGCTGAACGAAACGCGCGCTCTGTTTCGGGCGAACGAAGCCTTTTCCGCACCGGTCGCTCCCGATCTGACCGAAGAAATCGAACAGGTTGTTTCCGCCGCCCCCGTCGAAGATCCCGACGCTTTCCCGCCGTTGGGTCTGGCACGGGCGCAGCTGCATAAAACGTATATCGTTTCGCAGACACGGGACGGCATCGTTATCGTTGATCAGCATGCCGCCCATGAACGGCTGACGTATGAAAAAATCAAGCACAATATGGAAAACGGTGATGCGGCGGCGCAGTACCTTTTACTGCCGGAAGTCGTCGAGTTAAGCGCGGACAAACACGATGCCGTCATAAAGCAAAAAGAGAATTTGGAGAAAACGGGATTGCTGTTCGATCTGTTCAGCGGCGGTTCGGTCGTCATTCGCGCAACACCCGCCGTCTTGGGCGAAGTCAACGCGAAACAACTGATGATTGACATCGCCGACACGCTGATCGAATTCGGAGACAGCCTGTCCTTAAAAGAACGGATTAAAAAGATCGCCGCGACGATGGCGTGTCACGGTTCCGTGCGCGCGGGCAGGAAACTGGACGTGTCGGAAATGAACGCGCTTCTGCGTCAGATGGAAGCGGTTCCCTATTCCGGCCAGTGCATTCACGGCCGTCCGACCTATATCGAATTGAAACTGAAAGACATTGAAAAACTGTTCGGCCGTCGGGAATAAACACCGGCTGTCTTTTATTTGATTTTTATATCCGATTGATTATAGTTACCCTGCCGTTGAAGCTTTTAAACGGTATCGGCTGTCTTCAGTCTGAAAGGCAGGTGAGTAACATAACTACAGTGTCAAAAAGCATACGGCTGATTTTATTGGTCGTAATTTTCTTATTAAGTCTGACTAAATCGGCTTGGTAAAAAATGCGGGGGATTAGTGTTAGCGGCACTGTCCCCCGTTGCTTTTTCATAACTACATTGTCATTCTTTAATATAGCTTTTCCGCCTTTATTTGTCAAACGCTTTCACGGTTTGAGTTCGGAAAGCGGCTTTCAAACCATTTCAGACAAGCAGCTTTTTGATCGGAAGCAATCATATCGGGACAGATGAACGCGTCATATTTCTTATGAAACATCTTGTCCGCCCGAAACCGCCACGACAGCTTGTAATCCTGCGGGTTTTTGATTTCCAGACACAACATTTCACAGCCCATAAAACGGTGATACGCGATTGAAACGATGTCCTCGATTTTAATGTCCGTTTCATCATCAATCAAAATCATATCGTCCGTAATCGTCAGATACGGCTTTTTGCGGACGTGTCCGAACCAGAAAAACAGGTTAGCCACCCCGCCGCGCAGCAAAATAAATCCCATAATAATGGGAAACATATACAAAAACCACCACTGCACGAACCAGTTCCATTTCCAGCAGCACGGACACAATGCCAACGGCAGAACCAGAAACATCGACAACAGAATCTCGCCCAATCCGAAGAACAGGAAAAAGTAATTTTTACCGTATTTGAAAGTCAGCGGTTCCGTCATGGTTTTTCTCCTTTTTTATCTCTGTTCTAAAAAGCTACATCTTAAACCTGACTTTAAGTCAAGCGTTTTTTTATTTATAAAGCGTTGCCAGTCCGCCTTGAGCCGTTTCTTTATATAACGGCGGCAAATCGTGCCCTGTCTGGCGCATCGCTTTGACAACATCGTCAAAGGATACCCGGTGTTGTCCGTCCGTATAAAGCGCGTATTCCGCCGCGGCGACCGAACGATTCGCGGCGATCGCGTTGCGTTCGATGCAGGGAATTTGAACCAAGCCCATCACCGGATCGCAAGTCAGCCCCAGAAAATGCTCCAGTCCGATTTCCGCGGCATATTCGATCTGCGCGATCGTTCCGCCGAACAGCTGCGCTGTTGCCGCAGCCGCCATCGCGCACGCCACGCCGACTTCACCCTGACAGCCGACTTCCGCGCCGGAAATGGAACCGTTCTGCTTGACGGTGTTGCCGACCAATCCCGCCGTAGCCAAAGCATTGATGATTTCTCTGTCCGTTACTTTCTGATGATATTTCAGATAGTATAAAACGCCTGCAACAACGCCGCAGGAACCACAAGTCGGCGCCGTTACGACAATACCGCGGCCGGCGTTTTCCTCACTGACGGCCAAAGAATACGCCGCCAACAATCCCGTGCGGGACAAATCCGACCTTTGCGCCAGAGCTTTTTTATAAAAGGAATACGCCTTGCGCGCCAGCCGCAAGCCGCCGGGCAGAACATCTTCATGTTCCAAACCGCGGCGCACGCACGCCTGCATCTGATTCCAGACGGTTGTCAGATAAGACAGAATTTCCTCGCCTTCATATTCCACGGCCGCCGCCCACAGCGGACGCCCTTGTTCTTTTGCCCATGCAACGATTTCCGAAAAGTCTTTAAAGCTGTAAATTTCTTCTGCCGGCTTTTCGCCTTCGTCTTGCAAAGCCCCGCCGCCGACGCTGTATGTCGTCCATTGAACAAACGTTTCGCCTTTGTCGTTTAAAGCTTCAAACTTCATCGCGTTCGTATGATACGGCAAAACGGTCTCTTCCTGCCAAACAATTTGCGTTCTTTCCGCCCCGAGAACGTCCAGAATCGCCTGATCGGTAAAGTGCCCCTTTCCCGTTGCCGCCAGACTGCCGTAAAGCGTTACGCGATAGGAAAAGGCGTCCGGATTGTCCTCCAAAAATCGTTGAGCCGCTTTGCGCGGCGCCATCGTATGACTGCTGGACGGCCCCATTCCGATCCTGTAAAGTTCTCGCAATGATTGCATTTTATGCCTCCGTAAAAGATTTTTTTCCATTCTACCCCGATCGCCGTTTAAAGTCCAAACCTGTTATCCGCTTGCATCCGCATTCCGATTGCTTTAAAAAAGGCCGGATAATTTTCATAAAAAAGGAAACGGAATGAATTTGTTTTTAAAAATTTTATTTTTATGCCTGATTGCTTGCTCCGGCGCGAACGCTCAAACCGTTCCCGACACCCTGAAAGGAAAAACGGTAGGCGTTCAGCTGGGAACGACGGAAGATCTTCTGGCGACCGGCGTCGCCGATATTAAAACCGAGCGTTACAACAATGGAAACGAAGCCGTTCAGTCTTTGATTCATAAAAAAATCGAC
The DNA here is from genome assembly GCA_937912005.1 of uncultured Alphaproteobacteria bacterium. Classification (GTDB taxonomy): domain Bacteria; phylum Pseudomonadota; class Alphaproteobacteria; order CAAGCB01; family CAG-977; genus UBA11549. Next base: position 158,866 of record CALDOX010000015.1, read on the forward strand.
GCCGTTTTGCTTGATGAAAAACCCGCTTTGGCATTCGTTCGCGAAAATCCGGAGCTTGTTATTATGCCGCACCCTTTCGCCGAAGAAGAATACGCGATCGCCATTTCCAAAAAAAAGACTGAATTGAAAGAAAACGTCAACCGCGTTATAGCCGAAATAACAGCGGACGGCACGATGCAGGCCATCATTGACGGCTATATCGATTCTGAAAATCAAAAGCGCTTTTCCGTTCCCGAAAATCCGGATCACTCCGCCGGAACTTTGCGCGTTGTGACAGAAGCGACTTTTCAGCCTTACGAATATTATGAAAACGGGATCGTTACCGGCATTGATATTGATTTGGCACGAATTATCGCCACAAAATTGCATAAAAAATTAGTCATTGAAGAAATGGCTTTTGATTCCATTATCGGCGCCATTCAATCCGGCAAAGCGGATCTGGGCTTGTCGGGAATCAGCATTACGCCGGACAGATTAAAAAACATATCTTTTTCAATCCCTTATACAAAATCAAAAAAGGTCATTATCATCCGGTCCGATGAAAAAGACACCTCCTCCCGACAGTCTCTGAGCGAACGATTTAACCGCGACTTCATTAAAGACGCCCGTTGGAAATATCTGGCGACGGGATTGGGACATACGCTGATTATCACGATTTTAGCCGTTATCATCGGCGTAACCGTCGGCGGACTGATCGCCGTCATTCGCGTATCACACGACAAAAACGGTTCTTTTTCCGTTTTAAATTTCCTGTGCCGTCTTTACTTGGCCGTCATCCGCGGAACCCCCGTGATGATTCAACTTTTGATTATGTACTATGTGATTTTTTCCGCGATCGACGTGAATAAGATTCTGGTCGCCGTAATGGCGTTCGGCCTCAATTCCGCGGCCTACGTCGCTGAAATAATCCGGTCGGGCATTTTGTCCGTCGATTACGGCCAAACGGAAGCCGGACGCAGTCTGGGATTCAATTATTCACAGACGATGCGTTTCATCGTTTTGCCGCAGGCTTTGAAAAACGCTCTGCCCGCTTTGGCCAACGAATGTATCTCTCTGCTCAAAGAAACGTCCATCTGCGGTTACATCGGCCTGATGGATCTGACGCGCGGCGGGGACGTTATCCGCAGTATCACCTATGACGCTTTCATGCCGTTGACGGCGGTGGCTTTGATTTATCTGATGCTGGTTTTTCTTTTGACCTCCTATGTTTCCAAACTTGAAGAAAGACTGAAAAGAAATGAACGCTGAGAAAAAAACGGTTCTGGAAATCCGCAACATTTCCAAAAGCTTTAACGGAAAAACGATTTTAAGCGACATTTCGACCTCGGTTTACCAAGGCGATGTCATCGCTATCATCGGCCCGTCCGGTTGCGGCAAATCGACGTTTTTAAGAATGCTGAACGGACTGGAAAAACCGGATGCAGGCAATATCCTGTTTGAAGAAAAGGAGATTTTCTCCCCTGCCTCGGACATCAATAAAATCCGGAGAAAGATCGGAATGGTGTTCCAGCAGTTCAACCTGTTCGGTCATAAAACGGTTTTGCAGAATATCACGCTGGCGCCGGTCAAATTAAAGCTGATGACACACTCCAAAGCCGAAACGCGCGCCAGAGAACTGCTGAACGACGTCGGACTGGCCGACAAGGCGGACGTCTATCCCGCAATGCTGTCCGGCGGTCAGAAACAGCGCATCGCGATCGCGCGCGCTTTGGCGATGAATCCGGACATAATGCTGTTCGACGAACCGACGTCGGCACTGGATCCCGAAATGGTCGGCGAAGTGCTGGAACTGGTACGCCGTCTGGCCGGTCGGGGAATGACGATGGTGATCGTTACGCACGAAATGGGCTTTGCCCGCGAAGTTGCGAACCGCGTGATGTTCTTTGACGAACACATCATCAAAGAAGAAAATACGCCCGACCAAATCTTCAACAACCCGCAAAGCCCGCGGTTGAAAGAGTTTTTGTCAAAAGTGCTTTAAATTCCGTTCACTTGCTTTTGACGACGCCGCGGTTGATGACGCCGACGAATAAAGCCAGCATAATATAGCTGCTGACACATTCAAAAGATACAATGATCTTGGCAAACGGCGTCAACGGCACAACGTCGCCGAACCCGACCGTCGTCATAGAAATGAACGTGAAATAGACTGCGTCCAGAATTCCTTCGATTCCCGGTTTGAAATTAAAAGCGGGTGAATTGCCGAAAAAGTCATGCAGAAAAGAAACCGTTAAATTCAAAACGGTAAAAGCCGTAATCAGCGATATAAAAAAGGCGGAAAAATTTATCAAATCCTCTTTTGTCATCACTTTGTCAGGCTGCAGATATACCCACAGCCGACGCATAAAGTCGCTCAAATTAATCACGGTGACATACATTACCGTCAGAAACACGCCCAAAGCAACGATTTGCGATCCGGCCGCATAAATTGTCAGTAATCCCGTCAGAAAAGCGACTGCAAGGATTCTGTTTTTATGTTGGTAACGCATTCCCGAACCGTGATGTTTCATCAATTTAAAAAACAAAGCGATCACCGCGCACGACAGCGCCCCGTTGACGACCGGCAACAGCACATAAAAATAAATATAATAATTCGGGGCGAACAATAAAGCGATCTGTCTGGAAAACAGCGCCAAAATCAACAAAGAAACCAAATAACACAAATTAAAGCTGTTTACGGCCGCCGTTTTAAAAGAAGCTCGCTGATCCGCCGAAAAAAAATGATTAAAAAAAGACATGATTTTTCCTTTCGGCTTACCCTAAGCCTGCCTTTTCCTCGGGTCAATTTGTCAAAAAGGTGATGATCGGCCGTTCCGTCTGTGCTACACTGCTGTTAAACAGGAGAAAACAGTATGTCTTTTCATTTCACACCGATCAAAACCCGACTGGTACATCCGCCTAAAGATGATATTTATGACATTCTGGATTCCCTTCCCCTCTTGGAAGAAAAAGATATTGTATTTATCACATCCAAGATTTTAGGCATTCATCAGGGGCGCTGTGTGCCTTGTGAAGGAACGAACAAAACGGAATTGATCAGACAGGAAGCCGATCGCTATTTGTCTTACAGACACCCGAGCGGTTTCAACGTCAATCTGACGGTCACGGACAACGTGCTGATTCCCGCGGCGGGCATTGATGCCAGCAACGCGGACGGCTATTATATTATGTGGCCGAAAAACGTTGACGCTTTGTGCGCGGAAATCCGTTCTTTCCTATGCCAAAAAAACAAAATAAAAGATTTAGGCATTGTCGCTACCGACAGCCATACAACTCCTTTGCGTTACGGCGTAACCGGAATTTCCGTCGGGATTGCCGGCGTTGAACCGCTAAAAGACTTCCGCGGGCAAAAAGACCTGTTCGGACGCAAATTGGAATTGACGCAAGTCAATCAAATCGACGCACTGGCTTCCATGGCGGTTTTATTGATGGGGGAATCCGACGAATGCACGCCGATTGTTTTGCTGCGCGGATGGGATAAAATTGCTTTTAATGAAAAGGGATCCATGCAGGATTTCAAAATCAGCCCCGAAGAAGATCTCTACACGCCTCTGTTATCGGTGATGGAATGCAAATAACGTTATTGGCAGCAACTTCTTTAGACGGGTTTATCGCAGATGATATGGGAAACGGAAACTTTTCCAGTCGGGAAGACAAAGCTCACCTGCGTTTTTTTCTCAGAAGCAATGAATGCGACTGTTTTATCTGCGGACGCAAAACCGCGGAAGAATTTCAGGATCGCTTAACATTCAAACCGTTGCTGGTTTTAACACATTTTCCTAAACCGCCGCAAAAAAACATCATCTATTTCAACGATACGAACAAACTGGAAAATCTGCTGAACCAAACCGGATTAAACGCCCCCGTTTTATTAGGCGGCGCGGAAACATACACTTATTTTTTGGAAAAAAGCCATATTGACCGTGTGATTTTAACAGTCGAAAACTTTCGCTTTTACAGAGGAAAAAATTTGGACTTTTCCCGTTTTCAACAGAATTTTATTTTGGAAAAGACAAAACGGCTGTCCGAACAAACATCCGTATATTACTATCAGAAAAGGCGGTTTTAATTAAACCGCCTTTTTCGTTAGAATGTGTATCTGAATGTTGCCGTCAACGTATGCGACAAATAATCCGGCCGCCACTCCAAATTATATCCGGCCGAAACATCGATATGATCGCCGTACAACCAGGAAAGTGTCGCGCCCAGCTCAACGCCCGTATTGCTGAAATCATCCCCTCGGACCACATATGAGCTGCCGTTCGGCAAGTTCACCGACGCGTCTTCACTGGCGGAAGACAGATCATAAGTCACCGCTGCGGACAATTCGCTGTGCCAATAAGACGAATCTGTTTTGGCAAACTCTTTATTCATTCGGGCTTCCGCAACAAACGTCGTCACGTCGGCGGATATCTCGGCAATATTCTGCCCTATTTCGTCTTTATGCGCTTCACGCTTCGATGACACATAACGCACTCCGACAGCCGGCGTCCACGTTTTCAAATCTTTTCCAACCATAACGGAAGCCCCGAAAGACGAACCGTCATATTTGTCGCCGACAGTAATTCCCGCAATATTTTTTCTTTCCTCATATGACATAGAAGCCACATTCAGCACGGAACTGACGAACCAATCCGAAGGCTTATACATACCGTACAAGAAAAACGAATTGCCGTCGACATCCGTTGAACGCCGCAATGTATCAACCGTTGATGAGGTAGAGGCATACCCGATCCCCAAAGCAAACACATCAAACAGCTGCACATCGCCGCCAAAGGCGAAACCTGTCGTATCGCCGGAGAAACCATCCGGTTTGCTGGTTGACAGGTATTCAGACTTATTATAGAAAGCCTGAGCCCACAATCCGAATTCTTTCGGATTGGTATAATTTGTCTTTCTTTTAGACCAACGTTTCCGTTCGGCCATTGTTTCGATTTCCTCCCGAGAACCGGCGTCGATACGACGCTGATAAGCCGGACGGGGCTTTGTGACCGGCCGATCGTCCTGATCATAATATCCGGCACGGCGGTAGTAATCCGAAGACCGCATAAACCGTGTTCTATACGGAGAACCGCCCGAACGCCCGTACATCTTCTGAATACTCTGGTAAGTTCTGGACGAACTGCCCAAATTACTCAACAATCCGTTCATACGCCCTGACAATGTATTTGAAATTTTAGACTGCAGCGCAATCGGCTGACGGGACATTGCGCTTGTCACATCCGGCGCCAAAGCCGTCAGCGCATTCAAATACTGACGCCCCTGTCCCGGTTTTTGCGACAACGCATCCAGATGTTCCGCCACATCAAATATTTTCGTTCCGTAATCAAATAATTCGCCGTCCAAGAAAGCCGTCGCCGTATTGATTTGATTTGAGTTTCCCGTTTCCTGTTCCGTATATTGACCGGCAGAAGATGTCTGCTTCAGACGGTAACAAATTCCCACGCCTCCTTCGCATGTTTCTTCCGTCAAAGAATAGCGGTTATTTGAAAAAGAAAAATATCCCGTTTTGTTTCCGTCAACCAGTTTAAATACCGAACCATTCTCTGCCGTTTTCACACCATAGTCGACTGCGACATCCAAATTAACATTCGTGCCGATATTCAGCGTTCCGCCGTTCATAACCAAACGGCCGTATCCTGAATTGGTTACATTCCCCTGATCGTCAGTTGCCATCCTGGAAATGCGCATTTCAAAAACCGAATTATTATTGAACGCAAAATTCCCTGTATCGATTGTTAATTTATTAACATCCAGACTTAATGTTCCGCCGGCCGAAACGGAACCGCCGGTCACAGAGGAATCCCGAGCGAAAGAAACTTTTCCCGAAGCAATGTTCAATCCTCCCAATTCGGCAGTATCATTAAAATAAACATTTCCCTGCTGAACTGTCACCGTATCAATAGTCGCGGCTTGTTTAAACGTTGCAGTTCCCGATGTCATAAGTATTTCATCAATCGCCGCACTTCGATCAAAATCCGCAAAGGTTCCGTTCAAAGTCAAATTTTTAAAATCCGTATCTGTTAAAAATCTTAAAGTCCCGTTGCCGGCAATAATTGTTCCCTTGTATTCGTTTGCTCTGGAAAAAACCGCGCCGGCAGAACCCGCCAGCTGAAGGACGGCCGATTCATGTCCGGTCAGTTTGCCGATTCCCGAAAAGTTCGAACCGACCGTTACCGTGACGTTGTTTGCAATATTAATTGTTCCTTCCGTAGAGGAATACTTCAAAGAACCAATCGCCGAATTTCCGACAAAATTCAAAATCCCGGTTCCGACTGTCGCCGACGCTAAATTATTCCCGCCAGTTGACAGGGCAACGGTTCCCGAACCGGAGGCCACAAAAGCACCTGCACCGTAAACCGCCCCCATATTTGCCAAATCGTTCTGCGTTAAATTCTGAACAGTCATCGTACCGGTTGCAATATTAACGCTGCCCCCTCCATTTTCGAATGTCAGCTGTGAAATCAAGATATTATTGTTATTGAATTCGGCAGTTGCCCCTCCCGTAATGATCAGTGCGCCCAAATCATCAATCGGCGCTCCGAATATGGATGTTTCGTTGTTTGTCAATTTTAATGTTCCGGCACCGGTAATCCGGTTTGATCCTGAAGTATTAATTTGTCCGATTGTTAAAATATAATTGTCGGCAATGCTTAAAGTACCGCCATTACTGTCATTGAACGAAATTTTTGTGATCTCTGCATTTGTCTGAATATATGCCGTTCCGTGGCCGATTTTAATTTCGCCATTAAAATTCTGCGCCATTGCAAAAGTGCCGGATGCCGTATTGACTAAGTTTAATGTTCCGGCTCCGGATAATATATTTGCCATCCCCACGGAAATGCTGCCTGTAACGGACAACGTTTTATTGGCCAGAATATCCAATGTTCCGCCTGTATTCCCGAAAGAAACCGTTCCGATATTTGTGTTGTCTTCAATGGCTAAACTTCCGCTGATATTTGCGGAACCTATTGAACCGCCATAAAAACTCATCGAGGCGTTATTGGTTATAGCGGCCGTTTCCAAAGAAGAGGGCAACATAAAAGTCAATCCGCCCGTACCGTTAACATTTGCAGTCCCCACGACCGAAGAAGCTTCAAAAATCACATCGCCGCCATTGACGACGACATTGCTGATGTTCGCGGCATTGGTGACATTAACGCTTCCCCCATCCGAACGCAAAGTATTCAGATTATTTAAACGGGAATTGATTCTTTTATCTCTTGACAACAATAAAAGCGTCCCGCCGCCGGTTATTGTGGAAATTGCATCATTTCTTCCTAGTATTTCATTTTCGACCGTAAACTCAACACCCGAATCGATATTAACCGTTGCGTTTTCTCCTAAAGTCAGCCCTTCGGCCGTACTGCCGACTTGAGTTGATACTTTAATATCCGCTTTTGCTCCGTGTAAAAGAGATAATTCTTCCAAATTCAACAAACCTGTTGTAGGCGCGAAAGAACCGACTGTTCCGCTTCCTGATAAAATCAAAGATCCGGCTCCTTCAATTTTATTGCCCGCACCGACGATTATCTTACTTGTAACCGTCGTACTCCCTACCACATTCAAGGTTCCCGATCCGACATCGTCAAACCGGATATCGGCGAAAGTCCCACCTCCGACAATGACGGTTCCCTCGCCTATTCTCAAATTTTCCAGAACCTGATCGCCGCTGTTTCTAATTTTCGATTCCCCTATTCCCCTTAAATTCAGTGTCCCCGTTCCATAAACTATCGTACTGTCATACCCGAATGCGTTGTCGATCTCCAATGTTCCGTCCGTGATAACCGTTGATCCGGCTTCATTGACCGTAAATGTTGTGATTTTTGACGCAGAACCGAATGTAATGGTTCCGTTTCCGTCAAAACTCAACTTGTTTAAATTTACCGTTCCGTTGAACACGCTTCCGTTGCCGTTTACCAAATGCAGCGTTCCTTCGCCCTGAACGATATTACCGGTATTTGTCATAATTCTGCAATTGTCGGTACGAGTACAAGGATTTCCAGGATTGTATTGCGGATTAGTAACGGGATCGGGATCATCACTGATTGTTAAAGTCGCGCCCGAATCGATTTGCAATGTGCCGCCGGAAGTTTCAGTAAACGCCACACTGCCTAATGTCGCATTTTCTTCAATCGTGACCGTTCCCGTACCGATTCTCAATCCGCCCAGATATGCCGCGCCGCTGCCGAATGAAATGCCCGTATCATTTAACAATTCCAGGCTTCCTTTACCGGAAATCGTTCCGTTAATACTCGGATCATCCATAGGATTCTGTTTTAACGCCAAAACAGCATCCTCTCCAGCCAAATCAATTTTACCTCCCGTCAGCGTCAGTGAATCAAGCGTTAAAGTTCCATGATTCAACGTTACGCTGCCGCCGTTTAAAACGCTCATTGTTTTGATTGTATCCGCATATCCCGTTTGACCGTTGAAAACAACTTCACCGCCATCGGCGATCAATTTTCCCAAATTATCAATGCGTCCTTTAAAATTTGCCGATTCAGTAACTTCAAGCGTTCCGGCTCCGGTCAGCGTTCCCCATGCTCCCTGAGATCCGTTCAGTGTTAACGTATTAACCGTCAACGTTCCGTTTTCTTGTATGTTAATTTCAGAACCGGATGCCGCAGTCACCGTAAGGGCGCGTATTTGACTATTGGCATCAACAATCAGGAATCCCTTGTCTCCTACCGTTATCGCATTGGCAATCGTCACAATCCCTTTTTTAATTTCCGATGTTCCGTTGGTCATCAGCAGATCTTTGAACGAAACTTTATCGGAATCAAATATGGCTTTGGCTCCGTTTTCGATGTTAAGAGTCAACTTCGGACTGTTGAAATAATACACAGAAGTGTCCGTATCGGGCACATCGCTGAAACTGAGCGTCATACCGTCTTTGACAGACAGGGTTCCTGATGTCGCCGTCACTGTTTCTGTTTCATATCCAGGAGGATCGTTCTTTTCATACCTCAGTTCATGAGTACCACTCGTAATAATCTCCGACGTATTCCAAAGGGTTGTATCCGATGTCAGCGTCAACGGTTTATCCGATGTCAGGAAAACAATTTTTCCGTTGTCAAAATTCAACGTTTTAACGACCAATTCCTCTCTTAATGCCAGAACGGAATTACCTAAATTAACCGTATCGATAATAACGCGCGCGCCGATTTTAATCAATCCGATGGAATCACCGGTCGGCATGCCGACCGCGCCGTTCAAAACATTTAAAGACACCTCATCCGAATTCGTTCCCATATTGAAATGCACAAAACCGCGTTTAACAGAAATTGTTCCGAAATTGTTCAACGTGCCAATTGTAGCATTTGCCTTTTCAGCCAAAATCAACTCCCCGTCGCCGGACAGTTCTCCATTGAACGTAACGTCGTTCTGAATCGATAGCGTACCGGAAATGACCAAATTTCCATCGGACATCGTATAGCTTTTAACTGCGACTTGCGAAGCAATGGTTAAAGTGCCGCCATTCTGAGATAAAGCTCCGTCATTCCATGCTATCGGAGAATTGATCGAAAACGTCGTAAAGTTCAACCCCAGCGTACCGGTTCCGGTGATACCTAAATCCGCGGAAGAAGAAATCTGCCACCGTCCGGTTTCCCCTGCAAAAGTTAACGTCCTTCCCTCGTTTATTGTAAAGTCCCCGCCGATAATATTAACATCACTGATTCCCGTTACCGTCGTATCTCCGGCATTAACCGAAACGGGCACTTTGTTTTCTTCGTCATAATCATATCCGACATGCCATTGACCGCCGGAAATATTAATTGAACCGACGTTTGAAGAATACATTTTAATCTGTGACGTATCCGAAAAATAAAACTCCCCGCCGGAAATATTGATATTGCCCGAAGAACTGAGGTAATACCTTTCTCTATCATCATCCTTTATCACAGAAATATACGAAATCGGATTGCCTTTCCGGATATCGACTGCTCCTTTAAAAATACCGGTATAGACAGAAATATTCCCGCTTAAAGGATTCTTATAAATCGTTTCGCCGCTGGTTAACGTAAAATATTCCCCGTCCGACAACTTTGTGCTGTAAGCCGAATAATCCCAAATCGTCGAATAACTTGTATCACTTTCTTTTTCAAAAACATATATCGGCGATTTAGTAAGAGACGATGGCCCCGTAAGAACGATTCCGCCGCTTCCGTTTTGATATATGCCGTTTCCGAAACTGACAGAAGCCGGAAATTGTATAGGCATGAGAGACGGTGCGTCAGTTTTATCTTTGATGTGAATGGGAGCACTGTTTAAGTTAGTATTAGGGATAGTGCCGGCCTTTAAAACATATCTTCTTGCATCGGCTATTCCGTTCGACAGCCCCCCGCCCATAGATGAAATATACGCTCTGCTTGCGACTATTACACCGCTGACGGAACCTTGATTATCTATAATATTAATCGGGCCATTATACTGAAAATTATTTCCGAAAAAAATATTCGCATCGGCATGCAGCACATTCAAACTGGAAACATTAAGAATCCCGTTAAGCCTGCTTTGCGGATCGGACGAAGTTCCCGTTATGGTCAAAACACCCCGCGTTGAACTTCCGGAATTTACATTTCCCAATATGACCGTTTCAGCCGCCAACGTTCCATACAAATCGATATCGGCATCTATCGCGTTCAATTTTTGCAGATAAACATTACCCGTTAAATTGGCGCTATTGCTTATATTTAAAATTCCCTGCAACGAATCAGAAGCATTGACATTTTTAAGATTAGCCGTCTCTACAGAAACCGTACCGGCAATATTCAGCGTATTGTTTGCCGAACGCAGCTGTTTCAGATAAACACTTCCCGTAATCGTACTGGCGTCAGTTCCCATTATTGTTAATGTCGCATCGGAACCGCTCACATTTTTCAGATTGACCGTATTGGCCTGGATCGTATTGGTTCCCTCAATACTTAACGTATTGTTTGCTGATGACAAAGACGACAGATAAACATTTCCGCCGATCGTACTGGTTCCGGTTCCCGTTATTGTTAATGTTCCTCTCCGGAAAGAACTGCTGTTCACATCTTTTAAACTAACCGTCCCCGACGCCGTAAGCGAACCTGTGCTGGTAATATTCAGCGTATTGTTTGTAGATGACAGACTCCCTACGGAAACTGTTCCGTTTATTGTGCTGGTACCGGTTCCTGTTATTGTTAATGTTCTGCCGGTCGCCGTAACATCATTCACACTGATAGCCCCTACAGATAACGTATTGCTTCCGGTAAGATTTAATGTGTTCAGATAAACACTTCCCGTAATCGTACTGGCATTCGCCCCCGTTATCGTCAAGATTCCCTGTTGACTCGTATTAATATTTTCAGCGGTTATTTGTGACACGCTTAGTGTACCGGTTATTGTGCAGGTTCCGGTATTTTCACCTTCCTGACATGGATCCGCTTTGGACTGCCTCGCTTGACCCAATAAAAAAATAAAGGTCAAAGCCGTTGATATCAGCAACCGTTTTCTATAAGAACGTACGTTTATAATCGACCGCATGGCAGGAATCCTCTATAGATATATGCATTCTACAGATTAAAAGGAATCCGTTAAAAAAAACTTTCGTTTTTTACTTTTATTCGCCCTTGAATTTTGCCGAAATCAAAAATTCAACATTGCCTTCCGGCCCTTTGATCGGACTGGGGCACAGCGTCTTTACCGTCCAACCGGGCCGCTGATCAATCCATTCGCGAACATGAGCGCAAACAGCCTTATGCAAAGCGGGATCCCGTACCACTCCGTTTTCGCCGACCTGATGTTTTTCCACTTCAAACTGAGGTTTGATCAGAGCGATCAAATACGCTCCCGTTTTTTTTGCAAAGCTCATCGGATGCGGCAAAACATTTTCCAATCGAATAAAACTGGCATCGCATACGATTAAATCCACTTCTTCCGGAATATGTTGTTCTGTCAGATATCGAGCGTTCAGCCTTTCCAAAACGACGACCCGCTCATCCGTTCTGAGTTTCTGCGCCAATTGACCGTACCCGACATCCACAGCGTAAACCTTTTTTGCCCCATACGTCAGCAAAACATCCGTAAAACCGCCCGTAGAACATCCGACATCAATACATACCATTCCCGACGGATCTATACCTGAATTTTCCAAACCTCCGACTAACTTTAATCCTCCGCGGGACACCCATGGAAACTCTTTTCCCTTTACCGTCAACACAGCATCGGACTGCAGCATATCGCCTGCTTTATCGATTCGTTTTGTGCCGCACAAAACTGCGCCCGACATAATCAACGCCTGCGCTTTGGCCGTATTTTCCGCCAAACCTTGTTTAACCAAAAGCAAATCGGCGCGCTGTTTTTTCATGCTTTATTTTGCCACGGATACAACGGCATCCGCTATCGAACGCGCATCCAGTCCCGCCAACTGATACTGCCGTTCCATTGAAGCCTGTTCAATAAACGAATCCGGCATGGTCAGCAAACGCACCTTTGTTTTTTCCAACAATCCGTTATTAGCCAGCCACATAATGACCATAGACCCAAATCCGCCCGTCACCCCTTCTTCAACGACAACAAGCCCTTGATGACCTTCAACCAATTCGCGCAAAAGCTGCGTATCCAGAGGTTTGGCAAACCGCGCATCGGCAACGGTCGCGGAAATTCCTTCCAATGCCAGAATATCCGCGGCAGCCAGACAAGCTTCCAATCTTGTTCCCAGGCTGAGAATTGCCGCGCGGTTGCCTTCGCGCACAATACGCCCTTTGCCGACCTTAACAGGCTTTGTTTCATCAGGCATATCCGGCAAAACGCCCGCCCCGCGCGGATAGCGAACGGCGGAAGGCTGATCATCAATCTCCGCCATAGTAATCAACATTCTTTGCAGCTCCGCCTGATCCGACGGAGCCATAACAATCATATTCGGAATCGGACACAGCATCGACAGATCAAACGCCCCGTGATGTGTCGCGCCGTCTTCTCCGACGAATCCGGCGCGATCTATCGCAAACCGAACAGGAAGTTTCTGCAAAGCCACATCATGCAGCACTTGATCGTACGCTCTTTGCAAAAAGCTGGAATACAAAGCGACGAACGGTTTCATTCCTTCGCAAGCCAACCCGGCGGCAAAAGTCACCGCATGCTGTTCGGCAATACCGACATCAAAAAAACGATCCGGATACTTTTCCGCAAACGCTTCCAATCCCGTTCCGGAAGGCATTGCCGCGGTAATTGCCGTGATTTTCGGGTCTTTTTGAGCCAAAGAAACAATTGTATCCGAAAACACCTGCGTAAATGTCGGACGAGATGTTTTTTTCGGATAAAATTCCCCCGTTTTAATATCAAATCCCGTCACGCCATGATACTTGGACGGCCATTTTTCAGCGGGCCCGTATCCTTTTCCTTTATGCGTCACGACATGAACCAAAACCGGACAGTTTTCTTCCATATCCCGAACATTCCTCAAAATCGGAATCAACTGTTCAAAACTGTGTCCGTCAATCGGTCCGATATAGTAGAATCCCAATTCTTCAAACAATGTGCCGCCCGCAACAAACCCTTTGGCATGACGTTCGGCTTTTAATGCCGTATCTTTTACAAACCGCGGGAAACGCGCCGCCATATCCAAAACGACCTGGCGCACGGTCATATACGGTTTTGAAGAAATCAGATGGGATAAATGGTGGCTCAAAGCGCCTACGGGACGCGCGATCGACATATCGTTATCATTTAAGACGACAATCATGCGGGAATTCATCGATCCCGCATTGTTCATCGCTTCAAAAGCCATTCCCGCGCTCATCGACCCGTCGCCGATAACTCCGATCACATTATTTTTTTTCTGCTGTAAATCGCGGCCCGCCGCCATACCGACAAGCGCCGAAATCGACGTTGAACTGTGCCCGGCCCCGAACGGATCATATTCGCTTTCGGATCTTTTGGTAAAGCCGGACAATCCGTCGGCCTGACGCAGCGCCAAAAAACTTTTCCTGCGTCCCGTCAAAAGCTTGTGCGCATAGCATTGATGACCGACATCCCAAATCAATCTGTCTTCAGGCGTATTAAACACATAATGCAGCGCAATCGTTAATTCAACGACGCCCAAACTGGCTCCTAAATGCCCGCCCGTTGTCGAAACGACATGAATAATTTCCTGACGAATCTCTTCGGCCAAATACGGCAAGTCATCCAACGGCACGTTTCGTAAATCTGCCGGAGAATTAATCGAATCCAGTAAAGGAAAGTCTATCGTTTTCAGAGGCTTATCCTTTACTGTCTGATCTTTTTCACTCATGAACGGCGTTCCACGATAAAGCGGGCCAAATCACGCAAATAATCCGCCTTTTCATCAAAACGTTCCAAAGAAGCGATTGCCTGATATGACAAAGCGTCCGCCTGTTCTTTTGCTTTTTCCAATCCCAGCAAAGAAATAAACGTCGCCTTGTGCGCATCCAAATCTTTGCGCACGGCCTTTCCCATAGAATCGGCATCGCCTTCCACATCCAAAATATCGTCGGCGATCTGGAAAGCCAGTCCGATATCGCGCGCGTAATCTTTTAAAACCTGCCTGTCCTCATAAGAAGCTTTGCCCATAATTGCGCCGGCTTCACAGGCAAAAGCGAACAAACGTCCCGTTTTCATCTGCTGCAGACGAATAATTCCCGGCATATCCATATCGTCTTCGTTTTCGGCCAGAATATCCAACATCTGTCCGCCGATCATACCGTTCATACCGGCGGCTTTGGACAATTCGGCAATCAGCTGGCAGCGAACGACAGGTTCAAACAAACAATCGTCGCCGGCAATAACTCCGAAAGCTCTGGTCAACAGTCCGTCGCCGGCCAAAATTGCCGTCGCTTCGTCATACTGCTTATGACAAGTGGGCTGACCGCGGCGCATATCATCATTATCCATCGCGGGCAAATCATCATGAATTAAAGAATAACAATGCACCATTTCCAAAGCGACCGCGACGCGCAGAGCTCTGTTTTTTTCTACACCGAACAACTGAGCGCACTGCAGCACCAAAAAAGGCCGCAGACATTTGCCGCCGGCCAAAACGGAATAACGCATCGCTTCAATAACACGGCGTTCCGGCGTGTTCGGAACAGGCAGCAACCTGTCTAATTCGGCTTTGACTTCGACAGACGTTTCTTTAATGGCTGTAATTAAATTAGTCATCCTGACTCTCCATAGCAACAGGAACAAAACCCACGGCCTGCCCATTCAGCGAAGCCGTAATTTGATCAATTTTCAAACGGGCGGCGGACAACTTTGTTTCGCAATGACGACGCAGCAGCATGCCCCGTTCATAGAAATCAATCGCTTCGTCCAATTTGACCTTTCCGGCTTCCATTTGACGAACGATTTCCTCCAAAGCGGTCAAAGCTTCTTCATAGCTCATTTTTTCTATTTCTTGAGCTGTTTGTTCCTGCCCCATTTTCATTCCTTATACGGTTAAAAGATATCTTTTTAATTTTAACCACTAATAGCGCTGTCAGGTCAAAGACTTTTTTATACTTTCATCACTTATTCGTGACGATCCTGAATCGCGGCTTGGAAAACATCTTCCGGTTTGATCCCTTTTTTCCACAAACGGCGCTGACGGTACAGGTCTTTCCATTTTCTTTTGGAATCGGGCCAACGTTTATGCACCCACAGCCATTGCGCAGGATCTTCGCGAATCCAACGTTCCAAAATATGATTGGCCTTTTCCATAAAGAGGCGCGTGTCTTCATCATTATTTCCGGTCTTTTCAATTTGAAGCGGTTCTTCAATCGTTAAACGGTAATGCGCTCCGTTCAAACGTTGTGACCGGACCGGAACGGCCGGATAATTATGCTTGAGTACCAACGAAGCCAGAGACGGCGTTGTCATAACGGAATAACCGAAAAAATCTACGGGAATCCCTTCTTTCAATTTTTGATCAATCAATAATGCAAAATGTCCGTTCTTACGCATTAAATCTACAATCTGACGAAATCCGCCCATCCCTTTGGGAACAAGTATCCCCTCAATTTTTTGACGAAAATAACGAAACAGCCATTCGACATAAGGATTATTTGCCGAACGGTAAATTCGATGCAAAGGCATCCCCGATTTAACGCCGACAATCGAAGAAACTTCCCAATTACCGATATGCGCCGAAAAAAAGATCCCCGCTCTGCCGTCATCACGCAGAGCTTCCACTCTTTCAAAATTTATAAATTCAATTCTGTCGTCGTAATGAGCGCACAACTGACGCAAATGCGGATATTCGACGAAAGTACGCACCAGATTGTCCCACATTTTAACAACGATTTCATCAATTTCCGCCGGTGTTTTTTCTGGAAAAGCCTTCATCAGATTATAGCGGGCAATCCACGAAACACGCAGATGCGGCCCGACATGCCGACCGATAAAGCCTCCGACGGCAGAAGCCCAATCCAACGGCAGCAAACGGAAAAAAAAGCAAAAGAAAACCGCTCCGATCAATTCCAACGGATAACGCGTACACAGGTTGATAATTCTTTTCAACCGTCGTTTCAACCGATTTTTAAAAGACCGTTTCTGCACCATTTCCTTCACCTGTTACCTGTGCAAAGAGGCCAAAAGTGCGCATAACGTATCCGGCGTATCCCAAACCATATATGCTTCCACAATTTGAATATACGGCTGAAAACGCGGCGCGATGCGAACGCCGTCTTTAGCCGTTGTAACCAGAACCGCCTCCGATTTAGCGGCTTCGGCGATCAAATCGGTCATATCGTCATCCTTATACGGATAATGATCAGGAAAAGAGCGGGTCTTTACCACATCGCAGCCATATTCTTTCAGCATATCAAAAAACTTTTCGGGATAGCCGATCCCGGCAAAAGCAAACACCTTTTTTCCGGACAACTGCTCAATCTTTGCCACATCCTGTTCAATGTGCATCCCTATAAAAGGCAAAGAGTCATAGCGATTGCCGATCCATTTTCTTACGCCGGAAACATCTTTGCCGACAACAACAAAAGCGTTGGCGCGTTTCAATCCGTCCTCCAACGGTTCTCGCAGAGGCCCTGCCGGAAAAACTTTGCCGTTTCCGAAACCGAACCGACCGTCAAAAACAGCCAAAGCCAATGTTTTATACAGCTTCGGGTTTTGGAAACCATCGTCCATTACAATAACATCGGCTCCCATCTTTTCCGCTTTTTTAGCACCGCGGACCCGATCGGCATCCACAATGGTCGGCGCCACTCTGGCCAAAAGCAACGCCTCGTCTCCCGTTTGCACCGCATTGTGCTTATCCGGATCAACAAGCACATTGCTCAATCCGCCTCCGTATCCCCGTGTCAAAAAGACCGGTTTCATTCCGTTCATTTTAAAGTATTCGGCTATCGAAACGGCCAACGGCGTCTTGCCTACGCCGCCCATAACCAGATTTCCGACGCAAACAACGGGAATTTTTGACTCGTACGGCTTTGTTTTTTCTATACGCCACTGTACACCCCAAGCGTAAAGCTTCCCCAAAGGCGACAGCAATTTACTTAAAAAGGTATTGTTTTTTTGCCAAAATCCCGGCGCTTTAAGCGGCATAATTCCCTCTATTTTTGATCGTTCAAATAGACTTCCAGTTCCGGCATAAGCCGTTCCAAAACATTAGATTCGGCTTCTGCAAAAGCTTGCGCGTTTTTCTGTTTTTTAACCAACAGCTTTTTATCCGTTAACAAATCAACCAGCGTTTGCCCCAACTCCGCTTCATTTTCAGCAACAAACAAAGCATCGGCCTTTTTAGCGCGCGCGACAATTTCACGGAAATTCATCATATATTGGCCGCACAAAATCGCTTTGCCCAAACGCGCCGGCTCAATAATGTTCTGACCGCCGAAAGGAATCATCGATCCTCCGACAAAAGCGGCTTCGCCCAGGCGATAAAACAATCCCATTTCTCCGATCGTATCAGCCAGATAAATATCCGTTTCCTTAGTAATTTCTTCTTTGCGCGAACGACACGCCACCTTTAACCCAGCCTTTTTAAAGATATCTTCAATCTCGGCGGCACGGTTCGGATGACGCGGCGCAATAATCGTCAGAATATCGGGAATTTTTTCTTTAAGCGTTTTATGCGTGTTTGCGATGATTTCGTCTTCGCCCGCATGCGTGCTGCCCGCCGTCCAGCAGGCTCTGAGCCCTATCTGTTTTTTCATGCGTTTCAATTCGTCTTCATCAACCGGCAGCGGAGCCGCCGCAAATTTGATATTGCCGACGCAGGCGGTATTTTCGGCGCCGATTTCTTTTAACCTGTCGGCATCTTCCTGCGTTTGACCGAATGATTTGACAAACATTTTCTGCAGCTGATGACTGAAGCGCGGCATTTTTTTCCATCGTTCGAAAGATTTATCCGAAACGCGCCCGTTAATCAAAACCAAAGGAATCTTACGTTCAGAAATAACGGAAAGGATATTCGGCCAAAATTCGGATTCCAGCCACAACGCCAGATCCGGCTTCCAATGATCGACAAATCGTCTGACCTGCGGCATGCAGTCTATCGGAACATATTGATGAAAAGCCGATCCGGACAGCCGTTTTTCCATTAACTGCGCCGAAGTCACCGTTCCGGAAGTCACCAAAATATGCACGGAAGGATAAAGTTCCTGAATTTTTTGAATCAACGGAAGCATTGACAATGTTTCCCCGACACTGGCGCCATGCAGCCAAACCAGCCTGCCTTCGGGACGGGGAACGGCCGCGAAGCCCATACGTTCGCCGAAGCGGGCCAAATCTTCTTTGCCGCGGGCTTTACGAACCGCCAGATATGCGGCAATCAAAGGATAGCCGACATATGTTGCGGCACGATATAAAGAAACTGACATTAAATTCATTTTTTTCCCTCCACATCCAGAGAAAATTGTCCTTTAAAGCCGATGCGCCGATCGGCTTTCAATGTTAATTCGTTCAGTCTGTCTTCCAAAATCCGGCGCCATTTTTCCACTTCTTCCGGGGTCAAATCCGAAGGAATCCAGATCGGTTCGCTGAGCATAACAATTCCTTTATTGAATAAAAAAGGAAGCAAAAAACTATCCCATGTTTTCAATACAATCCCCCGGCGAACGGAAAAAACGGATAAAACGATCGGCCGTTGAGATTTTTTTGCCAAAACAATCAAACCGTCCGTCATTTTATAACCGGGCTTACGGCCGTCCGGCGCAAGCGCAACAATATGCGCGGGCTTTTTCAGCATTTTAATCATTTCCAATGCAGCCATCGCTCCGCCGCGCGTGGAAGAACCATCAATCGTTTCTATACCGACTCCGTCCATCGCCGATGCCATAATGCGGCCGTCCCGATGCAGAGAAATCAAAACAGAAACTTTTTTCTGTATTTTCTTATGCATCTTAAAGAAAATATCCGACAAGTTCCGTCCGTGCCAAAACGTGATCAGATAAGAAAAATCGCCGGAAACATACTCATCGCGCAATCCTTCTATCGTCCAACGTGAGGTCTTATAAACCAAGAATACATACAAATAGATCAAATGTCCCAAAATCGTTTGGACAAAAGCGCTTTTGCCGATTCTTTTTAAGATTTTGATTTTCACGTTCCATCACATCCGGTTAAAATTCAGATTTTCTTTTTTAACTTACTATATGTTTATTAACAAGAGATAATCAAATTTATTATTTTCGCTTTGACTTTCCTCCGTTCCCTTTTACACTATAGCGGTTGGCGCAAAGGAAAAAAAAGATGATCCGAAAAATATGTACCGGTTTGCTTTGTTGTTTTACATTATTGCTTTCCGGCTGTTTAAAAGAAAAAAACAAGACCGTCGAAGAAAAAACGCCCGTTCAGGTACAGCAGCCGGATAAGGTATTGGATTATTTGGCTTTATCGGCTCATTTCCTGATCAATCAACAGCAACCCGACGGTTTTTTCAAATATGAATACGACTTTATAACCGGCAATTATACTCATTGGGACAACGTCATTCACCAAACCCGCGCCGGATACACATTAATGCAGTATTACGCCTTTTTAGTGCGCAACAATATAGATTCCCAATTAGCCGCCGTTGTTTTGTCTTCCGCGGTCAAAGCCCTGCGCGGTTATGCGTCCGTATCGGTCACACACAACAGTATGCCCGGAAAACTGATTTCGTTTTATTACAGTAAAAACAGCATCGCTTCTCCAGATTCCCGCAAAACCTCGCCCCATCAAACCATTCAACGCCTGGAAGCGGAAATTGCGGCGACCGCTTTTGCTTTAATTACAGAAATATCCTATTGGAACTTTACCAGCGATACATCCTTTGCGGAACAGCGAGAACAGTGGAAGCTGGCTTTGATTTATCATGCTCAGCAGGCGTTGAAAACACCGTCTCAAAAAAATCCGTTTATGACATATATCTGGCAGGCTTTAAGTGTCTATGCGAGAACCAATCCGTCAGACAAAGAAACAAACGATCTGCTGCCTCAGATGGACGCATACTTTCTAAATTTACCCAGATATATGAAAGACGTTGAAGACTACACATGGGATATGATTGCGGTGAATCTTCGTTTTCAAATGACGCAGCAGCTGTCTTTTGCCAATTTTGCCGCCCGTCAAACGACCAAACTGCTGGAAAATATGTACGCGCAGCATGACACAACGATCAACAGTTGCTCTCTTTCCCTCGGATTGGTGGAAGCATCCCTTATTTTAACGGAAAAATCAGGAGACTACGCCAGAATTGAACAAACGGCATTGGGACGCAGTCAATTGGAATATTACAGTTCGTTGAAATACACTATTTTGCCAAATCAGGCCTGGATCGCCCTGGGCCCGGGCAGAACACTTCATTCTCAGGATTTCAAACGTTTTGCCGGCGCTTCCGTTTTCGGCATGCATATGCCGCGCACAAACATCGGTTTAATTGAAATGTGCCTGTTGACGGGTATGCGCTTTTCCAACGAAGATATCAAAGAACTGAAACAAAAAACGGGCAAAGAATAATCTTTGCCCGTTTATGTTTACTGCCGCGGCGTATCCGCTCCCGGCAAAGAAGGAGGCTGTTTTAAAACAGGCCGTTTGATCAATTTCTTCACCATAACAGGCGGCGGCGATGCAGCCTCTTCAAATTCGGCATTCTGAACTTCTTGCCCGTCTTCCAAAGTTCCGACTATTTTCAACGCGTCATTAACCACGCGGACTTTAACAACGGAATTATCTTTCACCTGACCGTCCAAAATCGCTAACGCCAACTGATTTTCCAGTTCACGCTGGATTAAACGTTTTAACGGTCTGGCGCCGTACATCGGTTCGTATCCCGTATCCGCCAGCCAGTTCAAAGCCGTTTCGTCCAAATCCAGTTTAATGTGATGCTCCGCCAAACGGTTATCCAAACGCGCCAGTTGAATTTGAACAATCCCGTTCATATCCGAACGGCTCAGGCGCCTGAAGAGCAAAATTTCATCCAAACGGTTCAAAAACTCCGGTTTAAAAGCGGCTTTAACGATTTCCATCACCTGCGGTCTGACTTGTTCGATATCCTGACCTTCCGGCTGATCGGCCAAAATCTGCGCCCCCAAATTGGAAGTCAGAATAATCAAAGTATTCCTAAAATCGACCGTGTGCCCCTGTCCATCCGTCAGCCGGCCGTCATCCAGAACCTGCAATAAAATATTGAAGACATCGGGATGCGCTTTTTCAACTTCATCGAACAAAATCACCTGATACGGCCGACGACGGACAGCCTCGGTCAAAACGCCGCCTTCTTCATAGCCGACATATCCCGGAGGAGCGCCCAACAACCGCGCCACAGCATGCTTTTCCATATATTCGGACATATCAATACGCAGCAAAGCCCGTTCGTCGTCAAACAGGAAAGAAGCCAAAGCCCGCGCCAGTTCCGTTTTTCCGACACCCGTCGGCCCCAGGAATAAAAACGATCCCATCGGCCTGTTCGGATCCTGCAATCCCGACCGGGAACGGCGAACAGCGTTTGCAACGGCTTTAACCGCTTCGTCCTGCCCGATCAGACGCGCTTGAATATGACTTTCCATATTCAACAGCTTTTCGCGTTCGCCCGTCAGCATTTTATCCACAGGGATTCCCGTCCAACGAGACACAACGGAAGCGATCATTTCCGTCGTCACGTTTTTGCTGGCCGACACTTGCGCGGACGCGGCAATCGCTTCCGCCTGTTTCAGGCGGCTTTCCAATTCGGGGATTTGTTTATACCGCAATTCGCCGGCGCGCTCGTATTGTCCTTCACGCAAAGCCCGATCAACTTCGATACGCGCGGCATCCAACTGTTCACGCAGTTTGGAAGCGTTTGACAAAGCGTTTTTACTGGACAGCCATTCCGCCGTTTTCTGAGCGGAATCCTCTTCCAGCTCATGAATATCCTTTTCCAATTTTTCCAATCGTTCGACGGAAGCCTCATCCGTTTCCTTTTTCAACGCTTCCCGCTCGATTTTAAACTGAATCAATTTACGATCGACTTCGTCCAAGGCTTCCGGTTTGGAATCGACTTCCATACGCAGACGGGAAGCCGCTTCGTCCATCAAGTCAATCGCTTTATCCGGCAGGAAACGATCTGAAATATAGCGATTGGACAACGTTGCCGCCGATACCAAAGCGCTGTCTGAAATTTTGACGCCATGATGCAGTTCATACTTTTCTTTAATGCCGCGCAGAATGGAAATTGTGTCTTCCACAGTCGGTTCGTTAACAAAAACCGGTTGGAAACGACGGGCCAAAGCCGCGTCTTTTTCCACATATTTACGGTATTCGTCCAACGTCGTTGCGCCGACGCAATGCATTTCCCCGCGGGCCAAAGCGGGCTTGAGCAGATTAGAGGCATCCATTGACCCTTCCGAAGCGCCCGCACCGACAATCGTGTGCATTTCATCAATGAATAAAATAACTTGCCCTTCGGCAGCTTCGATTTCCTCCAGAACGGATTTTAAACGTTCCTCAAATTCACCGCGGAATTTAGCGCCGGCAATCAGAGCTCCCATATCCAAAGCCAAAAGCCTTTTATTTTTCAAACTTTCCGGCACATCACCGTTGACGATACGCAAAGCCAACCCTTCAACTACCGCCGTTTTCCCGACGCCCGGCTCGCCGATCAGAACAGGGTTGTTTTTCGTTCTGCGGGATAAAACCTGAATTGTCCGTCGAATTTCTTCGTCACGGCCGATAACGGGATCAAGTTTTCCTTCCTGCGCCCGCGCCGTATAGTCCAAAGTATATTTTTTCAGCGCTTTGTATTTTCCTTCGGCATTGGCTGTCGTTGCTTTGCGGCCTTGGCGCAAATCTTCGATTGCTTTGTTCAGACCGACCGCCGTCAAACCGCAATCGGTCAAAATACGATGAACTTCCGTATTCGGCACAATCAGCATAGCCAAAAGCATGCGTTCCACCGTGACATATTCGTCACCGGCTTTTTGCGCGATTTCTTCAGCCTGAGACATAATCTTGCCGAATTGCTGATTAGGATAACATTCGACGCTGTCGCCCGATACTTTCGGCTGTTTATCGATAGCTTCCGCCGTTTCTTTTTTTGCTTTTTTCGGATCGCCGCCGACCTTTTTAATCAGTTCGGCACACATTCCTTCATTGTCGTCCAATAATACTTTTAATAAATGTTCCGGCGTTACAAATTGATTGTCATTACGTTCCGCAACGCCTTGAGCCGATTGAATAAACCCCCGACTTCTTTCTGTGAATTTATCTATATTCATTTTACGCCTCTATATAAAAAAATTCTCTTGTTGATATAGGTTCGCCTTCTTCTTTTGACAAGAAGACTTTTCATCAAAACAACGATTTTTTAAGCGATAAAAACGTTACGCTTCAGCATCAACCGCTTTTTTGGAAGGACGGCCGCGACGTTTAACAACAACAGGAATATTTCCTTCAATCGGCTGCGGTTCTTTTTTTGCCGCGGGACGGCCGCGGTGCGTTTTCACTTCATTTTCAGCAATGACCGAAACCGGAACTGACAAATCCTTTTTAACGACTTCGGACAAATTCGGCTCTTTTTTCTCTTCCGCAACCGGTTCCGGCAAAGATATGACGACCGGATTGTTTTCATCGGATTGATCTTCCGCCTCTTCAACATTTTCAACCGTTTCCGGCTCTGTCTGAGGCTGAGGTGCAAAACGCATTCCCTCTGCAGCTATGGCCAAAGCATTTATCCGCATATAGTGATCCGCATGCTGCAGACAGCTTTCGGCGGCGACACGATCGGACGACATCAGTTCTTTAGCGGCGGACAGATACTTTTCCATCAGCTGAAAAGCCGTTCCGCGCAGCCGCCCCGCCGGACCGATGCTGTCATAAACCGTATTGCGATTAGGGCCGTTGTTAAACCGGCGGTTATTGTTAAAATTATTATGGTTGCGTCCGCGCGAACGTCCCCGAGGATTCATGCCCATGGAAAATACTCATCTTTGTTGAAATTAAAAACTGCCGCCGTCACTTACGGTAAAGGCTTCCTTTATCTCTGCTTAAACTACATAGCTCTTTATTATTTTTCAATCTTTTTTTACATTTTTCAGCAAAAAGCTGTCAAACAGCGTATAATTCCGCCCAAATCCACACCAAAAGCCCCGAAACGCAAACCGGCAGAGCAAATAATCCGGCGCACATCTTCTTCCTGTCCCTTGCCGAATTCTGCAATAAATACGCCGTTTTTTTTCAGCAGGCGAGGCAATACGGGCGCAATCTTCCGATAAGCGTCCAGTCCGTCTTCTCCGGCGAACAAAGCTTGCGCCGGATCATAATTAACAACTTCCGGAGCCAGAACCGCCCTTTCTTTTTCCGCAATATACGGCGGATTGGCAATAATCAAATCAAACGTTCCTAAACCTTTTTCCCAATCGGGATTGCTCCAGTCCGCCAAAACCGCAGAAAACCGATCTTTTAATCCGTTTGACGCCGCATTTTCCGCCGCGATCGCCAAAGCCTGCTCCGAAGAATCCAAGCCGACGGCTTTTGCGTTGACATATTCGCACAACAAAGCTTGAGCCAAACAACCGGATCCCGTTCCCAAATCCAATATCGTTAATGTTGCGAAACGATCTCTGAAAACCTTTAAAGCTTCCTCAATCAACGTTTCGGAATCGGGACGCGGGTCAAGGACATCCCGCGTGACTTTGAAATCCAGCCGCCAAAATCCGCGGGTCTGCGTGATTTTGGAAACGGGTTCGCGTTTCAGCCGCCGTTCGGTAAAAGATTGTATCTTTTCCAGCTGGTCTGTTTCAACTTCAAAATCTGGATTAATCCTTAAAAAAACAGGCGTTTTATTGATTCCGAAAGCGATCAAAGCTCTGGCGTCCGCGCGCGCTTCGTCCAATCCCGCCTGTTCAAAGCGTTCTGCCAGTTCGGCAAGAAGATCTTTAACACGCATTCTTACTCAAGCTCAGAGAGGCGGGACAGCTGATCTTCCGCAATCAACGCTTCGATAATTTCGTTCAATGCCGTCCCGTTCATTACTTCGTCTATTTTATACAGAGTCAGATTGATACGGTGATCAGTCACGCGGCCCTGCGGGAAATTATAAGTGCGAATCCGTTCGGAACGATCGCCGGAACCGACTTGATTTTTACGATCGACGGCACGTTCCTTGTCCAGTTGGGCTTGCTGCATATCATAAATGCGCGACCGCAAAATACGCATCGCACGATCTCTATTTTTAAACTGCGAACGTTCATCCTGACATGCGACAACAATGCCGGTCGGAATATGCGTGATGCGAACGGCGGATTCCGTTTTATTGACGTGCTGACCGCCGGCGCCGGAAGCGCGATACACATCGATTTTCAAATCTTTTTCATCAATCTTCAAATCGACTTCTTCAGCTTCCGGCAAAACGGCAACCGTCGCGGCAGACGTATGCACGCGCCCCGAAGCTTCCGTTTCCGGAACACGCTGAACACGATGCACTCCGGATTCAAATTTCAGCCGTTCAAACACGTTGCGGCCGCTTATGCTGGCCGAAGCTTCCTTATAACCGCCGATCCCCGTATCATTGACGGACAGCATTTCGAACTTCCATCCTTGAATGGCGGCATAATGTTCGTACATACGGAACAATTCAGCGGCAAATAAAGCGGCTTCCTCTCCGCCCGTTCCGGCGCGGACTTCCAAAATCGCATTCTTTTCATCAACGGCGTTTTTGGGAAGCAGCAAAATTTTAAGCTGCTTTTCCAATTCGGGCATCTTTTCCTTGGCCGCATATATCTCGTCATGCGCCATTGACCGCATTTCGTCGTCCGTTTCCGAATCATCTAAAAGAGCTTGCGCTTCTTCCATATCCGACAACACTTTTTTATACGACTGGATAACGACGACCACATCTTTCAAAGCCGCCAACTCTTTAGAAAGCTTAACAAACGTTTCCCCGTCCACGTTATCGCCGGAACCAAGCAAAGCCTCCAGTTCTTCATGCCGGGCCAAAACGACATCCAGTTTTTCTTCAAAACTCATACTAGGCTCCCTGACATTGCTTGTATTTTTGCATAAAAGCACTCAAATCCGTCAACGCGACTTCGTTTTGGTCGCCGGAATCCAAATCACGCACGGTCACAACACCTTTGGCAAATTCGTCTGATCCCATAATCACTGCCGCGCAGGCGTTGATTTTATTGGCTTTTTTCATACGTTTTCCCATATTGCCCGAATAGGCCATATCGACAATGAAACCGTTTTGCCGCAGCGTATGCGCCGTCTGCATAATCGGCAACAGCGTATCCGCTCCGACGGGAATGACGGCGATCGGACGCGTCTCAGCCGGCTGTTTGCCGACTTCCTGCAGCAACAAAGACAAGCGATCAATACCGGCACCGAAACCGATTCCGGGCGTCTGCGGCCCGCCCAGTTCTTCAACCAATCCGTCATAACGCCCGCCGCCCAGAACCGTACCCTGTGCGCCCAGAGAATCCGTAATAAACTCAAAAACGGTATGACGGTAATAATCCAAACCGCGCACCAAACGCGGATTGACGATAAAAGGTATTCCCATTGCGATCAGTCCGGCTTTGACTTCTTCAAAAAAAGCGCGGGAAGATTCATTTAAGTAATCCGTCATCGCCGGCGCATTTTCGACGATTTTTTTATCCCCTTCATCTTTGGAATCCAAAATGCGCAACGGATTCTTTTCCAGACGATTCAAGCTGTCTTCGGAAAGCTTGTCTTTATATTGTTCAAAATAGGCAACCAATGCTTTACGGTAAGCCGCGCGGCTTTCCGCATCGCCCAATGTGTTCAATTCCAACCGGATATAATCCTTCAGCCCCAAAGCCGATAAAAAATCCCATCCCAGGCAAAGCACTTCCACATCCGTCTGCGGCGCGGCGGAACCTAAAACTTCCAATCCGACCTGATGCAGCTGACGGTAGCGGCCTTTTTGCGGACGCTCATAGCGGAACATCGGCCCCGCATAAAACAATTTAACCGGCAGATTTTGCTCCATGCCTTCGGAAATAAACGCGCGGACAATACCGGCCGTTCCTTCGGGACGAAGCGTAAAGCTTTCCCCGCCGCGATCGGTAAATGTGTACATTTCTTTGGAAACGATATCCGACGTTTCACCGACGCCGCGCGCGAAAACTTCCGTCGCTTCAAAGATCGGTGTTTGAATTTCGCCGAAACCATAGCGTTTTGCCAAAGCTCTGGCCGTATTTTCAACAAATAAAAAAGCGCTCAGATCCGCTCCATATATATCGCGCGTGCCGCGCGCCGGCTGTATTTTCATTTTGCTTTCTCCGTCTTTTCGGCTGCCATTTTTTCCGCCAATTCCGCCACGATATCCGCGGCATTTGCGGCATTAATCGGTTCTTTTTGCTCTGCGCGAACAAACAGCAGAGCCTTGCCGTTCCCGCCGCCGCATACGCCGATATCGGATTCACGAGCTTCGCCGGGACCATTTACAACGCATCCCATAACGGCGATTTTCAAAGGTTCGGAAATATGTTCCAAACGAACTTCCAATTCCTTGACAACTTTTTCAACATCAATGCCTCGGCGCGCGCATGTCGGGCAAGATACCAGACGAACGCCATGATAACGCAGCCCCAAAGTCCGCAAAATTTCAAAGCCGACTTTGATTTCTTCGGTAACGTCCGCCGTCAAAGACACGCGTAAAGTATCGCCGATTCCATCCATCAGCAACGACCCTATTCCCAAAGCCGATTTAACCGTTCCGGCACGCAAACCGCCGGCTTCCGTCACGCCCAGATGCAGCGGATAATCGCATTGAGCCGCTAACAGACGATAAGCTTTCATCGTCATCAGGGTGTCGGAAGATTTCACCGAAATTTTGAAATTAAAAAAGTCGTTGTCCTCCAAAATCTTAGCATGTTCCAAAGCGCTTTCAACCATCGCTTCGGGACACGGTTCGCCATATTTTTCAAGCAAATGTTTATCCAGAGAGCCGCCGTTGACGCCAATCCGCATAGAACAATTATAATCTTTTGCCGCTTTGATCACATCGCGGACACGTTCCGCAGAACCGATATTACCCGGATTGATACGCAGACAAGCCGCGCCCGCTTCGGCTGATTCGATCGCGCGCTTATAATGGAAATGAATATCGGAAACGATCGGCACTTTAACCTGTTTAACGATTTCTTTCAGCGCCTTTGTCGATTCTTCATCGGGACAGGAAACACGAACAATATCCGCGCCGACAGCCTCCAACGACCGGATCTGCGCCACCGTCGCGGCAACGTCCGCCGTCGGCGTATTTGTCATGGATTGAACGGAAACGGGAGCACCGTCACCGACGGCAACAGATCCGACATACACGCGTCTGGAATGACGGCGCTTAATTTCAGGCATATTCATCGTTCACCTATTCTATATCTTCAACAACTTTTGCGGCAAAATCGTCGGGAATCAAAGCGACATTCGAACGCAGCGCTCCTCTCGGCCCCAAAGATTGCGTCAATTTTCCGTCGCAATAAATTTCCAGCCCGCCGGCGTTCCCTGTTTTTAAAAACAGCTCTTCCGGTTTGTTTGAAGAAACCATATATTGATCTCCTCTGTTCAGCAGCCGCGAAAAAACAACCGTATCCCTGCGCGTAATTTCAATCCACACTTCTTCTTTAGCAATTAAAATCAATCTGGGATTATAGTTTTTCTGACCGTAAATTTGCGGTTTTAAAAGCTCCGGTTCGACTTTCGGCTCAACTTTAACCGGTTCGGGTTCCCTAACAGGCGGTTCCGAAACTTCAGGTTCGCTTTCTTCTTTATATTCCGGTTTTACCGGAGGAACGGGCGGCACGACCGCCGCGGAAGGAACATCTTCCGTTTCCGCCGTCACGGAAATATTTTCTTCCTGCGGCAAAGGATAAGCCTGATCCACTATCGTAATAGAATCAACCGGCTTCACAACAACGGGCGTCGGCATTTCCTTTTCTTTGGAAGAAGACTGCCACAAACCGAAAACAATCAACAGCAAAACAAGAGAAGCAATCAATATTTTCGGCGCCGGAACAACGTTTTCCGCTTCCTCGGGAGACATAACATACAGATTGTTTTCCCGTTTTTCCTGGCTGAAAAACTCTTGTTTATAGCGTGTAATAATATCCGCCGGATTCAATCCCAAATATGAAGCATAGCTGCGGATAAAACCGTTTGCATACGCCTCGCCGGGCAATTCTTTATAACGCCCCTCTTCCAAAGCTTCCAAATACTGATAGCGAATACATAAATAAGAAGCTATATCGCGCAGATCCTGATTTTTAGCCAAACGCGTTTTGCGCAGCAAAGCGCCGACCGTCTCTTCCTTTTTTTCCGTCGGATTCAAATTTTCCGGCTTTTCTTCGTTCTGCGTCATAGTGTCACCTTTTAATCTGTTACGCGTTTGCCCGGCCAAAGCGCCTCAAAGCATCGGCCGCCTGAGAAACCAGTTCGTCAATAACCGCCTGAACCGATTTTTCTTCTTTCACAAGTCCGACGCTTTGTCCCGCCATCAGCGAACCGTTTTCGACATCGCCGTCAATTACTGCGCGGCGCAAAGCCCCGCCCCAAAAATGCTCAATTTCCAACTGGGCTTCTTTCAGTTCCAATTCGCCGCGTTGATATTTCTGAATCGTTTCCATTTGAAATTCCATAAACCGCTTGGTTCCTTCGTTCGTAATCGCACGAACGGGAATAACGGGAAAACGAGGATCAATCTGAACGGTCGGCATGGCATCGCGCGCATTCGCACGGATAAACGCCCTTTTAAAATTCGGATGCGCAATACATTCCGTCGTGCAGACAAAGCGGGTTCCCAGCTGACAGCCGGCCGCCCCCATTTCCAAAAAGGCCGCCATCATTTCACCGGTTCCGATACCGCCCGCAACAAAAACGGGCACATCTTTAATATACGGAACGATTTCCTGAACAAGAATGTTTGTCGCCACCGGCCCGATATGTCCGCCGGCTTCGGTTCCTTCCAAAATCAAAGCATCAGCGCCGGATTTAATCAATCGCTTTGCCAACACCAGAGCCGGAGCAAAACAGAGAACTTTCATTCCCTTATCTTTCAGTTTCTTGACCGCCTGAACGGAAGGAATGCCGCCGGCTAAAATCATATGGCCGACCCGGGTTTCGATACAAACGTCTATCAATTCGTCCAGCTGCGGATGCATCGTGATCAGATTCACCCCGAAACTGTTTTTTGTCAAAGTCTTTGTTTGAACAATCTCTTCTTTCAGCAGATCGGGCGGCATCGCTCCGCCGGCGATAACACCGAAACCGCCCGCATTAGAAATAGCCGCCACCAGATGATGTTCGGAAATCCAGGACATTGCGCCGCCCATAATCGCATAGCGCGTATTCAAAAAGGAACGGCCGGCATTCCAAAAATCATTTAAAATTTCATCGTTCGAACGCATGCTTTATTCCTTGCCTTCCAAATGAAATGCCGCATGCAGAGCGCGCACGGCCAGCTCGGCATATTCGGCGGCGATCAGAACGCTGATCTTAATTTCCGAAGTGGAAATGGTTTGAACGTTAATGCCTTTTTCGGACAACGCCTCAAACATTCTTTGCGCAATGCCCGTATGTGTGCGCATACCGACGCCGATCAAAGAAATTTTAACGCAGTCCGCATCGGAAATAACGGAACGATAACCGATACTTTCTTTGTTTTTTTCAAGAACTGCCACCGCTCTGGACAAATCCGATTCATTAAGCGTAAACGTCATATCCGTATGCGTTCCGTCCGGCGAATCGCTTTGCACAATCATATCAATGCAGATGTTTGCCTGAGCCATGGCATTAAAAACGGCGGCGGAAATGCCGGGTTTGTCCTGAACGCCGACCAACGTAATTTTAGCTTCGTCACGGCTGCAAGTAATGCCGCTGATAATTTCTTTTTCCACAATATCCCCCTCATCGCAAATAGTCGTTCCGACCGGATTCTGTTCAAAACTGGAAACCACGCGCAAATTGACGCGGTATTTCATCGCCAGTTCGACCGAGCGCGTCTGCAAAACTTTCGCCCCCAAAGAAGCCATTTCCAACATTTCTTCATATGTAACGCGATCTAACTTTCTGGCGTTTTTCACAACGCGCGGATCCGTCGTATAAACACCGTCCACGTCCGTATAAATATCGCATCTGTCCGCTTCCAAGACGGCTGCCAAAGCCACCGCGGAAGTATCGGAACCGCCGCGTCCCAAAGTCGTGATGCGGCCATTATCGTTAATTCCCTGAAATCCCGCCACGACAGGCACTATCCCCGCAGCCAGGCAAGCTTTTAATCCGTCTGTCCCGATTTGATTGATTCGAGCTTTGGAAAAAGCGTCATCCGTTAAAACAGGCACTTGCCAGCCAGTCCAGGACTGAGCCGGAATCCCTATTGCCTGCAAAGCCATCGCCAACAGGCCGATTGTCACCTGTTCGCCGGTAGAAACGACAACGTCATACTCTTTCAAGTCGTAATCAGGCGCAATTTCCTGGCAGTATTTAACCAACTGGTTTGTTACGCCGGACATAGCGGAAACAACAACAACAACCTGATTGCCGGCGTCTATTTCTTTTTTGACTTTCAATGCGACATTTTTAATCCTGTCCGTATCCCCTACGGACGTG
This sequence comes from uncultured Alphaproteobacteria bacterium, assembly GCA_937912005.1. GTDB lineage: Bacteria > Pseudomonadota > Alphaproteobacteria > CAAGCB01 > CAG-977 > UBA11549. The sequence goes on from CALDOX010000015.1 coordinate 190,870, forward strand.
CCGCCGAATTTTTGCACAACAAGTCCCATAAAAGCTCTGTTCCTCGTTTATTAATATATCAAGAATCGAGGTATTCTTACCTTAATATAAATAACAAAGCAAGAATTTGCGTAAAAATCAGGTATATTTTTTTTTCAAAATCGAGTACAAAGAAACATCTTTACAGAAAAGGAGCGATAATATGGTTGTAAAATATGAAAAAGGGGCTTCGGACATTCGTCCTTGGGGAACTTGGGAAATTTTAGACACGGGTGATCATCACACCGTCAAGCGGATTGTCGTTCATCCGGGGCAAAAATTGTCATTGCAGAGCCACAACCATCGCGACGAACATTGGATTATCACGGAAGGAACGGCGGAAGTAACGAATGGCGACAGTCTTGTCAAAGCCGGACCGAACACACCGATTTTCATTCCCGCAAAAGCCAAACACCGTATTGAAAACATCGGTTCGACGGACGTTGTTTTTATTGAAGTGCAGACCGGCGATTTATTGGATGAAAACGACATCATTCGCTATGAAGACATTTACGGCCGCGTTTGATCTTCCCGACCGGCTTTGGCAAAAGTCAGCACACAGACCGCTTTTGCACCGTTTTTCATCAGAATTTCCGTACAGGAACGGGAAGTTGCTCCCGTTGTCAGAACGTCATCAATCAGAATGATCGTTTTTCCCTGAATATCGCAATTCGGATTCATCGCAAAGGCGTTTTTAACATTTTCAAATCTTTCTTTGCGCGTTCCCTGTTTAGGCGTTGCCCTGATCCTTTTCAAAAGTCCGGGATTTGACGGAACGCCGGAAAGTTTTGATAGCTCCGCGGACAGAACGGCCGCCTGGTTGTATTTCCTGAACAACATTCTTTTCCAATGCAGCGGAACGCACGTCAGCAAATCCGCCCGTCGTAAAAGATCGTTTCCCGCGTTGTACATCAATTGCGCCAACAAAGACGCCAAATCCGGCCTGTCGCCGTATTTCAGTTTCATAAGCAAATGCTTGCTTGTTTCATTATAAACAACCGCGGCGATCCGTTTTTCCGAATTATCCGAAACAAATTCCAAACGGGAAAAACAATCCGAACACAACCGGCCGGCTGTCGAAACGCGGGCGGAACAAACAGGACAGACCGGAGGAAAAAAAGCGTTCAAAAGATAATTCGAAAACATAAAACTATTCATCGCGAAAAAATATGATATAACTAGAATATGATTGATTCAAATAGCGGAAAAAACCAGATGAAAAAACTGTTTTTATATTTTCTGTCCTTAACCGCCTTAAACGGCTGCGTCTCGTCTGAAGAGGATTACGTTTATTCTTTGTCCGTTAGCTTTCTGCAGCCGACGGAATGGAACGGAAAAATCATTCCTCCGCATCAAGGCTGCCGTTCAGACGGCGGAAAAGGCAGCACGCCGCCCTTATATGTCACGGGCATTCCGAAAACAGCAAACCTGCTGATTATGGAAATTAACGATCTGGATGTCCCCGCTTTATCCGAAAACGGCGGTTTGGGGTCAATCGGTTTTTATCATAACGGCGAATCTTCCGCGTCGCTTTTCCCCGTACCGGGAGAAGAAAATATTTTGCCCAATTTTGCTTTTAAAGAAAAATCCAGCCGTGTTAATCCGGTCAAACCTTTTCCTTATACGCCGCCGTGCCTTGAAAAACGTCACCACTATTCCGCCACGATAAAGGCGGTTAAAAGAACAGGGTCTTTTGATAAGCAAAAAACCGTTTTGGTCGGAATCGGTAAAATTCGTTTGGGAAGATATTAAAAACTGAAATTATCCAACGGATCTGCTTTTATTTCTTCGGTGGAAATCGTATCAAAATCGTTTTCCTCCATTAGGGAATCTTCCATAACTAAAGAAGCATCGAGGAAAGTATCGGATATCTCGGCCTGTAATGTGGCGCCCCGTCCGGCAATTCCCCATGACAGTGTTTGCTCTTCATCCGGCGGACCGTATTTTTTAATTAACGTTTTCAAAAATTCCTGCCGCCGTTTTGTTTTCAAAAACCGACCTTCTTCCGTCGCTCCCAAAGAATGGTCTCCTTTGCTGACATAACGGATGCGATACGCCTGATTTTCCGTATAAATACTGGTAAAATCGACGCTGAGCGTTTCTCTGCGCCGTTTGTTTTCAAAAACAAGGCGGCTGACATATTCGCTGTTATCGTTTTGGGCGGCTTCGCGAATACAGCGTTTTTTATTGTCAGGCGCATAAAATCTTTTTCCCAGACAGAAGCGATGGTATCTCCATTCGTTCAATTCGGGAATTTTCAAATCCTTAAATTTAATCGAAAAGCCAAATTCCTCAGCTTTTTCAATAACTTCCTCCGGCATCATTTTCAACCGAATGCCGGCGATATCAAATTTCAAAACATTTGTATCGGAAAAACCCGTTTTTTTGGCTCTCATTTCAAATAAGGATAAATTCTCGCTGTTTTTTTTCTTGGTATTTCCGCCCAAATTAGGCAGAGAATCAGCATTTCCCGACCCCAACTGCGGCAGAGAAATCCCTTGCGGCCCTGTCGATAAAGAGAATGTCTTTTGGGGTTCTTTCTTTTCGGGAACGGAAGATGCGGGCACCGAAGCGGATTCCGATTTGGCCGTCGGTTTGGAAGAAGTTTGAACAGGAGCGCCCTTCGAAGCCTGAACAGGGACAGGCGCTTTAACGGAAGACGATGGATTTTCCTTTCTTGCCGGAGTGCTTTTAGGAGACGGCTTTGCGGAAGAATTCCCGACTTCCGAAGACTGCAGTTCCTCTTCGTCAAAAAGATCGTCCAACATTTGCGCTGCCGTCTGTCGTTGAGAAAAAAGCATCATTACTGCAAAGATAAAAGTTGAAAGATGTTTCATCGCGTCCTGTAAGAAATGTTTAATAAAGCTTACCTATAATACGTCTATATTGTTACTTTTTCTTAAACAGGATCAAAAAAATGTTTAAAATAAAATCTCTGGGAGTTTTCTGCGGTTCCGCAAACGGAAAGAACCCCGAATACGTCAAAGACGCGGCAAAATTAGGAAAAATTTTAGCTCAAAATCATATACGTCTGGTATATGGTGCGGGTCATGTCGGTATGATGGGCGCTGTCGCAAAAGGAGCTTTGGAAGCCGGAGGACATGTAACCGGTTTAATCAACACCCTTCTGCAAAATCAGGAACCTCAGCTTTTTGAACTCAGCGAATTAAAAATATTTCCCTCTCTGCATATCAGAAAAGACGCGATGTTTGAAGCTTCCGACGCTTTCTGCATTTTACCTGGCGGTATCGGAACTTTGGATGAAGTGTTTGAAATTATGACACTGAAACAGCTGAAAGAACATTACAAACCGATCGTTATGTACAACGCAAACGGCTTTTGGGAACCGTTCAGAAAAATCATAGACACTTTAATTAATGAAGGCTATGTCCGCCCCGAACATGCGCAGCTGGTCACATATGTTGACAGGATCGAAGATATTTTGCCTGCGATCGACGCGGAAATTACAGCGCACGAAAAAAAAGCCAAATAAAATCCGTTAACGCGGAAAAACCAACGCTAAAGCGGAATATTCCGGCATCATCAGATAGTTGCGGCTGAACGCGATATCAATCAAAGAAGCATCCAGCATTTTAATCAGGGCGGACTGTACTTTTGCAGCGCCCTGTTTAGCATATCCCAAAGAAAAAACATTCCCCGAGCAACCGCCTTCACGGGCAATAAGACCGGCCGTGTACTGCGTCATTGCATTCAACATTTCCAATGCAAATCCATGCAAATAGGTATAATCTACATTTTTTCCCGTTGCCAGCCAACCTTTTGCCATTTCCGTCGCATTTCTGCCCATATTGACTGCGATCGCCGCAATTGTATCAAAAATCCCCGAATCTTTCTCGGCCAGTTTGTCCGCCAAACACGCTCCGTTTTTCAAACGCGGCAATTCTATTTCCAGAAAAATTTCTTTTTTATCTTCTTTATACAAATACAGCGTATTTCCTTTTGCCGCACAGAAAAAATAAGAATACAACGCCCGCGGCTGCAGCAGTTGATGTTGAAAGCAAAGCTTCGTCAACTTTTCCAAAATAGGAACGGCTTCGATTTTTACCCAATTGCACCAATCGTCGCGGCTGCCTGTTTTTTTTATAAACCCCCACTGTTTTTCAAACAGAGCCAGTTCGTCAAGATATGGTATCAAATAAGAAATATTGTTTTGAGAAATAATTTTCGGACGATAGTGCCTGACCGAAACCAAGGGCAAATCCGCTTGCTTTCTGTTATAAGCATCATCAAACAGATAATGCGGCATCTCTTCCTGAATAATTTCCTGATAGTTCGGCATTTGACCGCTTTCTTCAACCGGCCCGAACAAAGTTTCAATCAGCTGTTTTTCCGAAACATTTTCCTTTAAATCACTGTCCTTCATCTTTCATTCTTTCCGTTTTTTCACAAAAGTTTACTTCGATACCTTTTAAAAAGGGTAAAAACGATTTATCAGGTTAAAAAAACTTGTCTGATTTTTCTTACGGCGTTAATCTTGCCCCTATGATAAAAAAATATAAAAGGTTCATTGTCGTTTGTCTTTTTCTGCTGTTACCGGGATGCGCTTCCGTGCCGGCGGATCCGGCTGAAGCGGCCGTATTTCGGGAAACAAACGATCCTTGGGAACCGATGAACAGAAAAATTTTCGCGTTCAATATGGTTGCGGACAAATATGTTTTGCATCCGATCGCCGAAGGGTACAGGGCCGTCACGACCGCCGATTTCCGATCAAAAACAAGAACTTTTCTAACCAACCTGAAAACCCCTTTAACAGTCATCAATGACGTTTTGCAGCTGAATTTCAAAAATGCCGGAATAGACTTGTCACGGTTTATTATTAACTCAACGCTTGGTTTTTTCGGCATGTACGATGTTGCCGGAAAGATGGGACTGCCTTTAAACTCACAGGGATTCGGTACGACCATGGCCGTTTGGAACATTCCGTCCGGACCGTATCTTGTCCTGCCGCTGCTCGGCCCTTCCAACGTAAGGGACGCTTCCGGCACTGTCGGCGATATCTTTCTTGATCCGTTTTATTATGTTGCCCGCAATAATGATGACGCGGACGTTAAACGAATTTTCTGGACCATTGACGGCATCAATGCGATTGCCGCTTATGAAAACAGTATGGATCTATTGGATGAAGGCAAAAAATCTTCGCTGGATTTTTATGCTTTTATGCGTTCCACTTATCAGCAGCATCGTAAAAAAATGATTGAGCGCGTCAAAGGAACGGAGGAAGCAACCCAAAAAACGGCCGATTACGAGTTTTCTTTGGACGCGGAAGAAGAGTTCGACGAATAAGAGGTTTGTTATGAAAAAATTTTTAAGTCTGTGCTTTTGCTTTTTATTTTTGTCCTGTCCGACCTTTGCCTCCGATACGGCCGAAGCCGAACAATTTGCAAAGAATCTGGCAAACGACATTATCACAAATGTCGTCCGTCCTAAGATTTCCCTGCAGCAAAAACAGGAAAAATTCCGACAGGTGTTTATGGCGGTCATCAATGTTAAAGCGAATGCCCGTTTCACGCTCGGACGCTATGCAAAAGGAGCCGATCCGGAACAGTTTGAAAACTATACAAACGCATTGGCCGACAATATTATTTATACTTGGACGAACCGTTTTAACAGCTATGCCGGCGACACCTTGACAACAGACGCGATTCATTTTGAATCCGCCCGCAAAAGTGAAAACGGCGACTTTTATATCACCTCTAAAATCAAACTGCCGGATGCGGAAAACGATATTGAACTGATTTGGCGCATTTCCGATAAAAAAGGAACATTAAAATTGGCGGATCTGATCGTGGAAGGCGTCAGCATGCTGATGAGTTACCGTAACGAATACACCGCTATTTTACAGCAAAACGGAGGAAATTTAGCCGCCCTGACGGAAATGCTGCAAAAGAAAAACGAGCAGCTGAAAAATCCGGAAAAGAAACCGGCATAAAACGGTTGACAAAGTTACGTTTTTTGCTAGACTTCAAAACCTATTTCCGAGAATGCGGACGGTTCTGCCGCCCCGCTGCCCCTGAAAGATCGGGCGCAGACTATCGGGACAACAACAAATAAAATGGAGTATATCTGATGTCAAAGCGTTTAGCCGCTAAATTCAAGATTAACCGCCGTTTGGGCGTTAACCTGTGGGGCAGAGCGAAAAGCCCCGTCAACCGCCGTGAATACGGCCCCGGTCAGCATGGTCAGCACAAAGGCAAGCCGACAGACTACGGCACCCAATTGTTAGCCAAGCAAAAATTAAAAGGATACTACGGCAACGTTTCCGAAAAGCAGCTGCGTAAATATTATGCCGAAGCGATTCGTCGTTCCGGTGATACGTCCGAACATTTGATCGGTCTGCTGGAAAGCCGTTTGGACGCCATTGTTTACCGTATGAAATTTGTTCCCAGCGTTTTTGCCGCCCGCCAGTTTGTGAACCATGGTCACATTTTGGTCAACGGAAAACGCGTCAACATTCCTTCTTATCAAGTCAAAGAAGGCGATGAAATTTCCATTCGCGAAAAATCCCGTCAGCTGGCGATCGTTTTGGAAGCCGAAGCTTCGACGGAACGCGAAGTCCCCGAATATATGGAAGTCGATCATAAAGCCGGAAAGGGAACTTTTCTGCATGTGCCCAAGCTGGCGGATGTTCCTTACCCCGTCCAGATGGAGCCGAATTTGGTCGTCGAATTCTACTCCCGTTAATTGGGAATCTCTTTTATCAAAAGCCCTCTTTTCCAGAGGGCTTTTTTTATTCCCCCTTCCTTTTCAAAATTTGGCACGCCTATTGCATTTATCAAAACGAGTTTAATTTTGAACAAGGAACGCTGTTATGGATTTATCGGTTTTCAATTTGCTGATGAGCACAAATCCGAACGCTGCCGCGGAAAACTTATTTCCAAGCGCGGTTCAGAACAGCGCTCCCGTTGATTCCGTCGATTCTTCAATAAAAACGGGAGAAGCATTCCTGCAGGCGCTGGATCAAGTCAGAACAGGAAAAACGGAAAAGAATGCCGACATTTTATATAATACGCTCAGCGCACGGGCAGACGCCGCCTCTTCTTTAAAAGATTTGAAAAAAGGAAATGCGGCTCCGGAAAATGTCAAAATTGTCAAATTGCACATCAAACGCACCAGAGCCAGCCAAACTTTAAGAAAGCTGGATGAAGAAAAAGCGACGCCTGCTTCCGCGGCGCCCCAAAGCGGGAAAAAGATTCCCACACGGGAAAATATCGCCGCCGCACAAGAAGTCACGCCAATCCCGCAAGAACAGATCGACTTACAGGATGTTTCTTCCGCAGTCGTTCCCCAAACTTTTTCTTCTTCAGATTTTTTCATTGAACAGCCGGAAACTCCTTTTGTTTCAACCGATGAAATAACTGCGGCCGACATTCTGATCAATTCTGCCATTCAAGCAACTCTGATGCCGTCGCCGCAAACACCGCAAACAACCGTTACAGAACAAGCGCCGGAAGCACACTCTTTATCCGCAGCGTTTTTGCCGCAAAAAGAAACGGTTTCCGATCCTGTTCGTTCGCAAACCGTTTTGCCCGATCAAAAACCGGAAATTCAGACAGAAACACAAACAGAGCCACAAAAAACACCGGTTTTTGCCGCTGTTGAAACACCTGTTCAAAAACAGGACAAGTTTACTTTTGCACCGGATCGGGAAAATATTGCCTCTGTCTCGAACAAACGGCCGGAAGAACATGCAAAAACGGCGGAAATAAAGCAGCCTGAAGAAACTCAGAACGTTTTATCCGTCAAATCGAACGATCATAAGGCCGTTAAAGCGGCAGAAACACAAACAAAAGCAACGCCGGAAACAGCCGCCGTTCCCCGTTCGGCTTCCGTTGACACGGTAAATGTTGAAGAAATTCAATCTGTTGATAAAGATTATTCTTCTCATCAAGCGCACAGACAAGCGGAACAATTAGCGCATGAGCTGCCCGCGCAAACAAACATCGCGATCACGGTTCAAACACAAACGCCCGTCGTTCAAGAATTGACTTTACCGCACAACGTTTCCCCGCGTTCTTCCTCTGTCAGAAAAGCGAAAGAGGCAGATACGGAACCAAAGGAATTAACAATTGAGAAAAAAGAAGATCAAATTTCCCCGGTTTCCGCAAAAGAATTAACGCTTCATTCCGGAAAAACGGAACATTTGCGTCCTTCCGCCCAGGAAATAACGCAAGAAAATCAACCAAACGTTCTGGCTGCTGCCTTGCCCGTTCAAAACAAAGTCCTGTCCGATTCTTCCCCGCTTCAGCAGGCAGACGGACAAACAGTGGAAATCAACACTCCGTCTGTTTCAACAACTCCGACGGCAGCATTTTCCGTCGGTCACGAACTTAAAGGCAAAGCCGTATCCGGCTCCGTTCCCGTTCAAAAGAACATCCCGGTCAATGAATTGGCCGATCAAATCAAAGTCAACATCAAAAAGGCGTTAAAAGACGGATTGGACAAGATCGACATCGTTTTGAAACCCAAAGAACTGGGCACGATCAAGATTCATCTGGAAATCGGCAAAGACGGTTCAATGAAAGCGATTTTAAGCACGGCGCGGGCTGAAACGCTCGACCTGCTGCAATCGGATTTAAGCGCGTTGAAACAAGCTCTGGCCGACAGCGGATTTGACCTGAATGATCAGTCTTTCAGTTTCAACTATCGCGGCGAACGCTACAACGACGAACACAGACAGCCGCATCCGCAAAACCGTTTCATCGCGGAAGAATCGGTTGACGAAACGGCAGAAACCGCAGGCACATTAAGCATTTCAGGGCGTTACGCTCTGAATATCAGAGTATAAGGGAGGAAACGTCATGACTACATCGGTAAGCGGAATAGACGTTTTAAACAAAGCCGTCAGCTCGGGAAAAGATTCCGGCAGCTCGAAAACGCAGCTGTTCGACGATATGGAAGCATTCCTCTTTTTGCTGACTCAGCAATTAAAATACCAGGACCCTTTGGATCCTATGGATACCAGCGAATACACCAACCAACTGGTCCAATACGCTCAGGTCGAACAAAGCATCCAATCCAACACTTATTTGGAAACGATCGTGGCGCAAAACGTCAATGCCGTTGCGACTCAGGCGGTCAGCTATATGGACCAGTACATACAAGCCCTCGGCAGCGGACTGCCGCTGCAGAACGGAAGCGCTAAATTTTCCTATGTGTTGGGAGCCGACGCCTCTTCATGCGTCGTCGCCATCAAAGACGCGTCAGGAAACTTTGTGAAAAGCTTTACCGGTGTCGAACAGTCCGCGGGACGTCATGAAATGACATGGGACGGCAAAGACAATTACGGCAATCAGCTGGAAGACGGAGCTTACACACTTGTCGTAACGGCTCTGGATTCCACAGGTTCCTCTGTTGAAGTGCAGACGACCGTTTTCGGAAAAGTCACCGGTGTGGCTTATGACGGTGACAGCGTCGCCATCGGTATGGGCGGCATCGCCGTTGATATGAACAGCGTTCTGGCCATCCACAGCAAAGATGATGTTGTTTCAGCTTCGAACAACGCTTCTGAAACGGAAGAGGGAATACAAACGGTTTAATACAAGCCGATCAGAAAATTCGGCATAAAACGGCGCTTCTTTATACAGAAACGTAAAAAGAAGGCCAAAAGAAAAAAGGAGAATGACAATGAGTTTATTCGGTGCATTAAGAACCGGCGTTTCGGGTTTAAGCGCGCAATCGTCTGCCATGAGCATCATTTCAGACAACATTGCCAACGTGAATACGATCGGTTATAAAGCCAATTCGGCCAGCTTTTCGACGTTAGTAACAAAGCAGGTCTCTTCGACACGCTATTCCAGCGGCGGCGTTTACTGCCGTACGCGTGCCGGCGTTGATATTCAGGGATTGCTCAGCAGTACGACCATTTCGACCGACCTGGGTATTTCCGGATCAGGATTTTTCGTTACGACTCAAACTTCACAGCCGGATGTTGACGATCTGTGGAGCTATACCCGCGTCGGCAATTTCAGCGTCGATCAGGACGGTTATTTGAAAAACGACAACGGTTTTTATCTGCAGGCCTGGCCTTTGCAGGCTTTCGACGGTGAAGAAAACGCTTCGTTGGTTCAAATCGGCAACAATATGTATATGAAAGCCTATACAGACGTCGCCGGAACGACCGTTTATATCAATGACAACATCATTGATGCCAACAACCTCAAAGCTGTCAATCTGAATACAATCGGCGGAACGGCTCAGGAAACGCAAAACATTTCTTTCGGCGCCAACCTGCCGGCGGACGCTCCCGTGTTTGATCCGGCGGCTCCGGAAAAAGGCGGCCGTTACAGCTCTGCCGTTTTGGTTTACGACTCATTGGGCAATTCTCATAACGCAACGCTGACCTTTACCAAAACGGATACGGGGACGTGGTCTTTGGATGTCGGTATGCCGTCCGGCGCCGCAACGTTAGTGACATACAGCTCCAGCGAAGTGACAAACGACGCCGATCAGGATGTTTATTCGGCACGCGCTCAGTTGGAATTCACCTCGATTCCGACCAATCACTCCTATGTCGCCATGGAAACAAACGGCAAAAACTATGTGTTTGAATTTACGAAAGACGGGACGACTTCCTATTCCCCGGCCGCAAATGAAACCGTCATTGCCGTTGATTTAAGCGCCGGTATTGTCACGACCGCCGACGCTGTCGAAAAACTCAACGACGCCATTCAAGCCACGATGCCCAGCGCCGGCCGTTTCTCCGTCGGTTCAAACGGAACGACGATTGAAGTCGAACAATCCGCCGCCGGCGCCGCCGTTAAATTCAAAGTCGGAACAAAAGCCTGCATTCAATCAGCCGCAAATCCCGATCCCGAAACGGGAATTTCCTCCGGTGAATTTGAGTTGCCGGAAATCGACTGGGATATCAAAAACGTTGCCCGTCTGGAATTCAGCAGCACAACATCCACGGACTATCTGGGCAAATCCATTGCCATCGGAAACAATACTTATCTGTTTTCCGATATAGAAGCTGCCACCGCAAACGGCGTTGCAACCGTTAACATCAGTTCCGCTCTCGACAGAGGCACCGGAACCGTCGATACGGTCAAACTGGTCAGTTTGTTGAAATCAAAAATCAATGAAACCGAGCCCGATTACAACCGATATGTCGCTTCCGGTTCCACATTGGAAATTAATCCGACGCCGACCGGTTCTGCCATGTTGGTCACCAGCGGGGATTCGGCATCCGTTACATTCCAGAACACAAATTTGGCGGCCTATATCGGTTCGGTCATTACGATCGGCGATTCGGAAAACATGCTGGAAAAAAAGTTTCGTTTTGTTGATACGGCAGGCGTTGCTTCCGGAACACTCATAAATGTTGCCGGAACCGATTACATCGCCGTCAATATTAAAGATTTGGCCGATCTGGACACCAGATCCGAACTGCCGATCGCGGTTATGAACGAATTGTATAATACGGTGCAAGCCTACTATGAAAAAAATTCGTCCATTACAAATCTGGCCGACTTTTTCCGCGTCAGCGGGCCGACAATGGTTGCACCGGCCTCTTATTTGTCAACGTCAGCGCCGTCTGAAGTAACGGTCAACGAACAAAAATTGACTTTTACCGGAACCGCCAGTACGGATTATGCCGGCAAAAACGTTACGGTAAACGACACGACTTACACCTTTTCCACATTCGGAACGACCAGCGGCACGACGATTGACATCACGGATGCCATCACAACACAGGTGTTGGATTTTACGGGAATCACCCCTTCTGACGGCAATACGATCGTCATTGGCGGAGTGACCTACGAATTTGACAACGACAGTACCGTTTCCGCCGGCAATACCGCCGTGACCATCGGAGCAACGGATGCGGACACCTTGTCCAATTTGGCAACGGCGGCCGGATTGCCCGGACTTGTTCCCGGCGCGACAACGCTGACCCTGTCAAACGGAAACATTCGGGAAATCGACGTTGACTCTTCCGGCGCCACTTTGACCGAAAACGTCAACGCGTCACAAGTTATGACCCTTTTTGCCGCCGCAATCGGCAAAGACGATTCCGAATATCTCAGCGGAGCTTCTTTAACGCTGCGGCGTTTCGGTTCCAATCCGTTCGGCTCTATGACCGTAACCACTCAGACGCTTGATACGACCTCTCCCGCCCCTACGGAAGAATTTATCGCGTCGGGATCGGAAACGGGCGTAGGCTCTGCCGTCAACGTTACCGGCAAAGACAACGGGAAACAGATCAATCAGCCGGTCTCAGGAGGACTGCTGGTTTTGTCGAACACATTTTCCTTTAATAATGTCGCGAAAGCGCAAAGCGGTTCTTTAATTCCGTCTGTCAAATTCAACGCGGACGGAACACCCAAACAGATCAATACCGATAAAATCGCGATCGAATGGGCGAACGGCGCCAGCGATATGACTGGAAACTATTATGAAAGTTCGCAGATCAATCTATATATCGGCGATGCCAACACCGCAAACGGTTTAACGCAGCTGTCCGGCAATTTTGCAACAAACTACGTCAATCAGGACGGCGCAAAATACGGCAACTACACCGGTGTTTCCGTCAGCAAAGACGGTATTGTCACCGCGATTTTCGATAACGGCGAAACCCGCGCGATTGCGCAAATCCCCTTGGCAACGTTCGTTGATGTCAACTCGCTGGAAGCTCTGACCGGCAACGCATATATCGAAACGACTTCTTCGGGCAACGCGACATTGCGCACGGCCGGAGAAAGCGGCGCGGGCACTATCGCCAGCAGCTCGCTTGAAAACTCGACGGTTGACATCGCGGAAGAATTTACGGATATGATCACAACGCAGCGCGCTTATTCCGCCGCGTCCAAGATCATCACTACCGCGGATTCCATGTTGGAAGAACTGCTGACGATCAAGCGGTAGTTTTTACAGCAAAATTCATTCTCTTTTTTCTTTCCCCTGTCGGTTTGTCCGGCAGGGGCTTTTTTTATTGGCATAAGGGCCTCAGGCCCTCCCGACGAGATGCCCCGCCCGTGCATTTTTTTCATTTTTACAACGTACCGGCGAAGTTTTTTATTACAAAAATTAATTTTAGAGAATCTGGCGGCAGGCGACGAGAAGCGCAGGCACGCAAACGTACAAAAAGTACGTGCGTAGCCGAGCATCATAGTCAACGAACCGATTGACCTATAAAATCAATTTATTAAGAGTTTTTTTATGTTCATCGGTTATATTTTTGTTATGCTTTGGCAGATTTGTAACTGTGGTTTGGTATAGGGACGAACGTGCTTTCATTTCTTCAAACGCTTAAAAATTTAGGAACAACGCGCCTGATGGCGATGGGCGGCGTGCTTTTATTCCTGATGGGATTCTTGATTTATCTGGCGCTGCATTTGGGCTCGACGGAAATGTCCGTATTGTATAATGATTTGGATCCCGCCGATGCAAAAAAAGTCATGGCTCAGCTGGATGAGCAGAATGTTCAATATCGACTTTTAAAAAACGGCACAGAAATTCAAGTGCCGACTTCCGAAGCGTTAAAACTTCGCGTTCAGCTGGCGGAAACGATTAATTCGGGAAGCGTCGTCGGATATGAAATCTTTGATAAGGCGCAATCCCCCGGAGTCGGACACGATATTATCAATCTGCAGCTGCTGCGCGCTTTGGAAGGCGAATTGTCCCGCACAATCAAAGCGATTGACAATGTCAAAGCGGCTCGCGTTCATCTGGTTTTGCCGCGAAGAGAAATGTTTTCCCGCGAAGAACAGCCGCCGTCGGCTTCGGTAATCATCCGTATGGACGAAGGAGCGAAACTTAATCCCAAACAAGTGGAAGCCATACAGCGTTTGGTCGCGGCCGCCGTTCCTAAAATGCAGACAAAAGACGTATCCATTATGGATGCGCGCGGAACGCTTTTAACCAAAAATTTCGACGACGACGAACAAATGCAAATCTCTTCAAATGAAGAAATGCGCCGGGATTATGAAAAACGATTGATCAATTCCGTTCAAAGCCTGATCGAACAATCCGTCGGTCTGGAAAAAGTGCGCGTTCAGGCTTCTTTGGAAATGGATTTTGATCAGGTTGTCGTCAATAAAGAAGTATATGATCCCGACGCGCAGGTTTTGCGTTCTTCAACAACAATCGAAGAAAATTCTCATACCGATGAACGCGAACCGATCGTCAGTGTGGAACAAAATCTGCCGGATGCGGAAACAAAAAACGCCAATCAGGTCACTCAAAAAGCTAATCGAACGGAAGAAACCGTCAATTATGAAATTTCCAAACAAGTGATCAGCCAAGTCCGCAAAAACGGCATTATCAAGCGTCTGTCCGTCGCCGTTATCGTTGACGGAACTTATCAGGTTAAACCGAACGGAACCAGAGAATATATCCCCCGCACGGAAAAGGAATTGGAACTTTTAACGACTTTAGTGCGTTCCGCCGTCGGGTATGATGCCGCGCGCGGCGATACGGTTGAAGTCATCAACCTGCCGTTCTTCAATCCGGATGAACTGTTATTGATGGAAGATCCTATTATCTTTATGAACTTCACGAAACAGGAAATCCTTAAAATGGTTGAAGGACTGTGTGTCGCTTTTGTCGCCGTTTTAGTGATTATGCTGGTTGTCCGCCCCTTGATAGTCAAGGCTTTTGAACAGCCTGAAACCGAAGAAGAAGAGAGGTTGCTTATGGCACAAAGTGAAGAACTGCAGCAGCTGACGGGACCGACCTCCGGTAATGCTTTGACAGATTCGGATCAACTGGAAGAATTGATCGATATCGCAAAAGTTGAAGGACGAGTCAAAGCGTCAAGCGTCAAAAAAATCGGCGAAATTATCGATCAACATCCGGAAGAAGCCGTCAGCATTATCCGTAACTGGCTTTATTCGGAATAAGGAATATCATTCATGGCAAAAGCGGTTGAAAATTATTACAATTTGAGCGGCCCGCAAAAGGCGGCCATTTTGATGATGTCTTTACCGGAAGAATATCTTTCAAAAATGCTTACTTTGCTGGAAGATGAAGAAATCCGCGAATTATCGGTCGTAATGGCCTCGCTGGGATCTATCCCTTCCGCCGTCGTCGAAAAACTGTTTTTGGAATTTGCCAGCGCTATTTCCAATCCCGGAGCAATGATCGGGAACTTTGAAAACACCGAACGGCTGTTATTAAAAACTCTTCCCAAAGACCGTGTTGACACGATTATGGAAGATATCCGCGGTCCTGCCGGACGAACGATGTGGGATAAACTCGGCAATATCAACGAACAGGTTCTGGCAAACTATTTAAAAAATGAATATCCGCAGACCGTCGCCGTCATCCTGTCCAAAATCAAGCCCGACCATTCCGCGCGCGTTTTAACTTTACTGCCGGAATCTTTTGCAATGGACGTTATTATGCGTTTGCTGCGGCTGGAAGCGATTCAAAAAGACATTCTGGACGGTTTGGAACAAACGCTGCGCACCGAATTTATGAATAACCTGGCCAGAACGACACGTCAGGATTCGCATGAACTGATTGCCGAAATGTTCAACAATATGGATCGAAACGCCGAAGGACGCTTTATGGCCGCTTTGGAAGAACGCAACCGCGAATCCGCCGACCGCATCAAAGCTTTGATGTTCACATTCGAAGATTTGACCCGTTTGGATGCCCAGGGCGTACAGGTTTTGCTGCGCAATGTGGACAAAGAAAAGCTCGGCATCGCTTTGAAGGGCGCTTCGGATATGATCAAAGAGCTGTTCTTCAAGAATATGTCCGAACGTGCCGGCAAGATGATGAAAGAAGATATGGAGGCTATGGGCCCCGTCCGTCTGCGCGATGTTGACGACGCTCAGGCCGCGATTGTTCAAACGGCGAAGGATTTGGCCAACAACGGTGAAATCGTTATTTCCGATGGCGGTTCTCAGGACGAATTGGTTTACTGATCTTTAACGGCGGGAAAAAATGGTACAAGAATACAAATTCATGTTTGACAGACGCTTTGACGAAGACGAATCGGAAGATTCGCTTTCCGACGAAAATGAAGATCTGTCTTCAAAATCCGTTGACGGTATTCCTTCCATTTCCCAATTATTGGATTCTTTAAACAATCAAAAAAACGACGAATCAGACCCGAAAGAAGAAACGACCGAAGAAAAAGAAAATCAGCCTGCCGCTGCTGAAACGGAAACGAAAGAAGACTCTCCTTCCGCAGAAAGCGAATCGGAAGCTTCCGTTTCGCCTGCCGCAATACAAAATCTTTTTTCCGGTCCCGTTTTTTCATCGGATGAAATGGAAGCTGCTCAGGAAAAAGCGCGGGAAGAAGGACGTTTGAGCGGATTGGAAGAAGGGCGTGAAGCCGCTTGGCAGGAAGCGATGAGTTCCATTGAAAAACAAAACTCCGACACTTTATTGTCTATTGACGCCTCTTTGAAAAACATATTGGAAAATCTGGAACAAAACGGTCAAGCCGCCTTTTCGGCCGCCGTCGAATTTGCTTTGGCGGTTTGCCGAAAAGCCGTTCCGACTCTATGTGAAACAAATGCCATAGAAGAGATTCGCTCTTTACTGGAGAAAAATCTGCATTTTTTAAAAGATGAACCGAAAATATCTTTACGACTGACCCCTTTTCTGGCAGATAAAATCAAACCGATGCTGACAGACTTGGTTAAAAAGGAAGCTTACAGCGGCAAAATCGCCGTTGTCCGTGACGACACCCTGGCGGCCGGAGACTGCCGCATCGAATGGAAAAACGGCGGATTGGAAAAAAACGTACAAGATGTTTTAAATCATACCGAAGAACTGGTAAACTTATATGCGCATACCGTTCCGACAATAAAATTACCCGCGGAAAATACCGGAGAAAAACACCATGGCTGAAACAAATGACACTCCTTTAGAAACAGAAGAAGAATTAAATTTAAACGAACTGGATGAGAATGCTTCTCCGAAACACGCCGCTCCGGAAAGCTCCAGGCGCTTTAATGAGGAAATTCCTGAAAAGCCTAAATCTTCCGACGAACTGGAAGCGGTTTACGATGTTCCCGTTCAGGTTTCCGCCGTTTTGGGAAAATCCAGTATGCAAGTGCATCAGCTGCTGAAACTAGGACGCGGAGCCGTCGTCGAACTGGACCGCAAAATCGGCGAAGCGATCGATATCTATGTCAACAACCGTCTGGTCGCCCGCGGCGAAGTCGTTGTAATTGAAGACAGATTGGGCATTACTATGACGGAAATCATTAAAGCGGAAAGAAATTAGTCACTGTAATTAAAGGTTAAGAAAAAATGCGTCTGTTATTAATCGGAGCTATGGACGGACAAATCGGAGCCGCCAGCCAGATCGCCATAAAAAAAGGCGGATCCGTTGCTTTGGCCGAATCCGTCGATCAGGCGTTAGAGCTGCTGCGCAGCGGTCAAAGCGCCGACTTGATTATGGCAGATGTCAAACTGGATATTTATTCTCTGGTTGAACGACTGGATGCCGAACGCATTTGCGTGCCCGTTGTCGCATGCGGTGTCGCCGCCGATGCCCGTTCAGCCGTCAAAGCGATCAAAGCCGGCGCGAAAGAATATATTCCTCTGCCGCCGGATGCCGAACTGATCGGCGCCGTTTTATCCGCTTTTTCCATGCAGACGACCCCTGTTGTTTACAAAGACGCCGCTATGGAAAAAGTCCTTCAGCTGGCCAAACAAATTGCCCCTTCCACCGCCAGCGTGCTGATCACCGGCGAATCCGGAACCGGTAAGGAAGTCATCGCAAAATACATTCATGCCAATTCCAAGCGGTCTTCCGCCCCGTTTGTCGCGGTCAACTGCGCCGCTATTCCCGAAAATCTGTTGGAATCGGAATTGTTCGGCTATGAAAAAGGCGCTTTTACCGGCGCTATTGCCCGTCGTATCGGTAAATTTGAAGAAGCGGACGGCGGTACGCTCTTGCTGGATGAAATCAGTGAAATGGACATCCGTCTTCAGGCCAAACTGCTGCGTGTGCTGCAGGAACGTCAGATTGACCGTATCGGCGGCAAAAAGCCGATTAATGTTGATGTGCGGATATTGGCAACTTCCAACCGCAATATGCAGCAGGAGGTTTTAAATAAAACATTTCGCGAAGACCTTTATTTCCGTTTAAATGTTGTCAATATCGCCATTCCGTCCCTGCGCCGGCGCAAAGACGACATTCTTCCTCTGGCGGATTATTTCATCAAAAAATATTCGGAAATGAACGACATCCCCGTTAAGCCGCTGTCTGAAAAAGCGGCGGATATGATGCTGGCTTACGGATGGCAGGGCAACGTGCGCGAGCTGGAAAACACCATTCACCGCGCGGTTCTGTTATCCACGGGAAGTGAAATAGAACCGGAAGCGATTATGCTTGCCAATCCGACGGAAACGCCATCGGAAACATCCGCCGCATCAGACAATATGGTCGGACGAACCGTCGCCGACGTTGAAAAAGATCTGATCATCAGCACATTGAAACACACGTTAGGAAACAGAACGCATGCGGCAAACATTCTGGGCATTTCCATCCGCACTCTGCGCAACAAGCTGAAACAATATATGGAAGAAGGAACGGAAGTCCCCGCCGCCCCGAACGATTTCGGATAAAGGACATAAATGGCAAACGAACCCGTCAAAGCAGGCTCCATTCCCTCGCCGGCAAACATTAAACAAGGCCTTTTCTCCATAGGAAGACGGTCGGATATCGCTTTGGCGCTGGGCATCGTTTTGATGCTGGTCATTTTGATTCTGCCGCTGGCGCCTTGGCTGTTGGACGTGGCCTTAGCGTTGTCATTGACCTTTTCCGTTTTGGTTTTAATGACTTCCATTTTTATTGAAAAGCCGATTCAGTTTACGTCTTTCCCGTTGGTTTTATTAATCACGACTCTATTTCGATTGGCGCTGAACCTGTCTTCCACCCGTTTAATTCTGGCCAACGGCTACAGAGGTCCCGAAGCCGCCGGTCATGTCATTGCCGCGTTCGGCGGATTTATTATGAGCGGCAATTTCATCATCGGCGTGATCGTGTTCGCCATTTTGGTTTTGGTCAACTTTATGGTCATTACCAAAGGTTCCGGCCGTATCGCAGAAGTCGCGGCCCGTTTTGCTTTGGACGCGATGCCCGGCAAGCAAATGGCAATTGATGCGGATTTGTCTTCCGGTTTGATTGACGAACCCGAAGCCCGCAAACGCCGTGACGAACTTTCGCAGGAATCCAGTTTTTACGGAGCTATGGACGGTGCTTCCAAATTCGTGCGCGGAGACGCGATCGCCGGCCTTGTCATTACGGCGATCAACATCATTGCGGGAATCTTAATCGGCGTTCTGCAGCAAAACATGCCGTTTATGAAAGCGGCCAATACTTATATGCGCTTAACGGTCGGTGACGGTCTGGTTTCACAAATTCCCGCTCTGATCATTTCCGTTGCGGCCGGTATTATGGTTTCCAAGGCGGGCATTTCCGGCGGCACGGAAAAAGTTTTGTTCGGCCAGCTGTCTCATTATCCGAAAGCGCTCGGTATGACATCTTTTCTGGCGTTTATGCTGGCGACGCTGCCCGGCACGCCTGCCGCGCCGTTTTTATTTTTAAGCGTCGTCACCGGAACAACGGCTTATTTCCTGATTCGTCAGCAGCAAAAAGCAAAAGAGGAAGCCGAACGGATGTTGTTGGAACAACAGCCGGAAACACCGCCGCCGATTGTGGAAGAACCTATCTCCAGCGTATTGAAAATGGATTTAGTGCGTCTGGAATTGGGTTACAGCCTGCTTTCCCTGATCAATGACACGTCCAATCGCCGACTGACCGATCAAATCAAAGCTTTAAGACGCGCTTTGGCTTTGGAAATGGGATTTGTTATGCCGTCCGTTCGTATTCAGGACAATATGCGTCTGCCCCCGAATACCTATGTCATTTATATCAAAGAAACAGAATCCGGACGGGGTGAACTGCGTCCCAATAAATTACTGGTCATGGATCCGCGCGGTGAAGAGATCGCATTGGAAGGGGAAAAAACGAAAGAACCGACTTTTGGTCTGGCCGCGATGTGGATTGATATGACGGCCAGAGAAGACGCAATGTTCCGCGGCTACACGGTTGTTGACTGCCCTACAATCATCACGACGCATATTACCGAACTGGTCAAAGCAAACATGTCCGAACTGCTGAGTTATGCGGAAACGCAAAAACTGCTGCAGGAACTGGATAAGGATCAACAAAAACTGGTTGAAGAACTGATTCCCAAGAAAATCACCATCGGCGGCGTACAGCGCATTTTACAAAACTTGCTGACGGAACGCGTATCGATTCGCGATTTGCCGACAATTTTGGAAGGCATATCCGAAGCATGTTCGGTTACGCAAAGTTTAATGGTGATCACGGAACATGTCCGCACGCGTTTATCGCGCCAGATTTCAAATGCGGTTGCCGGACCTGACGGCATAATTCCTTTAGTGACTTTATCGGGCGAATGGGAACAAAATTTTGCCGAGTCTCTTTCCGGACAGGGCGAAGAAAAGCAACTTTCCATGGCTCCCACTCAAATTCAAAAATTTATTTTGCGTATCCGTCAAGTCTTTGAAGACCTGGCAGCCCGCGGAGAATCGCCGGTTTTGCTGACCAGTCCGGGAATTCGTCCTTATGTCCGTTCAATTATTGAGCGCTTTCGCCCGACAACTGTGGTAATATCGCAGAATGAGATTCATCCGCGTGCAAAAATCAGAACGGTAGGACAAGTTTAGAGAACTGTAAATGAAGATTAAAACCTATACCGCCCCGACAATGTCCGAAGCTATGGACCTATTGCGCCATGAGCTGGGGGAAAACGCGATTATCGTGTCAACTCAGCGATTGGGAACCGGCGCGGGAATACGTCTGACCGCAGCTATAGAAGAAAATGACCGCGACATTGAAATCGAACAGCTGTATAACGACGAAGAACCTCAGGAAACGGAGCTGCAGCGCGCCGTTCGGGAAATATTGGCTTATCACGCCCTGCCCGAACCGTTAATTGAAAAAATCGTCCTGCATGTAAAAGAGTCTAAAAACAAAAGTTCTCTGGTATCTTTCGCTTCCGCTTTGGACACGGTCTTCAGTTTTCATCCGCTGCCCGAACAGATTAAAGGGCAGGCTTTTATGCTGACCGGCGCGGCAGGCAGCGGAAAAACCGTCATTACGGGCAAGTTAGCCACCCGAGCTTGCTTATCGGGACATAAAGTCGGCCTGATTTCAGCGGACTCCGTACGCGCCGGCGCCGCCGAACAGCTGGTTGCTTTTACAAACATTCTGGATATCACGCTTTTAAAAGCGCGTTCTCCGGAAAATTTACAGTCTCATATTACCGTTTTGCGCAGGACTTGCGATCTGATTTTCATTGATATGCCGGCGTTTAACCCGTTTCAGCCGACCGACATGGAATATCTGACCGATTATATTGAAGCGGCAGACGCTTTGCCCGTCATGGTCATGCCGGCGGGAGTCGATCCGCTGGAATCCATGGAAACAGCGGAAGCCTTTGCCGAAGCCGGCGCAATTTATTTATTGGCGACGCGATTGGATGCCGCCCGACGCTTCGGCGGCGTATTGGCGGCGGCGGATGCCGGTCGTTTGACGCTGTGCGAAGCCAGCATGAGTCAAAACATCACCCGGGGATTGTCCCCGATCGACGCAGTTTCTCTGGCAAAATTGCTGTCGACATCATCGGAAGAATCCGATTCTGCTACAAGGAAAAAACCATGAATACGTCAACAACGCAAAACTCCTCTGAACAGATACTGGCCTTAGCACCCAGAAAGGTTATGCGCCCTCAGGTCCGCAATATGATTGCAGTTGCTTCCGGAAAAGGCGGCGTCGGCAAAACCTGGTTTTCAATCACGCTTGCCCATGCTTTCGCGCAAAACGGCTTAAAAACTTTGCTTTTTGACGGAGATCTGGGATTGGCGAATATTGATATTCAGCTGGGATTGATGCCGTCGCATGATCTGGGCAGCGTCATCGCCGGAAAGATCACGCTCAATCAGGCAATCTGCCACTATGAAGAAGGCGGCTTTGACATTATCGCCGGCCGGTCGGGCTCAGGCAGTCTGTCCAATGTACCGCTGAGCCGTCTGCAGCTGATCAACGATGATTTGCGTTTGTTGGCCGGCGGATATGACCGCGTGATCGTGGATTTGGGCGCCGGCGTGGAAAAACCCGTGCGTTTGTTTGCTTCTTCCGCGGCTACGTTATTGATTGTCTGCACGGATGAACCGACTTCTTTAACAGACGCTTACGCATTCATCAAAATGGTTTGCATGGAACAGCCGCAGCCCAATATCAACATTGTTGTCAACTCGGCCAATTCCGCCCGGGACGGAGAAAGAACCTACACAACGCTGTTGAAAGCCTGTCAGGGATTCCTGCGCATTTCACCGCCTTTGGCCGGCGTGATTCGCAGAGATACGCGCGTTCGGGACGCCATTCGCAATCAAACATCCATCCTGCGCCGCCATCCCAATACGGAAGCCGCCGAAGACGTTTTAACCATCGCCGCCCGCCTGACCAAAGAATAAAGGCTTTTAAATGAGCAGCCCTACCGTTTCCCTTCAAAATTCGGGGCTCACTGCTCAAACGGCCGCGGCAGCGACGGTTGTATCCATTCCGGATGCGCCTGCGGAAATGCGGGAACTGCCCACGGGATCAATTTTGCCGGCCGTATTCATTCCTGCCAAAACCGTATCGGAAATGCCGGTCATACAAATGACTTTGCCCGACGGCAAAGAATTGGCCGTTCCCGTCAAAAGCACGCATATGCTGCGCGTTCCGACACCGGTCAGCATAAAAATCCTGCCTTTCGACGCAAAAAAAACGATGACGGTCCGCGTCCACTTTTCAGCCCCTCTGCCCGATATCAAAAAAGCGATAAAAGACCTGCCGGAAGCTTTACAGTCACAAGACGCCACGGCTTCTTCCGTTCAAAAACATTCTATTCCTCTCAGAGCTTTCGTTCTGCGATCCGTTCCCGAACAAATTACAGCTTTGATGAATGAAATGGAATCTCCCGTCGAACAAAATCTGCCGCCTTTAAAACCGGAGCAAACCGTTCGATTGGAAATTTCTCCGCAATCGAATCAAACAATAAACGCATTAACAGAACATACGCGCCTTCCCGCTGTGCAGACGACAGATCAAAGCACTTTTCCCAATTCACCACCAAACACCGTTCCGGAAATATCCGAAACAAAGCCGGATTCTTTACCGTCCTTTTCGGCAAATACTTCCGTTTCAACACCCGAATCATCCGATATTTCTTCCTTTCCCGTAAAAGAAAGCGCTCCGGCTTCTGTTGTGCAATCAATACCGCGACAGGATATCCCCTCCTCTTTTCCGGCCGAAAATCAGGAAGCGCAAACATCCGTCATTTCTCCAAAAACGGAACCGGCATCGCCTTCCTTTTCTGTTCCACGAGAAAATCCGCCTGAAACCGTTTCACGGGCTTCTGCTCTCCCGACACAAACTCCCCCGGCTCTTTCCTTAGAAAAAAACGAACCGTTTATTAAAGATCATCCTCTGCCCCTTCCTGCGGAACCGGCGCCCGAACAAATCTCTTCCCCAACATCCTCATCTGCCGAAAAAACAACACAAATCTTGCCCTCTCCCTTCCCTTTAAAAGGAGTCGTTTTCGATTTTAAAGAACGCTCGGCTCCTCTGGTTATTACCAAAATAGGCGTATTGGCACTGGAAGAAAAAATTCAACTGCCGCATTTGACACCGGTCAATGTTCAAATTACGGAAATAGCCGAGCCGCCGGCATTCTCTTTAACGGAGCATACGGACAATCCCGTTTTCCGAGGAATTGAAGAAACGTTGAATTTGCTGCGGGACACGGATTCGGCATCGTTCGAATCTTTCAAAAACGCCCTGCCGCAAATCGGCAATAAATTGCCGGCGCAAATCATTTCTTTTATCAACACCGCTTCCCGAAACGTGCCGGTTTCTTCTTTTATCGGGGAATCAAGCGTCGTCGTATTGCAAAGTTTAGGTGAAAAGGGGCATAGTCTGCTTACTCAAATCGAAAAAGAAATCACCGCTTCACCAAAAAAAGTCACGGATGGCCGAAGCTCTTGGAAAGGATGGACCGTTCCTTTTTTATCCGGCGCAATAGTCGAACCGGTTTCTCTTTATTTGCAAAAACCGCACGAAAACGGCCACCGGCAAAAAGGAACAGTCTCCAAACCGAATGCCGTCCGTTTCGTTTTGGATTTGAATCTGACACGACTGGGCAATCTGCAAATGGACGGACTGGCTCACCGCAGCGAGCGTCGGTTTGACTTGATCATACGCCATCAAAACGATTTGCCTGACGCTTTTGATGAAAAAATCCGTTTCATTTTCACACAGACTTTATCGGCGTTGAATTATACGGGAACGGTCAAGGTTGATCACACGGATCAATTTATCGTTTTAACTCAAGAACTTGAAACCGAATCAAAACGGGGTGTTTGGGCGTGAAGGATAAAAAAGGATACTACGCCATACTGCATGTTGATGAAACGGCCAGCGAAAAGGAAATAAAAAACGCTTTTCGCCGCGAAGTTAAACTGTATCATCCCGACAAAAACCATGATCCGAACGCCGGAGCAATCTACCTGAAAATTAATGAATCTTATCGGGTTTTAACCGATCCCGATGCCCGGAAAGCTTACGACAATCTGCCTGATGCCGCCGCCGATTTTATTCCTTGCTGTCTATGCGGCCGGCATGCGCATCAGCCGCGGTTCATTTTTTTTGATGTCGGTGAAAACATTTCGCAAGGCGGCGTATATTGCCGCCCCTGCGCTTCCCGTCGGCAATTCAAAGCCGCAATGAAAATCTGGAAAAAATTTCTGATTTCTCCGGTTAAAAGCTGGCGTTTGTTAAAGCAAGCCAGAGCCATGCGGGAACAACCCGCTGACAAAAACTTTGATATGCTGCTGCAAAACGCGGCGGCTTTCAACAGCGAAAAACGGTATGGTTTAGCAAAATTTCTGGCGGAACAGGCGCGGCGGTTCGCGCCCGATCAGCCGGAACGTGCGAAAGTCAATACGTTCCTGAACATTCTTCCCGAAGCTCCGTACCGCTATGAACCGGACGAATGGAAAATTAAAGGAACGGATACACTGCGTGTTTACCTCCCTGTTTTTATCGGCATTCTGATTATTTTATTGCTTTTTTCTTTTCCGTATCTTCCGCGCTTATTACCGGATAATTCTTATGATTTGGCTGATTATGAACAGCAAAACGTTATCTTTTTGCCTTTCGGCCTGTCCGATGAAACTCAGCTGTATCATACTCGAAAAGACAATGTTTCCGCTTATCAGGCTCCCAGTACAAAAAGCGGTATTTTAGCTGTTTTACCGGCACAAACAACGGTCCGTATGACGGGATATGTACCGAAGACACCTTGGGTACAGGCGATGACGCATCAAGGCTTGATTGTCTTTATCCGCCGATCCGATTTGGAAAAAGGAGTCGGTGCGGAAAAAAAGCCTTACAATTCAAAAATCCTGCCGACAAAAGATTAAGCTTTTTTCTTTTCTTTCAGAATGGCGTCGATATTCAGCCGAATTTGTCCGGCTTCCGGATTGTCTTTCAAATTATAAAGCAACACATGAACACCGGCCGTTTTCAGCATTTTTTGACGTCTTAAATGTCGTTTTTTGTTTTCGCCTTCCAATTCGACGACACATACGATATTTAAAGCCGCATCGCAAATAACAAAATCGACCCGTTTCAAATTGAACGGCGCCCAAAAATCCCAATGATTTGTTTCGATCAAAGCCCGCATCGACACATGAGGGAAAACAAAAAAGCCTTCCGGAATCGACCGCCGCAGCAAAAGAAAAAATTTTTCTTCATCGTCATTTAAAACTTTTTTCGGTTTATAGTATTTGCTGATAATATCGCGCTGTTTATCAGAAATCCACGCCAACAGGCACAACATAATGTATCCGCCCAATAACAGACCGATAATCGATACCATTACATAAACGCCGTTATTGGAAAGAAGCGTCTGCACCAATGACATCAAAGTCGTTTCATCGTCCATTGCCGCCTCCTTTTTTTAAGTTTATTCCTACATCTTATTGTAAAGGTTAAATAAACAAAAGTCCAGAAACCAGTCAGATTCCGTATGTTTCGCGCATAAATTTCCGCAGAACGGGAATCGAGCGTTTAACCGTTTCCGTATCTTTGCAGAATGCGGCGCGGAAATAGCCCGGGCATCCGAAACTGTCCCCCGGAACAAAAATCAGATTTGCATACTTGGCTTTGTTGCAAAAGACTCTTGCGTCCGATTCGGGCGATTTCGGGAACAGATAAAACGTCCCGTCAGGACGGACGCATTCGCAGCCCAATGACGTAAAAGCGTCATACAATAAATTCATATTCGTTTCATACACTCTTAAATCCGCCGTCGTTCCGATCAGCTCCCCGATCGCCAGTTGAACAAACGCCGTCGGACAGTTATGTCCCGTTCCGCGCGAAACCTGTCCGCACATCGGCGCAATCATTTCCGCATCAACACAAGCCGGATTGGCGGCCAGATACCCGATACGGTCGCCGGGAACGGACAACGATTTTGAAAAAGAATAACAAGATAATGTATTGTCATAATACTTTGACACATACGGCACGGTTTTTCCGTCAAACACGATTTCCCGATACGGTTCATCGGAAATAATAAAAATTTCATGGCCGTATTGCTTTTGTTTTTCGACCAAAAGAGCGGCCAGTTTTTTCAATGTTTCCTCTGAAAAAACAACACCCGAAGGATTGCTGGGGGAATTAACGATCACCGCCGCCGTTTTTTCGTTCAAAGCCTGCTCCAATCTGTCAAAGTCGATCTGAAACGCTTTTGTGTCCGCTTCAACAACGCGCATTATACCTCCGGCCAGTTCGATATACGGACGGTATTCTGGGAAATACGGAGCGAAAACAATAATTTCCTCTCCCGGTTCCATAACGCAGTGAATCGCGTGACAAAGCGCGCTTGCCGCGCCGGATGTCATAAAAATATGATCCGCTTTATAAGCCATATCGTATGTTTCGTTCAAATAATCGGCGACTTTTTCACGCACGGATAAAATGCCAAGATTCGGACTGTAGCCGTGAATATGAGTAAAATCCGGATCTTCAAGCAATCTTTCAATCTTTTTGTTATACGCTTCCGGTACGGGAACGGACGGATTGCCAATGCTGTAATCGAAAACGTTGTCAGCGCCGTGTGTTTCAATCCGTTCTGTAGCAAAATAAAACATATCCCGAATGACCGATTTTTGACTCAACATTTCTTTGTATTTTTTTGAAAGCATCTTTTTCTCCATAAAAAAAGCCCCGCTTTCCGGCGGAGCTTTTTGCCTTAATTATTAAGAACAACTACGCCTTTTCGATTTTGAACGTCACTGCCGCGTCACCGACATCTTCGGTATCGCCTTTCATATTCGCTTGTTCTTCAAACGAAACGGCAAGGACCTGTTCGGAAATGTACGCTTTGTTTTCCTTCAGGGCTTCCAGAACCGTATTATCGGCGGACGTGTAAGCCACCGTGATTCTGTCAGATACGTCAAAGCCCGAGTCTTTGCGTTTTTGCTGAATGACGCGCACGAAGTCGCGGGCGATGCCTTCGCGTTCCAGTTCGGGACGCAAGGTTACGTCCAAAACGACCACCGCCGTATTATCCGGCAGAGCCTGTCCCGCGTTGCCGTCTTTCAGGACAAGACGCAGTTCGAATTCTTCCGGCAACAAAGTCTGTCCGGCGATCGACAAAGTGCCGTCCGCGTTTTTCGACCAGTCGTTTGTTTTGGACGCGGCCAGAATGTCTTTCATGAACCGCCCCAAACGCTTGCCGACCAACGGCGTGATGATGTAAAGCGTCTGATCGGCCAAATCGGAAACGTCTTTGCCGAACGCGACTTCCTTAACGTTTACTTCGTCTTTGATCAGGTCGATGTAATCCGCCAGACGACCGGCATTGTTGCCCGCCACCGTCATGGAAGCCAACGGCAGACGGTTGCGCAGTTTGTGATCTTCGCGGATCGACTTCGCGGTCGAACAGACGGCGCGCACGAAGTCCATATCGGCGACAAGCTTGTCGTCCGCCGCAAAGGCGTTATAATCGGGATAATCCGTCAAATGGACGCTTTCCTCCCCCGTCAGGGCGCGGTAGATGTATTCGCACGTCAACGGCATCAGCGGCGCGATCGCCTTCGTCAGCGTTACCAAAACCGTATACAGCACGTCAAAGGCTTCCTGTCCGTTGGAAACGTCCCAGAAACGGGCGCGGGAACGGCGGATGTACCAGTTGTTCATCAGCTCCAGAAAATCGGACACGTCGGAACACGCGGCGACGATGTCGCAAGCATCCAGTTTTTCCGTCAGGCCTTTGACCAGCTCGCGCGTCTTTGCCAGAATATAGCGGTCCAGCACGTCTTTTGCCGTCGTCGTAAAGTTCGCTTTCAATCCTTCGGCGTTGGCGTACAGCGTGAAGAAGTAGAACGCGTTCCACAACGGAATCAAAGCCTTGCGGGACGACTTCGCGATTTCCTTGCCTTCGCGGTCGATCGACAGGTTGCCGCCGCGCAAAATCGGCGAGGACACCAAAAACCACCGCAGAGCGTCCGATCCCAGCGTGTTGAACACGTCGGTCGGATCGGGATAGTTGCGCAGACGTTTGGACAGCTTTTGCTGATTCTCGTCCAAAACGACGCCGTGGCACAGACAGGTCTTAAAGGGGGCGCGATCAAACAGAGCCGTGCTCATCACCATCAGCGTATAGAACCAACCGCGGGTCTGCGCCAGATATTCGACGATGAAATCCGCCGGAGAATGGTTTTCGAACCATTCCTTGTTTTCAAACGGATAATGGACCTGCGCGAACGGCATCGAACCGGATTCGAACCAACAGTCCAGAACGTCCTCGACGCGGCGCATCATCGACTTGCCGGTCGGATCGTCCGGATTCGGACGGACGAGCGTGTCGATGAACGGACGGTGCAGATCGGTTACTTTAACGCCGAAATCCTTTTCCAGTTCGGCGATCGAACCGTACACGTCCACGCGCGGATACTTCGGATCGTCGGATTTCCACACGGGAATCGGCGTTCCCCAGAAACGGTTTCTGGAAATCGACCAGTCGCGCGCACCTTCCAGCCACATTCCCATCGCGCCGTTTTTGACGTGTTCGGGGATCCAGTTGATCGTCTTGTTGTTTTCCACCATACGGTCGCGGAATTCAGTCACTTTGACGAACCAGCTGTTGATCGCCTTGTAGATCAGCGGCGTGTCCGTGCGCCAGCAGTGCGGATAGTTATGCTTGTACATTTCCTTACGAACCAATTTTCCTTCCGCTTTCAGGCGTTTGATGATCGGTTCGTTCGTTTCAAAGACCTGCATTCCTTCGTAATCCGGCACTTCTTTGGTAAAGCAGCCTTTGCCGTCAACGGGACAAATGACCGGAATGTCATACGGTTGGCAGGCGATCATATCGTCTTCACCGAATCCGGGGGCGATATGAACGATACCGGTACCGTCTTCGGTCGAAACGTAATCCGCCTGAATGATTTGGAAGCAGTTTTTCGTTCCCGCAAAGTAATCAAACAACGGCTGATAGGTGCGTCCGACCAAATCCGCGCCCCTGACCGTGCGGACTTTTTCCGCCTTGGCCAGTTCGCGCTTGTATCTGCCCGCCAACGCCTGCGCGATGACGTACTGAATGCCGTCCTCTTCGTAAACGTCGTAGTCGATATCCTTGTTGACGCAC
Organism: uncultured Alphaproteobacteria bacterium; assembly: GCA_937912005.1. Classification (GTDB taxonomy): domain Bacteria; phylum Pseudomonadota; class Alphaproteobacteria; order CAAGCB01; family CAG-977; genus UBA11549. The sequence goes on from CALDOX010000015.1 coordinate 220,608, forward strand.
AAAGCCAAATTGGACGGCAGGGTCCACGGAGTCGTCGTCCATGCCAACACTTTGACGGGCTTTGTTTCGCCTTCAACCGGATTCAGCGTGAACATCACGGTTACGGACGGGTCTTCGCGTTCGCGGTACGAGTTGTCCATACGCGTTTCAAAGTTCGATACCGGCGTTTCGGCCGCCCAGCTGTAGGGCAAAATGCGGACGCCTTCGTACATCAGGCCTTTTTTGTACAGCTCTTTGAACGCCCAGATGATGGATTCCATATACGGCAGATCCATCGTTTTGTAATCGTTGTCAAAAGCGACCCAACGCGCCTGACGGGTAACTGTTTGCTCCCATTCGTTCGTGTACATCAGCACGCGTTCTTTGCACGTTTCGTTGAACTTGCCGATTCCGAATTTGGAAATCGCGGCGCGTCCGGAAATGCCCAGAAACTTTTCCGTATCCATTTCCGCGGGCAACCCGTGGCAGTCCCAACCGAAACGACGTTCGACACGACGGCCGCGCATCGTCTGATAACGGGGAATGATGTCTTTCACATATCCCGTGACCAAATGCCCGTAATGCGGCAGACCGTTCGCGAACGGAGGGCCGTCGTAAAACACATATTCGTTAGAGCCTTTTTCACCGGCGGCACGATTGTTGACGGACTTTTTAAAAGTGCCGTTCTCGCGCCAAAACTTTAAAATGTCTTCTTCCAAAGCCGGAAAATCGGCTTTCGGGCTGACTTCGGGATAATGTTTTATTTTTTCGGACATCGTTTTTCACTTTTGTTAATCAAGTTCTGTATTTATATAAGACTTTTTAAACGGATAGCAAATATTGTCAATAGAATCCTTGACGACAAGAGGATTTTACGAGATTCTTATTAAGCTATGAACTCTGACAGGACCGGATAAAATGACGCAGGACACAGAAGCCGAATACAACTCGAATGCTTTTTCCGACGATACAAAAATGATGTTTTCCGAACAAAGCGGTTTGCCTGAACAAGTCAAACCGCAAAAAACGGATAACAGCTTGATCGCCGCTGCCGCTTTAAGCATTGTCTGGGCCTTTTTGGTCATTGATTATCTGCTGTCCAGCGGTTGGTGGGCAGCACGTTTTGAAATGACTCCGCCCGAGTTTATGAGCATTATCGCCGGATCTTTGTCTCCGTTTGCTTTTATTTGGATTGCCGCCATTTATTTTTCTTCTCAGCGCAAATATGTCAAAGAAGCCCGAAAGCTGCGCAGTTATATTTTTGAATTTACGCATCCCAACGCCAAAAACAAATTATACGTCAAGTCCCTGTTGGATGATATCCGCCAACAAACATCGGATTTAAACATTGTGTACGGCTTGTTGAAAGAATGCACAAACAACACGCAAAACGCTTTAAAAGACCGATTAAACGATCTGAACCGCATTGTCGCCGCCCTTCAGGAAGACATCGAAACATCCGTTCATAAAATAGGGCAGCAAACGGAACTGCTTAACGAATCGTCCGTACAAATCAATGAAAGAACAACAGAAGCTGCCGGATTGCTGGAAACGAACCTGACGGCCATTCAAACCGCAGCCGATCAATTTTCCGACCTGACATCTTCGGTTAATTCCGATTTGCAAACTGCTGTTCATCAACTGACCGAAACCGGCGATACGCTCTCCGACAAAACGCTGCGCATTTCTTCCGAAATTCGGGAACAACAAACATTACTGCAAAACACCGCTGAAAACGTACGCGATATTATGACGCGTCAAACAGCCGCCGCAGCCGCGGAATTAAACCGTCAGAGCGCTTTTATTGTCGAAGCGGGGAATCGCATATTCGAGACAGTCAACCAACAATCACTCCGCGTCAAAGAGGCTGTTGAAAATCATGTAGCCGCCCTGACCGGCAGCGGCGAATCTATTGAAAATAATGTTTATTCCATTATCTCCGATTTAGAAACACAGATTTCTGTTCTGAACGATACGGCGCAATCCGCTCAAGACAACACGGAAAAAATGCTGTCCGGATTGGAACGGCGCATCAATATGCTTGAAGACCTTTTCAGCAAACAAATCGATACCGTTTCCGCCAACGACAAACAGCTGCTTGAAACAGCCGGACAAATTCAAAACACCTTTAAAGAACAAAATGCGCTGCTGGATCAGGAAGCGGAAAAAATTATCACGCGTTTCAAAACGATTGAAACAACATTGGATACTTATATTAATGAAATCAATTCGGCTTCGACAACCGCGATTGATCAAATTTCCGTCGTTTCCGAATCCCTGAGCGGAAAAGCGGGCCAGATTGCCGCCGTCGGCGAACAAACCCGGACAGAAATATCGGCTGTTGACGAAGATATTTCAAACAGAGCCGGCCGTTTGACGGAAGCGGTTTCCAGATTGAAAGAACGGGCTGAAACCGTTTCGGCGGCTTTAACCGAGCATACTCAAAAACTGGCGGAAGCATTGGACGGCACAGAGCCGCGCTTATCCGCCATTCAGGAAAACATTCGGACAAGCCTTGCGGAACTGAACGACAACATAACCGCGACAGAAGAAAAAACGGAAACGGCTTGCCAGAAATTAATGAAGCAAAACAATGAGTTGTCAGATTTGACCGGTGCTTTGGTTTCTCAAGCGATTGTAACGGAAACATCTTTGGCTCAGCAACAAAAATACATTTCCAACGCTGCCGCAAAAATAGATGCGGCCAAAACCGATCTGAAAGAACAATCGACAGATTTGACGGATATTGCCGAATTGCTTGATTCGCGTGCGGCGGAAACGGTTTTGCGTCTGACCCGTTTATTCGAAGACACTCTGACGCAGTCCGGCAAAATCGTCGATCAGGTCAATACGCTGGATGCCAGCCTTTTAAGTAAAATCAACGCCTTGGATATGTCTTCGCAAAAGACGGTCATCGCCAACAATACGCTGCATGAAGAATTGGATCGCCATAAAGCGCTTTTGGACGCTTCCGCAAATCGGATGACCACCTACGCGGAAGAAATAAGCGCGGAAATTGCCAGACAAACGACTCAAATGGATATTTCTTCCGAACTGATCCAATCCCGCTGTGAAAAAGTCGTTCAGCAAATTGACGAACAGTTCAGAAAATTAACGGAAGACGCCCAAATTTTAATTGACAACACACAAAACGCTTCCACCGTGATGACGGATCAGTCCGAAAAACTTGAAACGCTCTTTAACCGGCAAAACTCAACATTATCCGAAGTATCGGACAAACTGGCGGAACAAAGTTCTCAGGTTGCAACGATGCTTCGCGAACAATCCGAACAGGCGGATAAAGATTTGGAACGCCTTGTTTCCAGAATCAATTTAATTGAAGAAGGATTGAACGTTCAAACAAAAGAACTCTCCCACGCTTCCGAAATGACCATATCGCAGCTGGAAACCGTCGGAACAGCCTTAACGCGCCAAGCGGAAACATTGTCAACGCTCAGCGATGACACGAAGGAAAAAATAGCAGAAATCAGTTCTTCCGTTTCCGACGCCACGACAAAATTATCGGAAATGGCGCAGATCGCCTGCCAACGCAATTCCGAATCTTTATCCGCTTTGGAAGCCAAACAAAATGACTTTAAGCAATCCGCAGACGATTTGATGCAGAGAATCCTTGCTTTGCAGGATGAAATATCGCAGCAAACCGACAATTTGCAAAAACAGTCTGTCAAATCGACACAGCAAGCCGTTATGGTACGCGATTCCATGCAACGGCATATTGTTGATCTGGGAGACGTGGCCAATATCGTGGCAACGCAATCCCGTATGGGGGAAGCGGCGCTAAGCAATCAGATCAATTATCTGAAAGAAGCGGCGGAAAACGTTATGACGCACATCCGAAGCATTAATGAAGCGGTTCGTCAGAATACAAACGATTTGTTGACCGCGTCTTCGCGAATCGGTTTTGAATTGGATGCGATGGGTGAAAATTTGCGCCGCAGAAATGAGGAAGCATCCAAATCTGCCGAAGACAGTTTGGCCAGATCGCAGGCCGCCGCTCAATTTTTGGAAGAAAAAGCTATTCTTTTATCCGATATGACCGAACAGGTAACGAACAATCTGACGACGGCCGGCAATGAATTTTCAGCCCATGCCAATATGATCGAAGCTGCCGGACAAATCGCCAGGGAACAGCTGGAAACGACGGGAGAATCTTTCCTGGTTCAATCTCATCAGCTGACCCGTATTTCCGAAGACGCACAAAAGGCCGTTAAAAACCTGAGTATTGTTATGCGGGAACGGGCGGTTGATTTCAATAAAACCGCCGAAGAAGCCGGCGCCCGGGTACGCAGTATGAATGATACCATCATACAGATCGAAAAAGAATTTGAAGAAATGTCAAACAAAGGCGTTATTCAAATTGACCTGGCCGGCCAGCGTCTGCGCTCCATGCTCAGCGAAGTGGCCGGAAATTCCGAACGCATTGCCGTTGAAGTGCGTAAATCCGGCGAACAGTTTGTCGATCAGTCGGATTTGTTGTCCGTCGCTGCGGATGACGCATTAAAACGGCTGCAGAATTTATTGAATATCATGCGTGAAAACGCCAAAGAAATTCAGGAATCCGGCGAAAAGATTTCGGCTCAGTCTCTGAAATTGGGCGGTGCGTTCAACAGACAGGTTCAGTCTTTGATTTCCGCCTCCCGATCGGCGGAAGAATACATTACCGCATTGGATAAAAGAAAAGAAGAAGCCGATACGGATCGTTTTATGAAAGAAGCCTCTTTTATTCTGGAAAGGCTGCAGTCTTTGGGTGTTGATATGGCGCGCATTTATACGCCAAATGTTGAAGAAGACCTTTGGAAACGGTATTATTCCGGCGACAGAAGCGCGTTTATTCGTCATCTGTCCCGCGCAGTCGACAAACAACAAGTACGAAAAATAACGGAAACTTTTACGGAAAACGCTGAATTCAGAGAATATGTTTCCCGCTATATTGCCGAATTTGACAGTATTTTATCCCGCGCTCAGGAAAATGAACGCTCTGATATTTTAACCGGTATTTTGCTGGGCTCCGAAGCGGGACGTTTGTACATGCTTCTATCCAAAATCTTCAATAAGGAAGCTTAAAAAAAACATCATTTCCGCGGCCTTCGGCAAAAAGAAAAGTTGTTTGTTTAATGTGTTTTGTCTTATGATAATGATCGGAAAACGAAAAAACGACAAAAAGACAGAAGCAATACATGCAACGCTTTTTTATCGGATAAATATATTTTTAAAGCTTATTTAACAGGAGAAATCAAATGCAAATCGAAAAAACGCAGGAAGGTGATATTGTTGTTTTGAAGGTTATCGGCCAGCTGACATCGTCAACATCGCCTGCGCTGGAAACCGCTGTTAACGACGTTTTGAAAACGGAAAGCAATCTTGTTTTAGATTTTGCCGAATTGGATTTTTTGGCTTCCTCCGGTTTACGCGTCATTTTATCGACTCAGAAAAGAATAAACGCCAAAAACGGCGCGCTGGTTATCCGCAACGTCAATAAAGTTGTGATGGAAGTGTTTGAAATGACCGGATTGCGGGATTTTCTCAATGTTTTCCAGGGCAATCGGCAGATTTCCGGTTCAAAATGACGGAATTGCGGGAAATTATCAATATCCACTAACAGATCGGGACACACGATGCTCGAAAAAAAAGCCCCCTCTTTGCACCGCGTTTTTCAAGCGTGGTTGTTGTTGTTTGTCTTTATCGCTTTTTGCATCATATTCGGCCTTTCGTATTTCTTTCAAACGCGTTCGGCTCAAAATATGATGATGCGTCAGGCGGTTTTACATTTGGATTATATCGGCAATCAGGTCAAAATCATTGAAGACGATTTAAAAGATCTGAAAAAAGAATTAAGCAACGGTTTGGTTGAAAAAGCCCGTGTTTTTGCCATGCTTTTGAAAAATGCGCCGATATTGCTGCATAATAAAAACTTTTTGCGTGATTGGAGCAAAGACGCGGGAATAGAAGAAATCAGCATCCTTGGCAAAGACGGCATCGTGATCGAATCTTTTCCGGAAAAATTCATCGGCACCGATTTTAAAGAATACGATCTGATGCACCCCTATTTACCGTTGATTAACAAGAACAACGGCGTTTATATCGAAGATTTGCGCACCAGTTATAACAAAAGCGGCAGCGTTAATTCGTTGGTACAATTTGTCGGCGTATCACGTTTGGATGCTCCCGGCGTCATTCAGATGGGGTATTCGGCCGAACGATATGCCGAAGCATTAAAAACGGCGTCCGCCGACGTTTTAGCCGATGATTATATTCTGGGAAAAGACGGTTTTATCATTATCTCAAAAGACGATAAAATTATCAGCGCCGGACATAAAGAGTTAAAAGGAACGACTTTGACGGGTTCCGATTGGAACTTCATCAAAGATATGCCGGAAAATCAGATTTTATTAAAAAATTCCGTTTTCCTGATGTCACGACAAATTGATTCTTATCGTTTAACCGCCGTCATGCCGAAAAGCGATGTTTACGCCTTCCGCAATACGATTTTATCGTGGGCGGCTCTCGTTTACATACTTCTGCTGTTCATCGTGTACGTTTTCCTGTCGGCATTATTGGAGCGGGTCGTCGTCCGCGGGATTGAAAAAACAAACACGACATTGGAAAAAATTACCGAAGGAAACCTGAACGAAAAAGTCGATGTGCATTCGAATCTGGAATTTGTTTCTCTGTCCAACGGCATTAACACAATGGTTGACACGTTGAAAGAAGCGATTGCCGAAGCAGCCGCCCGTTTGGATAAGGAATTGGAATTTGCCCGAGAAATTCAACATGCCGCTTTGCCGCGCATATTTCCGCCGTATCCCAACAAAAACGAATTCGATATTTTTGCATCAATGACGGCGGCAAAAGAAGTCGGAGGCGATTTTTACGATTTCTTTTTATTGGGACACAACGGAAGTCATATCGGCATCGTCATTGCCGACGTATCCGGAAAAGGAATTCCGGCTGCTTTGTTTATGATGTCCGCCAAAACGCTAATCAAAAATTTTGCCGAAACGGGAATGTCGCCCGCAGAAATTTTTTATCATACAAACGAAAAATTATGTGAAAACAACGAAGCCGGCATGTTTGTAACGGCGTTTATGGGGATATTGGAAATCGAAACCGGCAAATTCACCTATGTCAATGCGGGACACAATCCTCCGTTGATAAAACGGGCGGACGGCGGTTTTGAACGAATGACGTTAAAACCTGGATTTATGTTGGGCGCTCTGGATTCTTTTGCGTATCAACAGAGCGAAACATGTCTGGACGGCGGCGACACCATATTTTTATATACCGACGGTGTTACGGAAGCTCAAAATAAAAACCTGGAATTGTTTGGAGACGATCGTTTGCGCGACGTTTTGAACGAAAACGCTGATAAAGCGCCGAAAGAACTGCTGACAGCCGTGCATAAAGCGGTTGCCGCGTATGTTGACGGCGCGGAACAATCCGATGATTTAACTATGCTGGCTTTGACATATCATCCGAAAACGCTGACCGTTCCCGCTGAAATCGAACATCAGGACGACGTTATGAACTTTGTTGACGAGATGTTGAAAAAAGCCTCCGCATCGCCGGAAACCATCGCCAAAACGAATATCGTGTTGGATGAAATTTTTACCAACATCTGTCATTACGCATATGCGCCGGCCAAAGGAACAGCGACGATTCGTTGTTGTGTCGGCGGAACGCCCGCTTTTATGTCTTTGGTATTCCGCGACAAAGGAAAGCCGTTTAACCCGTTGAACAAAGCGGATCCTGATATTACGGCAAAAATAGAAGACCGTGAAATCGGCAATCTGGGCATTTTTATGGTAAAACAGATCATGGATTCCGTCGAATATGAATACAAAAACGAAGAAAACGTGCTGACCATGGTCAAACGTTTGGAAACCGCTTTGAACGAAAAACAGCCGATTGATTAAAAGAGTTGCTTTTAAATCCGGCCCGATCCGCGGAATTGAACAAAGTGCGTCATATCCTTTTTGATGCTTGCTTTTTCATAGATTTTTTTGTACTCTGTTTCGTGATAAGAATGCTCATGGGAGGTTCTTTGAAAGACAGAGATGTCATGTTGCTTAATGAAAGGATATGACGATGACAACAGCTTTTTTACCAGTCGTTCAAAACGGCATACAATCTTATTTGGCGTCAATCAGACGCATTCCCGTTTTATCTGCCGAAGAAGAATATATGCTGGCGAATCGGTTTCGCAATCATGGCGACTTGTCCGCAGCAAAAAAACTGATTTCGGCACATCTGCGGTTGGCTGCTAAAGTCGCCTTTTCCTATCGGTTCTACGGCCTGCCTATGGAGGATTTGATTTCCGAAGCCAATATCGGCCTGATGCAGGCGGTCAAACGCTTTGAACCGGATAAAGGCAACAGGCTTTCCACCTATGCGGTTTGGTGGATTAAAGCCGCCGTCAACGAATTTATTTTAAAATCCTGGTCTTTAGTGCGGATCGGCACAATCGCGGCACAAAAGCGGTTGTTTTACAATCTGCGCAAAATCAAAGCGAAACTGGGACTTTACGACAATACGTCGTTAGATCAGGAAAGCATCAAAGAAATATCGCAAAACCTGAATGTGCCCGAAGAAGATGTCGCGGAAATGGATATCCGTTTAAACGGAGACGTTTCTTTAAACACGCCTGTTTATGAGGACGGCTATGCCGAAAAACAGGACTTTTTAAGCGATGACCACAACATTGAAGAATCGCTGGCCGAACATCAGGAAAGCACGATGCGCCTGCAGCTGCTGGCGCAGGCGATGGGCAAACTGAACGATCGCGAACGTGCGATTATCCGGGCGCGCAAACTGTCCGAAACACCGGATACATTGGATGCTTTAGGCGAACGTCTGGGCATTTCCCGCGAACGCGTGCGTCAAATTGAAAACCGCGCCGTTGAAAAAATGACACAGTTTATTCAGTCCCGCGCGGGTGCGCTCGTTTAAATTTCTTTCGATAAAAAAGGCGGCAGAAATGCCGCCTTTTTTTCTTATTCTTATGCTTCCTGTTCTTCCGCTAATTTAGCCGCAGTAATGTAATCAAACTTGCCCGACCCCAAAACAGGCGGTTCTTTGACATAAATAAACTTGGACGGAGATCCGAGTTCGTTAAAGCCTTGATCTTTAATATAAGCTCTGATTTCAGACAGATCCGCATCCTGTTTCGTCGTAATCAAAACCAGCTTTTCACCCTTCTTCGGATCGGGAACGGAAACAAGTCCTTGCACCGCATCGGGATAAAGTTTTGACAACAACTGTTCTATCGCCGTCAAAGAAACCATTTCACCGCCGATCTTGGCGAAGCGTTTAGCGCGTCCCTGAATAAAAACAAAACCGTCTTTGTCAATCGTGACGATATCGCCCGTATCGTGCCATCCGTCTTTTGGCGGAATCAAAACACCCGGATTATCGGCTTTCATATAGCCCTGCATCACATTATCTCCGGAAACCAACAGCTTGGCTCCTTCTTTAATACCGGGAACTTCTTCCAATTTAGCCGCCATTTTTGGCAACAAGCGGCCGACGGAACCTTCACGAATATACATCGGCGTGTTTAAAGAAATAACCGGAGCCGTTTCCGTCGCGCCGTATCCTTCTAAAATACGGACGCCGAATTTGCGCATCCACAATTCGGACGTGCTCGGCTTCAACTTTTCGGCACCGACAATCGCATAACGCAGCGCAAAGAAATCGTAGGGGTGAGCCATTGCGCCATACCCCGCGAAGAACGTGTCCGTTCCGCACAAAACCGTCGCGTTTGTTTCATAAACCAATTCCGGCACAATACGATAATGCAGCGGAGACGGATAAAAGAATGTTCGTATCCCGGATAAAAGCGTTAAAATAGTGCCGACCCCCAAACCGAATGCATGGAACATCGGCAGCGCATTGAAAAACACGTCAGCGGAAGTGATCGCAATCACGCTCAGCGCCTGATAACGGTTCGCTTGGAAATTCCGATGAGACAGCAGCACGGCTTTCGGCATACCTTCCGATCCGGAAGTAAACATAATCGCCGCCGTATGGTCGGGGCCATTTTTCGGCTTCTTTGAAGTCAGATACGCCAATATTCCTTTCAGTTTATCCTCAAACAAAACTTCCGAAGCGAAATCTTCCAGATAAACGACTTTGATGCCGTTTTCCTTTAAAGCTTCTTCCAGTTTTTCCAAATGAGCGTTTTCAATAAATTTCCTTGATGTCAGAACGGTTTTCAGCTGCACCGTCTTCACACAGGAAACCACCTGCGCCACGCCGGTGGAAAAGTTCAGCATAGCCGGCACTTTATCAATGCTTTGCAAAGCGAAAAACGACACAACATTCGCTAAAACGTTCGGCAATAAAAGCCCCAGCCGTTCTTCGTCTTCAAAACAGCGCTCCATAGCTTTGCCCAAGACATAGCTTTTCAAAATCAATGTCTTGTATTTAATCGGTTTTCGACTGACATCTTCCGCAATGATATGATTTTTGCCGTTGACCTTCGACGCGTTCAGCAACGAAACAAACAGATTTTCGTTAATCTTGGAAGATTCGTAAAGCATATCCGTCATCATATCGTAAAGCTGATTGGATATTTCGTGATTACGCTGACGACTTGTCCAGGACGGATCTATGTCAAACTTTCTGGGCGGCAGAATGTTCATAATGATTTTGGGGAAATAACGCGTTTTCACGCGGTCTTTCAGCAAAGAAAACTTGGAATACTGCGCCCCGTTGATACGAACGGGCAAAATATTGGCGTTCGCTTTTTCGGCAACCAGCCCCGCCCCTTCATAGACTTTCATCAATGCGCCCGTCACGCTGATCCGGCGTTCGGGAAAGATCATCACTTTATTGTTTTTCTTGATCAAATCGACCAAAGAACGGATCGACAGCGGATTGTTCAAATCCAACGGATACAGATCAATCATCAGGCTGAACAGTTTTGCAAACCATTTGTTTTCCCATTCCGGCTTAATCACAAAAGTGATTTTTTCAGGCATAAACGCCGCTATCAACAAACCGTCCAGCAATGATGTATGATTGGCCACGATTAAAACGCGCTTGCCGGCCGCTTGGAAATTGGGTAATCCTTTGACCGTTACGCGGTAGAAAAATTCCAAAATCGTTTGAACGATCGACCGCAATAAAGCCGCGGGCAAAACGGAACAGTTATAAACAGACACGATAAAACTGGCAATTCCGGCGAATAAGAACAAAGCCGCGATACTTAAACCGGCATGACGCGCCGCGATAAAAATCAGCGCCATTAATGCGATCCCTGCCGCATTAATCAAATTGCCGGCGGCAAAAACGGTGGCTCTGTTCGCATCCGAAGCTTTGCTGCGGATCAATGCCGTTAAAGGGATAACATACATACCGCATGAAAACCCCGATAAAAACAGAAAAACGGAAAAAAAGATCACGCGCGGACGCAAAACAAATTCCGCAAACGAAGCCGTTTGAACCGGAGCTGCATATTCCGCCGTCAGGAAAAAAAGCATCATAAAGCAAATGCCCATTCCGATTGTACTGATCGGCACAAAAGTCGTATGCGCTATTCCTTTTAACAGCCGATGACAGTACATCGCTCCGGTGCCGACACCGGCCGCGTATAAGAGCAGCTGGAAAGCAACGGCAAAATTATCCGCATGAAAGACCTGTTCCGTCAACGGATAAACCTGCATAATCATCAGCAACCCGATGGACCAAAACCATGTTGTCCCCAATATGCTGCGGAAAATCAAAGGATACTTGCGCACAGTCCGCAAAGTTTTCCATATCCCGATCAGCATATCTTTCGGTGAATTGCTGCTGTTTTTTTCTTCCTGCTCATCTTTTATCGCATCGGCGGAAGAACGCCATGTCAAAAAGAACCCGATAACGGAAAAAACGATCAAAAAGGCGGCAGCCACTCTGACGGGCACCAAAGTTCCGAGCAGCAACGCCGCTACGATACTGATATACGTTGTCTTTTCGATATACGCGTTTCCGGCCGTCAGATCACTTTCTTCCAGCTGATCGGGCTGAAAAGCGTAACGTATCGGTCCTAAAAAAGCGGACAGCGCCCCATATAAGAACGGCAGAAGAATCAACAAGCCGATGTTTTTCGTCAATAAAACGCTTCCGGCCAACAGCATTAAAGCCAATTCCGTTAAATTCAACGACAAGGAAGTTTTGATTCTGTTATATTTTTTCGCCAGTTGGGTTGCTCTGGCAGAAAATAAAAAGAACGGCAGAATCAACATACCGGCAACAATGTTATACGGATCGTCCGTCTGCTGTGTAATCCGGACGGCTATCATCGTTAACAAAGTAATCCGGAACAAATTATTGGTCAGCGCCGAAATGATATGGGAAAATATCTCTGAACTTAACTTAGGCAGCGGCATAGAAGCTCCTTATAAAAAATATACTTTCGTATTAATATTGTCTTTTTGCCCTGCTTTGTCCATAGGATTTTCCAAAAAATCGGTCAGATCAAAGAACCGTTGACATAATGAAGCTTTTTTGATAGAAAAATTGATCTTTCATTTTAACGGAGGTCTGAAGCGATGCAAAAATAAACAAACATTTCCGATCTTTTTGTTTGTTTTATTTATTGCGGAGGGCTTTATGACCGAAAATTTTCTTTCGTTTAACCATGTTTCTTATATTCTGCCGAACGGTGAAAAGCTGTTGTCGGACATTTCTTTTCATATCGGGTTCGATGAAAAAGCGGCTCTGATCGGCGCGAACGGGTCGGGAAAAACGACGCTGTTCCGTTTGGCCGAAAGGGTTCTTTTTCCGAACAGCGGCTCGATCAACTGCAATGAAACGCCCGCTTTTCTGCCACAGCATTTCAATCCGAACCAAACCGTTAAAGACGCTTTGGGCGTGGCGCGGATACTGGACGCGCTGGAACGCGTCGAAAACGGCGACGGTTCGGCGGAGCTGTTTGATGTGATCGGACAGCGTTGGGATATTCGGTCGGAAACGCAAAAAGCTTTGGCGGATTTTAATTTAAGTCATATTGATTTAAACGCTTCTTTTGCGAATTTAAGCGGCGGAGAACGTGAAAAAATTCTGCTGTTGAGAATATTTCTTTCTTCTTCAAATATTTTAATGTTTGACGAACCGACGAACAATCTGGATGAAGCGGCCAGAAATGCCTTCTATGATTATATTTCTTCAACGCCGAAAACAGTTTTGATCATTTCGCACGACCGGACTTTGTTGGAGAAAATGACCTGCTTATACGAATTGGCTGACGGAAAAATAAAAAAATACGGAGGAAATTACAGCTTTTATCAAGAAGCCAAAGCGAACGAAAAAGAACGTTTGGAAGACCAAAAATCCCGATTGGAAAGCCAAACCGCCAAACTATCCGGAGGACAGCGCGCCATTGAAGAATCCACAGGCAAGAAAAACCGCGCGGCCGAAAAACGCATCGAAAACAAAAAATACACTAAGATGCAAGCCAATTCGATGAAATCCGCCGCGCAGGAATCCAAAGCCAAGAAAATCAAAAAAATCGAGGAAAAACTGTCGCAGTCTCAAGAGGAATTAACTTCCGTCAAACTGGCTTTAAGGAATGAACAAATCAAAATCCCGATGCCCGAAAAGCCGTTTTTAAAAGACAAGGTTCTGGAGCTGTCCGACGTGTCTTTCCGCTTCGGCGACAGAACGCTGTTTTCCGGCCTGAACCTGATTTTGAAAGGCGGGGAACGTCTGCTGATAAAAGGAGCGAACGGAGCGGGAAAAACGACCTTATTACGTTTGATTCTGGGACAAACGCCACCGACGGCGGGACAGGTTTTCCTATACGGGAAAGCCGCTTATCTGTCGCAAAATCTGGAAATGCCGATCGAGGACGGAACCATACTGGACAACATTTTAAAAATGGCGCCCGAAGCTTCCGTCAACGAAGCTTATGCCGCTGCCGCGAACTTTCTGTTCAGGAACAAAGACGCCTTAAAAACCGTTTCGACGCTCAGCGGCGGGGAAAGGCTGAAAGCCGCTTTAGCCGCCGTTCTGGGAACGAAAAATCAACCGGATTTGCTGATTTTGGACGAGCCGACCAATAACCTGGACATCCGTTCAACAGAAATATTGGAAACTGCCTTAAAAGCGTATCGGGGAGCACTGATTTTGGTGTCCCACGACCAAGTGTTTACGGAAAATATCGGCGGATTTCACATCTTAGAATTATCGTAATGCGACACAGAGTTCACCGGCAAGCGTCCGTATTGCGGATTGCGTATCCTGCCAAAACGACAAAAACAATAGTGGTTGTTTGCCTCTCTTGTTCTGCTCATCAAAGACCGCGCCACTGGCGCGGACTTTAAGATGTTGCTGAAATAATCAACCAACAAAAGAGCCGCTCGAAAGAGCGGCTTTTTTTATGTTATCCCTTTGATAAAACGGCTATAATTGCAGATATTATCAGTCCGAAAATAAAAATCAAAAAAAAGTCGCTAACGGTAAATTTTTCTGCTTTTTCTTTTTCAACATCTTCTTCACGTTCTTCTGTTTCATCATTTGTTTTTCCATAATCTGATGCATCTTCGTTCTGTTCCTTAAATTTTTCTCCTTGTAGAAACAAAATACAGGCTTGATAATAAATCAATACGAGTGCCGCTATAATGTTAATCCCTTTTTCTCTGATAAATAAACCGCAGATCGGCGGAATCAGCATTACCCACAACGTAACATTTAAGTCTTTCAGTCTTTTTATATATGATGACGCCAGCAACCAAATAAAGGCGACGGTTAACGGAACAACAACAAGTTTATAAATTTCAGGAACAGCCGTACACGGAACAACGATCGCAAAAAGCGCAATATAAACAATCACCCGCGCATAAAAATATTCCAATCGGGAATATGTACCGTCAAAAGAAAAATATTCCTTAAGGTCTTTTGAAAAGAACTTTCGAAACATTTTCGGGAAACTGACAATTCCGTTTTCACAGTTCGAATAATCATAGTCGCCGTAATTTTCTTCTTCTGTTGTACCTTCATACGACGTCCATTCCGTCTCTTTCTCTTTTTCAATATCACCGACAGGCGTTCCGCAATACATACAAAAGTTTGCGCCCTGACGAATTTCTTTTCCGCAATTTGAACAAAACATCTTATTTTTCCTCTTTGCTATGATCTTCAATCGCCTGATATTTTTCCGCTGCCGGTAATTTGGCGTTGTCTTTATCTTCCGGAGTCAGCGCGGCACATAAAGTTGTAGCCGCTGTTATTGCGTTTGTTGCCGTTATTCCCGCCTGCATACCGCCTCCCAATGCGGCCAGACCGCTTGTAGTTGCCGCCGCACCTGCCGTTCCCGTCGCTGACAAAGACGATACGACGCCGGCAGCGGCAACATTACCGATTGCAAATCCGACAGCGGCTTTCCCGATAAATTTCCCGCATTTTTCGGCTGTTTCAACGGTTTCCGGAGAAACGTCGCAAAACTCGCATACTTTTTTAGCCGCCAATCCGGTAGCGTCACCCGCTAAAACAATCGTTCCGTCAATAGCGGTTTCTGCAAAATCAGATACGGGAACGGACACGCCTTCTATAGTTGACGATATTTGATCGCTTACCTTTTGAAGCGATTTTTTTGTTTTAGCGTCATCTATAAAACTGGCCGCCACATAAAATGCCGCTTTTTGGGCCGCATCAACGGAAACGGATGATAATTTAATGATATTTTTTGCTATTTTTCCGAATGTAAAAGCCATAATGTTTCCCCATAGCCGAATAAAAAAAGACCGCCTTTCAGCGGTCGGGGAGTAGAAAAATCAGCTATACTTGATCCTTTTGACCTTTAAAGCCTGTCAATACAAATCGGGGCTTCTGAACATACGTCAAAAGCTCCCCGAACCATCAATAAAGACAGTCGGGGATACTTTTCGTGTTTGCCATAAGCAAAACGAATAACGGCGCATCTCTGCACCGGTATAGCTAAAGAGTTTTTCTAGAACTCCGCACCCGCTAAGGCACTTTATCGACAACCCGATGTTGCCGATACAGAAACAGAATGCCATTCTGTTGCTTTTTTTTCAAGAAAGAAAAGACTGAACGGCTGTTTTCCCGTGATCTGTATTATATAAAAAAGCTCCCGATTTCTCGGGAGCTTTTTTCTAACCTTCTTTTTTCGGTTCGCGCAAAACGTAGCCGCGTCCCCAAACGGTTTCGATATAATCGTCCCCGCCGGTCGCTTCGGCGATTTTTTTGCGCAATTTGCAGATGAACACGTCAATAATCTTCAATTCCGGTTCGTCCATACCATTATACAGATGATTCAGGAATTGTTCCTTGGACAGTGTCGTTCCTTTCGACAGCGACAAACGTTCCAGAATACCGTATTCGCGGCCGGTCAGATGCAGCGGCTTGCCGTTGACGAACGCTGTTCTGGTATCCAGATTGACTTCGATCGCTCCGGTACGGATAACCGATTCCGGATGACCTTTCGACCGGCGAACCAAAGCGCGGATACGAGCGACTAATTCCGCCTTGTCAAACGGTTTCGTCAGATAATCGTCCGCACCGGTGGACAATCCCTTAACCTTTTTATCCGCGCCGGACAAACCGGACAGAATCAAAACAGGCGTGCTGATTTTAGATGCGCGCAGCCGCTTTAACACTTCATATCCGTCCATATCCGGCAGCATTAAGTCTAAAATGATGATGTCGTAATCGTACAGCTTGCCGATTTCCAAACCGTCTTCACCCAAAACGGTCGGATCAACAACCATTCCTTCCTTATGCAGGACGGCTTCGATCGTCTGAGCCATCGCCTTGTCATCTTCAACCAATAAAACGCGCATAGAATCACCCTTATTCGAGGAAAAATAAAATTAACTTCTTATTAACTTTATGTTGTATGAATCTCAGATGCAAGCCTATATTTCAATGAAAAATAATTTTTTTTATTTTTTTGATAAAAGGGCGACAAAGCATCAAGGAAAGATTATATTATAAATACAGCTTCGGGAATAAAGAATGGACACTTATCTGAAAAACCTGATTGACGATATTGATGCTTTGCCGGAATACCGCTGTTACGGTTCCGTTTGCGCGGTTAAAGGCATGCTGGTTGAAATATCCGGCATCCGCGCCGATTTGTCCGTCGGAGACAGATGCTGTATCGGTGCGCGCGGCGATAAAAAAGTCGTCTGCGAAGTCGTCGGTTTCAATAATGACAAAGTGTTGGCGATGCCGTTTATGAATCTGGATGGCGTCGGTCCCGGCAATCCGGTAGATGTCAGCAATTCCCGTCCCGTCTTGTTTCCCGATGTGTCATGGCTGGGACGCGTCATCAACGCGATGGGCGAACCAGTGGACGGCAAAGGTCCTTTAATCAAAGGCAAAGTTCCTTGTCTGATTCACAACTCCCCTCCCCCAGCGCATTCCCGCGAGCGCGTTGCCGGCAAAGCCGATCTGGGCGTACGGGCGATTAACACTTTTCTGACGGTCTGCAAAGGGCAGCGTATGGGAATTTTCGCCGGTTCCGGCGTCGGCAAATCATCTTTGATGGCGATGATGGCGCGCCATACGCAGTTGGACGTAACCGTTTTGGGATTGATCGGCGAACGTGGCCGCGAAGCCCGCGAATTTATTGAAGACGACCTGGGCGAAGAAGGCATGAAGCGCAGCGTCGTCGTCGTCGCGACTTCTGACGAATCTCCTCTGATGCGCCGACAGGCCGCCTATGTCGCGATGACCGTCGCCGAATATTTCCGCGATCTGAAACAAAACGTTTTATGTATGATGGACAGCATCACGCGTTTTGCCATGGCGCAGCGTGAAATCAGCCTGTCCGCCGGCGAACCGCCCGCAACGAAAGGCTACACGCCGACCGTTTTCGCCGAACTGCCCCGATTGCTGGAACGCGCGGGACCGGGACCGATCGGCAAAGGTTCCATTACGGGACTGTTCACCGTGTTGGTGGACGGAGACGACCACAACGAACCGATCGCGGACGCCGTGCGCGGTATTTTGGACGGGCATATCGTTCTGGAACGCTCGATCGCCGAACGCAACCGCTATCCGGCGATCAACCTGCTGCGCAGCATTTCCCGTACAATGCCGGGATGCAACAACGACGATGAAAACGCTCTGGTCAACCGTGCGCGGGCTTTAATGGCGACTTATCAGGATATGGAAGAATTAATTCGTCTGGGCGCGTACAAACGCGGTTCCAACGAACAGGTCGATGAATCGATTTTCTATCACGACAAACTGGAAGCTTTCCTGTCGCAAAAGAAAAAGGAAAAATTCGATTTTGCGGCCGGTTATCAGCAGCTGAAAGACATTCTGGCGCAAAATCCTGCCGGCCCGTCTCAAAAGTAAAAGGTAGCGAATGGCCGGCAAAGATTTAAAAACCCTTATCCGTGTCCACAAGTTCGAACTGGACGAAAAACAAAGGCAGCTTGGCAACTTGCTGCGGTTTGAACAAGCTTTGCAAAACCGCAAAATCCTATTGGCCAAACGCTTTGTTGAAGAGGAGGAAGCCGCGAACTCCAGCCCTATTGCCGCTCTGACATTCGGAGCTTATGTCGATTGGCATGTTGAAGAAAACAAACGCGTTGACCGCGCCTTGGAGGAAAACAGACAGGAAATTCTGTTGATGCGCGACGAAATCATCGAAGCGTATCAGGAGTTGAAAACTCTTGAAATCACGCAAGAAAATCGTGATAAACGCGAATTGGCTGAACTGGAACGCAAAACAAACGCCATGCTGGACGAAATCGGTCTGACCCTATACCGCCGCCGTCAGGAAACGGACAGAGAAGACGAAAAAAACAATGACGTTTCCTGAATCATTTTATCAAAAAACTGATTTATAATGCCTTTTTCAACAAATTGTTTTATATTATCCGCAAACACAAAAGCTATCGAGAAGATCTTTAAATGAACAAAAAATTAAAGCACTCCTTATTATTATCCATTTATATCTTGGGATATACAAGCCTGTCTTTTGAACTGATTATTCTCAGACAATTTGTCAATTTTGTCGGTTCAAATACTTTGATCACGTCTATTATTATGGCGTTTATTCTGATGTTTTTGTCTCTCGGGTATTATTTGGGCTCTGTAATTCGTTTTTCAAAACACCCTATTCGAAAAAATATCATTAAAACAGTTTATTGTCTCTCCGGCTGGTATATTTTAGCCTGCTCATTTCCAATCATCGGCAGCTTGTTTTACATACTGTATTCTTCAGGAATAACCTCCGCCACCGCTCAAGTGACAATTATGTCATTGATCTTATTAATTTTCCCCTCTGTCGGCTTAGGATTTATCACATCCGTTATAGGCAGAATCGTCCACCATTCCGATTCAAATTACACGGGACGCTTTATGGCTGTCGATACTCTCGGCAGCGTATCGGGATCTTTATTGACCACATTATTTTTTATGCCGTTATTAGGCGTATATGCGGCCACAACTCTTCTGGTTTTTTTAACCGCCTGCGTTTTATTGTTGCTTTCCCCCTCCCGAAAAAAAATTTTTTCCCTTTCCTTTGTTGTTCTTATAACAGCCGCCGCCCTTTTCAGCTCTAATGAAAAATTGCTGCAAAAAGATTCTTCTTTGGTTCTGGACGATGCCGTTTCAAGAATAGAAATTGTCGAAACAGATCAGACCGACGGAGAATTTTTATCCAAACAAATGTTCATCAACGGCTCAAATTCTTCAAAAATATCCAAAAAAGACGACTTGATGTTCGGATACATAAACTACATCAACAACACTTTTATCAATACGCTGCCTGCCGATAAAGTTCATAACATTCTTGTTCTGGGCGCCGGCGGTTTTACGGCCGGAAAAGACGACACGAGAAACAATTATGTTTATCTTGACGTCGTTAAAAACCTGAAACAGATTTCAGAAGATCTTTTCTTGGACGAACCGCTGACAAAAAACAAAACGTTTATCGCTCAAGACGCTTATCTGTTCATGCTTAAAGACAAGAAAAAATACGATCTGATATTAGTGGACGTTTATTCGGCACAGCGCAACATTCCCGTTAATTTTGTCACGGCGGATTTCTTTGAAATGGTCAAAAACCATCTGGAAAAAAACGGTGTTATGCTTGTCAACATTATCACTTCGCCGTCATTTAAAAACAAATATGCGGCAAGATTGGACAACACGCTCCGTTCGGTTTTCCCACACTATTTATCCAGACAAATCATAGCAGGGAAACGGTCTTATAATCCATATGCGGACGATCTGCGCAATATCATATACACTTATTACAATTATCCGTATGATAACGGAATTTACACTCTGAACAAGAATTCGGCCGTCTTTGGTCAATAATATGACAATGGAAGAAAAAATTTTTCAACGCTCAAACGTTGATTTTTCAAAACTCGAACCATACGGTTTTAAGAAAAAAGGAACGGATTTTATTCTGGAACAATCTTTGATGAACGGTGCGTTTAAAGCCGTTATCATGATTGACGGAAACGGAACCGTTTCAGGACAGGTCTATGATTCCGACGCCGGCGACATATATCTGCCTTTGCGTGTTGAAACCAATGCGGGCGGATTTGCGGAACAGGTCAGGACAGCATACAAAGACGTTTTGGAAGACATTCGCGAAAAATGCTTCATTCCGAAAGCTTTTATCGGTGATCAGACCAACCGCATCACGCAGAAAATTTTTGAACTTTACGGCGACGCACCCGCATTTCCGTGGGAAAAATACGACGATTGCGGCGTGTTCAAAAATCCGAACAGCGGCAAATGGTACGCGCTGATTATGAACATCGATAAAAGCAAACTGGATAAGAAGCTGTCCGGCGCCGTTGAAATAATGAACCTGAAATTGTCCGTGGAAAAGATTCCCGAACTGTTGAAAACGAACGGTTTTTATCCCGCTTATCACATGAATAAAAAAAGCTGGATCACTGTTACTTTAGATGACGCTCTGCCGGACGAAACCGTTATGGCATTAATAGAAGAAAGTCATTCTTTTTCTTGTTTAAAAAAGAAACGACTTTGATCAGACTTCGTTTTGCGCCAAAGTATCCTGCAACGTCTTCGCTGATTTTTGCAGATCGGCTTTTTCCGTTTCGCTTAACTGCAGCGGAACCAGCGTTTCAATGCCGTCTTTACCGACGACAGCCGGCATGCTCAAAGAAATACCTTCAATGCCATATTCGCCATGCATCATCGAAGAAACGGGCAGAATGGATTTTTCATCGCGCACGATCGCTTCGCAAATTCTTTTAACGGACATAGCGATACCGTAATAAGTCGCTCTTTTGCGCTTGATGATTTCATAAGCGCTGTTCTTTACGTCGGCTGCGATCTTTTGAATTGCTTCGTCGTGGTTGAAATGACCGCGCATCTCACAAAACTTGTGCAGCGGAATGCCGGACACATTCGCAGACGACCACGCCGCGATTTCCGAATCCCCGTGTTCGCCGATGATAAAAGCGTGAACGCTGCGCGGATCGACGTTTAAATGCGCGCCCAGTTCCGATTTCAAACGCGCCGTGTCCAGAACCGTCCCCGACCCGAATACGCGGTTTTCCGGCAGTCCCGACAGCTTTTGCGCAACGGTTGTCAGAATATCAACCGGATTGGCGACAATTAAAAGAATACCTCTGAAATTCCGCTTTTTGATTTCCGGAAGAATTGATTTGAAAATGGAAATGTTCTTTTTGACCAAATCCAGACGCGTTTCCCCCGGCTTCTGGTTTGCGCCCGCCGTGATGATGATCAACGACGCGTTTTTGATGTCGTCATAGCCGCCCGCGTAAATCTTGATCGGCTTGGCAAATGGAACGCCGTGGCTGATGTCCAGAGCTTCCCCTTCCGCCTTGGCAGGATCCGAATCAATCAGAACCATTTCCGAAAACAGCCCCGACTGCATCAGGCTGAAAGCGCTAGCCGCTCCGACAAAACCGCATCCGACAACTGCGACTTTTCTGGTATTGGTGCAATGTAAGCAATCTCTTTCCATAATATCATCCTTCTTTTTTGAAACGAGCCTTTGTTTAAATAGGATCAAACCTAGCCAAAATCAATATATCCCAAAATATATTTTTTTACCCCTTGCGCTTTGAAAACAGCGTCCTATCTGAACATCAGAAGCCGAGAAAGAAAAGCTTGGCACAGTATCTTGAAAAGGAGAAAGATTATGTCCAATATGGTTACAAGAAAATATGACAGCGAACCGCGCACAACGGATGTTTGGGGATTGCAGTCTGACATCAACCGCCTGTTTGACACTTTTATGATGCCGTTTGAAAGAACGGTGGTCGGAAAGGATTTGGCTCCGAAACTGGATGTCGCGGAAATGAAGGACAAATATGAAATCAAAGCGGAACTGCCGGGAATTGACGAAAAAGACATCGACGTGTCAATGGATGACGGCGTTCTGACGATCAGCGGCGAAAAGAAAGCCGAAGCCGAAAGCGACGACAAAGGATACTATCTGAAAGAATGCTCTTACGGTTCGTTCAGCCGATCAATCCGTTTGCCGGAAAATATTGCCGATGATAAAATCATCGCGAAATTCGACAAGGGCGTTTTAATGATCGACCTTCCCAAAAAAGAACCGACAGTTGCAAAAACGAAAAAAATCGCGATTACCCATTAAGAAGAAAAGTCGTGAATAAACTTCTATTCTCTTTAACGGCTGCTGCCGCCCTGATGACGGCAGCGCCTGTCAATGCGCAGGCTGTCCGCGTCAGAGACCCGTTCAATTCGTTTTTCGATGCAATGATGTTTGCTCCGCAGCCATTTGAAATGCCGCAATTTGCGGGACCGAAAATGGATGTGGCGGATTTAAAGGACAAAATCGAAGTGAAAGTCGAGCTGCCCGGCATGGAAAAGGACGAAGTAACGCTGACGTGCGAAAACAACGTTCTGACGCTCAGCGGAAACCGCAAACAGGAAACGGAGGAAAAAAGCAAGGATTACTATCTGAAGGAAATTTCCTCCGGCTCTTTCAGCCGGTCGATCCGCCTGCCGCAAAATATTGACGAATCAAAAATCGAAGCGGAATTTAAAAACGGCGTTCTGACCGTCATCATTCCGAAAACGGAAGTTACAAAAGATCCCGTAAAAACGATCCCGATCAAAGGATAGTATCCAAAGCCGCCGGAAAATTCCCGACGGCTTTTTTTTATGCTTCAAACAACTGTCCGGGCAGTTTCAGTTTTTCCTTCGGCGGGAAGGTCGCTTCGTAAGCGTCAAAAGCTTCCGGATTGTTCTGACAGACGAAGTATCCTTCCGGATCGCGAAAAACGCCTTTGACGCCGTTGAAATATCCGGCGGTCAGTTCGCGGCACAGCAGATATTCGGCCTCCGGATCGTCGGCGTACCGGATGCCTTTCGTCTTGGCGACGACAAAGCCCGACTTGCCGTAAAAGTCGATGTTTCCTTCGATCACAATGCCGCCGGCATTCATCGCTTTCGCCTTTTCCAGCGACGCGTCCAACAGATATTTGCCGTATCCTTGCCTTTTCAATTCCGGCGCGATGCAGATCGGCCCGAAAACCATAATCGGCAATCTTCCGCCGTTGTCCAGTTCCAACGCCGTTCGCACATACATCACCTGTCCGATGATTTGTCCGTCCTTTTCCAACACCAGATCCAGTTCCGGCACAAAAACCGGATTGTCCCGAAAGCAGTGCATCACATAGTGTTCCATACACCCCGGACGGTACACGTTCCAAAAAGATTCCCTGATCAGATTTTCGACCGCGCGCCAATCGTCTTTTGTTTCGGTGCGTATAACCAAATTACTTTCCATAATGGGATTCCTTTTCCGTCTGTTTTTCTTTGTTTATAAACCTGCTTTATCTTAAATTCAAATCAACTTTCCTGCCCATTATGGCAAAAAAAGCACCGACCGGATATACTTCCGACGTATTTGACCTTGACAACCAAACTTCCGGCAAAATTTTCACCACCGACCGCCCCGCAAAGAATCCTGCAAATGGAAACGTCTGTGCTGACAAACGGCCAAAGGAATATATCCGAAAGGCTGTTTCGTAAATCCGAAAAACCGGCACATCGTAGAATCAAAAATGAACGTCAAACGTTAAACATTTAAAAGAAAGCTTTTCTTATCTAATTGAAAACAAATGAAATTTTTATAATTTATAAATACTCACAATAAAATTTGCTATTTTATTTTTCAATGCTAAAATCGCTTTCAGTTTTATCAATTATACATGGAAACACCTTGATGCTTTTACGATTTTTATCATTGTTTTTAATATTTTCCGGTTACATGCTGTTTTCCGCCTCTGAATGGACAGTTCGCAAGTTCGGCAAAGTAACTTATGAACAAATTGTTTTTCACCTTAATGTTCCGATGGCATCAGAAATAAAGCTGATATATTCTTTTTTGCAAAACACTGCAATGATTGCATCGATCATCACCGTTATTGCTTATTTTATTTCGAAAAGGATTAACCTTCTCAAATTTTTGGCAGCTTCATCTGTTTTATTTGTAGCGTTTATTTGCTTTTCATGGCATATGCTGGACATTTCGAATCTTATAAACGAATACAAAAATCATACTGTTATGGGGCAATTTTATGAAACCCATTATGTAGATCCGAACAGTATTAAAATCACATCCCCTAAAAACAAGCGTAATTTGATAATGATTTTTGCCGAAAGTATGGAAAGTACTTATGCCAATCCAGCCTATTTCGGGGATAATTTAATTCCGGAATTAACAAAAATCGCTCAGAACGAAAACAATGTTCATTTCAGCGATTCCGAAAATCTCGGCGGATTTAAGAATATGATGGGAGCACATTATACTCAAGCCTCCATGATTTCTCAGCTTTGCGCCATTCCTTTACGTTTGCCCATAAACACCCGACGTTTTCATCCGACACATGGTTTTTTGCCGGGTGCCGTTTGCCTGTCCGATATTTTGGATAAAGATGGTTATAATCAGAGTTTTATGTTGGGAATGACAAGATTTTTTTCCGGAACTGATGCCTACCTTAAAACCCATGGCGATGTAAAGATTTTGGATTGGGATTTTTATTCAAAACGTGACCATTTATCAAAAGATAGTGATAAAAAAAGAAAACGTATTATCAGGGATAACAAGCTTTTTGAATATGCAAGAGAAGAGATTAAAGATTTAGCCTCTAAAGATAAGCCTTTTGCTTTTACCATTATGACACTAGACACTCATTTCGGACATGAACATTTTGACAATAAAAAATGTACTATTAAATACCATAATGATAATGTTGATGATGAAGAAAACGTCAGAAATGTCTATTCTTGCTCCGACAAGCGAATTGCTGAATTTGTTGAATGGGTCAAAGCCCAGCCTTTTTATAAAGACACTGAAATTGTGATTGTCGGCGATCATTACACTATGGGATCGATTCAATTCGGCAGTGATTGGAATCGCTCCGTTTATGATGTTTATATCAATCCCGTAATCAAAGATAAAACATATACGCGCCACCGCCGTTTTACCGCTTTGGATACGCTGCCGACCCTTTTGGAAAGTATGGGTTATAGTCTTGAAGGTCATAAATTCGGATTAGGAGTTTCCTTATTTTCCGGGAAAGAAACCTTGCTTGAAGAAATCGGCGATATAGAAATCCTAAACGAGCAGCTTAATCAACAATCAGAAATTTATAATAAGATGCTATATGGCAGCCAATCGATAAAAAAATAACATAGCAGGTCTGCACATACTATGTTATTTAATTTGTCGAATTTCTTTTTCTGAATCGAAAAAAGATGCCCCCTCAAAAAAACATACCAAAAATGATGATGGTTTGTATGGAATGTATTCATAATGCTTCTTTTTCATTATGAACTGCTTCAGCGGCATGTTTATTTTGTGGCGACCGAATTATATAAGACTGACTCCCAAGCATATTTATTATATGCCCCTTAGCGTTTAACAACCAAATAAAATCTGATTCTTAATCAAGCGCTTGTGAAAACTTATTTCTGTATTTGATCTTTTATAAAAGGACGACACATGAAAAAACTTTTAATTTCTATCGGGCTTGTTTTAACATTATCTGCTTGCGGCAACGACCACATTATCCGTTTTAATCTGGCTCCGCAATACGATGAAGAGGAAGCCAAGCCGCAATATGAAGGCAGAAGCCATTTCTTCTTATGGGGAATGGCGCAAAAGACGGATTACGATCTGGTAAACGCATGCCATTCAAAAGGCATTAAAGCCATAGAAGCACATTGGAATTGGTGGGATTCCCTGATGGGCGGTTTGACTATGGGAATTTATGCGCCGGAAAGCTTTTCGGTTTATTGCAATTAATTTCTAAATCTTTGTTTAAGAGCATAACAATACATATTGTTATGCTCTTTTTTCTACCTCTTTTAAATTTTTGCCGCTATTTTTTAACACTTTTAAATCGGAACGAAATTCGATAATAAGCACAATCTGCCAAAACAGGAATATAATCGTCACAATATCATCGCACATACGATTCCCGATAATATCAACAAGTGCGAACATATAACCTTGCTCGGTTGTTACGAAAAGCATCGCCGTTTCCCACGCGAACATAGAAAACCGTTTGTTTATGATCGGAATCAAATTGTTGTTTTCATCATAAACAATTTTACGGATACGCTTTGCTTTATATGAAAAATATTTTACTACAAATACAAAGGCGCAAATAAACGCTTGGAAAAGAAGGTTATACCATATCCATTTTTTTTCGAAGATATCATTGGGTTGACCTGAAAAATCATAGTCGTACTTAATCATATTCGGAATAGAATCCCAATACATGCCGTATATTGCAATTTCAATGATAAGAACGGAAAAAGTTAAAATGATGGATAAGAAAGTTCGGAACTTAATCCCTTGTAACGTATTTCCGGATATAAGCCGTTTTATCAATTATATGAAAGATGACATATTTTCTCCCGTTTAATAAAATATGCACACATCATTATTTCAGAAAAAATAAAAAAACAAGGACATAATCATCTTATGGCAAAAATCAATCCGATATAACGGAAAACCGCTTATGCCGCAGCAGGTTCAAATCAACTTTTCAATCCATATAAAAAAACACCCTTTCGGGTGTTTTTTTATATGGTCGGAGCGATAGGATTTGAACCTACGACCACCTGATCCCAAATCAGGTGCGCTACCAAACTGCGCTACGCTCCGAACAAATGCACTGTATCGGTTTCACTTCGCTTTTTCAAGTTTAAAAAACGGATGTTCGACGATATCTCCGGGTTGAAGATTGAAGTGCTTTGAAAGGCCCCCTTTAATTTCCAATACGCTGATCGCTTTATTTTCGGAACGAATTACATCATGGGAAAACGGAATCGTATTTTCTGCAATCTCTTGTATTCTACCCCGTTCATCAATAAAAATCATATCCAAAGAAACAGGCGTATTCGCCATCCACATGCTGATTTTTCGATTTGTCGGAAACAAAAAAAGCATTCCCGCATTATCCGCCAATTCCGTCCGATACATCAGGCCGCGCATTCTTTTGCTTTCCGTATCGGCAATCTCCACATTCATTTCGACTTTTTGCCGGTTCAGGTTCTGATCAAAAATCCGGATCGTTTCTTTTTCAAAAACGATCTGATCAGCTTTATTTCCGTTTTTTTCCGGCAAACAGGCTGCTGTAAGAACAATCAGCATCAGGAAAAAAAATCGGCGCATAACAATCCTTTCAAAAAAAACGGACCGTTTTTTTACGGCCCGTTACTTTAAAATTATTTTGCAAACGGAGAATATGTTTTCATATTCACGATTTTATTTTCTTCTTTAACCGAAGACGTTTTTTCTCCTTCGGCAGCATTTGTATTTTCTTCTTCAACGTTTTCAGAATCTTTTTTGATCTCTGCCGTTTTGTTAAAGGACAAGACCTCTTCCGGCACTGTCCCTATGGTTTTTTCCTCTTTTGTTGCCGGAGAATTCATATAGAGCTGCGTTTTTCCGTCCACTGTCGATAAAGTAGTTGTCGCCTTATTTTCATGATCCAGGAACGTCAATGCAGAGGAAGCGGGCTGAGCCTTCAATGCCACCGTACTGCCGACTGTTTCTGTCATTGCCAGAATTGCCGTGTCTCCGGACATATCAATACTGGAGGTCGATCCGTCAATTGAAACAGCCGCATTTCCCGTGCTGACCAGATCAAAAGCGGCCTCTCCCGTCCCTGTCAGTCCCAAATAAATATTGTTCTTTTTCGTATCATCCACAATCGCCACGGAACGAATGGAATCCGTCGATCCGATACTGATCTTTCCGGAATAAACGTCCGTTAAAGACATTGATGCGTTTTTACGGTCAACCGCCATAGCGATCAGCGGATACTTTTCTTTATGCATCATTGCAAAAGAAGTCGTCGTTCCGTCTGCCGCCCAAATACCGCGAACATGACCGGAGGCATCCTTCAGCAAAAAGACTTCAGCCTCAACGACCTGAGGTATTCCGGCTTCTTCTCTTGCTTTTTGATCTTCGGTCTGTCTTTGCTGCGCAAACGCAAACGGACCTACAGCCGTTCCGCCCAATCCCGCATAAACGGTAAAACACATTAAAGAAATCACCGAATATTTTAATGCTCGGCATTTTTTTTCCAGTTTTTGAATTCGTAATTCCAAATTTTCCATTGTTTGCTCCATAACGGGATTTTTTAACCGCACCTCGACTGTCAGAACGGCTGGTCTTTCCTTATAAAATAAGGATAACTTCTTAATTATCTATGAACAATCCCGCTCTTACAACCGTTTATTTCTTTTTTGGAATCCATTTTTTTACCGCAACCGTCTTCCCCGTTTGAGAGCGTAAAATTCTGGTCGCGCCGAATTCCGCATTTTTCAGCCGCTCGTCTTTTTCAGCCCGCCCGGCATAAAAATCAGCCATTGCCGACAAGCTTATTTCCGTTTCGGCACCGGCCGCAAACGCTTCGACGTATGGAGAATGAGCCGAAATCAGTTTATAAATATAATCCGGAGAATAGGCGCCGAATCTGGCCCAAATCGTTTGAAGAAAAGAGGCCGTCACACGATTCATTTTATGCGGTGTTAACGTCGGACGTTCAGAACCGTACAATCGATAAGAATTAGGCTCGACCGGCCCTCGTTCAGTCGCCAAAAAAATCGAAGGAACAAAGCGTTTCCCTTTGGTTAACGCCGCATAATATCCTTGAGCCAAAAACATTAAATACTGCATTTTCATCGGCTGAAGGTATTCCCCGTCGTTTAATGCAGTATCCAAAAACCACTCAGCTGCATCAAAAACCGAATCTACAGGCGGTATTTCCATTTGAATTTTCCCTAAAATTCAGATAAAAAGAGATAATTGTAGTTTTTTTATTGCAGAAATCCGATAAAAAAAGGTTAAAGCCTGCCAAAGGGGAGTTGATTCTATGGAAAGCAGCAATTCGAACGGACAAAGACCAGCGCCAAACGGAACAGGGAACAAAGCTCCTCTTGTCAAGCGTATAAAAGTCCCTACGGTTCGTCCGGGAACACCTCCCGTACAGGCCGCTGGACAAGCTGAAGCCGCCAGCCTTCAAAGTGATCCGGCCGCAAAGCTGGAAGCGCAGTATATCGGCACAAAAGAACCGGATTTACCGCCGGAAGACAAAAACAATGCTCCGGCCGGAAATGCTGCCGGAGCGCAGGAAGCAGAGAAACTTTCCGCACGAAAAAAACGGCGCGGCGCTTCTTCGGAACCTCTTGAAAAAGAAGAAAATCCGCAAATTACAAAAGCAAAAATCCACGCTAAAAAATTTTTATCCAATGTTTTTGTCCGTTTGGGAATAGTTGTTGTACTGATCGGCATTATTCTTGGCGGCATTTATTCTTCTCTGCCTATTATTGCGGAGAAAAAATTGCCGACTTTATTTGCCAACAACGGCATGCCTTTTCATAGATTTACTTTAAAAACTTTAACGATCGACACGATGGAATTGGCTAATATTTCCGACAAAACGGGAACAATGACCATCTCTTCCATGAAATTCAATTATTCCTTAATGAATCTTTATACCGGCAACACCATCCGTTCCGCGGAATTATCCGGCGTCACGATTCAAGGGGAAAAAAGAAACGACGGCTTTTCTTTAGGTGTTCTGGGCGATTTGATTTATTCTCCGGTTAATGTCCATAAAGGAAACGAGCTGACGATCAATTCTTTGAAAATCTCCAACGGAACTTTTGTTATGAAAAACGACGCTCCGCCGAAAAAAATCGTCAATGAAGACGGAGAAGAAGAAGAAATCGACAATACCATATACATCAAATTCAATGCTAACGGGTCACTCAGCAAAACCGGATTAAACCTGCAGGCTGAAACGGATTACACAACGCCTCAAGCCGTTTTAAAAACAGCATCCTCTCTGACAAAGACGGCAATGTCTTCACAAATCAAAACGGAAATAACTGAAGGAACTCTGTTGAAAAACGATCAAAAAGAAGGAGACATTTCCGGCAATCTGGAAATCACGGTCAATAATGGCGTTTTAACGACCGGTTCGGCGAATCTGGTCTTGTCGTCCTCATCGCAAAAATTAAAATTAAATGCGGATATCATTCCGAAAGAATCCTGCTTTGACATCTCTTTGGATATGGATCGTTCCTTTGATGATCCGAAAGATGCCGTCGGAAAGTTTGTCGGTTCTCTTTCCGTTCATGCGACAGATTTAACCGTCAAAGGAACTTTTGAAAAATTTGAAGGCGTTCTGCCTTTGCATATTAAAGCTCCGCTGTTGACAAACGGTCTAAGCGCCGTTCGGGACTTAATCGCAGATATGGATACGAAAATTTCATGTTCCGGTTCGAAATGTTCCGTTGCGTTGATAAAACCGATGAAATTTTCTTTTTCCAATTTGCAGACCGGCGCTTTATTCAAGCAGGTTAAATTTGTCAATCCGTTGGAATTGACAATTAATCCTGATCCGAAAGAACCTTTCCTGAAAACTGAAGGCAATCTGTTTTCCTTCACTTTGCCCATATCGGCTTTTTCCACACAAATATTTTTGGCCGATAACCGCTCAAACATCCAAGTCGCAACAGCGTTAAACGGTTTAAAAGCGCGCGTTAAATACAATATTTTTTCCGGCGCATATTCCGGTGACGCCGTTTTCCAACAGTCCGGATATGCGGACAAGGATATTCGTTTGGCCGGGGTTCAGGGAATGGTAACTTTTGCGAGCAATTCCTTGCCGGATGCCAGATTGCGCGTAGCCAAAGTCACTTTAACAAAACCAAATATTCTGCCGGATTTTTCGACGGAAATACGTTTTCGTCCGATTAAAAAAACGGAATTCGGCATAGATTCCGTCATTCAAATCCAAAACGGTTTATTGAATGTAACCGCCAACGGTTCATATTCTCTGCTGACCCATGACTTTGATATGTACGTTGTCGTTCCTAAATTCATTTTGTCCGATACGGATTTAAAACTAAGTTCGGTTCTGCCTTTTATGCTTGAATACCTGCCGGATACAACGACCGGCGGATTTGCCATGAAAGGACGAATTGCTTCAAAAGACGGAGCTGTTGTCGGACCTTTGAACATTCTGTTTGAAAACGTCGAAACGACTTTAAACAACGCTAAAGCAGAAGCTGTTAACGGAGTTGTCACATTAACTTCCCTTATTCCTTTGGCCACACCGGAAAATCAACAGATATTCGCCGGCATTTTTAATACGGGCATTCCGTTCAACGATTTGCTGATGAATTTCCACATTGTTCCCCAAAAAGGAATCGAAGTTTCCAATATTCGGATGAAATACGCCGGCGCCCAGTTTAAAACCATTAAATCGTTTTCCATTCCGTATGAAGGACAGCCTTCGCAAATTTTATTGGAAGGAAACGGTTTAAACCTGTCTATGTTGACGCATAATCTTAAATCTTCCGCGCTGCAGATGGACGGAGTTATGAATTCGGAATGGATGCTTTCATTGACGGATGACAAAAAATTAAAAATCAACCGAGCGCTTTTTACCACCAAGCTGCCGGGGACATTACATTTTACGGCGCCGGATTCTTTAAAGGGATCAATGAATCCGCAAATGCTGAATTATTTAAAAGACGTCATTGTCAAAAATATGAAAATTACAGCTAACGGACAGATGGACGGACAGATTACTTTTGATGTATCTATCAAAGGACATTCTCCGTTGGAAACGGAGGAAAACGATCAGGATGTTTCTTTCGATTTCAAAAGCAGTTTTAAAAATCTTTTGAAACAGGAAGGCGGACGATTTGAAATACCGTCCGATATTTTGTTGTCTTTGCAGAATTATACGAAGTAAGGCCAGATTATGAAATTCGGAGAATTTCCCGCTTATGACGCGTTAGGACTTGAGTTGGTTCACGATGTTAAATGCCAGGGAAAAACTCTTAAAAAAGGACATATTCTTACTTCTGCGGATCTGAGCCTGCTGAAATATTCGGGTATTAAAACAATAACCGGGGTTCAGTTTTCGTTCGAAGATGTCCTGCCTGAAACGACAGCGGATATTCTGTTGAAAACGCTGGCCGGAGATTATCTGCGCTACACAATGCCGGATGAGACGGGATACAGTGAAATATTCGCGGATATAGACGGCACTTTTGTTTTCGATCAGGAACGCTTGAAGCGTTTTAATATGCACAGCGAATTAATTTCGTTGATAACGATACAGCCCTATATCCCCGTTTACAAAGGTCAGTTTATCGCCAACTTGCGCGTATTCGGGCCGGCTGTCCCGGCGGAAACGCTGAACGAAGCCATTACAAAAATTTCCGGTACGGGGCCTTTGCTGAAAGTCGCTCCGTATGCTTTCTGCAAAATCGGATTTATCAGAACACTGGTAAGCAACAGCTCTATTCCGCCTATGGATGATGATAAACTGGCTGCCCGCTTTGCCGCATTCGGCTTTCGTATTGTTTATTCTGATTTATGCGAACACAATGTCGCCGCAATAGAAAAAGCCGTACGCAACGCAATTGATGCGGAAGCGGAAATTGTACTGGTTGAAAGTCAAAATCCTCCGCTGCACCGCGACGATATTGTTCCTATGGGCTTTAAAGAAGCCGCAGCTGATATTGACCGGCTGGGCTGGCCGGTGGATACGGGACTTTCTTTAGTACTCGGTCATAAGAATAACGTTAAATTATTAGGCTATTCCGCAGAAGATGCGGAACAACCGGCCTTTGACAGATTATTGCGCTTTATGGCGACAAATTCCCTGCCAAATCCGGATACGTTCTCTTCTTTGGCAATGAACGGACTGTCTTTAGGACGAATGACCAAACGCATTTCAAAGGAACAAATGCAAAATTCAATAGCTGTCGCTTCTTTAACCGACAGTGAAAAAATCGCCGTTGTGATTTTAGCCGCCGGCTCTTCCCGCCGAATGGTCGGAACGAACAAGTTGTTGGAATCCATTAACGGCCTGCCGATGATTGAACACGTTGTACGCTCCGCTTTATCTTCCAACGCCGATTATGTCGTCGTTGTAACGGGGCATGACGCTAAATTTATAGAAAAGCGCCTGGAACAATATGATGTTAAAATTGTCCGCAACGCGGATTACGTTTCCGGCGTCTTGGGATCTGTCCGTTTGGGATTAGCCGTTTTACCGCCCGATATTGCTGGAGCGGTCATACTGCCGGCGGATATGCCGGCGTTCACCGAAGATTATATTGATAAATTGATAGAAGCGTTTGATTTTACGGCCAAACGCCGTCCTGTCGTCCTGCCCGTATTTAATTCAGTCCGTCATAACCCGGTATTATGGCCGCGGGATTTATTCAATGTCGTTAAAATCGTTCCGGAAGATTCCCAATTCGTCCCCGCTTTGATCGAGCACTCCGATTACATTAAAGAAATTCCTTTAAAAGATGATCTGCCGTTAACAGATATTAACACACGGGGAGATTTAACAAAATTCTTATCAAGAAAAGATATGATTTCCAGTGCGGAACAAGACTTGCTTGCTTTGGAAAAACTCTTATAAAAACGACTTCAGCGGATCAGCGTCAATAACTTTTCTTGTCCATTTTCCCTGTTTCTTTTAAAAGACTATTGATTGTATTTTCAAAGATTTTTTTATATCATCAAAAATGGCGCTTTTAAAAGGTGAGACGGACTATGACCATTTTGAAAAAGATTATTGCTTCTTTTTTGCTTTTTACCGTTATAACAGCCTGTTCAAAATCACCTCAGTACCCATGGTATGAAACAGTGTTGATGTATCATGTTTTAGTCAAATCATTTTTTGATTCCGACAATGACGGCAAAGGGGATTTAAAAGGGTTGATTTCAAAATTGGATTATATCCGTTCTTTAAATGTGAATACCATTCATATGCTGCCGATTACTCCGGCTTTAAATGTCAGCAACATGCCACGCAGTCATTACGGATATGAAATTTTGGATTTCAAAAATGTCCATCCCGATTACGGGACAATGGATGATTTTCGTACCTTGACACAAGAAGCGCATAAACGCGGTCTGCACATTGTTTTGGATTTTATCACGACCGTTATTTCCGTCCAGCATCCTTTTTTTCAGGATATCTTAAACAATCCGGACAGTCCTTATAAGGACTGGATTATCACTTCGCCGACCATTCCCGAAGGCGAATGGATGAACTTCAATGATTACAAAGAATTTTTTGACTCCGCGGCATGGCAGCCCTTGCCTCACGGCGGATACTATTATTCTTTATGGGGCAACTCGCCTTTTTTGGATTACCATAATCCCAAAGTTCAGGAATATATCTTTTCCGTTGTCGATTTTTGGCTGGATGCCGGAGCGGACGGATTCCGCATAGATGCGACCAAACATCTGTTTATTAACGGTCCGGGGCAAGAGAAGCAATATCATCAGCCGGAAAATTTCGAATTTTGGAAAAAACTGCGCAAACATATAACGGAAAAATACGGTACAGACAAAATCCTGATTGCGGAAACAGTTCCCATTCCCAACGATGTTGCTTATATAACGCCAAACCGAGAGATGTTCGATATGATGTTTGATTCAACATTTATCAACGAAGTCTATCCTTATAGTGAAACGAACACCGATGCGTTATGGTCGGCGCCATATCTTCATTCTTTCTTTGAGAATGACGCCGTTTACAAACTGACCGCGTTAAAAGACCGTCTGATGTATCACTCGGATCACGACGGCGCCAGAATTGCGACCCGCTTTTCCGAACCGACCGAAGACAGACTGAAAATCGCCGCCTCTATTTTGATTTTGACGCCGGCTCATATCAAACTGTATGCCGGGGATGAAACCGGGATTAAGGGCTTTTCCAGTTTTGCCGATTTTAAAAACAAATGGTTCCATGCGACTGTTGCTTCTATGGCTTGGGATAATTCTTTCAACGGCGGTTTTTCAAAATCATATCTGCCGGTCGTTCCGATTACAGACGACTATCGTAAAGTAAATGTCGCTGAACAAGAGAAAAGAAAAGATTCCCTTTTAAACCATTATCGCGATTTAATGGCTTTGAAAAAAAACTATCCTCACTTGTTTTTCAAAGGCCGTAGAACTCCCGTTTCTGCGGCAAATGACAAGATTTATGCTTATCTGCTGAATTATGAAAATGAAGCGGCTATTGTTATCATCAATCTGTCTCAAAAGCCCGAAACTTTTGAAGCGGATCTGTCGGATTACAAAGCGACGGGCGCCAACATAATTTTCGGCGACAAAAAAACGATTAAAGCCGAATGGAACAACGGAAAAATGCGGATTGATAACCTGCCTGCTTCTGGGACTTTTGTTTTTAAATTAGAAAACTTTGATGCGTCTGCTTTCAAAAAAAACAAAACGTCATTGAAAAACACCGAAACCGTTTCGGTTTATCCGGACAATCAACTGCACAGCTCGAAAGAAGATATTCCATTTGTTTTCAGCATCCCTAAACAAGGCGGGCTCCTTCGTTTACCTAAAGGGCAAGGAAAAGTCGCATTGACAGGTTACAGCATTTTTGAAACAGATCGCCTTTCAAAAACACTTGATCTTGTTCTGGATACGTCGGCTCATGAGGTTCTTCTGCCGGTTTTGCCGGACAAAACGACAGTTTTCTTTTTCAAAAAAGACGGTATTTCCTTTACATTTACAGATGAAGATCCGAAAAATGCTCTGCCGCCTGATTTGCCTTTGCTGGCCTCGAATGACGGCAACATAAATATGTCAGGATTTTACGCCGGAAAAGACGATAATTTTTGGTATTTCAAAATGGATCGCAAAGGCGACATTCTTCCAAGCAACGGCGGATTGGATTTTATTCTGTTTATCAACACGCAGGAAAAACGCTCTTTGCAAAAAGTCAGTTTCTGGCATTTGCCGGAAGTAACGTCGAAAATTCCGGTTAACGCGTTGATTTTATATGAACGACATATTCGAACAGGTAAAGTTCAAACCGATATCAATTCAATGCGAAGCATCGGTGTGGCAAGAAACTACAAGCATTTGATTTTTGATCATCCTGATTATTTTATCGCCCTCGTTGCTCGCGATGTGTTTCCGCAATCGGAAATTCGCGTCGCTCCTTTCGTATGGAGTGCCGGCGGCGTATGGGGAGACAAACCGCCGAAAGACAAACAGTGGCCGATTGTGGAACGTTTACCCTTTGATCCGGAAAAGGAATATCGTCCTTATTTGATAGAAGATTTTTTGAAAGTAAATTGATGAAATTAAAAGAATATAACCGTTCTTTATTAAACTTGGCCGTTTTATTTTGGATTGTCCTTTTTTTAATCAACTTCGGACATGGGGCCGGATGGTCCGGCGTTTATTCCATTTTAATCAAAAAAACGGGAGCCGAAGACCTGTCATACTTCTTTTTATTTTCGGCACTCGGGTCATTCGTCCTCAATTTATTTCTGATGTTCTTTGCCGATTTGTTTGCCAGTGAAAAATTGGTGCTGCTCTCTTTCATCGGCTTTATTTTTATTCTGGCGATTGACTTGTTTCTGCTGGAAACGCAAAACGCTTTTTCTCCTACAATATTTAAAACGTTGTTGATTTTTTTAGCCGTTCTGATTATTTCCGTTCCCTCTGTTTTTATTATTCAGACATGGAATCTGATCAACAAGACGTTTACTCCCAAAAGTGCGGCGGATATCTATCCCCTGCTTTCGACAGCTTCGCTGATCGGCAGTATTTCAGGCGGTTTTGCTGCCAACAGACTGCCCAAATATTTGCCGACGCAATCGTTGATCGTCACCTGGGGAATTTGCATTTTAATTGCCGTCGGAGTTACAGCGGCTTTAACCCGATTATTAAAAAAGCATCATATTTCCGATCCCGTCAAAACCGAAAAAGTCGATCCCAGAGCTTTGGCCAATAATTTTAAAGAAGGTTTTTATCATTATAAAAACTCGGCCTTTGCCTTAAATCTCAGCATAATCTTTATGTCATTCTGGCTGGTTTGCACGATCATTGATTTTTGCTATGCTCAAACCTTAAACAGAACATACGCTTCATCGGAGGATATGGCTTCTTTTTATGGCGGATATACAACCGCCGCGAATATTATGGCTCTGCTTATTCAAACGTTTTTAGGATCGAAGCTGTTAAAAATCACCGGCGTGCGCAGCGGCTTTTTGTTTTTGCCCTGTTCACAGATTTTATGTTTCATTCTGATTATCTTATCGCCGGGATTGTATCCGATCGTCGGAGCTATGTTTGCCCAAACACTGATCGGTATGTCCATCCAATCCAATTCCGTACAAGTTTCCTTTAATGTTTTCGCCCGCACTATCCGCGGTAAAATCAGAACTTTGTTGGAAGGCGTATTGAATCCTTTGGGGGGCGTCATCGGATCCGTTACGATTATCGTCATCGGCATTTTAAAGAACAACGACTCTATCCCCGTAGAACGAATACTTCCCTATGTCGGAATTTTCTTTTCCGCTCTATGGCTTTTGGCCGCCGTCAAAATTCACCGCAGCTATATCGGAGAAGCAGAGAAAACGGCTCAATGCGATGATGAACAAGATCAAAAAGAAGCGCGGGAAGCGTTGAATATAGAACAGGATGCCGTTGATTTTTGGAAGAAAAAATTCAACAAATAAAGCGGATAAATGCTTGTGTCTGAAAACCCGACCGTAAAAAATTATATAAAATGCAGTTTTTTTTACGCTTGACTTTTAATTTTTTTAAACAACTTCCGAAACAATCGTCGGATTATGGATATTCTTTATTATTAACCTCCTTCTTTCCGTTGTCGAAATTATTGCCGGAATTATGGCAGACAGCGTCGCTTTGATCGGAAACGCTTTGCATAACACCGGCGACGCTTTTTCTATTTTGATCGCGTTGATCGCTTATCATATCGGTTAAAAGAAGGCGATCGCTTCAATATTGACGAATGCGCCGTTCAAATTGAAGAATATACTTGCCGTTCGGAATAGTCTTATTATTCCTTTTCGGGAATTTTAGACGCCTTCATTTCCCATTTTCCGTTATCATTCTGCTGCCAGTAATAAGCTTCGCAGCCGGCATGAACAACTGATTTCCAAAGATCGCGCGCGCTTTGAACGGCCGCTTCATCATGACCGTTAAACAAATTCAAACAGCGTTCAAACGATTGAATTTCTTCAAATGTCCCGCCGTCCGTCAGCATAATCATTTCCGCTTTATTCAAATTACCTTCCGCAGCCGTGATAAAAACGGGCTGTTCGGTTTCAAAACCGTCCGTTTGCGTCCCATGCGGCAACCATGAAGCCGGTTTATATGTCCACAACAGCGTATTGATATAATCCGCTCTTTCTGCCAAAGCCGTTTTAATCAGCAAGCGTTTTCCCGACGTATAAACTTTTTCAACCAAAAC
The DNA here is from genome assembly GCA_937912005.1 of uncultured Alphaproteobacteria bacterium. GTDB lineage: Bacteria > Pseudomonadota > Alphaproteobacteria > CAAGCB01 > CAG-977 > UBA11549. The sequence continues at coordinate 259,364 of CALDOX010000015.1, forward strand.
CGGCAAAACCTGATCCAACGTTGACTTCTGCAAATGGTAAAAATCAATACGCATCGACATAACCTTATGAAACGGGAGCAAAGCGGACAACGGCAAAGAAACGTTCTCCGCTGCGGTCAATCAGAACGAAAGCGGATTCCTGCCCCATTTCAGCAGCTTCTTTTTCCCATGCCTCCACCGCTTTAAAACCGGAAACGGCTTTGCGGTCCAATTCAATCAATAAATCCCCCGGACGCAGCCCTTTTACAGACGCATCGGATTTAGCGGAAACAGAAATGACGACAAGGCCCGCAGCATTCTTTGTCAGGCGATATTTCCGCCGCAAATCAGGCGTAATTTCCGCAACCGTCACACCTAACAAAGGAACTGATCTGGCATTCACCTTTTCAGCCGGCGTGTTGTCGGGCAATGCTTTAAGAACAGAAGAATCTTTCATTTCAGCAACCGTTATGCGAACTGTTTTTTCTTTTCCTTCCCGCCAAACAACCACGGGAACGTTTTTGCCGATCGGCGTTTCGGCGGCCATACGCGGCAAATCCCGCATCGTTGCAACTTCCTGCCCGTCAAAGCGAAGAACCACGTCTCCGCCGCGAATATCCGCTTTTACCGCAGGAGAAGCCATATCGATTCCGGCGACCAAAGCGCCCCGGGGCTTATCCATTCCCAAACTTTTGGCGATTTCAGGCGTGACCGTTTGAACTTTCAACCCCAGGCGTCCGCGCCTGACCACCCCTTCTTTAATCAAAGCATCCGCTACCGTTTTAACCATCTTGGACGGCACGGCAAAAGCGATGCCGACACTGCCGCCGGAAGGTGAAAAAATAGCCGTGTTCACACCGATCATTTCCCCGGCTGCATTAAACAAAGGGCCGCCCGAATTGCCGCGATTGATTGCCGCGTCAGTCTGGATGAAATCGTCATAAGGCCCGACCTGAATATCACGGGAACGAGCCGAAATAATGCCGGAAGTTACCGTATTTCCCAAACCGAAAGGATTTCCGACAGCCAATACCGGATCGCCTATTTGCGCTTTATCGGAAGCGCCGACAACGACCGGAGTTAAATCTTTCGCATCAATTTTTAACAAAGCCAAGTCCGTTTTCGGATCGCGGCCCAGCACTTTTCCTTCCACTGCCGTGCCATCGTTCATCGTCACCGTAACGACCGTCATGTTTTCAACAACATGCGCGCTGGTGATAATATGTCCGTCTTTATCGTAAACAAAACCCGACCCGAGCAGAATTGTTTTCGGCATATCAAAACCGCCGTCACGATAAACGTCTTTAAAAAACTGTTCAAAGGGAGAACCGCGCAAAGCCAACATCATTTCCGGCGGTTCTGCCGCAACTTTTGTTGCCGATACGCTGACGACGGAAGGCAACACCTTTTGAACGGCATCCGCGAAAGATACGACCGTCTGTGCAGACGCTGTTTTGCTCAGCAATACGGCAAAAGCAATCAGTATTCTAAAGAACATATTCACCCCTTAATCACTGTAATCACCATTGCGCAGACAATCGCCACAATTATGCCGGCCTTGCGCAGCATATCCGGTTCGATTTGAGAAAGTTTGCGCATTGCTTCCTGTGCTTTTTCCGGCGCCAGAGCATAATAGATGCCTTCAATTACAAAAGCCATCATACACGCAACGATCAGATCCTGCATAAAGCTTTCCCTTTCTAGCGTTTAGCCCCAGCCGGCAGAGTTCCGAAAAATTTGAAAAATTCGGAATCCGGTGAAATCACCAAAGAGGTTCCATCGGTTTTCACGGCGTTCTTATAGGCTTCCAAAGAACGATAGAACGCATAAAAATCTTTATCCCGACGGGAAGCTTTTGCCCAAATGTTGGCCGCTTCCTTATCGCCTTGGCCGCGCAAAATTTGCGCGTCCTTTTGTGCCTGTGCCAAAATTTTGATTTTATCCCGATCGGCTTCGGCTTTGATTTTTTGATTCATCTGCTGTCCCTGAGCGCGAAACTCTTTGGCTTCACGTTCGCGTTCCGAACGCATGCGCGCATAAACGGCCTGAGACGTTTCATTCGGAAGATCGGCGCGACGGATACGTACATCGACAACTTCCACGCCGAATGCTTTAGCTTTGGAATCCACTTCGTCGCGAATCTGGTCCATAATTTCCGGACGCTTGGGCGACAAAACCGTTTTCATATCAAATTTTCCCAACACGTCGCGCAGAGAGGAAACCGTCGCGTCGCTTAAACGGGAATGAGCCATTTCTTCGGTCTGCAAAGCTTGATAAAACAACAAAGGATTAATAATCCTGAAACGCAGAAACGCATCAACAACAATACGTTTTTTATCCGAAAGCAGCACTTCCTTCGCCGGCGGATCAAGCCCGAGCAAACGGTTGTCATACAAAATCACGCGCTGAATAAACGGCACTTTGGCATGCAGACCCGGATCCTGAATAACACGTTTCGGTTCGCCGAACTGAATCACGATCGCCTGCTGAATCTGCGGCACGATAAACAGAGAATCCAACAAAACGATCAATGCCAAAACAGCAACAATCCCCAGAAAAACTTTAACCTGCGGTTTCATTGATATTCTCCTATTTCTTGTTAATTTCCGGCAACGGCAGATACGGCACGACACCGCCGACTTTTTTATCAACGATCACCTTATCGACATGACCGTAAACGTCTTCCATTGTTTCCAAATACATACGGCGGGCGACCACTTCCTTATCCTTCAGATATTCTTCCAAAACGGAAGTAAAGCGGGCCGTATCCCCTTTTGCCTGATCAATCACCTGCGATTTGTACGCTTCCGCTTCGCTGATAATCCGAGACGCCTCGCCCCGGGCGCGCGGCAGAATATCGTTGCGATAAGCTTCCGCTTCATTGCTCAGGCGTTCTTTATCCGCTTTGGCGCGCTGCACGTCGTTAAATGCGTCAATCACCTGAACCGGCGCGTCGGCTTTCGTCAACTGAACGGACGTTACCGCAATACCGGCTTTATACTTATCCAACAAAGACTGAAGCGTTTTTTCCGCGCGTTCCTGAACGCCTTTTCGATCATCGGCGATAATTTCCATAATCGGCGTCACCCCGATCGAATCACGCATGGCGCTTTCAGCCGCCGTGCGCACCGTTGCTTCCGGGTCGCGGATGTTAAACAGAAAATCGCCGGCGTTTTTCACTTTCCATGTGACCGTAAAATTGACTTCGACGATATTTTCATCGCCGGTCAAAGCGATGTTTTCCGACTGAATATCACGAACGGGCATTCCCCTGCCGCGGCGAACGGGTTCGGAACGGAAACCGATTTCAATACGATTTTCACGCGACACATTCGGCGTCAAAACGGTTTCGATCGGATACGGCAAATGATAATGCAGTCCCGGCACCGTCGTATAAGCATATTTTCCAAAGCGCAGAACAACGCCCTGTTCCTGCGGCTGAACCTGATAAAATCCGCTCAAAAGCCACAATAAAAAAACGACGGCGGCAATTCCCCAAAAGCCTTTTTTGCCAAAACCGCCTTTTTTACCGCCGCCGTTCATAATATAGCGAACTTTATCCTGGCTTTTGCGCAGCAGCGCTTCTATATCCTGAGGATCCTGATCGTTCCGATTCGGCTGCCACGGATTGTTGTCATCATCGTTTGAATTGTCCCAAGGACTTTTTTTCTTCACCATTTTTCTATTCCTCTACTTCCAAAGCGGCCATCAATTCGTTGTATTCGCCTTTCATCAGGCCCGAATCTTCACGCGTCACCTTTTCGCCTTTGATCATACGGCGGACAACGTCCAACCCTTTGCGGGACAAATGAGTCCCGCCCAAACCGTGCTGTTCAAAAGCTTCCGTCGCCAACGGCACCCATTTGCGGCACATATCCAAAATCACGTTTGCATAGTCCCGAATTTCTTTCTGCGCATGAGATTCCGCGCGCAGAGACAAGAAATGAAACAAATTATGCAAATCCGTTTTCCAATACCACTGTGTGTAAACACTGACCGGCAGATTCATGCGCGCCAACTCTCTGGCCAGCCCTTTGCGGTTTTCGTCCTTGCGCGTGCCGTCCGGATTTTCGTTCAGCATATATTCGTAATCATCATAGCATTTCAAAGCGTCCGTTTTTAAAATATTGAACACTTCTTCGGCTTCGGCCATCGAAAGCATTTCACCGCGACCCTGATGATTCTGCGTTGACTGCGCGGCCATATCTTCAAATCTCGGAAAATAAAACTCGCGATCCAAAATCGAATAACGGGCGGAATATTCGTTAATGCTGGCCGTTCTGTGACGCACCCAGTGACGGGCGACAAAAATCGGCAGCTTGACATGCAATTTGATTTCGCACATTTCAAACGGCGACGTGTGACGGTGACGCATCAGATAATTGATCAACCCCTTATCCTGCGACGACTGTTTTGTTCCGCGGCCGTACGACACGCGCGCCGCCTGAACAATAGCGGCATCATTGCCCATATAATCGATCACGCGGACAAAACCGTGATCCAGAACGGGAAAAGGTTTATACAGGATTTCTTCAAAAGCGGGGACTGTCGGGCGCTTCGTCATATATGCGGCCGATGTCAACTCTTCGATTTCCTGTTTTTGGGTTTCGGTCAGTTCCATAAAAAACCTCTGCTGAACAAAAAAATACTGTCGGCAGTTTAATTCAGTCCGGCCGAAAGCGCAACTCATGAATCATTTAAAGCCCTTGCGAAAGTTAATTTCTGCCTTATAATAGGAAGTGCTGGATTTATCCGGCTATGATGCTAAACGTCCTATGGAATAGGCGTAGCGGACCCGGGGGCGGTACCCGGCGTCTCCACCATACGGGGACGAAACAGGATCGACGCGCGTAGTAAAGGTAGGATTTGCATCCGGCATTGTACCACCGTTATCGGGCTGTAATTTTAAATGCGAATGATAATCGCACTCAGGTTGCTCTCGCTGCGTAATGCGGCCGGATGACCGAACTTAATCCCCGGAGCTTGAGCGCTTCGGGTGGGGCGGGGACTTGCCTAGCAACAGAAGTGTCCCGTTATTTTATTTAATTCAGGGATAATCCGATGACCGAAATTTCTTACGAACGTCTGGTTGAAAAGGCTTTGCTCCGCGTCGTTCATGACGCTTTGGAATCTGCGGAACAACACGGATTGGACGGCAATCACTTTTACATCACGTTTCAGACAAACCGGGATGATGTGATTTTGTCCGAACGGCTTAAAACCGCTTACCCCGAGGAGATGACCATTGTTCTTCAGCATGAATATTACGATTTGAAAACAGAGGAAGATAAATTTTCCGTCACGCTTAGTTTTAATAACGTTTCCGAAAGAATTACCGTTCCTTTCGACGCCGTTGCGCGTTTTGCAGATCCGTACGCGCAATTCGCATTGACATTTACGCCCGAAAAACAAACTGCCGCTCCGAAACCGAAAAAAGAAAAAGAAACGAAAAACACTTCGGAAAACGTCGTCAGTCTCAGCGCTTTCCGCAAGAAAAAATAAAATGCTGTTCCCCGCTCCCGCCTCCTTCCGTCCCGTTGCCGCCGGAACCGTTTCATATAAAGACGGATATCTGTCCGTTCCCTCTGCCGTTTTTGAAAACTTGGCCTTTGAAGCCTTTAAAGATGTGTCGCATTTTCTGCGCCCCGTGCATTTACAGCAGATACGCGCCGTTTTTGATGACGGGGAAGCTTCCGAAAACGAACGCTTTGCCGCTTTGGAATTTTTAAAAAACGCCAACATCGCTTCAGGCGGCATACTGCCTTTGTGCCAAGACACCGGAACGGCGATTGTCATCGGTGAAAAAGGGCACTTGGTTTTAACCGACGGCGAAGAAACCGAAGCTATTTCCCGCGGCATCAAAAAAGCCTATACGACATTGAATCTGCGCTACTCGCAAAACATTCCCCTTTCCGTTTTCGAAGAAAAAAACAGCGGCGATAACCTGCCCGCGCAAATCGATTTAAGCGCCTGCAAAGGAAATGAATACCGATTTTTATTTGTTGCCAAAGGCGGCGGGTCGGCGAACAAAACTTTTCTGTTTCAACAGACGCGTGCTTTACTGAACAAAGAAGATTTAACGGCCTTTCTGAAAGAAAAAATCGCTCAGATCGGCGTATCGGCGTGTCCGCCCTATCATTTGGCGATTGTCATCGGCGGATTGTCGGCGGAAATGAATTTGAAAACGGTCAAACTCGCTTCCGCCAAAGCGCTGGACGCTCTGCCCGCTTCGGAAAACGGGCTGCGCGATACGAAACTGGAAAACGAGCTGCTGGAAGAAATCAACCAAAACGGTTTAGGCGCGCAATTTGGCGGAAAACATTTTTGTTTGGACATTCGCGTGATTCGTCTGCCGCGGCATGGCGCTTCTCTGCCGATCGGCATCGGCGTTTCCTGCGCGGCGGACAGAAATATTTTAGGGAAGATCACTCCGCAGGGCGTTTTTCTGGAACAGCTGGAAACCGATCCGGCGCGTTATCTGCCCGATATCAAAGAAAACAAACTGAATCAAACCGGATTAAGACTGGACTTGAACAGACCGATTTCCGAAACGCTGACTGATTTAAACCAGCTGACTGTCGGCGACCGTGTGTTTCTGAACGGGGAACTGATCGTCGCCCGCGACATTGCGCATGCCCGCTTTAAACAGTTGCTGGAACAAGGAAAACCTTTGCCGGATTATCTGAAACGTCATCCGATTTATTATGCGGGACCGGCAAAAAAACCGGACGGCATGCCTTCGGGATCGTTCGGGCCGACGACGGCCGGGCGCATGGATTCGTATGTCGATTTGCTTCAAAGAAACGGCGCATCGCTGATTATGCTGGCGAAAGGAAACCGATCGGATATCGTAACCCAAGCATGTAAAGCAAACGGCGGATTTTATTTAGGGACCTTAGGCGGCGCCGCGGCGCAAACCGCCTTTGAATACATTACCGACTGCCGTTGTATTGATTTTGAAGACTTGGGCATGGAAGCCGTTTGGAAAATCACCGTCAAGAACTTTCCCGCTTTTATCCTGACTGACAACAAAGGCAACGACTTTTACAAACGGATTTTAAAGAAATGAGCATTTCCAAACACTCGGTTATGATAGCCGGCCACCGCACCAGTGTTTCTTTAGAGCCGGAATTTTGGGACGCTTTAAAAAAAATCGCCGCTAAACAGGGAACGACGCCCGCCGAACTGATCACCCGTATAGACGCGAACAGGACGGCAGGTCTTTCCTCCGCCCTGCGCGTATTTGTTTTAAAGACCGTTATAGGCGAAACGCCGCTTTAACGCGGAATCAACGTCGGTTTTTCCTTACATTCGAACGTCGCGCGCCGAAACCCTTCCCGATTCGTCAAATACATATCGGTTAAAATCGTGTCATGCCCTTTGCCTTCGCAAAAGCGGGTGGCGTGATCCCCCAACTGAGACAGCTTGATGTGCTGATCGTTATATTCATAAGAGATTTTTTTCTCTTTCACGTCCACGATGCGAATGTCTTCCGTTTTTAAAATCAGCAAATCGCTGTCGATCGCCGTTTCCAGCATCAAAGGAAGTTTGGAATCCGGCACTGTTTCGGAACATGCCGTCAATAATAATAAAAAAACAGTCAAAAAAGCTTTCATTTTTTAGCGGCCGCCTTCGTATCAATTTCTTCGGCTTTTATTTTATCCGCCAACGCCTGTATTCTGGCAAGGCGCTCTTTTCGCTCCGACCGACGCTGCGCTTTTTGCGTGTCATACGCTTCGCGGGCGGCAATAATTTCTTTTTCGTTTGCGGGGATCCCCTGTTCCAAATCAACCGTATAGGTATAAACCAATTCCCCGTTTTGATTAAACAGATCAAAAGTAACGTTTTTGTCATTAACCGTTATGGACTGCTTTCCGTTTTTGTCCTTTGTTGTGATACCGCGGCTTTTTAAACGACCTTCCACGACGGAAGCCAGGTATTGCTTGATTTCGTTTTCATCTCTTTTCCCCAACACCTTGCCGCTGTCATCCCGTTTATAGATCAAATCTCCCAGCCCGCCCATTTCGGAGCAGCCTTCAAAATTAGCTGCCGAACCGTCAAAACCGCCGGAACAAACGGCCCGCGCGTTTCCGGAAAAAAGTAAAAGTCCCAAAATCAAAAATGCGTATTTCATTGTCCACCTATTTTATTCAAACGTGATTCGGTTCAGCAAATCCTGTTGCTGCTTTTTATTTAATTTCTTAAATTCCGGATTTTCAACATCAAAATTTAAGACTTTGTTTTCATCTTTTTCCTGAAAGATTTTTATTCCTGTCTGACGGATCGGCTCGTTTTCTTTTTCCGCGTTGTCCCCCGACGTAGCCTGAGACGCATCGGCTGACTGCGGTTTCGTCATTTCTTTTTTACGAATTTGAGAAACATTTTGTTGCGCCGCATTCGTTTTGGCAGCCGTCGGCTTTTTCGCATAATAAGATTTTAAGCCGCGCTGCCGACTGTAAGCGCGCATATCCACAACTTGAGCGGAAACAGCAGAAACATTTGCAAAAATCGAAAATAAAAAGACGAACAACAAATATTTCATAATTGATGTTCCTAAATATCCGGTTTTACATGCGGATTATTTTCAATATATTCCTTCATTTCATCCGTCTGGTCCGCGTTTTTTCCGGATGATTTTTCAACGGCGCCCTTTTCTTCGGATTCAGCCGTTTCCTTCTTTTGCTTCACAGCCGAAGCGGAGCGAACCGGCTGCCGCGCGGCGGCATATCCGGCCGATTGATGAGAGGAATAAGCCTTAAACCCCCGCTGCCGACTGTAAGCGCGCATATCCACAACCTGCGCACAAGTCGTTGAAATATCCGCTAAAATAAAAACCGCCGCTAAAATAAAAACCGTTATTTTCATATCGTCTTTCCCTCTGCGAATATTACTTTAGCATTTTTGGCACGGAAAATTCAAGAAAAGCCTGCTTTCTGACATAAGAATAAAAAAATACATAAAGAGAGACTTAACCTTAACTTTTTCTTATGTTATAATACCTTGGTTAAAAAAGAATCGGATTGAACAATGGTCTTTAATTATAATTCAGAACAAATCAAAGCATTTTTGGCAAATGTGAAACAAAAAATTTTAACGGCTTTAAACCGGATCGTTCATTCGGCGCCGTTTCAGAAAACGGCGGAGTTTTTAAAATGGCAAAATTTGCAGCCGAAAATACTGCGCGCCAAAGAAATTATTGTTGCGTTTACAAAACAGCAGCCCAAAACGGCTTTCTTTATTTACGTCTGCCTGTTCTGCGCGTTTTCAATCGGTTTTTTGGACAAGCCTTTAGCCCTTTCTGTTCTGGATTCGTCCGAAAACGGCTTTTTTCACCATTTGGCCGAACTGAATCCTGCCGGCTGGTGGTTTTTAATTTTGGCGGCGCTTTGGCTGATGTATATGGCTGTAGCCGGCTTGTCGCTGACAACAGAGGTTTTTGAAAAGAATTTAATCAAAGCCCGTGCTGTTCTGTTTGTTTTGCTTGCCTTGTCTTTATCTTCGTTGACAACGCTTGTGTTAAACATCATGACCGGTCGGTACACGCCGGAATTTTTGGATACTATGAACTTGTACGGTTTTTCCGCAATGCGGTTCCGCGTTTCGGAAACATCCTTCCCCAGCTTTGATGTGCAAAGCATTTGGGCCGTAGCGATGGCCGCCGGCGTTTATTTGCCGCGCATAAAAAAATGGTTTTGCTGCGTCGCCGGAATAATGACTTTAGCTGCCATCTTATCGGCACACTGCTTTATCAGTGACGCCGTTATGGGAGTATATGTCGGTATTGTGATGTCCTATGCGGCCGCATGGATCGTTTCCGAAAACAGAGAAAATTTCCCTCTTGTTTCTTTATGATTATTTTCTTAATCGGCTAAAACTTTTACCAAAGCGTCGTGGTTGAGTTTGATCAGCTCATATTCCTCCGGAGAAACCGGAGCTTTCACATTCAGCGACAAACGCAAAGATCGAATCATATCCACAAAAGATTGCTTCATTTTTTGTTTTTCTTCTTTGGACAAAGAAGTATTTTCTTCAATCTGTCGGATCTGATTCTCCATATGTGAAATTAATCTTGTCTGTTTGGTTTCATGATCCTGTACGGAAAGGGTTGTCCGAAATTTGCGTTCCAACAAAAAGAAACGATCGGCCGTCCAACCATGTTCGTCCATCCATCTCACCACTTCAGGCGGGTAATCATTGGATCTGGAAACCCCTAAATATGCCACGGCCTTATATTCGTTGCCGTCCGCTTTCAACCAACGCGAATATTTACGCCAATCCCGAACAAACAGCTTCAATTCATCAAACGTGACCTGCGCAACGGCTTTTAAATCCTCTTCCGGCATCGCTGTCGCCTGGGGAGGGGGAGCTTGTCTTTCGTATTTGGCCGGCTGTTCCGAATATTTCCGCGCGGCTCCGCCGCCGGAATATTTCGCCGCAAAAGCATTTGGCGCAAAACCGTATCCCGCAAATAAAATGCCTATCGCACAAAGTCTGCCGAACTTGCTTTTCATCACTCTTTTCCTGTTTTTATTTTCCGGATTTTTTTGTATTATAAAAACTTCCCGACGCAATGTCCAGACGCACGGTAAAGAAAATGCAACGAATTTGTTTTTTGGCGGATGAAACGGAAATCGCTCAAAAATCTTTAAAAAAACTGCAAAAACTATATGATAACCTCTCCCCTTCCCGAGCGGATGTTTTCGTTGTTTTGGGCGGCGACGGCTTTATGCTGCAAACATTGCACCGTCATATCGGAAAAGATATTCCTTTTTACGGAATGAATCGGGGAAGCATCGGTTTTTTGATGAACAAATATCAGGAAAATGATTTGCCGGAAAGACTGAATGCGGCAGTATCTATCACGCTGCATCCGTTGGTTATGGATGCTTTCGCGGCAAACGGCCGACATAAAACGGAATTGGCCTTCAATGAAGTTTCCCTTTTGCGCCAAAGCCATCAAACCGCCAATATATCCATCAGCGTTGACGGCATTCGGCGCCTGCCCGATTTAATTTGCGACGGTGTTCTGGTTTCCACACCGGCCGGCAGTACGGCTTATAATTTTTCGGCGCATGGTCCTATTTTGCCGCTGACTTCAAACGTTTTGGCTTTGACGCCGATCAGCCCTTTCCGTCCGCGCCGCTGGCAGGGAGCCATTCTGCCTCGTCATGCTGTTGTTTCCTTCGATATTCTGCAAAGCGAAAAACGCCCCGTCAGCGCCGTGGCGGATTTCAACGAACTGCGTCATGTTATTAAAGTGGCCGTTTGGGAAAATTCAGAAATCGGACAGAATTTGCTGTTTGATCCCGAACGCAATCTTGAAGAACGCGTTCTTGACGAGCAATTTTCCGGATAATTACCAGACAAAAGCCGGCAGAACGGCTTTTGCTTTGCAGTTATGCTGATTCAGCAAAGAACGCACACGATCCATATCGGGCTGCTGCCCGCGGTTGATTCCCAATTCTTTGGCATGAATGCCGCCCGCGACAAACAGAGCGTCCAATTCGGACAGATTAGCGCCGTAAATATCCGTCTGGACACAATCGCCGACAACGGCGATACGGGATTTTTCCGCTTCCAATCCTTCCACACAATACAAAAAAACAGACGGATCAGGTTTACCGCGCCAAAAAACGGAACCACCCACTTTTTGATACTGGGCCGCCAAAGCTCCCGCCGCCATATAAGGAACGCCGTCCTTTAATGTAAAAGAATCCGGACAAGCGCAAACCATCGGCAGCCGACGGGACAAACAGGCTCTGAAAAACGGTTCGTATTTTTCCAATGTGTCCTGTTCGCCCGTCGTTCCGGTAACAAAAATAAAATCCGCCTCATCTATGTTGGAAACGGGGACATATCCCAAATCCGCATACGGGCGCCAGCAATTTTCCGGCCCGATATGAAAACACTTTCGACCCAAATTGGCAAAAAAGGGATCCACTCGCCGGCGCAATTCGTGATAAATGATTTCACCGGCCGTCAAGACACCATAATATAAATACCGTTTAACGCCCATTCGTTCCAGCGTTTTGATCATATCCGCCGATCGCAGAGCCGAATTTGACAGGAAGACGACCTTTTTTCCTTCGTCGCTCAATTGACTGAGCGCGTTAAAAACACCGAAACACAGTCGCTGCTCTTCATAAACGACGCCCCACAAATCCACAATGAACGCATCATAGGACGCCGAAAGACTGCGCAAGCCGGTAATATATGGTATTTCGCCGCTCAAAAAAACGTCCTCCGAAAAATAAAATTCATTACAAGATATACCACGCTTTAACGCGTTGTCAAAGACTGCCTTTTCTTTTTTGTCGGACAGGGGATGTCCTTGAGTTTTTTAATCTTCTTCAACGTTGATTTTAAGCGATAAGCCCCAAAGTCCTGTTCGATTTGATCACTTATTCCGTTTTCGTAATAATGCATAGACACTTCGTATCGAGGTTCTCCGTCCGGCTGCCCGCCTCCCGAAAATTCTTCAAAAAAAGCGGTGTCATAACGATACGCTTTTTTGTCGGATACCAAACTCACATCTCCGGAAATTTTCGGAGTATCCGTTTTTTCCGGAAAAGAAATCATCGCATTCATAGAGTAAAGCGCATCCGGTCTTGTTCCGTCATAGACATACGCCGAAACGCTTTTTTTTCCGGCTTTGGCGGCATGCAGCAGGCGCAGCGTCTGTTGAACGGGAAAAACGACATTCTTCGGAAAAATCGCTTCGGACCGCACGGGCAATTCCAGACGCAAAACCTTTTTATTGCCCTCACAAACAGCCTTTCCGGACAGATCTTTCCGATCGGCGCCTTTTTCCCGAACGAACACGTCAAATTCAAACAAACAGCCGTCAGCGCTTTCTTTTGTTGTCTGTTTCCAATTCGTCGTATCCGGCCCGGCCATTTCGTAACCCACATCCAAAGAAAAAACGGACTCCGTCTCCCATTGATCACATACTTTTCGGATACGGTATCCCATTTTTCCCCGAGCATCGACTACACCGACGGCCCCTCCCTTCGTCGAAGCCAGCGAGATATCATAAACGGCCTCGTGAGAAGCAAGCTCATGGGCACCCGCAGCGGAAAAAGACAAAAATAAAAAACTGCAAAAAACCGAAAAAATTTTTTTCATTTTAAAGACCCTGACGCCGTTTTTCGGACTATCATAACCGAAAAAAATCCTGATTGACAGTTGAAAATCCGCCGTTTAGGATACCGCCGTGATTATTTTTAGCCCGCTTCTCTGCCTAGGGGCTTGAGTTTTTATGAAAGCGGTTATACTCTAAAAAAACGGTTAGTTTATTTTTTCAGGCGGACTGAATGATCATACTTGAAAATGTTACGCGCAAATTCGGCTCTTTTACAGCCGTTGACAATCTGTCTATGACCGTTTCAAAAGGTGAAGTTTTAGGATTTCTGGGACCGAACGGCGCCGGGAAAACAACGACAATGCGTATGATTTCCGGCTTTTTAATGCCAAGCAGCGGGAAAATAACGGTTTGCGGCTATAATGTCGTCGATAATCCGGTTGAAGTCAAAAGACACATCGGCTATATGCCCGAAGTAGCCTCCTCTTATAACGACATGACCGTTTTATCTTTTTTGAATTTTATCGCACAGGCGCGCGGTCTGTTCGGTTCCGCCAAGGAAAAAGCCGTTGAACGGGTCATCAGCAACATTTCATTAAACAACGTGCTGTACCAACCGATTGAAACGCTGTCCAAAGGCTATAAACGCCGCGTCGGTCTGGCACAAGCTTTGGTGCATAATCCGGATATTCTGATTTTGGATGAACCGACGGAAGGATTGGATCCCAACCAGAAAAGAGACATTCGATCGCTGATCCGCCGTTTGCAGCAAGACAAGGCGATCATCATTTCTACGCATGTTCTGGAGGAAGTCGAAGCCATGTGCTCGCGCGCAGTCATTATCGACAAAGGAAAAATCGTCCTTGATGACACGCCGCGCGCTTTGTTGAGCTTGTCCGAAACGCATCAGACTCTGTTTGTTTTAATTCCGGATTATCAAAAAGAACGGGCGGAAACGATTTTTAATGAAATGAGGCAAATCGTCCTGACGGATATCAAACAGGAAACGAAAGACGCCTTTTTATTTACAATACATCCGAAAGAAAAAACATCCGTAACGGCCGACATTGTGGAAGCGCTGCGCAGACAGGATGTCAAAATTTTAGATATGTTCGTTGAAAAAGGAAAACTGGAAGAGGTTTTCTACGCTTTTACTTCCGCGGAGCGGGAATTGAAAGGACCGGCGCAATGAGAGCTTTGGGAGTTTTGACAAAACGCGAATTCGTCAGCTATTTCACAACGCCCGTGGCGTGGGTGTTTTTAATGATTTTCGTATCTCTGTCCGGTCTGCTGACTTTTTACGCCGGAGAGTTTTTCGAACGGGGACAGGCCGATTTGCAGTCATTTTTCCTGTTTCATCCCTGGCTGTACGTTTTTTTAATCCCGGCAGTCTCCATGCGTATGTGGGCGGAAGAACGCCGCAGCGGAACAATCGAAATGCTGATGACTTTGCCGGTATCAACTTCGGAGCTGGTATTAGGCAAATTTTTTGCGGCATGGGCTTTTGTCGGCATCGCATTGATTCTGACGACGCCGATTTGGATGACGGTCAATTATTTGGGAAACCCTGACAACGGCGTAATATTGATGAGCTATCTGGCCAGTTTTTTAATTGCCGGAACATTCCTTTCCGTCGGTTCCTGTCTGTCCGCCTGCACCAAAAGTCAAATGATCGCTTTCGTGTCGGCAATGATGGCATGCATCCTGCTGACTTTTTTGGGATCTGACGCGCTCATCAATCTTTTTTCCGATGTGGCCACAGAAAAAGTGATGAAGATGTTTCAATCCTTCAGCTTTTTAATTCATTTTCTGTCTTTGACCCGAGGCGTTCTGGACATACGCGATCTGTTGTTTTTCATTTCTTTTTCGGGCGTATTTCTGTTTGCTACGGTCATAGTGCTTGATCACAAAAAGGCGGTTTGACAATGAAAAAAATATCCGATTTTGACAGAAACTCACTGGGAGTGATCGGGCTGGTTTTAGCCGTCATTCTGTTTTTCAGCATAAACGTTATCGCCGCATTCACCCTTAAAAGCTACCGGTTGGATTTAACACAAACCAAATTGTATTCGCTGTCGGAAGGATCTTTGCGCGCCATCAAACAGATCAAAGAACCGATCACCATTCGCTTTTATCTGTCCGGCAAATTGGCTAAAGTTTCCCAAATTCATGCGACTTATGCCGTCCGCGTCATAGAACTGTTGGAACAATATGTTTCCGCATCCGACGGAACAATCCGTCTGGAAGTTATCGATCCCGAACCTTTTTCCAAAAAAGAAGACGAGGCTTTGGCTTACGGATTAAAAGGCATTCCCGTCGGCAATTCATCGGAATATGTCTATATCGGTATGACCATTTCCAATTCTTCCGACCGCAGAAGAACAATCGCCCTGTTGGATCCTTCGCGCGAAAGATTTTTGGAATACGACATCACAAAATATTTAACGGATTTGACACGCGCCAAACGACCGACAATCGGCATTATCAGCACTTTGCCGATCGACGGACGCGGCGAACCGCAGCTGATGTACCCTAAATATCATCCCCGTTGGGCAATAATGAACGTCGTCCGCGACATTTTCAATGTCCGGTTTATTTCCCGCCAGACATTGGATATTCCTTCGGACATTGACGTGCTGATGCTGGTCAATCCGAAAAAATTCAATGAAGAAACAATGTATGCCATTGACCAATATATTATGCGCGGCGGCAATATGTTGGTGTTGATAGATCCTTTTTCAGAAATCGAAGTGGCATTGGGTGAAGTTCCTTATTCCATTCGTCCGGATATCAACAAGCTGTTAACGAACTGGGGAATTTCCTTTGATCCGCAGCAGTTCGTCGCAGATACGACTTTGGCCAGAACCGTTTCCCACACCGAAAAAGATAAAGCGCTGCAGATCAAATTTCCGCCATGGCTGGGAATTAATGAAAAATACCTCAGTCCCGAAGATCCCGTCACCAACGCGATTGCTCAGATAAACTTATCTTATGCCGGCTCATTCAACGTGACAAAAAAAACAGATGATCTGACAATTACTCCGTTAATCTTTTCATCCAAAGAATCGGAACTGATGAACACCGTCCTGGGGTTATCTCCGGATCCGGGCACGATGTTGCGCGATTTTAAGCCCAGTAATAAAAATATGATTTTGGGACTGAGAATCAAAGGAACGCCCCGCAGCGCCTTTGAAAAAGCCCCCGTTCGCAACTTCCTGAAACAAAGGACGGAGGCTCACATCGAAAAAGCCGCCACTCCGGTTAATATCATTATGATTGCGGACAGTGATTTTCTGGCTGACAAATTCTGGACGACAAAAACGGATATGCTGGGCGTTGAACAATTATATCCTTTTGCCGGCAATGCGGATTTAATCGTAAATGCGTTGGATAATTTAAGCGGAGCGACTTCGCTGATTGATTTAAGATCAAAAGCGGAATGGCGCCGTCCTTTCACCGTCATTGAAAATATGGCGCTGAATGCCGGACGACAATACCGCGAACAGGAAGCCATTTTGTTTTATGAACTGCAAAAAGCCCAAAACAGACTGAAAGAATTAACCGAGCAATCGTCTAAAGGAAACAAAGAGCTTTTATCGCAGGAAGACAAAACGGAAATTCAAACGCTGCAAAAGCGCATTATCGATTTAAGATCGGCTCTGCGCGCCGTTCAAAATGTTTTAAGCCGGGATATCCTTGCGCTGCAATCCGCGTTAATTTTGATAAACGTTGTTTTTGTTCCCGCCTTATTAGTGATCATCGCTCTGTTTATCGCTTGGCGCAGACGCGTCAGACGAACACAGGCCAGATAAAGGAAACGCCCTATGAATCCGCGTTCTTTTTACAAACTTTTAATTGCAACGACTTTTTGCTTAATTTCGGCGGTTACCGTATGGATATTGACGCCTAAATATTCTGCCGGAACTTTTTTCGGAGAACCTCTTTTACCCGGTTTAATGGAAAAAATCAATGAGGTGGAAGTTATTTCCATTGAGCATACGGGAAAAACGCTGACTTTTCTGAAAGACAGCGGCGGCGATTGGACTTTGATGGAAGTCAACGGCTATCCGGCGGACAAGGAACGGATCAGAAATGCTTTGATCGGTCTGGCTCATTTGGAAAAAATCGAACCGAAAACAGCTTTGCCGGAATTTTATTCCGATTTGCAGGTAGAAGACAATTCTTCTGAAAAATCAAAATCTTATTTGGTTACTCTGCTAGACAAAGAGGGTGAAAAAATAACCAGTTTGCTGGTTGGTAAAAACATCAGCGGAATCACTTGGAACGGCCAGGGATATTTTGTACGTTTCCCCGATGAAGCCCAATCCTGGCTGGTGAGGGGAAATGTTGACGTAACGGGAAACGATCGTTCATGGCTGTCAACGCGTATTTTACCTTTGATCAAAGGCAGAGCGTCCGCCGTTACGGTTGTTGACGGATCGAAAACGCGGGAAATTATCTATAAACGCTCAGAACCCGCATTGCCGATGTTGGCATCTTTTATGTCGGACGCCTACTTGTTGACATCTCCCGATTTCATAAAGAAAATGGAAGCCGCCTTAACGTCTTTTGATTTTGAAAGCGCCGTTCCGCGAACTGCTTCTTTGGCACAGGACATACCTTTTACATCCCTGCTGATTGAAACGGGAGACGGCCTGAATATATATCTGTTTCTTTATCTGAAAGAGTCTAAGGCGTACGCAGCCGTTTCCTTTGCCACCGCGGATAAAGCGGATGAAGACACCCGCCGCGAAGCAGCCGAATTGGAAGCGCTGCACAGCAAATGGCTGTATCTGATGCCGACGGAAAAAGTTTCTTCTTTGCTGCCTTTTCTATCCATTCCCGAAGAAAAAACCGAACCGGAGAAAAAAGAAACGGCCAACAAAGAAAAAAAGGCTTCCTCAAAAAAGAACCCGCCCTCAAAAGAAACTGCAAAAAAACGAAAATAATTTTGTTTAAACAATCCATATTGTCGCAGCGTCGGCCGAATTTAAAAGAATCGGTTTGCCGTTAAGAATTGCCGTGTATTCTCCCGTTTTTACACTGTAGGAAATATCATTAAGAAAAGCGCCTTTTTTTATTCCCGACCGTTCCAATTTAAATGTTAAACTGTCCGTTCCGGTTAATCGGCAAACACATCCGCTTGTTTGATCGGAAGCCGCCAATGTCAGCGGCACAGGCAAACGAACGGAATTTTCCAAAGAAAGAAAGAGCTCTTTCATCCACTCTTTTTTTTCCGTTTGAGCCTGCTGCAAAAAATGAATCAAATTAAAAAAGCGATTAGCGACCGCTCCGTCCAAATGATGCTCAATCAAACATGCTATTTCTTCGGAACGTATTTCGTCCTGCCCTAAAAAATCATGGAAAAAGGAAGTCAGCCTTTCATGCTTCATATAAACCTGCCAACCGATTTTCCGACCCTTTGGCGTCAAACGGATAGCCCCATACGATTCATGGGAAACAAGCTCCTGCTCCGCCATTTTTTTTATCACGGTTGCAATGGTTCCTTTTGTCAGCTTCAAATTTTCCGCCAAAGCCGTTACCGTTTGTTTATTACCGGTTGTTTCCAGAAGAAATAAAGCTTCCAAATAATCTTCCAGCCGCGAAGTAACTGCCGTCATGCTTTTTATCCTTGTTTTTATTTTTCAAGCATACTTAAAATGCGTATAAAAATCAAGGAACGGACTATCGAGAAAAAAAATGATTGATTGCGAAACGTTTTGTTGGAACTGCGGAAACTTATCCGGGACAGGCATTAAACCGACTAAAGAATCTGTCCGCAAAATGGTTGTTTTACTGCATGGTTATATGGGAGACGCCCAATCCAATATGGATTTTGCAAAAAAAATATGCACCGCCTGTCCGCAAACCGTCGTATTGGTCCCGAACGGCACGCAAACCGTTCCTCCTGCAAACAATCCGCAGCACCGTCAATGGTATCCTTTGCCCGAAACCGCCGATGCGGACGGAAGGTTGTATTCTTTTATGCCTTATTACGCGCCGACCGAAAAACAGAAACAAATGCGGGAAAGCACGCCTCACATTCAAAAAACGGCGCGGCTTTTAAATCACTTTTTCATGCAGCAGGCGCAAAAATACAATCTTGCTTTGTCCGATTGTTTTCTGGCTGGCATTTCCCAAGGAGGAATTACCGCCTACGATATGGTTCTGTTTCGCAAAGAACTGCACCAAGATAAGACAAACAGCTTTTTGGGAGGACTGATTATCATCGGTGCCGGCATCAACGAAGCCGATCGTTTGAATACACCTGAAGCCGCTTCAATTCCTCCGATTCCGGTTTTGCTGGCGCGGGGCAAGTACGATGAAATTTTTCCGAAAACCGTCGATTACTTTTCCGCGGCGCAGCTGCGGCTGCTTAAAATGCCCGTTGAAATGACACAAGCCGATTCCGTTCACTTCGGATTGGAGCATAAAGTTTGCGACGCCGTTTGCCGTTTTATCCGGCGGCACAGTTAAAAAATGCACAAAAAAAAGAAAGGCTTCTTGACTCCGGTTCATGAAAAGGGTATATGAAGGTACTCAATTTTGATTATGAAACGGAGCTGTCCATGAAACGTACATATCAACCCAGTAAAATCGTCCGGACTCGCCGTCATGGGTTTCGTACCCGCATGGCTACAGTCGGAGGACGCAAGGTTTTAAACAATCGCCGCCGTAAAGGCCGCAAGCGTTTAGCCGTTTAATCATCCCCGCGGGATCAGCGGGTATGTCAGGCAAACTGATTTTAATCAAGAAAAGACCGGACTTTCTTCATGTCACCCGGAACGGGTATAAGGCTGTAAGGTCCGGTTTTGTATTGCAGGCAGCGGTGTCCCGCCGCTCTTTTCCGGCAGCCGTTTATCGAATCGGATATACCGCTTCCAAAAAAATAGGAAATGCCGTTTGCCGAAATCGAGCCAAGCGCCGTTTAAGAGCCGTTTGCCGGGAATTAATGCCCCTTGAAGCCGTTATCGGTTGTGATTATGTTATCATTGCGCGTCATGCGACACTGGACATCCCTTATAAAAAGCTATACAAAGAATTAAAATTCGCTTTGACCGAAATTAAACAGGAATTGAATGACAGCCTCATCCTCTCAGGAAAATCAAACAAATAAGCAGGAAAAGCTTTCATGGCCGGCTCGGATATTGAGCGGGTTGATTTTGTTTTACAGAAAGGTCATTTCTCCTTTGAAACCGGCATGTTGCCGTTTTACGCCGACTTGTTCGGCTTACGCGTTGGAAGCGCTGCGCGTTCACGGAGCTTTGTACGGCTCTTGGTTGATTGTCAAACGGTTGCTGCGCTGCCAGCCTTTCGGAGGTTCGGGATATGATCCCGTTCCGCCGAAGCATGAAGGGCCCGTTTTTCAAATCAAGCGCCGGCGAACTTTGTATGCGGTTTGTTTTACCGTTTTTGCCGCTGTATTAAGCTTCGGCATTTTTGCCGTATGTCCTGCGGACCGGATAAAAACGGCCGATACAAAAAATCAAACCGTTGAAGCGGAAAAAACAGAATTAATTCCGGCACAACAAAAAATCAGCCCCCCGACCCGCTTTTTAATTTGGCTAATCCGTTTATACCAAGCTAAAATATCGCCTCATCTTCCGGGGAAATGCCGATACACGCCGACTTGCTCTTCTTACGGGATTCAAGCTTTGGAACGTTTCGGCTTTTGGAAAGGGTCATGGCTGACAATAAAGCGTATTTTAAGCTGCAATCCTTGGGGCGGATCGGGTGCAGATCCCGTACCCGAAGGATAAGTTTGTAAAAAAGGTGAACTGATGGAAAAAAATAATTTAGAAAAAAAGAACTTGATCTTAGCCATTGTTTTTTCGGCGGTCTTTCTCTTTGCGGTTGACGCGCTTTTCCCGCCCGCTCAACAGCCGACAGCCGTTGTTCCGGAAAATCAGAAAACCGCTCCGGCCGCTCCGGTTCCTTCCGCCGTTCAAAAAACGGAACAATCTTTCGCTCCGGCGCCCGCAGCAGTCGTCGGATCGTCGAAAACGCCGGAAGTCGTTTTAACCCAGGAACAGGCTGTCAATGAATATCCGCATATAGCCATTAAAGCGCCTGCCGTCAGCGGTTCTTTACGCCTGAAAGGCGCCAGACTGGACAATTTGCTTTTGACAAAATACCGTGAAACACTGGAACAGGACAGTCCCTATATTTCTTTATTGTCCCCCGTCGGAACGGCTTACCCGTTCTTTGCCGAATTCGGATGGGTTTCGGCCGAAGCCGTTTCTCTGCCGAATGCGGAAACGCCTTGGACAACAAAAGACACCGAGTTAACCCCCGAAAAGCCTCTGACGCTTTTTTGGGACAATCATGCCGGATTGAAATTTATCCGTCAGATTTCCGTTGACAACAATTATATGTTTACCGTTTCCGACAGAATAGAAAACTACGGCAAAAAAATCGTCACCTTATTTAATTACGGATTAATCGGCAGAACCAACATTCCCGTTTCGCAGCGTGGTGCCGTTTTGGAAGGATTGGTCGGTTATCTGGACGGTTCTTTAAAAGAATTTCCTTACGCAAAAATGGATAAGGAAGGCCAAGCTTCTTTTAAAACAACGGGAGGTTGGGCAGGCATTACGGACAAATACTGGATGGCGATTTTGGCGTTTGATCAAAATGCGCCGAATGTCACGGTCAAGTTCAGCGAACTGGACACTTCCGCCGGGAAACATTATCAAGCCGACTACCTGATGCCGCCGACCGTTATTGAACCGGGACAGGCCGTTCAAACAACCAACCGCGTGTTTGCCGGCGCCAAAGAATTAAGATTAATCGATGCTTACGAAAAAGAATTGGGAATCAAACGGTTTGATCTGACCGTGGATTTCGGATGGTATTATTTTCTGACAAAGCCGTTCTTCTTTATTCTCAGCTGGTTCAATTCCTTATTCGGCAATATGGGATTGGCTATTTTATTCTTTGCTTTGCTGCTGCGTCTGGCAATGTTCCCGATCGCCAACAAGTCTTTCAGGAATATGGCGAAGATGAAAGAAATACAGCCGCAGATAGACAAGCTCAGAGAACGCTACGGCGAAGACAAAATGCGTCTGAATCAGGAAATGATGGAATTATACAGAGTCAACAACATCAATCCGGCCGCCGGTTGTTTGCCTATGTTCATTCAGATTCCCGTGTTCTTTTCTCTTTATAAGGTGCTGTATATTTCACTGGAACTGCGTCAGGCTCCCTTTTACGGCTGGATTCATGACCTTTCCGCTCCGGATCCGACGTCCGTTTTCACATTATTCGGCGCATTGAACTGGCCAATTCCGGAAGTGTTGAACATCGGCGTATGGCCGCTTGCCATGGGATTGACAATGGTTTTGCAGCAAATGCTGAATCCCAAAATACCGGATCAAACACAAAGAACGATCCTAACGCTTATGCCGATCATAATGACCTTCCTTTTAGGGCATTTGGCTTCCGGATTGGTGATTTACTGGACATGGAGCAACTTGCTGTCCATGGCGCAGCAATACGCTTTAAAATTCGAAGGCAAAAAATCAAAAGGAAAAGCTTAATGCCTGAAAAAAACACAGAACAGCAAGCGCGTCTGATTGAAAACGGCCGCTTGCTGTTTTCTAAAGAATGTACGTTTATGCTCAGCGTCGCCGATCTGGTACAGCTGCCGAAACCGAATATACCGGAAATTGCTTTTACGGGAACGTCCAACGTCGGAAAATCCAGCCTGATCAACGCGCTGACGGGACGAAAGACGTTAGCGCGCACATCAAACACTCCCGGACGGACGCAGCAATTAAATCTGTTCAATTTGGACAATCGCCTTCGTTTGGTCGATATGCCGGGATACGGCTTCGCCAGAGCTCCCCTTGAAACGGTAAAAGCATGGCAGGAACTTGTCACATTATATCTTAAAGGCCGGCCCAACCTGCGCCGTGTTTGCTTATTAATAGACAGCCGCCATGGAATCAAAAAAGCCGATGAAGAAGTTATGACCATTTTGGATAAAGCGGCTGTCATCTATCAGGTCGTTTTAACAAAAACGGATAAAATTTCTGACAGTGCCTTACAAAAAACAATATCTCATGTACAAAAAGCTCTTGAAAAACATACGGCAGCTTACCCCGTTTTATTTCCGACCAGCTCTGAAACAAAGAACGGAATACCCGAACTGCGCGCTGAATTGGCAACATTGACTTTCTGATATCTTTCCTTGTATTTAGCGTCGTCTTCTTTTATCATAAAAACGTTTTTTTTACGGATATTTTTTATGTTCAGACTCGCTGCGACCTTTCTTTTAGTTTTGTTTCTGACGGCTTGCGGCCATACGGGGCTTGAGCATGCCAAAATGATTGAGGCCGTTAAAAACAACGACTTCGAAAGTGCGGAAAAAATTGCGGCAAACGAAGATTTTTATACAGATAAACCGTCTTTATTGGTTCGTTATGTTGAACTGGGATCTTTGCATTATCTGAAAGGCGAATACTATCAGGCGCTGCAAAATTTCGACAAGGCTCACAAATTATCCAAAGAATTATATACCAAAAGCGTTTCCAAATCCGTTGCCGCACAAGTCGTCGGAGACGGAATTGTGCCCTATGCCGGTGAAAAGTATGAACTTTCCTTGCTGCGGTTTTATCAGTCAATAACGCATTACCGTTTGTATGAACAAGGCTTTTACGAATCTTATACCGTAAATGATAAAGAAACCGGCACCGAAAAAGTTATTGAACAAAAAAAACTTTCCGAATCCGAAAAACGGCTGCATTACAACGCTGCCCGCGCTTCCATTTTGGACTGGAACAGTCTGTTGACGGCTTACACGAATGAAACCGACGATAAAAAAGTTTTCAAGCAGGATATGCTTGCGAAAACATACGGCGCGGAAATTCATGATATCTACGGATCGGGCGGAGATAAACAAATCGCGCGACAGTTATACAAAGACGTTCAAAGATTACTAACGTCCGTTTACGCCGATTACGAAGCCTATACGGGCGAAAAAAAAGAAAAATTGTCAAAATATGCCGAACACAAGGGAAAAGATTTATTTGCCGCGGCACCCAAAAAAGAAAACGTCAAATTTGTTTTAAAAGCCGGAATTATCACTCCGAAAATTGCGGAAAAAATTGAGTTCTACATTCCTCTTGCCGCTTTTTTGGTCGCCGACAGCAAAAAAGATACAAAAGATTGCTTGGGCATGATTTTGCCCGGACAAAAAATTTCTTTTGAAATTCCGGCGATACAAAAGCCTGAAAAGATTAAAGACTATAAAATTATCGTCAAAGATCGCAACGGTAAAATTTTAACTGAAAAAAACATGGTGCTGACAGCGCCCGTTTCGGAAACGGCTTATCGGGAATTTCAACGCCAGCGCGGCGGATTAATCGCAAAGAAAGGAGCGCGGCTGACAACGAAATATGTAACGGCCATTATTACCGCCTGCGCTATTTATAAACATAACGATTTTTCCTCATGGTTAGCGGCTTATGCCATGTTCGCCGCAGAAGCCAAACTGATTGAAGCGTCCGAATACGCCGACATACGTTATTGGGGATTATTGCCCCATGCCGTTTTTCAGCAATCCGCCGCCTTAAAACCGGGAAATTATACAGGAGAAATACACTCTGACGGAACCCTCTTAAAAACCTTTGCGTTTACCGTTCCCAAATCCCGTCCGGCTCTGATTGACCTGAATTTGCCGAACGGATAGAATTAAAGAGCTTCACTGAAGAAAGGACATCTTATCTATGAAAAAGATTTTGGCAGCGTTTTCGGCAATTTATATGTTGTCGGCATGTGCCGCTTTTCAAACCGATTATGTTGTCAAAGAAAATTCGGAACATTCTTCGTTTGCTCCGGCATGGACGGTTCAGTCCAGAGCATACAGAATAGATTCATACGCCCAAACCAAGCAATTTCTTTATTTTGTCGGAGAAGCAAACGATCCCAAGCAACGTTTATGTCTGAAAAATGCGGAAAAAGACGCCATACAAAAAACGGCGTCCGATGCCGCGCAAAAAATTATGCGTCGCTTTGAACGAAACAAAACCGAAAACGCTTTGATTTCTTCGGAATTGAAAAATAAACTGGAAAAAAATATTTTGGTTAATCTGCAGGAAAGCGTTATTGCCGGGAAATATTGGGAAAAACGGGATTATCTGAAAGAAAAGGGAGCTAAAAGCAACTATACGACTTACAAATGCAATGTTGTCAACAAAATCAAAAAATCCGATTTAGCCGAAACACTGGAGGCCAGCAAAACCAAAGCAACAAAAGCGCTGTCCGCCAAAAACAAAACGGCGGCGGACAAGGCGATTGACGCTTACATTGCAGAGTTAAAAAGGTGAAAAACAACCGTTGGGAAAGGGTATGCTTATGAAAAAACGGGGATTTTTAATGACTGTTTTTTTAGCGATTGTCTTGCAGGCTTGTGCCGCAACAGCCGCAACCAAAACAGACGCGGCGACACAACCCAAATGGGTCAATAATCCGTCTGCCGCTTGTACCAAAAGCGAAATGTGCGCCGTCGGAACGGGAGCGAGCGTCAAGCGGGCACAGGCTGACGCCAGAAATCAAATCGCCAAGATTTTTGAATCCAAGATCAAATCATCTTTCGAAACGACATTCATTGACGAAAATGACACCTCTTATTCAAAGGTGAAAGATTACATTTCCGATGAATCGGAAGTGATTTTGGAATCTGTTGAAATCAAAGAAACATACGAAACGCCGACAGATGTTTACGCTTTAGCCGTTCTGAACAAACCGACGGCCACCCGCATCACCAAACAGGACATCGACGCTTTGGATCAAAAAATGCAGCTCTTGTTGAAAGAAGATACGCCTGCCGCCGCCGTTCAGTTGGAAAAACTGTACGAAGAACGCCGCGGTTATAACAGACGCTACACCGTTCTGACCGGCCATCCGATGCCCGAGCAGGTCACTTATGATCAGGTTTACGGCAACAAAAAAGACCGTATCGGCAAACGCCATATTTTTCTGACCGTTGACGGCAAACCCAATGCTTCCTTTGATCAGGCGGTACGTTCCGTTCTGAAAGAAAACGGCTATACGTTTGCTGCGTCCGCTTCCGAAGAAACACCGAAAGTCACCATTTCTTTCGAAGAGGAAGAACAGTATATGAAAGTAAAAGGCTTTGTGAAATACGCCTATCATTTCACGATGAAAGCCCCGGATAAAAAAGGAAAAATGATTGATGTTCTGGCAACGACGATTGAAGAATCGGGACGTAACCAGCAGCAGGCTTTTAAAAACGCTTTAACGTCTTTAAAGACCTACATTCAGGAAAATATTTTAAACTTAAACTTCTAAAAGGAACCGAAAAATGAAGAAATCTCTACTTGTTTTAGCTTTTGCCGCTTCGTTCGCCCTGTCGGGCTGCGCCGATTTCAAGGCCGAACGTTTAACTACGGCGGAAGGTGATGAAAAAGCGATGAGCATCACGGATGAATGGCTGCAAACCGATACGGAAAACACCGTTAAAGCCGTTTTAAAACAGTTGGACAGCCACCGTGGATTCCAACGCTATCTGAATGCGTTAGGCCATCCGCCTAAAATGTTTATCGCCGAAGTACAGAACGAAACATCGGAAGCATATTTTCCGATTGACGACCTGAATGACGAATTTTTGAATGAAGTTTCCGCTTCCGGCGATTTCACTTTGATTGACGCCAAAGCCCGCGACAGAATCTTAAAAGAAATTCAATACCAAAACGACGGCATGGTCAAAGCTTCCGATATCAGAAAAATCGGAAAAGCGACAGGTGCCGAATTGTTGATGTTCGGAGCCGTTCGTATGAATCCGAAAACTTTAAACGGCAAAACGATCAAAGAATATTCCGTCAACCTGCGCTTGACCAATATCGAAACAGGCGAAGAAGTCGGCCGCGTTCGCTATAAAACATCCAAATACTCCAAACGCGGCGGTTTCGGTTGGTAAAATTTATCTTTAACAAAAAAGCTTCCGGCCTTTCCGGAAGCTTTTTTTATCAAGGATTTTCATTATGAAAACATTTATCCGGTTCTTCTTTTGGGTGTTGGTTTTATCCGCTTCGGATTTGCAAGCGGCGGACGGATTTTTCGTCCGGCCTTTAAGTCCGGAATTGAAAAAGCGGATCACGGGCATTTCTTTTCCGTATGAACCCGCGGAAATTTCTTACGACGATTTGGTTGACATTCACGTTTTGCATTACGACTTTAACAATCAAGTGCAAAAAGGACGTCTGATCTGCAACAAAAAAATCGGGCAAAAAGTTCTGGCCGTTTTTAAAAAGCTGTACGACAACGCGTATCAAATCGAAAAGATCCGGCTGATCGAAGACTATAAAGGCGATGATGAAGCGTCAATGCGCGACAACAACACGTCGTGTTTCAACTATCGCAAAATCGCCGGTTCGGACAAACTGTCCAATCATTCGTTCGGGTTGGCTCTGGACATCAATCCGCTTTACAACCCGTATGTCAAACGGACAAAAACGAAAACCGTCATTTCTCCCGAAACGGCGACCGACTACGCAGACAGGACACGTCCTTTCCCGCACAAGATCGACAAAGACGATTTAGCTTATCAGGCCTTTACGGAACAGGGGTTTTTCTGGGGCGGTAGTTGGATTTCCGTCAAAGACTACCAACACTTCGAGTACTAGCCGTACGGGCCACTGGTCGTAGGGGCGAAACGTCCTCCGGACAGGAGAAAGAGGATTGTTTATAGCCGGCAGTACTAGGCGGCCAGCTTATATTCAAAACCGTGGCAAGTGCCGGTGAACATTCGCTTGCCGTAGTGATAGGCCATCGGCGTCATAAACGGCAGAGGTTTCCAATCACCGTCATCCAACGGAACAGTCGCAAACACCGCCGCGCCGTCCGTTTCCTTCATAAACAACGAATCGGCATAGTTGGAATGAACGTACAGCAACTCCCCGTCGTAAAGCGTCAGGTTCAACTTATTGTTCGGTGCCAATCCGCCGATCAATTCGTCAATCAGAGCGAAGCGCTCCCTTGCCGTCAGTTCCCGGTTTAAAGCGGATTGGCGTTGATTGACCTGATCAACCAGATAATACAAAATCCGTTCGCTGTCGGTGGAGCCTTCCTGCGCGGCGGCATAAGCATCCGTCTTTGTCCCGTCGAAAATCGTGCCGTTATGCGCCAATGTCCACGCCCGATTCAGGTTGTCGCGCAAAATAAACGGGTGCGAATTCGCGTATTCCATTTTGCCGACCGTTGCCAGCCGGATATGCGCCAACGCGTTGCAGGCGAAAATCTGATGGCTCAAACGGTCTTTCAGATAGCTGCTTTTATTGGATTCGACGGGTTCTTTTTCCAGGCTGACAGCATTTCCGTAAAAAACGGCCAGTCCCCACCCGTTCGGGTGTTTTGAACCATGAGAAAAAAATTCCGTCAGCAAAGCGTTCAGCTGTATTTCCTTTTCGGAAGAAACGGCGAATATTTCACACACGGCAAGCCTCCTGCTGTTTTTGTTCCGCCAAGATCATCCCTTTGGTAACGAACGAATTCGTAAAGCGCGTTCTGACCTGCCACGCATAGCGTTTTTCGGGCGTAACGAACTTTTCCAGTTCAAAGTCCAGAACGGCATGAACGTCCGCCGGAAAATCACGGTAAAACGCTTTCATATGTTCAACAACTTTGACGCCGGCATCGGCAACGGAATACACTTCCCCGTCCGGCAACATAATTTTGACCGTCTTCAAATCATAGTGCGCGGCGTTTTTAAAGTTCTGAACCGCCTGCACCTGCTCTTTGATCGAAGGCAGTTTGCACGGCTCTGCGGCCAACCAAATCAGGAACAGCTGCGCAAATATCAAGTCCCGTTCGTCCACGCCGGAATCCGTCAGCGGATTCAAATCAAACATTCTTAATTCGATATGATCAACGCCGTTTTTCACCAAAACATCCAAATCGTTTTTTCCCGCCGGCTTCAGCCTGATCGGATAATACAGTTCTGACGGCGCGGCCAGCAGTCCTCGTTTGACGTAGAAACGGATGCTGTCCGCGTATTTTTTCAGATTTTCGTAATCGTACCAGACAGTAAAATAATTCCAGTATCCCAGTTCGCTGCATCTGACAGACGCCATACCGCTGAATTCGTCTTCGCCAAAGCGTCCTTTTTCCACAAAAGAGCTGTCCGTCAACGGACTGGCCGCCGTCAGAGCCGTTAAAATCCACCCGTACGCCGCCGCCGATTCCGCCACCGCCAGATAAAGTTTATCCTTGTATTCTCTGAAATTCTTTTGGCCGCTTAAAGCAAAAGCGGCTTGCAGAAGTTCATCGGAGAAGGAATAGTTCACATGAATACCGGACAGCGTCATTTTATACCGCCCGTAACGGTCGGATAAATACTCGCGATAATCCGTTTTGGCTTTCAGGTCGCCGGTAAACTGCGCGATCGGAACGTCTTTTTCGTTACGGATAAACGGCGGGTTGGAAAACGGCCAGAGCAATTCCCGTTCGGGTAAAGACCGCAATTTCTTTTGAATTTTCGCCGTGTACTCTTCCAAAGAATGAATCGCTTCGTGTGCGCTGCTGACAACCGGCGTGTTGATTTCCGTCTGGTTTTCGCAGAAATCGCGAACGATGTGTTCTTCTCCCGCAAACGGGTGCGGCGTATGCGCAAAGTAACCGTCCGGCGTAACGCGCAGACTTTCCTTTTCCAGCCCGAACTTTCCTTTGAGCAACAAAGACCGGATTTGATCGTTTTCAACCGGCAACATTTTTTCAGTCCTCTAAAAAGAACGGCAGGAAATAGCGGATCTGTTTTTTCCACCACGGCCAGTCGTGATCAGAATCCTTGCCCCACAAATCGACCCACGCTTCGATGCCTTTGCGTAGCAGAAGCTCCCCCATCAGCCGCGTCGTGCGCTGACATTCGCGCTCCCAGAATCCCTGCCCCGCGCACAGAATGATTTTTTTCGTATTGTACAGAGCGATATACGGGTGGTCTTCCGGCATATTTTCCAAGAACAACAACGGAGAGTTATCATAAATCACCTTGCTTGTCCAACCGTCCCAGAAATGTTCCGCATTAAAGCAGGCCGAACAGGTCAAAACGCCCGAAAACAAATCGGGACGACGGAAAAACACGATGCCCGCATGCCCGCCGCCCAGACTGAATCCCGTCACCAACGGCAGGCGGTCATCTTCGGAAACCGACATAATGAACGGCACAAGCTCATCCGTGACAAAATGGAAATAGCTTTCCTGAACGTTTGCTCGAAGCTCTTTATCGCCGTTTGTGTCCGACCAGCTTTCACTATCGACCGTATCAACGCAGAACAGGCGGATTTGCCCGCTTTCGATGAAATCCGAAAGCTCGTCCGGCATACCGAAACATTCCCAGTTGTCGCATTGACTGTCCTGACATGGAAAGGCCAGAACGGGCAATCCTTTGTCGCCGTAAGACAGCAAATTCATCTCACGGTTCAGCGCATTTGAATGAATCGTATAACTTTTCCTGTCCATATTATTTCCTTTCCAGAATGAAGCGCACCTGTTCGTCGCGTTCCGCCAAGGTATCCGCGCGCATTAAAAACGCATGGTTGCCCATTTCTCCGGCCAAAACAGCGTCAACCGTCTGTTCGCGCAAGATCTGCGGCGCGTATTTTTCGCGGATTTCTTCCGGCGTATGGGCATAAGAAATGCTGTCCTTGCGCCCGACGTGCGTGATGTAATGGCGAAATTCGCTGTTCATAAAGCACTTATCATATATCAGACTGTCCGCCCAAATCGTGTAAACGTCCGTGTCGTAAGCATAATTCATCTTGTCCGGTATATAGCCGCCCGGCGCGCGCATATTGACCTCCAACCCGACGATATCGCCTTTTTTGCCCAATCCTTTTTTAGCTTCGTCCAAACGGAAAAACTCAAAGTGGAAAAATTTGTTGCGGGTATCAAATTCTTTGAGCACTTTTTCGCCCGCTGCCCGCAAATCGTCGCCGGGGGCTTGGCAGTAGCTGACAACATCGTTATCAAGATTGACCGCGTCCATCAGGCTGACCGGCAGACACTGCGAAGCGCAAAAGAGGACGTTTTTACGGCTGTCCGTAATGCCGTCAAACGTTTCGACATGACCGGGGACGCACTCCTCTTCGATATACGGAATATCTTCCGGCTTCGTTGCCCAAAAAGCAGCCGTATCGTCATCGTTTTGCAGCTTGTAGGTGTTGGATGCTCCGACGCCTTTATCCGGTTTGACGATGACGGGATAGCCGACTTTGCGCGCGAAATCCAAAGCCTCCTGTTCCGTCTGCGGCAGAGTCCAGCGCGCCGTCGGAATACCGGCGCGGGCATAGGCTTCCTTCATTCTCGATTTACGATTCATCGCCGCCATATCCGCAAACTTCGGCCCCGTCGTGATGTTAAAGTCCGTCCGAATCCGCGCGTCCAATTCCAACCAGTATTCGTTTTCGCTTTCAACATAGTCAATCCGTCCGTATCTGAACACATAATCGGCAACGACGCGGTAAACCTGATCATAATCCTGCAAAGACGTTACATAACGATAATCCGATAAACTGTTTTGACAATTTTCTCCGATAGCCTCCCACGGCGCGTCCCCAATTCCGAGAACGGTCACGCCGCGTTCTTTCAAACGAGAGCAGAACTGATAAAAATGACGCGGAAAATGCGGAGAGATAAAAATAACGTTCATACTCAGATTCCTTAAAAATCAATACGGACAGACAAGAAAACTATATGCTTTTTTATAAAACAACGCTACAGGAAACACCGATTTCAAATAATTTCTTTGTATTATTTTGAAACATAAGTTTAATCGCCTTGCTATCCGATCGATGATATATTCAGATCATCTTGATATTACTGAACAAAAGGAATCAGATATGAAAAAATCTTTATTACTCGCCTCCGTCGCTTGTCTGTTCGCCATTAACGCGCAAGCTGCAGACATTAAACCGTACGTTTCCGCCAAAGCCAAATTTGCGGGCATCAGAGCCGAAGCGGAACAGACCAGTCCGATACACGCTAAAGCAAAACTGAATGACAGCGTTTTCGGATATAATCTGGCTGCCGGTGCGGGAATAAAAATGGAAGAAGGCATTTTAAGATTCGAACTTGAATACACCTCAAATGATGACGCCGAAAAAACGATTAACGGAGTAAAAGGAAAATTTGAATCCTATGCTGTTTTTGCAAACGCCTATTTTGATTTTGACACAAATTCGGCTTTCCGTCCGTATGTCGGGATCGGCTTAGGCGGTTCAAAAGTCAAATTCGGCAATAAAAGCAAAAACGAAATTGCTTATAATTACAGCGCCGGTGTCGGTTATTTAATCAATGACAATACAGCGCTTGATCTGGGATACCGTTTCACGTCCTACGCGGATTTTGACGAAGAAAAAAAAGGCGTTCCTTATCAAAAAATCGAATATAAGGCCTATGCCAACGAAATTATGCTGGGAGTCAGATTTTCTTTTTAAATAAAAAAATACTAAAAAAAGCCTTGTATCCGGCGTGATACAAGGCTTTTAAATTGGTGGAGATGAGGAGGATCGAACTCCTGACCTACGCATTGCGAACGCGTCGCTCTCCCAGCTGAGCTACACCCCCGTGAATGGCTGTAATATGCTTTTTTTATCCCGTAGAGTCAACAAAAAAAAGCATCCGACCTGAAAAAACAGCTTCTTGTTCCGTCATATAAAAAAACAGCCTGTTTGCACAGGCCGTTTTTATTAGTTTTGCTCGCTTTCCAGAATGGCCGAATAAATCGCTTCGGCGCTCTCGCTGCCTCGCAACAAGGCGCACATTCTTTCATTATGCAGCAATCGGGAAACTTTTGCCAAAGCTGTTAAATGATCTCCGCCTGCGTTTTCAGGCGTCAACAGCAGAAACATCAAATCCACCGGCTTGCCGTCGGTCGCATCAAAAGGAACGGGCTTGTTTAACCGAGCAAACAGCAAATATAGCTTGTCCAAAGCAATCAATTTGCCATGCGGAACGGCAACGCCGCCGCCTACCCCCGTTGATCCCAACCGTTCGCGTTCCAACAACACATCCAAGATCGCACGGTCTTCTATATTCAACTGTGCGGCCGCATAGGAGGCTATTTCCTGCAGCGCCTGTTTCTTGCTTGTCGCCTTCAGATCCGGAAGAATCGTTTCGGGCGTCAACAAATCGGAAATCAGCATATCGTCAGCTTTATAGCTTAGTTCGCCTGCGGATCAACCCAGCCGATATTGCCATCGGCACGGCGATAAACCATATTTAATCCGCCATGAGCAATATTTCTGAACATCAAAGCAGGAACATCAGCCAAATCCATGCGCATTACAGCGCCGCTGACCGTGCACAACGGCAGTTCAGACTGCATTTCGGCTACGACAACCGGCGCAGCTTCATCCTGCGGCAAAGAATCCTCTTCGACTTCTTTTTCCGGTTCAATAACGGCAAAGTTAACCGTTTCAGCTGTTGATTTGTGGCTTGTCAGGCGCTTTTTATAACGCTTCAGCTGTTTGGCAATACGGTCGTTTGCCGCATCAAAAGCGGCGTAAGCATCAGCATTGGAAGAAGATCCCTGAATGGAAACGCTGCTCATCGGGTGGGCGGAAATGTCCGCTTTAATGAGACTGCCTTCTTTCGAAAAAGAAACGGAAGCGTTCAAAGGCGTTTCAAAATACTTCTTCAGAGTATTTTCAATGCGTTCCTCAACATATGCGCGCAAGCTTGTGCCAATGTCGATTTGTTTACCTGTAATAGCAATTTTCATAGTGCCGTTCTCATTTGTTAATAGTTAAATCATTTGCGGTTTTCTAACCGCCTAAGGCGAAAAAGTACGACCCTGCGCGTCGTAAGTCAAGTAAATGTTTTATAAGCAGATCGAAAATCAACGCTTCAGCCGTTTATCCCGTTTTCTTTGAGCGGAAGTCGGGATTCCCATGGCTTCGCGATATTTGGCGACGGTGCGTCTGGCAATATCGATATTTTCCTGTTTCAACAGAAAAACCAACGCTTCGTCCGACAAAATATTTTCCCTTTTTTCCGCATCGATCAATTCCTTGATTCGGCGTTTGACCGCCTGTGCGGAAACCGAATCCTCTCCGCTGCGGCTCTCAAGCCCCTGAGAGAAGAAATACTTCAATTCGAATATTCCGCGCCGGCAAGCGATATATTTTCCGGCCGTTACGCGGCTGACCGAGCTTTCATGCATACCGATCGCTTCGGCAATATCTCTTAACACCATAGGTTTCAGCGCTTTTTCGCCGTAAAGAAAAAAGTCTTTCTGCCGTTCGACAATTTCCGTTGCCGCTTTTAAAATCGTTTCCGCCCGTTGATTCAGAGCTTTGATCAAAAAATTTGCGGAAGAAAGATGTTCGGATACAAACTTGTTGGCAGCTTTATCATTTTTTCCCGCGCGCGATATTTCGGAAATATAGGCGTGATTGATTAAAACGCGGGGCAGCGCGGCTTGATTCAGTTCCACGACAAACCGGCCGAGTTTATCCTGCTTTAACAGCACATCGGGAATTAAAATGCTGGGAGCGTCTTGTGTTAAAACGGATGCCGGCCGGGGATTCAACCGCTTGATTTCCGTGATCATATCGGCAATGTCTTCTTCATCAACGCCGCATAATTTGGAAAGTTTTTTATATTCTTTCCGCGCAATCAATTCCAAATGGTCCAACATAACGGCCATTGCCGGATCGCAGCGATCCAGCTCTTTCAGCTGCAGCGCCAAACATTCGGATAAAGAGCGGGCAAATATTCCCGTCGGAGCCAGCCCCTGCAAAACAGGCAATATTTTTTCGACTTCCGGCGTACAGGCTTCAGCGGACAAATAACCGTTTTCATCCAGTTTTTCTATTAAAGACAGCGCCAAATTCCGGTCATGGAGATTATGAAAGGCCATATTGATTTGACGTTCCAGCGATTCATATAAAGACAGCGGCCTGGAAGAACACAGATCCACTGCGGAAACACCGTCATCCGCTTCGCCTTTCGCTCCCGCTCCCGACCATGGGTCCGCCGGAAAATCCATTGAAAAATCTGTTTCCGATTCGGCGGCCTGTTCATAGAAACTGTCTTCGGTCGGAACGTCGTTTGTATCGGGCGGGCCCTCTTCCTGTCCGGAAGAATCGAACAAAGACGGCAGTTCCTCCCGTCCTTCAAATTCGGAAAATTCCGCCGGCTCCGCGGGAGAAGATTCGTTTTGATCGCCTTCACGTTCTAAAAAAGGATTTTTTTCCAGCTCTTCGGCTACGGCGGATTCCAATTCCAGCGCCGACATTTGCAAAAGCCGTATCGCCTGCTGCAGGCGCGGCGTCATTGTCAATGTCTGTGATTGGCGTAAGTCCAGACGAGGCGTCAAGGACATTTTCTATCCCCTCCCCTCCAATCGTTTACAACGCGAATTTTTCACCCAAATAAACGCGGCGGACGTCTTCATGGCGGACAACATCCTGCGGATCGCCTTCCATTAATACGACACCGTCATGCAAAATATAAGCGCGATCAATAATATCCAATGTTTCGCGCACATTATGATCCGTAATTAAAACGCCGATGCCGCGATGTTTTAAATGGGAAACCAAATCTCTGATTTCTCCGACGGAAATAGGATCAATTCCCGCCAACGGTTCATCCAACAAAATAAACGACGGAGAAGAAGCCAGCGCGCGCGCGATTTCCACCCGCCGCCGTTCGCCGCCGGACAAAGCCAGCGCCGGAGCACGCCGTAAATGCGCGACCGAAAATTCGTTCAGCAATTCTTCCAATTTTTCTTCCCGCCGTTCCCAATTCGGTTCGGCGATTTCCAGAATCGCGCGAATATTATTTTCCACGTTCAGGCTGCGGAAAATAGAAGCTTCCTGCGGCAAATAACCGATTCCCAAACGCGCCCGGCGATACATCGGCAAAGATGTCACATCTATTCCG
This sequence comes from uncultured Alphaproteobacteria bacterium, assembly GCA_937912005.1. Lineage (GTDB taxonomy): Bacteria > Pseudomonadota > Alphaproteobacteria > CAAGCB01 > CAG-977 > UBA11549. The sequence continues at coordinate 295,329 of CALDOX010000015.1, forward strand.
TCTATAGTCACTGTTCCCGAATCCGGTGTAATCAAACCGGTGATGCAATAAAATGAAGTTGTTTTTCCGGCCCCGTTCGGTCCCAACAGCCCGACAGCTTCCCCTCGATCCACTTTAAAAGAGACATTGCGCAAAACAGGGCGCTTTTTATACGCCTTGGACAAGCATTTCGCCTGCAGTCCCATTTCCGTTGAAGAAGCCAAACGCGGCGCTTCATTCCCCTTCGTCTGAGGAGCTGAGGAGTTTTTCGTTTGTTTCTTGTCCACCACTCGATTCTTCCTTTACCGCTGCCGGCACTTTGGATTTTTCCGCCGTGACGGGCTTTTGATTCTTTTTACTTTCATCCGGAACAAAAACCCCGCGCACTTGCTTTTTTGTTTTACCCTTTTCAGACAACATTTGCAAGCGGCTGACACCCGTTTTCATATTTATATCAGCCACTTCGCCGATAATAAAATTTTTGCCCTGAGAAATTTTAACATTTCCCTGCAAAGTAGCCGTTTCCTTGTCAACCAGATAAACGCCCGTATCCCCCTGAACGGTTTCTTTATCATTTGTAATTATGACATTGCTTTCCGCTTCAAACCGTTCAACCTGTGTCGCGTTTCCTTTTTTGACAAAAAAAGCTTTAACGGTGTCGGCTTCAAGACGGCGGGCATCTTTCAGCGCCGTGACATTCTGACGGGCAACGGCCATGTCTTCATTTTGCCACAGCTCTAAAATCTGAGCCGTCATTTGTTCCTGACCGGCTATCAGTTTAACCGGATTTCCTTTAAGAATAATTACCGATTTTTCAATTTCATAAACGGCCGTGTCCGCGTAAACCGTCTGTTTTGGGGTCGTAATGATGATATTTCCGTACGCTTTGACCAAATAAACTTCCCCGTCTTTGCCGCCGGCATCCTCTTTATAATAAGCGACGATTTTGTCAGCTCCCAATGCGGTATCACCGCGCACGACAAGCGCTTTGTTTTCTGCCGTCAGCGTCTTTTCGTTTCCGTTCCACTCCAGTCCGCCCTCAGACGTTAAAACGACCTGCTGCTTTTCCGTTCCTTTGGTATCGGCCGCAAAAGTTTCCGCCCCCGCGGACAGAAACAAAACAAAAATCAAAAGCAGGTTAAAGAAAAGACGCATTTTTATTCTTCCTCCGTTTCGGGATAAAGCACCACTCGCGTTTTTCCCATCAATCGAAACACCGTTCCGTCTTGCGTCACCGAAAATCCCTGAGCTCTGGCAAATCCCAAAGAAGAGCGCAGCAACACGTCCCGATTTCCGACAATATCCCGATTTTTAATGCTGATCAATGCGTGAGTCGTTTCTATTTCCTCACCGGTTTGCGTATATAAATTGACCTGTTTTGATAATTCCATTGTTTCTTCGGCTTGAGAATAAACGCCGACAGCCGCATCCAAAGCAATCCAGCGGTCTTTTTGCTTTAAAATATCCGCTTTAACGGATTCCAGTTGTATCCGGCGCTTTTCTCCGGGCAGCTCAAAAGCAGATTCTGCCGTCAAATGAAAAGGTTCTCCTTTTTCATCAACCGTAAAAAAGCGCGGATTGACCATCAGCTGATCGTTGGGAACATTCATCTGTTCTGCTTCTGAAGCCAAAAGAGAAATAGCTTCTTCCTGCTGCGCCTTCATTTGCGGCCAAACAATAACCAATCCGATTATCACCGCCGCCAAACTGGGGAATAAAACTTTTAAAGAAACAACCAACCGACTGTGATAGCGCATCCGCTTTTTTTGCCGACGCTGCCAATCAACGGCGCCGCTTGTTTGGGTTTTACCCCATTTAACATCGCTGAGATCAACGATTTTTTCCGCCATTAAGCCACTCCGGCGCGCAGGCAGTCATGCATATGCAGGAAGCCGATCGGCTTTTTGTTTTCCAAAACAAACAGACTGGTAATGCCTTTTCCCGTCGTATTCATAATGCGCAAAGCATCAATGGCCAATGTATTGGCTGTCGTTGTCCGCGGCGTACGAGTCATCACGTCCTTGATAGTTTTTGTCAGCAGATCCGGCGCCATCGCGCGGCGCAAGTCGCCATCCGTAAAAACGCCCATAAAATCGCCGTTCTGGCCAACAATGCCCAAACAACCGAATCCCTTTCCGCTCATTTCGACCAAAGCGTCCGACATATTCATATCCGGCGGAACCAACGGCATTTCATCGCCTTTGTGCATCAAATCGGCAACCGTCAGCATCATTTTGCCTAGCTTTCCGCCCGGATGACGCAGTTTATATTCGTCTTTGGAAAAGTTATGCAGCTGAAGCAGCACTATTGCCAACGCATCGCCCAAAGCCATCATCAATGTCGTCGATGTCGTCGGCGCCAATCCGAACGGGCAGGCTTCCTGAATCGGTGGCAAACATAAAACGATATCGGACTGACGGCCCAATGTGCTGTCGCGTCGTCCCGTCATACCGATCAGCTTGATGTTAAACCGACGGCAGAAAGCGATAATATCACTCAATTCGGGCGCTTCTCCGGAATTGGACAGCGCGACAACGATATCTTCCGGTTCGATCATTCCCAAATCGCCATGGCTGGCTTCTCCCGGATGAACAAAATAAGCCGTCGTCCCCAAAGACGCCAAAGAAGCGGAGATTTTTCTGCCGACATGTCCGCTTTTGCCCATTCCCGTAACAATAACCCGTCCTTTTGCCGCATTGATTGTTTGAACAGCCTGAACAAAAGATTCGTCCAGACTGTCAGAGAGTTTTTTCAAAGATTCGCTTTCCAAATCCAATGTATGGTGAGCGCTTTTTAAAATTTCTTCGGAAGTCAGCATAAAAAAAATCCCGTTTGTTAATGAGTGAATATCGTTTCGCAGTTAAATCCGGCAACATCCATTTTGCCGATATACGGTAAAAAGTCAAAGCATGCCTGCGCATACGGCATACGGCCTTCGCGTTCAAGCAGCGCGTCCAGCTTTTCTTTCAGCGAATGCAGATATAAGACATCGTTTGCCGCATACCTCAATTGTTCTTCACTTAACTTTTCCGCGCCCCAATCCGAACATTGCTGCTCTTTTTCCAATTCGATCCCCAGCAAAGACAGGCAGAGCGCTTTCAAACTGTGAGACGGCGCGTTCGTCCGCGCGATTTTGGAAGCGATTTTCGTACAATAAACAGGCGCGCATAAAACACCCAAATACAAATATAATGCGGCAACGTCGAAACGGGCATACTGAAAAATTTTCAATACGGACGAATCTGTCAGCAAAGCCTTTAAATTCGGAGCATCATATTGCCCTTTTCTGAATCGGACGATATGACAATTTCCCTGACTGTCACCCAACTGTACCAGGCACAAACGATCGCGATGCAGTTCCAATCCCATCGTTTCCGTATCAACGGCAACGCTGCCCGAAAAATGCACGGAAGAAGGCAGATCGTCTTCGTAAAAATAAATCTGCGTCATGCTGTCTCCTTTATTCAAAAAGAAAGGGGCTTACCGCCCCTTTGCCTTTCAGAACTTGTCTTGGTGCCCAAAATAGGACTCGAACCTACACACCCCTACGAGTACTAGCACCTGAAGCTAGCGCGTCTACCAATTCCGCCATTTGGGCAAAACAAGCTACAGCGTTTTTTTATTACTAAAGAAGACTCCCGTCAACAAAAAAAATCAAAAAAGATAAAAAAGAAGCCCGCCGAGCAAAATACGATAGACGGCAAAAATCGCAAAAGAAGATGTCTTCAGCCAACGCATCAAAAAACCGATCGCCGCTACGCCGCCGGCGAAAGAAATCAATATTCCAAGGATTACCAGCCCCCCTTCGGGATTTGTGCCGGCCGGTTCCGTCAAAATTTCAAAAGCGCCCAAACATCCCGCGGCGCCGATCGTAGGAATAGCCAACAGCATTGAAAATCTGGCGGCTTCTTCACGGCGTATTCCCAAAAAACGAGCCATTGTCATCGTAATTCCCGACCGACTGACCCCGGGAATCAAAGCCAACACCTGCGCAAATCCTATTAAAAATGCGTCCTTAAGCCTCATCTCTTCTATTGTTTTATCGTTTTTGTTTTTCTTATCCGCCAAATATAACAATATCCCGAAAACAATCGCCGTTGAAGCGATCAATCGAACGTTTCTGAAATGCGTTTCGATATAAGAATGGCAGAAAAAACCGATAATAAAAACCGGCACACAGGCAATTCCCAGTTTTAACGCGAACCGCACACGCGTTGAATCAAAGTTTCTTTTCACCGCATCGCCGCAGCTTTTGACAAGCTCAGCAACATCCTGATGAAAATAAATCAGAACGGAAAACAAAGTCCCGACATGCAAAGCGATATCCATCGCCATTCCCTGATCCGGCCAGTGAAACAAACGCGGCACCAAGATCAAATGACCGGAAGAACTGACCGGCAAAAATTCCGTCACGCTTTGCAACAAGGCTAAAACTATAGTTTGCAGCATAAAAAAATCCTTAATATATTCATTTATAAACGATTTCGCTACTGTGAAGTTTTTTTTCAAAATTTACAAGTGATAAACTAATTTCTGATAAGAATAAACGGAATATATTTTTCGAGAAAGCATAAAATGTATATATTGTACCATCATCCGGCCGATCCTTTTTCCCGCAAGGTTCGCCTTATGTTGGCGGAAAAGGGATTGGAGTTTACGGCAAAAACGGAAGAGCCATGGAAAGAACGGCCTGATTTTCTGGCCGTGAATCCCGCCGGCGACATTCCCGTATTGGAAGAACCGGACGGTCATATCGTATGCGGTCACCGTCCTGTTTGCGAATATATTGATGAAATCACGTCGCGTCCTTTATTCGGGGCTTACGCCCGCGATAAAGCGGAAGTGCGGCGTTTATGCGACTGGTTTGATGAAAAATTTTTTAAAGAAGTCACCTCTTATCTGGCCGGAGAAAAAATTTCAAAACGATTAAGCGGCGGCGTTCCCGATTCCGACGCCATCCGCGCAGGAAAAATCAACATTTTAGGTCATATGAATTATATGGAGTGGCTGTTAAAACAGCGCAACTGGTTGGCCGGAGAAGCTTTTACAATGGCCGATTTTGCCGCAGCCGCACAATTTTCCATTCTGGATTATATCGGCGAAGTTCCCTGGGATAAATCGGAAAACGGCGCATTGCTTTTTGAAGAAACCAAAAATTGGTATGCGCGCGTTAAATCCCGCCCGTCGTTCAGACCTTTGCTGACAGACAGGATTCCTAACGTTTTGCCGGCTTCTCATTACGGAGATTTGGACTTTTAAGACAATCAAGCAAGGATAATCAATATGAAACGCTTTATTTTTCTGTTTTTCTTTTGCCTGTGTCTGAGCGGTTGTTCCTCGCCGACGCGCGTCTATTATTGGGCCAAAGAAAAAACCGGAACGGAACGTTTTGTTCAGGATCACAACCGTTGCCTGCAAAAGGCGGATTTCTGGCCTTGGGTCTTTTATAATCCCAATCCCGAAGTCGCTGATACTTTAGATTTAAGATTGGATCTGAAAAACGGCGGTATTTGGGCAAATTATTCTCCTTATCCGGGAGCAATGCCCGTTTTCGTCAACACCGCCACTCCGTCTAAAACCGTAATTTACTGGCGGTATGCTTCCTGCATGAAAAAAGCCGGATACAGAGAACGTCGGCCTTACGGCGGCCCCTTATAATAATAATCAAGATTGGATATAAATAATGACTGACAAACAAAAAACTCCCGTTATTCTGCAAATCCTGCCGCGTCTTGAAACCGGCGGCGTCGAACGGGGAACATTAGAAATCGCTTCCGCTTTAAAGGAAGTCGGATGGACTTCAATCGTCGTGTCCGGCGGCGGACGGTTGGTTCATGATTTGGAAAAAATGGGAACCGAACATATTACGCTGCCCGTTTATTCCAAAAACTACTTCGTTATGCGCCAAAATGCCAAGCTTCTGGCTAAAATCATCGTTGAAAAAAAAGCTGACGTCGTGCATGCCAGATCCCGCGCGCCGGCTTGGAGCGCCAAATGGGCATGCGAAATGACGGGCGTCCCTTTACTGACGACATTTCATGGCGCTTATAACATCGGCCCGTTCAAAATCAAAAAGAAATACAACAAAGTAATGACGGACGGCGTGTTGACGATTGCCGTTTCCGATTTTATCAAACAGCATATCCTTGATAATTATGAAACAGTTGATGCCGATAAAATCAGAGTTATTCACCGCGGTGTCGATGCGGAACGATTTGATATTTCCAAAGTGTCTCAGGAACGCATTGTCGCTTTGTCTCAAAAGTGGCGATTGCCTGAAGATCTGCCGGTTATTATGCTTCCCGGCCGGCTGACGCGCTGGAAAGGACAGCTCGTCTTGTTGGAAGCGCTGTCAAAAATGCAGCATAAAAACCTGCGCTGTTTGTTTGTCGGAGCAGATCAGGGGCGAAAAAAGTATCGTCGGGAACTGGAGAAAAAAGCGGCAAAATTAGGATTGTCCGGTATTGTTCAAATCGTCGATCACTGCAGTGAAATGGATGTGGCTTATATGCTTTCGGATATTGTTGTTTCAGCCTCTACGGATCCGGAAGCGTTCGGACGCGTCGTACCGGAAGCCCAAGCGATGGGACGCATTGTCATCGGCCCCAATCACGGCGGCGCAACGGAAACAATCCGCGACGGAGAAACAGGGTTCTTGTTTGAACCCGGCAATGCGGATGATTTAGCCCGAAAATTAGACTCCGCTTTTTCTATGACGGCCGAAGATAAAAAACGTATGACCGAACGCGCCATCGAAAGTGTTCGCAATGAATTTTCCAAAGCGAGGATGTGTGCTAAAACTTTAGATGTTTATCGGGAAGTTTTAGAAAAATATCCCGTTCGGAAAGATTAAAAAAAAACGCATCAAAAAAAACCGGATTTGTTCTTGAATACGGAACAAACCGGAATTACAATGCGCGCATTGAATTTTATAATTTAAGAAAGAAGGTTTTTCTATGGTTTCAATCAGACTTCCTGACAGCTCAGAGCTGTCCTTTGACAAACCGGTCAGCGGCGCGGACATTGCCGCCAAGATTGGTGCGGGATTGGCGAAAGCCGCGTTGGCAATTAAAGTAAACGGCAAATTGCAGGATCTGGCGACACCTATCACACAGGATGCGGCAATTGACATTATTACTGCCAAATCTCCCGAAGGATTGGATATTATCCGTCATACATGTTCTCATGTTATGGCAGAGGCGGTTCAGGAATTATATCCTGAAACGCAGGTGACCATCGGCCCCGCGATCGAAAACGGTTTTTATTACGACTTTGCCCGAAAAACGCCGTTTACGCCGACCGATCTGGAAGCGATTGAAAAGAAAATGGCCGAAATCATCGACCGTGACGAAACGATCGTCCGCGAAGAAAAACAGCGTGACGAAGCGATCAAATTCTTTAAAGACAAAGGCGAAAAGTATAAGGTGGAGTTGATTGAAGACCTGCCTGCCGATGCCGTGATCAGTTTTTACCGGCAGGGAGATTTTATCGATTTGTGCCGCGGGCCTCATCTGCCTTCGACCGGCAAAGTCGGCAAAGCCTTCAAATTGATGAAAGTCGCGGGCGCTTACTGGCGCGGCGATTCTTCGCGCGAGCAGCTGCAGCGCATTTACGGAACGGCTTGGGCGGATAAGAAAGCTTTGGACGCTTATCTGCTTCAGCTGGAAGAAGCCGAAAAGCGCGACCATCGCAAGCTGGGCCGGGAAATGGATTTATTCCATTTTGAAGAAGTCGCTCCCGGCGACGTTTTCTGGCACCCGCACGGTTGGACACTGTTCCAGACGCTGATTGATTACGAACGCAAACGGCAAACCAACGCCGGATATGTCGAGATTAACACGCCTCAAATTATGGATCGCGTTTTGTGGGAAACCTCGGGACACTGGGACTGGTATCGCGAAAACATGTTTACGACGACGATTGAAGACCGCGTTTACTGCGTGAAACCGATGAACTGCCCCGGCGGCATTCTGGTGTTCAAGCAGGGCATCAAATCCTACCGTGATCTGCCGCAGTACATCGCCGAATTCGGCCGCGTCCACCGTTACGAGGCTTCCGGAGCGATTCACGGACTGTTCCGCGTCCGCGCGTTCACGCAGGACGATGCACATATTTTCTGTACACCCGAACAGTTGGAAGAAGAATGCCAGAAAGTCGTTCGCCTGATGCTGAGCATTTATGAAGCGTTCGATTTGAAAGATGTCAATATCAAACTGTCCACCCGTCCGGCGGAACGCATCGGTTCGGACGAGCTGTGGGATCACACGGAAAACGCTTTGGCGCAGGCGTTGACCGATATGGGGTATAAGTACACGCTGAACCCCGGCGACGGCGCGTTCTACGGTCCGAAACTGGACTTCAAAGTCAAAGACGCGATCGGCCGCGAATGGCAGCTGGGAACACTGCAGGTCGATATGAACCTGCCGGAACGCTTTGACGTTTCGTATATCGGCGAAGACGGCGAAAAGCATCGTCCGATTATGCTGCACCGTGCTTTATTCGGTTCTTTGGAACGGTTCACCGGCATTATGATTGAAAATTTTGCGGGCAAATTCCCGTTCTGGCTGGCGCCGGTTCAAGCCGTCGTCGCGACGATCACGGATGAAGGCAACGCGTACGCCGAAGAAGTCCTTAAAGCTTTGAAAAAAGCCGGAATCCGTTCGGAATTGGATACCCGCAACGAAAAGATCAACTATAAAATCCGCGAACATTCTTTGAAAAAAGTTCCCGTTATGTTGGTCATCGGCAAAAAGGAAGCGGCCGAACGCACACTGACGATCAGACGTTTGGGACAAGAAAAACAAGAAACGCTTGCACTTGACGATGTAATTGCTAAACTGGTCAAAGAAGCGGCTTTACCGCATATTGACGAATAACTTTAATTGATGGAGGCTTTATATAACTACCGATACGACACAGGCATCGCCCACCCGTGAGGGGCCGCGCGCCAACACAGACATTACGGCAAAAGAAATTCGGCTGATTGATGCTGACGGTGAAAACGTCGGCGTGGTTTCTTTAAAGGAAGCTTTAAAGAAAGCTGATGAGGCCGGATTAGATTTGATTGAAATTTCACCGAATGCCAATCCCCCCGTATGCAAGATTTTAGATTTAGGCAAATACCGCTACGAACAGCAAAAAAGAAAAGCGGAAGCCAAGAAAAATCAAAAAGTTGTTGAAATCAAGGAAATCAAACTGAGTCCTAATATTGACACACACGATTATGAAGTCAAATTGCGCAGCGCTCAGCGGTTTATTTCCGACGGGAATAAAGTTAAATTTACTTTGCGTTTCCGCGGCCGTGAAATGGCTTATATAGAACAAGGTGAAGAGGTTATGGCGCGTATTGTCGAGGATTCGGATTTATACGCCAAAATCGAACAGCCGGCCAAACTGGAAGGCAAACAGATCACAATGGTGATCGTTCCGAAATAATAAAGACTTTTTAAAACAAAAAAACTCCTGCCGAATGACAGGAGTTTTTTTGTGCGGCCGGTTCTCCGAACAAGCAACGGTTAAAATCTGAAATCCCGCTCGCCCTGCGCGATGTGTTCCAAATGGTCTTCGCAAACGGTACGGACTTTCGGATTTGTGATGTTGTTCAATTCGCGTTGAATCAGCTCGTATCCGACTTTCTTCGTTTCCGGCGACGCATAATCTTCCAAATATTCTTTCAGCGTCATCAAAGCATTCGGATGACAGCAGTTCAGAATCTGCTTCGATTTGCACAAATCCATAAACCGGTCGCCCGTGCGTCCGGCGCGGTAACATGCCGTGCAGAAGCTCGGAATATAATTCATATCCATCAGCCATTTGATCACTTCGTCCAACGTGCGTGTATCCGCGCGGTCGAATTGCGCCGTTTCCGTTTCGCGCACAACATACCCCCCGACAGAGGTTGAAGACGCTCCGCTGATCTGCGAAATACCCAGATGCAAAGCGCGTTCGCGCATTTTCTGGCTTTCGCGCGTGGAAATGATCATGCCCGTATATGGCGTTGACACGCGGATGCAGGCGATGATTTTGGCAAAAATATCGTCCGGCAAAGCGTCTTTAAACGAATTGGGATCGATATCGTCCGCCGGACAAATTCGCGGCACGGAAATCGTATGCGGGCCGACGCCGTGTACCGCTTCCAGATGTTCGGCGTGCATCAGCAGACCGGCAAATTCATAGGCGTAATTTTCCAATCCGTATAATACGCCCAGCCCCACATCGTCAATGCCGCCTTCCATCGCGCGGTCCATCGCTTCGGTGTGATAGGCGTAATCGTGCTTCGGGCCTGTCGGGTGCAGACGTTCATAAGATTCTTTGTTATACGTTTCCTGAAACAGAATGTATGTGCCGATTCCGGCTTCCTGCAATTTGCGGTAATTTTCGACCGTTGTTGCCGCGATATTGACATTGACGCGGCGAATCGCGCCGTTTTTGTGTTTGATCGAATAGATCGTTTTGATGCTTTCCAAGATGTATTCGATCGGATTGTTGACGGGGTCTTCACCGGCTTCCAGAGCCAGACGCTTATGCCCCATATCCTGCAAAGCGATGACTTCGGCTCTGATCTGTTCCTGCGTCAGTTTTTTACGGGGAATATGTTTGTTTTTCAGATGGTACGGACAATAAACACATCCGTTGATGCAGTAGTTCGACAGATACAGCGGCGCGAACAACACGATGCGGTTGCCGTAAAAGTCTTTTTTCAGCTGTTCGGCCAATTTAAAAATTTGTTCGTTTCTGTCCGAAAGGTCGCATGCGAGCAAAACGGACGCTTCACGGTGATCAAGCCCTTTCCAGAGCTTGGCTTTTTCAATGATTTTATCGATCAGTTCCGCGTTGGATTTATTCGCCTGCGCGTATGCAATCGTTTCCATGATTTCGTCATGAGAGATAAATTCTTCAGCCTTTAAAGATTTGGGATCATACATAATCATTCTCCTTTTGAGTCAGAAGTTCTCTTTCCCGTCAGTTGTTATTTCGAATAGATCGTTTTTGTTGAAACGCCTTCCAGCTTGCCGAGTTTTCCCGACAGCGCGTTGATCGTATCCTGCGGCGCATCCAAAGCGACGCTGATGATACTGATTTCCTTTTTATGATAAGGCAGCCCCATACGCCCGATAATATACGCGCTGTACTCATGCAGCAGCGTGTTCAATTTCATTACGGAATCGGGATTTTCAACGACAATGCCGATCAGAGCGACTTTTGTTTCCATTTCAATTTCCTTTCTTTTGCCTCAGGACTCCTTCGGCGTCAGAAGACATTTGCAATATAATGAAATTCAATTTCTTTTTCAACCGTCTTGAACTATCGGAACAGTCGGAGTAAAACTATTGATCATATTTTTTAACTGTTGGGAAAAAATAATGTCTTTGAAAAAATCTTTTCTTTCTCTCAGCGCGCTGTTGATTTGTTTTCAGGCGCAGGCGCAGGAAACGGCCGCTTCCGCTCCCACTTTAAAGGCGAATTTCCGGCGCGTCGGACTGGAATTGTCTTCAACAACCATTACGCATTCCAGAGAATACCAGAACTCGCCCGTAACCGCATTAAGTTCAGACAGTCAGACTGTTGTTAAAGGCGTTTTCGACTTTATGCTGGAATATAATCGGGAAAACATGCAGTGGAACAACGGCATTTACGCCGAATACGGCAAGACCAAAGTCAAACCCGTCAACCAGCCGACCGAAACAAATGAAAACGCCGATAAAATTTTGCTTTCTTCGGATTATGCACACAAGCTGTACGAATTTAACGGCGTAAAGTTCGGCCCGATGGCTACCGCCGAATATCAAACCGAATTTACGGCAAACGATAATGCTCCCAGAACAAAAGTCCTGCGCGGCAAAGCCGGCTTAAAGCTGTTTGACGGCGATGTGATCAAAAGTTTATATATCGCAGCCGTCGGCGAATACGATATGACTTATGATCCGCATGTCAGCAAATCCGCTGCCGAATTCGGATGGCGTTTGGAAGATTCTCCCCGAGACGGCGTCCAATATTCGACAGACGGTTATTTCCGTCGTTATCTGTCCTACAGCCACTATATCGGAACGGATCTGATTTATGACTTGAACGCAACGGCACGCATGGACGTTCAACTGAACGCAACTTTGACGTTCGGCCCCTATATGTCCTACCGTTATGCCCGTTCGCGCGAAGCTCACGTTTCCGGATCAAACTTTACAATCGGCGTCGCCTTTACCTATAAAGACCTGTTTAATTTGATGTAAGGATAACACTATGATTAAAAACATTTTTTCCGAATTTAAAAAATTCGCTATGCGCGGCAACGTCATGGACATGGCTGTCGGTATCATCATCGGCGCCGCGTTTACGAAAATCGTCGATTCTTTGGTCAAAGACATTTTAATGCCGCCTTTGGGCCTTTTGATGGGCAAGATCGATTTTGCCAACCTGTTTTTCGTTTTAAAAGACGGCTCGCCCGCCGCTCCGTACGCTTCGATTGACGCGGCCAAAGCAGCCGGCGCCGTCACATTGAACATCGGTTTTTTCATCAACGCGATCATCAGCTTTGTCATCGTCGCTTTCGCCGTGTTCATTCTGATTAAAATCATGAACACTTTGCAGGAAAAACTGGATCGTAAAGAAGCGGACGATGCCGCTGCAGAAGCCGCCGCGGAACCAACGACAAAAAAGTGCCCGTACTGCGACTCCGAAATCTCCGTCAAAGCGACGAAGTGCCCGCACTGCACTTCCGATTTGGAAGATCATAAATAAAATATGATCCGCGTTTCCAACGTCAAATTCAGACCGAAAGCCGTACCCGACGACTTGCAGGCTTATGTTGCCGAACTGACGGGTTTTGACAATATCGTTTTCTTTCGTATTGCCAAAAAATCCGTTGACGCGCGCAAAAAAGAAAACCTGTGCGTCCTGTACTCTTTCGATCTGGCGTTGGACAGCGACGAAGAAGAAGCGATTAAAACCTGCCCCTATCGGGATATTTGCCGACTGACTGACGAAGAACGCTTCCCCGAACCGGTTTGGAATCCTAAAAATTCTTTGCGCCCCGTTATCGTTGGGACAGGGCCTGCCGGAATGATGGCCGGACTTTTGCTGGCCGAAGCAGGCGCAAATCCGATTTTGATCGAACGGGGAAAAACCGTATCCAAACGACGTAAAGATGTGAACCGTTTCTGGAAAATCGGCGAGTTGAATGAAAATTCAAACGTGCAGTTCGGCGAAGGCGGCGCGGGAACTTTTTCGGACGGCAAGCTGACGACCGGCATCAAAAAGGACGCTTTCACCCGCAAAGTGCTGGAAGAATTTATTGCCGCAGGCGCGCCTGCGGAAATCATGTATCTGGCAAAGCCTCATATCGGTACGGATAAACTGTCCTATATGGTGGGCAATATCCGTCGTAAAATCATGGCTCTGGGCGGGGAATACCGATTTGAAACACAGCTGACGGATTTGATTGTTAAAGACGGCCGTTTAATTGCCGTTCAAGTTAAAAATCCGGACGGTTCTTTTGAAGAAATACCGACAAACAGCGTTATTTTAGGCATCGGCCACAGCGCGCGCGACACGTTTGAAATGCTGTATGAAAAAGGTGTGCAGATGATTCAAAAGCCGTTTGCGATCGGCACGCGTATTGAACACCCGCAAAAATTCATCAACAAAAGCCAATACGGTATGGTTAAGCCCCGTGCCGTCCTCGGACAGGCCGACTATAAACTGGCCGTTCATTTAAGCAACGGCCGCGGACTTTACACGTTTTGCATGTGTCCTGGGGGAGTCGTCGTTGCGGCGGCTTCCGAAGCCGGAAGACTGGTCACGAACGGTATGAGCGAATACGCCCGTGACAAAGATAATGCCAACAGCGCACTGCTGGTTGATGTCAAGCCGGAAGATTTCGGCTCCGATCACCCTCTGGCAGGCGTCGAATTTCAACGCAAAATCGAGGAAAACGCTTTCAAAGCCGGCGGCGGATTGTTTCGCGCCCCCGTTCAGCGGGTGATTGATTTCCTGCACGACAAGGAAACCGTCAAATTCGGCGAGGTTGTCCCCTCCTATCGACCGGGCGTTCAAATGGCGGATATGCGCGCCGTTCTGCCCGATTTTGTCATTGAGTCTTATAAGGAAGGCTTTAAAAAGCTTGACCGGAAAATTCGCCTGTTTTCAGCGCACGACGCTTTATTGACCGCAGCGGAAACCAGAACGTCATCGCCCGTGCGCATGCTGCGCGATTCCGCAACGCTTCAAAGCGTTTCCGTCGCCGGGCTTTATCCCTGCGGCGAAGGCGCAGGATATGCCGGCGGCATTATGTCCGCCGCCGTTGACGGGCTGCGCTGCGCCGTTAAAATTTTATGCTCGGAAGATAAAGAGCTTTCCCCCGAACTGCTTTAGTTATATGCTGATATTCCGTTAACAAAGGAGCTTTAACAATGAGAGAATTTCAAAAATCTTCCCGTTTGGATGGCGTTCATTACGAAATTCGCGGACCGGTCTTGAAAGCCGCCAACCAACTGGAGGAAGCCGGCTATAAAATCTTAAAGCTCAATATCGGCAATCCGGCGGCTTTTGATTTGAATGCGCCCGAGGAAATCATTAAAGACGTGATTTTAAACATTCCTTTCGCCGACGGATATTCCGATTCCAAAGGCATCTTTCCCGCCCGCAAAGCCGTGATGCACTACTGCCAGCAAAAACATATCGAAGGCGTTCAAATCAACGACATTTATCTGGGCAACGGCGTGTCGGATCTGATTCTGCTCAGTATGGAAGCTTTTCTGAACACAGGTGATGAAATTCTGGTTCCGGCACCGGATTATCCGTTGTGGACGGCGGCGATTTGTCTGGCCGGCGGAAAGCCCGTCCATTACATCTGCGACGAAGAATCTGACTGGTATCCCGACTTAAAAGACATCGAAAGCAAGATTACACCGAAAACAAAAGGCATCGTGATTATCAATCCGAACAATCCGACCGGCGCCGTCTATCCGAAAGAGCTGTTGGAAAAAATCGCGGCTTTGGCCGAAAAGCATAAAATAGCCGTTTTCTGTGATGAAATTTACGATAAAATTCTTTATGACGGCGTGACGCATACTTCTCTGGCTTCTTTGATCACGGACACATTCTGCATCACCTATAACGGCATTTCCAAAAACTACCGTTCCTGCGGTTTCCGCGCCGCCTGGATGATTTTGAGCGGCAATAAAAAAATGGCGGAGGACTACATTGACGGCTTGGATTTATTGGCCAATATGCGCTTATGCTCCAATGTGCCGGGGCAGTATGCGATTCAAACGGCTTTGGGCGGCTATCAAAGCATCAACGACTTAGTCAAACCGGGGGGCCGGTTGTACGAACAACGCACGCTGTGCCACCAACTGTTAAACGATATCCCGGGAATTTCCTGTGTGAAAGCCAAAGGCTCTCTTTACATGTTTCCGAAAATTGACACGGCAAAATTCAATATTCTTGATGATCAGAAATTCGTTTTGGATTTATTGATGGACAAGCGGATTTTGTTGGTCAACGGAACGGGCTTCAACTGGGAAAAACCGGATCATTTCCGCGTCGTTTTTCTGCCCAGAACGGACGATTTGGAAAAAGCGTTGGGACGGCTGAAAGATTTCTTAGCCACCTATCGGCAGGAAAATTAAAGCGCGATATTGACGTTGATTTTTACAGAATAGGCTTCGTTTAATCTGTTTTCGTCGATGTCGTCGTATTGATAGTTGGCAAATGCGCCGACGGCCACTCGGTCGCTCGTGTTCACGAACCCGCCGCCGGAAAGGTTCTTCGTCTTTTTAAAATCCTTAACAGGATGCCATTTTTCATCATCTTCAGAAGATATTTCTTCAGCAATGGCAGCGTCTTTTTTTTCATAGGGATTTTCGATCAACGCTTTTTTCGCTTCGCCGAATGTATCGTTTTGAGCTATCCGCAGATAAACGGAATAATCCATCGCCAACACAAAAGGCTGTTCTTCGGAGGCATGCGCGGTAAAAGCTGTCAGCATCAATAAAGCGGATAAAACAAACAGCTTCATGGCAACCTCCTTTTCTCATAACGTGATCCGATATTTTGAAGGTACGCCGATTTTTTCTTAAAATCGAATAACTTATTGTTTCTGATTGTTACACAGGGCGATGAATTCGTCTTCGGAAAGCGTTTTAATCCCCAGTTCCTGCGCTTTTTTCGCTTTTGAACCGGCATCAGCTCCGAGAATTACATAGTCCGTTTTACCGGATACGGAACCGGCCACTTTTGCGCCCAGAGCGGCCGCCTTCGCCTTTGCTTCGCTGCGCGTCAGAGTCGGCAGAGTTCCCGTAAAGACGATCGTTTTGCCCGCCAACGGATTATCGTCCTGTTTCGGCGGCACAAAGTTATTGACTTGAATCAAAGACAGCAAACGCGCCACTTCGCGGCGATTATGCTCTTCCGCAAAGAAATCAAGTAATTCCTGCGCAACGACCGCCCCGATGCTTTCAATCGCGATCAATGTCTGATATGCCTCGGACTCTTTATCCTGCGCGGCGTCAACCTGCGCGGTTAATTCTGCCATACTCAAATAGTGCGCCGCCAACAAACGCGCCGTCGCCTGCCCGATTTGCGGAATCCCTAAAGAAAACAAAAACTTGTCCAATCCGACGCCGCTTTGCACCTTGCGAATCGAAGAAAACAGATTATCGGCGGATTTATCGCCCCACCCGTCCAACTTGCGAATGTCCGTGCCGTATTTTTCCTCCAATTCGAAAACGTCCCCCGGCGTCTTTATCCAACCCCGCTCGAAAAAGAACGCCGTGTTCTTCGCGCCGAATCCTTCAATGTTCAACGCATCGCGCGATACGAAATGTTTCAGCTTTTCCACCGCCTGCGCCGGACAGACCAAACCGCCGGAACACCTCTGCGCCGCCTGATCTTCGTCGCGTACAACATGAGAACCGCAAACGGGGCATTCAGTCGGAAAAACGAACGGAACAGAATCCGGCGTCCGCTTTTCCATAACGACGCGGACGATTTGAGGAATCACGTCCCCTGCCCGCTGAACGACGACCAGATCGCCGACGCGAACATCCTTGCGCCTGATTTCGTCTTCATTATGCAATGTCGCATGCGATACCATCACACCGCCGACGTTGACCGGCTCCAGATCGGCAACCGGCGTCAAAACGCCCGTTCGTCCGACTTGAACACGGATATTTTTCAAGATTGTCTGCGCTTGCTCCGCCGGAAATTTATGCGCCGTCGCCCAACGCGGCGAACGCGCGACAAACCCTAATCTTTCCTGATAATCGCGCCGGTTGACCTTATACACAGCGCCGTCAATATCGTAAGCCAACGAAGATCGCCGCTCCCCTAAAGACGCAAAGTAAGCGGCAATATCCCGCGGCGTTTTACACAGCTTGTTTTCCGGATTGACCGGAAAGCCCCACGATTTGATTTTTTCCAGATATTCCGAATGGGTGGCCCATTTTTCTTCGGACACTTCGCCGAACGTATAACCGAACAACGACAAATGCCTGTCTCGCGTGATTTTCGGGTCGAGCTGGCGCAAAGATCCCGCCGCCGCGTTGCGCGGATTGGCGAAAACTTTTTTGCCTTTAGCCGCCTGCGCTTCGTTCAAAGCGAAAAAATCCGCCTTGTTCATAAAGACTTCACCCCTGATTTCCAGCCGTTCGGGGATATCGTTGCCCAACAAATCTGTACTGCGCAAAGTCTGCGGCAAATCTTTGATCATTTTCAGGTTTTCGGTGATGTCCTCGCCGACGGCACCGTCCCCGCGCGTTGCCCCGCGCACGAATTTTCCATTAATGTACAAAGCGGAAAAGGACAGCCCGTCCAGCTTCGGTTCCGCCATAAACTCCAACTCCGCTCCGTCCGGCAAACTCAAAAAGCGACGGATGCGATCAACAAATTCAAAGATTTCCTCTTCGGAAAAGATATTCGCCAAAGACAGCATCGGTACGCTGTGAACGACTTTTTCAAAATCATCGGACGCTTTCGCCCCAACCTTTTTGGACGGAGAATCCGCTCGAACCAAATGCGGAAAGCGTTTTTCGATTTCCTCGTTGCGCCGTTTGAACGCGTCATATTCGGCATCGGTCGCCAACGGGTCGTCGTTTTGGTAATACGCCCGATCCAGTTCCGCCATCTTTTTGGCCAAAAAAGCCAGTTCCGAAGCGGCTTCCAATTCGGTCAGCAAAGCGACGGGCGTTTCGGTCATTTGGCATCACTCCTGTTTTTCAGCAATTCGTCCGCCGCCGCGCGGGAAGCGTCCGTGATTTCCGCCCCCGACAACATACGGGCGATTTCTTCGCGACGTTCGGCATCGCTCAGTTCGACAACGGCGGTTAAAACTTTTCCGTCCGATTCCGATTTTTGCACGTGGAAATGATGCGCGCCGAACGAAGCGACCTGCGGCGAATGCGTGATTGTCAGAACTTGGCAGTCCTGCGCCGCCAACCGCGCCAAACGTTCGCCGACCGCTGAAGCCGTCGCCCCGCCGATTGCCGAATCCACTT
Organism: uncultured Alphaproteobacteria bacterium; assembly: GCA_937912005.1. Classification (GTDB taxonomy): domain Bacteria; phylum Pseudomonadota; class Alphaproteobacteria; order CAAGCB01; family CAG-977; genus UBA11549. Next base: position 313,799 of record CALDOX010000015.1, read on the forward strand.
CGTCAAAAACCAACGTCGGAATTTTTTCCGCCGCCGCCAGATTGACTTTCAAAGCCAGCATAAAGCGCGCCAGTTCGCCGCCCGAAGCGATCTTTGCTATCGGAGCCAACGGCGTTCCCGTATTGGTTGAAGCCGTAAACACGACCTTGTCCAATCCGTCTGCGTTCCATAAGCTTTCCGGCAGACGCTCGATTTCCGTTTTAAAATCGGCCTTGCCTAATTTAAGCGGAGGCAATTCTTTTTTCACGGCCGCATCCAGTTTTTCAGCCGCTTTGTGCCGCGCAGAAGACAAAGCCTGCGCCGTCTCCAGATATTTCAGGCGGGCTTCCTCTTCCTGCCTGGCCAACAGAACAAGCTCCTCCCCGCCTTTTTCCAGACTGTTCAAACGGCGTTCAAAATCCGTCAGCAGCTCCGGCAATTCGTCCGCTGTCACCTGATGCTTGCGCGCCAAAGACCGCAGCGCGAACAGTCGTTCTTCCACCATTTCCTGCGCGCGGGGATCAAAATCCAGTTCATCGCAAAACGTTTCGACGGTTGAGGTCGCTTCGTTCAAATCCGCCATAATTCGATCTAAAATTTCAATCACGGATTCGTAGCGGCCTTCCCCAAAACGGGAAACGCTTTCCAAAGCCCTCTGCGCCTGCCGCAAAGCGCGATCAATGTTGTCATCAGCCAACGCCGCCCGCGCGCCGTTCAGCCCTTCCGCGATTTTTTCCGCGTTCATCATCATCGCGCGGCGTTCGGAAAGCTCCTGTTCCTCACCGGAGACTGGCGAAAACTTTTTCAGCTCGTCAACGGAATGGCGCAAAAAGTCCTCTTCCGCCTGCGCTTGTGCCAAGTCGGCTTCGGCTTTTTGTTTTTCGGCGGTTTTGTCCTGCCAACTCTGCCAAGCCTGACGGACGGCCTGCTTCAATTCCTCCAAATCGCCATAGGAATCCAAAACGCCCCGATGCGTTGCCGTGTTCAGCAAACCATGTGTGGCAAACTGTCCGTGAATTTCGACCAGCAAATCACCAACCTGACGCAACAGTCCCGCGCTGACCGGCTGATCATTAATGAAAGCGCGCCCCTTGCCGTCCGCTGAAACGACACGGCGCAAAAAGAGGCTGTTTTTGGCATCAAAATCTATTCCCTGCTCGGCCAGAAGACCATAGACTTCGTGATTTTCCGGCAAAACAAACTCCGCGCCGACAGACAGCTGCTTCGCCCCGAAACGCACCAGAGAACTGTCCGAACGCGCGCCGGCCGCCAATGCCAGAGAATCCAGCAAAATTGATTTTCCGGCGCCCGTCTCGCCCGTGAAAACGCATAAACCGTCGGCAAAATCCAAATCAAGCTTTTCGATTAAAACAACGTCCCGAACAGACAGACTTGCCAACACCGTTTTAGTCCTTCTGTTGTATTGCGGCCGGAACATAGGCTTTCATTAAATCATACGCCCGCGCATACCAAAAACTCGACGGGTAGTTATACCCTAAAACGGCCGCGCTTTTCTGCGCTTCTTCATCCAAGCCCAAAATCAAATATGTTTCCGTTAAACGATACAGCGCTTCCTGAACGTGCCGTGTCGTTTGATAATTTTGAACGACATCCGTAAAACGGTTCATCGCCGCAATATGCGCGTTTTGCTTTAAATAAAAACGTCCGATATTGACTTTTTTTGCTGCCAAATAGTCTTGTGCCAGCACAATTTTTTGTTCTGCGTCTTTGGCATACGGCGTATCGGGAAAACGCCGAACGACTTCCGTTAAAGCGTCCAATGCCTTTTGTGTCATTTTTTGATCACGATCTGTATCGGAAATTTGAGCATAATAGCACAGCGCTTTCAGATAATAAGCATACGGCGCAAAAGAATTTCCGGGATACAGCTGCAAAAACCGGTCAATGACAATCACCGATTCATCATAATCCCGTCGGACATAATAGGCGAATGCTTCCATAATCTGCGCGCGCAATGCCCATCGTGAATACGGATAATAACGGTCTATTTCATCAAAAGCTTTTGCCGCATTGGAATATTCCCGTTTTTTCACCAATAAATCCAACGCGTGATTATACAGCGTTTCCGGCGGCGTGATTTCCGGATCAAAGCCGTTGTTTCCGGCACACGAAGCCAAAAACAATATAATTGCCGTCCCCGTTAATCCCAAAAATATCTTTGATTTTTTAAAAAAAGTCATTTCAAACCGCTCCGCCGCAGACAGATTTCTTTTATAGCTTTTTTTCTTTGGTTCCGACAAGCGTTTATCACAAAAAATATGCTAAAAATTATAGTTCGTCAGACACGTTTTGGACTGCATAAACGGACGCCAAACATCTGTTGCAAAGCTGCGGCTGTCTTTTCCCGCCGTGAACATCGCCGCCATATCGTAGCCGACCATCCCCGCATTGACGATCGCTGCCGCGGACTGAACGCCGTCCATAGAACAAAAATAGCCGATTTCTTTCAAATCGTTAGAAAAAATTCCGGCCAGCAAAGTTTGAGAAAATTCGTTAATCCCCGCGACAGCTTCCTTCAAATCATCATAACGCATCACATACAACACCGGCGCCAACAATTCGGTTTTGACCGTTCCCGTCTGTTTTGGCATTTCAGCTATGACCGGCCGAACATAATAAGCGTCTTTGTACAGTCCGATATCCATACGGTCGCCGCCGAAAACAACTCCGCCGTCCAGTTTGGCCTGCTCCAGCTGCAAACGCATAATATCATACGCTTCCTTGTCGATCAGCGGTCCCATTTTGCTTTGACGTTCAAAAGGCGAATCCACCTGAACAGTATCAAAAGCTTCTTTCAAGTGACGAACAACATCATCATAAACGGAAGAATGGCAAAACAACCTGTGCAAAGACGTGCATCGTTGTCCGGCATCAGCTATCACAGACCGCAGCACCTGTTTAACGGCCAGATCAATATCGGCGGAAGGCGTCACCACCGCAGCATTATTGCCGCCAACGGATAAAATGCTGCGTCCCAAACGCTGCCCGACCTTACTTTGCAGGCGGCGCGCCATAACCGGTGAACCGGCTGCGCACAATAAAGGCACATCCTGACTTTCCGCCAAAACAACGGCATCTTCATGATTACAAATGACGATTTGAGACAAATACTCGGGACAATTGGCCGATGATCTGGCCTTTGCCCGGCGTAAAAGAGAATTAACGGCAAACGCAATCAGCGTCGCTTTCCGCGACGGGCGCCAAATGACCGGATTGCCGCAAACCAGAGCCAACAGAGCGTTTAACACCCATACGCGCAGCGGAAAATTAAAAGAGGTAATCACGACAACGGGACCGATCGGCTGCCAAACTTCCGAAGCGGCCAGATGCCGCCCCTGAGTCGGCACCGAAAATCCCGACATGCGATACTGCATATCCGCGACCATATCGCAGATTTCGATTGACCGTTCCACTTCCTTTAACGCCGTTGCGTAAATTTTGCCCGTTTCAATGACGACCAATTCGGTCAAAGCTTCTTTTTGCGCGCGCAACTCCTCCCCGAACAAGCGCAAAAGAGCGCTCCGCTCATTCGGTTCGACCTGACGCCACTCCATAAAAGCCTGTTTAGACCGTTCAATCACCGTGCGGATGCGATCTGCATCGCTCAACGGAAAAGAAGCGATTTGTTCTCCCGTCACCGGAGAATAATCAACACAATTTCCGCTGGAGATGAATTCCAAATCCAGATTCAGGCGTTTAACAATTTCCGCAACGCGATAAAACATCAATTACTCTAAGAAGATCGGACGAATCGGCAAACCTTCGGCCAACAATTCTTCATTCGTGATTTCGATGAAGCCGTCCTTTTTAACCTCCAAATCGGCGCGATACACGGAATCGCCGTAAAGCATAATCACGTCCAGATAAAATCCGTTGTCCGTTTCGGTTACCTTCGCCGGACGGATCAAGTGAGTGACATCTTTGCGCTGCTGCGGGGTCGGCGTATTGGAAAAAGTGTCTTCATCAACCTTTTCAACCAAGCGCAACGTGCCTTCTTCCGTCTGAACGGCATCCAAAACGAACGTTGCGTAAGGAACAACCGTCTGCGCATTCAAAATCAATCCCGCGCGCGGGTTGTTTTCAAAAATCGGTTCGCGCGTTCCGTCCATCTTAATGACTTCGGCGTCAGCCCCCGTACCGGCGATCAGATATCGCATCGTCACGGGCGGAATGGAAGAAAACGTTGTCGCCTGCAGCAGTTTGAAATGAGAATAAAACGGCAGATCCGCCACTACAAAACGGGAACGTCCCGGAGTAAACATTTCAAAAGAGGATAAAGCGTTAACTTTTTTAATCAGAACTTCTACGTCCGAATCGGAAACTTCATTCCAGCTATACTGGGGCATCGGTTTTCTCCATATTAGTGACACAAAAAATAAAGTTATCAGGAAAAGCCCTAACACACTGCCGGTGATTTTAATCGTTCTTGTCATCATTGTCCAGATTTGAGTTTAAATTTTCCGTCATTTTTTTCGCAGTGACCATTATTCCGTCAACGGAAAGATCGTTTTCTTTGCGCAAAACAACAGTCGTCAGCAGCACCCGTTCAAAACCGACCGTCCGTAAAACCGTTTTCAGATACGCTTCCGAATGAGCGAAACGTCCCGACGGCTGCAAAACATAATCCTGATCCGAATTTAATTTTTCCGCCGTCAAAAAAACGGTTCCGCCTTCAGCCAAAGCCGCTTTAACGGCCTTAACCAATAAATCCAGCTTACCGAAATAACATACCACGTCGGCCAATACAATAAAATCGAAAGCTTCCGGATTTTTTTGGCAAAATTGAACAATATTTTCCGTTTCCAAGCGATCATATATGTTTTTGGCTTGTGCCGCCGCGATCATTTTTTCAGACAGATCCACCCCTGTTAAAACCGAAGCCCTGGATTTTAATACGGCTCCGTTTAATCCCGTACCGCAGCCGGCATCCAAAATACGCAGCCCCGAAGGATGTTTTTCCATTTCCTCCGTCAACAGATCGGGAACATGATAAGAAACTTTCCGCAAGGTCGTTTCAAACGATTCCGCAAACGAATCAAACAATTCCCGCACATAGTTATCGGACGCGCCGTCAGGACAATCCCCCCGCAAAGCGGCGCACACATGCGCGGCGATCGGATTTTCGGGAAAAAACTGCGCCCATTTCTGCGCTAATTTGACGGCCGTTTCTTTTGCGTCTTCCTGCGTTCCCCGATAAAGATCATACAACGTCTGCGCCAAATAGTGATGAATTTTCGTCAGCGCCGGATTTAAATGCAGCGCGTTAAAATAAAGCCCGACCGCTTCGGCCGGATCGCCGGCTTCTTTTACGGCCATCGCCAGATTGGAACATGTTTCCGCCTGTTTCGGATTGATAATGAACGCTTTGCGATAACATTCCAACGCTTCCTCATAGCGTTCCTGATCGTACAGCAAAGCGCCTAAATTATTGAAAGCGGACGCAAAATTCGGATCCAGCCTGACCGCTTTTTTATAGTCGTCTTCCGCCTCCCAATGTTTTCCCATACCGGCATAAACGTTTGCTCTGTTGTTGTACGCGTCGGAAAAGCCGGGATCCAATTCAATGGCGCGGCAATAGGCATGAAAAGCATCATCCGGACGCCTCAAACGTTCAAACGTGATTCCCTTGCCGTTCCAATAAATCGGATTGCTTTCGTTTAAATCCAAGGCTTTTTCATAATAACGCAAAGCTTGATCATATCTTTCCGACAAACGGTGAGTCACGGCAATCTGCGCATACGCTTCGGCATTTTGGGAATCCGCCTGTACGGCCTGATCCAGCAATTCCAGAGCCCGATCGGAATTTCCGGCATCGCGTTCGATCAGCGCTAAATTCACATAAGCCGATGAAAAATCCGCACGGAGTTCTATCGCCTTTCGGAATTGTTTTTTTGCTTCTTCCGTATCCCCTTCAAAACGATAAATAATGCCGATATTATGATATGTTTCCGGCAAAGAATCATCTTTTGCCAAAACGGATTTATAATGTTCCAACGATTCTTTCGGATGTCCCGAATCCTGCAGGGCCTGAGCCAGCGTAAATTCATATGCGACGACATCCGGCGCCAAACGAACGGCCTTATAGAGCAATTCAACCGCCGAATCAAACGATTTTTTTTGCAAAGCCAGCGTTCCCAACAAGTACAAAACATCCGTCTGTTCGGGCGATATTTCCAACAACTGACGGTACATTGCTTCCGCTTCATCCAGCCGTCCCTGTTCGTGCAAACGCACCGCGTTGTTCAAAACAAGATTAAAAGACATAAAATATCCGCCTCTTACCCAAAGGAAAAATTGACTTATAATTTATGCGAGTCTATGAATAAATACTAGAGTTATGTTTGTTTAACGGAAAAACCGATATGTCAGAAACGGACCGCATTGAAAAAAAGGCACAGAAATCCAAAATCAGAAAGGCCGCGCAGAAGGACGAATCATCCATCACGTTTTATTTGCATGCGTCTTTGTTCCTGTTTTTTCTGACGGCTTATGCCTTCCTGCTGTTTTTATATAAGAACAAATACCCCCTCATTCTTAACAATGAAATTTTGCCGGAAGTCCTTTTTTCCTGCTTCGGACTGCTTATTTTTTCTTTTGCTTCCTTATTTTTGCTTTCTTTTTGGCGTTTTCTGGCCAGAGTCTTTATTGCCGTTGTCGCCGGCGCCGCCGCAGCCTATATTTTAGGGCTGATGTTTCCTTTCAATATCGGTAATTACGCCGCGCATTATGTTTCCTTTCTGCCTCAAAACGTTCTGACGTACATTGCCGCGAACGGCAACCAGATCATCGCCGGCATTTCCGGACTGCTTTTCTTTATCCTGCTGAATATATTCAAAGGCGGCGCGATGGCGTTTTTATCTTTGCCGGTTCTGGTTGCCGTCTTTATGCTTTTGAATACGGCGGCAAAACAAATCATACCCGAAAAAATTCAAGTTGAAACCGTCAGCGCGGATCAGAAAAAAGAAAAAACAGACAATCTGATTTATCTTATTTTAGCCGATCACACGGGATATGCCGTTGCAGCCGAAACATGGCAGACATTAAATTCCAAAAACGCGGCGCCGGCGGAAATGCCGTTTTCACCGACGTTTATTCCCGCTTTTTATAAAACGAACAACTTCACTTTTTATCCGTCGGCTTATCTGCGTTTCCTGAACAAATACCGCAACATAGGAAACGCTCTGAATCCCTCTTTGACGGAAATAGGCGACGATTTATTCAACCGTACGGACGCCGTTTATTATGTCAGCTCTGACGACGCTTCGGTCAGCGCTTCCCGCAACGATTTGTTCAAAGCGCTGAAAAACAAGGGATACAGTTTGAATATTTATCAATCTTATCCTTTCGATTTCTGCAAAGATGCCGGCGCCAAAGAAATTTCAAGCTGCGTCACCTATCCGGCTCCGATGGGGGCTTTATATCAAACGAATCTGTCAACCCAGTCCCGTTTAATGCTTTTGATCGGTCATTGGCTGTATTCAACGCCGTTCGGCAAACAAGCGGCCGAATATCTTTATCAAAAAGCCAACTCCAAAATAGACGCTTCCGGCCTGCCCCTTTTAGGCAATCCGATGTCAAAATCCTTATCGGTCGGGCAACCGCTGATTTTGTCACATCTGCGGCAGGATGTTCTGTCTTCTTCCGGAAAGAATGTCTTTTTTGCACATTTAAATCTGCCGCATTATCCGTATGTTTATGATAAAAACTGCCAACTGAGAATTGATCCGATGACTTGGCGCGGCAACGCTCCCTATACGGATAAAAGAGAGTTAAGCGGCGAACTGAAACGTTGGGAAGATTACAATCAGCAGCTTTTCTGTACCTATGCGCAAATCAATTATTTAATCGATGATTTAAAAACCGCAAAACTTCTGGATAAAACAACGATCATTATCCATGGCGACAAAGGATCGGGCATCCGCAAAGAAAAAACGGATGAAGATCAGCTGACTCGCACGGACAGAATGATCTATCGGTTTAAAAATAATATGACCACCGTTTTCGGGATTTATAAACCGAAAAACAAGGCGAGCGTCAACACTGCGGCCTGTGATATCGCGACATTGATAGACCGTCACCTTTTAGACAACACGACCAGCGTTTGTCAACCGCCCGATTTTTCGGCTTTTACGCGTGAAGAACAGGACAAGTCTATGGCTTGGCTTGCCGCCCCCGTTTCCGAAAATTATTTAAAATCGTCTGATTTCAAGTCGTCATATACATCATGGCTGGAAAACGGCGGACAAGCTTTTATGGCGTCACTGAATGAACGGCTGAAGCAAGAGCAGGAAAAAGAGGCGTCTTCAAAAATCAGTTTTGTTGCGCCGCCCGCATTTATGGAAAACCAGAAAAAAGCGGAAAATACTTCTTCCGCCAAAGAAAAAACGACCGACTTTTTCCCGGTACCGGAAACAAAATCGGAAATAAAACAGGATGCTTCCCTGCCGCCTCCGTCCTCTGAAAAGGAACCAAACGATATTCCGCCGCCGCCGACAACCGCACCGGAAACCGAAGCCGATTTCATATCCCTGCCCGCTCCCGTACTTGTCGAGCAGCCGGCGTCGGCACAAACAAGCGACAGCGAAGTTCCTCCTCCGCCGCCGACAGACATTATAGCCGATGATCTGGGTCAGTTGCCGCAGCCTATCGTTTTACCGGAATCTTCCGCTCAGGATAAATGGAAAACGGCGGATATTAAGGACGGACAAACAACAACTCTCGAGTTGGTGCCGACAATTGCCGATCAAAATGCAGAACAGCCTGTTCAGCCGGAAATTCAGGAAACTCCGACACCGCAAGCGGCTCCCGCGGTTCAAGTCGAAGTTTTGCCTTTGCCTCCTGCCGTACAGTCTGAGGCCGTTGCGAAACTTCCTTCCGAAGCGCCTCCGGCAACAGAACCTTCTCAATCGGTTGCAGTTCAACCGCAAGAAGAACTGACGCAAGCAATCCCCGCTTTGTCTGCGGATATACCGCAGCCTGTTGACGCCGCATCCGCTCCGACAGAGGCCGAAAAACCTCTCCCGACGGCAGCCGACGAAGAGGCTCAGGCAATCGCTGCCGCGGAGGCTCAAATCAAAGCGGCGCAGGAAATTAAAGCAAAGGCCGAAGCCGCCGCTCAAGCCCGCGCAAAAGCAGAAGCGGAAGCCAAAGCAAAAGCCGAAGAGGAAGCGCGACTGAAAGCAGAAGAAGAAGCCAAACTTTTAGCCGAAGCCGAAGCTCAGCTTAAAGCCGCCGAAGAAGCCAAGGCTAAAGCTGAAGCTGCTGCTCAGGCTCGTATAAAAGCCGAAGAAGAAGCCAAAGCCAAAGCGGCAGAAGAAGCACGTCTGAAAGACGAAGAAGAAGCTAAAGCCAAAGCTGAAATGGAAGCGCAGATCAAAGCCGCTCAGGAAGCTCAGGCCCGCGCCAGAGCCGAAGCGAGAGCGGCTAAAGCCAGAGAAGAAGAGGAAGAACGCCGCAGACAGGAAGAAGCGGAAAGAGAAGAAATGCGCAAAAAGACCCCGCCGCCTCCGGCCAATGCCGACGAATTGGATATCGTTAAAGAAACGCTGGTTGAACGTATAAACGATGACGGCGAAATCGAAACCTTTATTTATCTGGAACGCAAGCCCAATCCGAATAAATTTAAAAAGAAAGCGCAAAAAGAACGGGAACTGCAGCAACAGGATTTGGTAAAAGAGCCTGCCGAACAGACTGCTCCTTCAGAGGAAAAACAGCCTGTTCAGGTTCCTGCGAACGTACCGGCAACAGAGGAGCCGCCCGCAGTCTCCTCTGCCATACCCGTTTCCGAACCGGAAGCACCTCCCCTTTCGATTCCGGCCGAACAGGAAACGGAAACGCTTAAAACGCCCGAACAGCCCCGGCCGGCCGTTGTCGAACGCGTTTTGGAAGATTAAGGCTTTTGTTTTATTGCCATTTGTTATATACTTTTCTCCGTTTAAGCAGGAAAGAGCAAAAATCTGCCCGAATCAATGCAGATAAAAATACCGAACGGCGCTATGAATTTGGACTTGAGCTTAAAGGAAATAATTATGGCAAAAAATGAAGTTATTCAACGTATTCAAAACGAAATAAACGGCAATCACATTGTTTTGTTTATGAAAGGAACGCCCTCCAATCCGAAATGCGGTTTTTCCGCAGACGCATCCAAGCGATTAAAAGATGCGGGCATCGCCTATAAAAGTGTGGATGTTTTATCCGATCCCGCTTTATATGACAGCATTCGGCAATACACTAATTACACCCACTTTCCTCAAATGTTTATTGACGGCCGTTTTATCGGCAGTACGGAAAACATCAATAAATATATGACCAAGAAAAAACTTTAAGGCGCTCGTTTTACGATAAAAAAAAGCCTCTTTGAAAAAAGAGGCTTTTTTTATCGGAATATCTTGATACACTAAAAAAGTTTAAGGGTTTGTCAGATGCTTTACCATCTTATTTTTGCTTTTTTATTGTTTTTATTTCCGTTTCATCTGCACGCGGAAGGCTTTGTTTTAAAAGATGAGGAATGCGAAACAAAATTGGTCGATCTGATCAACAACGCTTCCGATTACATAGACGTGTCCGTCTATGCCATTAATAACAAGCCGTTGACGGAAGCCTTGATTGCCGCCCATCATCGCGGTGTGAAACTGCGTGTTCTGACGGACAAACTTCAAGCGGCGGGAAGCTCGTCCCGTATTTGGGATTTAGTCGCGGCAGGCGTCCCTTTGCGCGTACACACCCACAAACGCATTATGCACACGAAAGTCGCGATTTACGACGGCGTTTCCGTTTCCAGCGGCTCTTTGAATTGGACCGAACCCGCCGTGCATAAGAACGAAGAAGTTTGTGATATTTTTATAAACGATCCCGATTACGCGGCGCAGCATCAAAAATTGTTTGATCAAAGATGGGAAAACAATTCTCAGGAAAAATCTGACGAATGGCTGCTTGAAAAACAAAAGGAACGAGCCGTTAAACGCCAAAAAACGACTAATCGCCGGATGACAGCGAACGAACAAAATTCAAATTCAATGCCTTAGCCTGATCCAAAACGGCAGGCAAGCGTTTATCCTGCAACCAAACGCACGCCGCCGGATGAGTTGTTCCGGAATAATATTCCCGGGCACATTGCAATGCCGTTTTTCTGAATAACGCTTCCGTATGAAACGATCGGTACGAAAAATCCGCACTGTATCCCAATACGGCGAAGCAACAGACATAAATAAAAACGGGACGAACCGTCCGCAACAGCGTAAAAATAACGGGGACAAGAAAAATAACAAAACCACATCCCGCACTGATAAAAGAAAACGGAGGCTGAAGAGACAAAGAAACCCGCTGAAAAGCGGAAAAGAAAAAGGCAAGGCCGATTGTCAATAACGTTAAAGTGTCTCGGTCCTTCCAGAGTTTTTTTTCATAAACCACCGCCAACAATGCCCCAATTACCGGCAGGATTAAAATGAAATGAAAATCCGTGATAAGATCAAAGCCGCTTAATGCCGCCGAAACGGACATAACCGTTTTTCGAAAAGCTTCGGAAAAACCGGAAAAGAAATAAACTTCGGCTTTTAAAGCGGAAATGCTTTTTATCACAAAAAACAACAAAAACGCGCCAAGTACTTTTCTCCATTTTCGCTGCAGCAGCTCCATAAAAGCCCATCCGAAAAAAACAACCGTGGCAAAAACAGCGTTCATTGAAAAAACAGACAACGCTAAAAACAATAAAAAGAAAAAAGAATTACGATATGTCGGCAGACGTTGAAAACCTATATCGGCCGCCCACAAACCGAAAAATATTGTCAGATGTATCTGCAGCGCCGTCGTTTCCATCAAATTCCAAACATTTAAATCGGAAAAAAACGGAATAAAGAAAAACGGCAAAAAAGAATAAGAACCGGCCGCTTTCTCAATCAGCCGATATAATAAAATCATATCCGCGATATAAATCAAATAATTCAACGCAAGAAACGCCCGAATATTCCATCCGCCGAAAAAATAAAACAAATGCGTAATTAATTGAGGAATGAGAGGCCAGCCGTCTGCCGTTGCCGGAAAAGCTGTTTCCTTTTTTTCAAACATTGACAACGTATCCCATTCCGCATAACGGGGAATCGGAAAATCCACTTCAAAAATCCAGCCGTATAAAGCGGCGATACCGAATAAAATCAGTGCCGGCCAAGGCAATTTTTCCCATATCGGAAGCAAGCGTTTTTTTATTTTTAAAAACATTTTTCCATCCTAAACCGTTCCGGTTTTCAGTTTAATTATGCCGCGAAAAATTTCAAGTTTCATTGAAAAGCCGCGCTCAATGATTCAGAACGCCTTCCTACCTCAAACGTGCAGCAAAAAATACAGCCAAAACGACTTTTTACGTTCTTTTTTTATCTTTTCGTAACAAAGTCCTGCTATCCTGAGCGAAATAAACGGGTCAATAAAAGAGGTTTGACGTGTCTGAAAATTCTCATTTTTCTTTAAAAACGCTGGCTTTGGCAACAGCGACACTTCTGTTCGGCGCTTGTGATATGGGGCTGCCCGATCCTTTCACACAAAGAACAATCGTCACACCGAAAGCCCCTTCTTCCGTCATCGTTTGCCGTTCACAGCAATGCGCACCGGCCAGAACCAGCATGACACGCGAATTTCTATACAACAGTCTGCTGAATCTGTTTGACAACAATCTGGATTCAACCGTTTTGATTTGCGACGCGGATCCGTCTTCCAGAATGTGCTTTGAAAACTATATTCAATTTAATATTAAAGCGGGGGTAACGCCGGCGACGGTCGTTATTGATTCTGCCAAACTGTTAAATGTCAAATTAAAAAAAGATGAACAAATCATCGATGTTTCCCTTGATTACAATATGCATTACAACGCCGTCCGGCCGGTTTGTCTGAATTCAACGAATGCCTTGTTTGTCAAATCTCCGGATTATGTGCTGATGGAAGATACCGGCTACGTTTGTAAATTCACAACAACGGCGGATTCTATGATTTCCACCGTTTTTGCGATTGACTATGTCGATTTGGATTACGGCGTTATCGGTGCCAACTACTCCTTTGGCGTAGCGGGACCGGCTTATGGCGGCGGCACCGGATATATGCTGATGAGATTCCAGAAAAACGCCTTCCCGTCCGATCCGAAAAAGTTTGTTCTGCCCAAAGCGGAAACGCCGGCAGCGCCGACGACCGCTTCCGGCCGAACCAGACAGGAATACGGGACCAAAACAGACGCGGCAAAGATTGCGCCGGGGCAATATAAAGTCACACCGCTTCCTTTAAAATAACGATGACTCCGCCCGTTAAAACAATCGGCGTCATGACCGGCAATTCTTTGGATGCCGTTGATGTGGTCCTGACCGAATTCAATAACGGAAAGATTTTTGACTTAGCGGCTCACACAATCAAATACCCGCCCGAATTAACGCAGGATATGCTCCGGCTGCGCATGGAACTGGCCGCGCATCACGCGGAAGTCGAATGGCTGGAAAACAATCCGTTTTTCGACCAAACTCTGACGGTTTATACATTGTTGATCGCCGATGCGGTCAACGAACTTTGTTTTAAATCCGGCATCAATAAACCAGAAATTGCCGCTGTCGGACTGCACGGACAGACATGCGATCATTTTCCGCCGTCAATCGCCGCAGGACAGCCGCCTTATACGCTGCAAATCGCCGACGCCGCCCTGTTGGCAAACGAAACGGACATTCCCGTCATTTACGATTTCCGTTCCGATGATTTGATGAACGGCGGGGAAGCCGCTCCTCTGGCCCCTGTCCATAATCAGCATTTATGCGCCGATTTAAAACAAAAAGGCCTTTTTCCTCTTGCCTTTTGCAACGCCGGCAATACGGGCAACATCACCGTTGTTTCCGCAAATAAAACCGGAAAAGAAGTTGTTATGGGATGGGATGTCGGTCCGTTTAATCACTTCGCGGATCAAATAACACGTTTAAAAACGAACGATTCCTGCGATATCGACGCTCAATACGGAAAAAAAGGGAACATAATCGTCGAATTGCTTTCGGATCTGTTCGATTCCGTTGCCGTTACAAATGAAAATAAAAATTTTTATTTGCAAAAACCGCCGAAATCCTCCGATCCCAGCTGGTACAGGCTGGATATGGAAAGCGTTTGTTCACGATACGGTTTTGAAAACGTTTTAAGAACAATAGAATATCTCAGCGCATATTCCTATGTGCACACATTAAGTTTTGTTCCGGAAAACCTTGAAATGCCGCAGACCTTTTTATTGTTCGGCGGCGGATGGAAAAATCCCCTGATACGAAAAGATTTTCAAGATATTTTAAACAAAAAAAGCGTCGTTTTGGATCGGCATCAGGAATTATTTGCGCGAATTTATTCCCGTTTTACAGTGCCGCCCGTTGTTGATTTTTCAGACCGCTTCGGATACAGCGGCGAATATATGGAGGCGCGCATTTTTGCGGACATGGCGTATTGCCGCATTATCGGAGAACCGTTCAGTTTTCCCGAAACGACGGGCTGCAAATCGCCGACTGTCGCCGGAATTTATACTTTGCCTCAAACAGGGAAAAAATATCTGCTGACCTCTTTATTGGAACGCTACCAAACCAAAAATTTGATCAATAACGACTGGCACAAAAAATACAACCGAGCGGCCAAAGGTTGGCAGAAAAATTCCTATATAGAAAAACTATAAAGATACGACGCGTTCTTTTTCAGCCAATATTCCGCCTTTTTATAATCTGGCGACAATTCCGCCACTACCCGCCAGAAAGCCGGAGAATGATTCATCTGGCTTAAATGCGCAACCTCATGAGCGATTACATAATCCGCAACATTCACAGGAGCCAAAGCCAGTCTCCAAGACAAAGACAGATGTCCCGTCCGGCTGCAGCTGCCCCAACGGGACGTTGTGTCCCGTATTGTGATTTTTTGGACACGAACATTTATTTTTTCCGCGGTCTCGCGCGCTTTTTGCAGTGCGTAAACGGTAAATTCCTTTTTAATAAAGTCTCGAACACGCCGCGCCAAATGCTCTGATTGTCCCGAAACCCAAATAACGTCTTGTTCGAACCAAACGCCTCTTCTAGCCGACGGAGAATGATGAATCACGCTTTCATGGCCTAAAAAAGAAAGAGTCATTCCGTCGCAAAATACTTTTTTTTCAGGCAATAGAGCCAATTGCGCCATAATCCAATCCGCTTTGCGCTGCGCAAATTCCAATCCGTTTTTAACAGGAACCGCGCGAGGCAGAACCAAAACGGCTTGACGGGAAGAACGGCCGACTTTTAAACGAACACGACGGGCACGAACATTGCGTTCAACGATCAGATCAATCGGCATCCCCCGATAATATACTGTTGCTGTTTGTTTGTTTTGTGCTGTCACAGATCGTCCCATTCCACAATATAGTTTTGAAATTCTTCCTCCGGTTTGGGAGGAACACATCGCCCCGCCGCCGACATTCCGGCCGTATGGACGCTCATAGGCGTTCCGCTGATCAATGGATGCCATTGAGGCAACGTCTTCCCCTCGCTCAGCAAACGATAGGCGCATGTTTTCGGCAGCCAATAACTTTCTTTAATCGTTTCCGGACGGATTGATCTGCACTCGGGCACATACTTGCTTCGGTTATGATAATATCGGCAGCGGCAAGTCTTCCGATCCAGCAAGCGACAGGCAATATTGGTAAAGACTAAAGAATTGTCTTCTTCAAAAATAAATTTTTCCAAACAACATTTCCCGCAGCCGTCACACAACATTTCCCATTCTTCCGGCGTCATTTCGGAAAGCTTTTTTGTTTTCCAGAAAGGCTTTTTCTTTTTCAAACAAATTTCTCCTGATAAAAAAGGCATTACCCATTGTAATGCCTTTTTTTCTTTTTATCATACGCTTTTTATTTATTTTTTGGAGCGTACGCCTAATCCGATTTTTTTAGCCAAACCGGATCTGCGTTCCGCATAGTTGGGAGCTACCATCGGATAATCTGCGGGCAAATTCCAACGAACGCGATATTCTTCAGGTGTCATATGGTAAGCCGTCTTCAGGTGACGTTTTAACATTTTCAGTTTCTTGCCGTCTTCCAGACAAATAATATAATCCGGAAAAACAGATTTCTTTACCGGAACGGCCGGCTGTAAATGTTCGGTGTCCGCATCCGCCGCGTTCACAGAAGCCAATGCACGATAAACATCCTGAATCAATTTGGGTAATTCTATCGCCGTTGTTTCGTTTCTGGAAACGTGGGAAGATACTATTTCTGTTGTAAATGCTAAAAGATCCTCATTTGTAAAAGATTCAGACATTCTAATATCTCCTAATTAATGTTGGGATTTTTTTGTAAAACAATTTAAAAATATACGCAAGTTTTTTTCTAATATTTATTCATTTTTTTCCAGGAAACACGCGTCTCCGTAAGAAAAAAATCTATATTCATTTTGTATTGCATGCCGATAAGCCGATTTCATACATTCGATACCGCTGAAAGCACACACAAGCATAAACAAAGTCGAACATGGCAAATGAAAATTCGTAAACAAAGCATCCACCATTTTGAACTTATATCCCGGCGTGATAAAAATAGATGTCTTATCATTAAAAGGGTGAAGCGCCCCTTTTTCATCGGCAGCGCTTTCCAACAAACGCAAAGCTGTCGTTCCGATTGAAACGATTCGCCGCCCTTTTTTCTTCGCCTGCGTGATAAGCTGCGCATTTTCAGCCGAAACATGTCCGAATTCGGCGTGCATAATGTGATCTTTAGTATCGCTGACTTTGACCGGTAAAAAAGTCCCGCCGCCGACATGAAGCGTTATTTTAACGTTTTCAATACCGAGAGCCGCTATCTTCGCCAACAAATCTTTTGTGAAATGCAATCCAGCCGTCGGAGCCGCCACCGCACCGTTATGCTTGGCATACACCGTCTGATAATTTCTTTTATCGTCCTCGTACTCATTCTTTCCTCGATGAATATACGGCGGCAGCGGCATCACGCCATATTGCTCCAAAGCTGCGAACAGCAAGGACGGATCTATTAAAAATTCCAAAACAACGGTCGCCCCGCCTTCTCCGCGCCCCAGCACTTTGGCTTCCAGCGGATCAGCATGCGGATTTTGAGGTGGGAAAAAACGAATGATATCCCCTTCATGCAACCGCCGGGCATTTTTAATCAACGCCTCCCATTGATTAACGCCTATTGATTTAAACAACGTCGCTTCAACCGCCGCATTCCCCCGCTGACCGAACAGCCGCGCCGGAATCACGCGCGTATCGTTGAACACCAATAAATCATCGGAACGCAATAAAGACGGAAAATCCGCAATATGCAGATCCGTAAAAGAATCCGGAGGACAAACATGTAATAATCCGGCAGATTCGCGAGGCTCTGCCGGACGAGAGGCAATCCTTTCCTTCGGAAGGACAAAATCAAATTCGGAAACTAACACTGTATTTTACAGACGCGGAGAAACGACACCTTCAAACATTGCGTCAAAAGCGTCAAAATCTTCCATCACATCATGACCGGTAAAGTCCAACACTTCGTATTTTTCATTTGCAGTGTTGTACACATACAAATCATCATCCGCACGACCCAGCAGCACCATTCCTTCCAAATCGTCATTATAATCGGCAAAATCCTCATTGGCAGAAACGATATCGTTCAAAGTATAATTGCTGTCCGGATCGGTTACTTGATCCGTGCTGTAAAATTCAATGCCGTTCCAAGCAAACCCGTTGACTTCTCTTAAAAAATCAATGTATCCCTGCGGCACGGGCGGCAACCCGATTTCGGCCATATCTCTTTGGCATTGAGCCAAATCTTTGCTGGAAGCGGGACGAACAATCATTGCGCCGTCATCATCGGCCAATTTTTTAAGAATATCTTCGATCATTATGTTATCCTAAACAGTTGCAAACAAGTAAAGGTATTTTATAGAAAAAAATTCGATTCTTCAACGGTTTTCAGCGTCCGGCCTGTTTCTGCATCAACTGGGCCACAGACACATTCAGCTTTTCGCGCGACTTGGCCGGACGTTTCCAGACCATATCGTCGCACCAAGGCAGTTTGATTTTGATTCCCGCCGATAAATTCTGATTTTTCAGCTGCGGGTCTATGACCTCATGGTGCAGCTCGTCATGCGGTCGGATCGGCATAATGATCAGGTTCTTAAAATCATTTGTGCCGCCGCCATGAATCGGCAGCTTGTGATGCACATTATACCCGTTGACGCCGATTCCCTTGCGCATATTCGCTATCCCCGCATCGGAAATCCCCATCGCATGCAGTTCATCAACGAAATGTTCGGCCACATATTTTAAAAAAGCCGGGCGAACCTCTTTTTTAAATTGTTCGCGCATTGCTTCGCGCTCGCCTTTGGGGGGAGTTTTGAACTCGACCTCTTTCAGCTTAAAGCCGTTGATCACGTCAAAGTCAAATTGACCGCGCGCGGCGCGTTCCTTTTCGGGCGTATTCTTTTTCTGTCCGTTGTTATAACCGAACTGCGCCCCGTGACCGCCCCGACGTGCGCGCTTTGTATGTGTGTATTCTTTCACCATGGAAAACTCCATAATCAATCAGGCATTAATTTTAAGGTTAAGCCTAACACACCTTTTTTGGCAAAGAAAGTCTTTTTTGTCTATTTTTTCAGATGGTGATTATCTTCACCTGAATACCGTCCACCTGTTCCAATTTAATTCGGAGCTCTTCGATTTTTTCCTGCGGCGCTTCCATAACAATAGAAATCAGATTCAACTGCTTTTGACGATGAGGCACTCCCATACGGGCAATAATACATTCACCGTACTGAGACAACAAATCATTGATTGAAGCTGCGGATTTTTCACGATGCGGCACAACGATGGCTATTTCCGCCAATTTTAATTCAGACATTATTACATCCTCCCGAAATTATTTTTTTCAAAATAAAAGAGTTTCGACTAAAAAGCAAACATCTCTTTAGGGTTATTTTTTATCTTGCCGTAATACCTTGTATTTTTCCAGCAGACGGGAAAAAGCCTCTGTCAATCCGGTCGCTATTTCCGGCTTTTCTCCCAAATAACTCAGGCATTGCGCACAGGCTTCCAACGTAGAAACGCTTTCCCGTCTGGGTTCTTTGCGCAGCTTGCCGTATAAAGATCTTTTTTCGGGCACCAACAGCAGCCGCCGTGTTTTCAACAGCCACGGATTGCGCCACCACAAAGCTTTAGCCTGGCTCCATGATCCGTCCAACAAAATAATGCCTTCCAATTCCTGCAGGCACTGTTCTCTATCCGCAGCCAACCCGCCTTTTTTATCCAGAACATAAAGCCCCGGAGCGACCGGCGTTTCCTTTTGAGCCCCCAAATACAATACGCCCCATTTTTTCGGATCGGCCGGCCTTTTCAAAACAGCGGCCAAACTCGGACGGGACAAAGCGATTTCCAACCGGGAATTTTTCAGCATAGATTTCAAAATCCCCGCGGTTCCCAGCTCTTTATCCTGTTCCTGCGGATGCTGTAAAATCAACACGAAACGGCGGTTGTCAAAGGGCTCCGCGTCCGTGCAAACGCAGAGCCTTTTTTCTTTTCCGCATCTTTCACAAGTATCTGATTCTTTTGTCAATGGACGCTCACCGGTATCAATTCGTTATCTATGACCAGAGATAAAGCCTTGTTTTCATCATCCGTATAGGCCAACTCTGTTCCTTCAGCCGCATAGATAAACCACATTTTGCGGTGATCTACAATCTTTTGTTTGATATAAGCGACGGTATTTACGCCCAATTTGGCCAAATCATCGGCCGTTATGTCCTTTTTATCCATAGAAAACAGCATGACGACCTCCTTATTTATCGTAATCAGGATTTCTTTTCGATTTTAGCTTTTTCGGAAGACTTTTCGCCTTTTTTGGAAATTTTAATCTGACGCACTTTAACCTCCGGTTCTTTTTGCTCCAAATCAATATGCAGCAAACCGTTATTCAAATGAGCGTCTATCACTTCGACGCCGTCCGCCAGAATAAACGAACGTTGAAACTGGCGTGCCGCGATGCCGCGATACAAATATTGACGTTCCGGCGCGTTTTCGTCTTCCGCATGCTGTCCGCGCACGATCAGTTGCTTGTCTTCTTCTTCAATCGTCAGATCGTCTTCCGAAAAACCTGCAACGGCAATCGTAATCTGCAAATGACAGGGATCTATTTGTTCAATATTGTACGGCGGATAATTTTCTGAATTTTTAGCCGCCCGATCCAGCATACGTTCCAAAGAATCAAAACCGAGCATAAAAGGATTGTTAGACGTTAAAAAAGCCATTGTATTTCTCCTGATTAAAACGAGCAAATAACCGGCGGGTTCGATACGACACCCGTCGCCAGAACATCCGAAGCGGCATTATCCTGACCAAACGGATATAATCACTCGTCTTTTTGTTTTCAAGGGCGAAAGAACACTTTTTTACGAAGCGTCTTCCTTTTCCTTTCGACCGTCTTCTTTTTCCGCCGTTTCCGCCAAAGACAAAAGCACGCCTCCGAACAGCAGAATAAATGTGATTGCCAAAGAAATACGGTCGTCCACTTTGAAAAAGAATTCGTTTATAAAGACTTTGATGCCGATCGTCACCAGCAAAATCGCGCAGGCCGGCTGCAGATAAGAAAAACGGTGAATGGCGGCAGACAACAAAAAGTAAAGAGCCCTCAGTCCCAAAACGGCAAACATATCACTTGAATAAATCGCGAACGTCTCATGCGAAACGGCAAACATCGCCGGAACGCTGTCAATCGCGAACAACGCATCCCCGAATTCAATCAGCAGCAAAGCCAAAAACAACGGCGTGGCATACCATTTCATTTTTTTTGAACCGGGACTTTCCGGCAGCCTGACAAAAAAATGCTCTTCGTGCAATTCGTTCGTCACGCGCAAATAGCGGCGAAAAAAACGAACCATACGGCTGTCAGACAGATTAATCGCCGGTTCGTCAGACAAAAGCATTTTTAAACCGGAATAAATCAGGAAAACAGCAAAAAGCAGCAAGACATGGTCATACTTATCCAAAATCTCGGCCCCGATGACAAACATCACGCCTCGCAGGACAGCCGCGCCTAAAATGCCCCAAAACAAAACGCGGTGCTGCGAATGACGGGGGATCCCCAGATAAGAAAATACAAGTGAAATCACGAAGACGTTATCAATCGACAGCCCTATTTCCACAATATAACCCGTGAAAAAATCAGAAGCCATCGATGCGCCGAAATACCAGTAAATCCACAAACCGAACAGACACGCAATTCCGGCATATACGGAAAACAGCAAAACGCTTTTTTTCGCACTGATTTCCTGGGCTTTTTTTTCTAAAATCCCCAGATCAACAAACAAAATGGCGCAGCCGACAGCTCCCAACATCAGCCAAATCCACAACGGTTGATGCAAAACGGTAAAAAACAACAAATCGTGTATCACTTAAAACAGCTCCGAATCAGAAATTATAACGCAGCCCGACGTTCACCTTACGAATTTTAACATCTTGTTTTAATACGGGAGGCAAAGAGGATTTAGTCGAAAAATCTCCCAAATCGGCATATGTATAGCCGATATCCAGCGTTAAATTCTTCGGCAAATTAATCCCGATTCCTCCTGTAATTTTCCACGCCGGACGAAAACGGGAATCACCGAACACCCGCCGTCCGTCAGCCGTCGCGTTGGGAGTATCGTTTCGGGAAACGCCAAAGCCGGCTCCGACATAAGGCACAACGCCTTCAAAATCAAACAAGTCAACATATCCCGTCACCATTGCGGTCCAAGACGGCAAATGCGTCCGCACATGGCCGACCGCTCCGTTATAAGCCCGAGGTCCTTTCATAATTATCCGCGTATATTCAAAGGTAAACTCACCGCGGAAGACTTCCGCCCATCTTTGGCCGAAGCCCATTTGTACATTTGTTCCTTTTTTTAATGGCGTTTTTGTACTGTACAGCCCACCCGCATCTATTCGCGTATAAAATCCTTCGTCCGCCTTCTCCGCCCTGGCGGGAGCAGTCAACAACAATACCATCAGGAAAAAAAACATTTTCATTGTGACGTATCCTTCTCTTGCCTTTTTTTCATTTCAGTCCGAAAAGAAGCCGCGCGATATGTACCTAAAATTTTAACTTTTTCGGAAAAGAACGCCAACTCTTCCATTGCTTTGCGGAACGTCGGTTCTTCGTTATGTGCGGCCACATCCACAAGGAAACCGGCGGAAGTCAAAAAACATTCAGGGTCAACGTAACTTTCCAAACGCAAAAGGTCAATCCCGTTTTTTGCGAATCCCTCCAAACATTTATACAGCACCGCCGGCTTGTTTTTCACCCAAAAAACAAAAGAAGTCACCGCATTTTCCGGTTCAACGAACGCTGCGGGCTCACGGGACAAAATCCAAAAACGCGTCGTATTCAGCTTCGAATCTTCAATACCGGCTTTAAGTATTTTCAATCCGTACAGTTCTGCCGCCGCTTCCGAAGCGATTGCCGCAACATCGTTTCGGTTCAGCAACGAAATTTCCTGAGCTGCCGCGGCCGTGTTGCCGGCAGCTTCCGTTTTCAGACCCATTTTTTTGACAAAAAGACGGCACTGAGACAAAGCCTGCGGATGTGAACGCACGATACGGACATCCTCGATACGCGCCTGTTTTGTCCCGAGCAGACAATGCCGAATCCGCAAAAAATGTTCTCCCGTCACATAAAGCGGCAAATCGCCCAACAACCGATGCATATCCGCCACTCGACCGGCCGCCGAATTTTCCACCGGCAATAAAGCACAAGCGGCTTTTTCCCGGGACACAGCCTCCAAAACCGCTTCGAAAGTCGCATAAAAAAGAAACCTTTTTTCAGGAAAGAGCTGTTTTGCCGCCAAATGCGAAAAAGCGCCCGGCACGCCCTGACAAGCTATGAAATCCTGCGTTTTTTCACTCATTTTTTCCGAATACCTTTCTTTTTTTGCCAAAAAATTTATTTTTTGTCAAAACTCTTGTAGTCCGATTTTAATATGATATACTCTTTTTAAGGGAATATAAGCAAGCGTCTATTTTTGCCTTGCAAGGACGAAAGGATACTTTTATGGAACCGTTGAAACTGGAACAAACCAAACGTTCCGACCGCTTTAGCCATAAAAAGCGTGATAATTCTCAAAATCGCGGCGCGGGTCCGAAGCGCCCGTCTTCCAAATTTCAGGAACAGCCGCAGCCGAAAGAATTTTTGGGGATTCCCTGCAAAAGAGTTACTTTTAAAGTCCCTCCGAAAGAGGAACGCGAAGCAATGCGTTTGGAATTTGAAATGGGCAAACGCGCCGAATTTATTAAGTATCTGGCAGAGACGCAGCAGGAAGCTTTAAAACGTGCCGGCGTTACGGCCAAACAGCTGGAAGGCATGAAAAAAGGTTATACGCCGCACGGTTTCAATACGCATCACAAACAGCCGATTCATGGCGGCGGCACAAACGATTTTTCGAATCTGATTTTAATCCCTCGGGAACCATGGCACGATATGATGCACTATCATCTGATCAATCCGCAAACAAAAGGACTGCAGGAAGGAAATGAAAAACAAATTGTCATTCCCTATCCGGAAACCCCTGTTTTTGAACCGTCTCCTCAATATAAATTCCTGGAGAAATGGACGAAAAAAGGGCGTAAAACCTATGGCAAGAACAAAAACACCTCCCTCAGAGATGTTGAAGACGAAGCCAAACGCAGAATTTTCTTGGCTCAGATAAATCGAAACTCGGGACGCTGAATATGGCTGATTATATTCAACATACGCTGACAAAAGCGGAAAAAGAAGCGCGGCGGGCAGAACGTCTGCGGCAGCAGGAACAGGAAAGACAAGCTAAAATCGCCGCCCTGCCTGACCGGGTTCATGGCATTCCTGTTATGGAAGTATCTTACACGGCCGCCGACAAAAAGCATGTCAAAGAAATGCGGCATGAGTTTACGGGAATGCGCAGAGCCTTTTTAAAAGAATTGGCAGCCACACAAATCGATGCGCTTAAACAAATCGGTTTTTCAGACAATATGATCGCTCTTTTAGCCAAGGGAGAAGCTCCGAACGGATTTAACGTGCATCACAAAATGCCGTTGGCCGGCGGAGGAAAAAATGAATTTTCCAACTTCATTTTAATAAAAAACGATCCGTATCACACAGATATTCATAAAGTATCCGATCTTCAGATATCCGCAATGAATCCCGGAGAAACCAAAACCGTTAAAATTCCGATGCCGCAGGGAAGCATTTTTATTCCGCCCGAACAGCATCAAACCAGAACGCAAACGGCAATCAAATCGCCGGTTTCGACGGTTTTGCTGCAAAAAATGCAAAAAACGCGATAAAAAAAATAGACAAAATTTTGTTTTTATGGCAAACTTTTTTTAATGAACGATTCTGTTAAGAAGGGTATCGATTATGGATAAAGAAGATAAGTTTGTTCACGCAAAACGCAAAGGCAAAAAAGAAGGGAAGCCTAAAAAAACGCAGGAGCAGCTGAACGCCGCCCAAGGCAAATTTCCTTTTACGGAAATTAACGGCTTTAAATTAAAGGAAGTCGAATGGACCGTTCCCGATCAGAAAACCCGTAAAAGACGCCGCAGCGCATTCAACAAAGTGCGCGAAGAATTTCTGCGTCACATCGGCGCGACAATGGAACCGGCTTTGCGCGACATGGGACTGACGGACAAACAAATCGAACAAGTCAAAAGAGGATCGGCGCCGAACGGCTATAACGTACATCACAAACTGCCCATTCACGGCGGCGGGCAAAATGTGTTTTCCAATCTGATCCTGATGCCGATCAAACCGCATGACGAATTACATCACATTGTTATGGATCCGCAGGTTGCGCAAATGCAAACCGGTGATTCTAAAAAGGTTGTCATTCCTTGGACGGATGACATGGTTTATGTTGATCCCGAACGCAAAAAATCTCAGCCGCAAAAAGCCGTTTTGGCGGCTAAAGTTATGGAAGCCCGTAGAGGACGATAAGTTTTTTCCTCAAATCATAAAAAGCCTTCAGCTGTGTGAAGGCTTTTTTTCTGTTTCAAACAAAAGAATAATCTAAAAAAGTCTTAAAGACGAAAGTCTGTATAGACAAACGATAGTTTTAGATACAACCTTTTGGTGATTTAAAAAATAAACAAAACTACTTAAAATTGTATATCAGAGGGCTTGAAAATGAAAGAAAACAAATTATCGAACGGAAATACATATCATTTGACACCGCAGCAGATGAAAGCTTTGAACTATTTAGCACAAGGGCTGCGGAATAAAGAGATAGCAAATCGAATGAAACTGTCCGAATCAACGATCAAACAACATGTATCCGGAATTATGTTGCGCTTAGGCGTCAACACCAGAACGGCTGTTGTCGTCAAAGCGCAGGAACTAGGATTGATCTGATTGACGTACTTTTAAAACCAAAGGCGGTTCTTTGAAAAAAGAACCGCCTACGGATTTATATTGTTTTTAAGCATTTATTTTTCAGGAAATTTCTGATTCTTGTTTCGTCTTTCCCCTCATAAAAAGAGATCAAAAGCGTTTTGAACTCTTCCACCGATTTTTCGGGAACGACAAGAACGCCGCAGGCGTGAGCGATCAAAAAATGATTGGCGAAAATAATCGCGGCGCGTTTATTGCCGTCGATAAAGATTTGCGACTTCATACAATACAGGCACAAATCCGCCCCGATGTCCGCGGCAGATTTGTCCGCCGAAACAAGCGCGTTGATTTTGTCTTTGATATCGGCTTCGACCGGCAAAGGCGGTGTGTAATCCGTTCCGCCGATCGTCACGGGAACAGCTCTGACCTGCCCGCCGTTCGTATAAAAGCCTTCGTTGATCAGGCGGGCAATATAGCATAATAAATGAAAATCCGTTTTAGAGGCTGTAACGTCTTTATCTAAAATGAACTCCCAAGCGTGCTTCAAGTTCAAAATTTTCTGCACATCGGAAGCCTTAACGCCGTTGACAATGCCGTTTTCCAAAATCGCTTCCGTCTGCGGGAACGTTGTCGCCACTCCCTCCAAAACCGCCTGATCGTAAATCAGGTTTTTCATATTGGCGCGGGCAAAGTCGATATTCAGCAAAATAGATGCAGACAACTCCCCTTCAACATATCCTAAAGCGGCAA
This sequence comes from uncultured Alphaproteobacteria bacterium, assembly GCA_937912005.1. Lineage (GTDB taxonomy): Bacteria > Pseudomonadota > Alphaproteobacteria > CAAGCB01 > CAG-977 > UBA11549. Next base: position 339,894 of record CALDOX010000015.1, read on the forward strand.
GCTCTTTTTCGACTTTGCGCAATTCCTTTTTCAACGTGCGCAGTTCTATCGCCTGGCGCGTCATTAAAGCGAAAAGCTCGTCACTGTACTTGTCAATAAAAACCGACGTGTTTTTACCGGCAACACGCTTGCGGATATAAATAAACTTTTCCGCACCGCGCGGCTTGACCTCGACGGAACCGTCAAAAGGAATCAACCGCATCCGCGATTGCAAATCCGCTTTAAGCGTTAAAAGCTGCTGTAAATCCAACATTTTCCTCTTTGGGGTACAAATTAAATCTTATTACAAAATTCTGCACCCCAAAAAGAAACAAGTCAACGATTATTTATCCGACTTGACGCCGTTGCATTTCCGGCAGAGCATTTGGCAATTATCCGCCGTTGTTTTACCGCCTTTTGACCACGGAATAATATGATCGCCCGCCATTTGATCAAAGTCGAAATGCTGTCCGCATTTGACGCAAACGCCGTTTTGCCGTTCGTAGGCTTCGCGTTTCATCTTGTCTGTAAAGGCGCGGAGGTTCAATTTTCCGCCATAAGCGAATACACCCTCTTCCTCGCTGTCTTTGTATCCGTTGCAAATTTCACGGGCGGGAGCGGCTGAAATTCAAAAAGCCTCAACTTCGAATGCTCCGGCAACACCAAGTCGAAGTCGCCAAAGAGTTCGGTTGGGAGATGCTGGCGACACGGTTTCAGAACAGGGATTTTTCGCTGATGCAGATGATTGTTTCGCGCAAACATAAAACGATCCAGCAGTTTCGCGAACTTCACAAACGGAGAAGAACGACGGAACGAACGGAGGAACGGGAAAGGTAAAAACAGCTTGACTTTTATATTTAAAATATAACATAATGTTATCATCTTGAAAAAATGCTGATGTCATAAGCGAGAGTGAAAACTCCCGCTTTTTTTATTGGAGTGAAAAATGACGGTAAGCACAACGACCAACAAAGTTGTTTATATCGGGAACGGGGTTGCGACAAGTTTTGCAATCCCGTTTCCTTTTTTGGAAAAAGAGCATTTAAAAGTTCGGCAGTTATTGAACGACGTTCAGACGGAACGGACGGATTGGACTGTTTCGGGCGGGAATATGGTTTTTGAAACGGCTCCGGCGGACGGGGCGCAAATTCTGATAATGCGCGAAGTGCCTTTGACGCAGGAAACGGACTATCGGGAAAACGAGATTTTGCCGGCCGAAACGTTGGAACGAAACTTTGATAAGCTGACGATGCAGGTGCAGCAGTTGAAAGAACAGGCGGATCGTGCGGTAACGGTAGACGTCTTTGACAACACCGATGCGGCCAGCTTGATTCCGTCGATACGGCAAGCTGTTTCCGATTGTGCGGCGTATGCGGCAACGGCGCAAAATGAAGCTCAGGAAGCCCTGACACAAGCACAAACTGCGGCAAACCAAGCTCAAAGCGCGGCAACATCGGCGACGAATGCGGGAAATTCGGAAACGAATGCGGCTGAAATGTTAGAAACGAAAGCGAATGTCTCATTAGAAAATTTAACTACGGAAGGGTACGGAAAAATTATTTACTGTCTTGTTCCGGATTATTCCAGCGGCATTTCTATAAGCTTAACGGGGATAACATCTTTTACCGCGCCATATGATTGTTTTGTTGTATATAATTCCGGATTAAAAAACGGAGCGCTTGAACGATTAAGCATAAATGGAAATGAAGTTTTTGTGCAACAAACGTCCTCCGGAATGTCGTATTATAATACAACTTTTTATCTTTTACAGGGCGATGTTTTGAGCGGATTGAATACGAATGATATTAACAGAAGCTCAAGCTTTACCTATTTTAAATTAAAAGGACTTGCTTAAATAAAGTAAGGAAAGAGAAAAGCTTAGCTTTTCTCTTTCTTTGAATCAGCTATATAGTCATAAACAGCTGTAGCCGTATCATAAAACGATGAGGTTGATTTAAAGGGTGTGTTATGAATGCCGGCATTTAATGCTTTTCTGATTTTTTCTTTTATCATATCCGTTGATGCTTTTTCCGGAAGAGTAAAAACATATTCCGAATCATCATTTAATATTCCCTGAGTTGTGATAACCGTTTTATCCAATCCCAATAATTCAGAAATACATCCCGATGAATTAGCCAGACTTTTTTCTCTTAATTGAACGCCGACATCTACGGAAGCCATTAAAGAAAGCCATTTTTTTCGATCAGGATTTTCTTCCAATATGATAAAATCTTCGTTGATATAATTTGAAGAAACGCCTTGTCCTGCTATTAGCAGTTTTATATTCATTCCTTCTTTTATAAGTTCTCTAACGGCAATAATAATATCGTTTGTCCTTTTTTCGTTTTCGGAAGGCGTACCGAAAACGCCAACTAAAAAGAAATCTTTTGAATGATAATAAGGCTGTACTTTTTCACGAATTTTATTTACAGGCAATTTTAATGTAAATATATCAAGATCTTTATATGTATTATCTTTCAACTCATTGAGCATGAATTCCGTATTTTTTTCGGTAAAAGATATTATTTTCTTTATCTTTGTTGAATTTATCAGGATTCTAAGAAGAACAATCTGCTTTTCATTAAGATAAGGTAATAACTTATCTTCCGTTATTCCGTTTAATGCAATCTGATACTCGGGATAATATAAAGAAACGGCATTTAACAATGTTTCCATATTATTATCAAAAGTGTGATAAAGCCCCCAAACAGCCGTAGCATCGGGAAGAATCAGGTATCTGTTTTCCTCATCGCTTGTTTTACACGCTAAATCAAAGACACGTTTGTGATGCTGAGACGAACCTATTTCAAATAATTTTGCATCATATTCCGTATATTTACAGGCATCTTCAAAAGATTCTATCGGAAATACTATTTTTGCGGCCTTTTTATGCAAGGAACGAAGGTGGTCAAGTTCGGCAAAATTTTTAACATCAACGAAAATATCAAATTTATCGTGACGTTCCGAATAAATCTGTACGGCGGTTTCGGCGCAAGCACCGGAGCCGGCAAGAAATATGGCGTTTTTATGAAGTTTTACAATTTGGCGTTTCTTTAACTTGCAAAGCGTGTCATAAACAATATTCGCCGCATTTTGCCATGTGTAGATTTTTAATAAATTTTGTCCGAAATTAAAAGTTCGTACACACAGGTCGTTATCGTTATACAATTCAATAATTTTATTTGCAATTTCATCGCTGTCTGTCGGATCAAACGAAGCTTCCGGCATTATAAATTCTTTGATGGCGGAACAATTTGATCCGAAAGCCGGCGTTCCTATTGCATACGCTTCCAATACAGGCAATCCAAGTCCTTCTATATATGCGGGATGAATCAATGCACGAGAGGACGATATAATATCTATCATTTCTTCGTCAGAAATGTAATTTGTAGCAATAATGTTTTTTCCAAGAGTTAAACCAAACTTTGAAATCGCATTTTCTATGTTTTTTTTATACTGTTCCCCACATTTACAGATTAAAAAAAGTCGGGCATCCTGCGGAATTTTTCCGGAAGTGTACGCTTTCGCAAAAGCGATGGAAAGATTTACATAGTTTTTTCCGATATGATCGCCGCTGATATCAACAACATCATTTTTTCTCTCTGCCGGATTATATGTGCATTGGCGATACAAATTTTCATTGGCCCCTCCCCAAATGGGGGTGAAATCTTCTTCTTTGTTTCTTTTCATAAAACGAAGAGCGTCTTGTTTTGTAAAAAGAGAAATCGTAAAGAAATGGTCAAACCATTGTAACGCTTCAAAATATCTTAAAAAATTTAATTTCGATTGGAAATCGGGCATAAATTCGCCCACATAATCCATAGTTATAAGATCATACAGAATTAATACTTTTTGATCGCAGTGCTTAATAACGTTTTTCGGAAAAACAAGATCTATTTTGGATGCGTTGCTATCAATATAGTCTAAAAAAAATGACGTTCCGACAATATAAAAATCGAAATGAGTTTTTATATCGTATTGATCGAAAATTTCAAAAACATATGTATCGGATATCTTGCTGTATTCTTTTATAAAAGACGGATATTCCGCTTTCCCGGAAATGAGAAATGAAATTTTAAGGTTTTGGTTTAATATCAGTTTTTCTAATAATCCCTCTATATAACGACCAATGCCTCTTCTTAATAAAAGCTGTACGCCTCTCAAATCAAATAATATGTTCATATTTTATCTCCGAACTTAATATTTTCACGTTCTTTTAAAATTCTCATGGAATCAAATCTCATCAATTCCTTTTCAAAAGAATGAGATTGTTCTGAACATTTTTGATATTTTCTGTAAAATCGAATTCCTAAAAAATACTTCTTTGTTGTATTATTTTTTTTAACACATTTATATACGGGAATATTAAAAACTCGGATGACGGTTTTATTTTCTTTTTTTTGTTTTTTATAAATGAATTTAAACATTATTAAAGGCCTTTCATTCCATAAAACTGTTAAATTTGTTTTCAATAATCATTTCAAAGTTTGGATTATCAATAGTTATATCGGTAAATTTTTGTTCGCGAACTAGGCGATCGTAATTCTCGATATTGCGATATTTTATGATTTTAGCCGGATTTCCTCCGACAACAGCGCATTTCGGAACGGATTTCGTAACGACGCTTCTTGCTGCTATGACGGCACCTTCTTCAATTTTAACACCGGGCAAAATAGTAACATCACGTCCTATCCAGACGTTATCTCCTATCTCGACGGGTCTGGCTACGCATTGATGATTGAAAGGAAGCATTTCCTCATTTTCATAACGGTGTGAATTATTAAAAAGACGCACGCCATTAGCTATTATAACATGGTTTCCGATTTTAACGCCGGCCGGGCCACCGTATATTTCTCCACCACCTATCCAACATCCTTTACCGCAAGTAATATATTCGCGTCCGTAAATAAAAGTTGAAGGGGCAATAATACAGTCTTCAAAAGGCTGTTGAAAAGGAGCTTTATTTGTCAAATTCAGATACTTGATACGATAATGCTCTTTTCGTTTGCCGAAACAAATGTGCGACAATAATCGGTAACGTAATTTTTTAAACATTACAATCAACCTCTCTCCTGTATAAGCTTCCTAAAAATTTGCATATAATCATGGGAGACATCTTTCCATGTTCGTTTTGTATACGCATCGATAATATGTTTTTGTTTTTCAATATGCGGTTCGGGATTAGCCAGAATGTCTTCGATTTTATCGGCCAGTCCTTTGTCATCGTCCAAAGCTGTCCAATTTAAATCAGCGCTTTCTAAAGAAAGACCGTTTAATTCCAGACTTTCTTTTATTCCCCAAGATATGGTGTGAATAACGGGAATATTTCCGACCGACAAGGCCTCCAAAGCCTGACCGCTCATCCCCATTCCTTCGATAATGGTCGGAACGACGACTAAGGAAGAGTATTTATATAAAGCATACAGGTCGTTTTCCGGAACAGTGCCTATTTGAAAAATACTTTTTTCCAATTTGTTTTGATGAATGAAATCCGCGCATTTTTTTGTTTCATAAAAATTGCCGGTAGTAACAATCGATATCTCGATACCTTTATCTTTTAAACGTTTCAAAGCGTTTAGCAGTAAAATAACGTTTTTATTCGGTCGATTTTGCGACGCGTATGGAATATATGCTCCATTGATTTTAAATTTATCCCGAAACTCGTTTTCCGAAATCAATTGATCGGGTTTAAAATCCCTAACCATCGGCGGAAAAGGAATAATCGTTGTTCTGTCCGGCGTCAGGTTTGTAACATACTTCAACAACTGTTCGTCACGGATATATTTCCCGGAAGTAACAAAGTATGTTCCTTCGTTTGCATATTCTTTTAAATTTTCAACGGCATATTGATTAATGTTGTCAATATGCGGATAAGTTTCTCGAAATAAATCCGCCAGAGGAATCGTAAACAAATCATGCAACATAAATACTTTGGGACATTTGAAATAATGCCCAAGCTTTAAGGAAACAGTGTCGCTAAAAACAATATCCGATTTTGATTCTGAGGCTAAATCAGCTAAAGATTTTATTGTTTTTATCAAAAACTTCTTCTTTTTATCTCTAACCCTTCCGCTTTTTTGTTTATATTTTTCTTTTCTCTTTTTTAAAACAACAGACAATAAAGAATAAAAGTTTTGTTTTAATGTGTAAAACAGATATTTATTCCAAGGAATTTCGTACCATTTCAGTATTCGCTGTTGCCGCGTAATAAATCTGATACGATTTTGAAACCTGTCGAAATAAGTTTTCATTCCAGTTTTTAATTCCGGAATATTTATTTCGTTTGTAAAAATATCGATTGAAACATCCGGATAATTTTCCAAAAGGGATTGGAAAACAAAAGAGTTATAGACACAGATGCCTTCTCTGTGCGAAACAAAAACATCATAAGAAAAATCAAATGCTAATTTCATTTTTTTTCTTTACATATAGTTCATATTTCTGGCGGGATTTCCAAGCATACAGCAATTATCACCACACCCCTTGTAAACAGCGGATAACGGCGCGATCTTGTTATTGTTGCCGATCTTGGAATGAGGCAATAAAACGGCAGACGTACCGATTGAATTCAAGTCGCCAACCTTACATCCGCCAAGCAGTTGAGCTTGCGGGGCAACGAAATTATAATCACTTACGGAAACATGATGTGCTGTAAAACTATAACTGTTAAAGACGTTTGCATTACCGATAACAGCTTCCGGAGAAACAATAGTATGCGGCGCAAATATATTTCCTTCGCCGATTTGAGCCTCAGGACTAATAATTGCCGAAGGGTCAATCAATGTGAAGAATGGAATTTTATTGTGGAATGTTTCGAATAATTTCGAGCGAATTTCAACATTTCCGCTACCGACAATCAAGGCGTCGTTTTCGCTGAATTTTATCTCGGTATAGTCTCCGCGAAATAAAAATTGCATTTTTCCCAAATTTGGAACAAAACCGCTTTCTCCTAAAAAACCGGAAAAATTTATTTTCTGATCAATAGACATCATTCGCTTAAGGTAAAAAGCGCATTCCAACGCAAAGCCTTGTCCTCCGACGATATAAATATTTTTCATCTTTCACCTTTTCTTTTTAAACCTATCGCCGAACAAATCGTTGGTTGTCAGGTTGAATTTGACGGGAATTTTGAACGGTTCGAGCTTTTCTTTACAGTAAGCGCGCAGCTTCTTGATAAAATCGCGGTTGTTGTTTTCTTCCGCGACTTTGACTTCCGCAGCAACGACTTTTCCCATTAACGGATGCGGTTCACCGTAAATACGGACGTCCAAAACGCCTTCGCATTCCAACAATGCGCTTTCAACTTCGATCGGATAGACTTTTTCCCCGCCGACATTGATCAAGTCGGTCGTGCGGCCCAGAATTTTGATATAATCGCCTTTGACTTCCACTTTGTCTTTGGTATTAAACCAACCGTCCGCATCAAAAGGAGACGGAGCATTCAAATATCCCATCATCGCGGATTTCGCTTTGATATACAGAATATCGTCAACGATTTTCGTTTCAAATCCTTCGCCGCCCAATTTCATCCACAAAGATGTGTTGTCTTCTGACTTCGTGGGCATAATGCCGACTTCCGACAAACCGTAAGTTTGCTTCAGTTTAACGTTCGGCAAAATCTTGTTCATCGCTTTCAATGTCGATTCCGGCATCGGTTCCGTGCCGTATGTCATCATCTTTAAACACGACAGATCGTATTTTTCATAAGTTTTGTTCAGTAAAATCAAATTGATGAAAGTTGGCGATGTCGGCAACAACTCAATTTTGTATTTTTCAATCAGAGAACAGACTTCGTCGGGCGAACGCGTTTTTAAAGTGATGATCGTTCCGCCGTTGGCTATCGTGTGCATCATCGTATTGAAACCGCCGATATGATCAAATAACAGAAAAGTAACGGTCGTCAGCGTTTTACCGGGCTTTTTAAACTTTTCCAGTAAAAAGGTCAAATCGTGCAAAGCCGCTTTCGGTTCGCCGGTCGTCCCCGAAGAAAACAAAATCAGCCCCGGAGCCTTTTCTTCTTTCAGTTTCAGCAACATCGGGTGGGATACAGTCATTCCCGTCGATTTCACAACGGGAGCGTTTCCGCTGATGTCGATAAAGTATTCGCTTTCCGAAATGCGGACGTAATTGTCAATCGCTTTGATCGTTTGGGAAATGGGAACAATGATAGCGTTGTGTTCAATCAATGCTAAAAATAACGCGATCGACTGCGGTTTGAAATCCGCCAGTAAAGACACAACGCTTTCCTCCGGAATGTTCGATTTTTTCAAAAATTCCGACGCTTTTTCATATTCTGCATATATATCGGCAAAAGAATATTCCTTGCCGTCCGTGATAACGGCAATAACATCTTTGTTTTTAAGCATACTTTGCTTGAAAAAATCGATATTCATTTGTTTACTCCGCCCAAATAGATGATCTGTCCCGTGATAAAGTCACTTTCAGGTTGCAAATAGAAATTGATGACGTTGCGTATGTCCTCAAATTCGCCGAAACGCTTAATCGCTTGTCTGTCCAACAACGCTTGAATCTTGTTTTCCGGAACTTTGGCCGTTAAAGCCGTCTTCACAGGCGTCGGCCCGACGGCATTCACCGTGATTTTAAATCCGGCCAATTCTTTGGCTAAAATCTTCGTCAGCTCTTCCACCGCAGCTTTGGAAGACACATACGCCAGTTCACCGTCCAGATTGAACGGAACGGCAACTGTCGAAAAATTAACGATGCGTGGGTGTTCCGATTTTTTCAGCAACGCAATAAAAGCTCTGATCGCCGCAAACGGGCCGAAGAAATTCGTGTTCATCAACCGCTTTGCCGTTTCCAAAGGCGTCAGCATAAAGTGGTTCATAGACGCAACGCCGGCATTGTTGATCAAAGCGTCAATATGACCGAACTGTTTGCGGACGGCAGCGGCAAAATCGTTAATCGCTTTTTCGTCGGACATATCTACTGTGAAGTGTATGTAAAGATCATGCTTAAAATCGCATTCCGAACGGCTGCAACCGATAACCGTATGACCTTTGCCGGTATAATATTCCGCTAAACTGCGGCCGATCCCGCGGCTGGTTCCTGTAATAACGATAATCATTATTCAGCCTCGTTTATCAGCGTTTCAATGTAATCCGTCAAAGTCGCAATGGAATAAAAAGGACTGTGTTTTTGAGAAAAAGCCTTTTCATTCACCAACTGAACCGTTTTGCCGGTTTTGTCCGCAATCAGTTCTTCAATAATGGAAACCAACGTGACAAACCCCATTGAATCTATGCAAGCGTGAGAACCGATAAAACGAGTTTCATCATTGAACGCTATTTTTTCATTGTCATCCAACTGCTCATTCAATTCCGCAATTGCTTCCTTTAAAATTTCTGTTATCTGCTCTTTCATTGCTTATGCTCCATAATACCCCTTAACAACCTTGCAAATCGCCTTAACGTCCTTATGCGTCAACACGGGATAGGACGGAAAGTTGATACCTCTGGACGATAAATCCTCCGCAACAGGCAGACATTCGAACCTTTTGTTATAAACAGGCATTTGATGCACGCACGGAAAAGTCGGACGCGTTTCGATACCTGCCTGTTTCATCGCATCGCGCAAAGCCGCGCGGTCTTCCATCGATTTTGCCAAAGCCGACACCATCCAAAACGTATGGAACACGTCCCCGACCGGTTTATGGAAAATCAGCGGCGTTTCCGCCAATTCCTGCATATACCATTCGGCAATTTGACGTTTCGCCGTTATGAATTTGTCGATTTGTTCGAATTGAGCCAGACCGATTGCTCCTTGAATATTAGTCATACGATAGTTATACGCCGATACGTCGTGCCAATATTCACGCCATGAAACAACACCTTGCCCTTTTAAATGCTTGGCGCGTTCAAACAGTTCGTCATTATTGGAAACGACCATACCGCCTTCGCCGCAGGTGATTGTTTTATTGCCGAAAAACGAAAAGCAGGCTATATCGCCAAAACTGCCGACGCATTTGCCTTTATAACGGCTTCCGATCGCTTCGGCGCAATCCTCTATCAAAAACAGATGATGTTTCTTCGCCAAATCGCACAAAGCGTCCATATCCGCCGGATGCCCGTACAAATGAACGACCATCAACGCTTTTGTCTTCGGTGTGATTTTCCGTTCGACATCCGCAGGATCCATCTGCCAGCTGTCCGGCAAACTGTCACAGAAAACGACTTTACAACCCAGCTGTTCAAACGGATTTGCGGAAGCGATATAGGTGAACGACGGGCAAATTACTTCATCGCCGTCGCCCAATCCCAAAGCGCGCGCCGCCAAATGAATGGCGACCGTTCCGTTGCAAACACCCGTGCCGTGCTTGACACCGATAAATTCGGAAAACGCTTTTTCAAAATCCGTAACGAAGTGTCCCTTTGACGAAATCCAAGCAGTATCCAGACATTCGTTAACGTATTTTTTTTCATTTCCCGTTAAAGACGGTTGATACACAGGATAGTTCATAAACTTTCTCCTTTGATTAAAGTTTTCCGGCTTTGGCTCTGGCAATGTCGGTTTCCATCATCAAACGGCACAGATCCGCATAGCTTGTCTTGCGTTTCCAACCGAGAACTTTTTCCGCTTTTTCCGGACTGCCCAGCAATAAATCGACTTCTGCCGGACGGAAGAATTTCGGATTGACTTTCACAACGGTCTTGCCCGTTTTTTTGTCAACGCCGATTTCATTTTCGTTTTCGCCCTGCCATTCGATATCAAAACCGGCAACTTTGCCCGCTTCGGTCACAAAATCGCGGATCGGATGCGTTTCCCCTGTCGCTACGACGTAATAGTCGGGTTTGTCCTGTTGTAGCATCAGCCACATCGCTTCGACATAATCGCCGGCAAAGCCCCAGTCGCGCTTGGCATTCAGATTACCCAATTCCAACGGCTTGTCGGTTAAGCCGGTTACCATTTCCGCAAAATGCGCCGTGATTTTACGCGTAACGAATTCTTTGCCGCGCATCGGGCTTTCGTGATTGAACAAAATACCTGAACAGGCAAAAATGCCGAAACTTTCGCGGTAATTCGTGCACATCCAATGTGCCATCAGCTTTGCGCAACCGTACGGGGAACGCGGATAAAACGGTGTTGTTTCGGTTTGCGGAACGGCTTGGACTTTGCCGAACATTTCCGAAGTGGACGCTTGATAAAAATGTGTTTTCGGCGAAAACTGACGAATGGCTTCCAGAATATACAAAACGCCCATGCCGTCCGCCTGCGCGGTATAGATCGGTTCTTCCCAACTGGTGGCGACAAAACTCTGTGCCGCCAGATTATAAAATTCGTCCGGCTGATATTTGATCATTAAACGGCAGATGTTGGAAAATTCCAACAAATCAAAATCCGCCAATTCGATTTGATCAAAAATCCCGTGTTCTTTCAGCTTGGAAAACGTATCGGTCGCCCCGCGACGGTACAATCCGACGACGCGATATCCTTTCGATAACAGAAATTTGACCAGATAGCCGCCGTCCTGTCCCGTTACACCCGAAATCAAAGCCGTTTTTTGTGTCATTTCAACATCTCCGTAATCATTAAGTTTGCTGTTTTTTGCCAAGAAAATTCTTTTGCCCGTTCCAGTCCCTTGGCGGCATTGGAACGGCGTAAATCATCGTTAAAGTAATACTGCTCGTAAGCCTCGACGTGTTGTTCGTCGTTGTCCCAATCAATCATGACGCCCGCATCGCCGACAACTTCTGGCAGACTGGAATTGTTTGACGTGATGACGGGACAGCCGCATTGCATTGCCTCCAACGGCGGCAGACCGAATCCTTCATATTGCGATGTGTAAACGAACCATTGCGCATCGGAATACAATGCGGCCAAATCCGCGTCATCGACATATCCGGCACGAATGATTTTATTTTTGTATTCACCCAGATTATCAATCTCGTTTTCCAACTTTTCGATAAACCAATCCCATTGACCGCCGCCCAATACGAAAACCAAATCGTCGATTTTATTCTTGTCAATGAATTGAATAAACGTTTTGACGGCACGAATCAGATTCTTGCGCGGTTCCAAAGTGCACAGACTAAATACATATTTTTTATCTGCGGGAATATTGTATTTCAAACGTACGGCTTTGATTTTTTCCGCATCGGTTTCCTGATAAAAATTATTGCCGGAGGCTAACGGCGTAACGGTAATTTGTTCCGGTTTTAATTGCGGCGCAAATTTCAGAAAATCATTCTTTGTCGATTGGGAAATCGCAAAATAGCCGTCTTTGGAATTGAGCTGTTGGATTACATAATAATACCACGATTTATCCACATACGCCGGATTTATTTTTGAATCAATCAAGGGAATGGCGTCGTATAAAACGATAAAACGTTTATCCGCTTTTATACTGTCTAAAAACGCCTCTTGCGGCGAAAAATAAACGTCGTATTTTTCATTAAAAATCAAACGAGGCGTCACTATTTTCTGAACGATATCGCAAAAAAGCTTGCGAATATGCTTTTTTTCGGACTTATACCGCCTCTTCTTTTTATCCCATTTATTGACCGGAACGCTTTGATTTTCAAAAAGAAATTTTACATCTTTATTCGTCTTTTCCTTCAAATCCTTTTTCAATTCCAAGACGTCTTTGATATTACAAAATACGGTTACATCAAACGCCTCGTTTTCTATAAAATATTTCAATAAATTAAACGTAACAAAATATATGCCGCTTCTGGCGCTTGTTCCGTTCAATCCGTGGACTAAATTTCTGCCGTCAAATAGAAGTTTTTTCATAATTTTTCTCCGAATATTTGCCGGAAAACTTTTTTTGCCGTCGCTTGCGAATAATGAGTCTGAATAAAATCAACCGATTGAGCGGAAATTTCGTTCAATTTCGCCGTGTCGTTGTATAATTGAACCAATCTGTCCGCGAATTTATCCGGTTCATCGCAAACCGTAATCAAATCCGTTGCTGGAATGCCTTCCGCGCCAACAGAAGTTGTGATAACGGGCAAACCGTTATAAATCGATTCAATAATCTTGCCTTTAATGCCTGCGCCGAAACGTAAAGGAACAACGTTAAGCCTGATTTCAGACATCAGCTTATCCAACGCTTCGTCCGGCATGAAACCGGTGAACACAACGTTTTCTGACGCTTTCTTTAAAAGAAAATCCGGCGGATTCGCTCCGACGATATAAAATTTTATATCGGGAATCTGTTTAACCACCCGCGGAAAAATTTCATCTAAAAACCATTCTGTCCCGTCAACATTCGGTTTATGCCCGAATCCGCCGACAAAAATCAAATTTTTCCGGCTTTCCGCTTGATAAACGGTGTCTTTTGCTTTTTCCCATAAATACAGCGGAACGGTATAAGCTTTGACCGGCGGCACCATTTCCCGAATTTTTTCAATTTCGACTTCGGAAAAGGAACAAAAAACATCAACCGTTTCGGCTATCTTTTGTTCCAGTTCCTTATACATTTCAGACCGCGCCAAAGCTTGTTCATTGCCGGTTTCTTCAAAGCAACGCTGTTCCCGCAGGAAATGCAAATCGTGCGCTTGGTAAATGATTTTTGCTTTTGTATATTGCTTTAAATCCGGCAGAAAATTTTTAGCAATATCCGGACGATTCAGATAAACATAATCAAATTCGGAACCGTGAGAACGCAAATAACTATGAAAGTTTTCTGTAACGACTTCTATTTTTTCAGACAGAAGCGCATTCAGATAACGTCCGCGAGGAAACAATTTAAACGGCAGATAAACGACATTCATTCCGATCTTTTTAAAAAAAATCAGATATTGATACGTTACTCTGGAACCGGTATCTCTGTCGTATGTCGGAATCTGCGCATCAATGAACAACAATGTTTTCGCAGATCCGTTACGCACAGGCTGCGGAAAAGACGAACTGAACAGCAAATCTTTGATTGTCGCCGTTTTATCAAGAAACAGCGACTTTAACGTTTCCCGCAGATAAACACGCCAGGAATGAACCGGAATCCAAAACGTGCTTAACTTTATCAGTTTTCTTTTCAATTTCTTTGCCGACATTTGCGGAAATCCGTTACTTTTGCTTCCAATCTTTCAAAATCCAAGAGGAAGAGTTCGCTTTGTTTTCCCCGCCGACGCCGAATTCCAAACGGACGTGGCATTCGTTGGCTGCTGCCGTTTCGGGAATGTTGTCCTTTGTCCTGTCGCCGCCGTTCGCAAAGACCAGCTCCGCATCGGGATACTTTGCCCGAGCCTTACGAATACCGTCGCACGCCGAATTGTCCGCGTCGTCAAACCCGAACGCGTCAATCACGCCTTTGATGTTTTCGCAAATCGCCAGACGCGTTTTGAAATTCATAAAGTTCTTGCCTTTTTTACGGCAAAGCCATTCGTCCGAATTCAACAGTAAAATCACGCCGTCGCTTTTTTCTTTTGCGGCTTTGATCATGCCGATGTGTCCTTCGTGGATCGGGTCGAAACCGCCCGAAACAATGTAATAACAAGTCATTTAAGTGTTCGCCTCCAAGTAAGCTAAAACAAAATCGGGATCATCGACCTGAACGGTCTTTGTGGCGGACAGCGTCGCAAGCTCTTGCGCCAGTTCGTAGTCGTTGCCGCCTTTAAACGTCTTGTCGCCGAAGAAAACAATTTCCTCGTCGGGATATGTTTCGCGCAAATGACGGGCGATCTGTCCTTTGCCGCAGCCTTTCGGCGTGATGTCCATCGAAATCGACCCGCCGACGGCGATGTCCAGATCGGGAAATTCTTCCAATAATTTTTTCTGAATAGTCGTGCGTTCGTGATGCGCTTTGTCCCAAACCCCGTATCTTTCCCGTTCCGTGTAAGGACAATTCCGACCCAAAACGGAAAAATTCACCATGCCGACGCGGCTTTCGATGTAATTATCAAACAACGGCCCCGGATAAGCTGTATTGGTGCGGAAATTTTCCAAGCGTTCCAATAAAAGCGGGGAAGGGGTGAAATCTTTTTGATAAACGGTTTCGCCTTGCGCTTTCAAAACATTGCCCATGGAACAGTAAACGCCCGTAAAAGCGTTGATGATGGTTTGAGGCAGTTGTTCTTCTACTTTGGCGTAATCGGAACCGGTAGCGATAAAAGACCTGTGCGTTTTCTGCCATTCATAAAAACGAACCGCAAATTCCGCCGTCATCGGCAAACGCGCCGGCGTCAACGTTCCGTCCATGTCAAAAACGTAAAGAGTCATCTTTCCTCACAGTCGAAAGGTGAACGGGAATATCTTGAAAAAATGCCGAAACATCTTTTCCGTCTTTTAGGTCATTGACCTTGGACATAGACGGAACCTCCCGTTCATAAAAAAAGATGAAGGAAAACATCATTAAATCGCCTCCGGCTTCAGTTCAGGGTGATCTTTGACATATACGAATAAAGAGGAACGAGGTATGTTCAGCATCCGGCAGATTTCCGGTTCCGTCTTTCCCGATCGGAGCAATTTCCGGATCTGCTCTTTTTTGGCATCCCATTTTTGACTGGTATTTTTTCTGCCGCGCGGACGTCCCAATGTTTGTCCTTCCCGCTTGCGAAGAGCCAAAGCCTCTTTCGTCAAAGCGGAACGAACTTCTTCCGCAATATTCGCGACAAGTCCGAACGCATGCGCCATCACCGTCGAAGAAACATAATCTTCGCCGAACGTTATGTTGTCTTTGCAAGAACAGACTTTGACGCCTTTGGACAACAATTGCTGTAAGATTTCAGAGATCGAGCGGATTTCTTTGCCCAGACGGAACGTCTTTTCCAATAATAAAACATCCTTTTCTTTGAATTTTTCAGGATCGAAAGTGGTCGAATCAAGCCATTCATCAACGCTCAAAGCATGGCTTTTCGCATAAGAGAGAATACTCTCTCTTTGTTGTTTGAAGCTTTCAATGACGGGACTATCCTGCACAAATCCGTAAATCATTAAAGAAACAGCCTTTTTCCATTCATTCAACACTTAAAAAAGTGCGTTTAAATATTCTCCCGTTTCTTCAACTGGCAGGAGTTTTGTTTGATTCCGGAAGAAGATAGAAAAAGAGCCGTTTTCAAAAAAGGCTATTGTAAAAGAGAGGTGTTTGGTTTATGTAAAGAAAAAGGACGTTTTTTTCATATACTTAAAGTCAAAAAAAGAGATTTTCCTTTACTGTTTCAGAAAAGTGTAAAGCGAACTGACGCTTATTCCCGTCATACGGGCTATTTTTGTCTTTTCCGTTCCCTGTTTTAACAATCTGCGGATTTTCTTTTCTTTGCCGTTCCAAACGTGTTTGATATTTTTTCTGCCTTTTGGGCGGCCGATGGCTTTCCCGTTTGCTTTGCGGCGCTGCAGAGCTTCTTTCGTGCGCTTGCTGATCATCTCCCGTTCCAATTCGGCGACAAGTCCGAACGCAAAAGCTAAAATTTTGCTTTGAACGTTGTCGCCCAATTCGTATCCGTCCTTGACGGTCAACACCTTTGCGCCGACTTTCATACAATGTTCAAGAATTGAAATGACCATAAACAACTTGCGCCCCAAGCGGGACAATTCGGAACAGATGATCACGTCTCCCGATTTTATTTTTTTCAGTAATTTGCCCAACTGTCTTTTTTCCGGCTCTTTCATTCCCGAAACGCCATTGTCAACGATCCAGCTTTCGATCGGCAGATTAAGTTTCGCCGCCAAAGCCTCCACACCGATTTTCTGATTGTCGCAGTCCTGTTTATCCGTTGATACTCTTAAATAGCCGTATACCGTCATATCGTTCAATGCTCCTTTTTATGTTTTCGACACGGCATATTTAGTCATAGAAACAATCCGGTTGGGAATACGTCCGATGAAGTTTATGACGGGATTGACAGCATCGACGTTTCCGACGTTCAGGATTTGCCCCGGAGTACCGATAATGATGCCGTAGGCTCCCCAAAGAAGTGCGCCGATGAAAAGCGTTTATAACAGTATTTTTTTATTCTGCTGCCTCGCAGAACGGGAGCCTATTACAAAACTCGTATCCGGCCATTTTTGTTGTTCTTTTTATCCACCACAAACGCTGTAGGACAGAATGCGGTTGACGAATATACGGAAAATAACGCATCTTGTTTCGGGTTGATATTGAATAATCAAAAGAAAACTTCGGGGATTGTTTTCCGGGGAAAGAATACATCGCAAACGTGTTACCGCGATGTTACCTTGAAAAAAATCCGGATCAAATCAATTGGCGGAAAGAACGCGAAATTTGATTTAATTTCAATACGTTATGACTTCCCAACAAAAAGCGAAAACGCTTTAAAAGCATAGTGGAGAATTCGAAAATCATACTGTGAGAATGACCGTTTGACCTTTAACCCCGTCACCGATCGGCAAGGAGTCTGGATATACGTCAGACCTCCCCGATCCATAGTGGAAATCGGGGATACAATCCCTCTGCGCCATACGCAAAAAGGGTTATACGGCGTTCATATCAAACACCGCTTGCTGTAAGAGCTTTCGACGGCTCCGAACCTGTCTGTTTCAGGCTCTAAACGCGGGTGACCCAATGTCTCTCGCACCTGACGGAAAGGATATCTTTGAAAGTGAATTTTTTCAAGAATTTATAGGATATTATTATAAACGTTTCTTATGATGATAATTTTATAATTATTTACATCGTAATGGACATTTTGATCTCAAGATTTTTATATGATTATC